>NZ_CP125652.1:3032500-4232500 GCF_030053135.1 Rhizobium sp. BT04 | reverse complement strand
GAGCTGGACTGCCTGCGGCTGACCGCCGGCGGCAAGAAGAGCAATGAAATTGCCAAGCTTCTCGACCTCACGGAAAATGCGGTCAACAATCACATCGGCAGCGCGATCAAAAAACTGGGATGCACGACAAGAACGCAGGCCGTCGTCAGCGCTCTGCGGCTCAACATCATTCGCGTCTAGAGATCCGGGCTGAGAAGACTGCCACAGTGAGGGTCAGAGCCCCCGCCCCCGCAGCAATGCCGGGATCTCCTCCGGGGAGACCGGCTTGGAGAAGCGGTAGCCTTGCGCCTCCTCGCAGCGCGCGCGACGCAGGAAATCCATCTGGGCGTCGGTTTCGACACCTTCGGCGAGCACCGAAAGCTTCAGCGTCTGCGCCAGCGAAATGACGGCCGAGGCGATGGCGACGGCGGTTTTGTCGCCGGGCAACGCCTCGACCAGCGACCGATCCATCTTGAGGCGGTCGAAGGGGAAGGTCTTCAGCGCCGCCAGGCTGGAATAGCCGGAGCCGAAATCGTCGATCGACAGGCGCACGCCGAGCGCCCGCAGCGATTCCATCATGGCGAGCGCCCGTTCGGCATCCTGCATCACCACGCTTTCGGTGACCTCAAGCTCCAGCCAGCGCGCCTGCAGGCGGTGGCGCTCCAGCGCCTCGGCGACGTGGGTTGCGAAATCCGGATCGGCAAACTGCTTGGCGGAGACGTTGACGGCGATGGTCAGCGGCGTCAGCCCCATATCCTGCCACTGGCGCGCTTGGCGGCAGGCCTCGTTCAGCACCCAGAGACCGAGGGGAACGATGAGGCCGGTCTCTTCGGCAAGCGGAATGAAATTGACCGGCGGCACCCTGCCCTTGGCCGGATGGTTCCAGCGCACCAGCGCCTCGATGCCGGTGATGCGGCCGGTGGCGACATCGACCTGCGGCTGGTATTGCAGGAACAGCTGGTGACCGGTGATCGCCAGATGCAGTTCCTCCTGCTCGCCGAGCGGCATTCCCACAGGCGTGCCGCCGCCATCGTAGTGCTGCAACGTGTTGCGGCCGAGCTCCTTGGCGCGGTACATGGCGCGGTCGGCATTGGCGAGAAGCTCTTCCGAAGTTGCGCCCTCGAAGGGAAAGGCGGCAACGCCGATGCTCGAAGTGACGATGATCTCGCCATCGGCGCCGCGCACCGGCCGGTTGATCGCCTTTTGCAGCTCGCGAAGTCGGCGCGTGATGCCAGCATCATGGCTCGACTGGTGGACGAGCACCACGAGGAATTCGTCGCCACCGAGACGCACCACCATATCGGACGCCCTGATGCTGTTGGCCATGCGGGTGGCGATCTCCTTCAGCACCTCGTCGCCGGCAGCGTGGCCGCGGCCGTCGTTGATGTCCTTGAAATTGTCGAGATCGATATAGGCGACCGTCACCTTGCGGTTGTTGCGCCGCGCCTGGTCGAGGATATTCGCCAGCCGTTCCTTCAGGAAAGCGCGGTTCGGCAGGCCAGTGAGATCGTCATGATGGGCCATGAAATGGATGCGGTCATCGACCCGCTTGCGCTCGATGGCGATGCCGGCGATGTGGGTGGCGAGCGCCACCAGCGTCATCTCATACTCGGTTGGACGGCGGACCTCCCTGGAATAGAGCGCGAAGGTGCCGAGCACGTTGTTCTGCGCGGTGGCGATCGGCGTCGACCAGCAGGAGCGGAAACCGAACGGGGCAACCAGCGCACGGAAATCCTCCCAGAGCGGATCGCTCATGATGTCTTCGACGATCACCGCCTGGCCGCGCCACGCGGCGGTGCCGCAGGAGCCGACCTTGGGACCGATCGTGACGCCGTCGATGAGGCGGCTGTAACCGCCGGGCAGATTGGGCGCCGCGCCGTGGTACAGCCTGGTGCCCTCGCCGTCGAGCAGCAGCACCGAGCCGTCGATATCGGTCAGCTGCGCCTCGATCATCAGCACCAGCGCTTCGAGAATCATCGGCAACGGCTCGTTGCGGGCGATCATTTCGAGCAGTTTCGCCTGACCGCGATGGAGGTCCTCCTGAAGCTTGCGCTCGGTGATATCGCGGGACACACCGATCAGGCCGATGACCTCGCCGCGATCGTTGCGCAGCGGTATCTTCGAGGTCAACCGGCATATCTGTTTTCTGCTGCCGGGAACGACGTATGATTCCTCCATGTCGATGCGGGCTTCGCCCGTCGCCATGATCTGCTGCTCGATATCGAAATGACGCCGCGCCGTCTCGAAATCGAACAGGTCGAAATCGCGCTTGCCGGTGATCAGCGCCGCACTCTCCACGCCAAGGCTGCTGGCGGTGACGGCATTGGCGAAGACGAAGCGGCTGTCGCGATCCTTGACGTAGAGAAAATCCGGAAGTTCATGGACGATTTCCTTGAGGCGCAGGTTTTCGATGCCTTCGGAGAGGTGATGGGCGGTCGAGGCCATCATCGCCTCCGTCGCGGCGACGATGCGCCGCGTTTCGGCCGACAGGGCATCGGCCGATTCCCATCGCCTGACACTCGGTTCGTGCATGACGCCATTCTCCCCGGCGGCCGAAAGCCGTACCCGCATAATCCCTAAAATTCCCCTCAAAGTAGTCCTCATTCCCTTCGGCTTGCTTAAATGAAAGGGTGAACAAGAGGACAATATCGGCGGCGATATCCTGCCGTCGGCGGCAGCGGTAACGGCAATTCGGCCGGCCTGCACCAAAAAAACACAAGCCCATCTGGCACATTTCCTGCTACGGGCGCGTCATGACATGTGAGCCCCGGATGCCTTCACGCCGCGACATGCTTTTCTTTCTCGCCGCCTCGGCCGTTGCAGGAGGAACCTCGCGCGCATTTGCCTCGCCGCTGACGGCTGTTGCCGAGCCCGATCTGCGCGGTGCAATCGACGCGGTGGAATACCGCGCCATTCCCGAAAGCGGCGACCGCAAGACCCGCAACCTGCAGCAGATGATCGAACAGGCGGCGCGCGAAAACGTGCCGGTCTTCCTGCCGCCTGGCACTTACAAGGTCTCCAATCTTGCCTTGCCCGACAATACCCGCATCACGGGCGTGCCCGGCGCCTCGCGGATCGTCTATACCGGCGAAGGTCACCTGTTTTCGGCCGAGAACGTGCGTCGCATCGAGCTTTCCAATCTGGTCATCGACGGCGGCAACCGCTGGCTCGGCGATTATGCCGGCGGGCTCGTCCAATTCACCGGCGTCGACGAGGTGCTGATCGACAACTGCGAGATCGGCGGCAGCCGCAAACACGGGTTGCAGCTGGAGCGCTGCGGCGGGCGGCTCGAGCGCAGCCGTATTTCCGGTGCCGCCCAATCCGGGCTTTATGCCGTCGATTCAGCCAATCTGTCGGTCACGGGCAATACGATCGCCGATTGCGGCAATGGCGGCATCCTGGTGCATCGCTGGAAAAAGGCGGAGGACGGCACGGTGGTCTCCGGCAACCGCATCTCCAACATCCGCGCCAATGACGGCGGCACCGGCCAGAACGGCAACGGCATCAATATCTTCCGCGCCGACGGCGTGATGGTGGTGAATAACCTGATTTCCGACTGCGCCTTCACGGCGATCCGCGCCAATTCGGCCTCGGACATTCAGATCAACAGCAATCAGTGCCGGCGATCCGGCGAGACGGCGATCTATGTCGAATTCGCCTACGAGGGCGCGGTGGTTTCCGCCAATATGATCGACGGGGCGGCGAACGGCATCTCGATCGCCAATTTCGACGAAGGCGGCAGGCTGGCGAGCGTCACCGGCAATGTCGTGCGCAATCTGACGCTGAAAGGCCCCTACCAGCACGAGGTCGGTTTCGGCATCGGCATTGCGGCGGAGGCCGATACGCTGATTTCAGGCAATGTGATAGAAGGCGCACCGCGCTGGGGAATGCAGATCGGTTGGGGTCCCTATCTCAGAAACGTCGTTGTGACAGGGAATGTGGTGCGCAAGGCGCCGGTGGGATGCGCCGTCTCGGTCGCCGACGGCGCCGGCACCGCCGTCATCACCGACAACATCTTTCAGGAGACCGCCGAAGGGGCGGTTCTAGGCTTTGCGTGGGAGAAGAAGGTGTCGGGCGAGATGGCCGGCGGCGGCGCCCCCTATGCGCAACTGACCGTCGAGCGAAACCGCGCCTCCTGACGAGAGCATTTGCGTCACTGACGCCATAAAAATTCTCTATCTCTCTGTTTTCATGTCATTTCCGTGACAGAGACTGCCTTAGGGCAATAGCCTGATATACGTTTGACGTACGCCTCCTAGACCTGGGTGTGATTCCGTCTCCAGCGCGAATGGAGATAATGAACCACATCAGCAACGGACAGTCAGGAGGAGACGAATATGGACAATATCGCACGCCCCGGTAGCCCGAAACCCGACGAACTGGTTCCGTCGCGCTACTCTTTGCAGATCGGCGACATCGACGTCATGGTGGTCAGCGATGGCGTGCTGACGCTGCCAGGCGCGATGTTGGGCCACAACGCCGACCCGGCCCTGCGGTCGGCCTGGCTGGACTATAATTTCCTGCCGACGGAGACGCTCGATTGGGGGCTGAACGTGGTCGTGGTGCGCAGCGGCGGCCGAACCATTCTCCTCGATGCCGGGCTGGGATCGGACCCGAACTTGAACTTGCCGCGGGCCGGGCAACTGGCCCATCGACTTCAGGCCGCCGGCATCGATCTTGCGTCGGTGACCGACGTGGTGCTGACCCACATGCACATGGACCATATCGGCATGCTGCTCGTCGACGGGGTGAAGGAGCAGCTGCGTCCGGACCTCAGAATCCACGTGGCGGCGGCTGAGGTCAAATTCTGGACCGCGCCCGATTTCTCCCACGTCTCCATGCCGCCGGGGTTCCCGGACGCGCTTCGGCGGGCGGCCAAGCAGTTCGCGGAAGAGTACGGCAGCCATCTGCAGACGTTCGAGGAGGAGTACACGGTGGCGCCGGGCGTGGTCGTCACCCGCACCGGCGGCCACACTCCCGGGCACAGCGTGATCCGCCTGGCGTCCGGCAGCGACCGGCTGATGTTTGCCGGCGATGCTGTGTTCGCGGTCGGGTTCGAGCATCCCGACTGGTTCAACGGCTTCGAACACGACCCGGAAGAGGCGGCTCGCGTCCGTATCCGTCTTCTGCAGGAGCTGGCGGCAAGCGGCGAGCTGCTGGTGGCGACTCACCTGCCCTTCCCATCCATCGGCCATGTGGCGATCGAAGGCGACGCCTTTCGTTGGGTGCCGATCTTCTGGGACTACTGACCGCTTTCGGTCGGGGCCGAACTGGACGACCGCAGGGTGTTTGAACGAAACGAAGCCGGCGGCGTGGAGGCGATCATGGATGTATATGAGGCAGTCAAAAGTCGACGCTCGGTGCGCGGGTTCAAAGACAAGCCGGTGGCGCGGGAGGTGCTCGAGCGTGTGCTGTCGGCCGCAGCCTGGTCGCCATCGGGATCGAACATCCAGCCGTGGAACACCTACGTGATGACCGGCGCACCGCTGGCCGAGCTCAAGACATCGGCCGTCGAGCGTGTGGCCCACGGCGACGCCTGGGACAAGCGGCAGTACGAGATGTACCCGTCCGCGCTGAAGCCCCCCTATGGCGAGCGCCGATCCGCCTTCGGCAAGGAGCGCTACAGCGCACTCGGCATTGCGCGCGAGGACTGGGAGGCGCGCCAACGGGCGGCAATCGCCAACTGGAACTGTTTCGGCGCGCCCGCCGCGCTGTTCTGCTACATCGACCGTGACCTGGGCCTGCCCCAATGGGCCGACGTCGGCATGTATCTGCAGACCGTCATGCTGCTGCTCCGCGCCGAAGGGCTGCACAGCTGCCCGCAAATGGCGTGGTCGCAGGTTCGCGAGACGGTGGCGGAGGCCCTGTCACCCCCGGACGGGCTCATCCTCTTCTGCGGCATGTCGATCGGCTACGAGGACCCCAACGTAAGTTACGCCCGTACCGGCCGCGCCCCGCTTGCCGAGACGGTCACGTTCCTCGGCGAATAGCGACTGCGATCAAAGGACAAGAGGGAGAACGCCATGACCACACATAAAGTCGGTTATCTCATCGGCAGCCTCGCCAAGGGTTCGATCAATCGCAAGCTCGCCAAGGCGTTGGTGCGGTTCGCCCCGCCGGAACTTGATATGTCGGAGATATCCTTCAAGGATCTGCCGCTCTACAGCTACGACTATGACGCCGACTACCCTCCGGCCGGCAAGGCATTCAAGGCGGCGATCGCGGCCGTCGACGCCGTGCTGTTCGTCACGCCCGAATACAATCGATCCATACCCGGCGGGCTGAAAAACGCCATCGACTGGGCAAGCCGCCCCTACGGCACCAACTCGTTCACACGCAAGCCGTCCGCGGTGATCGGCACGTCGCCGGGCGCGATCGGCACAGCCGTCGCCCAGCAGAATTTGCGCAGCGTGCTGAGTTTCTGCAACTCTCCCCAGATGAATGCCCCGGAAGCCTACATTCAGTTCACACCGGGGCTGATCACCGATGACGGCGAGGTCACCAACGAGGCCACCGCCAAGTTCCTTCACACCTTCATGCAGGACTTCCATGTCTTCATCGCAAGGGTTCGCTCGGTGCTGCCGAGAGATGCCTAGAGGGCGTATTCGGAATTCGCGGCCATGAACTGTCGGCCGCGACGTTGACGCAATTCCGGACGCAAAACCGCGACGCACTTTTGCGGGACTTGTTTGCTATCAAAAGCTTTCATCGTCCTATCAGCGCCACGGACTTTTCCGAGGCCGATCCGGCATTTACCCTTGCTCGCACAACATCGCGGGGAAACGTTCATGCTGACAATCTACGGGGTCTATCGATCGCGCGCCTCACGCGTCTACTGGATGGCGGAGGAGCTTGGGCTCGAATTTCAGTCGGTGCCGGTGCTGCAGGCCAGGCGGCTCGCAGATCCGCTGGCGCCCGAAGCGCCGCTCAACACGCACTCGCCTGATTTCATCGCCGTCAACCCGATGGCGCAAATCCCCAGCATTCGGGATGGCGACCTCGTCATGCACGAGTCGCTGGCGATCAATCTTTACCTCGCGCGTAGACATGGCGGGCCGCTTTCCGGCCAAACCGTCGAGGAAGACGGATTGCTGACGATGTGGACGGTCTGGGCGGCGGCGGAGGTCGAGCCGCAGACGGTGAAGATCGTGCTGACCTATGATAACGAGCTCGAAAACAGCGACGGCGGCCAGGAGACGATCGCCGTTGCCTGCCGCTCGCTGCGCCGGCCGCTGGCGGTCCTCGAAAGCCACCTTGCCGGCCGGCAATGGATCGTCGGCGACCGCTTCACGGTTGCCGATCTCAACCTCGCCGAGGTGCTGCGCTATGCCCAGAGCGAAGAGGCCCTGTTCGATGCGCATCCGAATGTCAAAGCCTGGATCGAGCGCTGCCAGTCCCGGCCGGCCTATCGGGCGATGCAGGCGACGCGCGGCAGGGAGCCGATCGAGATATGAAGATTACCGGAAAAGCGCGACGGTGCCGGCCATCTCTTCGCGGATCCAGGCCTTGAAATCCTTGACCTTCTTCGGCTCGCGAATGCCTTCGGCGGTGACGAAGTAGTGGCCGAAGCCAGTCCGGGCGCGAATGCCGAAGGGGGCGACCAGCCGGCCTTCGGCGAGCGCAAAGCCGGAAAGGGTCTGCCAGGCAAGCATGACGCCCTGCCCGGCGATCGCCGCATCGAGGCAGAGCGAGGCATCGTTGAAGACGTGGCGCGTTGCCAGCGTCGCGCCTGACAGTCCGGCCGCGCGCATCCAGACCTCCCAGGGGAACATGGCATGGTCATCGATGATGGCAGGCAGGGCGAGAATATCGGCGGGCTCTTGCAATTTCGCCGCCATCTCAGGCGAACAGACGGGAAAGACCTCCTGTTCCAGCAGCAGTTCGGCCTTCACGTCAGGCCATTTGCCGGTGCCGACGCGGATGCCGATATCGACATCGCAAAGCGCCGGACTGACGAGATTGGTCGTTGCATCCAGCCGCAGCTTGATATCCGGGTGACGCTCGGCGAAGCGATCGAGCCGGCAGACCAGCCAGCGGGCGGCGAAAACCGGCGCCACCGAGATGGTCAGGATCGTATCGTCCTTGCGGCTTGCGATCGATACCGCCGCCGAAAGCCGAGCGAACCCCTCGTCGAGCGCCAAGAGCACCGGCCGGCCGGCTTCGGTGGCGATCATGCCCCTTGCGGTACGCTCGAAGATCACCTGACCGAGCTGGGCTTCGGCCTTGATAACCTGCTGGCTGACGGCGCCGACCGAGACGCCGAGCTCATCGGCGGCGGCCTGGAGCGAGCCGAGACGACCGACGGCTTCGAGCGCCCGCAGGCCGTTGAGATGCACCATATTCAAGTTCTTCATATAGTTTTTCTATAGCAGCACCGCATTAATCTCAATTGAAAATCCGCCTGGCAGAGGTGACATTGCAGCATGCGGTTGAGATCCCTCACCGCTTGAGAAAGCGAGGCATGCCATGTCGTTGCTGAAGTTTTTCTTGAGAGATACCGTTCAGGTGGAAGGCGCAGACATTGCTCCGGCCTGGAAGGACGACCCGCTTCGGCATCCCGAGGTCGAGCGCATGTCGATGCGGGAGATCGCCGATCTGCCGCTCGGGATGCCGGCCGGCTTTCCCACGGAGGCCAAGCCGAGGCTGGCGAAATGCGCGTGAAGATGTGCTAGGTTTCGCCCTGACGGAAAGGGCTGGCATGGCCGACAATGTCGATGAGATCTTCGAGCGCCTGAAGCGGCTGGCGGCGGAAGCCGGCCTGCTCGATGTCGAGGAGAACACCTCCTACGGCCATCCGGCCCTGAAGGTCGGCGGCAAGAGTTTTGTCGCGGTGAAGAACGCCGAAACGATCATCATCTCGATTTCGCTCGACGACAAGGATCACCTGCTGGAGATGGCGCCCGACATCTACTTCCAGACCGACCATTATGTCGGCTGGCCGCATCTGCCGGTGCGCGCCGCCATGATCGGCGACGAGGAATTGCGGTTGCGGCTGATCGGCGCCTGGCTGTTCCGGGCGCCGAAGAAGCTTGCCGAGCGGTTTGGATATCCGGCGCGCTCTTAATGCATGTCGCGCGGAAAAAAGGCCGTCTTCGGGATCAATGCGCCCGCCGGTGCGGATCAAATCCGTTGCGCTCGAGCGAGATGCAGGGCCGCAACTGATCACACTGCGCGGCGAGCCCGCGGCTGTCGTGCTGTCCTCCCGCGATTACGATGCCTTGCGCGCCGGTCGGCCGACGCTGGTCGACGACCTGCTCGGCGGTCCCGCCCGGGACGAGGAACTTGCGGATGCGGTCGAAACGCGCGCCAATACGCCAAGCCGCGGCGCGAGCTTCTGATGTAGCGCCGCCCCTTGACGAGATCGTGTGACAGCAGATGAAGGCCGCCTTTCAACATTCCCTGGCGGAGCCCTTCTTGCAGGCCTTTAAACCGGTTGCTATGCTCGGTTTTGGGCGCCTCTCCCAACCTGCTGCCGGGTTAAAGGGTGATTGTTGATGAATGACGACCGTGTCCACATAGGTCGAGGCGTAATCGGCAGACTTCGGCCAAGACAACGGATCGTCCGATGATGATGCACGCCACGATTAAGTTTTCTCCCTCCAATATAGCCACTCTGAAAAAGGCCCTTCGAAATCAGTATCCGAAGATCAGATCATCGCATGCCGACGAAGCCCTGGCTGCCTCGTTTGGATTTAAGTCATACGCAGCAATGCTCGCCGTTTTGAACCAGGTTAGCGGCTCGGCGCGGCTGATGGTCCAGTCGGACCCCTGTTTGCTACTCCTTCGCCTCGATCAATTGGGGTATAGCGGGCTCAGCCTGCAAGCTTTGCGTCGGTTGACCTGGGAAGTGCCGTATCCTGATCGCTGGCAAGACGATGAGCTGCAACAGGCTCTCAACGGACGCTTCGCACCGGTCGCCGCCAATTCGGACGCCGTGCCTTCCTAGAGCATGTCGCGCAAAAGTATGCAGCGACTTTGCCAGGCAAAGCATGAAACGCTTTTGCCGAGACATGCGTAAAAACAAAGAGCTAAAGCGCGAGGAGCGAATCTGAAAGATCGCGACGCGCTTTAGGCTCGTTCTTCCCGAGCGAAAAAATGGCTGAATTAGGCCGACTCGAGCTGTTTTCCGTCCGGAATCGCCATGTATCAGCCGCGATCGTAGGCCAGTGCCCGCTGGACGGCCGGACGCTGCAGCATGCGGGCGTGGTGGTCGCTCGCCTTTTCGAAGCGGGCGGGATCGACGCCGTCCGACGGCAGCCAGTCGGTCATGACGAAGAGATAGGGATCGGCGAGCGAATAGGCCTCGCCCATCACCCAAGGGCCTTCGAACATCGTCTGTTCGATCAGCGTGAAACAATCGGCCATATTCTGCGGCACCTTGGCCTTCATCGCCTCGATGGCGGCCGGATCGTCGGCCCAGCGCGAGCCGCGCGGGCGATGGGCATGATTTACATGCACGGTCGAGCAGATATAGCTGTTGAAGGCCTGCAGCCGCGCCATTTCGAAGGCATCGTCCAGCGGCGCGAGTTTCGTGGCCGGCGCGCTTGCGGCGATGAAGCCGAGGATCGCCGGCGTTTCCGTCAGCACGCCGCGGTCGGTGACCAGCGCCGGCACCCGCCCCTTCGGGTTGATCTTCAGGTAGTCCGGCAGGCGCTGCTCGCCATCGCGGATGCTGATCTTCTTTGTTTCGAAGGCCAGGCCGGATTCTTCCAGGGCAATAAGGCTTGCGAGCGCGCAGGTTCCCGGCGCGTAATATAGTGTCAGCATGATTGTCGACTCCCTTTCGGCAAGGGTTATAGCGTAGCGGTCGGTGCGCCGGAACTGCGGAGATTGGTGGTTTGATCTTCCGTCGGGACGAAGGTGGGTGTGAGGGTATGATCGGTGTGCCGTGTCGCGCCCCTCATCCGGCTGCCGCCACCTTCTCCCCGCGCGCGGGGAGAAGGGACATGCCGCACCCTTTCCGTTCCCTCCCAACTATCTAGCCGGTTGCACATGGCACCTGAGATTGCCTTGTCAGCCAACGCAGCCGGATACGATAGGCGCCTCTTCTTTCTCCGGAGCAAACAGGCGCCGCTCACCCGCAGCCCGGCACATCCTCCAGCCGGTGCCAGACCGGGATGCCGCGGTCCCTGGCGATGCGGACGTCGTTGTCGGCGCCCTTGGATTCACCCGGCAGACGCAGCACGCCCTCGCAGAGTTCAAGCAGCCGGCCGGCGACCGGGTGGAAGATCTCCTCGTAGAGCACATCGCCGACCGACTTGCCGCCGGCGGCGCGCCAGATCGGCAGGGCCACCCATTCGCCGATCATCGGCACGTGGCCGGCTTCAAAGAGCGCGTGCGAAGGCGCTTCCAGCCGCTTCAGGTTGGCGGCCATCTTTTCCGGGTCGTCACCCGTTCCCGACCTGTAGGGGCCGGCAATCAAAATCAACATGATCCACTCCTTCGCTCCGCTTATGCGTGAGCACACTCCTGGCTTCATGCGCGGGATAGCGTGAAAATGCACGATATTTCTTGAATGTCGAGTCACTTCGTGCAATATCATGCCATCTCGTTCATTTTCGTGCGGAGAGACGATGCTGACGACGCAACGCAAGGCCCTGATTCTCGATATCCTGCGCCGTGACGGCCAGGTGGTGGCCAAGCGCGTCGCCGAGGATTTTTCGCTTTCGGAGGACACGATCAGGCGGGACCTCCGGGAAATGGCGGCCGAGGGGCTGTTGAAACGGGTGCATGGCGGGGCGATGCCGCTTTCGCCTGATCTGCCGGATTTTTCCGCGCGGCGCAGCGTTTCATCACAGATCAAGGCGCGGCTCGGGGCCGCGGCGGCGGCAATGATCCGGCCGGGCCAGATGATCTTCCTCGACGGCGGCACGACGACGGCGGAGATCGCCAGGCGCTTGCCGCGCGACATGCCGCTGACGGTTGCGACCCACAGCCCGACGATCGCCGCCGAACTGGAGCACCATCCGACAGCCGAAGTGATCCTGGCCGGCGGGCGGCTCTATAAACATTCGATGGTGGCAACAGGCGCGGCGGCGGCGGCGGCGATCTCGCAGCTTCGCCCCGACCTGTTCTTCCTCGGCGTCACCGCCGCCCATCCGGTGCACGGGCTTTCCACCGGCGATTTCGAGGAGGCGGCGATCAAGCGCCATATCGCCCGCTGCGCGGCCGAAACGCATGTGTTGCTGACGGAGGAGAAGTTCGACCTCGTCTCGCCCTGCCCGGTGCTCGGCGTTTCCGAGGTGGCGGGGCTGATCGTGCCGATGGAGATGACGGTCGAGCGGCTGAAACCCTATCGCGATCTCAACGGCACGATCGCCACAGCGTGAGGACCCTGCGGGCTGCCCTGCCCTTGCGGCATCCATGCTCAGCTCGCCGGCAAATATGCGCTTCAGCGCTTATGCGGTCAGGGCGGAGGTGACCCTGATATCGCCGACATGGATGCCGTTCCAATTGCGCATCGACGTGGCGGCATGGGCCATCAGGGCGGCATGCACCTCGTCCTCGGTCTCGAAGAACCGGGCGAGTGTGGCCGCCACCATCGCCTCGGCGGCCCGGGTCGTGCCGTCCTCGCATTTCAGCGCGATGGCGATGCCCTTTTCCGGGATCGCGGCGCAGAAGACGCCCTCGGCGCCTGTCTTGACGAAGATGCGGCCGGGGGCGATCTGCATCAACGCGGTGCAGGCGCGGCCGGTGCCGGCGACATAGAAGGGCTCGGCGATGCAGGCCTCGATCAGCCGGCGGGATGCCTTGGCGCGCAAGGGCTCCAGGCCGGCGCCGGTCGCCATTTTGGCAAAACCGTGGGCAAGGCTTCTGAGCGGCACGGCATAGGTCGGAATCGAGCAGCCGTCGGTGCCGCAGCTCTCGGCGCCGAGCACGGCGCCGGTCAGGCTTTCCATCCCCGCCCGGATTTCGACCTGCAGCGGATGCTCGTAGCCGACATAGCCCTTTGGATCGAGATCCTGATGGCAGCAGGCGCAGATGAAGCCCGCATGTTTTCCCGAGCAATTGTTGTGCAGCGCATTCGGCGCATCGAGCGTGCGGGCCTGATGGATCAGGACCTTCTGGCTCATCGACCAGTGGGCGCCGCATTCCAGCGTTTCGGCATTGCGGCCGGCACGTGCGAGCATGGAGGCGGCAAGCGCCACATGCTCGTCTTCGCCATTGTGCGAGGCGCAGGCCAGCGCCAATTCCTTGTCGCCGAAACCATAGGCATCGGCAGCGCCGCTCTCGACCAGCGGCAGCGCCTGCATCGCCTTGCAGGCCGAACGCGGAAAGACCGCGGCGTCGATATCGCCGAGCGAGAAGACCAGCCTGCCGTCGCCATCGACGACAGCCACCACGCCGCGATGGCGACTTTCGACGAGCAGGCCACGGGTGACTTCGACGGTGACGGGATTGGTCATGAGCTCTTGTCCGGATGCTGGCGGGATGGGCAGGCATAACGCGTCACGCGGCGAAAGCCAACGGGGGTTAGGCTGCCCCTCACCCTAACCGTCTCCCCGTAAAACGGGGAGAGGGGACGTGCCCTGCGAAAAGTTGGCGAGGAACGGAGAGGTCGCGGCATCCCCCTTCGCCCCGCAAGCGGGGAGAAGGTGCCGGCAGCCGGATGAAGGGGCTTTTGTGGTCTCGGCCCATCGATATCGCGAACGCCTACCTTCCGGTCTGCGCTTTTCTATTCTCTTTCAACAACGATTTTACGCAGGACACCGCCACTGTCAGGAACCTGGACTTCGATGGCTTTGCTCTTATTTCCGGGTTTCGCCTTGCCGCAAATTGCAATCGCAGCTCTCATGAGGCCTCTGTCAGTCATGCGTTCTCTGTCAGTCGGTATGACTGGCTTAAAGGTGTCTGTGGCTTGTCTCGCCGATTCCCATGTCATCTGGAAACCACATCCCCTCATCACAATATCCCGAAAGAAGTGTTGAATGAGCGGCCGACCGTCAGGAGCAACGCTACTGCAACCTGCAACGGCGAAAGAAAGCGCAACAGCGCCAACAAAGCGAAATTTCATTGTCCCCATCCAATTGATCAACCCCGGCGAGCACTAAGGGCAGAAGATTGATAGAGTCAATCGGTTGCGGGCACGGCGAGCATTTACGCCGGAGGCGGCGAGTGTTGGTGGGCCGCAGCCCGCAACCTCCGCCATCCCAGGCCTTGAGTTTCGGCGCATCGAGACGCTATCGTGCAACCCGGTTCACATTCCAAGGAATTATTTTGCAATCGGGCATATCTATCACCGAGTCCACTTTGTTGGCACTTTTCACGATTGTCTCTCTGAGCTTAGCGTGTTGGTTGGCACGCCGGCCCGCAAAGGCGAGCGTCGGAATCGCCCTTGGAGTCCTTCTTGGACTGGTGTTGATATTCACCACCTCAGCTCTGGCCGCTTTTTTGGGACACGTTCTTCCCGTGGGGCAAATCGACTTCTGGTTCTCCAATCTGGTCGCGAAATTCTGAGGCGTTCAGCCCCCGTTGCGGACTCCGACGGCAATCACATCCCCAAACATTCATCACATAAATTGACCGAAGCGATCGAAAACTATCGTTTCTCTGATGTGTCCGATGCAGCTAAGAGTGGTGCATCAGGAACCATCCCATGTCATCCACTTTCTCCTTGATCCTTGGCGACAACAGGATTCGCATTCCGGCCGTGACCCTCGTCGCGCTCGCCTTCACCTATGCCTCGACCGCGCCCTATCAGTCGATCATCGGGATCAACGAACTCGGCCTTGGCAATGGCACCTATTCGGCGCTGATCTTCTTCTCGGCAATCGTCAACGTCACGACGAGCCTGACGCTCGGCATCTGGTCGGACAGGCTGAAAGAGCGCCGGCCGCTGGTGCTGGGGCTTTCGGTCGCCGGCATGCTCGGCTTCGGGTCGATCGCGATCATCCACAGTCCCGCCGTCTTCATCGTCTCGACCCTGTTGCTGGTGCCGATGAGCAATTCCAGCTATTCGCTGCTGTTTGCCAGCCTGCGCGCCAGGACCAATCAGATGGACCGCGGCCAGGGGGCGGCGATCACCGCAACGGTGCGGGCGCTGTTTTCCGGCTCATGGGCACTGGCGCCGGGGATGATCGGCCTCTATCTCGTCAACTCGCCGTCGATGACGCCGGCCTATGGGATCGCGGCCTTCGCAAGCCTCAGCTGTTTCTGCCTGTATTTCTTCTTCGCGCCCGGAAACGGCACTGCCGGTCCGTCCCCCGATCAGCCCGGGTTCTTTGCGTCGCTGAAACGGATATTCATGCCCTATGTGCTGGTGCGCGTCATCGTCATGGCGCTGCTGTTCGGGCTGCAGCGGCTGAACAGCATGCTCCTGCCGCTGATCATCACCCATGCGGCTGGTGGAACCGTGGTCGATGTCGGCTTCATCGCCGGGCTGACGGCCCTTCTCGAAATGCCGTTCATGATGATCTGGGGCATGGCGCAACGGCACTTCCGCACCGTGCATGTGCTCGCCTTCGGCGCGCTGATCTATTGCGCCTATCTGCTGCTGCTCGGTTTTGCGTCCGCGCCCTGGCACATCTATGCGCTGCTCCTCCTCAATGCCTGTGGCGCCGCGGCGATCCTCAGCGTGCCGATCACCTATCTGCAGGACCTGATCGCCGACCGGCCGGGGCTCGGAACCTCGCTGCTCTCGCTCAACACCTTCATCGGGACCGGCATCAGCGCCGGGCTCTTCGCCTTCGGCACAGCGATCACCGATTATTCCGGCACCGCCTTCGTCGGCGCGGCCGCCGGTCTCGCATCGATCGGGGTGCTGCTCTATCTCGAAAGCAGCCGCCGGCAGGTGCGCCAGCCGGCGTGACACGCGTCGGGTTTCCGATCGCTCCGCCTCAATGCGGGGTTACGCGGTAGGCGCAGCGGCGGGCGCCGGCGAGAATGTGTTCGCTGCGCTCGACGTCGGCGCCGAGGACGGCGCGGAAGGTTTCGAGTTCGGAGCGGCAGAAGCCGGCGCAGGCGGCCGCCGCCGCGCAGATGGGGCAGTGGTTTTCGACCAGCATGAACGAACCGTCCGCCTCCCGCCAGCTGTCGGCCATATAACCTTCGCGGGTGCGGATGGCGGCGAGGCCCTCGACACGCGAGGCGAGGTCGCCCGCCCTCTCCAGTTCCTGCCGATAGCGCTGCAGCGTCTCGGCCTCGCGGGCCGAGATGACGGCGTCGAGCGCTGCCGGGCCGAGTTGTTCGACCAGTGTGCCGAGCAGATTTGCCGTCAATTCGGCATGGCCGTCGGGAAAGCGGCGGTTGCCGGCGGCGGTGAGATGCCAGAGCTGGCGCGGCCGTCCCCTGCCGGCAGCGGCAACGGTCACCGGTTCCACCAGCCCCTCCTCCGCCATCCTGGCGAGCTGCTGGCGGGCAGCCTCGCCCGAAATGCCGAGCGCATCGCCGATGGCGGCGGCAAGCTGGGGGCCGTCGGTCTTTATCAGGATCAGAATCCGGTTGGCGGGGGATTGGCGCATATTTTCCAAGTCAAGTCTTGTTTTAATCGACGCAGCATGTAATTTTCCAATTTATAACTTGGAAAATAATTCTTCGCCAGCAAAAACCTCGGGGAATCATCCCATGTCGAATATCGATCAGACCGCCGCCATTCCGGAGTCGAGCTCCGTTCTGGCGCTTTTCCTGCCCCGGCATCTGCCGGCAACGCTGATGCTTGCCGGCGGCGTCGCGCTCTATGCGGTCGAGAGTTATATCACCGCAACGATCGCCCCCTCGATCGTGCGCGATATCGGCGGGCTGGCGCTGTTTTCCTGGGTCACCAGCCTGTTCGTCGCCGCTGCCGTGCTCGGCTCGATCTTCGTCGCCATGCGGCCGCGCGGGATCACGCTTCGCGCCGTCTATGTCATCGCCGCGCTGGTTTTCGGCGTCGGCAGCCTGATTGCCGCAGCCGCCCCGTCGATGCCGGTGGTGCTGATCGGCCGTGCCATCCAGGGTCTTTCGACAGGTGCGCTGGCAGCACTCGGCTATGCCTTCATCCGCTTCGTCTATCCCGAGCCGCTATGGCCGAAGGCCTCGACACTCTATGCGGCGATCTGGGGCGTGGCGACCGTCGTCGGGCCGACGCTCGGCGGCTTCTTTTCCTCAGGCGGCAGCTGGCGCTACGCCTTCATCGTGCTCGTGCCGCTCGGCCTTGTGATGGCGGTTCTGGCGCCGCGGCTGCTGCCTGAGGTCGAGGACGACCGCGAACAGGTCAAGACGCCGGTCGTGCAGATCGGGCTGCTGCTTGCGGCCGTGCTGATGGTCAGTACGGCAGGCACGATCGAAATGACGGGCGCAAAAATTGTGCTGATCGCCGCCTCGGTCGCCGCGGTATCGGCCATGCTTGCCGTCGAGCGGCGAAGCCGCAACCGCCTGCTGCCTTCCGGCGCCGCCAGCCTTTCCACGCCGATTTCACGGGTTTACCTGACGATGTTCGCCGTCACCGTCGTGCTCGTCAGCGACGTCTTCATTCCTTATTTCCTGCAGGTCCTGCACGGGGTGACGCCGATCATTTCCGGCTACCTCGTGGCGCTGGTTGCGCTCGGCTGGACGTTTGCGGCCTTCCTCGGCGGCTCGTTGACCGGCAGCAGAGCGCACGCCGCGATCGTCATCGGGACGCTGATCGAGGCGGCAGCGACCGCATCGCTGGCTTTCTTCCTCGCCAGCGACAATCCCTCGGCGCATATGCTCGTCATCGTGCCGGCGGCGATCGGCATGTTCATGATGGGTTTCGGCATCGGTCTCGGCTGGGGGCATCTCGTCGCCATGGTGCTGACGCTCGTGGCCGACAGCGAACAGGACAAGGCTTCTTCGGCGATTCCGACGATGAGTTCGCTCGGCGGCGCCTTCGGGGCCGCCTTCTCAGGCGTCATCGCCAATGGCGCCGGCCTCGTCGATCCCGGCGGCATATCGGGCGCGCTTGCAGCGGCGCGCTGGCTTTATCTGCTGATGGCGCTGCCGGGGGTCCTCGCCGTCGGCATATCCCTGACGCTCGGGCGCCGCGCCTCCAGCAGGACGCGCTGAGAGTGCTTTCTCCTGCTGGAATTGCTCTAGCCCAAACGCAGCATGATCTTGCCGACATGGCTGCCGTCTTCCATCAGCCGGTGCGCCTCGATGACCTCCTCGAAGGCGAAGACCTTGTGGATAACAGGGGCAACAGAGCCGGACTCCAACAGCGGCCAGACCTGCGACAGCAGATCGTCGCGGATGGCGCGTTTTTCCTCCGCCGTGCGCGGGCGCATGGTGGAGCCGGTCACCGTCAGGCGCTTCACCATGATCGGCGACAGATTGACCTTTTCGGCGAGCGCGCCGCCGAGAAAGGCGATGATCGACAGGCATCCATCCTTTGCCAGCGAGGCGAGGTTGCGCTCGAAATAGGAGGCGCCGATCATATCGAGGATGATATCGACGCCGCCGCCGGTCTCTGTCTTGATCACCTCGGCGAAATCCTCGGTCCGATAGTTGATCGCGCGCATGGCGCCGAGCGCCTCGCAGGCCTCGCATTTCTCGCGTGAGCCGGCCGTCACATAGACCTCGGCGCCGAAGGCGCGGGCAAGTTGGATCGCCGTGGTGCCGATGCCGCTGGAGCCGCCATGGATCAGCACCGTCTCGCCTTCCGTCAGCCCGGCCATCTGGAAGAGATTGGCCCAGACGGTGAAGAAGGTCTCCGGGAGAGCGGCAGCCTTGACCGCGTCATAACCCTTGGGAAAGGGCAGGATCTGGCCTGCCGGCAGCAGGCAATATTCGGCATAGGCGCCGCCATTGGCCAGGCCGCAGACCTTGTCGCCGATGCGATAGCCGCTGACGCCGGGCCCGATCGCAACGATTTCGCCTGCAAGTTCCAGGCCGAGAATCGGGCTCGCATCCCTGGGCGCGGGATAGCTGCCCTGACGCTGGGCGACATCGGGGCGGTTGACGCCGATAGCCTCGGCGCGCACCAAAACCTCGCCTTGACCGGGCACCGGCAGCGGCCGCTTGCCGATCATCATCACCTCCGGCCCGCCGAAGGACGGCAGATCGACGAAACGCATTTGCTGAGGCAGTGACATGACCCGACCCTCCCTGATCCGAAGCAACCGGAATAAATCAGCCCCGGAGGCTTGGGAAGGCTGGAAGTGGCAAGGGCGTCAATTCGCCTCGCCCGCGGCATCCGTGCAACTTGCGCGTCAGGTCTTTATTTTCTCGCATATCGTTGCTGCAAAACCGCTGCACAGTTTTGCGCGGCATGCTCAGAAAGACGCGCTGGGCTGCAGAAGATGGAAGACCAGACCTTCGTCGCTGTCCTTGGCGGCCGACTTGATGACGGCGATTTCGGCGCTGACGCGGTTGATATCGTCGATGACGAGGCCTTCCGGCAGTTCGATGACGCCGATCGAGCAGCGCATCAGCGGGAACAGGGCTTCGGCGCCGGTGCGGTCGTGACCGAGGATGCGGCCGGCGGCGCGGTGTTCCTCGGAATAGAGATCAAGCACGTCGTCATGGAAATCGCCGATCAGCCGGTCGAGAATTTCCGTCAATTCCTCCTGCGTCCAGCCGACGACGCCGATGAAGAAATCGTCGCCGCCGACATGGCCGAGGAAATGGCGCTCGGCGAAGAAATAGCGGCGCATCAGCGCGGCAAACAGCGAGATCGCGTGGTCGCCGAGATGGAAGCCGTAGGCATCGTTGAACGGCTTGAAATTGTCGAAATCGCAATAGCAGAAGTGGCGGACCTCATCGCCGTCGCGGCCGGACTGGCGCATGAAATCGCGAATGGCGCGATTGCCCGGCAGGCCGGTCAGCGGGTTCTGGTCCTGGGCGGTCTTCAGCTGCTTCTCGTTGATGACCTTGATCAGCGAGGCGGCGGAGACGACGCCGGCATAACGCATATTGTCGGTCAGGATCAGGCAGTTGCTGCCTTCCATATTGGCGAAGATCGCCATCAGTTGCTCGGCATCACTGTCGAGGCCGACGATCGGCGCCATCTCGACGAAATGGGAAATGCTGCGCTCGTACATCTTGTTCTTCAGGAGATCACGGCCGAAGGGCTGGTAGATATATTCCTTGAGATGATGCTCGTGGATGATGCCGCGCGGCTCGTCATTGGCGTTGAGGACGGGAAAGAAAGCCTGACGCGGGTTGCGGCGGAAGAGTTCGAAAACGCTGTCGATGCTGTCGTTCTCGTAAACCGTCGGCAGGAGTTCGATCTGCTTGCGGATCAGGATTTCGTCGAGCGACTGGCTGCCCCGTTTGCCTTTGCCGAGCTCCTGCAGATGCGGGAAGGACGACGCCAGCTCCGATAAATGCGTCGTCGGGCGGGAGACGAACCAACCCTGGACGAGGTCGACGCCGTATTCGCGGCAGGCGATGAATTCGGCCTCGGTCTCGATGCCTTCGGCGATGACGCGCGTGCCGAGCACATGGGCGATGTTGACGATGCTCTTCAACAGATGGCGCTTGCGCGGGCTGCGGTCGATCTCGGCGACGAAATGCCGGTCGATCTTGAGGTAATCGACGGCATAATCGCAAAGCAGCTTCATCTCGCCATGGCCGACGCCGAAATCGTCGATCGCCAGCTTGAAGCCGGCCTTGCGCAGCTTCGAAACCAGGCCGGCAAATTCCGGCACGCTGGTATTGTCGAACCGCTCGGAGAATTCGAAACAGACGGAGGATGGCGGAATATTGGCCTTGCGCAGATCCTGCAGCAGGTTCTCGACCAGGCGTTCGCCATGCGGGATCAGCCGGACATCGAGATTGAGGAACAATGTCGCGGTGGAAAAATTCGACAGCGTGGCGAATTTGGCGAGCGCCCGGCTCGCCAGCATCTGTTCGAACTGCAGCAGCTGGCCGGCCTGATGGGCCTCGTCGAGGATGTCGAGGGGCGTGTCGTAGCCGATGCGTTCCTGGCCGCGCATCAGCGATTCATAACCGAAAACCGTGCCGGTGCCGGCCTCGACGATCGGCTGGAAGGCGTTCTCGACCACCAGCTTGGCCAGCGTGACGATCTGATCGCTGGCATAGCGGCGCAGGACGCCGGGCTCGACGGCGGCAGCCGCAGACGTTCCAGTCTTCATGTGGGCCGATCTCCACTGTGACTTGTTCTTTTTCGTCCGGAACTTGCCGCAGAAGGATCAATGAACCCTTTCGCCAATGTGAAAGTTTTATGAAACGCGCAGGGCACCCACGCGTTCCGGCCCATTCAATTTTTCCAATGCAATCAAATGCTTGCTCAGGCGGAGCGACGGCGCTCCGCCTCGTGATCGGCGAACATGTCGGCGACGCATCTGCCGCCGGATGGCGCGCCCTCGTCGCCCAGAACATCGTCCCGGAATTCGTTGAGCTTCCGAGCGGTGTCCCAGAGGCGCAGCGCCTCGCGGACGACCTCGCTGCTCGAGGCATAACCGCCATTGTCGACGGCGGCGCGGATACCCGCTGCCTGTTGCGGAGAGATGGAAACGGTGACCATCGGCATGAACTTCCTCCCTTTCTGATCAGGCAGAACCCTGCCTTTGGGGGACGCATGACCATTTTCAGCATTCTCGGCGATATCAGCCGGTGCCTTGGTGCATTCGCACATAGGACGATCCGCGTGCTCGGACCAAGCCCTAACCCCTAAAGTCTAATCCCCTGTCATCCCCTTGTCAAAAAAGAACGGCCGGAACGCCGATTTCCACAGCTTCAACTGCGGATACCGAAGCCGAAAGCGATCATCATCCAGCCCTGGACGATGAGATCTGCCGCCAGGAAAAGGCCGAGGATCCAGAGACTGTTCACCGGCCAGCCGAGCGCGATGACGAAACCGGCAAGCGCAGTGATGAGACCGCTTGCGGTGATCCAGCCCCAGCCCTTGAGTGGCCGCATGCGCATGCCGACCCAGAGACGGAAGATGCCGGCCACGAGCAGCGCAATGGCCAGCAACAGGGTCAAGGCCGCCGAGGTGAAGATGGGATTGATGAAGGCGCAGATACCGGCAAGCAAGTAGAGCACGCCGCTCAAAGCCCAAAAGAGCACATGATCCCAGCCGCGCACTTGGAAGGCATGGATGAGATAGATGAGGCCGCCTGCCAGCATGAGCATGCCGACATAAAAGACCGAAGCGACGGTCGCCATCAACAGGTTGCTGAGAGCGATGAGGCCGCAGATGAGAAGCAGTACGCCGAGGCCGACGAACCATACCCATTTCGACCGTAGCGAGGATTCGGGCATTCCATCGAAGAGACTGGTCATAACACACCTCCTGATCAACTTCGCATATGTTGCGCCAGTTCTTCCGGAAAAGATCTGCGCCAGATCAAATTGACAAAGATTTTTATTGATTGGTCAGTCAATCAAAAATAATCTGGTCTGGTTTTCAGGGAGTTTTCGTTTGCCGAAGGTCGGAATGGAGCCAGTGCGCCGCAAGGCGCTTGTCGATGCGGCGCTGCGGGTGATCGGCGATCACGGCTCGCTTGCCGTCACCATGTCCGACATCGCCCGCCAGGCCGGCGTGTCGCCAGCCCTTGCGCATCATTATTTCGGCAGTAAGGAGCAATTGCTGATCGAGACGATCCGCTCGCTTCTGCGGCAGCTGCGCAGCGATACGGTGGCGGCCCTCAAGGCCGCCAGGACGCCGCGGGCACGGCTTTCGGCCGTCATTCGTGTCAGCTTCCACGCCGACCAGTTCGCGCCGGAGACGATAGCCGCCTGGCTTGCCTTCTACGCCGAAGCGCAGCGCTCGGAGGAGACCCGGCGCTTCCTGGTGATCTATGCCCGGCGGCTGCGCTCGAATCTGTTGGCCAATCTCAAGGCATTGCTGCCGTCCGACGCCGCAGAACGCATTGCCGAGGGCGCAGCAGCGATGATCGACGGGCTCTATATCAGGCAAAGTCTGAAATCCGCGCCGATCGGCATCGAAGCCTCGATCGCGCTGACGGAGGATTATCTGAACGCGCTTCTTTCCACCACCTCCCCCAAGGACAAATGACATGAAAGCCCAGCCGAAAGCCTCGCACTTCATCGACGGCGAATATGTCGAGGATACCGACGGCACCGTCATCGAGAGCCTCTATCCCGCGACCGGCGAGGTGATCGCCCGGCTGCATGCGGCAACGCCTGCGATCGTCGAAAAGGCGATTGCCGCAGCCAAACGCGCCCAGCCGGAATGGGCGGCGATGAGCCCGATGGCGCGCGGTCGCATCCTCAAACGCGCCGCCGACATCATGCGCGAGAGGAACCGGGCGCTTTCCGAACTGGAGACGCTCGATACCGGCAAGCCGATCCAGGAGACTATTGTCGCCGACCCGACCTCGGGCGCCGATGCCCTCGAATTCTTCGGCGGCGTCGCGCCGGCCGGGCTCAACGGCTCGCATATCCCGCTCGGGCAGGACTTTGCCTATACCAAGCGGGTGCCGCTCGGCGTCTGCGTCGGCATCGGCGCCTGGAACTATCCGCAGCAGATCACCTGCTGGAAAGCCGCCCCGGCGCTCATCTGCGGCAATGCCATGGTGTTCAAGCCATCCGAGAACACGCCGCTCGGCGCATTGAAGATCGCCGAAATCCTGCATGAGGCAGGACTGCCGAAGGGGCTCTTCAACGTGATCCAGGGTGACCGCGACACCGGGCCGCTGCTGGTCAACCATCCCGACGTCGCCAAGGTGTCGCTGACCGGCTCGGTGCCGACCGGCCGCAGAGTGGCGGCGGCGGCCGCGGGCAACCTCAAGCACGTGACGATGGAACTCGGCGGCAAGTCGCCGCTGATCGTCTTCGACGATGCCGATCTCGATTCGGCGGTCGGGGGCGCGATGCTCGGCAATTTCTATTCGACCGGCCAGGTCTGCTCGAACGGCACGCGCGTCTTCGTGCAGAAGGCTGTTAAGGACGAGTTCCTGAAGCGGCTGAAAGTCCGCACCGAAGCGATGTTGATCGGCGATCCGATGGACGAGGCGACGCAGGTCGGGCCGATGGTCTCCTGGGCGCAGCGCGAGAAGGTGATCGTCTATATCGAGAAGGGCAAGGCCGAGGGCGCAAGGCTGATTGCCGGCGGCGGCATTCCGAACAACGTCTCCGGCGAAGGCTATTACGTGCAGCCGACGGTGTTTGCCGACGTCACCGACGACATGACCATCGCCCGCGAGGAGATCTTCGGGCCTGTGATGTCGGTGCTCGATTTCGACGATGAGGACGAGGTGATTGCGCGCGCCAATGCCAGCGAATTCGGCCTGTCCGGCGGCGTCTTCACCGCCGACCTCACCCGCGCCCACCGCGTCGTCGATCGGCTGGAAGCCGGCACGCTGTGGATCAACACCTACAATCTCTGCCCGGTGGAAATCCCCTTCGGCGGCTCGAAACAATCCGGCTTCGGCCGCGAGAATTCGCTGGCGGCGCTGGAGCATTATTCCGAGCTGAAGACGGTCTATGTCGGCATGGGACCGGTGGTGGCGCCTTATTGAATTGAAACACATCTGCCCTTTGCCCCTCACCCTAACCCTCTCCCCGCTCGCGGGGAGAGGGGGCGTGCCAAACGCAGCGTCGAGGTTGGGGAAGCCGGTGCGGCATGTCCCTTCTCCCCGCAAGCGGGGAGAAGGTGGCGGCAGCCGGATGAGGGGCAGGCTCTAGGAAAGACAAGACTATGCAAGCAGATTTCGTCATCATCGGCTCGGGCTCGGCCGGCTCCGCCCTCGCCTACCGCCTGTCGGAAGACGGCAAGAACAGCGTCCTCGTCATCGAGGCGGGCGGCAGCGATTTTGGGCCGTTCATCCAGATGCCGGCGGCGCTTGCATGGCCGATGAGCATGAAGCGCTACAATTGGGGTTATCTGTCCGAGCCGGAGGCGAACCTCAACAACCGGCGCATCACCGCGCCGCGCGGCAAGGTGATCGGCGGCTCCTCCTCGATCAATGGCATGGTTTATGTGCGCGGTCATGCCGAGGACTTCAACCGCTGGGAAGAGCTCGGCGCCAGCGGCTGGGCCTATGCCGACGTGCTTCCCTATTTCAAGCGGATGGAACATTCGCATGGCGGCGAAGAGGGCTGGCGCGGCACCGACGGGCCGTTGCACGTGCAGCGCGGCGGCTTCACCAACCCGCTCTTCCGCGCCTTCATCGAGGCCGGCAAACAGGCGGGCTTCGAGACGACGGAGGATTATAACGGCAGCAAGCAGGAAGGTTTCGGGCTGATGGAGCAGACCATCTTTTCCGGCCGCCGCTGGTCTGCCGCCAATGCCTATCTGAAACCGGCGCTGAAGCGGGACAATGTCAAGATCGTCTACGGCCTGGCGCAGAAGATCGTGATCGAGGACGGGCGGGCGACGGGCGTCGAGATCGAACGCAAGGGCAGAACAGAGGTGGTGAAGGCGAACCGCGAGGTGATCGTCTCGGCCTCCTCCTTCAATTCGCCGAAGCTCTTGATGCTGTCGGGCATCGGTCCCGGCCAGCATCTGCAGGAGATGGGCATTGCGGTGAAGGCCGACCGGCCGGGCGTCGGCGCCAATCTACAGGACCATATGGAATTCTACTTCCAGCAGGTGAGCACCAAGCCAGTGTCGCTCTATTCCTGGCTGCCGTGGTTCTGGCAGGGGGTGGCGGGCGCGCAATGGCTGCTCTCGCGCGGCGGGCTCGGCGCCTCCAACCAGTTCGAGGCCTGCGCCTTCCTGCGCTCCGCACCCGGACTGAAGCAGCCCGATATCCAGTATCATTTCCTGCCGGTGGCAATCAGCTATGACGGCAAGGCGGCGGCAAAAAGCCACGGCTTCCAGGTGCATGTCGGCTACAACCTGTCGAAATCGCGCGGCAGCGTCAGCTTACGCTCCGCCGATCCCAAGGCCGATCCGGTGCTGCGCTTCAACTATATGAGCCATGCCGAGGATTGGGAGAAGTTCCGCCACTGCGTGCGCCTCACCCGCGAGATCTTCGGCCAGAGCGCCTTCAACGACTATCGCGGCCCGGAGATCCAGCCCGGCGAAGGCGTCCAGAGCGACGAGGAGATCGATGCCTTCCTGCGCGAACATCTGGAAAGCGCCTACCACCCCTGCGGCACCTGCCGGATGGGCGCCAAGGACGATCCGATGGCGGTGGTCGATCCGCAAACGCGGGTGATCGGCGTAGAGGCCTTGCGCGTCGCCGACAGCTCGATCTTCCCGCATGTCACCTATGGCAATTTGAACGGACCCTCGATCATGACCGGCGAGAAGGCCGCCGACCATATCCTCGGCAAACAGCCGCTGGCGCGCTCGAACCAGGAACCGTGGGTCAACCCGCGCGCGGCCGTCAGCGACCGCTGAAGCGCAGAGCGCTATTGGGCGCCAACTGCCACCGACCGATAGTCGCTGGTCGTCAGGGATGTCTATCGTCAGAGCGATAGAAATGCGGATGCCGGAATCAGAAATCGCTCGCTCAGCGCGCGGGCTTGTCGAACATTGATTTGCCGCTTCCCGCTCAAAATCTCAGACACGACGGACTGAGCGCCCACTTCCGGCAGCTCGGACTGGCCAAGGTTGCGCTCCTCCATGACATAACGGAGCGCATCGGCGCCGGTCACCGGAGGCATTGGACGGTTCTGCTCGTCATAGGCCTCAACGAGGTCCGCCATACGAGACGCAAGCAACGCCAAGGGATGATCCTCGTCGTCGCCAACTTCGGCAAGAATCTCGTCGAGTTGCTCCACGAGATGATCATACTCAGCTTCATTGGCCGGCGTGGCAAGAAGAGGAGCCACATGCGTCCAGTGCTCGCTGACCAGTTTTACAAGTGCGCTCATCGGCCTACCCCTTCCACGCTCCTTTGTCGTACTCGGCATGATCCATCATCCGCTGAATATAGACCTTCCTGAATTTGTAATGCACCACCGCGATCAAGCGCAGCTTGTTGCCGCCAATGTCGAACACGTGGTGTTGCCCGACTTTGTCTGTTGCTGGAAACAGTGCCTTCATATCCGCGAAGTCTGTCGGCTCCGACGATTTCATCAGTCGATACCAAGTATCCAGGGCATTGGCTGCTTGAGGCCATCGGTCTTTCGCCTCCCAGATCTTTTTCTGTGTGATGACGTGCATAAATCCGGAATCGCGACATCGCATTTTGCTATATACAATCTAGCGCAACCATCTGACTATAGCAAGTTGCTATGAAGGAGATCGAAGGCCGACGGGCGGATCTGTGCCTCAGAGGAAACCAATCCACCGACCGGCGAGCACGGCAGCGATCCAGACCGTAGCCGACAGCGCCGCAGAGAAGCGCAGGCCGGGCCGGACGATGCCTGTCGACACTGCCGTTTTCCAGCCTCGCCCGAAATGCACGATCAACAGGTTGAGGAGGCCGAGGGCGATCAGACCAAGCTTGGCGAGGAAGGCGGGATTGGCGGCATATTCGACCGCCCGGACTGTGAACAGGCAGAAACCGGTCAGAACAGCCGCGGCAAGGCCGACGCCGGCGGCGCGGGAGAGAAACGGGGCGAGGATCTCAACCGGCACCTTGCGGAACAGACCGGCGAGCCTCAGATCGAGCGGCAGGATGGCGCCGACAAGAATGCCGATCGCCAGGATATGGCCCGCATTGACGAACATATAGGCTGTTGCGGAGCGCCGCAGCGCGCCCGCGGGCGCGGTGGCTGACAGCCATTCGAGAATGTCGATCACGGCTCGGTTCGCCCGGGGTCAGTTCGTCCGGATGCGGTCGGGATAAATATCGTAGCGCTTCTCGCCGATGGTGAGGCGCACCGCCTTCATCCGCTTCTCCTTCGGATCCTGCGAACGATTTCCGAGCGCCACCACCTTATCGCCGGGCTTGGCGACGCCTTCGACGAAGCCCGAGCGTTCCGTCTGGCGCGGATTGCCGAGTTCGACCAGCCAGACGCCATCATCGGCGGTGGCGACATTCAGGGTCGGATGCGGCCCGCCCGTCGAGATCTTCTCTATGGTGCCGGCAAGCTCGATCTGATCCGCCTCGGCCCACGACCAGCCGTGATGGGCGGCGGCGCCTGTGGCGAAAACTGCCGAGAGCATGGCCGCAGCAACGATTCTCTGTGCTGAGATTCTAAACATGATGTCCTCCCTACCCGTCTGGGCAGGCAGGTGGAGCATCACCGGGCGAAGAAAAGGGATTTCACCAAATCTTGAAGAAAGATGTGGGCGTCAGCTCAACCCAATGCTCAGGCCAGCAGTCGGGTGACTTCGGCGCTGTGTTTTGGGGCGACGGCATCGGCGATGGTGGTCGAGAACAGCACCTTGCGGGTGGCGTCGGCCACCTTGGCGAAGACGTGGCGGATCTGGCAGTTCTGCTCACCGTCGCAATCGTCGCATCGGCGGTAGGCGGTGATCGACAGACATGGCAACGGCGCGATCGGGCCGTCAACGATGCGCAGGATCTCGCCGAAGGTGATGGCGTGGGCAGGTTTGAGCAGGAGATAACCGCCCTGCTTGCCGCGGCGGCTGGCGACGACGCCGTGATGTTTGAGGTCGAGCAGGATCTGTTCGAGGAACTTTTTCGGGATCTTTTGCTGCGCCGCGATATCGGAAATCATCACCGGTTCATCGGCATCGGCATCAGCCAAGACCGTGAGCGCCCGCAGCGCATATTTCGCCTTTTGCGTAATCATTTTTGACCATCGACACACACAGGCAGTGCAGATTTCCGCACTGCTACGGAAGTACTTTCGTCTCTATGGCACAACCCGCATGAACGGAATTTGAACGCGCCGGAGAAAGCCTTGAGAGACAAGCGTTTTGGCCTTGTTTTTTGCTCTCGGCCAAGCTCTGTTAATCTATGCCAAAAGCGCGCCTTCTGCACCATTTTCGGCATCACTTCAGATTTCCGATTGACAGGCCGCGTGTAACTCTACTATTTCTATAGACATTCAAGCTGCTCGTGTGGATTTTCATCCGCAGGCGGCTGCTTTTCTGTATCGCGGCGGCTTCGGAGAGATATTTGCTCCTCCGGCCGCAGCTTTCGAAATCCCTTTTTCTGTCCGATCCCTGTGTGAACTGCGATACTCCCGTCAACAAAGGACAGGATTCTCATGACTGCTATCAATCTGATTGCGGCAGACGGGCCGATTGCAGAAGCCAAGGCGCTGAATGACAGGCTGGCGAGTCTCGACCTTGCCGGACGTCTGTCGCTGGTTTCAGGCCTTGGCGGCCGTGTGGTGTTCACGACGTCACTCGGCATCGAGGACCAGGTGATCACCGCCGAGATCGGCACGCACCGCCTGCCGATCGATGTCGCGACACTGCAGACCGGCCGGCTGTTTGGCGAAACGCTGGCGCTGATCGAAGAGACCGAAAACCAGTACGATATCGAGATCCGCCGCTTCGAGCCGGAGAAGGCTGATATCGACGCCTATGCGGCGCAATATGGTCTCAATGGTTTCTACGAGAGCGTCGAAGCCCGGCATGCCTGTTGCGGCGTGCGCAAGCTGAAGCCGCTTGCCCGCGCACTCGATGGTGCTGCAATCTGGATCACCGGCCTGCGCCGCGGCCAATCGGCCAACCGCGCCGAAACGCCCTTTGCCGAATATGACGCCGAACGGCATCTGTTGAAGGTCAATCCGCTCGCCGATTGGGACCTGGAGGCGATCAAGGCCTTCGTTGCCGCAAACGGCGTGCCGATCAATCCGCTGCATGCCCGCGGCTATCCCTCGATCGGCTGCGAGCCCTGCACGCGGGCGATCAAGCCCGGCGAGCCGGAGCGCGCCGGCCGCTGGTGGTGGGAGCAGGACGAGACGCGCGAATGCGGCCTGCATGTCGCCGAAGAGGCCGCGGTGGTCGCCGCACAATAATCAACTTCACGGCTTACCGGATCAGGGCGCGGCGATCGCCGCGGGCTCTTGGGGGAAGCGAGCTTCCCCGGGGAAGCCAACACTTAAGAAATTGCCTTGCGGGCAGCCGTAAGGATCGACAGTCTGGAGTAAGACATGCCCGATAGCCGTCCGGATACGGAACTCAGCAATCCGCAGAGCACCAAGGCGCCGCTCGACCCGCATCTGAAGGCGCTGGAAAACGAATCCATCCATATCTTCCGCGAGGTCGCGGCCGAGTTCGAGCGTCCCGTGATGCTCTATTCGATCGGCAAGGATTCCTCGGTGCTGCTGCACCTGGCGCGCAAGGCCTTTTATCCTGGCCGTGTGCCCTTCCCGCTGCTGCATGTGAACACCGGTTGGAAATTCCGCGAGATGATCGCCTTCCGCGACGAGACCGCGAAGAAGTATGATCTCGATCTGATCGAGCACATCAACCCGCGCGGTGCGGCCGAAAACATCACGCCCTTCACCCATGGTTCGGCCGCCTTTACCGACATCATGAAGACCGAAGGCCTGCGCCAGGCGCTTGATGCCGGCCAGTTTGATGCCGCTTTCGGCGGCGCGCGGCGCGACGAGGAAGCCAGCCGCGCCAAGGAGCGGATCTATTCCTTCCGCACCCCCGACCATCGCTGGGATCCGCGCAACCAGCGGCCGGAACTCTGGAATATCTATAACGGCATGATCCGCAAGGGCGAGAGCGTGCGCGCCTTCCCGCTGTCGAATTGGACGGAGGTCGATATCTGGCGTTACATCCAGGCCGAAGACATTCCGCTGGTGCCGCTCTATTACGCCAAGAAGCGGCCCTTCGTGGAGCGCGACGGCATGATGATCCTGGCCGAGGATCCGCGCCTGGAACTGCTGCCCGGCGAAGTCCGCCAGGAAGGCATGATCCGCTTCCGCACGCTCGGCGACTTCCCGCTGACCGGCGCCATCCGCTCTGAGGCCACCACCCTCGAAGAGGTGATTGCCGAACTCGAAATTGCAACGGTGTCCGAACGCCAGGGCCGCGCCATCGATCGCGACCAGTCCGGCTCCATGGAAAAAAAGAAGCGTGAAGGATATTTCTGAGATGACCGCAGCCCAAACCGCCGTCTCGGCCGCCACCGTCGTCACCCTGCCCGCCGCCGAGCAGCAGAAAGCTCTGCGCGACTCGCGCCCGCTGCGCCTGATTACCTGCGGCAGCGTCGATGACGGCAAGTCCACCTTGATCGGCCGCCTGCTCTGGGACACCAAGGCGGTCAAGGAAGACCAGGCCGCCACCCTGCAGCGTGATTCCACCGGCAAGCAGAACGATCTCGGCCTGCCTGACTTCGCACTGCTGCTCGACGGCCTGCAGGCCGAGCGCGAACAGGGCATCACCATCGATGTCGCCTATCGCTATTTCTCGACCGACAAGCGCTCCTTCATCGTCGCCGATACGCCCGGCCATGAGCAATATACCCGTAATATGGCGACCGGCGCCTCGACCGCCGATCTCGCCATCCTGCTGGTCGACGCGCGCTACGGCATTCTCGAGCAGACGCGCCGCCACGCGACGATCGCCTCGCTGCTCGGCATCAAGCAGTTCGTGCTCGCCGTCAACAAGATCGACCTCACGGGCTACGACCGCGCCGGCTTCGACAAGATCAGCCATGACTTCCGGGAATTTGCCCTGTCGCTCGGCGTCAAGCAGATCACCGCCATTCCGATGTCGGCGCTGAAGGGCGAAAACGTCGTCTATTCCGGCCAGGCCGCCATGCCCTGGTACAGCGGCCCGACGCTGGTGGAGACGCTGGAGCTTGCCACTGTGCGCTCGTCGCAGACGGTCGGCTTCCGCCTTTCGGTGCAGCGTGTCTCGCGTCCCGGCGAAAGCTTCCGCGGTTATCAGGGCACGGTTGCCGGCGGCTCGGTCAAGCCGGGCGACAGCGTCATGATCCTGCCGTCCGGCATGGTCGCGAATGTCTCCAAGATCGTCACCTTCGATCTGGTGCGCAACGCCGCCGTCGCCGGTGACGCGATCACGCTGGTGCTCGACCGCCAGGTGGATGTGGCGCGCGGCGACATGATCGTCTCGATCGACGCCCAGCCGCAGGTCGGCCTTGCCTTCGACGCGCAGATCGTCGCCCTCCAGCCCGAGGGCATCGAGCCCGGCAAACGCTACTGGCTGAAGAGTGGCAGCCGCCGCCAGCGCGTGCAGGTGCAGCCGCTCAGCCAGCTCGAACTGAAGACCGGCACATGGAACGCCGCCCAGCGGCTCTACATGAACGCCATCGGCAAAGTCCGGCTCGTCTTCGACGAAGCGGCGATCTTCGACCCCTATGAGCAGAACCGCAATTCCGGCTCCTTCATCCTGATCGATCCGGAGACCAACAACACCGTCGCCGGCGGCATGGTGACCGGCAAGCGCACCGAACTCGGCGGGCTGCATAATGGCGAAGGCCGCGTCATCCTCTCGCTGCCGGCCGACCTTGCCGAACAGATCATGGCCAGCGAACTCTTCGCCAGCCGCAGCCACGAGGCCGAGGTGCGGCGGATGACGGCAGCCGAAGCGGCCGACCTCTGGTCGAGCGCTGCAAGCGATATCTGACAAGGGATAAGGGATAAGGGGCCAGCAAGACTGGCCCCTCACCGCAGCCGAATCCGCTGGCAAGGCTGGCGGATTCCCTGTCGAGCGGCAAAGAACCGATCAGAACCTGAGACTTTGCGATAGCGGCTTCGTGTCCGCTTCCGGCCCTAAAAAATCAGAGTTTGCATAAAACGGACTTTTCCCATTCACGATTCGCTGTTTACCGCTTGCCCGCGGGCCAATGTGGGGCCATGCTTAGATCGGATCCTGGCGGTGCGGTAAGGACGAGAGGTCAGGCCTTGCAACGCTCAATCTCGACCTCGAAGCACTAACGTGGCGCCTTTTCTCGACTGATCCCCGAGCGAGGAGGTTGTCCATGTCCACGCGCTATGTCGACCATCCGCTACAACCGGGCGACCGGGTCCCGAACGTTGTGTTTGATGCGATCTCACGCGAGGGGAAGATCGCACTTGATGATTTTCGTGGCCGCAGCCCATTGTTGATCGGTTTGTTTCGAGGCCTGCATTGTCCGTTCTGCCGGCGCCATGTCGCGGCCATGGCATATCTCAACCCGATGCTGCGTGAGAAAGGCGTCCAATCGCTGGCGGTGGTAAACACCCCGGTCGAACGCGCGCGGCTCTATTTCCGCTACCATCCGATACCCGATCTTCTTGCTGCTTCCGACCCGTTACGGGCTTCGCACCAAGCCTTCGGCTTACGCGAGGTCGGGATCGACACGGTCATGGCGATACGGATCGATCTTCCGGGCGAGTTGCCCGAGCCTATGGGCGTAATGGCAATGGACGAATTTATCAACGAGAAGGAAGGATATCAGATTACGGAAGCCGATCAGCAGATGATGACTGCCGACCACGGGCAGCTTGTCGGTGAGTTCCTAATTGACCGGGAGGGCATCGTACGCTGGAGCTTCACTGAAGTTCTGGAGGCTGGGCTCCAGACATTCAAGGCACCGAATTCCCAGGAGTTGATGTCGGCCGCTGCCCAAGTCGCACATTAACAACGAAAAACTCGCTCGACGACCCACCGCCCGGATGGTGCTCAGTGGCATTTCCGCGATCTACATTTGAGCTTCCGTGAGCCTGAATCATATCAGGTCTCACCCCCTTCGCATCGCCCACCCTGACCATTTGCGGTTCGGGCCTGCGCTTCACCCCCATTCAACGTAATTTCACCGTGCAAGCGGGAGGAGTTTCCATGGCCAATGCCCAATGCGCCTGCGGCGCTCTGAGACTGATGCTCAGCGAACCACCACAATTGACTGCGCTGTGTCACTGTTTGGCTTGCCAGCGCAGAACGGGTGCGCCGTTCAGCGCAAATGCTTTCTATTGGATTGGCTGTGTCGAAATATCTGGAACGTCTACAGAATTCATTCGCACTGCCGAGAGCGGTCGCAAGGTCCGAATGCATTTTTGCCCAACTTGCGGCTCGACCGTCTATTGGAAGGCCGATGCTGCGCCGTCCTGGATCGGGGTGGCGGTCGGTTCCCTTGCCGACCCGGCCTTCGCGCCACCTGCCATATCAGTCTTCGAACAATCGAAACATAAGTGGGTGCAGCTCGACGAAGCGGTAGAGCACTTTCAAAGCCATCCAATCCGCCAATTGGAATGAATTGACGCGGGCACCGAAACTCGGCTTTTCGGGCCTGAGCCGACTTCGAGATCAGCGGAAGCTCTTTCGCTGCCTGATTGCTAGATAACCATTTCTCTGAGATCGCGGATAAGTCCGCCAGGGCCATCCTCGGCCGCAGCGTCTACGCCAATCTTCGTTAGCCAGCCCCACATGCTGACCCGACGGAAAAGAGTGTAGAGCCGAAGCGCCCTTTCGCTGTCCGGGTGATCGACTGAGCCGTAACCTTCCAGAATGGGCTGATAGCTGCGCGGGTCTTTATGTGCAGAGCAGAAAAGGGCCTTGGCCAAATCGAAGAGCCTATCCGCAGCGCGTGCGTTTCCAAAATCGACAAGCCCGCTCAATTCAAGTCCGCCAGCCTTGCCACGCAACGCCAACACGTTGCCCTGATGAAGATCGTCGTGGGCGAGGACTGCGGCATCGCTTGCGTCAAGAAGATCGAAGCTGCCCTTGGCAAATTGTTGCATACGGCGAGCCAGCTCGGGATCGCCGCCAAGGTCGCGAAACCGCCGAAACACATCGTCAAACGCTGCCGTCATGTATTCTGCGTTCGTGTGTACCGGTTTGTCGATGCCGTGGCCACGCACGTAGCCATACCCAGGCATCGGTACCGCATGAATACGTCTCAGAAGCTCCCCCATCTGGCGATAGACGTTTTTGATATCAGGCTCGGCCATCCAGTGACGAAGCGAGCGGCCCGGCAGGTGCGTCAACAAGGAATAGCGCAGCGGCAGAAGGGACCGCGATTCATCGACGCGCAGCCAGGTGGGAACCGGCAGCGTCAAACCTTTTAGCCAGCCCGCGACGAGCGCCTCCTTAGACGGTCCCCACTCGGGCTCGTCCGGATAAATCTTGAGAACCAGCGCCCCATAATCGGAATTCGCAAGATCGATCTTGTAGACCTCAGTGCTGCCGCCCTCCAGCCGGGAGAGCCCGCTGATGGTGAGGCCAGGCTCGAGCTGCTGGATGAGCTGCAAGACAGTTCCAGCGTCCAGTTCGAAAGTCATCCTTCGTCTTTTCCCGAAACGATCTCATTTCCTTCGTGAAGCACAGCTCCGACGACCGCTGCCAGCCAAGGTTCACGTCGAATGGCCCACACTTCGACCATCGGACTGATAGCGTAAGGCGCTTCATCAAGGGTCCCCAGAAACACTTCTACGCCGTCATCGAAGAAAAAGAAGAGCCGAGAACCACAGGCAGGACAGAAGGATCTTTTATCGAAAGTGCTGACTTCTCCGGACATCTGGAATTGCCGACGATGCCAATTTGCCGTTGCGGAGAAGGCGGAGCCAGTGATCTTTCTACACGTCTTGCAGTGGCACAATCCTGACTGATAGGGCTCGCCCCGGACCTCATAACGCACTGCACCGCATAAGCATCCACCTGTTCGAATTGCTTCGGCTGGCATGTTCTCCTCCCGCTTAAAGGCGTGACAACTAACTAAAGACACCAGCAGAAATTAATGACGCCAACCGTGAACATCAGGTTCGTCAGCTCTTCGGCTTCATCACGTATCAAGGTATCTCCGAAATTGGCCCCCATGCTCACACGGCGTGTGGTGTCACCTATCCGGCCTTCCGCTGAGGCATGGAGGTACACCACAGCAGGAGTACCAGTGGCACCGAGGACAGGACGATTGACGGGCTTCGCGAGCTCCAGTCGAACTGATACAGATAAAAGGCGCCGCCCAAGCGGGCCGAAAGGATGTCGAGACACGATACCAGACCGAATTTCGATGAATCGACGTATGAAAATGCGAGCGCGGTCGACGGAATGTTCGCTAACGCCATGGCAATCCCCACCGTGAACATGACCCCGAGGAGCCCAGGCGCGGAATTGACTGGAAGCCCGGCAAAGGCGACGAGTGCAAGGCCCGAAAGGATCGCCGAGAAAATGAGGCAGCGGGGAAAATAATCACTGCGAACTTTTCTCATCGCATACGACAGCGCAGTGAACGCGATCCAAGGACACGCGCCGAGAAGGGCAAGTTGGGTATCGGAAAATCCATCCCGGGCCGCCCTGAGTGGGACGGCGTACATGAGCCAGGTTAGCTGCCCGTAGATGATGAAGACGGTCCCGAGGACCGACAGCAGCCCCACCAGTGAGTTCGTCGTTGGATTGCCGGCCGCCGGCGCAGTTTCCTCGTCGGATCCGGTGGATGACCCTACCGCGATCAGCGAAAACGCCACAACCGACAAACCGAGGATCAGGGCCACCGAACTGCGAAGTTCGAAGAGTTGCGCCACAGCGATCAACGCCAGGGGAGCAGCTACGCAGACAACACCTGTGGTGGTTGCCCAATAGGAAAGATATCTGGTTTTATCTTTGAAGGTCACGGAGATGATGGATGGAATAAGGGGCGAGAAGACGCCAGCGCCGAGCCCCATGAGCACCCGGCCGAACAGCAGGCCAGAGAAGGCATTCGAAGTGACGAGCAGCAGCGCGCCCAGAGAAAATATCACCAATCCCCCGCGGAAAAGCGCGATAAGGACGCGAGAATTCTTGGCGAAGTAGGACGGTACAATGCCCGTCACCAGGGCAATGTTGTAGGAATAGGCCAGGAGGACGCTGTTTTCAGAACTAATGCCGAAATCTTTCGAGAGGCTCGCCAGAACGATCGGAAAGATCGATATATCCGCCGTGTAGGATGACGCGGCCGACAGCACCGACAGGAAGAGCCTCCGATTCCGGGGTTCACTCATTCTTTCGAGACTTCCGTGACCGCCGCGCGTAGCTGCCCTTTTCCCGTCGGGGACCGACGCGATCCACGATCGTTTGCTTGTACGCCGCCCAATCGTCTTCCTGGAAATCATCCAGAGATTCTACAAAGTCGAAATCCCTGACGCTTCCCAGTGCCAGAAAACGAAGATCGATGGGATATATCTGTAAAATCGGCTCATTCCGCCGGAAGATGACTTCAGTATCGGTCTTCAAAATCTTGATATTGGTAAAGAGCGGGCCGAACCATTCGTCCGTCTCGATGATGCCCTCATACGTAAAGGTATGATTGTTCTGCATGTAGTTAATGGGCGGCCGGACATAGGCGAAAATGCCGGGCGTGGTCTTCAGGACCAGTCCGCTCCACAGCTGAAATGAACCAGGCTCCGGCACCGAGGAAATGAACGGCGGAGAATATCCCTGCACGTCCGCCGGGGCGGAGGCGTTGAACTGGTCCTTGAACTTGGGAAACTGGAGGGTGTCTGCCTGAATCCAGTCCTCGATCCCTGCACATTTGAAGAAAATCACCTTGCCGTCCCACATGACACGGAAGTCGAGGGGCGGAAAGACGTACCATCCCAACTGGGAGGCGAGTCTCACGGGTTCGCAATACCTATACGCGCGCACGGGCAATGTGCCGGACGCGGAGGAGTCCGCAGGAATCGGCTTTACGGCGGAAGGAACCATGCGCAGGAAGGTTACACCAACGTCAGCGCCTGACTTGGCCACGACTGGACTGCGCATGGTTGGATTGTCCCGTTAGGCTGCTTCGTCAATCAAAGTGACATCGAATGCCGGGCTCTTATTCGCGATATGGACCCGGCCGTCATCGCTGAAGTCGGCAACGTCAAACGCAGGGCTCTTGTTGGCAATATGTACCTTACCATTGTAGATAAAATCGCCGATATCAAACGCAGGACTCTTGTTAGCAATATGCACTTTACCACCGTCGATAAAATCGCCGATGTCGAACGCAGGGCTCTTGTTGGCAATATGAACGTTGCCGGTGTCAGCAAAATCAGCGCTGGCGAAAGAAGCGTCATGTTTCATGTCACCACCTATGGTTAAAGCGGCAATATCGCCGCGCACTCAACTTAGCATTGAGCGTCTGTTTGTCAACGCAGAGGCCGAATCACCCGGGTCTGTCAACTCGCCGGATCTTCCGAGCTTGCGGCGCACCACCGGCCAACTGAGCGGACGACTTCCCCAGAGCATTCTTCAGCGCATCGACGACGACGCGGACGGAAGGGACGTCTTTGATATCAGAATGGACAACCAGCCAGACCTCTCTTGTCAAAGGCCGTTCGGTCTCAATGCGCTGGAGACCAGCGGACTCCAGGGCGGCAAAATCGGGGAGCATGACGACACCGGCGCCAAGGCTTGCGGTTGCGGCCTGAAACTCCAGAACGGATGACCTCACGGCGATCGGCCGGCCGGCGGCCAGTTCGATCAGCCGCAGCTGTTGCGGCGAGGTGTTCATGGTTTCGTCGTAACCGATGAAGGTCCAGTCCGACGGCGGAACCGTTTCGAGATAGGTCTTTGATGCGTAGAGATGAAAGCTTGTCTCACCGAGCTTGACGATGGCGTAATCGCCGTCCTCGGGACGCGACATTCGTACGGCGATATCCGCCTCTCGTCTGTTCAGGGACGCGAGGCGCTTTTCTCCGACGAGCGTGATCTGAACACCGGGATGGTCTCGCCTGACGGCCGCGATCGGCTCTGCCAGGAACACGCTTGAGAGAGCGGGAGGCGCGCTGATCCTCACATGGCCATGCAATTCCGTGGCGCTGCTGCGACCAAGCTGCTCGATTGCCGCAGTCTGCGTCGCGACAAGAGCTGCGCGCTTGGCAACCTGCTCTCCGTCCGCGGTCAACATGATGCGCCGTCCGCGGCGGTCTATGAGCTTGCGACCCAGGCTGGCTTCAAGCGACGAAATGCGCCGACTGATCGTCGCGTGTTCGACGCCGAGCTGCTTTGCGGCGCCAAGCAACGTTCCGGACTGCGCGAGCGCCAGGAAATGCCGAAGGTCGTCCCAGTCGATCTTTGTGAATTCTCTCCCAATCATTGTGCAGCAATAGGGAATTTTCACACATCATGCCATCGCTTAGTTTGTGCCCATGAAGGAGCACGAGAGATGACTGACCAGATCATATGGCTGAACGCCCCTGGTGACATCACCCAGTTCCATATCGAGCATCACCGTTGTGAGCCTCCCGGTGATGGCGAGATAAAAATCCGTCATCAGGCGATCGGAACCAACTTTCTCGACGTCTATCAGCGAAGGGGCATCTACCCCATGCCCTCCTACCCCGCGGTGATCGGTGCCGAGGCGGCGGGCATCGTCGACGATGTCGGTCCTGGTGTCTCCATGTTCCAAAAAGGTGACCGCGTTGCCTATGCCGGGCCTCCGGTTGGAGCCTATCGCTCCACGAGGAATATTGCCGCTGAAAGGGCGATCAAGCTTCCCGGTGCCGTTTCAGCAAAAACGGCAGCGAGTTCGCTGCTCAAAGGCATGACCGCCTACTTGCTGTTGAAAAAGACCTATGATGTGCGTGCAGGAACTCAGGTGCTGATCCATGCCGCAGCGGGCGGGCTTGGGAGCATCCTCGTTCGTTGGGCCAGATCGCTCGATGCCACGGTGATCGGGACGGTCGGCTCTTCCGAAAAGGCTGCACTCGCCGCATCTTATGGAGCCGATCAGCTTATTGTCGGACGAGACGCCGATATCGTCGCGGAAGTGAAACGCCTGACGAACGGGATTGGTGTCGACGTCGCCTATGACGGGATAGGCGGCGACACGCTTCTCAAGAGCATACGCTCTGTCCGCCCATTCGGCATGGCTGTCACCATCGGCCAGGCCGCCGGTGCTATCCCACCGGTGCCTGTCGAGGAACTTCGTCCGGGCAAGGCGCTCTGCCATCCGAGCATCATGGCCTGGTGCGCCGATATCGGACAGTATCGCGAGGCTGCTCTCGCTGCAGTCCGGATGATGGAAACAGGCATCGTTTCGCAGATCGGTGCCGAATATCGTTTGGCCGATGTTGCGAAGGCGCACGAAGAGATGGAATCCGGACGCTCGGCGGGCAGTATCCTGCTGATCCCTTGATTGCTCAGAGTCCGTTCAAGACAGCGGGTAGCGGGGCGGCCTTCTCGTCATGAGCTTAATCATTGCGGCCTGGATGAAGAAGAGGCTTAGAGCTGAACCGCACCCAGGGCACGCATGTTGCAGCTCGGCCGACTTGGTCACACACAAAGCGAGGCAGACCTCGATTCCCTGCCAAGCTACAGTTATTTGGGCTTACGCAGATCGAGAGATCCAGTCGGAATAGGAACCACACTGGCAAGTCGTTGGCCTACCACCGCACCGATTGTGGCAACCCCGGAGGTATTCCTGGATGCGGGCTCGATCTGGCGAAGAAACAGCCCGCTATCGTCTGCAAGTGATCCGATGGTAATCATCGGCTCATCGTCCACGAAAAGTATCAATCCAATGCCGGATCCAACCTTATCCTCCACCCTGCATGGCAGAGCTCGCAGCACGGTCTCCGCGTTTGTCGAAAACAGGGATTTCACAAGCCCGCCAAGTGCTTCGACCTTATTGACGAACGGCCGCACGACAAGCGTCACCGCTTCTTCTTCAGATAGAGTGAGTTCGACGGAAAACTGAGCCGGCGCAGAACCGGTCGGCAGGCAAGCGCTATAAAGCTGAAAAATCGCGGCGCGGGCGAAATTCAAGCGTGTATCATGGGATTCGGCTTCGACGATTGATTGGAGAAAGCGTGAAGAGTTCACTGCCGGAATCCCTCTTTCGAATCGGGATAGCCCGATGATGAGTCAATATACGATACCGCTTCTGGGAGCGAGCCGTCCGCATTATTCATGTTACCAACTGCTGACCTTCGAAAATCTCCCGTTTGTCCCCAATATCCTGGATATACCGCGAATATCTGGCGAAGCTAGACCCAGTTTAGATCGCAAGAAAATATGGAAGTATTTAGGTCAATATTCCGGCGTGTTGAGAACGCTATCACTCGTCCGTTCGCGCCACCATCCCGGTTCGCGGGCCGCTTCCGATCATCGGGTCACGCGTGTTTTCGTCTTGAAATCGGTTTCCGCCTTCGAACGATATGCCACATGTTGTTGGCAGCCATCAAATCGAATGGCAACACCCGGTGCCGTAACCGATCCATCGCTCAAGACGACGAATGGTGAACGGCGGAATGGCTCCGGTGGCCCTGCTTATTGAAGCTTGAGGGCGGCGTCGCGCAGAGCCTGCCAAGCAGGGCTTCCATCGTTATGGATGTCGAATTTGTCGTAGTCGTCCTGGGGATAGAGGCCCGAGTCCTGGGTGCTGGTGAGCCGCCAGACCACCCAGCCTCCGCAATCCGAGGTGGCGATCGTGTTCAGCCACGTTCCATAGGCGTTTGCCTGATCGGCATCGGATCGCGGAATTCCAAACTCCTCCAGGATCACCGGTTTTCCGATATTTCGCCCGATCGCGCAGTATTCGCGAATGCGGGCATCGAAATCGGAATGGCTCATTTTGACGTAGGATGGGTAGCCATGCCACGTGCCGAAATCGACGCTCGGAATGTTCATATCCGCCAGCTTCTGATCCATGTTCCCATGGCCCGTCGTTACGAGCTGTTTCGGTGCCAGGGATTTGACATAGGCTGACATTTCCGAGACCCAGTCATGAAGGAGCGGTTTGGGATGGATGTCTGGTTCGTTGGCCAGATCCCAGGCAAATATGGTGGGGTCATCGGAATAGCGGACACCGGTAATCGTGTTGACGCGCGACAGAACGTGCCGGACCCATGCCTTATAATCGCGTCGGGTTCGCGGATCAGCGGCAAAAAAGGTGTATTTGTCCGAACTCCCGTACCAGGCGTTCATCTGCTGGGCACCGCCCGTGTAGGCCCAGAAATCGACGAATGCGAGGATCAGCTTAAGCTTGCGCTTCGCCGCTTCGGCGATGAGGTAATCGACCTTTTGCAGGCCGTCAGGCCCGTCGTTGGGAACCATCTTGTTGGTTACCGGATCCCAACTCATCATATAGATGCCCTTGGTTCCCAGATTGCTGGAATCGGCCGTGCTTTTTGAATTCCAGATCGTCGGCACCCGGCCATCGAGCGACCCTATAACCGGTTGTAGGAAGGTGCGCACCACATTGGCACCCATTGCCGTGGCATCGTCCAACACGCGGGTGACTTCGCCTGACGAGCCAAATGTCAGATAATGGTTGTTTACGCCGGCGACGTGAAATGGCTTGCCGTTCAGCAGGAAGCCCCCCTCTTTCGTCGTGACGAAAGATTGCTGCGCAGATGACTGCGCGTCCGTCGATCCGACTTGAGCAGACCAAAAAAGCGCCAGCGCCGCAGCGCCGATAGCGAAATTCCGGAAATTGTGAACACGTCTCATGCGAAGAAACTCCCTTTCAAGCCCTTGACGCAATGCCGATTTGGTCTGTCTCGTCGAGGGAATTGCCGCATGTCGAGACACCGGCTGCCGCTGATGGCGCGATGGTGGACGGCGTCGCAGTGTGCCGTGTGGCCCGATACAATGCCGGGGATAGAAGCAGGCCTTCCAGCGAAACAGCAATGACCCAGAAGTTGGCTGTGCCTGCGATCCCGAATTGCGCACCACCGACGGCGGCCGCGATCTCCAGCACCGCACCGCCGGTCAGAACGAGCGTGGCAAAACCCAGGCGCCGTCGGACACGTTGAACCGCCAGATAATGATACTTCAACGCCATTCCGAAAGCGGCGACGCCCAGAAACTGGAGGCCATTTCCTGCAGTCACAGCATAGGCCGGATTGAATATCCAGAGCATGAAGCGCGACAGGAAGAGGAACGCCAAGGCGGTCGCCGCGCAGACCAGCATCGACAAGCCGAGCGACAGGCGCAGGCGCGAAGGAAATAGCTCCGGCTCCCGCATGGCGATGGCAAACAGCACGGAGGCGAGTGAAGCAGGGACTAGAAGCGCGACGTTCAGCACCGTCCAGGCGGCATAGAAGGCGGCGTTGATCTCAGCGGACAGCATCACCGTGACGACAAAGGGCAGCAGCAGCGCCGGCGCCTGAACAGCCATGCTGAGCGTATGATGGCCGAAAACCTGTCCGAGCACCGGGCGGAAGGCGTGGATCTCCGGCCGGTGGAAAACGCGCCTGCCGGCATAAACAAGAAGCCCGGCCACGACGACCAGCGAGACAAGCTGCCCGGCAAACCAGGTGGTGAAGATCGCCAGTCCGCTGGCCCCCCGGCCAAGTGTCAGGCCGAGAGTGATCAGTAGAAGAAGCTTGCTGGCGGCGAAGACGACATTTCGGGCCAGTTGAAGGCCGCTGCGCAGAAGGCCAACCAGGGCTTGGTCGAGCACGAGGGTCACGGCCGTCAGAGCGCAACCAACGACGAAGAAGAGATCGGTCGCGGAGGAACCGACGATCGAGCCAAGCTGCGTCGATGTACAGGCTGCGATAACAAGATAGATCAGCCCCACGACGATGGAGGCGCTGAACGAGGCCAGGAGGGCGCCCGTCAGAAACGAGCCTGCTCTTTTCTGACGGCCTATCTCGCCCATCAGGAAGGGCCCGAGACCGACTTCACCGAGATTCGCGAGGAGATTCATCAACGATATGGCAGCGGCGGCGAGCCCAACAGCTTCAGCCGAGAAGGAACGCGCCGCGAACCACCAGTAGACGAAGCCGAGAATGGCCGTCATCAGCGTTCCAAGCCCCAGCATGCCTGCATTGAGGAGCAAAACCGCCTGATTCATCAGGAGGCTGCGGACCTTAGTCATGGCGGCGCTGAGGGTCATCATGCCTATTCCACCGGTTCGAGAGCGCGAGCAGGAATGGAGGTGAACGGTCGCGTGAGGGCAGCGCGGGTCCGGCCGAGAGCGAAGCCGGCCGCAGTGGCCGCCAGGCCGGCGCCCAGCGCGACGGCGCGAAGAAGGCCGCTCGGCTGGCCGAGCAACATATCAGCGAATCCCCGCATAACCCCTTGGGGCAACGTCCTCGTCATATAGGTCTTTTCCGACGCCAGCGCCTCGCCGGAGCCTGCCATCAACGATAGGCTGGCCTTTGAAAGCCCTTCGGCCCAGCATCGATAAAGGAAATATTTCCACGTCGCGCGATCGGCGGGTATGGCGTGATCGCTGCCGCTCGATGGCTCGAAGACGAAACGGCTATGTGGCAGAGCCTTGGTTGCCCGGATGCAGAGTTCAGTTTCCTCGCATCCGAGCGGCAAAGCCTTGGCCGTTCGGCCCAAGCCGGAAGCGAAACCGCCCGTATGATCGAAGACGTAGCGGCGGATGCACATGGACGCGCCGATGAGGTTGCGCACCGGCCCCGGATGAAGGCCGCGATAGGTGCAGCCGAGGGTCCACAGGAATTCGTCGGGAAACCAGGACGGACGGTCTGTTTCCCACAACGGGCGGATAGCGGACACGGCGCCCAGAACCGAGGGATCCTCGAGTTGCCGCACCAAGGTCGCCAGCAAATCCCGATCCGACACGGCGTCGTCGTCGAGAAACAGGATGACCTCGCCGCGGCTGACAGAAATTCCGGTGTTGCGGGCGCCGGAGAGGCCGGGCGGATGAATGTTCTCGACGATCCTGACCGGGGTTTCGAAGCGCTTGGCGCGCAAACGCAGCGCCAGTGCCGGATTGTGATCGACGATGACGACGATCTCATCCGCGCCCGGGACCTGGCGCGCTGCCGCCTCGATTGCTTTGTTGAGAATGTCCCAACGCTGGTCGGAATAGCAGCAGATGACGATTGCCGTCGTGAGCTTGCCGGGCACGGGGTGCTGGAAATTATCCATTTTTCCTCTCCGGAGCGAACTGAAGGGTTATTCCGGTCGGTGCCGGCGACTGGAGCGTGTCGATGGTCATCCAGACCTTGCGGTAGATCGTTCCCCTGTCGCCGCCCTTGTAGAGCCAGGCTTCCAGCCGTGCGGGCGGGCGCGTTTTTGTCGGTACGGAGAATTCGAAGGTTTGGCTGGAGGAAGGCGCCAGTTCGAAGGCTGGCATCTTTCCGATCAACGCGCCGCCCAGCACAAGATCAAGACTGTAAAGCGTCTTGGCGTCTTCCGAATTGCGCACGCCGACCGTTACCACATTGTTCGTCCAGTTCCATTTGGGCACCATCCAAAGCTCGGTGAAATGAAACGGCTTGCGTTCAAGCGCGACCGGGCGCGCCACGAGGACGGAACTTGTCGCCAAGATCATTGAAGCTGCGAAGGCCCCAAAACGGCGGCCGGGCCAAGCCCAGAGAATGGCTGGAACCGGCCTTGCGCGCTGCAAAACGACATTCAGCCACCGAACGGCAATAGTCGTCAGGCCCAGCGCGTAGACCCAGCCTCGCGCATCGAGATGCCCGACGACATGCAGCAGAAGCCCCAAAAAAATGCAGGCCGCGAAGCTCAGGAACACCGAGAGCGTCCCCCTCATGACCATATCGCCCTCTATGCGCAGGGTGTCCACCAGCATGCGGCCCGGGAGATACAGTATCAGCGGCGCGCAGAGCGCCAGGCGGACCGCCTTCCAGGTCGCAAAGGTTTCGGGCAGCCACGTTACGACCAACGCAGCGGCAAGAACCCACAGCGGAATGATTCCCAGAAAGACACGGCGGGCCATCATCGGGGACGAGCTCCTGCATCCGCCCATGCCGTCGCGCCGATGATCTGAGCGGCGCCCGGGTTCACCTTCACGAGCTTCCGCCGTATCACGTTCGGGTCGAAGGATTTCTGGACGAGATGAACGATCTTGCTGTCCAGCCGGCTCACGGTGAGACCGAGACGGCTATGGATCTGCGTCAGATAGGTCCCGCGCGCATCGCGCATTGTCGGCGACTGGTGCATCACGTCGAGCAGAAAGACCGAATAGAGCGTCCATTCCCCGAACCGTGTCTGGTCTTTTGACGCACTGAGACCCTTGAGCAGCTCGACATAGGGTTTTGAGCCGTATTTCGACGCGATGTAGTCATTCAGCGCGATGAGCCATTCGCGCTTGAAGCAGAAGAAATCGTTGATGAAATCGACGTAGCGAGAAGACCGGGCCGGCTCGACGCCGAGGATCTTTGCAACATTGCGCAACCGTTTCTTCTCGAAACGGTAGTGCAGATCGGGAAGCCTGTGGCTGGAATAATAGAGAACCGGCTCGCGCCCGTCGATCAGATCGGTCCTCGCGATGGGCCGCAGCAGCAGTGTATCCGCGCCGAGATTGCAGAAATGCTCGGTCCGGCAGAATTCGAAGGCGCGCAGCTTGATGATCTGCTGCCGAAACCAGCCCGGAAGTTCCAGTTCGCTGGCCGAAAGCCAGTCTGTGTCGCCGGTGACGGCGGCGCCAGGCATGAGACCCTTCGCGTCGAGGAAGGCTCTTAAAGCCGCCGGGTTGTCGGTGACCATGGTCAGGTTTCCCTTGTCGGGGAAATGCTGCTGGTAGGAGCGCAGGGACGCTTCGAGAAAATATTCGATGTCCCGCGAATGGACGCACATGAAAGCGTCGATACGGCTATCGATCATCGCAAATCTCCGTCTGTTCGTCCCAAGGATTGCACCGGCTCGCCGGTCCGCTTACCAGGGACGCCGGGCTGCCGTGTTTTCCCGAGCCGCCCGACGTCGAAAATGACCATGAAGCCGTTGTCGAAGGTGCGGTCGACATCGGGCTCGGAGTTGAATTTGAGCAGCGACGACGACTGGAGCGGGACCACGTGGTTTCGGTCCTGCGCGCCGCCGTCGAAATAGACGCCGACGCCGGGCAGGCCGGTGGTCATGCGCAGGTCGACCATGACGAAACCGATGCCCGAGTCGATCAGCAGCTTGCGTTCCATCGGACCGAGATCGGCTGCGGTGATGGCCATGCCTGTATCCTGCCCACTCTCAAGCGTGGTCGAGACCTTTTGCCGGCCGTAGGTAGACAGGAGCAGGCGATTGATCCGGTCGGCTGCGAAATGCTGGTCGCCGCCCAGCCATTCCCGGGTCCACCTTGCGGCGCTGATCCCCATCGGTTCTATCGACGAGGAGTCGGCCGACACTTCATAGCCGGCCGGAACCAGGATACGTGGTCCCTCGGAGCTGATGACGCCAGCAATCAGCACCGTCGTTGCGGCGGCGGCAAGCGCCGTTGCGCGCAGCCAGCCACGCGACGTGCCGTGCCAGAACGCCGCGACGGCCACCGCGACGACAATTGCCACGCCGAGGAAGGATAGCGAGCCGATGCGGTTGCCGATCTCCCACCCACTGCGCGTCAGGCGGAAGATGATACTGACGGGATAGGCCAGCGTCACCAAGACGAGGACCTGGAGAAGGCTTGACCGCCATAGGCGCCATCTGGTCGGCGGCCAGAGGATACTCGCATTCCGGTGCTGCCCATTGAAAACGAGCGAGCGGAGAAAGCCGGTGAGAAGTCCCAGGCAGATCAGCGCGACGCCCGCCATCGTCAGGTAACGTTGCCAAGCCGGCGCCAAGGCTCCCGTGTCCGATACGAAAAGCTTACGCGTCGAGGTCGAACTCGATACGAGTTGCGCTACCTCGTGTATGCCGCCTGCCAGTACGGGAAGGATGTAGCTGCCGGTGGGGTTCCCGACGATCTTCGACCAGACGACCGGAGCAATCACGGCGATCGAGGCTAGCAGGATCGCCTGCCGCCTCTGCATAGCGGACGCGCCCTGCCTCAGGCATTCCATCACCGCCGTGCCGCACAAAAGGGCCGCGCAAAAATAGGAGGTGAGATGATGAGTAGCCGCGAGCGCCACGATCAGGACCGTGGTGGCGACGACCGTCGGCCAGCCTGCCGCGCCGCTTCGCTCCATGTGTCGGCTTTCCGAAGCCAACAGCACCGCCGCAAGCATGGGGATCGCCAGGCTTTCATAGGAATAGTGGACGTCGAACAGCAAAAACGTGGACGAGCCCATGTAGATCAGGCAGGCGATCGAGGCGATCCGTGCCGAGCCCGTGATCTTCTCGAAGAGCAGGAATAGCGTGAGCATCAGCATCATCCGCGCCGCCGCCAACACAATCAGGCCTGCCGCGAAAACGGACAGTCCGGACAGGTTGACCAAAGCGGACGTTATCAGCTCTAGCCCGGGATAGAGCGGGCTGACCGGCAAAAGCGGATTGGGCAGGAACAGTCGCCCCGCCTCCAGAATGTCGTTCACCGTCGCCCAGTGCAGGAATTCATCATGGTCTATGAAGGCGACAGGCGCGCGGATGAGGCGTACCACGAAGAGGGCTGAGGTGACGATCACTATGAGCGCCAAGCGCTCCAGGCGGCTGGCACCCGGATGGATGATTCGCGCCGCCGCAGGGAGAAAGATCGCGGCGACGGCGCAATAGAACGTGGGAACCGCCCAGCCCTCTCCCAGGCGACTGGCATTTGCAGCAAGAGCGGCCACAACAAGGGCGCAGCTGCATAGGAAGGCAAAGACCGGCGACATCCCCAGCGACGAAGGATCGGCAACACCCTCGACCGCGCTGTCCTGCCTGCGCAGGCCCAGAAATGCGGCGATCCACAGATCGACGCGGGGAATGGAACCCCTTCCCGTATAGCCATGACGATAAGCTCCGTCCTGGTAGGCCTTCTGCCGGCCTGGAGAAGCCCGCCCCTTAACAACGGTCATCGTGCTTCAAATCTCCAAGCAGTGCTGGACCGGTTCGCAGTTCAGGCTGCGGATGCGAAAGTACGCGTCTGTACACCATCAGCAGCCGGTCCGTGCAATCGTCCCAGTCCGGCAACCTCGTCTCGATTGAGATCGGCCCCGCGTCCATGGCAGCGAGCATTTCACGCGCGGTGAAGGCTGGCGAAGCGTTGAGCGGAACGGATCGCACGAGGCCCTCCTCAGCCAGCTCCCGAAAGCCGGATGTGTCGGTGGTCAGTACGGGAGCCTTGACCGAAAGCGCCTCCATAACCGCCACGGGATGAGCTTCATAATCGCTGAGGAGCACGACCAGAGCGGCCGAAGACAAAAGAGCGGCCATTGCGGACCGGTCGGTCGGCGGAATTGCCCCGATCTCGACACGGTTGCCGAGCCCGAGTTCGGCCACCTGCTGACGCAGCTTCGCCTCATAGGGCCCCTCTCCCAGGATCCGAAGGCGCATATCAGGGATTTTTGTTGCCAGCACACTAAATGCAGCAAGCGCGCGATGATGACCTTTATAACGCTCCAGCCTGCCGAGCGAGACAATCAGCGGCCTGTCGTGAGGTGGAGCCGGCCGCCGCCCGGACGTTTCGGGCAGGCGCGCGCCATTGGGGATAACGATGAACCGGTCTCGCTCGATTGCCATATTCCGGCTGAATAGATCGGCTTCGAACCGCGACACACCAATGAGTTGCGCTGCCCTGGCAGCCAGAGGCGCAAGCATTCTATGTTGGAAGCGCCGGATCGAGGACCGAAATCGTGACGAATGGCCACCGCTGTGAAAGGTGACCACGAAAGGAAGCCCCTCGCGCGATGCGGCGGCCATTCCCAGCGGTGCCAGAAAGGTGTGGTAGCCCTGAACATGCATCAGGTCCCAATCACCTTCGGCGACCGCCCTGAAGACGCCGGGGGCGAAGCACCAATCCCGCCCACGGGGAAACGTCTTCAGCCTGACAATCTGCACGCCGTCTCGGGTTTCCGTAGGCGGAAGAAGGCCGTCGGGATTGCCCGTCAATACCGTCACCGTATGCCCCTTGCGCACGAGCCGGATTGCGACCTCGCTTACATGGGTTTCCGTTCCTCCGGCAAAAGGCAGGTATCTCGCGCTGAGCATCAAAATGCGCATCATGCGGCCTCGCCAATTAAATCCAGACCTCAGGAAATGCCCTGCTCGAGGACTTGGACGCCCGTCGGCGTACTGACGCGTTCTCGGAAGATCGTCTTCAGCACGCGCCAGCCATCCGGAAGGGCACGCAGATTGCTGACGCCGTAGATACGCTCCGATTCAAAGCTCGCGACTTCCATGATTTTGAGATTGTTCTTCAAGGCCCGCAAATTGATCAGCGTCTCAATTTCGAAGCCGTCGCAATCGGCACGCAGCAAGGGAACATGCCGTCTCCAAAAACCCATGTAGCCGTAGCACAGATCGCTAAAAGAGCTGCCATAGAGCATCCGGACCAGGAGGGTCAGGCCCAGATTGCCGAAACGGCGGATGACCGTCATGTCGCTGGTGCCGCCACCCTGCATAAAGCGCGACCCCTTGACGAAATCCGCACCTGCAACAAGAGCCGCGACGAACAGGATGATTTCGTAGGGATCCATCGATCCGTCAGCATCAAGCATCACGATCATATCACCAGATGCGGCTTCGAAGCCCGTCCGCAATGCGATGCCTTTGCCCTTCTTAGGCTGAAGTACGATCTTGACATCATCGCGCATGCTTCGCGCTATGTCAGGCGTTCCGTCTGTCGATCGCCCATCGACGATGATAATTTCATGCACCCATGTCGGTATGCGGGGCAAAAGCAGCTTAATGTTTTCCGCTTCGTTCAAGGTCGGAATGACGAGTGAGGTCCTTGGCAAATTGAACATCGGACCTTGGACCGGCATCGAGGAATGCGATGATTCTAAAGCTTCGATTGTAGACATAAGCTCTCCTTGGCGTTTTGGACCGCGTGACAAATCGCAAATCGACGATGCCCCTGAGCTCTTTGCCCGAGAGGAGGACTAAACTCTCCCAGTCGGGAAGAGTATGTGGTTAAGCCTCAATGTACTTTGATCAGATCGCCAGGCTGTAAGACCGTTTCTTCGGTCGCAGGTTCGACGATGACACCATTCGGTCCAGGCCGGACGATTTCGAATTCAACATCAGCGGTATCATTCGACGATACCATGGACCGAAAAATTTCAAGATCGCTCTCGGTCGTCTTCAACGCCGTGGATAGGCCTCTTTCGGCATCCGCTGCCGACTTTTCGATCTCGATCTTGCGTTCGATACGATCGCGCTCAACGTCCTGTTTCGCTGCCGCCAGCCGTTGCTTTGCGCTCTCGACATCGATGACGGCTTGCTGCTTTCGATCTTCCGACTCGGTCAGTTCGCTCTGAGCCCGGGTCAACTCAATGCTGGTGACAAGTTTGTTTTTGGCCAAATTCTCGATACTTGCCAGCCGATCCTGACGGACCCGAATGGTGGCGTCATAATTGCCGACGCGTGCCTGACGCAGATCGAGATCGGCCTGAGCATTGACAACAGATTGTGCGTAAGCACTGCTCTGCGCATCCTTGCTCGTCGTTACCAATTGGCGCTGCCATGTCTCATCATCCAGCAACCGTTGGGCATCGGGATCGGGACCAAGAACAGGTGTCCCAATGCTGGCAATTTGCACGGAATCGCGCTTCGCCCTGAGCACCTCGGTTCGCGACGCAAGCCGCTTCAGATCGGCCAACTCAGCCTTCAACCGCTCGATCTGGCGTGTAATTTCCACGCTCTGCCATGGCTCGATACTCTTCGCCGCCATGCCACCCGCTTGCGCAACGGCATGCAGAACAGTCATGCCGTCAACATATCGAAACGAGCCGGGATTACGAACCGGGCCGGTAATATAAACAGGCTGGTGCTCAATCTTGACGATACTCACGAACCCCTTTCTGCCGACCAAGCTTTCGTACGAAGGAAGAATTATCGCCTCCACATCCGCCGGAGGAAGCCCTCGAACCGGGAAGCGTCCCAAAAGCGGAAGCGAAATCGTTCCGTCCGCTTCAACGACGTATTCGCCGGTGAGCTCGGGCCGCTGGTAAAAGTTCCAGGGAACCGTGCCCCGTGAGCCCGTCCAGCGATCTTCGACGGAGGCCAAGCTTTCGTAAAATGCGAGATTCAATTTATCGCCTGAGCGAAGACCGTCACGCAACAATTGAGGCTGCCGGGCCGAAGTCTCACCAGATGTCACAACCGAGACAGATTCCGTGGGCGCAGGCAACTCTTCCGCTGCTGACGTCAATGGAACAATTACTGCAAATACCATACAGAGTATTGTTTGCTTTAGGCGAGAACCGCTTCTCAACCTATATTCAGGCATATCTGGCGATATTATCTTCGAAAGCTTCATGTTTTCGGATTTCCGCCTTGAAAGCGCTGGATCGCCCCCGGATCTGTTTAAGGTTAACATAATATTAATCATATTCAATAGTACTTAAGAATGATTAATACATCTTCCAAGCAGCCCAAGAGTCTAACTTGGAAAAAATTCAATAAACGTAATAACTTGCAGCGACGGGCAGGACTTCTAAACCCTTGGTCTTATCGATTTATTTGACGATTTGCAGGGTGATCTTTACGACCTTTTGCAATCCAGGCCTTAGCTTTGGTCCACCAGCCATCGGCGGGGAGATTTCTGAACCAAGCCCAGGGTTAGAGAATGGCTTCGAGGACGATACTTGCGCCGTCGCGATCCTGGATGTCGGCAGATTCCGGGGATGGCTTCCGGTCATCCGGCCCGACATTCTGATCCGGCGGGCGAACCGATTTGTATCCGCCTGGCTGGCAAAGCCATTTATCCGAAAAATGGCATTATGTTGCGATAGGCCGTCAAAAGGATCTCGTTGCTGCCTTCAACGGCGCCCATGGCGCATTTCTGATGACACCGCCGATCGCCCCGCCGGAGAAGTTCATTGAGGTGCCGTGTCACAGTGGATTGACCGACACCCAGCTCTCTTGCAACCATCGACAGGTTACCGCGTTCTGCGACGAACAAAGGTGCGCATTCTGCCGAGAGACAGTCCCGCGCTATCCATTTTTCAGTACAGTGATGCTCATTCATTCCATATAGGGAATAATCTGGGCTGCGCCTAGTTCGAGCATGGCCGACAATTCAGTGGTATTTCATTCGGCAGATCGTACCGCGCTACCGCGTCGAACCGCGCGCTATGATGGAGAAGCCGAGGTCGGCCTTGTCCTCGTCGGGGGGCTCGTCGCGGACGGCGCGCAGCAGCATGTCGGCGACGCGGTAGCCGATATCGTAGCGCGGTATATGCACCGTCGTCAGCGACGGCTCGATGAAGGCCGAAAATTCCAGATCGTTGAAACCGCAGACGCCGAGATCCTCCGGCACGCGGATGCCGCGCTCCTTGCATTCGATGAGGACGCCGAGCGCCATTTCGTCGCTCTGGGCAAAGACGGCATCGACATCGGGCACGCGCTGCAACAGGCGGGAAAACAGCTCCCTGCCGAGGCCGGTGCGGCTTGCCGCCTCCCCGCCGATGATGAGATCGGGGTCGAAATGCCCGGCCTCCCGCATCACCGCCTCATAACCTTCGATGCGCCGGCGCGAGCGGACATCGGCGCCGCGGCCCATGAAAGCGATCCGCTTGTAGCCTCTCGACAACAGGAAACGGGTGGGTTCGACGCCTGCCGTATAGTGATCGAGGCCGACGACCAGCGTTTGCGGCTCCTGGCTGAGATCGGTGATATGGGCGATCGGACAGGCGGCGCTGTCGATCAGCGGCAGAAGATTACGATAGGATTCGGCGCCGACGATGATGACGCCGGCCGGTTTCTGCGTCAGGAAGGATTTCAGCAGGCCGGCCTCGCCCTCGGCATGGCGCAGCGTATTGGAATATTGCACGGTGAATTCGGTGTCGCGGAAGCGTTCCTCGATCCCGATCATCAGGCCGGTGAAGCCGTACTGGTGCAAGGCGGGGGTGATGACGCCGACGACGCCGTTGTGGCGGCCGGCCAGCGCCCGGGCAGCAAGATTGGGAATATAGCCCATCTCGTCGACCGTGCGCAGGATCACCTCGCGAAGATCCTCCGAGACGATCTGAGGATTGCGAAGCGCGCGCGAGATGGTGATGGGGCTGACGCCCACCTTTTTCGCAACATCGCTCAGTTTCACCTGCGTGCCGCGCCTGGCCTTCCGCCCCGGCCCCACTGAATTGGTCATTGCCCCTCAAATACTGCCTGCGAGACTCACCTGCCCTCGATTCGAGGCCCTTTACTTTCTGAAGAAGAAATAATTTAGAGTCTACTAACGTTTTAAATTAGCACCAGAATCTGGGAATTAACCGGCGGGAAGAGCCGCTGGATCGTCTGACGTGACATACGGGCGTGCCGGGCGGCCGGATCACCGCCTTCGGGAAGAGGTGCATTTACTTTCGAACGGAAACGAAGATTAAATTCCAGTAATGTCTTACAAATCGGCAATATAAACATGATCAATATTTAATTTGTAAATCCGCGGGCCGCAATCATATGAATCCCGAGCGCGAATTCTTCTTTTCGCCCGGCCGCACCCAACGACTGCGCTGCGACGAGAGAATTGCCGCCAAACGCCATCCGACGCCAGGTCCAGGGGGAAACCCGACGCCATCCCAAGCCAACGCTCCCGCAAGCGCCCATCCAAGGACCATCATCATGTCACACATCCTCCGCAAACATCGCGCCGCAGCCCTGGTCGGGGCCGCCATCATCGCCGGCGCGGCATGCCTGCCGTTCGCCATCAACGCCTCCAACGCCATCGCCGCACCCGCCGATGCCGGCGGCATTCTCGCAGCCAGCGGCTCCTTCGCGTCGATCGTCGACGCCGACAAGCCTGCCGTCGTCACCATCACCACGACGATGAAGGCAACCGATGTCAGCGCCGGAGAGCAGGATTCGCCGATGGACGAGCAGTTCCGCCAGTTCTTCGAGGATCAGGGCATCCCGCTGCCGCGCCAGGCCCCGAAAAACCGGCCGTCGCAGCAGGCCATGGCGCTCGGCTCCGGCTTCATCATCAGCCCGGACGGCGTGATCGTCACCAACAACCATGTCATCGACAATGCCGTCGACATCAAGGTGATGCTCGACGACGGCACCGAACTGCCGGCCAAGCTGATCGGCACCGACCCGAAATCCGATGTCGCCGTCGTCAAGATCCAGGCGCCGAAACCGCTGCAGACCATTGCCTGGGGCGATTCCGACCGGCTGAAGCTCGGCGACCAGATCCTGGCGATCGGCAACCCCTTCGGCATCGGCACCACGGTGACGGCGGGCATCGTCTCGGCGCGCGGCCGCGACCTGCACAGCGGACCCTATGACGACTTCATCCAGATCGACGCGCCGATCAACCACGGCAACTCCGGCGGGCCGCTCGTCGACCGCAGCGGCAATGTCGTCGGCATCAACACCGCGATCTATTCGCCGAACGGCGGCAGCGTCGGCGTCGGTTTCGCCATTCCTTCCGACGAGGCCAAGGCGATCGTCGCCAAGCTTGAGAAGGACGGTTCGATCGATCACGGTTATCTCGGCGTGCAGATCCAGCCGGTCACCCGGGATGTCGCCGATGCCGTCGGCCTCGATAAAACAGGCGGCGCGCTGGTTGCCGCCGTCACCGCCGATACGCCGGCGGCGCATGCCGGTGTGAAGCCGGGCGATATCATCACATCGGTCGGCGGCGAGACCGTCAAGACGCCGAAGGACCTGTCGCGGCTGGTGGCCGACCTTTCGCCGGGGGCCCAAAAGTCCCTCGGCGTCTGGCGCGACGGCAAGACGATCGATCTCAATGTCACCGTCGGCGGCAATGAGGACGGCCAGAAACAGGCCGCCGTCGAAAGCCCCGACACTCAAGGCCAGAGCAGCGGCCAGCCGAGCCTCGGCATCGGCCTTGCCGATCTGACGCCCGACATGCGCCAGCAGCTCAACCTGCCGCGCGCCGTCAGCGGTGCGGTGGTCGCCAGCGTCAATCCGGATAAGTCGGCGGCTGCCGCCGGCATCCAGCCGGGCGATGTCATCGTCTCGGTCAACGACAGGCCGGTCCACAACACCCGCGACGCCAAGACCGCAATTGCCGACGCCGGCAAATCAGGCCGCAAATCGGTGCTGCTGCTCGTCGAACGCGACGGCAGCAAGACCTTCGTCGCCGTGCCATTCACCGCGGCCTGAGGCGGCCGCGTCCGGCAGCAAGACCTTCGTCGCCGTGCCATTTGCCGCGGCCTGAGACGGATCGCGTGGGAAGGAGAAGCCCGCAAAAGCGGGCTTTTCGACCGGCCGGCGTGCAGCGCCTTCGAACCGCGCTCGGCTCCGTCAGCGAAGAAGTCCATACAGGAAGCCGTCGGCTCCTGCTTCCTATCTTGTTCAGGGGGATGTCAGCTTCGTCTTCTTTGCGCGAATGCGGGATCTGCCTCTTTGGCGGTTTGCCTCTTGCTGTTTTATCGCATCGGATTGGCTGCGTTGGGCGGCCTCCAATTGCTGCCGCGTCGGCAGATCATGCTCGTAGATGGGATCGCTGAAGGCCGTCGCGTTGTCGAACGGCCCCTTATGTGTCCGCGCCACACCATAGGCTTGGCTATCGGCGCTATCTATCCCCTGCTCCGCTGACGGGGAGCGCGCACGACGAGCCTGTGTTATCAGATCGTCTGCGGTCGGGCTTGGCGTTGCGCTCTTCTGGGCGGAAGAGACGATTTCGCCTTTCCTGGCGCCGTCCTGATCGGCGCGATTCCGGGACATGTCTTCATCCTTGTCGTTGTGTCATCACCGCTGCTGCGTTGCCACCTTCGGCGGCGTTCGCCGGTTATCGCTCAGGCAGCCTGGTTTTTGGAAAGCGGTAACCGAGCGGCCGTTGCCATGCGTTCGCACGCCTCGGCGCCGTATACCGGGCAATGCGATAGGCCTTCGCCGGAGCGCCGCCATCATCCTGCCATCTCGCAAAGGAAGCGTCGTCGATCGCCGGAGGAAGCGGGCCCGAACTCAACTGGGTTGCGAGATACATTCTCAGAGCGGATTTCAGCGCGGCCTCATCGACGATTCCCATTTGGAAACAGTGAATGAGAAAACTTGTCGCGCTGATCTCGCTGATATCGATCGCGTAAGTTTCGCCACCGCGAAAGCCGGCCTTTCGAAGAATGCGCTCCAGCATTCTCAAATTGGTGACATCGAAAAACGGATCAGGTGTGGAAGACATACAGTCCTCCTTCGTTGGGGCTAGGGTTCACGCCCCAAGCAGCGGTGCCCTTGTCGTGCCCGCCGATAGATCAGCTTGCGCCCTTTGTCGTCCGACCGCAACCTCATTCGGCAGCAGCCATTGATAACGCCGTGGCGGAACCCATTTTAGGGAGAGGAGGATACGCATCATGCTGTTCAACGGTGAAGCGACCCTCAGAAAGCCGTCGGCTCTTTCGGTTTCGGAGAGACGTGCTCTCATAGATCACCTGAGGGCGGCGATCGCGCGTCTGAGCCACGGGCTGGCCGCCGGCGGATTGGTGGAATTCGTGCCGCCTCTCGTGGAAATTAACCGGGTTCTGCGGGACATGACCGACGAAATTTCCCGCGCCGACCCTCTTCATTCCGACGAGGTCATCACCGGCACGGTGCACTTGATCAAGAGATCACAAGCTTTGCTTGATAACCGGGTCATCGTCGAGACCATCCACTGAGAACAGCCGGCCGCACTCACTTCCAAGGATCAACCGCAATGGCACTTATCTTTCCCAACAGAAGTCGGAGTTTCGACGAAGCGAGAAAAGCTGTCCGTTTCACCGGATATGATGGTATGTTCGAGGTGAGGTTTCTGGTCGAAGAAGCAGCACTCGGCGGTGCGATCACCCGGAATTCTTCCGAAGCCGAATACCTGAATGCCTTCGATGCTGCGCGCGCTTCCATTCAGGAAGCCGCATCGAGAGCTTATCAGCATCGACGCGGCAACAACTTCACGCTCAAGGCCGAAGACTTTCGCTAATCGCTGGAACGCGGCGAGCTGAGACAGGGGAGCAAAGCCTATGGTTTCCACACGATTCCGCCCGAAAGACCTGAAGCTGGCACGCTGCCATATCGTGAAAGCGGCGCACCGCGTTGCCGATCAGGAAATGGTGATCAGAAAACTGTCGCTCAAAGGCAGACCTTCAGGATTGGCCTACGAGCTGTTGGGCAGGCTCTACGACGATCAACGGCGAAAACTCGATCGCCTGAAATTGATCGAAGCGATGGTTGAGGTAAAGGCCCCATCTTGTACGGGCGCGCTCCACCATCCTGGCACGCCGGCGCCGCCCTGTGCAATTGTGCGCAGTTGTGTGATCGTTCTGCCGGACCGGCAATCCCCCACGCCTTGTAGTGAAACTGACGGGCGCCCATATTTGCTATAGCGGCAGTTTGTGAACGGGCGCTGCTTCCGGGGTAGTGAGAGACCCCCAGCCCCAACAGAAGGAGGACATCATGTCTTCCATGGTAAGCATCCATTCTTGGAAAAGCCTGGCCCAGTCTATCGGCAGGTTCCGGTACATCGACTTCCTGGTGAAATTGACACCCGCAGTCAGTGTGGCCTTTATCGTCTACATCATCTTCAAGGATATTTTTTGGTAGGCGCTGCAAGGTTATTGCGGCGAGCAAGACGGTTTGCTGCCGATCAAACGAAGGGCTGTAACGCTGACGGGATTGGATAATGCGATGCAACTGCGAGAAATGGCTGAACGAGACTGCCTCGCCTTTCTGGCAGGCCACAGCCGGGGCCACTTAGCGTGCCTGGGCGACAGATATCCCTATATCGTTCCGATCCAGTATGCGTATGAGAAAGATCGGCTTTTCATGTTTTCCATGCCGGGCCTGAAGATCGATCTCATGCGGGCCAACTCACCGGCCTGTGTTCAGGTTGAAGAATTCGGCGAGAACGGCACCTGGAAGAGCGTTCTTGTCCAGGGGATCTACGATGAATTGACCGATACGCCGTCCCGCCATGACGAACGTATCCACGCCTGGTCTCTTCTGCAGAAGCAACCGTTTTGGTGGGAACCCGGATCGCTGGCCCTGAACTCGGAAAGCGAAGACGCCGGCCCGTCCATATTCTTCGGCATCTCAATTGACATGGTGTCGGGGAGGCAAGTGGTTTAAGGTGCAGCCTTGAGATTGGCCGCGCCTTACCTTCGATTCGCAGGGCGGCGTTGCTGCACGATATATGGAACTCCAGACAGACACGGCTGAGCGCTGTCCGATACCAGCCTTCCCATAGGGGCGCGGATTGCTTGATGCATTTTACGAACGCGGCTGCTGAAGCGGCATTGCGCGTTTAATCGCACGCGACCACCCATAGGGAAAACGATGAACCAGGCACCTCAGACCGAAGCGCTTTTCAACATCACCGGACACTTCGTGGAGGAACTGAAGGCCGTTCTTCACAGCGAGAGCATCGTCGAAGGCTCCGACTACGAAAACAGCGCCTTCGATGAAAAGCGAAGGGCGGAAGGATTTCACCTGCTGCGCTTCCACAAGACCGCCACCGCAGATCAGGCAACGCAGATCTGGGAAAAACATACGATAGCCCGGTCTCATCGGTAATACGGAACGAAGCCAATCCGAGCCAGGATTTCCGTGACCAGGATTTCCGTGAAAGGAAAAATCATGACCAATGACAAGACGAAAAAAGCTGGCGCGACCGACGGCCCCTACGACGTCATCTATTTCGCCAAGAAGCACCGCATTTCCAACGAGGATGCCAGGGACATCGTCGAAAAATATGGCACCAATCGCAAAGAGGCAGACAAGGCGGGCCGCCGCATCAGCGCCTGAACGGGAAGCGGAAGCGCGTCGCACGAATTCAGTTCGATGCGACGCGCGTCAACCGATGCCCCCTGCTGCTGGCTGCGATGCCACGATGCAACATCGGCGGACGAATTAACCCTACTGGCTTACCTTAATATCAGCATGCCCTTGAATACATCGGGCCCTATGCCATCCTGTCTCCAGGGTAGCATTTCTGGTTCCTGAAGCAGCTCGCCGGAACCCCTGGCCCGCCCTCCAATCGGAGAGGCCGGCTTCCAGGCATCGGGCCCGAGCAAGATCAAATGGAGGGTGTGCGATGAACAACGTGTTGGAATTTCGGGCAAAATGCCCGCATGCCGACAGTCTGTCCGACTGCCGGGAAGCGCTTGAATCGGCCGTCATGAAAATCGTCAGTGACGCGGTCTGCAAGGGATATCAGCCTGCGGAAGCCGCCATGGTGGTTGCCGATATCGCCGACGACTACATTCTCATGCTGTCGCGGCAACGGCATTAGAACTACGGGATCGTGCTATCACTCTTTCATAGAGCAGGATGGTTTTAGGCCGGGCCGGCCTAAAGTCATCCTGTTCTCTTTCCGGCTCGCCCATTGCGTCGAGGCGGCGGCGGGCGCGCAGTCTGGCGCGATCGCATCTGAAATCGCAGATGGCCAGTGGACCGCACAGCAACTGCAGGGGTAGCAGCAATGGCACAGGAGACGAAGCCTGCTGCACGGTCCGTCGGCCACAACGCCGGTCCTTGTCGGAAGTTCCCGCGGGTGCGGGGCTGAAAATGAGCCGGCGTTCGGGCCTCTCTGCCGAAGCAACAAGCAAGAATTGTTCCCGTTATATTCCAATCGTTAGACTGGTATGCCCCCGGCGCCTGAAAAAAGAGAGACCTCCATCATCGTGCCGACAAAACCCCGCCGGAGCGGGGTTTTCTGCTGGTACGAGCGACGTAAGCCGGAGATCGGTCACCTCGGAAGTCCGGCAACAGGATTTCTGTCCCTCACCTTCGCGGGTCTTTGCTCCGTCCACTCAATCTTTAAATCATCGCCGTAACGCGGCGTGAATGACCCCAAGTCAAGCGCCGCCGCCGCTAACGCCAGCGCGGCTGGCGCGGCGGAGCATTGGCCCGGATCTCATGAAGCGGCGCGTGGGACCCGAGAAGTTTCTTCAGCTTCTTCTCCTCCGCCGGACCGATTCCGAACTTGCGGCAATGTTCTGCAACATCATGCTCCCGCGGACCGGGAATGCGAACTTGGCGATCGTTCATGCTCTTCATGACTGTTTCCTCCTGAGAGGAGAACCAGCAGGGCGGGGATTTGTTCGTTAGCAAATGCTAAAATTTAGAAGGTCCGGTTGGGAGCAGGCAGCAAGGGAAATCCCGCGGCGACGAGGCCCCCTGCCTATTGTGAATCTCTGAGTTCACTTGTCATCGACGGCATCCGGGATCGTCAATGCCGGTAAAAGCTCTTCACCGGTGCAGGTACTTCATCACCTGGTCGAACACGCCGGCGAGGCTGACACCGAGGGCCGTGCCGCCGACCCCGACGATCCCGAGAGCACCAAGCCCCATCAGTTTCCATCTGCGCACGTCGTCGGTCACCGGCCGCATTTCCGAGATATCCTCTTGCACGGCCGAGACGGTGCCTTCGACCTTGGCGACCCGGTCGACGAGCAAATCCAGCCGGCCGTGCATCTGCGACCGGCTGTTATCCGATTTTATCTCTGACTGCCGGAAGGCGTCACGGAGATTGCGGACCTCGGCAAGGAGTTCCCCCATTTGCTGATGCAGGCGCGGGTCGAATTCGGATGCGTTCATGCTGATGCCTCTGAATTAGGGATAGAATTTCAGCTTCTCGGCTTGCGACAGGCGGCTGACAAATCGCAGCCACCCTTGCAAGGTCGGATGGACATAAGACGTGCTGTCGAGATTCATGCCATGGGCAAGCAGCGCGGCATTATCCTGGACGTTGGTTGCGAAGATTTCCTGCATTTTGTAGTCGGCGGTCCCGTCGCCGTTGTCGACGCGGCCATAGGTGTTTCTCGACGTCCATAGGCCAGGCTGATATTCGAACATGATACGGGTGCCGTCCGGCACCGAAGCCGGCAGCTTGAACGTGTCCCATGTGGTCACGCCGTCCTGGTTGCCGGGATGGCCAATGACGTTCCCGCGGGGAAACATCTCGGCGGCCGCCGACTTCGTCGGATCGGCGGCCGCCGTAAACGCAAGCAGCTGCTCAATGACCTTGGCGTAACGAGAGCTCGCCTCGATGGTGTTGTTCACCGTCGTCAACGTGGTTGTCCACAAGGCGGGAACGGTATAGCCCGCGACAGTCCGCCGCTGTCCGACGAGCCGGTCATGGTCGGAATGATGGTGGCGCCGACGACATGGATGCTGGCCCCATAGCGCGTCTTGACGCGGTCGACCAGGCCGAGCTTGGCGTTTGACCAGGTGCTTGCCGTGGCGCTGTTGTCGTTGCGGCGGCCGGACTGGCGATGTCGGCGTTCGGCAAGATCGTCTCTTGCGGCGCGAGATTTCCCTCGCTGCAGCCAAAGCCGACGAAGGGAATGAGGAAATCATTGGTCGGATAGTCCGGAGAGCCGAAGAACAGCTTCGAGCACTGGTAGTTGAGGCCGGCCGTGCAGGTCTGCGTGAAGCCGGCCGGCCAGCGGGTGCCGGTGGCGGCCGGCATATAGCGGTTGGCATCCGCCACCCATGGCGGCGGCGCTGGATCAGTTCCGCCGATCGGATTAACAAGGGCAAGCGAGATGGCATTCATTTATCGCCGTGGTCCAAATCTGCTGCTGAGGTCGTCATAAAATTGCGCGCTGCGCCGCTGGCGGGCATTGGCGCGGTCGAGCGCCTGGCGCTCGCGGGCGAGGATGGCGATGACAGGCTCGCCTTCCCTGACGGGCGCATGCGCTTCCTGCCGGCGCAGATCGTCGGGCAAGGGCGGCAGAGCGATGCCGGCCGCCGCCTGCCCCTTCGTCGCCGAGGCCCTGTTCAGCCGCTCAGTGGCGGAGCAGCCACTGACGATCAGCAGCAGTGACAGCGCAAGCGCGGTTCTTTTCCGAAAGCTGACGTTCATAGGATTGGATCTCGATTTCGAGTGTGTCTCTGGCCGCCTGCTCGGCCGCTTCTGCGGCCAGCAGGCGCTTGCGGTGCTCTTCGGTGGCGAGCGACGCCGCGTTGCGCTGGCGTTCCATCTCGGCCGCCTTTGCCTCGGCCGCGGCCTTCTCGGCCAGCAGGACATAGCCGGCCCGCGCCTCCCGGGCCGCCGAGGGATAGCCGATCGAAACGGCATAGAGGTGATAGAGGAGAAGGCCGGCGGCGATGCCGGCGCCCATTTTGAGGGTGTCGAACAGGGAGAACATCAGATGCCCTCCAGGCAGAATTGGCGCTCTTTCTGCCGGCGCCGGGTCAGGCCCGGAAAGACGATGCCGGCGGCGCGGTTCCACTTCAAAAGCGCCTCGCAGCCCTCGGCCGTCCTGCCCTGGTTGATCAGCCTGACCGCGCTCGAGCCGCAGGCCGCCTTGACGCCGACATTGTAGGCGAAGGAGGTCAGCGCCACGAAGCGGGCATCCGGCAGGGCCACGCGCACGCAGCTCTCGACGCCGCTCGCATAGGTCTTGAGCTCCAGCGCCAACAGCGCCTTGCACTCTTCCACCGTCCTGCGGTCGCCGGGTTTGACGCCATTGGTGCTGCCGTAACAGATCGTCCACGGCTGCCCCTTTGTGGCCGGATCGGGATAGGCATTCTGGCGCAGTCCCTCGAACGAGCCGACCAGCGCCACAGCCATCGCCGCGGCGGCACTACCCTTCTGCAGGCGGTTTGCCATTCAGATCTCCTGAAATTGTCTGCTGAACGAAAATGCGGGCGACGATCGCCGCAACGGCCACGAGGCCTGTGATCACCGACATGGCGAGCTGGATGTAAAGATTGTGCGACACCCAGGTCGCGGTGACGAAATTGATGACGGGCTCGAGGACGATGCAGAGCAGCGCCAGCGCCATCAGACGGATGGACCAGGCGTGCTTGATCACCGCCCGCCAGTTATGGACGAGCATGGATAGGATTGTGGATGCAGAAAAACACCCTGCTCGGGGAACAGGGCGACCTCTTTGGGTTATTCAGCAACGCAACAGCGTCAACGGAGCCTATGGAGTAACCGGATAAATCCGATCACGGAGTCTGAATATGGGCTGCTCGATGTATTTGTAGGACAATGCGGCTAACAGCAGCGTTATTAGCGCGAAGACCCAAAACACAGTGAAACCATGCAATTCACGCTTCATGCCAAAATATGGCTCCAGCCAACGCGGTGTCACGATGAAATAGAACGAGTAGTTCACGACTTGGTGATAGACATAGGCACCGTAACTACGCTTGCCTATAAAAACTAGAACAGGATTTTCCATCACCTTCGCTGCGGTTTGCGCCCTGCCAACAGCCCAGAAAAATATCAGCGATGCGGCGATCATATAAACTGGCACGTCGTCAAAACTACTCCGAAATATGAGTGCACCTTCGCTCGTCACTGTCAGTGACAAGAGGCAGAGCGCGGATATGCCAGCCACCATTATAGCAGAGAAACAGCGCGACACTGCGGGCGTAGCCCGGGCTGTTGAGGTGATTATAGCGACCGATGCGCCGGCAGCCAGTGAATCCAGATTTCCGAGTGTGACTAAGACATTCGCCTGTCCAAGATCGGCCCACCAGGCGAAAGCGCGCCATCCGATCGCCAGGGGAAACGCCGCCAGTAGAGAAAGCTTCCACGTATTCGGGCGAAGAAAGATGACTATGGGCGCCCAGAACAAATAAAACTGCTCTTCAACCGCAAGCGACCACCACGGGGCGGCTGGTCCATAAGTTCCGATATCGCTTCTAAGAAATACATTTGAGAGATTCTGCACGAAGAAGACGTGATAGATTACGTCTTCCCGCACAGCGTCATTCAGTCCCAGGCTAATAACAAATACTAGCGCGAGGTAATAGATAGGCTGAATGCGGAAAAATCGGCGGCCATAGAAGCCCTTGAGAAGCTGGAACCCTGCAATCTCACCCCTTTGGCGTGCTAAGTCGACTAGTATTCTCGTTATCAAGAAACCACTGATCACGAAGAATATCAGGAGCCCGCCACGCCCCAAGTTGACGAATTTGTAAAGATGGGGAAGAGGCAACCAATGAGCTATCAGCACCAAAAGTAGCGAGATTGCTCTGAGCCCATCTAAGCCGCGTATGCGGTTGCGCGCCTGTCTTCCGATCTCGCGATGTGTAAGAGCATCCAACGTCCAATCCCTCCGTCTCTCGGCGGAATAGCGCAATCCTGCGTGGATTGAAAGCGCTGGCAAACGTTATCGCGTTGTATTGCGGTGCTTCACGATAGCCAGTTGACATTGCTTGCTGCCTCTTGGCCGTCTTCGTATCGGCTGCAGCTTCGATCGTGAGGCGCTTGGCTTCGATTTGCGAACCATCCAGGCGGCAAGGCTTACCCGATCGCATTGGCGACCTCCGTCGAATCTCGGCTACAAGCAGCGGATAATCCTCGTCGACAGGTGCGACTGCTTCCAGAAACGTGCGGGCCTAAACGGCCTTCTACGCAAAAATCAACGCTTGGCCGGTGCCAAGCGTGATGTATTCCAACCGTTCGCCCGCAGCCGCTGCGTCAATGCAGCCTTAAGTGAGGCCTTGATCATCCCCATCGTCAAACGAAAGGCCTGAGGACACGCCAAATGCATCGCGGACGATAACGCGCGGATGCGTATCGTCGACGATCTTGAACGTAGGGGAAAACATCCGTCATACAGTTGCCATGGTAAGGGCCCGGCGGTGCTCACTTCGTTCGAAACGGTCATAATTGCCTCATCAACAGAAAAAGGCGGCCCCGAAGAACCGCTTTTGTTTTCGTTTTCTAAGTTCGTTACCACCTCTTGAATGAGAGAACGGCTCAAGCAGGTCAGTGCAAAGGTTCATGCCATTGGTGTTGCCACAGCCATGGCCGCGGCGGCACTACCCTCCTGCAGGCGGTTTGCCATTCAGTTCTCCCGAGATTTTCTGCTGAACGAAGATGCGGGCGACGATCGCCGCCGCGGCGAAAAGCCCCGTTGCCGCCGACATGGCGAGCTGAATGTAGAGGTCGCGCGACACCCAAGTTGCGGCGACGAAATTGATGACGGGCTCAAGCACGATGAAGAGCAGCGCCAGCACCATCAGGCGGACAGACCAGGCGTGCCGCAGCACAGCGCGCCAGTTGTGGACGAACATGGGGTGGGCTCCGGAATGTGTGAGGATGTGAAAAAACGCCCGCCTCCTGGGTGGAGACGAGTGCGAATTGAGATGACAACGATGTGGGTTGGTGTCCAGTTCAACGTTAAAGGACACTAGATTAGCTCAGAGAGGCAAGGCCATCGGAGCTGAACTCCTTCTCTGTATCCGCCTCTCCAGTCTCGTTAAAACACCTTATAGTGTCAACGAAACCGGCAGCAGCACGCCATGGCAGGTCACCTTTGGATCGCACACCTAACGCGTGCCAGCAATAATTCCCATGAAGATCAATAGAATAGCAAAAAGCCGCGTCGCTGTTACCGGCTCGCCAAAGAAGACCATGCCTCCAATAGTCACAGAAGCAAACATCACCCCGATGAAGATCGGATAGGCCAATGACAGTTCATAGCGTTCCAGCACGGCGAACCAGGCGATCGACGCGATAAGTGTCATCGCATACGACGAAAGAATAAGTGGATCACTTAGGTAACGAATGACCCTTGTCAGTAGGGTAGCAGAAGCAACCTGGTCGGCCAGCACTCCCACGCGCCATTTGGTTATGAATTGACTGTACAGCGTAAGAACGACGGTCGGCAGGATCGCCAGAAGCAACTTCATGGCGTTGCGCTCGGGCCGCAAATACTATGAGGGACAGGCTGCCACCCGCTCGAGACCTCGGTGATCATGGAATAGCATGCCCGTAGCGATACATGTCCAGCATCTCAGGCGGTATGCCCCAGTCCTTGGCGCCAATCTGATCGTGCAAGCGTTCCACCGCGTCGCGCATGTTTGCCGCGATCTGGTCCGGCATGCGGCTCGTCGCGGGCGAAAATCCGTGCTGGTAGGCGGCGCTCATCTGGTGGCGGACCGCTTTCGCGACAGCTTCATCCCGCGTCATCGTGCGCAGTGGCTTACGACTAGGTGCAAAAAACGCGTAACGCTCGTCTACGGCTTCGCCGTGCAACATCTTCGCCATCACCTCGGAGATCAAAGGAGCGAGATGGAATCCGTCTCGCTTTGTTCCTGTGGCAGCGAAAAGATTGTCGATCGACGTCTTGCCGAGTAACGGGTAGGTGTCCTGGCTGTTCGGTCGCGCGCCGACGTTCACACGGATCAGGTCGGCTCGGTAATAATTACTATTAATTTGCTTTATGGCCCCGTTGAGCAGGCCTTCTATGCTCGTCAGGCGACCATGCACATGGAGTTGCGGCGCAATAAAGTTACTAGCCCCGACGAGCACATGATCGTTCGGCTCGTTTGGCCCTTGGAAATAGGGCGCAGCATACAGGCCACAGGCCAGACCGCGGTTAGGGGTACGGATGACATGGGAGAGTGCGTCATCCGGGCTGCGGATTTCTATCGATGTGCCGATGCCATAGAAGATGCGCTGGATCAGTTCCCGCAACCCGCTGCGATCGAGGACATCCCATGCCGTCGCGCCGGTAGCCAGGACAAACTGGTCGCCCTCAACCTGTTTGCCAGACATCAGAGTGACATAAGTGATCACCCCATCCGCATGGTTGAAACGATCGACACCTTCATCGATGAAGCGCACATTCGGTGCTCGGCGTAGCGCACCCTCCATCTTCTCCAGCATGATGCGCGGATTAAACCAGCCCTCGTTGTGAATGAAGAGGGCGCGGCTCGCGCGGTAACGCTGGTGCGGCTTATAGTGGGGAATGTCTTTCGGCGAAATAACATCGTGCTGCTCGTTGAAATCGATCAGCGCACTGAGAATGGCGTCGAAATTAAGGTCATCAAGATCGTCGGCGGCATTGTTGTTGACGACGTAAGTACCTGACTTAAAGCATCCGCCGCCCGAGCATCCCTGGCAGGCAGAGCAACCAGAGGGAAGTCTGTCCCCCGCTGCGTCGATAAGTGACTGTTCAAAAGCGGGCCAGAGGCGCGTCGCACGATGACTCATCTCAAATCGAAAGAGATCGATATCGGTATCGAGACCGCCATGCTCAATTTCCGCGAAGGAATTGAGCATGGCCGCCGCGGCAAGCGTCGCGGATCCCGGGCGCTGCGGTGGGCCGACCACAACGATCTCATCCGAAGCGTTTACGCGCCGCAGCAAGCCGAAGGCGATCGACAATCCCACAACGCCGTTTCCCAGCACCACCCGTCTCATGTAAACTCCAAGCGATCGTAAATACGAGTTAGATCTTCTTCAGATAACACAGCCCAGGATAGGTAGGGCATCGGTGCAGACTATGGCCGTATCTACCGATGATGTTCTCTGCATAAACGCGTCCTTCAGCCGGAATGACATTTCTGGTCAACTGCCAGAAAGCAGCAATGCCGCCGGGTACCATCCGCTGCCAAACAACCTCGAAGGCTTCGAGCGACGGCTGATAAGAATTCACATCGAAAAAGGCAAGCGCCACAAATTCATGGGGATTGTCAGAAAAATATTGCGGGATAGTCTCGCAGCAGTCTCCCTTAATCACCTTGTGCTTGTCGAAATTGTTTCCCATGGCGTTGGACTGTTCATGCAGCTTCAGCAATTCAGCGAGATAGAAAGCATATTCCTCGCCTCCGACGCCATAGGTGCCGTCGCGATGCAGCTCGGACGGAGCATCCTTGTCGGAGAAGCCGACATAGCCCTCGAACGTGTCGAAACAGGCAATCCGACGATTGAGATGCAGAGGTTCGTAGATGGCCCGGAGGTTCTCGCACAGCACGGCAGTCTGGCCGCGCCATGTGCCAATGTCCAAAATGGAGCCGGGAATATCGACAATCTGTACATAAATATCCCGGATCGCCAGAATGCGCGCCAGCAATGAACCACGCAGGAAAAGACCGGGCGAACGCTCTTTTTCCTCCGGCGTTGCAGGATAGGTCTTCTGCAACTCGAATATCTTGTGCCTGGCATCGATGCTGGTGGAAGGTGAATAGCTGATAGAGGTGGATTCGTGCGACATGGTCTATCTCTGATTTTTGGATAAGCAGCTGATATTTCTAGCTCCAAAATCTGTCCTTGATAATGTAGAGCGGACGATTTTGAACTTCCTTGAATATTTTCCCAACGTAAAAGCCGACAACCCCCAAGCAAATCAGCTGGACACCAAAAGCAAACAGGCCGATCGCAGCAAGTGACGTGAATCCGGGTTCGATGCTGGTCAAAAACAAGCGCATCATCACAAGCAACACGCCCATCATTGCACCAAATGCACTAAGGAGCAGCCCCAGCGACATCATGATGATCAGTGGGCGCTCGGAAAAATACAGCAGCCCATCAAGCCCCAGCCGCAGCCGCGACCAGAAATTATAGGACGACCTGCCCTTCAGTCGCTCCCGGTGGGCGATGCGCGTGTAACGTGGCGAGAAGCCCAGCCACTGGTCAAGACCTTGAGGAAACCGCGTTTTTTCTGTCAGGCAATTGTAAGCATTGACGTATCGGCGGCTCAGCACACGCAGGGGAGACGTGTTCTGCGGCGAATCGAGACCGGTCATGATTCGAAAAAAACTATAATAGAGCCGAGCGGTGATGCGATTGACCAGCGGGCTTTCGCGTTGTTCGTACTGTCCGATCACGATGTCCGCCTTCGTCGCCGCCATATGCTCGAGCAATGTTGGAATTTGGTCCGGATGATCCTGCATGTCGACATTCATTCGAATGATGACATCGCCCACGGCCTCGCGAAATCCGCAAGCGATGGCGATGTGCTGGCCGAAATTCCTGGACAGATCGATGATCTTGACGAAATCGAACTCGGCCTGCAACGGGAGCAGCAGTTCAAGGCTGTTGTCCCGGCTACCGTCATTAACGAAAATCAGCTCCAGTATCGCCCCAAGATCCTCGCGGCCTGTAAATGCACGCATGACCCGCTGAACCTCCACACACAGGTCACCGGCCAAACCGCCATCGCCATAGATGGGCACCACAATGGAGTAATTCACAGCTTGAGCCCGATATGTGCGCAGCCAACCTGCTCAGCTGCAAACCCAGAGGGCCAAGCATCCTCGGTTTCGCAAACGAAAGTCAAACGGCTTACCATCCTGCTGCTCCCTGTTGCGGTCCGGGCGCGGCCACAAATCCTGCCCCGTGCCCATTCAGAATAGGATCGATGATGCTGACTTGCCCGTCAAAAACACCGTGAAGCTGGGTATAGTCCGGATACGGGCCATAACTCATCCATTCCACCGTGACCCCTGCATCCCGAAACATCGTTTCGTCCAAATACACTTTCGCGGACGGACCCGACAAATAATGCGTCGCGCCAGCCGCAAGGCAAGTCGCAAGAACGCGCTCACTTCGCGCCGAGTGCGGCGCGTACATTCTGTCGCGGGTGATCAGAACATCCAGCTTTAACATCGCGACAAAATGCCTGAGAAACAACTCATTGATTTCAGTCAAAAAATTCAATTTTCCGGCTTGACTGTAGAGAGCTTCGAGAACAGGAAGAACGACTTTGGCGGCCAGCGCGGCTTCATAGGCCTGACGGATCTGGGCAAAATGCCGCTCGGCCCAGTCGCCCTTGATTTCAACGTCCTCAATGGGCTGCCCCAACCTGCCGCTGGTCACCACGGGAATGGTGATCCAGCGCGTGCCCGTTGCGGTCTTGATCTTGTTCCGATTGTGCCAGTGGCCCTTGCTGTAGGCGACCTGATCATAAATGATATATTCATCGCAGCGGCTGATCAGGTCGAAGAAGCCACGCCAGGGAACATAAGCTGACTGTATGATCGCCACGCGTTTCATGGCCGCGCACCTGCAGTCTTTCTTGCCACCACGAAACGCGATCCGCCGGCCGGCAAGCGCACCCCGAGGCGGATAAGCTGTCGCTCGCCATCCAGCAACACCTCGAACGACCTGTCCACGAACCACGGCAGTTGCAGCTCCCGCGCCGGATCATGATCCTTGGAGCGGCTGCGCGTGGAGCGCTGAAGGGCGAAAACCGGCAACAGGCTTGTCACAAATGATGTCGAGAAAATCACGTCGAGACCGGCGGCAGCACATTTTTGCTCCAGTTCGCCGCGCCGATAGCGGCGTTTGTGGAACGCCAGATCATCGTTGCGGCTCCAAAGGCCGGGGTGTTGCGGAACCGCCAGCAGCACTCCGCCGCCCGCCCGCAGGGCCTGGGCCATTTGCCGCAAGACCAGTTCGTCCTCTTCGATGTGCTCAAGTACGTCGAACGCACAAAGCAAGTCGAACTCTTCACGGAAAGGGATGTCGCGTGCATCCATCTGGAAGAGTTGCCCCGCCCCATTCAATCGCTCGCTCGCGTAAGGCAAGCCATTCAGATAGATCTCGCTGCCGCACAGCACCGCATGCGGAAGAGCCTCGCGCAAAGCCGTGAGGACGAAGCCCGTGCCGCATCCCACTTCCAGCGCCCGTTGGCTGTTGACAAAATACCGTCGCACCAGATCTGTGATCAGGCGGTTTCTGGCTCGAAACCAGAAGCTGCCATGCTGCAAGGCCTGAAGCTGTTCATGTGAACTGCTCGCAAAACCGTCGTTGTCATGGGCAAGTGCAGGCGCAAAGGACAGAAAACCATCTTCCTGCGGCACGAGCGTGTCACAGTTGGGGCATCGCCAGATGTCCGCCTCATACACGGCATCGCACACCAAACAGCGTTTCATTGCGCAAATTCCAGAACCCGGCGCGCGACACGGGCAATATCTGCCTCGGTCAACCCGCCATGCAAAGGCAGCCGAAGCAGGGTTTCTGCCGTCTCGTTGGTGATTGCCATCGACGACGCCGTTAGTCCATATCGTTCCCCGGCTGGCGAAGAATGCAGAGGAACATAGTGCGTAACGCCCCCTATGCCTTCCGCCACCAATTTGCGGCGCGTCTCTTCGCGACGATCAAGATTGGTGAAGCGCACATGATAGATATGTCCGTTATGTGCAGCGTCGGCCGGGATTTCAGGAAGACGCAACCCGTTATGGCCGGCCGCTTTGAATATTTCATCATAGGCATGCCACAGCGAAAGCCGATGCCGCGTCAGCTCCTCGGCGTACTCAAGCTGAGCTAGAAGCACGGCAGCCACCAAATCGGATGGCAGGAAGGAGGATCCCATATCCTGCCAGTCGTATTTGGCGACTTCGCCGCGAATGAACTGGGAACGATTGGTGCCTTTCTCCCGGATGATTTGCGCTCGCTCGACCAGAGCGGGATCATTGACGATCAAGGCCCCACCTTCACCGGAGACAACATTCTTGGTCTGATGAAAGCTCAAAGTGGCCAACTGGCCGAATGTTCCGAGAGCACGGCCTTTCCAGGAGGCCCGGTAAGCCTGGGCTGCATCTTCCACCACAGCCAGTCCATGGCGCGAGGCGACAGCCAGAATAGGCTCCATCTCGCACCCCACTCCGGCGTAGTGAACGACGAAGATTGCCTTGGTTCTCGGCGTAATGGCAGCCTCAATCAGCGTTTCGTCGATATTGAGCGTATCGCTGCGAATATCGACGAATACCGGCACAGCCCCGCGCAGCACCACCGCATTGGCCGTCGACACGAAGGTGAACGACGGCATGATAACCTCATCCCCCGGTCCAAGGCGGAGAAGCATTGCCGCCATTTCCAAGGCGGCGGTACACGAGTGGCATAGAAGCGTGCTGGCGCCGTACAGCAAATCCAGATGCGCATGACATCGCTTTGTGAAGCTCGCATCGCCGCCCCACTGGCCCGAGAGAAGGCATTCGTTGAGATAGAGCGCCTCCTTCCCGATCAGGTGAGGCAATGCGAAAGAGACACGATTCATTCACGAACATCCGAAGCAGCATAGCGTCAAAGGCTCGACAGCAAAAAAGCCCCCGCCTTGCGCCCCTCCTAAAATTATAATCCACATAAGACAAGCGATATTCCCGCCAGATCGCGGTCATACGCCATAATGCTGGCGGCGATACGTCTTTTACTTAAGGGTACCGTTGGGTTTGCAAATAGTGGCTTAACCAGGACCATTTTATCAACGGCACGTCCGGCAACCGAATCACACTCGTGGCTATTGCATCTGTCCGCCGATCCCGTTCATTGGATCACCGTCGTCTTCGTTGGCTCATCGAGTTTGACGTTGGCAAGAAGCACAAACAATGACAGAGCCCACAACGCTATTTTTAACAAAAATGGATGTCCCGTTTGCCCAAGGAAAGCCATGAGATGCCGGACTTTAAAGGATTTTTCAAAAAAGCTGAATTGCAAATCTTTCTCGTCTACATGGGCGCCCATCTTCCAATATTTCTTTTATCGGATGCACGATATTGGGATGACTGGAGCCTTTCTGGCGCCAGCAAAGAAATGCTTGTGAATGTTTTTACGCAGGCCGGCTTTCCCCTTCTCGGATATTATCATTATGCGGTTCAATTGATCGGCTGGTGGTTTTACGCTTTCTCAACCTTTGCACTTGGCTACCTCGTCATTCATGTATTCTATCTTATCCTGAAGTCTTTCGATTTCTCAAAATCTGACGCAACAGCACTTTCATTTCTCGCGGCAGCTTCACCTGTTTACTTTGCCAGAATTGCGGCCATAAACAATCCAGGACTATTTTTTCTACTGGCATTTGTTTTTGCTTTATATCTTTTTATAATTTCGGCGATGAACAAAAATGTATATACAGAGTATCTTTCCTACTCTGTGTTTATGTTTTCTTTTCAGTTCAACGCCCTTATACCGTCGTTTCTTTTGGTGTTTTTTATTGCTGCCTTCCTGTTTTATAAGAAGGCCGATGCGTCGACAGGCTCAATTCACTATGGAAGCTATTTGAACAAAATCAAATATATCACAAAGAGAACAGCTGCAATTGTGCTTTTGCCCTTCCTTTATGCCATAGTACAACATTTTTTATTCAAAAAAAGCGGTATGTTTTCCGCCAGCTACAACGTCATCGCCATCAATTTCGGCACAATACTATCGGAATTCAAAGTCGTAATTTTATACTTATTCCCATATGATGGAATATTTATTGGAAAGCCAGTCGCCCTGACGATATTTTTGGCTGCCTTGTTCATTGTTTACTTGACAAGATCTAATACCGCAGGGAGCGGCACTGAAGGTGAATGCAGTGGAAAAGGATTGATAGGCATCGGTGTCGTGCTGTTGGGTCTGGGAGCCTCGGCCTATGTATTGGTTGGAAAGGAACCCTCTTATGAGCCTTGGATGGCGACCCGCTTTCAAGTGCTGCTTCCGTTCGGCGCCGCCTTTTCTACCCTGGGTCTTTTAAAGATCATCTGTGCCGTTTTCCCGGCGAAGAATCCCGATATGCGCCATCGGATGAAAGTGGCCTCATTTGCCGGCTTAATGGTGGTGTTCATTGTGAATTGGTGGTCTGTTTATGCCACCTTTTATGTCGACCACCTGCGCCAGGAGGCTTTTGCCGATACCATCAGGAACACCCCCTCTCTGCAAAGCCGCAATTACGTGATCCTTGATAGATCTGGCCTGAACGCATTCGATACGATGCCCGGATTGGGAGAATATGCCGGGTTGCATGAGGTCGCGACAGGGAAACACGATGCATTGATCTTGGATTATGACTCCATGACTTTGTATGGCGGCTGGTCGGGATTTGTTGACAATTTCAAACGGTTCTTGGGACCCTGGTCGAAAGTCGAAGACGCGGCGTTGGACGTTCCAGGATGCCTCTACATCGTTCGTCGCGGACGCGACGTGCAAAGCAAGTGGTCCTATGCGGTGAGTGCTTTTATCGTCAAGATAAGAGATCCTAAACACTATACGGCAAGGCATCTCTTAAGTTTTGATGGCCCCTATTGCCAATCGCCTCGGTGAATGTGACGTGCACGCCGTAAATTAGCTAACTGGCGCTGACTGCGATCTTGAACGAATGGCAAGCGTCATCCATGAGGTCGGGCTCAAGAGCCAAACCTGCAAGCCACGAGGGACGGCGGTATTGATGAAGCCCGGGATGCGATTTAAGTGCGGTATTTGACGACTTTCGCTGGAGAGCCAACGGCGATCGCATATTCCGGAATGTCGCTGAGGACGACTGAATTCGCGCCGATAACGGCGCCTTTCCCAATCTTCACGTTCATCAGGATTTTGGAACCAGCGCCAATCCAGACATCATCGCCGATCTCGACAGAACCTATATCAGCCTTCTGCAGTCGGATAGGCATGTTCTTACGCATGCCGTGGCTATGATCGACGATCTGCACATCGGAGCCGATCAAAACATCATTGCCTATGGAGATACAATTTTTCGCGGTGATGACATTGCGTCGGCCGATCACCGTATTGTTGCCGATGAAGACCTTCGGCTCCGGCATTGTCAGTTGAAAGAACGCTTCGTCCTGGATTGTGACGCCAGACCCGACTTTGAGAACCGCATGCTTCACCATGCGGAACTCTGCGCTGCGCTTTACCACGAGATCGTTACCGGCCGCTGTGAAGTAGCGAAAGCGCTTATAGGCGGTAGTGATCCGCTGGATTAGTCCGCCTCTGTTTCGATATGATGCCTTGTCGATCTTCATGCGGGAGCTCTACTACGAAATCCTCCCGCATGGGAAGTGGAAGCCATCGGTCCATACCCATAGCTGCCTGCAGACCCATCCGACATAGACCTCAGTTAATGCGACCGCGCGTGTCGAAGTATCCCTGCGTCGAAATGGTGTAAGAAGTCAATGAAGTGGAAGAGGCAACATTGTAGATTTGACCGGCAGAATTGGTCCGAATATCCATCTGTCGTGAGAATGCCTGCGACACCGCGGTATTGACGAAGTTCTGGCCAAACCCGGTTGACGCAGACGGTAAGCTCGTTCCCAATGCTGGATCCCAATGGTTGATATTCGCGATCGCTCCGCCAGTGTTGACTATTTGAGCCACGATGCGAGCCATTACCGGAAAGGCTGGGGGCACTTTCAACGTTCTCAAGGCGGCGGCTGTGGCAATCGTGCTTACGTCAGTCGTCGGCACCTTGTATGCGAAGAAATCCCCATCTTGGACGAAACTCACCCATGCCCCAGATACCCTGAGGAGAGCTCCAATACGGCGCTTTCTGTCATAACTTCCAGGCATAGTGGGGGACGTCGCGCTTGCGGAAAGAAGCGAGTCGACAACACCTGTGTCCGACCGAGCGATGATATAAGGGTAGTACCATCCATCCGCGATTGCCCCAGTATCAAGCCAGCCATTGCCGGAGCCCACGGCCCACGCGACGTTTCCGGCCTTGATCAACATACTTGCAAGGCTCATGAGAACTGGGGTTGCACTATCGCTTGCTGCCGCACCGGCTGCGATATCGATCGAGTTGGTTGGATCGCCGGCATTGTTGGAAAGAGTCAGCCCGTAGATATGTCCAGCCGGTGCGGATGCCGCCACCGTCTTGAGCGTTGTCGCTATCCCGTCAGTGAAGAACGCCGTACCACTGCAGATGATGAATGCCGAATAGCCGTTCGGAATGACGAGCGTAGCCGCACCGTCGATCGTCTCTGCCCCGCTGGGGTCAATCGTCACGGCGGCACCGTCGGCGATCACCATATAATGCCAGTTGGCACCGAGTGTTGCGGCTGCTGTCAAGGTGACGGTAGCGACTGCAGTAAAGCGATGTACTGCGGCATCGTCGGATCCTACGGCTGTGTAATCCCCCGACTTCGAGGCGAAGACCATGGCGTGATCGAACGCGACATCAACGCCGTTCTGCGTGAAGCCGAGTAGCCCGCCACCCTTGAGATAAAGGCCGGTCTGAGGAACTGAGGCAAATCCGATACCGGGCGCAGACACGGTCCCGCTTGCGGCCTTCAACGGCGCTACCATCGGCGCCGAGCCATCGCGCGGCAGCGAATTGGTGATTTCGTTGCCGAGGTCGGTGGTCAGCGCGTTCCATGGCGCCGGGTCGATGACCTGGCCGACGGAAGGTGTCGTGCCGGCGGGCTTGGAATACACGCCGGTGGATGGGTTTCTGGGCATTGAGCTTCTCCGAAAAGGAAAAGGCCCCGCGAATTGCGAGGCCTTGGATCGTATATGCCACCCATATCCTTGGTCAGGGCGTCATTCGCGTGATCCTGCCATAGAGGGTTGATTACCAGCCGCCACCACCGCCGTTTCGACCGCGTACTCTAAGAAGCGCGCGTGTAAGAGCAGCCTTCGCGCCGGCTCTACGACCACTTTCCGTAGCGGTTTCGGCCGGCATCATACGGCGCCCCTTTAAAGTATCCATAGCGAGTCCTTTCAAAGCCTCTTCGCTAGCGCCACGGAAGGCCTGCTCGGCTCGGTTGCTGAAACCACCTTCCCCGTTCCCGAAACCTTCAACAGCACCGAGCCCGATGTTGGTCATCCTCCCTGGCGGCAACTTAAAAGCTAGGTCAGAGGCCAAACCTCCGGCGCGCTGCAGCGTTTCGGAGACATAGGGATGCTGTTCGTCGAAGGCTCTGTCCATCCCGCGCTGATTAGCGAGTGCGTTGTCATACCGCTCTCCAAACGTTTCGCCTGGCAGCGGCGGAAACAAAAAATCAGGCAGCAGTGGATCAGCATAGGGCGCCAGCAATGCAGCTGTCCCAGCGTCCATTTCGTCGAGATAAGGGCCGACGACAGTGCCACGGCTGAAGGCGCGTAATGCATTGTTAACCGAGAGGTCGCCGGAGTGCCCCGCATAAGGGTCATTTCTAAGCTCGGCAACTTTTCTCGGTGGTACAACCGGTGTTCTATTAAAGTCTGACATTACGACTCCTGTGGATGGTGGTTGGGATCGACATGGCTTCCGAACAGCAGCTTGGAGATCTGCCTCAGTTTTAGGACGGGTCGGAGCGGACCGCCGGCTTCTTCAGCGCTTGCAGAATTGCGTCGCCATCGCGCGCTGCCGCGGTGGGACATTCGCGTTGGCAATGGCCTTCAGAAGCGGCTAGCCTCGGTCCGCTCATCGGATTTGGGGTTGAAGATGGCTGCTGAACCGCGAGTGGGATGCTGGCGCCCCAAGACGGCAACGAAGGCTCATGAGTTGTCAGGGAACATTGCGCTTGCCGACGAAGATCGACGGCAGGAAGCCGGGAAACTTCGCCGGCGGAGTTGAAGGCGTGCCTATCGGCGCAGCGGGGGCTTCGGCAGTCCCTGCTCTCTGCTCCTGATCCGCCTGCCTAATCTCCAGCCCGCCCATCAGCGCCTGCGCCAGCCGCGCCGCGCCCTGCCATGGCGATTGCACCGGGCTCGCATCCATGCCCTGCTGCAACATCGCGTAGGCCAGCCGCTTGCGCTGGTCGTCGATGTCGCTCTGCGTCTTGCCGGTATCGCCGCCGAAAATATATGCCATCAGCCCACCGCCCTTCCGTAATCGACGCGGTCGAAACCGTCTGCGTGTTCGAACACCGATTCCGGATGAACCTCGCGCACATCATCGGACATCAGGCCGATCTGCACCGGACCGCCCTTCTTGTACCGGAAGGAGTAGACCGGCAGGCCGTTATCCAGCGTGCCGACGCGTTTGATATCTTCCTTCAGCCGACGGTCGGACTTCGCCCAGCCGCCGAGCAATGATCCGCCCAGGCCGAATAGACCGCCCATCGCGGCGTTCGATTGGGCAACCTGGCGGTCATAGAGGCCCATCTTCTGGTTGAAATTTTCGTTGATCAACCCAGCCTGATCGACCGTCGGCAGTTGCGTCGTCGGCGTGTTGACATAGCTCGGCTGATGCACCTGCGAGCCCGACATCAGCGCCGAAATCTCGTTCAGCGGCTGGTTTCGCTCGGTCAGGATCGAGTTCTGGGCATTCGAATACATGTCGCCGAGATACTGGTCGGAGGCGGCCTGCTTGCGTGTCGAAAAATCGCGCATGGCGTTGTCATAGGCGGCCGAGCCCATCGAGATGCCCTTGTCGGCCAGGCTCTGATCGAGGCTCGCCTGGTCGCGGTCCCACTGGTTGTTGAAGCCGGACCGCCAGTGATCATTGACATATTTGTCGACATTGCCGGCGCTGAGATCGACATTGGTGCCGAGCACGCCGGATATTTTGTTGGTCTGGTCGTTGGCGAGCTTGGCAAGGCCGAGCTGCGTCTGCTGCGTCTGGTCGTAGATCGCCTGGTTCTCCGGCGAATAGCTCTGATAGGCCGAATAAACCGGCATCCGATAGGTCTTGCCGTTCTGATCGGTCATCGGCGTATAGCTGCTAATCTTGTATTCCAGCGAACCATCCGGCGTGTACTGGTTGGTGTGGCTGAGGCCGGCATTGGCAATGGCGGTGTCGACGTTGGTCGCCGTCTGCGCCGCTGCGGTCTGTGTCGGATCAGGCGCCTTCGGGGCCTTCGGCGTGGAGACCATAGGGAAAATCCTCCTTCATGATTGCGTAAAGCAGCGCGTCGCAGTCGCCGAAATAGGCTTGTTGGCGGCCTTCCGGACGGGCACCCAACCTTGCGAGCACCGTCTGGGCGGCGATGTTGTCGGCGCGGGTCCTGGCGGTGGCCCGGCGGCAGCCGAGCTGATGCACGACATAACGAAAGACGGATCGCATCAGCGCCAGCGACAGCCGGTCGGCGGCCAGCGAGACCTCGACGTCATGTTCGGTCCAGACGTTGAAGACGAAGCCGGCGATGATCCGGCCGCGGTCGACATGGGCGAGCGTGGTGTAAGGCGGGTGGAAGCTGACGCCGATCCTGGCCCCGACCCAGGCCGCGATCTCCTCGCGCGGTTCGGAGACGATCAAATCGGCGCGCCCTTTTCGTAAAGCACCGAGCCGCCGACGACGGCGGCCTCGGAGACCGAACCTGACGAGCCGGAGATCAGCGCGCGGATCGTCGGCGCCAGCGCCGAACCCGCCCCGCCGGCAGAGGCGAATTTGCGGACGAGCGAAATGCCCGGGAATTTGGACACGCCCCAGATCGCCGTTCCCCATTTCGCCGCCGCATTCTTCTCGACCGAGGACAGAAGGGCGGTTGGAATCTTCGTCTGGTAGTCCACGGAGATGCCGGCATACATCACCGTGGAAACGCCGATCTGCGCCGTCACGCCGATCAGCTTCGAGAGCTTGGTCGAGAGCCCGTCGCCATGCCGGCTCCAGGCGCCGACCATCAGCGCGTCGATCGCCACGCCATTGTCGTTGGCGCCGACCTCGGCCTCGTAGACCGTGCCGTCGGCGCTGCCGAAGAACAGCCGGTCCTGCCATGTCGCCCAGCAGGAGGCCGGCATGCCGACGAAGCGGCACCAGGCCCCGGTTTCGGTGTTCATCACATATTGATAGGGGCCGGAGGAGGACGGCAGGTTGACGATCGCCATCTGCCTGGCCGGGAAGCTCGAAAGCTGCCACGCCTCGGATGTCGTGCCGGTCGCCGCCACCGTCTCGCGCCAGGTCGGGCCGATCTTGGCGGTAATCGCCCCGAGGCTGGTGGCGCCGCGATCGAGCTGCACGGCCTTGGTGATCGGCACGATGCCATCCGTCGTCATGATCGCCAGGTCGGCGCCGACCGACAGCAGGCATCGATCGCTGCCGAGCGGCCGGCCGAGCTTGAAGGTGCCGATCAGGCCCCAATTGGCAGCATTCGAGGGATCCGACCCCTGGAAGACGATCACCTCGCCCTCCGAGGAGATCAGCACCAGGCACTGCTGCAGGCCTGTGGAAACGGGGATGGTCCAGACGTTGATCGCAACCAGCGTGCCGCCATATTTCATGTTGCCGCCGACCGGCAGAACCGTGGCGGCGCCGCTGACGGCATCGGTGGCGAGATACCAGACATTGGTCGAGTTCTTCTCGATGAACCAGAGGCGCGAGCGATAGGCCGTCACCGCGATCAGCAGCGAGGCATCCGGTATGCCGGTGATCATCGTCGAGGTTACGTAAGGTGTCGCGACCGCGCCTCTTTCGAGCTGCGCATTGGTGACCGAGCCCGTCACGGTGACGACAAGCGTGCCGGCCGCCGGCGTGAAGCTGAGCGACACCCGGTTGTTGACGCCGGTGCCGTTCAGCGTGCCGGTGAAGGCGCCGGAAAGGGCGACGGAGCCGGTGCCGAAGAAGCTCAGCGTATAGGCCGTGTTGCGCACGGCGACGTTCTGGGTGGTAAGCGTTGCGGTGCCGGTGAGAAAATTGTTCGTCCAGGCGGTGCCGTTGAAGAGCAGCGGCGTGTCGAGTCCGTTGACGAGACGCAGGAACTCCTGGCCGGCCGGGTTGGTATATTGCTGCACCGACCAATGGGCGCTGGAGAGGCCGGAGACGACGGGCGCACCGACGGCGCCGCCCGCCGTCACGTCGTAGATCTTGTCGCCGGCGGCGGCAAACAGCCTGTTGCCGACGCCGGAATAGGCAATGACCGTCTGCACGTCGGCGCCAAGCCCGGTGGCGAAGCCGAGGAAGCCATAGCGGGCGCGCACCCGGTTGGCCTCGGGAAAGAAATTGTCGAGCTGAAACGCGGCATCGGCGGGCATATCCGCCATCTCGACATCGGTTCGCCAGCCGCCGATCGGCGCGATCCAGTCCTTGCCCGGCGAAACGCGGCGGGTGCGGCCATTGGGGGGAACAGGTCTGCGGGTCATGGATTTGAAACCGTGATCGTGCCGGGCCAATAATTCTCGGGCGTCTGGCCCCTCGCCGGCAGCGAGAGGTCGACGGGCGCTGCGGCGCGATCGGCGCCGATGGCGGCTTCCTTGGACCGCTCGAAACTGGCGATCTCCTCGCCATAGTCGAGGCCCTTGGCCCGCTTCCAGCGCCAGATCAGCGAGAGTTCGAGAAGATCTTCGGGAAAACGAGCGGTATCGGTATCGTTGGCCCAGTTGCCGGCCGTGGTCGCCCCGCCGTTCACCGCCACCCAGAAGCCGGAGATATATTCGTATCTGATCGTCTCGCCCGCGGCGTTGGGGTAGATGTCGAGCCTGCCGCCCGACATCCGCCAGATCTGCGGCACCGGGTTCGAATTCAGGATCGCCTGGCGCTGCCAGGTCTGCGGCTCGACGGGACCGTTCAACTGCCAGAGGCGCGAAGCGTTCCAGATCTTCGCATTGGCGGCGAAGCGGTCCCAGTCGGCCGGCGGCTCGGCAGGCTCGGGGTTGTCGCCCGTCGCGGTGAATTGCCGGTCGACCGTCAGCGCCGACCAATCATGCTCGCGCATCAGGTCGCGGCCGGCGCGGGTGGAAAGGATGCGCAACTGCATGATCTGCGGATCCGCCGAGGACATGACGGCCGTCGGCGGATCGAGGTCGATTTCCGCGCAGACGTTCTGAATGATGGTCAAGAGCGACATGCGGAAGATCTCCGGGTTCAGGTCGGGATGCTTGTCAGGGCGTCTTCAGGCTGCTTGCCGGCTGCGGCTCTTGCTGCCCTCGCCTTCCCTGTCGATCGCCTCGAAGCGCAGGGCCATCTCCTTCATCTGCTCCTGCAGGCGGGTGACCTCGCCCTTCAGCCGTTCGTTTTCGGCGGCAAAGGCGGAAGCGGCGCTGGAGTTCTCGGCGGTGGCAAGATAGCCGCGTGCGGCGGCGACGAGCTCGTTGGCGCCCATGCCGATCTTCTGCTTGGCGGTATCGGAGAGCGCCGCGAGCTGCTCGACGGTATAGATGTTGACCGCCTCCATCTCCTTGATCTGGCTGGGCTTGAGATAGGGCCATTGCGAAAGCGGCGTGCCGGTCAGCTGCTCGCGGGCCTCGGCCCCTTCCTTGAAGCGCTTATAGGCGTCGGCAAAGCGCCGTTTGTCGTTGTCCGTCACCTCGCGGTAGACTTCGGTATGTTTGTCGCCTGATATGAAGATGCGCACGAACTCCTTGTCGGCAAAGATCGGCCGGCCTTCCCTTTCGGTCAGAAAGGTCTGTTCGACCGGCTCCAGGCTGAAGGAGGCATAAATTCCGGTGTTGCTGTCGGGCATGGTGCTTGCTCGCTGTTGATGGCGGGGAAATGAGGGATTGGCGCCGGAGCGCCGGCTGTGATGTCGTGCCGGTGGCCGCCCCTCACTCTGGCCCTCTCCCCGTTCTGACGGGGAGAGGGGACGTGCCCCGCGATAGGTCTGGGGGGAAGGGAGAGGGTGCTGCATATCCCCTTCGCCCCGTTTACGGGGAGAAGGTGCCGGCAGGCGGATGAGGGGCAGGCCGCGCATAAAGAGGTCGGCGAAAACGGGCGCCGAGGCGCCCGTCGATGACTCGAGTTTAGTTCACCTTCGACAGGAACGGCCGCATCAGTGTCGCTTCGAGCACGCCCGTCGCGGTGATGGTGATACCAGTGCCGTTGGCGGTGGCACTGGCCGAGAGCGTGATGCTCTGGATGACGCCGTTCGGGCTGTAGGTGATGCCCGAAATGGTCGCGCCGCCCGGAATGCCGGTGCCGGCAACCGCCGCGCCGATGAACGGGCCGGAACCGGCATTGAGGCCGGAAAGGCTCGTCAGCAGACTGGAGCCGTTGACGGTGGTTGCCGTAAACGTCTGGTTGGCCGCCGCGAAGTTGACGTTGGCGATGGCCTTGGTGGTTGCCGTGGCCGAGGCCGGGGCACTCGCCTGGCCTGCGGTGGCGGTGGTCTCGGCAACGACGAGGGCCGCCGTTGCGGTCGCCACCTGCGACGGCGCCTGGCCGTTGCGCTGCAGCCAGATGTAATAGGTGCCGGCGGCCAGTGTGATGGCACCGACCGGGCCGCCGGTCAGCGTCGGCGGCTGGGCAGCCCCCGAAAAGACGCCGCAGCGCTGGCCGACGACGGCAGCCGCCGTGGTCAGCAGCGAAGCGACATAATCCCGGGTCCACTGGAACCACTGGCCGGGCTGAAGGGTCGTCTGCGAGGCCAGCACGAGCTGGCAATAGACCCATTCGGATTCACGATCGCCGCCGGCGATGGCGCCGAGGGCGAAGTTCGGCCCGGGAATACCGGAGCCGGAAACGATCGGGCCTTCGACGACGAACGGGTTCGCGCCAAGACGATCGGACTGGATTGATGCGATCGACATTTGCTTGTTCCTTTCGTTGACGATCAGGCGAACAACACGCCCTGCAGGAAGGCGTTGTTCATGGTGAGGTTGCCGGCGAAGCCCATGAGCTGCACGAAGGCATCCTGGTTGGTGTTCATGCGCTCGTCGCCGATCGGCGCCATGTCGCGGTCGCGGTGCGGGCGGTAGAACAGGTATTTGGTGTTCAGGAAGAACATCTGGTTGAGCGGTGCGCCGCCGCCGAAACCGCCGTCGAAGATCACGTCGGCGCCCATATATTGCAGCGACTGGAAGCCGGCCATGCCCTTGTCCGCCGAGGTGATGCGCTGGATCGCCTGCAGCGATTCCCAGTAGAGGCGGAAGAAGTTGTTGTCGGCGACGACAAGATCCGGCGCGTCGGAGCCGCGCACGCAGGACATATAGAGCCGGTTCATGTAGCTCTGGATGTTGGCGTTCGAGGCAGCCGCACCGCCATCGGCCGAGGCCGAGAATTTCTGGTTGCGCCAGAAACCCCAGGTGGCGCGCGAAATGCCGCCGACGGTGCCCGAGGTCGGCGAGGTCGAGATCAACAGCTGCAGGCCGCCGATCTGCCGTCCGCCATCGGCGGTGCCGTCGGAATAGCAGTCAAGCGCGATGTTGTTCTTCAGCGTCGTTTCGGCGTTTTCGATGCGCTGCTCGAGCAGATCGAGGATCGCATCCTCGCCGGAGTTTTGCAGCTGTTCGAGGCCCGACATGGAGACGGCGACCGCCGCCTGCTTGAGATCGTATTCGGCAGCGGTGATGACGTCGGAAGGCTGGACGTTCAGGATATCGTAGCCGGAATAGCGCTTGAAGCTGCCATTCTCTTGATATTGCAGTTCCTGGACGATGGTGCGGCCGCCGGAGATGGGCTTCTTGCGGCCGCGGCTGTTGAGACGGGTGAGAAGACCGTTGTTCTTCGTCACGTCGTCGGCCACCGTGCCGCTGCGGTTGCGCAGCGTCGTGGTGACGATTTCAGAAAGGTTGGGCGAGATGGGCATTGATCATTCCTTTGATCAGAATTGGCATTTGATCAGACCTGACCGCGCGAAAAACGCATGGCGTCGCGCAGCGAGTCCCGGATGGAGGTGGGCTGGCCTCTTGCCGCGTCGCGGGTCGGGCCCGGCGCGGAGGAACCAGAGATGGATCGCGAGGCGCGGCGGGCTTGATCTGCCGCTGCGGCCCTCTGGGCTTGCTGTGGATGGACAGGAGCCGGCGCAGTCTGGCTGATCAACTGCCGGCGAATGTCCGGGCGCATCCAGCATGCGGCGTCGTAGGCGTCCTGAAGCGACGTTGCCCGCCCTGCATTGATAAGGGCGACCATGTCGTCAAGCACATCTTCGGCGTGCGCGTTTACCGGGTCGGAAAGGAAGGCATCGACTTGAGTTTCGGTGTCCCTTTTCCGCAGAACATGTTCGACCGTCGCCTCGACATTGATGGATCGCGGCTGCGGCCCTCCTTGCTGTAGTCCGGCCTGCTGCGGATTACGCTGCAGGATCTCCCCCGTCTGGCCATTGACGAGGGCGTGAAGATTGACCCCGGCCATCCTGGCGACGTGAACGACGGTGTTGACGGGATCGTGGATGAGCGCCTTCTCCCAGTCGATCGCCCGGCGCATGACATCGGCATGGGTCATGCCGGCCTGGCGGATGAGCGGCGTGAACTCCTCGAGCCCCTTGTAATCCTGCAGGACGCGGAAGCCGTTATCGACCTCCTGTTCCCGCTTGGTAATCGCCGCCTGCACTTCGCCGGGAAGGCTTGCAAATTGCGCCTTGGCTTCCGCCGACCAGCCGGGCGGAACCCGGCTGCCAATGGATGCGGGCTGGTCGCCGCTCTGCGCTCGGCTTTGTGCTTGCGGCGTCTGCTGCTGGGCGGCCAAAGCGGCGTTGGCTGCCGGCGCCTGCCCTGCCCTCGCCGCTGCGGCTTGCTCCTGCCCCTTGGCCAGGAAGCGGCCATTGTCGCCGTCGCGCGGCTGGCCGGTGAGTTCGCCCGGTCCATTGCCTTCGACGGTGTCGATCGCCGCCTTCAGGCTGTCGCGGATGCTCACCGGCGCCCCGTCGGACGCGCCAAAATCTTCGCTGCCGTTGCCGGCCTCGTTCAGGTCTTCCATATCCATTGGGAAAGTTTCCTATTTCGGGGATTGATGCCCGTTCAGGTTCAGGCGTTGTATTCGGCGTGAACGCGCCGCAATTCGTTGCGGATCGCCTTTCGATCCGTCATCGGTGTCTCGATCGGCTGCGGCTTTTCATTGCCGATCTCGACCACGCCGGCCGCCCGGTAGGCGGAGCGCAGCCTGGCCTTCGAGGTGTAATGCCTGCCGTCATGCATCGACTGGATATCGATGCTGTCGCTGATGAAATGCGGCGACGGCAGATCCGACTGCGCCGGGTTGTGCGCCGGCATACAGTGGTGCGGCCATTGGTCGAGCTGGTGCCAGCCGCCGCAGACGCGGCAATAACGTTCTCTCATGCTATTGCTCCGGCTATTGGTAGAGGGGTTGCGCGCTGCGCATCTGGTCGATCGCCTGCGCCGCCATCTCGCCGCGCGCCTTTTCCACCGTTGCGCGGTGCTCGATCTCGGCCTCTGCGACGCCAAGCTCGGCCTTGCGCTGTTCGGCGCCGGCCTTCACTTGAGCGGTCTTCAGCTTGATCATCTCTCCGGGCGCAGGCTGCGGCTCCGGCTTCGGGGCGCTGGGGGCTTGAGAGAGCTGGGCACCCACCTGCTCCAGCGTGCTTTCCAGCTGGCGGCCGGCCCTGAAGCCGCGGGCGGCAAAGAGCAGCGTCTCGACCATGACAGGCGCCAGCATCGGGTTCTGCTGCGCCATGGCGCCGGCCTGCTGCAGGAAGCCGCCGATCATCTGCACGAATTCCATGCGGCGCTGCTTTTCGGCATCCTCGTCCGGTTCGATGGTCGAATCCGTTTCGATTTCGATCTGGAAGCCGCGAATGCTGTCGTTGCGCAGGAGCTGCACCACCTCGTCGATCGTCGGCGCCTGCATCATCTGTTGCAGCTGCGGCGGCATTTCGGGCGGCGCCATTTCGGGGGGCGACTGGGCCGGCTGGCCCGTCTGCTGCGCCGCCATCTGCATCTGCTGCATCTGCATTTGCACCTGCTGCTTCTCGGCCATTGTCGGCAGTTTGATGCCGCTGACCAGCATCAGCGTTTCCGGCTGAAACTGATCGCAGATGATTTCGCCGGCAAGGCGGATGATATCGCGGGCAAAGCGCGCCAGCTCGGCCTGGCGGTCGCGGATGCGGATCGAGCCCCACTGGCTCTTGATCCGCTGCGCCGTCGCCGTCTCCGAGGCCTGGGTGTCGCCGCGCACGATGTCTGATATGCCGGTGATCTGGTAGACATCCTCGATCAGCTGCTTGCGCGCCGCCATGCAGGCAACGATCACCTTCTGCACCTCGTCGATCGGTAGCGTCACGATCGCCTTCGAGCCGCCCTTGTCGGTGAAGGCAGCCCATTCCGGGATCGGCACCATGACCATGTCGTTTTCAGGCCGCATCGCCTTTTCGATCGCCGGCGAGATCGCGCCGTCGCCGGAGGGATAGAAGATCTTAAGCCGCAGCTGATCGGTCAGCTTGTTAATGCGCTTGGTCAGCAGGTCGATCTCGTCGCATTGCTGCTGATAATAGACATAGTCGGGAACCGGGATCAGCGAGCTCGTCGACATCGTGCCATAGGCCGGGCGCGGGCACGGCCAGAAATGGGTGAGATCGAGCGGCGGCTCCGAGACTTCGAGCGCTACGGGCGCGCCGTCGGCGATCCAGACGGTATAATTCTCGCTTTTGCACCAGATCTCCCAGATATGGGTCTTGCCCTCATTCTCGGCGCGCTCCGCCTGGCTTTCGCCCTTTTTGCCGGAAGCACCTCCTGCCGCCGGCGATGTCATCGCCTCGCGGCCGAAACGTTTCTCCATCTCCTCGTCGGTCATCGGCACGCGCCGCGCCACCCAGGTGACATCCTTCCAGCGCCGCGCCGGCGAATGCAGGAAATCCGACCAGTGGACATAATCGATGCAGACACGCTCGTCGGCGATCACCTCAGGCAGAGCGCCGCCATTCTCACCCATGTCGCCAGGCAAACCGCTCGGCAAGCCGCCGAGGTGACCCTCAGGCAAGCCACCATTCGCCGGCGGGGCGGAAGGCTCGACGCCCATGTCGAGCGGCTCGAAATCGGCCTCGTAGCGCAGCCACACCGTGCCGCGGGCACACAGCAGGAAATCGTCGCGCACCGCCCGCATGATGGAGTCGATATCGGCTTCGTCGCCTGTATAGGCGAGGTTGCGTTCGACGAGCTCGGAGGCGATGCGCGCCACCGGCTGCGCATCCTTGAAGCGGCGCTCGACCACCGGCTGCGGCACGCGGGCATAAACGGCCGGCTGCAGCACCGAAGTATTGGCCCAAAGCATCGGAAACCGGCGCTTGGCCGCGCTCGTCTGGTCCGACTGCTGGTCGAGATAGATCTTCTCGATCTTGACGCAGCGGTCATGCCAGGACTTGAAATAGCGCTGGGCGCGCTCGAGCTCCTGCTGCCAGTGGGCGCCGACCTTTGCTGGATCCCAGCGTTGCCCGCCCTCTGAAGCCGTTATTTCATCTTCCATCAAACACGCTCACTCTGTCTCGGGGTGGAATCGGCAAATTCGTTGAAGGTCATCGTCTGGAAGGTCGGCAGCGCCTTCGGCTCGGGCTTCAAAGGTTCGGGCGCCAGTCCGGTGAAGATGATCGCCAGCCCCCCGAAAGCGTCGGCGCCGTGCGAGGCCCAGTTGTGCAGCGGCTCGTCGCGGAAGACGCTCAGATCCTCGTCCCAGTCCTTGCGGTAGTTCCTCAGACACTTGATGCCGTCGATGCAGCCGGCCTGATCGAATTCGACCTTTGCCAGAATCCGCCGCGTGCCGTTGATGCGGTCGTGGACATAGGCGCGCTCGACCTTGCGGACCGTGCCGAGACCGCGCGCCTTGACCTCTTTCAGCATGATTTCGATGCGGGTCATGCCGCCGCGCGTCCATTCCCTGACCTTGATGTCATGCGGCATGTTGTGGACGCCGTAGACATAGCCATGCTCGGCGCCACGCCGCGCCAGCTCGTCGAGCATGCCGTCCATGCCGGTGCCGGTATGCTCGAAATAGCCGATCATCCTGACCCGGCCGGGCAGCACCTGAAACAGCCAGACGCTGTTGGTATCGTCCATGCCGATGTCGGAGATGGTGTGGACGGGATAACCTTCGACATGCGGGAAAACCCCGATGCGCTCCTCGGCGTCGGCCACCGCCATCTGATCGGCATAATAGGCACCCTCGACGCTCGCCTCGAACGCTTCGGCCGGCGTCGAGGGATATTCGCGCTTCATGTCGCCGAGCTGGGTTTCGGCCTTCTTGACGTACCAGGCCTTCTGCCCGTCGGTGAGCGTGATGCCCTGGTCGGCCAGATTGCGGAAATACTTTGCGAAAGCATCGGTGATGATGACGCCCTGGGGCGCGATCGCATATTGCGGCTCCTTCCACCAGGGGAAGAAATGAAACTTGAAGTCCATTTCGGTCAGCTCCAGCGCCTGGCGCTGCTTGACCTGCGAATCCTCGCAGAGCGAATAAAAATGCCCTTCCTGGCCTTCCGCCGTGCTTTCGACGAAGACCAGCTGGCCGGCCTGCACCGTATTCAAGGCACCGGTGCGGACTTCCCTCGCCTTCTCGGGATATTTGGCGCAAAGCTTCCCGTATTCGGAAATATGCAGATATTGCAGCGTTCCCGAGCGCAGCGAGGTGCCGACACGGATGCTGGAATTATTGGCGAGCAGCAGTTCGGTCTGGTTGGCCCTGACGACAGTCACGGCGTTGCGGATAGCATCCGGCAGATTGTCATAGGGATATTTGATCTTGTCCCGGAAGATCGTCTGCACGTCGCCCAGCGTATGGGCGATGGTGCCGGCCCTGATATCCCGGTTGAAGACGCAGGCATCGAGCATGAAGATCTGGATGAAGGTGGTGAGACCGAGCTGGCGGGCTTTCAGCAGCACATTCAAATAATGCATCTGCTCGAAAAACGTCATCTGCGTCCAGTTCATCTCGAACCTGACGCGTTTGCCCGCCTTGTCGGTGATCCAGTAGAGATTGTTCAGCCGCCAGCGCCAGTCGGAAAACTGGTCAACCGCCGTTTGGAAGTCCGCGCGTCCGACCATTGATATCTTCCAGCAGTTGCGAGACTTCGCCGGTCACGCTCTGTTCGGGCTCGACCTTGGCGCCGTATTTCTTCGGTTTCAGCTTCTCGGCGACCCATTGCCGGGTGGCGATGCGCAGCTGCGACCGCCTTATCGCCTCGCCATTCTCCTGCCAGCCGGTGGTTTCGCCGGCGGCGTTCTTCTTCTCGATCCAGTCATTGCTGCGGTCGTCGGCGATCTCGACCAGCTCGTCGACGAAGCCGTCGGCCAGGATCTCGCGCGCCAGCGCATAGCGCGCCCGAAACGCCGCCTTGCTTTCATCGGCGAGCCAGGAGAGCACCGTCGATTTCGCCGGCATATCCTCATCCCGGCAGATCGACCGCAGGCTTTCCCTGTCGGCGATGCGCTCGCAGATTTTCTCCGCCAGCGCCTGGGTGAACTTGGTCGGCCTGCCCATCGGGTGGAAAGGCTCAGAACAGCGCAATGATGTTGGATGCCGTGGTCCCGGTCAGCGCCACGATCGCCGCATGAACCGGCAGGATCGTCCCGGCCGGCACGTTTCTGAAGACGACCGGATCCATGTCGCGGCGCGGCGCAATGGCCACATCGCCCGTCATGCCGATATGGAGAGCACACGCACCGACAATGGCGCTATCGTTCGGCGTCGCCGCGGCGGCCCGCGAGGCCGGAGCAATCGAAGGGTCCATTGCAGTTCTCCATGTGGGGGGTGGATGTCCTGCCGACACGGCCGCATGACGCTGACAGTGGGCGTCTTGTGGAAAACGGCCCTCCAACCTCCGTCATCCCAGGCCTTGAGCCTGGGATCCGTGCCGCCGCTGATGGAGGCCAAGGTGGATCCTCGGGTCAAGCCCGAGGAGGACGGAGCAAGGGGTGAGCGCTGTGGCAAATCCACGGCAGCCGCGCAACGACGCTGCCCGGTTCACAAACCTAGACGAATGGCGCATCGACCGGGCGGCGCCGACGTGGTCGCCATCCTTACGGATTCAAATTTCGCAGCTTGGATTTACAGTAGTCATAACGAATGTGTCAGGGGGTGATCAAGAACTGATTGCGGCTCTCGCGCCAGTTTAAAATTGGGCGTCAGATTGCTCTACCCTGCACCGACGACGGATTTGGCAAAACACGCTCCCCACCCTCCGTCATCCCAGGCCTTGAGCCTGGGATCCATGCCTACTGCTGCTGGAGACCAAGGTGGATCCTCGGGTCAAGCCCGAGGAGGACGGAGCAAGGGGTGAGCGCTGTGGCAGATCCACGGTGGTGGCTCAGTGACGCTGGCCAGCTCGGAAGCCTTAGCGAATGGCGCATACGACCTGAGAACGGCGCCAACTTGGCCAACATCCCCTGGATTCAAATCTCGCAGCCTGGATTTACGGTAGTCATAACTGAGCTGCCAGGGGGTGATCAAGAGCTGATTTCGGCTCTCGCGCCAGTTCGAAATCGAACCTGGCCGACGCAATGGCGCCAAATTGCTCTACCTGCACCGACGAGGGATTTGGCAAAACGCACACCCCACCCTCCGTCATCCCAGGCCTTGAGCCTGGGATCCACCTTGCTTCCACCAGCAGCGGGCATGGATCCCAGGGTCAAGCCCTGGGATGACGGAGCAAGGGGTAAGCTCCGTGGCAATCTGCAGTGGCGGCTCAGACGCTGACCGGTTCGCAAGCCTTCGCGAACAGCGCATAAGTTCGAACGGCGGCGCCGACCTTGACCGTCGACATCACCTTTAGATTCAAATCTCGCAGCTTGGACTTACGGCAGTGGTAACCGACCTGCCGGGGGGTGATCAAGCGCTAACTTCGATCGATTTCCGAGCCGGCAGCGATATGCGGAAGTTCCCCTCAACCCCCGTCATTCCAGGCCTTGAGCCTGGAATCCACGCCCCTGACACGAGCAATTCGAAGGCGATGACGGAGCAAGAGGTGAGTTCGTGGCAAATCACAATGGTAGGGTGATCAAGGCTGACCCGCGCGCTTATCCTATGGCCGCGTCAGGACTGACGTCTCGACCCAGGTGTTCAACAGGTCGTTCCGCTTGCCGACAACGACGACCTTCATCCACGTGTTCTTGCCTTCGATCAGATAGGCCGTGCCGCTTTCCTTGCGGTCAGTCGTTACTGAACCCACCGAGGCTGCCGAAAGGCCCGCTTCGAAGGCTTCGAACTCGGCGCTCGAACAGCGCAAATCCGCCGAACGATCGTCCGCCAGGACGCCGAAATAATTGAGCTCGCAGGTAGCAGAGAACAGGCTTCGATATTCCTGAAAACGGAAGTGGAACTGCAGCCCATTCGGCATCTCGTAGGTCCCGCCGCCGGTTCGAGGCTCAGGAGTTGGATTGACGATGGGAGAAGGCTTGTCGACGGTCCAATCGCCTCTATCAATTCCGCTTTGCAGGGCAGCCAGGCTTTGACCATTCAGCACGCAAAGCTTCAAGGTGTCATTGAGAGGGCACGCGGCCACCCCATCCCCACTCATCAGGATCGCAATCACCAACGCTGCCAGAAAACGCACTTGACCTCCCCAAACCATCGCCATCGAACCCACCGGCACCTTAGGACTTATGCCGGAGAAGGCAAGACGACGCCCCTTCCCTGAAATCGGAAAAACCAAGCGCGTTCATGCCTGGATTGAGGCGACAAGCGATATCATCCAGCGTGAACGAGGAATATACTGTCAACAGGCTGTCGATCGCCGGTGGAGGAGTCTGTGAAAACCACCGTCTACGGACTTTTTCTTTGCCTTGCCGCGTTTCTCGCCGTCACGCTCGCCGGAAACCCGGCCGATGCCGACGAGCTGGTTCGCTTCGAAAGCGCGCCGGTCAAGCTCAGCCCCTTTCGAATCAGCAAGGCAAGAGAACAGGGAGAAATTCTTTCCCAGCCGCAGGGCACGCCGTTGCTCGGATATTTATCCCGCCCGGAGGGTGATGGCCCCTTCCCGGCCGTCGTCCTCCTGCATGGATGCGAGGGCATGCGGTTGAGCATCAAGGAGCTTTGGCCGCAACGGCTGGTCGCATGGGGCTACGCCGTGCTGGTCGTCGACAGCTTCACCACCCGCAACATCCAGGACACGTGTCAAACCACTCTCCCCGATCGCGTCTTCGACGCCTATGGCGCTTTGAATTTTTTATCGAAACAAAACTTTGTCGATATCAGGCGCGTCGCCTTGATGGGCTTTTCGGCGGGCGGCACTGCGACGCTGGAGGGAACGAAAATCGAAGGCAACGAACAGCTGATGGACCACAAATTCAGGGCAGCGGTTGCCTATTATCCGGTCTGCGCGGCCAGTCAGGGCGATGCGACGGTGCCGATCCTGATCTTGAGTGGCGATCGAGACAATTGGAGCCCGGCTGAACGTTGCCGGCAGAGGCTTGCCCGCCTGAGCGACGACAGCCCGCCGATCGAGCTCAACATCTACAAGGGCACTTACCACGATTTCGACGCCCCGGAATTCAAGGTGGGGCGGAGGGTGTTGGGTCATATCGAAAAATACAATCCGGACGTCGCAGAAAAGTCGATCCGCAGCGTGCGCCTCTTCCTGCGAAAATACCTCTCGAACTGAAGCCCGAGGTTCCGCGGAGGATGGAGCGCCGGCGGGGAATTTGGCAGAACCCCACCCCCAGCCTCCGTCATTCCAGGCCTTAAGCGTGGGAATCCATGCAAGCCGTAGGCGCCAACCCGCCGCGTGTGGCCCATGAAGGTGTGGTGACGCGCGCCGGTCTGGTCGCGCGCGCCTATCGCAAGTCCAGATGCCTCTCGGCTAGATATTGCTCGGCCGCACCGACGTGGGGGAATTGCTCGCCGACGAAAAAAGGTCCTCTTCGGCGGTCGGCAGCTTGCCCTCCGGGGTCAAGTCGTCGACGGCCTTGGGAAGATCGCGGCTCAGTCGCCCGAGAATCTCTTCACGCGAAAGGCCGGTATTTTGTGCAATTTCGTTCAAAACATCCGGGCCGAGGGCTTCGGCGAGCTGGCCGTCATTGATCTCGGCATTCTGGCCGGGCTTGACCCAAGAGTCGATCTTGTCGCCGTGGCCATTCTGCTGAAAGGTCTTCAAGAGATCGCCGAGACCACCGCTGACGATGCCGCCAGAGGTCAATCCGCCGAGAAGCCCGCCAAGACCGCCCGAGCCGCCCAATCCGCCGAGGATGCCGCCAAGCCCGCCCGGCTGCTGGCCGCCACCGGGACCGGCCCGCTGCGGGTTCTGGATGCCGCGCAGGAGTTCCCCGATCTTGTCTCTGTTCTGGTAGCCGGCAACGGCGAGAACGGCGAGAAGCGCCTTCAATTGACCGCTCATCATGATGAAATCCTCCCATGGTGTTAAAGACTGCAGGCGACCCAAGCAGAGTGCTGCATGGGCAGCAATGTGCAGAGCGGCCAAAGGTTCCGCGCGGGCTCTCAAAGGTCCGGCCAGCCTGCCACACACCCAGTCAGATTTCCGGGCAACCGCGCCGGTTGGCAAAGCTCATCTGCTCCGGTCCCCGGCGCGTCATCCCCTGGACGACGATGCGGCGCGGCGACATGCGGACGATCTGCACCCGTCGCAGTCCTTCGCCGCGGGCGATGTCGAGCGCATCTTGCGGATCGCAGCCACGCGGCCCGCGGCGGTATCCGTCATAGCGGTCACGGTCGCGATCCCGGTCGTAAACGCCGACGCCGCCGGGGCCGATCCGAAATTCCAGATCCTGCGCCGCCGCGATCGTCGGCGAGACCGTCAAGCCGGTCATGGCGGCCAGGCCGACCAGTATGAACTGAAGAGATTTCCGCATGAGTTCCTCCCATGGTTTTTTGCTTTATCGCAACATCAACATCGCCATTGGGATTTTGTTCCTTGGAGGTAAGACCAGCAGGCGCCCGGGGCATGACCGTTGCAGGGCCCAAGAGAGCCTCTTCCCGAGGCGGGCAGACCGCAGGCCGGAGGGGAGCGGGTGCCTACCAATGCTGAAGCCCGCGGTGTCATGCGGCGAACAGGCCGTGTTGGCGATCGACAGGACGGCGTCAGCTTGTATGGCAGGACCGCCGAGGTTGAGGACGATCGCCATGTCTCGACCCTCTTCTCTCTAGGAACGCTTGTGCATATATTGCCGCTATGCCGAGCACACCAACGCCGCAGCGGGCCGCGGTTGCTGCAAAGAGTTCCGGACACTTCAAAACCGGCGGGTACATTCTGTCGTGGCGCTACAAGGTACTTGCTGATCTTGCCGCTGATGGCGGTCATCGCCTACATGGCGCTGGTGGGTCTGGTCTATCTTTCTCAGCGAGCCCTGCTTTATCCCGGAGCCGGCGCCACGCCTGCTCCGGAGCCCGCGAGTTGGGGCGAGACGGTTCACGTCAAGACGCCCGATGGAGAGATGCTTCAGGGACTGTACAACCAGGGCGACAGCGACAAGCCCTGCGTGCTGCTCTTTTTCGGAAACGGTGACCGCGTCAACAATTACGAGTTTCTCGCACAGGCGCTGGCCACGCGGAGGATTGGATTGCTGGCGATTTCCTATCGCGGCTATCCCGGATCGACCGGCTCGCCCAGCGAGCGGGGGCTGCTGACAGACGGCATCGCCGCGTTCGACTGGCTTTCGGCACACGCCAGAAGCGAGATCGTCGTGCTGGGCCGGTCACTTGGCACTGGCGTTGCTGTCAATACGGCCGGGAAGAGGCCGGCCGTGGGCGTCATTCTTGTGTCTCCGTACCTGTCGGTTCTGTCGATTGCGCAGGCGCATTATCCGTTCCTTCCGGTCGAGGCTCTTCTCAAGGATCCCTTTCGCTCGGACCTCAACATCGCCAAAGTCAGACAACCGAAGTTGTTCCTCCACGGCCGGCTTGATGATAGCATCCCGCTTTCTTCAGGGCAGGCGTTGTACCGCATCGCACCCGAGCCCAAGACGATGTTGATCTATGACGGTGCGGGTCACAACGATATCTTGAACGATAGAATGGTCGGTGACGTGATCCGTTTCGTGGAAGCGCTGCAAGGAAACGGGCCCTAAATCCCGTCAGGTGGAGCGGTTTCCGGGTCGTGCTGGGAGGCAACGCCTGGGACCGGCACGCCAAGGCGAGTGACGTGTTTGGCCCCATGCGGCTGCGCCGGCGGCGTGTTCGGCGAAAGCCACCTCCAACCTCCGTCATTCCAGGCCTTGAGCCTGGAATCCATGACCGCAGCCGATCGAACCCAAGTGGATCCTCGGGTCAAGCCCTGGAGCAGTTCCAGGAAAAGTGCGAAGCGGTTTTCCCAGGCAAAGCGCGAAGCGCCTTTGCCGGGAATTGCGCAAAAACAAAGAACAGAGCGGTTCGGCGTTTCCGTTGAAAGCTGAACCGCTCTGGGAAGACGGAGCGCGGGGTGAGCGTCGTGCTTTAGAAAGCCGAACCGACCTCAGCGAAAACCGCCGCTGGCGGCCAAGCGTTCGCCGGTCAGCCAGCGGGCATCGTCGGAAGCGAGGAAGACCGCGACGCCGGCGATATCGTCCGGCTGGCCGGTGCGGCCGAGCGGCGTCTGGGCGACCATCGTCTGTTCGAAATCCGAGCCGATGACGCCGGCGGTGTGCGTCCCCTCGGTCTCGACGATCCCGGGCAAGATGGCGTTGACGCGGATCTTGCGCGGGCCGAGCTCCTTGGCGAGCACGCTGTTGATGCCCTCGACGGCGCCCTTGGTGCCGGTGTAGACGGCCGAGGTCGGCGGAGCCAGGCTGGTGACCACCGAGGAGATGTTGATGACGCTGCCGCCCTCACCGAGATGCTTGACTGCGGCCTGGGTGGTCAGGAGAACACCGAGAACATTGACGTCGAACATGCGGCGGTATTGTTCCTCGGTCACCTCGTCGATCGGGGTGAATTCATAGACGCCGGAGTTGTTGACCAGCACGTCGAGCTTGCCGAATTCTTTGACCGCGGCATCGACCAGACCCTGTGCCTGCTCGGCCTTCGAAACATCGCCCTGGACGGCGATGGCCTTGCCGCCGGCCGTGTTGATCGCCTCGACCACCGCGTCTGCTCCAGCCTTGCTCGAAGCGTAATTCACCACCACTTGCGCGCCTTCCGCCGCAAGAGCCTTGGCAATCGCGGCGCCGATGCCTTTCGAGGCCCCCGTGACCACTGCGACCTTTCCCGTAAGCTTAGCCATATCCAATTCCTTCTGGGGCGGACTGCCGTCGAAGCTGACGGCCTTGTTCCGTAGTTCAGAAATTCGGAACTGTTGATCTTAATGTCAAGGGACGCTATATAAAATTCATGAGACCGCTCTTTCATCCAGCCCTGGAGGACATCCGGCCCGAGGCGATCCTCTATGCGCTGTCCGATCCGGAACGCGCCGCCATCTACGCCCGGCTTGCCGGCGCCGCCTGCGGCAACACCTGTTCTGCGCTTGCCGAACTCGGCGACCGCATCATCCCGAAGTCATCGCTGTCGAACCATTTCAAGGTGCTGCGCGAGTCCGGGCTGATCGTCAGCGAACGCCAGGGCGTGGAGATGCGCAATCAAACCCGCTGCACAGAGCTCGACGAACGCTTCCCGGGCCTGATCAAGGCCATTCTCAGTGCTTACGGACAGATCCCCGGCGAGCCGAAGACGGATTGACGGCCCTTAAAGCAGAATGCTCAATCGAGATCGCCTGGGTCCTCGGGCCAAGTCCGGGTAGATTGCGCTTTCTGATTTCGCCGCCGGCATTTCATCATCCTCCGCGACTCGACGTGCAGCTCCAACCCTCCGTCATCCCAGGCCTCGAGCCTGGGATCCATGCCCGCGGCTGATCGAGGCTTGCTGACGCATTTCCGGACAGCCCGTTATAAGGTCTTGGCAGAAACTTATAACGGGCGATGATTGACAAGGTCAAAGGGAGTTATAAGGTCTTGGCAGATACTTATAACGCCACTGTGAGATGAGTGACGAGGAACTTCGCCAAGCGGAGAAAGGCCGGTTCGACAAAGCGATGTCCGAACTTGCCGCCAGACGGGACGCCGCCCACGAAAAGGACGAACTGCCAATGATGAAAGAGATCGACATCAGCTATAGGACGATGTTCGCGGAACTGGCGCAGCGGACGTTGGACGGACAGTTTCTGGCGGACTTCCCGCTGGAAGGGTGGTTTGTGACCGTCACCGTGAAAGGCCGTGATTACTGGTATTTCGATCTCCCCACTCCCGAAGGCAAGGACAAGCGAAGCTATGTCGGTCCGCAGAGCGACATAGCGATCACAGCGCGGGTGAAGGCCCACAAGGAGATCAAGGATAACATCCGGGCGCGAAGGCGCATGGTAAGCACGCTCCGTCGTGCCGGCCTCCCGGGTCCGGATAATTTCGCGGGCGACATCACGAAAGCCCTCGCGGATGCGGGTTTGTTCCGTCTGCGTGCAGTCCTGATCGGGTCGGTGGCATTCAGCACCTATGCTGGGATGCTCGGCGTTCGCCTGCCCTCATCTGCTATGCAGACCGGCGACGCGGACTTCGCGCAGGACTTTGCTATTTCTGCAAGTGTCCAGGACAGCCTGCCTCCAGTTCTCGAAGTCCTCCAGTCGGTCGATCCCGAATTCCGGGCCGTTCCCCATGCGGCAGACAAGGCCAAGATTGTCGCCTTTCAGAACGCCAAGGGCTATCGGGTGGAATTCCTGACGGGAAACCGGGGATCGGATGACTATACGGGCAAACCCTCTCCGATGCCTGCCCTCGGCGGTGCGTCGGCGGAAAACCTGCGCTTCCTGGACTATCTGATCTACGAGCCTGTGCGCACGGTGCTTCTCTTCCGCGAGGGTGTGAACATCCTCGTTCCCGCTCCCGAGCGATATGCAGTCCATAAGCTCATCGTATCGTCCAGAAGGCTCACTGACACTCTAGGACGCGTAAAGGCGGACAAAGACCTCGCGCAAGCGTCCTTGCTTTTCCAAGCCCTTGTCGAGACACGCCACGATTCCGAGCTGACAGATGCCTGGGCGGAAGCGTGGGATCGAGGGGATGCATGGAAAGAAGCCATCTGCAATGGTCTCCTGAGGCTCCCTCATAACGGTGTCGAAGCGCTCGGCAAGGCTCTCGGATCGGAGATGCCCGATTTGGAAAAGTTGAGAGCCGAAACTCGCCCGAGGTGATTTCACTGCCGGACGCGACCGCGGCGCTGATGATAGCATTCTCTCGCGATTAATGAGAACACAACCATACGTCTTTGCCTTTGGTTTAAGTTCCGCTGTTAGTGATCGCCGCGTAGCGATCTGGTTGTGAGACAGCCACTAGGGGAAGGCAGCCTTTGCATGTTGCGTCGTTTCATTCTTGATCGATCCGGCAATTTCGGAATCATGACGGCGCTGCTTGCCGTCCCCCTGCTCGGGGCGGCGGGTACAGCCATTGATTTCGGCAGCGCCCTGTCGCTTCGCACCGAACTCTATGCCGCTGCGGACGCGGCCGCCGTCGGATCCATTACACCTAAGTCGGATGCGGCAACGCAGGCAAACACCATGTCCGGCGACGGGTCGCTGACGCTCGGAAAATCCGAAGCCCAGAAGATCTTCTTTTCGCAGATGTCCAAGAAACATGGCGACGTGCCCGTCACCGTCGACATCAGCGTTCAAAAGAAGGGCGGCACGCTCAGCTCGACCGTCTCCTTTAACGCGGCGATGCCCACGAGCTTCATGCAGGTGATGGGATTTCATGAGATCGCCGTTTCCGGGACGGCAACCGCCCAGTATGAGACCCCGTCCTACATGGATTTCTTCATGCTGCTTGATAACACCCCATCGATGGGCGTTGCCGCCACCACTGATGACATCACCGCCATGAAAAAAGCGACGATCAACGGCCACGATGGCGGCAAGGATAAAAACTGCGCCTTCGCATGCCATATCGTTTCCGAAAAGGGCGTCGAGGACAAGAACAGCTACTACAATGTCGCCCGCAACAATGGCGTGACCATCCGTATCGATGTGGTCGCCGCCGCCGTCAAAGCCTTGATGGCCAAGGCGGAGGACACGCAGTCCATGCCGAGCCAATTCCGCGTCGCGGCCTATACGTTCGGCAAGACTGCCCAGGACGCCAAAGCCGCCAAGCTCTTCAAGGTCTCCGACCTCGACTATGATCTTGACGCCGTGGCCGCCGCGACGGACATGATCAAACTGATGAGCATTCCCTATCAGAACTATTATAGCGACCAGCAGACGAGCTTTGACGAGGCGTTGAAAGGGATCGAAGGCGAGATCACGGGTAAGATCGGCTCGGGCACCAGTAATGCCGATCGCCAGAAGATCGTATTTTTCGTCGCTGACGGTGTTGGCGACAGCTATAAGCCGACCGGCTGCACCAGCCCGAAAGGCACAAACGGCGGACGCTGCATCGAACCGATCGACACGACCTATTGCAAGAAGCTCAAAGACCGCGGCATCAAGGTCGCCGTCCTCTATACGACCTATCTGCCCTTGCCCGACAACGGCTTTTACAAGGACTGGGTCAAGCCTTTCGAGACCAAAATCGCCACGAAAATGGAAGAATGCGCAACCCCCGGCTTCTATTTCGCCGTCAGCCCCACCGACGGCATTGAAGAGGCCATGGAAGCCCTGTTCCGGAAAATCGTCAGCGCCCCGCGGATAACCAGCTAGGCTCAGGACTTGTTGATTTGAGCCGATGCGAGATTGAAAGTGTTGGAGCGTCCTTTGTGCGTCAGCAGGGACGCACGGCGCTCTAAACCTTGCCCAGATGCTTCGGCCAGAATTCCTGGTGGACTTCGGCCGCGTCGTCTTCGAGGTTCGTCGGGCCAATCACAGTGACGTTGCGCGCGCCGGTTTGCAACACCGCCCGGCTCGGCACGTTCAACCCGATCCCAGCGATCTCGCCAAGCCGTGTTTCCGAGCAAGCAAACACCATGCGCCCGATGCCCGACCAGTAAATCGCGCCGGAGCACATCGCGCACGGCTCCGTGCTGGTGTAGAGCGTGCAGTCACCGAGAAAAGCAGAGTCGTGGTGCTGCGCCGCCAGTTTTACCAGGTTCATCTCGGCGTGGTTCGTCATATCGTGGCCGGTGAAGACGCTGTTTTCGGCGCGCAGGATGACTTCGCCGTCCTTCACCAGCACCGAGCCAAACGGTTCATCGCCGCCTTCCATCGCGGATCTTGAAAGCGCAATCGCCTCGCGTAAAAACGGCTCGTGGTTTTCCATCAGAGTCCCCAGCTAGAGCGGCATGAGTTTGTGTTGAATCGGAGGGATTTCCAAGGGGCGGCGAATCAGATTCAAGTCGGCGATGTATCGCCACAACCGTCATTTCCTGGCTCTGATCAATGTCCCGAGCGTCGCGGATATCGAAGGCTCGGTCGTCGACGACGCGGTAGGGGACCGGTTACGTGGCTGGACGGCGAAATCGGGCGACAGGGCTCCGGTGCCGTCCTGGCCGCCCTGCCCCGGAGCCTCATCCGACGCCGCATGGAAGCGCCGTCGCCTCAAGCAACGCTCGAGCGCGATCCGCGAGTGTGTGAAAGGCGGCCGGATTGCAGCCGCCCGTCTCGTCAGGCCGGACGTCTGACCATTCTCGCAACGGCGATGAGGATGCAGGCTCCGATGAAGCCCGCGATCAAATAACCCAGCCATCCGCCGAGGGCGACGCCGAACAGCGACAGGATGAAGTTGGCGACGATGGCGCCGACAATGCCGAGAATGATGTTCATGAGCACGCCCATATTGCTCTTCATGAGCAATTCGGCGAGCCAGCCGGCGATGCCGCCGATGACGATTGCGGCGATCCAGCCAATACCTGCATTTTCCATAGCAATTCCCCATTGTGAATTATGAGCGGCCGGTCCGGCAATCACGTCTCGCAGATCGAAGCTAGGCCGATTGCCAAGCGGCAAGACCATAACCTTCGCGAGGCCAGTTGGTTCCACAAGCCCCCAAGAGATCGCATACCCTGGCGATCTGATTGGGGTCACTTGTCGGCCGCGGGCCAATCGTTTGCAGGCTCCTCTATCGCGGCCGTGTCGTCGTCCGCGGGGTCGGGGTCGCGTTCAAGGGCAACGCGCAGAATACCGACCTCCTTGATCATCGCGTCGAAGACTTCCTGTTGCCTGGCCCCGGCCGCAACGCAGTCGTCAACGAGATTCTCCAACTTCGCCCGAAGTCCGGCCTTCCAATGAGTTTTGCTCATCACCTTCTCCTCCGCCTTACAGCTTCTTCCGCAAACGCGATCCATGCGGAGCACTGAGTGTTCCCGCCGCCTTGGATGGGCCGGCGGCCGCTGGCGCGCACAGCAGAGTTGGCAGTTCGATTATCGCGAGATCGTGCGGGATGAGGTCGCGGCGAACGGGTAAGGTGCTCGCCTGGCGTTTCGTTGCCCGCACCGAGAAATCGGAAAAATCGGTGCGTTCACCATCTCCGTCGCGTCCGATTGGCACGCCGCAACCTCGACGGATTAACCGGCAGCCGCAGCAATGGTTCCGCCCTGCCAAGACCAGAAGCCGCGCCGCTGAGCAATCGGGCGGCCGCCTCTGCGTTGGTAGTTTGGCGGAAAGCGACTCCCCACCCTCCGTCATTCCAGGGCATCGAGCCTGGGATCCATGCCCATTGCTGATAGAAGACCGGCGTGGGTAAAATATGCCAATGAAGCGAACCATGTTTGTCTCCAGCCGGCTTGATGCGAAGCTGAACCGGGCGTAATCCAGAAGCATAGCCACCCTCTCCTTCGACACCGATCTGAAACGAACCCATGGCGCACTCCCTCAATACAACCCCCTCGCCCGCTGGCGGCCCCAACCAGCCCAAACTCGATGCGGACGACATCTGGCAGGCCCGCGTCGATCTTGCGGCCTGCTTCAGGATGGCGGCAAGGCTCGGCATGGAGGAAGGGATCTGCAACCACTTCTCGGCCGTCGTTCCCGGCTATGACGACCTGTTCATCGTCAACCCTTATGGCTACGCCTTCGCCGAACTGACGGCCTCGATGCTGTTGATCTGCGACTTTCACGGCAACGTGGTGTCGGGCAGCGGGCAGCCCGAGGCCACCGCTTTTTACATCCACGCCAGGATTCACAAGAACATTCCGCGCGCCAAGGCGGCATTCCACACCCATATGCCCTATGCCACCGCCCTTTCGATGACGGAGGGCGATCCCCTGATCTTTGCCGGGCAGACCGCATTGAAATTCTATGGACGCACGGCCGTCGACCGGAACTATAACGGCCTGGCGCTCGACGCGCGCGAGGGCGATCGGATCGCCGCCGCGATCGGCGATGCCGACATCGTCTTCATGAAGCACCACGGCGTGATGGTCTGCGCCCCCAATATCGCCGAGGCCTGGGACGACCTCTATTACCTCGAGCGCGCCTGCGAAGTGCAGACGCTCGCCCTGTCGACCGGACGCGAAGTCCTTGCCGTCGCGCCTGAGATCGCGGAAGCGGCGTACCGGCAAATGCGCGAAGGCGACCCGGAGTCGGCCCGGCTCCATCTGGAGTCCGTGAAGCGCGCGCTTGATCGCAGCGAGCCCGAATACAGGCGCTGAGCCGCAGACCGCGATTTACGCGTGCACCGGCCGCCAATGCGGATAGGTGACATAGGCGGTGAGCGCCCCCTCCTCGTGCGAGCGGATGGTCACCGCTTCGCCCTTGGGCATGTAAACGATCTCGCCTGGCCCGGCGGTGACTGTTCCGGCATCTGTCGAGACCGAAAGCCGCCCTTCCAGCACGATCATGACGTCGTCGACATCAATCGTCTCGGCAAGACTCTGGCCGGGCGCGTAGCGTCCATAGCCGATGGTAATCGGCCCTCCGTGCCGCTCGTCGACCAGATTGCCGACGGAGATGTCTGCCTCCTGTCCGGGGGAACGCTCCAACGACGCATCGGCGATCGTGAACTTACGCATCTTCATCGTCTTCCTCCATTGCCGCATGCAGAGGTAGCGCGGAAATTTCGCACGCCAAGACGGATGGCAGACGCACGAGGAGGAGGTTCTCGCTCTCATGGTAAGGCCGTATGTCCGTCTTCGCGCCTGAGGTGGCTCGCCCTACACTGGTTTTCCGAGGGTTGCTCGGACAGGCCGAGCCGATCCTCATCACAGGAGGACGAGCCGTGGCAGATTATAGAGAAGCTTTTGTCGGAATCGATGTCGCTAAGCTGAAGAATGCGATTGCTGTTGCCGAATCTGGCCGGGAAGGAGAGGTCCGCTATTTCGGCGAGGTTGATGCATCCTATGCCAGCATGCGCCGCATTATCCAGCGAATAGCCGCGAAGTTTGATCTTGTACATTTCTGCTACGAAGCTGGCCCAACCGGTTACGGCCTGCATCGGCTGATCCAATCCCTTGGCCATGAATGCATGGTTGTCGCCCCATCATTGATTCCAAGGAAGCCAGGCGACAGGGTGAAGACAAACCGTCGAGATGCACTCGCGCTCGCCCGGCTATTGAGGGCCGGCGAGCTCACAGCGGTGTGGGTTCCCGATGAGGGTCATGAGGCGATGCGAGACCTCGTTCGCGCCCGGGCTGCTGCAGTCGAGACGCTGCGGGTTCACCGACAACAGATCAGCGCCTTCATGCTCAAGCATGGTCGCATCTATCCACGCAGGAAGGGCTGGACGATGCGATATCTGTGCTGGCTGCAGGAGCAACAGTTCGATCACCCCGCGCATCAGATCGCTTTGCAGGAAATGGTCGAGGCGGTGCGCGTCTCGAAGGAGCGCGTCGAACGACTGGAGAAGGTCATCGAGGAATTCGTACCGAACTGGTCTCTTGCGCCGGTCGTCCGATCTCTACAGACGCTAAGAGGGGTCGATCTGATCGTGGCCGTCACCTTTGCCACGGAGGTCGGCGACGTGAGCCGATTTGAAAGCCCGCGCCAACTGATGGGCTATCTCGGCCTGGTACCTGGCGAGCGATCAACGGGTGAAACGGTTCGACGAGGTGCGATTACCAAGGCTGGCAACGGCCGGGTTCGGCACATGTTGGTCGAGAGCGCCTGGACTTATCGCCATCCGCCGAAGGTCGGCGCGAGGAAGCTGTACCGTCTGGAGCAAGCGCCGCCGAAAGTGCGGGAGATAGCATGGAAGGCTCAGAGCCGGTTGACGGCTCGTTATCGAATGTTGACCGGACGCGGAAAGCGAACGACGGTGGTTTGTACCGCCATTGCCCGTGAGCTGACCGGCTTCATGTGGGCTGTTGCAAGGGAGGCGCAGGCGATCAGATCATAGATCGCCACATCGAACTTGCACCTCGCGCATGGGCGGGGGCGGAACAACGGCAGGGGAACACCCGTCAGATGCTTTGTGGCCGGCATTTGACCGACGCCCGCAGTAAGATCGGAGCAGCCCCGGACGCACTATCGGGAATGCGGTAGCCAATCCGCGCATCAGAGCTTAATCACCGACGTCCTTGAGTTCCGCCTCCACCCATACGCGATCATCATCATGAACAGCCGTTCGTTTGGGCGGTCGGTTCCTCGCGCCTAAAGCATTGACAACGGACATCAGAGCTGACCGGCTTCATGTGGGCTGTTGCAAGGGAGGCGCAGGCGATCAGATCATAGATCGCCACATCGAACTTGCACCTCGCGCATGGGCGGGGGCGGAACAACGGCAGGGGAACACCCGTCAGATGCTTTGTGGCCGGCATTTGACCGACGCCCGCAGTAAGATCGGAGCAGCCCCGGACGCACTATCGGGAATGCGGTAGCCAATCCGCGCATCAGAGCTTAATCACCGACGTCCTTGAGTTCCGCCTCCACCCATACGCGATCATCATCATGAACAGCCGTTCGTTTGGGCGGTCGGTTCCTCGCGCCTAAAGCATTGACAACGGACATCAGAGCGATGTTCCGCTCGCACCTTGTCAGCAAATCTCAATAATCTTGACATGTGCCTGAGTGACTCGCAGCATTGGTCCGTTACTCAAAGCCGCCGAAGCGGATAATGACAGCCATGCTCGGACACCCCAAAGCACGACGGCGGATCGGAGCGATTGCGATTGCCGTCGCAATTTTATCAGTTGTTGGGTCAGAGGACACAGCATCCTCGCGAGATGCAAGCCCGGTTTTTTCTCCAACAGGCCCAGACGCTTCTGCCTATGGAGAAGCCCTTGGCTATCCGATTGGAGCACCGCTCAAATTGCAATCGAATATGGTGGGCAACTACAGCCATGCAGATCAGCTTGATCCGACGCATCGTGTGACCGCAGACAAGCCTTCGCTACTGGCCCGTGCGCCGCAGGAGGTGGAGCTGACCTATACGTTCCAAGGCCAGACACACACCCTGCAAGATTATCTCGATCGCAATCCCACAACCAGCTTAGTCGTCGCACGGGACGACACTATTCTGTTCGAGCACTACCAGTATGGTCGCACTGATCACGACCGCTTTTATTCGCAATCCATGGCGAAGACGATTACGGGCATGTTGATCGGCATCGCGATCGACGAAGGTGCGATACATTCAATAGACGACCTCGCGCAAACCTATGTACCAGCGCTGACAGGCACGGTCCTTGGACAGACGACCATTCGGGCGTTGTTGCAGATGACTTCTGGCATCCAGTTTGGACAGGACTACGGCGGTTCTGATGACGATGCAAAGCTTACCCGATTGCTCTTCAGTCGATCCGCTCTCTCGACGAGCGAAGTTATATCTCAGTTCGACGTTAGAGCTGCTCCACCTGGAACCCACTGGCACTACGCCAACATCAATCCCGAAGTACTAGGCCTCGTCCTGACGCAGGCCACGCACATGACAGTGGCCGAGTACCTTCAGCGCCGAATCTGGGAGCCGATGGGGGCTGAATCTGACGCAAGCTGGGTAATAGATCACAATGGTCAGGAGATCGCTTATTGCTGCTTCAGTGCAACCGCCAGGGACTACGCACGCTTCGCCCTGATGCTCGCACATGATGGCGCTTGGAATGGCAAGCAGATCGTACCCAAGCAATGGATTGTGGACGCCACGCAGCCGGTGACGGCTGGCTCTCCCCTCGCCATCGAGCAAGGTGCGCACCCTTGGGGCTATGGTTACCTGGTCTGGCTCATGCCTGCGCCACGCCGGACGTTTGTTATGGAGGGTGTCGAAGGGCAGCGCATTTTTATCGATGTAGCGACCCATCTGGTTCTGGTACATACGGCCGTTCGGCGGAAGCCCACGCACGATGTTGGAGACTCGGAATTGGTTGCGCTCTGGCGTGCTCTTCTCCAGCAAGCAGATGCTAGATGAGCGCATAAACTCCCCGTGCTCGTCCATGGAAAACCGATCGCAAACTAGGGCGACGAGGACATCGTGGGAGCAGAACAGCGGTTACCTCTCATGGTCTCCTCGCCCATGAGTTGGTCTACCTCAATCAATTCGCAAATCATTTCAGAAATTACACTGAACGGCCGAACAGTTCACAATCACCTCTTGCCATTCGTAGTACCACAACAGACCTTGCGCGATAACAGTCGAGACCGCGACAACCAATATCATCTGTCGGAGCGTGAGGGATTTCCAAAACATAGACCGAGCTAGAAGTAGGCAGCTCGTTATTCCTGCCGGAAACATCAAAACTGGCACCCATGAAACAACTTCTGCTTCAAATCGGTCTTTCGACGAACAGCACAAGAAGTATTTGTGGTCTTCCGAAAGCCCAAAAATGACCTCGGTCACCGCTATATACCCACTCCAAACCACCGACACCGGGCCAAGAAGAAACCCCACGACAGCGACGACGAGGAATGCCCCGAATAAAAACAGGAACAGCTTCAGGCCAAGCATAAAAGCGAGTGTTTTCAGAACGAGGAAGACTGGCGATGCCAGAATACAAAGCAACACCGCCGGTGCCCAAGCCCGCTTTTGTCTCTGAGCTGGAAGGTCGACTTCGGCTTGCACATCCATGCGTGGCCCCTCAAATGTGAAAAAGCGAAACGACCATATGGTGATAGTGCGTGGCCAAAAGCGCTAACTGTATGCTGATCACACTGTCAAGCATCGGAATGGCTCAGGCTCCAACTCCCCGCCCATCACCTTACGAATCCGTAAGTTGTAGCCAAGCCGTCCTCTCGGCTAGATCTTGCCCACCAGGCATGCCGGGAACGATCGGGCTGATGCGAATCCTGCTTATCGAGGACGATACCAAGACGTCCGATTATATCGCCAAGGGTTTTTCCGAGGCCGGGCATGTCTGTGACGTGGTTGGCGACGGTCGCGACGGGTTGTTTCAGGCGCAGCGCGAGGCCTATGACGTCGTCGTCGTCGATCGCATGCTGCCGGGCCTCGATGGGTTGGCGATCGTGCGTTCACTGAGGGCTGCCAAGGTCGGCACGCCGGCGCTGTTCCTGACATCGATCGGCGGCGTCGACGATCGGGTCGAGGGGCTGGAGGCGGGCGGCGATGATTATCTCGTCAAGCCCTTTGCCTTTTCCGAGTTGATGGCGCGGGTCAATGCGCTTGGCCGCCGGCCGCCGGTGCAGGAGCAGAAGACGGTGCTGAAGGTTGCCGATCTCGAGCTCGATCTGATCCGGCGGGAGGCCCGCCGCGCCGGGCAGGCGATCGAGCTGCAGCCGCGCGAATTCACCCTGCTCGAGGTGCTGATGCGCGGCGAAGGCCGGGTCATCACCAAGACGATGCTGCTGGAGCGGGTCTGGGATTTCCACTTCGATCCGAAGACCAGCGTCGTCGAGACCCATATCAGCCGCCTCAGGGCCAAAGTCGACAAGCCGTTCCAGGCCCAGCTTCTGCACACGGTCCGCAACACCGGATACAGCCTGCATGCGCCTCGAACAGGATGATTTCAGGCCCGTCGGCCTGAAAATCTCAAATCCTGTTCGCAATTTAAAGAGTAAGAGCATGATGTCGCCCGAAAACCGCGCACACTTTTCGGCATCATGCTCCAGCCTGCGCAGGAGCACGCCGTTCCGGCTTGCCGTCACCTTCGGCGTGCTCTTCGTCGTCACCTTCATTTTGAGCGGCGCAATCATCTATCACATGCTGCGCCTCGGCCTCGGCCGCGATCTCGAACAGTCGCTCACCGAGATGAATTCGCTGATCGTCTCGACCTACGAACCCGGCGACACCGGGGATCTCATCAACACGCTGAACAATTATGCGAGCTTTCAATCCACCTCCGACGGGCTTTATTCGCTGACCGACCAGGCCGGCAGGAAACTCGCCGGCAATTTCGCGGCACCGCGCATCCCGAACGGCGTCCATACCGTCACCTCAGGCGATGTCGGGCTGAAGGGCCATGAACGCTACCGGATGCAGGTGTCGACGATCGGCCCCTACAGCCTGGTGGTCGCCGAAAACTTCAACGATGTCGACGAGATGCTGAGGATCGTGCAGGTGAGCCTCGAATGGGCGGCGGCGATCGTCGTCGCGACCGCGATCGGCGGCGGCGCCTTTCTCGCCGTTCGCGCCCAGGCGCGGCTGGACAGGGTGGCGCTGACCATGAACGACGTCGCCCAAGGCGCGCTCGACGCCCGCATTCCGATCAGCGGCAACGGCGACGATCTCGATATGGTGGCGATCCAGATCAACGCAGCGCTGGAGCGGCTGCAGACATTGGTCGACAGCATGCGGCAGGTGAGCGCCGATATCGCCCACGATCTGAAAACACCTCTCAACCGGCTGCGGCTGACGCTCGATGCCGCGGTGGCCGGAAATGACCGGCAGGCCGATGTGTCGGCCCTTCTCGACGAAGCGAGACACGAGAGCGACCGGATCAACGCCACCTTCGAGGCGCTGCTGCGCATTTCCCAGATCGAGGCCGGCGCCCGCAAGGAGCGTTTCCAGGCGACCGATCTCGACGCCGTGCTTGCGGTGATTTCCGAGGTCTATGTCGATGTCGCGGAAGACGCGTTGATGTCGTTGACGATCGCGGAGCGCTGTCCGGCGCTCATTCGGGGCGACCGTGATCTGCTGACGCAGATGATCGCCAACCTGGTGGAAAACGCGATCAACCACTGCCCGGCCGGAACTGGCATCACGGTTTCGCTCCGCTGCCGGAACGGCCGGGCCATCGTCTCGGTCGCCGATACCGGCCCCGGCATTCCCGCCGGAGAAAGGGACAGGGTCTTCCGGCGTCTCTACCGGCTCGACAAGAGCCGCACGACGCCGGGAAGCGGGCTTGGGCTCAGCCTCGTCAAGGCGATCGCCGACCTGCATGCGGCTGAGATCACCATGGCCGACAATCATCCCGGCCTCACCATCTCGATCGCCTTTCCGCTCATCCCGGGTGAACGGTCTTAACCGCTCACCCCAGAGGAGCGGTCCTAGCCGCTCACCCCGGGGGAGCGGCCCTAACCGCTCACCCTCCAGGCGGCGAGACGGCGGAAGCGGCGAGCAAACCGGCGCACCTCAGCCGCCGTGCGATAGGGCAGGACACTCCACGGCCGGCGGCGGCCGAGCCGGTATGCCGACAGCCCGGCCTGGATCTGCGAGCAGGGATCCGCCCTTTGGCTGACCGGCGCCGGATCGACGAAGCAGGCCTTCAGCCCCTCATCGAACTCCAGATCGAAGGCGAGATCATAAGGCAGGCGCATCGGCAGAAGCGCACCGGCGATCCACTCCGCCGCCCGGCGGTTGATGAGATAGGCGCCGGACCCCTTCTCGCGGGTGAGCGCGATGGCCAGCGAGCGCGACGCCGTCAGCGCCTCCACCCTGTGCTTTTTCCCGGAACTGACTGTGGACAGGCGCAGGATGTCCCAGCGCTCTTGGTGCTCAAGGGCGGCATCGAGCAGCTCGGCCAGATCGTCATCGAAATCGAGATCGTCTTCCAGAATGAGCGCGAACTCGGCATTGCCGGCAAGGAACCGTTTGGCGCATTCGACGTGGCTGAGATAGCAGCCGATCTCGAAAGGGTTCGGCCGGCGGCCGTGCCGGCTGAGATAGGCTGCTTCGTCAAAACCCGGATGCGGCAGGCTGATGACCGCGCCATCGACCGCCGCCACGCGTTCGAAGGCAAGGCCGAAGTCCGCCAGCAGCCGCTCCATGCGAAACCGCCGCAACGGCGCCCGGTCGAGATTGATCAGGTAAGTGTTAACCCGCAGGCTGACCGGATGGATCGCCGGCATAAGGGCGGCAGGTGTGGCGCGCATATTCATGAGAGCTGGCCTCGACTTGACAATGACGGCGCCAAGCCTGCGCTCGAAATCTCACGGGGACCTCGCCCGGACTATACATTTTGGTAAAGTGCAGCGGTCGAACGGCCGAGGCTGCATTTCTTACGGATTGGTATGATCCCGGCAAAGTGCGCGTGAGAATCCCGCGCTACCAGCGTCGTGCGGCACGCCGTGGACGCCTCCCTTCCCGCGATCGAAACCGACAACCAGCGAGCCTTCGATGACGACAGCGACCCACTGCGTGCCGCGCCGGATGATCCTTGGCAGGCCGACGGCGGCGAGAGTGGATCCTCGGTCAAGCCCTGGGAGGACGGAGCGTGGGGTGACGTCTGGAGCAAGGACAGCGACCCATTCGGGCATGATCGGCGAACCGCGCGCCAAGACGAATGCAGACTCTCGATGAGGAAATTCGATCTCCGCGCCGCTGAAAAGCTGGCCTGGTCAGCACGGCGCCGATATGGTTGCAAAAACACGGCCCCGCAACCCCGGAAACAGCCCTCTCGCAAAGCCCCTACGGACAGCCCTATGCTCGACTTTGATCCGCTCTATTCAACGCCTCAGGTTGAGGCTGTCGAACAGTTCATCAATCATCACTATCCGCTTGCAGGACCGCTTTCCTGCCGATTGCTTCAACGTGGCCTGAATGATGTGTATCTCGTCGTTGGCAGCCACAGCGAGCGTTATGTCTTCCGGCTTTCCCACCGCCGCGCACGCGGTCCAGCCGACGTGAAAACCGAAACGGCGTTCCTGATGCATCTTTCGCAATCGGGCGTTCCGGTCGCAGCCCCCGTCCCGACACGTGATGGCAGCCTGTTCGTTCAGGGAAATGCGCCGGAAGGCGGGCGCGAGGGCGTGCTCTTCCGGGCGCTCGACGGCCGCCAGCCGTCTACGACGGATGCCGGCGATGCCCGGGCCAACGGCAAGACTCTTGCTCTGCTGCACAATGCGGCCGAGACATTCTCGCCGGACGGCGCGCGTTATCGGCTTGACCTCGAACACCTGCTGCATCGGCCCCTCGCCCGAATACGCGATAGCGGCATTGTGGAGGACGCGGAGGTCCGCAGCGATCTCGAAACCATCGCGGCACGAACCGCAAAGGCGATCGAAGCCTTCGGCGATCTGACCAGGACCTATTGCCATGGCGATTGCCACGGCTTCAATGCGCGCATCAACGACGCCGGCGAAGCCGTATTTTTCGATTTTGACGACGGCGGTCCGGGGTACCTTGCCTACGACCTGTCGGTCTTCCTGTGGGCGCAAGTCTCCTTCGGCCGAAGTTCGACCGCCATGTGGGACGCCTTCGTCGACGGTTATCGAGCCGTCCGGCCGATAACCCCAGACGACTTCGAAGCCGCCCATCGCTTTGTGATCGTCCGCCACATCTGGCTGATGGGCGAGTATGCAAGCCGGGCCCAGGAATGGGGAAGCGAGACCGTCGGCTGGATCGCGCGGGAAGCGCATTTCCTCAAGACCTGGGAGACCGCGCGATTTGTCGATCGTTTGTTTTGAATTCAGTTATCGGCCTGACCGCAGCCGGAGGAAGAAGCACACAGGGTAAATCGCAAAGCCGCCCCCACGCTCTACCTCACTTGCGGTCTTCCCGGTTCGGGGAAGCCAAGCCGAAACCGGTCCGTGCCGAGGGAGGGTGGAGAGCCTGCAATGGCAGATCGCCCTGCGTGCCCTCAGGCTTCGAAGACGTGGCCTGGGAACACCGTTTACTCTTCACCTGTCTTCGGAAAGAGATGAGTGACATTGGAGCCAGGGGTCTGAACCCTCGCTGCGGTCTTCTTGCTGTCATTGCTGCGTTCGCCAGCAGCTTGTACGACCGAGGCAAATCCATCGCGCTGCCTGTAGTAGTCAGGTTTTTCCGGAAGACTGAGATCAAAATCGGCAAGCAGTCGCTCGATGAGGTCCATCGCCTTCGCCGCGATCACCGCATAGCCCTCCTGGCGACGCTCGAAAAAACTGTCGAAGCCTGGGCTGGAGAGATCAAGGTTATCCAACGCGTTCCCAAGGTTCGTCACCCGGTTCGATAACCATAAAGCCTCATGGAAGAGCTCGTCGCCCAAGAGGCTCAAATCTTCAGCCCGTGGAAGGACAAGAACCGGATCCGCCGTGTGGAAGACGAATTCGCCTTCGTTGGCTGGGTTGAACTCAGGCGTATCGTGAACGGCAGCGTATGCGGCGCCGACAAAATCGTCCAATGCCAGAGCTGTCAGCATCGCCGCGCTGCGCGCTTTGGCTTTTGGGTTCCGCGCGCGTTCAGCACTCGTCCACCGCAGTGCGCTCGGTATGATCGTGCCGGCGGCGAAACAGCCAGCCCCAATCATCGCTCCGACTAGCATGATGCCCTGAGTTGTTTCGAAGAACTGCGTCAACACCTACCTCGTAGAGTTCGAGAAGCGATTTGCATCGGTCGCACGCAGGACGGAATCAGTACCGGCTGTTGCAGTGTGCCTCGCTTGAAAGCGATTAGGAATGCTCTCCTGAAGATGAGATCTCGACGGAGTAGATTCAAGGTTTAGTCCGTATGCCGCCTCTGCCGCATGACCCGTCGTCGAGAAGCTTCCGGATGGCCGTGATGTTTCCACGCAAACCCGGCGGCAGGGCTGCTTCTGGTGGTTCATCTTCGAAAGCGGAGGAAATGTTCCAATCCATTGTTACCCATTGACCTGAACAGGTTTCACCCCAATACGGTCAGGCCAGCCAGACGACAACAGGAGTGTAATAATGAGCGAACCGACCGTAGCAGATGCAACAAACCGCATTTATGAGTCGCTCCAGGCGGACAACGCCGACATCGACGTGCATGTCGCCGCCCTCAAGGCAGCGTTGACGCGGGCGGGTTTGAAAGAGGCCGTATTCGACCCGGCCAGGCTCGTGCAGAATAACCGTTCTGGCAGGAAGCGGATGGAGGCCTACTTTCGGCAGCGCGGTGTCGTGGTGAAATTCTCAGCCTCGTGAAGCCTTGCCGTGAAGGCAGACGGCTGTAATCACAGATGTCGCATTCCCCCCTCGCCCCGCTCCCGCCCGTGTCTCCAGGCCGCTGCTGACGGAGGCCAGCGTGGATCCTCGGGTCAAGCCCGAGGACGACGGAGGGTGGGGTGAACTCTGCGGCAAGGACAGCGATGGCGGATGGGATGTAGGCGAATTTCGCGTCCGTCGCTCCGTCGTCAACCGGCCCTCGCCCCTCGCAGCGCCGTCAATCCCCGCCGCAGCCACAACAATTGCTGCGGCGGCATCTGGCGCAGATGTTCGTAATCCATCACCGTGACGTTATAGACGGTGCTTCTGACCTGCGGGCCGTCCTGGCAGCGCAGCAGGATGCCCTGCAGCGCCATCATGCGGTTGCTGGCCTTGCGGGCGCGGTCGGCGATGGTGTCGGTCACCTCGCCTTCGTGGCCTTTGACGGCGAAAAGCGATTGCGCCCGCGGGCTCGGGGCCGGGATGCCGGTGGTCTTGTGGTAGCGGGCGATTGCCTCGGCATAGTCGTCGCCGGCCTGGCGCTGCTCGGCGGTGATCAGGCCGTCGAGGAACATGCGGCCGAGCGTATAGCCGGCGAACGGGCTTTTGACCGTCTCGTCATCAACCGTCCGGCCGAAACCGTGGATGCGGCGGCGGGCTGATATCGCGACGCTGATATTGTCCTTCTCGGTTTCGAAGGGCTTGATCTTGCCGCAGGGAAACCGCTCGACATTTGCCTTGCGCGGCCGGCCGGCGCCCTTGTTTGCCCGCCCCGTCTTTGCCTTGGCTGCTTTGCCACCCATGCTGATTGTCCTTCTATCGAATGATGCCGTTACGAAGTGCGGCGGCGACCAGCGCCGTATCCTTGAAGACGCCGAGCCTCGCCTTGGCGTTGGCGATGTGCGTGTTCACCGTGATGTGGGAGATGCCGAGAATGGTGCCGATCTCGGCGGCGGTCTTGCCCGCCGCCATCCAGCCGATGATTTCGGTTTCGCGTGGGGTCACTGGGCTCATGGCTCTGGATACCCATCGATAGAGGGCACGCGCGGCATCGTCACATGCGCACCCGACAGCGTCACCCGCGTGACCCGGTCGGGATGGCGAATCGGCGCCGGCGCCGGGCGGGTCTCGGCCAGCGGAGGCCTGATGTCCTGCCGTGCCGGAAACCTGTCGCGGTTGCGGCGCGCCATGTTGATGACGGTGTTCTTCTTCGATCCGAACAGGTTGGCGATCTCTCTTGCCGAGAGCCCCTCCTGCCAGAGCGTCTGCGCCCTGACGATCTTGTCTTCCGTCCAGAATAGGCCTCTCACCTCAATGCCTCCTCGGGCCGTGCGGCTCCTGCAATGATCGGGTTGTCGGGAAACATCTTCGCCAGTTCCCGCCTGGCGTTGCGGCTGCCGTTCGCCGCGTCGCGCAGCAGCTGCATCTTGTAGGCGGCGACTTTCGGCTGCGGCGTCTCCGCTTGCCGCTCGCGGCGGGGGCGGCTTTGCGCTTCGATCGCCGCCTGCTGACGGCGGCATTGCTCGGCGAAACTGGCGCAGCTCGGGGCGAAGGCGCGGTTATGGTTTTTCACCTTTCCGGAGATGAAGAGTTTGGCGGCCTGCCAGACAGCCTCCAGCGGAATGCCGTCGATGGCGACGAGATAGGCGCGGATCTGCATGTCGGGATCAGTGCCTGTTGATGCCGGGAAACCCGAAAGCATCCCCGCTATGATCTTCACCGGAGAGGAAATCTCTTGCGGCATCGACTGTCGTCCTTCTCGTGCTGCTGTTAATCGACTGGGCTTCCCTCGCCTTCTCCTTGAGGTACCAGTCGCTTTTGATCGCCTGCCAGCCGCGGAAGATCTGCATCTCAGCGGCGCCGACCGGGTCGCCGGTCAGCAGATATTCCCTGGCCTGGATCCGGGCCGCGTAAGCCGTCAGCGGCCGCTTCAGCGTGCGCTTGCGATATTCGATGATCGCTGCCGCCAGCTCCTGCCCCAGCACCGGGCTGAGGATCTCCATGATGTCCTTGTCGATTGTTGCCTTCGCCATTGTTTCCCTCGCCATTGTTTGCCTTTCCCGGCCGAGATGGCCGACCTCAAACCCGCCGCCCCCCCTCAAATCCGGCCGCCGGCAAAATTGACCGGCGTGCCCGGCTTGAGGGGCCGGCGGGCAAACCGGCGGGTTTCCGCGCCGGCGTGATCCTGCTGGGCGGTGTCGCCCTTCTCGGCGCTGCGCAGCCGGTGGATCTCGATTTCGACCGAAGGCACCGACATCCCGAGGATGGCTGCGATTTCGATATAGTCCCGGCCGGTGCGGAAGAGCTCAAGCGCGTTCATGCCGGCATCTCGGTGCTGCGTCTGGCGCGGCCTTGGCTTGGATGCTCATCGTTTCATCCTTGTTTTCGATTGCGAGAACGGCTCGCCGTTGTTGCGGGAGAAAAAGCTCCGCTCGTCTGCATGGGCTGCCGCCGGGGATTGAGAGGCCGGCGTCGCCGAGGGAGGGCGACGACGCCGGCCGCCGATCGCCGTCAGGGAGGAGTGACGCCGTCGGGATGGGTGATCAAAAGAGCGCCGGGCAGGATCTCCCGCATCTCTTTCGGGCTCGTCGGCCGGCCGCAATTTTCGCAGTGGCGCTCGATCACCTCGGCGATCGACAGCGCCTTGCCGCACATCGCGCACCCGGTGTAGCGGGGGCAACCGCTGTAGCGGGGAAGTCTGGGCCCGTCATGGATGATGTCGCTGTGTGTCATGCTCATTAGGGTACAATTAATACCCGTTATGTCAAGCGTAATAGGGCATTACATATACCTTTTTTTAGGGTATAATTTATATCATGTTGAAAGATCAGGAACAATTTGAGCGCGAAGAACGCGCAAAGCGGCTTGTCATGGCCAGGAAGAATGCCGGCTTTGCCGGGCCGAAGGCGATCGTCGATCGGCTCGGCTGGAACGCCAATGTCTACAAGGCGCACGAATCCGGCCGCAACGGCTTCGGCATTGCCGATGCGAAGAAGTATGCCCGCGCGTTCAAGGTCAATCTCAACTGGCTGCAGTTCGGCACCGGCAACGCGCTCGATCCGGATGAGCTGCCGGTTTCCGTCGCGGACGTGCCGAAGATCTCCTGGGTCAGCGCCGGCCAGTTGAGCGAGCAGGCGCCGATCACCGACTTTTCGGAATTCCCGACCGTCGCCGCCCTCGATCTTCCCGATGGCGAATGGATCGCGCTCGAGGTCGAAGGCAACTCGATGAACAAGATCTCGCCGCCCGGCTCGATCATTTTCGTCAATCTGCGCGACAAGCGCCTGGCGCCGAACGCGCTCTATGTCGTCGCCGACGAGACGGGCGCCGCCACCTACAAGCGCTACCGCCCGAACGACAATCCGCCCTTCCAGCCCGCCTCCTACGAGGACGTGCCGCCGCCGGAATTCCAGGGCGCCGTCACCATCGTCGGCCGCGTCCGCCGATCGATCATCGAGATGTAGGGATGGAGCTCAAATCTCGGAAGCAATGATCAATGAAACCAATATGATCCGCCCTTCCGCGCGTGCCGGCAAAATCTGGTTCTATATCGTCACGACAGCGGTGCTGCTTCTCGCCTTCAGCGCCGCGCGGCAGATGTACGGCCTATAGGATTTCGCTCTGAAGCTCGCCGGGCCCCGCCGGAATCATGACGCATATCGGGCGGCCCACCCTCTGAAACCACAAATTGCGGAAGGTCCGGCTGCCGTTCGCACACCCTCGTCACCGTCCTTCGGCAGCGCCCTCGGATCGTAGAATTCGGCGATCCCAGGCCGCTTCGATCACTTGCCGGTGATTTCGAGTTCGCGCGCTTGGCCGGCCTCCTTTTTTGCTTTCATCATCTACTCCAACTTCAGTTCTCTATCCTCTCTCTTAGGCTTAGGAGGAGAAGGTTCCTGAAGGCTGGTGAGGGAGGGTTCCGGCCAAAGCTTCCCCCTACCCCATGAGCAAAGCCCATGAAGCCGGGAGAGCATTGGCCAGGTCCTGAAGGCCGGAGCCGGGATGGGACACGTGCCAGAGGGGCCATTCGCTTCGCCCTCGTCCTGATTTTCTGACAGCGCACTTAAGGACTTTCGCTTCCCGCGCCGCTGGGCTTCGTCAGCTCGGGAGTTGCACCCGGTCGCCCAATCACTGGATCCAGAGATACACCTACGATTCGTACCTCGTCAATCATGAGGGTATTTTTAATACCTTTTAGGATTGACGTGATGGGGTATTATATATACCTTTCTTCGCAAGAGATCAGAGGCGCGGGAGGACGGGGCGATGCAGCACATCCGCAATATCGAAACCGAGGAGAGCAAGCGGGATGCCCGCTGGAATGCGGCGCGCACGGCCCATGACTGCCGCGCCTATATGGCCAACGAGGCCCAGCGCATGGGCGCCCTCGGCTTTGCCTTTCTCCGCCGTCCCGAACATTCGATCCGCGGCCCGTCCTGGCTGCGCGGCGCTGCCGCCAGCGTCGAGGCGCATTACCGCTATGCCCGCGAGATCATGGGCATCACCGATACCGATCAGCTTTACGCCTGAGGGGAGCTGAGATGCCTGCGGCCAATCCCACATCCGAACCCTCGACCGAGAGCCGTCCTGCCGCCCGATGGGCCGGGACAAGCGAAGAGACCCATGCCAAGGCCCGCCTCACCGCCGGGACACCCGATCTCCTGACCGCGCTGGTGGAGGCCGAACGTTTTTTCGACGGCAGCAACGATCGCGGCTGCCCGCTTCACCAGAAGATCCTTGCCGCCATCGACACGGTGAAGGGCTGTGCAGCATGAGCGATTGCCTGATCAAAGCCTTTGCCGACTGCGCCTGCCCGCCCGGCGAATGCCTGGAAAAGCCCCTCACCCCGGCGCCGGTCACCTTCGTCTCGTGGCGGACCCAGGCGATCGCCTGCCTTACCTTCGGCTTCCTCGTCGCGATCGTTACGGCCGCCTGGATGGAGACGCAGTTCAAGAACCAGGATCTCAGCTACCAGGAGCGGGTGTCGTGGAAGTGAGCCAGGGCTTTGCCGGATCCTTCAGCTCAGGAGCTGTACTTGATGTCGCTGGCCTTCGCCGCGGTGATGAATGCGCGGCGCACCTGCTCGGGCTCGGCGGCATCGTTGAAAACATCAAGCACAAGCCGTTCGGCCGCCTCGGCCGCCGGCGTCTGCTCCGGCCAATCGTTCAGCAAAGTGTTGCCGGCCTGAACGACATTATAGACCGTCCTCACCTTGCCATTGATGGTGATCTTCACCGGCTTGAACCTTCGTCGCTTGCTCATGATACAGCCCCCACGCTGGCCACGCGACTCAACGAATCACTTGGCGACTCGTTCCGGTTGATTCTGAAGCGCGGCGAATCGAACATGGCGCATGCAACGCCCGACGAATTGTTCAATCGCGTCCCGGTTATCATTTTTTGTCAGGCGGAAGGCCTGACGTCCTCCGGCACAACCTTTATAATACTGTACAATTGCGCGCGTGTGCTCTTTTTGCTACAGCTTTTTGTTGAGTTGCCCTGTATCCCTTGGTTGCATTGTAACGCATGGGGTACAGAGATGAAGTTGACTATTGCCACCACTTTCCTAGCACTTGTCGCAACCACTGCTTTGGCAGCCGATGTCGTTCAGGACGTACCGGCCGCTCCCGTTGCGGCTGCGCCTGTGTTCACCTGGTCGGGCCCGTATTTCGGTATTGATGGCGGCGCCGGATGGCTTAACGGTGATTTCGACTTCGGCGGCGGCAGCGCTTCTGAGGATTTCAACGGCGGCGTCTTCGGCGGATTTGCTGGTTATAACTTCCAGTTCGATAGCATTGTCGTCGGTATCGAAGGCAATCTGGAACACAACTGGAATGAGAAGGACACGCTGGGGGCCGAAATTGGGACGGATTGGGCCGGCGCCGTTCGCGGTCGGGTCGGCTACGCCTTCGACAAGGCGCTGATCTATGGCGCAGCTGGCTGGACCGCCACGCGCGGTTACGTCGACGTGCCGGGGTTCGACAAGGAAACGGAGACCTTCAACGGTTACACCGTCGGGGCTGGCGTCGACTTTGCCGTCACCAACAACATCTTCGCCCGCGGCGAGTACCGGTACAACGACTTCGGCGAGAAGGACATCCTTGGTGTGGATGTTGACCTGGATCAGCACGAACTCAAGTTCGGCGTCGGCGTAAAGTTCTAAGAACTGTCTGCCAAGAAGCAGCACTGAAGCCTCGCCACGTTGGCGGGGCTTTTGCGTTTCCCTCGATACGAATCGGCCCGGCCTTTGGCTTCCCCTCTCACAAGGGGCACCTCCTCACTCACATACGCCGCTGACGTCGCCTCGGCCACCTCGCTGATGCCAGCCGCAACCGACGGGTGGGAAGCATCCGGCCCCTGGCCATGACACTTGAGAGTTGGAAAAGCCTATGGCCGGCATCGCCCGGGTCATCAGCCAAATGCCGGTGTGGATCCACAACCGGCCGCGCCGGGAGGAAGACGTAACCATTCATTGCCGCAAGCATTGCCGTGCTTTTCGAGCCAACAGCGCCCGAACACGAAAAACCCCGCCGAAGCGGGGTTTCTAGCTGGTCGGAGTGGAGTGATTCGAACACTCGACCCCCACGTCCCGAACGTGGTGCGCTACCAGACTGCGCTACACTCCGTGACCAGCGGCGCTTCTATAGAACAGCCTATCTGGTTGCACAAGCACCAAATTCCAAAAATCCGGCGGAATTTTTGACGGGTGGATGACAGGGCCGGCGGTGCGCTGCTGCTGCAAAAAGACACACCCGGAGCAAATCGTCGGGAAGTACCACAGGGGCAATTTTCTTTTGCCGGGTTCCGCGCTAAAGGGCTCGACGGGACAGGCGAAACCGCCCGTAAAAGCGGCGTCGCAGCCAATGCGCTAGAGATCAGGGACGACACGATGAAATTCCGCACCATGACCGCGGCCGGGCTTGCCATTGGGCTTGCCGGATGCACGACCATACCTTCCGCCGGCAATCCGATCGAGGCCCGCTGGGTCGGCAAATCGGCCGGCATCTTCTTTGCTGCCTACGGACCGCCGATCAGCGACCGCGAGGAAGGCGCCACCACCGTCTATACCTGGCGCGGCGGCTACAAGACCGTGCGGATCCCAGCAAAATATGCCGAAGGCGCCGACGGCAAGCGCGGCAAGCAGATCGCGTCGGCCCGCACCGCCTATCTGCGCTGCCAGGCCGAAATCACCACCAGCTCCGATTACACGATCCGCGACATCCGCACCGTCGCCGACATCCCCGGCGTCAGCGGCCCATCCTATTGCGCCGAATTCCTGGCGCCGGAACAGAAGTAACGGGCGGTTTGCCCAAGGAAGCGAAGACAGGCGGCCGATGTGCCGCCTGTTTTGTTTTACCGGGTCACTGCCGGTGCAGCTCAGCCCTCCGCCGGCCCGTAGAGGCCGAGCTGATCGAGAAGCGCGCGCTGCCTGTCGGCGTTTTCGACCAGAAGGCCGGTGTAGCGTTCGACGATCCGGCCGCGATGAGCCGGGTCGGACACGGCGGAAAGCGCGCCTGATATGGCGGCGATCTTTTCCGAGGCCTGGCGCAATTCTTCCAGAAGCTCTGTCTTGCCGGCGGCCGCCGTGACGACCTGCTTCGTCACCTTGCCGATGCCGGCCGGCGTGCGGCTGCCGGCCGAGATATAGCCCTCCGACAGGTCGCCCTTGAGATTGACGACGGATTTGAAGCGGATGACGTCGAAGATCTGGTCGACCGCCTGCTTGGCGCCGGTCACCCGCGAGGGGTGGTCGGTGTCGGCGGCGGCGTGCGGCAGCAGCTCCAGTCTGCCCTTGTGGCGCTGTTCGAGCGGCAGGTAGGGCAGCATCGGTCCGCTGAGCGTGCCGGTCGCGGCATCCTTGAACAGATCGGCGTCGATTGCCGCGTGGGCGATCTTGCCGGAGGACAGCGCTGCGTCGAGCGCATAGGGATCGACGACTTCGCCGCGGTCGTAATTGACCAGCACGGCGCCGTCCTTCATGGCGGAGAGCACTTTCGCGTCGACGGTGCCGGCATTGGAATAGAGGCCGGTCGATGCGTCCAGGCGGCCGAGGCCGATATGGACGGAGAGGACGTCGGCGCCGCTTGCCGCTTCGACCGGGCTGGCGGCATAGCCGAAGCCCTCGGCCTCGATCCAGCGCCGGTGATGCTCGCGGGCGTAGATCGCCACCGTCATGCCGAAGGCCTTGGCGAGCTTGGCGACTTCGCGGCCGATATTGCCGTAGCCGAGAACGGCAAGCTTCCGGCCGTCGAGCTTGGCCGTCGGGAAATCCTTGAGCTGACGGCCGGTGTCGAAATCGCCGCCGGCGACCAGCCGGTGCAATCTATCGACCGGCAGGTCGGGAACGACCTTCAGGATCGCCTTCAGCACCATCTGGGCGGTCGCCCGGCTGTTGATGCCGGGCGTGTTCATCAGGGCCGCGTCGCCGCCCTCGCCGTTGCCGCCGCCCCAGGAGGCCGAGCCCATATTGCCGGTGCCGGCGCCGATGCGCACGCCGCCGCGCGGGAAGACCGAGGCCTTCGGGATGAAGGTCGCCGCGGCGATCAGCGCGTCGTACTGGCCCTTGTCGGTCTGCGGCAGGATCTCCGCCTCGGTGCTGAGGTTCGGCTGATAGAAGAAATGGATGCGGCCCTTTTCGAGCCTCGCGCGGTCACTGAGCGGGCCGAGATGGAAGCTGCCGCCCTTTTCCTCGATATAGGCCTTGACCTCGCTGTAATCAGGCTCGCCGTCGGCGCCGAAGCGCAGGCCGACCAGATCGGCGATCAGCACCGTATAGGCGTGGTTCGGATCGTCCTTGCGCACGGCGCCATCGGCCTTATCAGGCGCCTCGAAGGTCACGCCGTGCTTGGCCAGTTCCTCTTCGAGAACGACGATCTTGGCGCTGAGATAGGCATATCGCAGATTTTCCAAGAGCGCGACGACATCTTCGGGCTCGCGGATGCCGCCGACCCAGGCGCGATAGTCGCCGGGTGTGCCCGGGAAGGCATTGACGTAGCGGGCGGCATCGAGGCCGGGCTTGTATTCGCCGTTCGGATGGGTGATGCCCTCATAACCGAGCAGCTGCTTCGAGCGGGCAATGATGCGGGCGTGGATGCCGGCATCGGTGATATCAGCGTCCTCGACCTTCAGAAGCGTCACCGCCGCGCCGCGGCGTTCGGCATCGGCGACTACAAGCGACAGCAGCGGATGCGCCTTGACCCATTCGTCGATCACGGCGCGATTGGCGGCGGAGCGGCGGTTGAGCTCGACGACGGAGCCGACCCTCGCCTCCGACTGCAGCAGGCCGAAGGTGGTCTCGGCAAAGGCGAGTGCGCTGTAGGTGTTGATGACGCCGCCGAGCATGCGGTCTTCGGCCGGATCGTAGAACGGCCCGGCATCGACGGAGCGCTTGGCCGAAAACGGCTGCCTGGGATCGATCGGCGGGGCGATCTTCAGCTGGCGCGGGATCGCCCAGGCCGGATCCTGCTGGTTCTTTTCGATCAGCGCCAAAGCATGCGGCGTGAAGGAGGCGACGAAATAGCCGGAAACCCCGCCGATCGCCTTCTGGAACGGCATGAACAGGCAGCATTTCGCCATCACGGCGCTGACGAGTTCAGGCTCCCAGGGCATGGCGCCGAGCATCGAGGTGGCGTCGAACACCGCATGGCGATTGACCGGATCGCCGTCGAGCCAGGTCAGGAGTTCGCGGACCTCGCCGCTGGTATAGGCATTGGCCCCGGTCGTCTCGTGGCCGACGCCGACGAAGATCGAAACGCCGAGGGCGGCAAGCTCGGCCGCCGTCGGGATCACGCCCTCGGAGGCGGCGAAATGAATGCGGCTCTCGCAACCCTTTTCGGCAAAGCGCTGCATCTCGATCAGCTGTGTGGCCCAGGACTGGCGGAAGAAGCCGGCGGCCTTGGACGGATCGCTCTCCGGCCGCGGCGTATCGACATAGACGTGCTGGCCGGCGTCGTTGGCATTCATCAGGTGCTGAATGCAGACGGTGAAACCGCTGTGGCCGCCGCCGAGCCCCACCGCCATGCGGTTCACCTTGGGAAAGCCGAAATAACGATGGATCGCCCGCATCATGTCGGTCAGGATCTTATCGGCCGGATAGCCGCGATGCATGCTGCGGGAAATCTCGGCCGTGGTGAAGCCGCCGATATCGTTGCCCCGGTCGTCGAACTTGCGATAGGTCTTTTCGATCCAGGCGTCGAAGGCGATGCGCCGGAGGCGGCTGTCCACCTCGTCGGTCGTCGCATCGGTGATCGGCCCGACGCCGAAGAACGGGTTGGACGGCAGTTTCGGCGCACCCGAGGCGGTCTGCCGAAGGGCGGTCAATCGCTGTTCCTGCATCTGCGCGATATCGGTCATTGCCTGCCTGTCTCCGGAGCTGAAGTTACCGTCATGGTGAAGCGACTGGCCCGCGTCGACAAGCTCATATGCGCCGAACGACAAGCGAAACGCGTCATTGCTATGGCTGCGGTGATGTTCGCGCGTTTGGCAGCAGGCGAGACGCGCCCAAGCCGGCCCCTCATCCGCCTGCCGGCACCTTCTCCCCGTAAACGGGGCGAAGGGGATGTGCCGCACCCTCTCCGTCCCCCACCAGCCCCTCGCAGGGCACGTCCCCTCTCCCCGTTCTTACGGGGGTCCGAAGGACGGGTCGAGACGAGTGGCTCGACCCCGGTAAGGTTAGGGTGAGGGGCAGCCTTTGGGTCCGAGGCCCATTGCCTAGCCGCTCACCCGCAAAAACAGGCTTGCCGCAAAGCGCCGGCCGGCGTATGTCTTGCCCGTCGCGAAAAGCGACTGCCTTCCTTGATCCGCTCAGTGGCGGAGTAAACAGGTGGACGAATGGTCGTCCAGGTGGTCGAGCACACGCCATCCATGCGCTTTCCGCCATGGTTCGGCCAGCACTCCCAGAAACCAAACGCCTGACCCTGCTCAGGCCTCATCGTGAGCCATCGGCGCGCGTCAACGGCGCTGTCGCGCTCGCGTCGACCCGGAACGCGCCATGACCAGATCCCTTATCGTCATCTTCACCGCCATTGTCCTCGATGCCGTCGGCATCGGCCTCATCTTCCCGATCCTGCCGCAGCTCTTGCAGGACATCACCCATGCCGAAAACGTCGCGCCCACTATCGGCACGCTGACCGCGCTTTACGCGGTGATGCAGTTCATCTTCGCGCCGGTGCTCGGGGCGCTCTCCGACCGGCTCGGCCGGCGGCCGGTGCTGCTGATCTCGCTTGCGGGTGCTGCCGTCAACTACCTGTTGCTGGCCTTTGCACCCAATCTGCTGCTGCTGTTCGTCGGCCGGGCGATCGCCGGGCTGACCAGCGCCAACATTTCGGTCGCGACCGCCTATATCACCGACATTTCGCCGGAGGAGACGCGCGCCCGCCGCTTCGGCCTCTTCAACGCCATGTTCGGCCTCGGCTTCATCATCGGCCCGGTTCTCGGCGGCGTGCTCGGCGACCACTGGCTGCGGCTGCCTTTCATCGCAGCCGCGGCGCTGAATGGTGCCAACCTGCTGCTCGCCCTCTTCATCCTGCCGGAATCGCGCCCCGGCAGCCGCGAAAAGATCGCGCTGTCGACGCTCAATCCGCTGAAGCCGCTGCGCGCGGTGCTGGAGGTCAAAAGCCTGCTGCCCGTCATCATCCTCTTCTTCATCTTCAGCGCCACCGGCGAGGCCTACGGCACCTGCTGGGCGCTCTGGGGAAGCGACGCCTTCCACTGGAGCGGGCTGTCGATCGGCCTGTCGCTCGGCGCCTTCGGCATCTGCCAAACGCTGGCCCAGGCCTTCCTTCCAGGCCCGGCCGTCAAGCTCTTCGGCGAACGCGGAGCGATCCTGACCGGCGTCGCCGGCGTCTCCATCGCGCTGACCGTCATGGCCTTTGCCGGCCAGAGCTGGATGATCTTTGCGATCATGCCGGTCTTCACGCTCGGCGGCATCGGCGTGCCGGCGCTGCAGTCGCTGGCGACCCGGCAGGTCGATGAGAAAGGCCAGGGCCAGTTCCAGGGCGTGCTGGCCTCGGCCGTCAGCCTCGCCTCCATCGTCGCGCCGCTCGGCTTTTCCAGCATCTATTTCCTCGTCCGCCAGCAATGGCCGGGCGCCATCTGGCTCTCGGTCGTTGCCGTCTACGCACTCGCCGTGCCGCTGGTGCTCGATCTCAGGCTGAAGACGTCCGATCCGGAGCGCCGCACTGGTTCACGATGACGGGCTGTTCTTCCAGGTCAGCCCGAACACGCGCAGCCAGTTGTCGAAAGCGAATTTCGCCAGGCCCTGTGTGTCGAAGCCGAGGTTGCGCATCGCGTCGAACAGAAGCGGCAAGCCGCTGGCGTCCTTGATCGCGCGAGGGATGACCGCGCCGTCGAAATCCGATCCGAGGGCGACCCTGTCTTCGCCGACGCGGTTGACGAGATAGTCGATATGGCGGGCGACGGCCTCGAGCGGGGTATCGTCCTTCAGGTGGCCATCGGCTCTGACGTCGTTGACCGAGAGGTTGAAGCCGATGACGCCGTCGCTATCGCGGATGGCGTCGAGCTGCCTGTCGGTGAGATTTCTGGTCGACGGGCAGATGGCATGGGCGCAGCCATGGGTGACGACGAGCGGGGCGTGGCTCAATGCCGCCACATCCCAGAATCCCTTTTCGTTCAGATGCGAGAGATCGATCATGATTCCCAGCCGATTGCAGGTCCTGACCAGCTCCTTGCCGATCTCGGTCAGTCCGGGACCGGTATCCGGCGACCTGGGATAGGCGAAGGGAACACCGGAGCCGAATATATTCGGGCGGCTCCAGACCGGCCCCAGCGACCGCAGGCCCGCCGCATGCAGACGATGGAGATAGTCGAATTCGCCATCCACCGCTTCGGCCCCTTCCATATGCAGCACGACGGCAAAGGCCCCTTCGGCTCTGGCGGCGGCGATCTCCTCGACATCAACCGCCATGCGCATCCGGCCATCGGAGCGGCGGATCAAGATTTCCAGCGCCAGGCGCTGTGCCTCGATCTGCCGGCGGGCATGGAGCGGATCGACGGTCTCGGCATAGATAACCTCGTAGCCGTTCCCGGTGATGATCAGATCATTTTCCGGCTGGCGCTCCGGCCCTGCATGCAGCGCAAACAAGCCGCCGGCCAGGCCGCCCTCGCGCGCCCTCGGCAGATCGAGATGCCCGCTTTCCGACCGCGAGAGAAAGTCCCGGCCGGAGGATGTGTATTCCGCAATGAATTGCACCGCGTCATTGTGCCCGTCGAAGACATCGATTTCGGCCATGTCGGTTTCCTCTCGGAACTATCACCGGCGTCTTGCAACGCGCCGGCAACAATTCCCCGGTTGCGCCTGACGCCCGCCAAGCCACGCCTACGCCGCCTCCCCGGCCTGCACCGCACCCTCCGCCAGCTTGCGCGCCGCGACGAAATCCACCTTGCCGGAGCCGAGCACCGGCACCTTGCCGATATTGACCTCGGCCGGGACCATCATGTCCATTGCGCCCTTGGATTTGGCGAAGGCGAGGAATTCGGCGCGGGTGGCGGTGGGGGCGTCGGTCAGGAGCACCAGCCGCTCGCCCTTCTTGGCGTCGGGCAGCGAGGAGACGACCGACAGCGCGCCCGGCCAGAGCTCGGCGGCGAGCGTCTCGACGGCGGCGAGCGAGATCATTTCGCCGCCGATCTTGGCGAAGCGTTTGGCGCGGCCGCGGATCTTGACGAAGCCGTCCTCGTCGATGGTGACGATGTCGCCGGTGTCGTGCCAGCCGTCGACCAGCGGCTCGAGCACGCCGGGCTTTTCGGCGCGGAGGTAACCGGCCATGACATTGGCGCCGCGCACATGCAGCCGGCCGCCCTCATCGATGCCGGGCACCGGTTCGAGCTTCCATTCCATGCCCGGCAGGATTTTGCCGACCGTGCCCGACTTGTTGTACATCGGCGTGTTGATCGAAATGACCGGCGCCGTCTCGGTGACGCCGTAACCTTCGAGGATGCGCAGGCCGAATTTTTCCATATAGGTCTGGCGGGTCGAGGCCTTCACCGGCTCGGCGCCGGAGAAGATGTAGCGGATCGAGCGGAAGTCGTAGGGATGCGCCGTCCTGGCATAGCCGTTGAGGAAAGTGTCGGTGCCGAAGATGATCGTGGCGTTGGAGACATAGATCAGCTCCGGCACGATGCGGTAATGCAGCGGCGACGGATAGAAATAGACCGGCACGCCGGAGATCAGCGGCAGCACCGTGCCGGCCGTCAGCCCGAAGGAATGGAACACCGGCAGGATGTTGAACACCTTGTCGCCGCTGTGGAAATCGATGCGGGCAGCCGCCTGGGCGGCATTCGAGAGGATGTTGCGGTGGGTCAGAACCACGCCCTTCGGCGTGCCCTCGGAGCCCGAGGTGAAGAGGATCACCGCCGGATCATCCGGCTTACGCTTGACCAGCGGCCGCGCCTTTCTCACATAACCCAAGATCTTGTCCTTGAGTGAGATTTCGGCCCGGAGATCATCGAGCCAGACGATCGTCACCTGCTTTTCCATCTCCTCGATCACGGCACCGAGCTTGGCCTGGGTGACGAAGGCGCGCGAGGTCAGCACATGTTTGACTTCGGCGGCCTTGCAAGCGGAGAGGATATTGGCGGCACCGGCGGTGAAGTTCAGCATCGCCGGCACCTTGCCCGCGCTCATCACGCCGAGCAGCGTGGCGGCGGCGCCATTGGCATTCGGCAGCATGACGCCGAGGTTGGTTTCCGGGAAGCGGGCGCGAAATTTGGCGCCGAGCACGGCAGCGCCGGTGAGCAGCTTGCCATAGGTCAGCCGGCCGGTGACCGGATCTTCGACGGCGAGCTTGCCCATGCCGAATTCGCCACCTGCCTGAATGACGCGGTCGAGCACGGTGGACGAGGTATCGGCGGTCTGGAACAGCAGGTTCGACATCACCTGATAGAGGGCGGCACCTGCCGCCGTGCGGCGCTTGCGGCCTTTCAGCTCCGGCGGCACTTCGAGCTTCACCGGCTCGAGAATGGTGACCTTGACCTTGGGGAACAGCCGGCGGCGGATCTTGCCGTTATCGAGATAGGAGAGATAGCTCTTCTCCAGCCCGTCGATCTTCACCGGCACGACCATCGAGCCCGTCTTGTCGGCGACCATGGCGGCGCCATCATAGACCTTCATCAGCGTGCCGGTCACCGTCAGGCGGCCCTCGGGGAAGATGCCGATCGGGTTGCCGTCCTGCACCACCTTGATCAGCGAACGCGTCGCCATCGGCTTTGTCGGGTCGAGCGGCAGGAATTTGCACATCTTCAGGAAGGGGCGCACCCACCAGGCCTGGGCGATCTTGTAATCGACGGCAAAGGTGGGCTCTTCCTCGGTGATGGCAAGCGCCAAGGCGCCATCGAGCAGACTGACATGGTTGAGCGCAATGATCGGCGCGCGGCCGGCCTTCTTGATATTCTCCAGCCCCTCGACCTCCAGCCGCATGAAGGCGCGGAACAGGATCGAGATGAAATCGCGGAAGGGATTGGTCGGCAGCGTCTTCAGCATCAGCCAGGCGACGGCAAAATTGAGGACGCCGAGGCCGATCAGAATCTCAGGAATGGAAGCGCCGAGCTTCTGGACGGCGGCAACCAGGCCGAGGCCGACGGTGATGAACAGCGCCGACAGCACATTGGCGGCGCCGATGACGCGGGCACGGCGATCCTCATGCGACCAGGTCTGCAGGGCGGCAAAGGTCGGCACGGCGATGAAGGCGCCCGAGATTGCCATGCCGGCGAGATCGATGGCGACGCGGATGGTATTCTCTCCGGCAAAGAAGGTGCCGATCGTCGTCGCATGGCTTGTGGAAGCCAAGCCCCAGAGGTTCCAGGCGAGATCGAGGCTGAAGAGGCCAAGCAGCGCCGTGCCGACAGGGGCCGGCAGCAGCACGATGCGGCCGGATGACATCCAGGCGGCAATCGCCGAACCGACGGCAACGGCGATGGCAAAGACGGTGAGATAGGCCGGCACGACGAGCTCGGAGCCGCCGAGCAGCTCGGTCACCATGGTCGGCAGGATGGAGAGAACGAAGGCGCCGACCAGCCAGAACCAGCAGTTCATCAGCGCCGAACGCCACAGGCGCTTATCGGCGCGGATTTCCTTGACGAGGGTGTAGCTGGAGCGGATGACATTGCGGTCGATTTCGAGATCCGGCGCCTTGGAGCCGGTGGGCGGGATCATCCGGCTGGCCAGCCAGCACAGCACCGAAAGTCCCATCATCATCGTGCCGAAGATCAGCACATTGTCGCCGCCGGAAAAGGCGAAGGCGGCGATGATCGTGCCGGCGAGGATGGCGATGAAGGTGCCGCCCTCGATCCAGGCATTGGCCTTCGGCAGGTCGCGGCGTTCGAGATGATCGGGCAGGATGCCGTATTTGATCGGCCCGAACAGCGCCGAGACGACGCCGAAGCCGAACAGCGCAGCCATCAGCACGAAGATGGACGAAAACGCGAGTCCGACGACGGCAAGGGCGGCGACCGCGATCTCGCAGCGTTTCAAGAGCTCGGCGATTTTCGCCTTGTCGTGCTTGTCGGCGAGTTCGCCGCCGAGCGCCGAGAGCAGCAGGAAGGGCACGATGAGAATGACGCCGGCAAGCGTCACCAGGGCGGCGCCTTCACTCGCCGACATCTTGAAGAGAATGAGGAACACCAGGGTGTTCTTGAGGAAATTGTCGTTGAAGGCCGTCAGGAACTGGGTCCAGAACAGCGGCGCGAATTTCCTGGAGGTCATCAGATTGTGTTGCACGGCGGGTCCCTCGTTCGACTGGCAGAGAAGGCCACAGAGTTGTTACGCAAAAGTTGAATGCGGTAACAACTCTGCGCTGTGGTTAACCAAGATCAATCTTCATCGTTACGATTGAACTTGACCAGCAGTTTCTCGGTGCGGGCATCCTCGACCTTGCGGATCAGCTTCTCGGATTCGGCATTGTCGCGCAGCGTCTTGGTGATATTCACCGTGGTCTGCACCAGCATCAGAATGCCCATGGCGAGATAGCCTTTGCCCCAGAGATCGAGCGGCATCATGTAGAGGCCAAGCGCCAGCATGAAGGCGGCCGAGCCGAAGGAGATGTAGGAGAAGCTGACCCAGCTGGCGGAATGTTTCTGGAAACTGTCGTTCATTGTCTTAATCCTTATGGTTCGATGGATGAATGGTTGGATGGATGCGATTTCAGGCGGCAGGCGTGATGCGGCTCTTCAGCCGCGCCAGCACATCATCGGCGGATGAGCGCAGCGGCGCGCCGAAGCCGGCATTGGCAAGCTTCTCGATGATGCCGGCCGGGCGGACGGCGCCTTCCATGTCCTTCAGGGCGGCCGCCGTCAGCTCATTCTGGCTCTGGCGCAGGCGAAGGCGCGCCAGGGTCTCCTCGGCATCGTCGAGCGTGGCAAAGCCTGGGCCGGCGACTACGACATCGAGCTTCTGCGCCTCTTGCGTGGCCCGCGCCAGCCGCTCGCCACGCTGCAGTTCCTGCAGCCGCGCTTCGGATGCGCGCACGATGCCCTTCAGCTTGTCGATCGCCCCGGTGAACTGGGCTTGCGCCTTTTCCGATGCATCGCGCTCGGCTTCCAGATAGGCGATCGCCTCGGCCGCCTCGCGGGCCAGGCCCTCATTGCCTTTCGTCAGCGCTGCGGAAGCGCGAACTTCGAGATCGGCGATGCGGGCAACGATCGTTGCGTGCTGCCCCTTCTCCTGTTCGTTCTGGGCGATGGCGACCGCGACACTGCGGCGGGCCGACTGGATCGATTGGGCGGCATCGCGGATCTGCTGGGAAAGCAGCGGCACGGCGTGGCAGTCGGCGAAAGCCTGTTCGGCATCATGCGCCCTGCCCCGCAACAAAATGGAAATCAGTTTGAACATTTCCTTCCTCCGGTTTATGAACGTTGTTCACGAGATGACTTATGCCAGAATCATGAACGTCGTTCAAGATAAATTTTGAACGACGTTCAAAAAATCGAAGTGGAATGGTTAATGGCCGGTAGGCGAGAAGAAAAACGCGAAGACCTGAAGGCCCGGCTGATCGAGGCGGCGCGCGAGCGTATCGCCAAAGACGGGCTCACAAATCTCAGAGCCCGCGACATCACCCAGGATGCCGGCTGCGCGCTCGGCGGCCTCTACACGGTCTTTTCAGACCTCGCCGAGCTCGTCATCCACGTCAACTCCGCGACGCTGAAGGCGCTGGAGGCGAGGCTGACCCTTGATAAAACCAAGGACCGGCCGCCGACCGACCGGCTGCGCAACCTGGCGCAGGGTTACTTAAGCTTCGCCGTCGAGCACCGAAACCTCTGGAAGGCGCTGTTCGAACACTCCCCGCCGGAATCGAGCCCGACGCCGCAATGGCATCTCAACGAGCACCTCTTCCTGATGGATGTGATCGCAGAACCGCTGGCCGAACTGCAACCCGACATGCCCCCCGAAGACCGCGCCATCCGCGCCCGCACCCTCTTCGGCGCAGTGCACGGCGTCGTCAGCATCAGCCTCGAAGGCCGCTTCGTCGGCTTGCCGCTGGAGCGACTGGCACGGGAGGTGGATGAACTGGTGCAGACGATTGCGGCGGGGGCGGAGCGGCGGAGGGGGTGATGCGGGTGATTTCGTTGGTTTAGTGGGGTAGGATTTGTTGGGACGCCACCCCACCCTCCGTCATCCTCGGCCTCGAGCCGAGGATCCATGCCCGCTGCTGATGGCAGCGGCGTAGATCCTCGCGTCAAGCCCCTGAAATCGCGACCCAAATGCCCCTCATCCGGCTGCCGCCACTGCCAGGGTCGAGCCACACGTCTCGACCCGTCCTTCGGACCCCCGTAAACGGGGCGAAGGGACTATGCCGCAAGCTCTCCGTTCCTCGCCAGCCTCTCGCAGGGCACGTCCCCTCGCCCCGTTTTTACGGGGAGAGGGTTAGGGTGAGGGGCAGGCATCCGCACAAACGAGACAGCCGTGGCTCACAGTCTGAGATAACGGAGCGCTAGAACCCACACCCCAACTCCCGCATTGAGCAACCCAACGAAAGCTGATTGACTGACGCCCTCCACGCCGCCGCGAAGGGAAACCCCATGAGCCGCATCTTCATCACCGGTTCCACCGATGGCCTCGGCCTTGCCGCCGCCCGCACCCTCATGCAAGAAGGCCACGACGTCGTGCTGCATGCCCGCTCCAGGGAGCGCGCCTCCGCCCTCGCCGAGATTTCGGCTGCCGCCCTCGGCATCGTCATCGGCGATCTCGCCAGCGCTACCGAGACGCGCTCGATTGCCGAGCAGGTCAACGCCATCGGCCGCATGGACGCCATCATCCACAATGCCGGCATCTACCTCGAGCGGAGCCGGGGCGAATCGCCGGAAGGCCACGCCAAGACGCTGGCGGTGAATGTGCTTGCCCCCTATCTGCTCACCGCATGGATCACGCGCCCCGATCGCCTGGTCTATCTCACCAGCGGCATGCACCGCAGCGGCAGCAGCACCCTCGACGATATCGACTGGAAGAAGCGACCGTGGAACGCCAGCCAGGCCTATTCGGAAAGCAAGCTCTATATTGCGACCCTCGCCGCCGCCATCGCCCGCCATTGGCCGGATGTTCTCAGCAACGCGGTGGATCCCGGCTGGGTACCGACAAAGATGGGCGGCGCCGGCGCACCCGATGATCTGGAGATGGGGCACCTCACGCAGACATGGCTTGCGGCGAGCGATGCGGGAGCTGCGAAGGTCAGCGGCCGGTATTGGTACCATCGCCAGCAGCGGGAGGCGGCGGAGGAGGTGACTGATACTGGGTTTCAGGATGCGCTGATGGGGAAGCTTGCCGAGCTGACCGGCGTTCGTCTGTTTGAAGAGCACACGGGTGAGGCGAGATCGGGCTAGCGGGCGTTGCCGCGTTCGAAGCCTATGGAAGGCGCTGTTCGACCACTTTCCGCCGGAAAACACCTGACGCCGCAATGGCATCACGGCGGACATTGAAGATAGCCCCCTGTGGTCTTTTTCCTACACCGATCAATATAATGGCCAAGCATCTCCCAATGCGACCCAATATTCCTTGCAAGGAATATTGGGCTGGGTTACCAAGCTGTGAAATGGAGCATGCGCATGGGTAAATTGGCTGGAAAAATCATCGAAGCGTCTGAAGCAAGCGGCTCACGCGCCGATCATGCCGAAGGCTTAGACTTGCGTCGGCTCCGGCTGTTGTCTGGCCTCACCCAAGCTGAAATGGCGAGCCGACTAAACGTTCAGCAGGCAGCCGTATCGAAAATTGAAAAAGGTGGAGAAGTCTACCTTTCAACCGTTCAACGGTATGTGGAAGCGCTGGGAGCTTCTTTGCGCGTGGGTGCGGTTTTTCCAGCGGACGCGCGGCTTGTGTTGCGCATTAAGGAAGCTTTCGATGCCGAATACGGCAACGATGATCAACTCGTCTTTCCTCTGCTGGCGGATGAGCCGTTTCGAGCGCAGAGAGACGTAGTGCTCTCGATCAGACCCCAGTATTCCGAGAAGATATTGGAGGGACGCAAAACGGTTGAACTGCGGCGTCGTTTTCCCGTGTCAGCGCCCGGCGGCACGATTGCCTATATTTACTCCACCTCCCCGGTTCGAGCGATGGTCGGTGTAGCTGAGATCAAAGACGTTCTAAAATTGCCGATCGAACAGATCTGGGCCGAGTTCGAGGACACGGCCTTTATCGAGCGAGGCGACTTCGATAGCTACTTTCAGGGGCTGGACTTCGGCTTTGCGTTGCTCTTTGAAGATGTGAAGTCCTTTTCAAGGCCGATCCCTCTAAACGAGCTCCGTGAGCGGTTTAGCTTCGAGCCTCCTCAATCCTATTTGTACGCAAGCCGCGATCTTCGAAAGGCCTTGAGACATGAGGCAGCAGTCGTATCTCATTGATACGAATATCCTAATCGGGCTAGAAGATTATCGTGCTGTCGAGGCAGCCTACGCCAAATTCTCAAGTCTCGCCGCCGCGCACAAAGTCAATGTCTTCGTCCACGAAGCTGCGCGTGACGATATTGCTCGCGACAAAGATGCCGAGCGGCGAAGAATATCGCTCAGCAAGATTGCAAAATACCAGATCCTCGGCAAAAGACGCGGCCTGACCCAGGCAGAACTAGAGGCCGAGTTCGGTCCTCTCAGGAAGCCAAACGATATCGTAGACGCGACCCTTCTGCATACGCTGAAGAACGACGTCGTCGACTTTCTCGTTTCGCAGGACAAAGGGCTTCATGAGCGAGCCCTGAGACATTCAGCTGAGTTGGGACGCCGCGTTCTGTTCGTCGGCGACGCGGCCGATCTTCTCACGCAAACCTACGAACCAAAGCAGGTTCCGATCCGTCACGTCGCGGAGGTCGACGCGCATATGATTGACCACGAAGACGACTTCTTCGACAGCCTTCGCGATGGCTATCCCGAATTCGACGACTGGTGGCGCGAAAAGTGCGTGAGGCAGCATCGCTCCTGCTGGGTGGTGTATGATGACAACAAGCTTGCCGGCCTGATCGTTCGTAAGGACGAGACCGCTATCGACACGGACGCGGTCACAAAGGTGGGAAAAATTCTGAAAGTTTGCACGTTCAAGGTCGCCCCCGATAAGCGCGGTGTGAAATTGGGAGAATTGCTTCTTAAGCAAGTGCTTTGGTACGCCCAGACGAACGGCTACGACCTGGCGTATCTCACGACCTACGAAGATCAGGCCGCGCTGATTAACTTGCTGGAGTTTTACGGTTTTCGCCAAGCTGGCAAAAAGCCTGACGGCGAACTGATTTATGAGCGGGCATTCTCTTTAGAAAAGCTCGCCGAAGATCCGGCAGTCACAGCCTACGAAGCCGCTCGGAAGAACTATCCTCGGTTTCTGGTGACCGACGAAATCAGGGGCTTCGGTATCCCGATTAAGGAGGAGTATCACGATACGCTCTATCCGGATCTATGGAACCCAAGGCAACCGGATTTGTTCAACGGAACTTCGAGAGCCGACCGCCCGGCGCGTCCGGGAAATACAATCCGAAAGGTATATCTTTGTCGGGCGCCTTCAAATCTGGGCGCAGCGGGTTCGCTGCTATTCTTCTATAAAAGCGCATCAAGGGAGCAGCCTTCTCAAGCCATTACAGCTCTTGGAATATTGGAAAGCATCACCCTTGCCAAATCTACTAGAGAGCTTATGCATCTGACGGGAGGAAGATCCGTGTACAGTGAGCAACAGCTAGAAGGGTGGAACGCCACGCCAGCGCGACCGATCAAAGTCATCAATTATCTGCTTGTATCGTACATCGAGCCGGCGATTGGTCTTGATGAACTGCGGCGGATGGGCGTCGTGAACGGCAACCCTCAGCAATCTATCTATAAAGTAAATCCTGATCATATAAGGCTCTTGCTCGACCGTGCGAATCTTGAGTTTGAAGTATAATGCGCTCAGTCATTACGCCGTCGCCCACTCCGTGGCGGCACGCGCGCAGCTGGCAACCGAGCGCATGTAGGCACTGTGACGCCATAGAAAAGGTGTCACATTGGATTTTACAGATCGCAAGAAAAGACCGCAATCTAACGCCTTCCAAAATCTTGAATTTCATTTCTAACTGCGAGAATTCGTATTTTTTTAATACGCCCATCGGCGGCTTCGACGGACGTGTACATTACCGCGACGGCGGACCTAAGATCATCCCCAAGACGCTTTCGACGCGTATAGGAGGAAATACTTCCTAACAACGTATCAACACTCAGCCTATCTACGTCTGAACCCAGTTCAAACGGCACTGATCTACCCTCCTCCAGATCGAAGGCGCGTCCTGTCCCTTGGTTCGCATTGAAACTGGCCATGCTGAATAGCTTCAAGCGAATGTCATTGTTGATAACACTTTCCCACATGTACTGTTTGGTTTGAGGATTGAACTGCACAATTGGAGCAGGAGCAGCAGCTTGAACATTGAGATTGATGTTCATTACCCCGTGATTGATCACGTTATGCCCCAGCCGGACTGAGGGTTCCACCGCTTCAATTAGCGCGGCAACGTCGCCACCGCGCTCCACCTCCAATTCTTGCACGGATGCAGGAATGGCTTCCTCGTTTCCGCCGGTCACACGTCTGTAGACGACTTTGAAAAGATCATAGAGAAGGTTGCCGCCTGCACCCAGTGCAAGTCCTCCGGCAACGGGTGCACCAATGACTGCCGCCTGGTAACCAATCTCATAAAGTGACTCAAAGCTTCCTGGGCGTTGCGCAAGGAGATTGAAAGTCAAAGGTATTCGGCCAAATTCCTTTCGACGAACCCGACCTTCCACAAGGAAATTCGCTACAATCAACATCGACCTAGTGAGGCCTTCTAGCGACTTTGTCCCCTCATATGCTGGAATTTTGTGTTGTTCCGCTAGCCCGCCCTCAAATTTAACTTCCAGTAACACCTAATCCCCCAATCCTCAGCGCCCGATGCAACCATGTATAGAATAGAGTCGCTGAATAGCAATACACCGATTGATAAGGCAACGGGAGAAAGTATCCGGTAACCTGCCCTCAAATATTCAACATTGGCAATGACTTCACGATCGTCATGGTTTCCATGTTGATGGTGATGACGCGCTGGAACAGTTCAGCGGAGGGCTGGTTACCAGCCGGGCTCGATGGCGAAACATCGGGCTGGCTGCTCAACTACGTGACTCTAGAGCGAGCTAGTGATTCTTCCAGGTGTTGTGTTGAGACTGGAGAGCGACGGAACAATAGACTTCGAGAAGGCATTGCGTGGTCGGGTCGGCCTCCAAAACATAACGAAAATTCATAGTGGAAACGCGCTGCAGACAGCGCCGGAACACAGCCACGAAATCAGGATCGGTCATTAGAGCGGCTCGCGTTTCACCGCCCCTTCGATAGGGAGCTCTAAGTCTCCCCGTCTCGATGCGAGCGAGCTTGAACGCGAAAGGCGCCTTGTTGTGATCGGAGCTTTGCCCGGTATGTTCACGATATCGCTTATCGAGGCGATCTGTGCGGCCGACGTACAGCGGCGCTTCGTTGTCTACCATTTGTTCCGAAAACAAATAGACACCTGACCCTTTCATATCCGGACGCGCTATCCCGTTCCTAACCGGGGTCATGCGCATGAGTTCTTCGAAGCGTTCCGGAAGCCGTGCAACGATTTCTGCAAATCTCTCGTTCATTATCCACCACTAGCGTCGCTGCCACGCTAGCTGCTTCGTTATGTTCTCGGAAGCCGTTTCATCATATGATTTCGGCGGCAGAGGGTGATCGTTGCCGCTTTGAGGGACGAAACTTTAGAGGGAAGTGACAAGCAAACAAAAATCGTGGCTGGGGCGCCTGGATTCGAACCAGGGATGACGGTACCAAAAACCGTTGCCTTACCGCTTGGCGACGCCCCACCAGAGCTTGAGCGGAAACCGCTTGCTCAAATCGACGCCTGATTAGCAAAGCTCTTCGCCTGTCACAATGACTAAGTTTAACCCGGCGCAGATTTATGCGCTGCGCAGCACCCGCCGTCGTGCTAGGAAGTGGCGACGTCATTGGCCCGAGATCATTCCTTCATGGACAGTCCCGCATTCGACCTCGCTTTCGAGCCGGCCTATGGGCAGGCCGTGCCGGTTGTTTCAGGGGTCGAGCGGGTTACAGTGAACAATCCCGGTCCTTTCACCTTTTTCGGCACCAACAGCTATATTGTCGGCGCTTCCTCGGTCGCGGTCATCGATCCCGGGCCGGAGGATGAGGCGCATTATCAGGCGCTGATGGCAGCGCTTGGCGACCGCGCGGTGACGCATATCTTCGTCAGCCACACGCACCGCGACCACTCGCCGCTTTCCAAGCGGTTGCAGGCGGCAACGGGGGCGGTGACGGTGGGGCAAGGGCCGCACCGGCCGGCGCGGTCGCTCAGGGATGGCGAGATCAATCCCTTCTCCGAAAGCTCGGATCTATCCTTCGTGCCCGATATAACGCTCAGTGACGGTCAGACCCTGTCGGGTGATGGCTGGTCGCTGAGCGCGGTGCTGACGCCGGGGCATACGGCCAATCATGCCGCCTTTGCGCTTGAAGGCCGCGACATCCTCTTCTCCGGCGATCACGTCATGGCCTGGTCGACCTCGATCGTCGCGCCGCCGGATGGTTCGATGGCGGATTACATGACCTCGCTCGACCGGCTGATTGAGCGCGAGGACGGCCTGTTGCTGCCCGGCCATGGCGGGCCGGTGACGGAGCCTGCCAGGTTCCTCAGGGCGCTGAAGGCGCATCGCCTCAGGCGCGAGCAGGCGGTGCTGGCGCGTGTCCAGGCAGGCGACCAGCGGATTGCCGAGATGGTGAAGGTGATCTATCGCGATACCGATCCGAAGCTGCATGGGGCGGCGGCCCTTTCCGTGCTCGCCCATATCGAGCATCTCATGGAGCGCGGCGAGATCGCGGCGGATGGGCCGCCTTCGCTTGCCGCCCTCTACCGGCCGACGGCATGAATATGAGGGTGGGGTCATGAGGATGGGGACATGACGATGAAGCCGCAATCCGATTACAGCTATCGCAGCGATGCCGATGTGCCCGGTTTTGCCGACGACCGGCCGCTGATCGTCTTCGATGGCGAATGCGTGTTCTGCTCCGGCTGGGTGAAATTCGCGCTGAAACATGACAAGCGGCAGCGATACCGGTTCCTCGCGGCGCAGACGCCGCTCGGCCAAGCGCTCTACCGGCATTACGGGCTGCACGCGCGCGACTACGAGACCAATATCCTGATCGAAAACGGCCGCGCCTTCTTCAAATCCGACGGCTCGATCCGCATGGTGGCGGGCCTCGGCTTTCCCTATTCGCTGATCAAACTCTTCCGGCTGCTGCCGCGGCGGGCGGCCGATGCGCTCTATGAATTCATCGCCCGCAACAGGCTGAAGATCGCCGGGCGGCAAAGCTGCATGGTGCCGACGCCGGAGCAGCGAAGCCGGTTCATTGCATGAGCGGCGAGAGATTTTGTGTTCTCATCATCGGCGGGTACGGCACTTTCGGCGGGCGGCTTGCCCGGCTGCTTGGCGATCAACCCAGGCTGAGATTGCTGGTTGCGGGGCGCTCGCTTGAAAAGGCTGACGATTTCGTTGCAGATCTCCGGACCCCAAAAGATGGAGCCGAGGGCCTGGGAAGCAACAATCTCGGCGCGATGGTGCAGGCCGTCAGCTTCGATCGAGACGGCGATCTCACCGAACAGCTGACGCGGCTGAGGCCTCATCTCGTCATCGATGCCTCGGGGCCGTTCCAGACCTTCGGGAAGGATGCCTATAAGGTGGTCGAGGCCTGCATCGGCCTCGGCATCGATTATGCCGATATCGCCGATAGCACCGGTTTCGTCGCCGGCATCAGCGGGCTCGATGCTGCGGCCAAGGCCCAGGGCACCTTCGCGCTGTCAGGGCTCAGCAGCCTGCCCGCCCTCTCCTTCGCAGCACTTGATGCGATGGCGCCGCATTTCTCCCGGATCGAATGTGTCTCGGCGGGCATTGCCCCGTCGGCGCATGTGCGCATCGGGCTCAATGTCGTGAGAGCGATCGCCACCTATGCCGGCAGACAAGTCACGGTGCTGCGCGATGGGCGGCCGGCCTCTAGGCGCGGGCTGATCGATGCGATGCGGGTGACGGTGGCGCCGCCGGGGGGCACGCCGCTGCGCAGCCGAAAATTCCTGCTGGTCGATGCACCGGATCTCACGCTGCTGCCGCAGCACCTTGCCGATCTCAAATCCAGCTTCACCGGTGTCGGCACGGAGCCGCAGCCGCTGCAGCACTTGCTCAGCCTTGCGGCCAGGCTCGTCCGCCTCCGGCTCCTGCCGTCGCTGCTGCCGTTTGCGCGGCTGCTGCAGCGCGCCAGCCACGCTTTCGCGATCGGCGAACATCGCGGCGGCATGTTCGTCCGCGTCAGTGGCATCGATCACGCGGGAAAGCGGCTGTCCTGCGGCTGGCATCTAATTGCCGAAGGTGATGACGGGCCGTTCATTCCCATCGTCGGCGTCGACGCGCTGGTGCGCCGGCTGCTGAGCGGCGTGCGGCCGGAGAATGGCGCCCGGCCGGCGGCGGGGGAATTGCAGCTTGAAGATTTCGAATCGGCCTTCCGGCGGTTTTCGATCACATCCGGCATCAGGATGGAAAACGAGGAGACGCCCCTGCCGCTCTACCAGAGAATCCTCGGCAGCGCCTGGGAGCGGCTGCCGCCGGCCATTTCAGCCCTGCATGCGGGCGGGGCGCGCGTCGCCTCCGGCCGGGCGCGGATCGAGCGCGGCGGCGGGCTGCTGGCCAGGATCGTCGCTGGGGTGATCGGCTTTCCCAAGGCGGGCGAGGATGTGCCGGTCACGGTGCGTTTCGTTGCCGATGGCGACAAGGAGATCTGGACACGCGATTTCGGCGGCACGGTGTTCCGCAGCTGGCAGGCCGAGGGCAAGGGCCGCGACCGGCATCTGCTCGCCGAGGTGTTCGGGCCGTTCCGAGTGCTGATGGCGCCGGTGCCGGATGGGGAAAAGCTGCGGCTCGTGGTGCGCGGCTGGCGGTTTTGCGGCATTCCGCTGCCGATGTTTCTGGCGCCGGGTGGCGATACCTATGAGGAGGAGCGGGATGGGCGGTTCCACTTCCATGTGGAAATTGGTGGGCGGCTGACGGGGTTGGTGGTGCGGTATACGGGGTGGTTGGTGGTGGAGTGAGGGGGTGGCTGCCTTCGCGCGGATGGCTGCCCCTCACCCTAACCCTCTCCCCGCTCGCTGGGAGAGGGGACGTGCCCTGCGATAGGTCGGCGAGGAACGGAGAGGTTGCGGCGATTCCCCTTCGCCCCGTTTACGGGGAGAAGGTGGCGGCAGCCGGATGAGGGGCTGGTCGGCGCGCCGTAATACCCCCTCTGCCCTGCCGGGCATCTCCCCCACAGGTGGGGAGATCGGCTGGGTTCACTGACTTCCCCAAACAATGGGCGTCCAACACGGCGAAACGGTAGATGGGCAGGAAGTTCAAGCCACTTGTGATCTCCCCACCTGTGGGGGAGATGCCCGGCAGGGCAGAGGGGGCTGACAGGGCACGCCCTTCGCCGTCATTCCTTCCTCGGCGGGCTTGAAGAAGGGGCCGCCGCCTGCGGCGGCACCGTATGGGCGTCGAATCTGCCGCACCGTATCCCGGCCCTTCGCTTGGGCTCAGGGCGTTCGCAACTGCAATCGATTCGCCGGATCGATTGCTGGCGCTTTGCGCCACCGTTGCTCACCCACCCGCAATTCCCAACAGCTCGGCATCCAGCGCCTTCAGATAATCGCCGGCGATTGCGGCGCTGAAGCCGAGGTCGTGTTGGCCGTAGCGGGAGGCGACGCGGATGTCGACGAAGGTGGTTTCGGCCTCTTCGCGCAGGCGGATCAATATATCGAAGCGCAGGCCGAGGATCAGCGTGCGGTTGGTCGCCTGCAGCGTCACGCCATTGGCGCCGCGGATCAGCTTGGCGACATCGTCGTCATAGGGGCGCGGCGTCGGCACGGGGATGATGCCCGGCGCATCGGCAACGGCGTCATCGCCGGGCTGAGGTTTTGCCGGTTTGTCCTCGGGGTCGCGGTCCGGCTCGGTGGTGCCTGTTGTCTTGACGATCGTGAAGCCGCTCTGCTTGGCGACCTTGCGCACCGCTTCCAGCACGCGGTCGAGCGCGCCCTCGTAACGCCGGCCGGTGAGTTCGGGATAGGCTGCCATCTGCTTTTCGCGATCCTCGGGCGTCACCTCAATGTTGCGCTTCAGCCAGATCTGATCGGCGTGCGGCGGCGACAGCCAGTCCGGAGCCGAGGCCGGATCGGTGGAGACGTCGTGAATGTCAGGCAGCGTCATGTAACGCTCGGCGGCAAGGGCGCCGAGGCCAAGCGGAAAGGCGGCATAGATCAGGGCGGCGAGCGCCGCCAGCCCGCCTTCGGCGCCCGTCACCCAGAGGCTGCGCAGCCCGAGCGCGGCAAGCAAGGCGGCCAGCAGCGCGCAGCCGGCGGCGGCAATCAGCAGCAGCACGAGATAGGGGGTGGCGAGGCCGCCGAAACGATGGGCGATCAGCACCGCCAGCGCCAGCACCAGGGAAAACGCCCCGAGCAGCCGCGAAAAGCGGGCGGCGTTGGAAACGGGGCGGTCGAAGCGGATGGCCATCAAACTTACCGGTTGCTCGTCAGCGCCCGCGCGTTCGACCACGCAAATCGCCATAACCCTGTTTAGAGCATGATGCCGAAAAGTGTGAAGCGGTTTTCGGACGAGATCATGCTCTATTCTTGGATTTCGATCCGGATGAATTGAAACTGTTGTCTCGGAATATCCGATGAATTCACGGGCGGAGGCGCCGCCTCCTTCATGAGTCCTTGCTGATATGTCAAAAAGGGGTCATTCTGCCGCGGTTTCATCTCCGATTTTAAAGCAAGGAGAGACGGGATGATTTCAACCGAGATGGCAGCAAGGCCGCAGGCGTCTGCGCTTGGCGGGATCGACCACGCCGAGCCGATGCTGCCGATGGAGCTGCTCGAGCTCGAACTTTCGCTCGAAGGTTATGCCGGCGGCGATGCCGGCTTCTGCGAGGCGGTGCGCCGGGCGGCGAACCGTTCGGGCGGCGAACTGCTGTTCGACCTGCCGGCCGGGGGGCTAATCGAGGATTGCCGCCGCATCGCGGTGCTGCGCATTCCCGATGGCGGCAACGAGATGCGCGTCGTGCTGGCATTGCTCGATCATAACGGCACCGAAATCCGCATGCAGGCGCCGGATGAAGAGACCGCGCATCTGGCGCATTTTGCCGATGCCTTCATCGAAGTGCTGGAGCGGATCTGAGCGTCGCGGTGAGTTTTAGCGCCGTTCCGCCGCGGCTTCAGCCAGGCTGCGGAAGGGAAACTTGCGCCCGCACTCGCATTTGATCATGAAGTTTTCCTGGTGATTGGACGGGCGCTGCACGCCGAAGCCGCGCGGCAGCTGATCGACCTTGAAATCCGGATGCTTGCGCTTGGGATCATCAACTTCCGAGGCTTCGGCAAAGCCCTCATTGCCGCATTGCGGACAGCTCAGTTTCTTCGAAAATCGATCGCGGATAGCCATGCTCGTTCCAATATTTGCGCGCCCCCTCATACAGAGGAATCCCCCTTGTGCATAGGAAGGTGGGCGGCGAAAGTGGAACCATCTGCCGGGGCTGCCGTTCCTTTTTTCAAAAGGAGGCGACCATGCCCAGCAGAGACCCGATACCGACCCCGAACGCCGACACGCCGCGCGGGCCGACACCAACCCCCGGCATTCCCGACCCCATCCAGCAGAAACCGCCGCTGACGCCGGCGCAGGACCCGGGCGATACCAAGAACCCGCAGGATAAGCCGCTTGATCCGGCGCTGCTGCCGATCGGGGATCCGGCTGGGGCAGCGTGAAGTCTGATGAGAGCATCAAGCTCGCTCTCCCTCACCTGTGCTCGTCACATGTGACGTAGGAGAGGTGGTGCGTGCGGCCCCCTTCTCGGCGACGCCAGATACCCTCGCTTGACGGCATCGCCCGAATGGACTTTCCTCAGAGCGATCATGCCAAGGAATACACCGATGCGTACTCGTCTTCTCATCACTCTCCTCGCGGTGACGGCCACCCTCTCCGCCTGCCAGACGATGACGCCGGAGGAGCGGCGGGCGGCGGATGAGCAGCGGTGCCTGAGCTATGGTTTCCGCCGCGGCACGGATGGTTTTGCCACCTGCCTGCAGCGCATCGATCTCGACCGGCGGGCCGAATCGCGGGCGCAGAGTGCGGAGTTGATGCAGAGCATGGCCTGGGATCTGAACGGGCCTTATATCTACCGCGATCACTGGCGGCATCATCACTAACCCTGGGGCTGCCCGGCTTTTACTTGCCCCCGCGGTCTTTCAGACTGCCTGAAATCACCGCCTGCGCCGCCGCCAGTCTCGCGATCGGCACGCGGAACGGCGAGCAGGAGACGTAATCGAGGCCGATCGTTTCGCAGAAGTGGATCGAGGCGGGGTCGCCGCCATGTTCGCCGCAGATGCCGAGCTTCATGTCGTTGCGGGTGCGCCGGCCGCGTTCGGCGGCGATGCTGATCAATTCGCCGACCCCGTCGAAATCGAGCGAGATGAAGGGATCGTGCTCGATGATACCCTTGCGCTGATAGGTGGGGATGAAGGCCGAGGCATCGTCGCGCGAGATGCCGAAGGTGGTCTGCGTCAGGTCGTTGGTGCCGAAGGAGAAGAATTCGGCGGCTTCGGCGATCACATGGGCGCGAAGGGCCGCGCGCGGCAGCTCGATCATCGTGCCGACGAGATAATCGATCTTCATGCCGGCCTCGCTCATGACATTGCCGGCCACCGCGTCGATTCGCGCCTTGACGTAATCGAGCTCGGCGCGCAGGCCGACCAGCGGCACCATGATCTCCGGCACGACGGCCGCCCCGGTCTCCTGGGCCGCGGCGACCGCCGCCTCGAAAATGGCGCGGGCCTGCATCTCGACGATCTCGGGATAGGAGATCGCCAGCCGGCAGCCGCGATGGCCGAGCATCGGGTTGAACTCGTGCAGTGCATCGACGCGCTGGCGAAGAGCGGATGGTTCCATGCCCATGGCGAAGGCGACCTCGGCGACCTCGTCATCGGTTTTCGGCAGGAATTCGTGCAGCGGCGGATCGAGCAGGCGGATCGTCACCGGCAGGCCGTGCATGACGGTGAAGAGACCGGTGAAATCCAACCGCTGCATCGGCAACAGCTTGTCGAGCGCCACCCGCCTGCCCTTCTCATCCTCGGCCAGGATCATCTCGCGCATCACATGGATGCGCTCGCCCTCGAAGAACATGTGCTCGGTACGGCAAAGGCCGATGCCTTCGGCGCCGAAGGAGCGGGCGGCGCGCGCATCGGCCGGGGTATCGGCATTGGTGCGCACCGTCATGCGCCGGGCGCGGTCGGCCCACCCCATGATGCGGCCGAAATCGCCCGACAGCGCCGGCTGGGTCATCGGCACCTCGCCCTTCAGCACCTGGCCGGCCGAGCCGTCGATGGTGATGATATCGCCCTTCTTGAGCGTCACGCCGACGCCGAGCAGCCGCTCGTTGCGCTGATCGATGCGCATGGTGCCGGCGCCGACGACGCAGGGGATGCCCATGCCGCGGGCAACGACCGCCGCATGGCTGGTCATGCCGCCGCGGGTGGTGAGAATGCCTTCGGCGGCGTGCATGCCGTGAATATCCTCGGGGCTGGTCTCGACCCGGAGCAGGATGACCTTGCGGCCTTCGGCCTCCGCCTCGACGGCCTCTTCGGCGGTGAAGACGATGGCGCCGGTCGCAGCCCCCGGCGAGGCCGGCAGCCCGGTGCCGATCACCTGGCGGGTGACGCGCGGATCGATCGTCGGGTGCAAGAGCTGGTCGAGGCTCGAAGGCTCGATGCGCAGCACCGCCTCGTCCTCGGTGATCACTCCCTCATCGACCATGTCGACGGCGATCTTCATTGCCGCCCGGGTCGAGCGTTTGCCCGAGCGGGTCTGCAGCATCCACAGCCGGCCGCGCTCGATGGTGAATTCGATATCCTGCATGTCGCGGTAATGGATCTCGAGCTCGGTGCAGATGCGGAGAAGTTCGCGGAAGGCCTCCGGCATCAGCTTTTCCATCGAGGGTTTTTCGGAGCCGGAGGAAATCCGCCCCTCCTCGGTGATGCTCTGCGGCGTGCGGATGCCGGCCACGACATCCTCGCCCTGGGCATTGACGAGGAATTCGCCGTAAAGCGCCTTTTCGCCGGTCGAGGGATTGCGGGTGAAGGCAACGCCTGTCGCCGACGCATTGCCGAGATTGCCGAAGACCATCGCCTGGATATTGACCGCCGTGCCCCAGCCTTCCGGAATATTGTGGAGCTGGCGATAGGTGACGGCACGCGCACTCATCCAGCTGGAAAAGACCGCACCCACCGCGCCCCAGAGCTGGACTTCGGGATCCTGCGGGAATTCCTGCGCGAGCTCCTCCTCGATCAGCTTCTTGTAGAGCGAAACGATATGCTGCCATTCGGTGGCGCTGAGTTCGGTATCGAATTCGTGGCCGAGTCTCGCCTTCTCGTCTTCCAGGATTTCCTCGAAGGCGTCGTTGCCGAGGCCCATGACAACATCGGCATACATCTGGATGAAGCGGCGGTAGCTGTCCCAGGCAAAACGCGCATCGCCGGCATCATGGCCGAGCGCCTGCACGGTCTCGTCGTTGAGGCCGAGATTGAGCACCGTGTCCATCATGCCAGGCATGGAAACGCGGGCGCCGGAGCGCACCGATAAGAGCAGCGGCTGGCTGACGGAGCCGAAGTGGCGGCCGGTGACGGCCTCGATATCCGATATGCCGGCGCGCACCTGCTGCTTCAGCCCGTCGTCGATATGGCGGCCGTTCTTGTAATAGGTGTTGCAGGCATCGCTGACGATCGTCAGTCCCGGCGGAACGGGGAGCCCGAGGGCGCACATTTCCGCGAGATTGGCGCCCTTGCCGCCCAGAATCTCCTGATCGCGCGCCCGGCCCTCAGCCTGCCCGTCGCCGAACTTATAGACCCACTTGGTCATCTTCCCCCCACACCAAACCGGAATTAGCTTAATCCGTTGGTGTTGAAATGAAAATCGACAAATGCGGCGGAATGTTGCATTGCACAATAAATCTTTGGCGGCGCGGTGGATGAAACGATTGAAACAATCCCCGGCAGCGAAGACGGCATAAAAAAAGCTTTGCGGGACTGCAACATGTCCCGCAAAGCCTTGTTTCCGTCCGGCCAGGAAAACCGGACGGGGGGTCCCTCAACCCAGCGCATCTCCCACCTTCATCTTTTGGGGAAACGCGCTATCGCTTTGTTTTCATGCAATTCCGGCGAAAGTTGCCACACGCTTTTCTGAGGAAAATCGCTCGCGCCCTGCTGGAACTGCCTTAAGCTTTCCGGCTCTTGCCCTCTGCCCGGAAAACCGCACGCAAATTCGAAAATCCCGCGCCTTGATCACCCGCTTTTCAGCAAGGCATTCAGGTTGCGTTGAAACAACTTCTAATGCAAGTCAGCGAAAAGAGCATCACCCAAATGGGGTACGAACGGCAAGAGAGCCGACCTTTTTTGGTGTTTATTGCTTGGCGTTTGATTTTACGCAATTTCCGGGCGCAAAACCGCTCGGACATTTGCTTAAATTGCGTCTGGGCTTGGGCGGCGGGTCCGCCCGAGCATAACGGAGACGAGAGGGCGCGATGGCAAAAGGGGAGACGCCCGGAGCATTGTCTTGGTCAGCAGGTTCCCCATCCTCCGTCATCCTCGGGCTTGACCCGAGGATCCACACCGCGAGCACTGCCGGGGCGCGACAATAAGAAATATCGCCCTTCCCTAACGCCAAGAGACACCGCAAAAGCTCTTCTCACCAAACCTCAGGCAATCTCGCGCAGGCGCTCGGCGGTCTGCAGGTCGACGGAGACGAGTTGGGAGACGCCCTGTTCGGCCATGGTGACGCCGAAGAGGCGGTTCATGCGGGCCATGGTGATGGGATTGTGGGTGATGATGACGAAGCGGGTTTCGGTGGAGGCCGCCATTTCGTCCATCAGGTTGCAATAGCGCTCGACATTGTGGTCGTCGAGCGGCGCGTCGACCTCGTCGAGCACGCAGATCGGCGCCGGATTGGTGAGGAAGACGGCGAAGATCAGCGCCATCGCCGTCAGCGCCTGCTCGCCGCCTGACAGCAGCGTCATGGTCTGCGGCTTCTTGCCGGGCGGGCGGGCGAGGATTTCGAGGCCGGCTTCGAGCGGATCGTCGGATTCGATCAGCTGCAGCTCGGCGGTGCCGCCGCCGAAAAGATGGGTGAACAGCCGCTGGAACTGGGCGTTGACGATGTCGAAGGCGGCGATCAGCCGTTCGCGGCCCTCGCGGTTGAGGCTCTGGATGGCGCCGCGCAGCTTGCGGATCGCATCGATGACGTCGTCGCGTTCCTTGATCAGCGCTTCGAGCTTCTCGCTCAGCTCCTTCTGTTCCTCGTCGGCGCGCAGGTTGACAGCACCCAGCCGCTCGCGCTCGATCCTCAGGCGTTCCAGCTCGCGCTCGACTTCGCGCGGATCGGGAAGCGCCTGCATGGTCGGGCGGCCGGTCAGCTGCAGCGCCTCGTGCGGCGCGACGTTCAGGACCTCGCGGATGCGGCCTTCGCTTTCCTGGCGCTTCTCGCGAGCGGAGACCAGGCGCTCCTCGGCGCGGCCGCGGCGTTCACGGCATTCGGCAAGTTCCGACAGTGCCGTCGTCGCCTTGTGATCGGCTTCGCGCTGGATGCGTTCGGCCTCGGCCAGAACATCTGCGGCCTGGCGGCGCGCTTCCTCGGCCTTCTGCAATTCGCTGAGCAGAGCGCGGCGCTTGTCGTCGAATTCATCCGGCGCCAGTTCGAGCTCGGCTGCCTCGTCGCGCGCCTCTTCCTCGCGCTCGCGGAGCGTGGCGACATGGTCTTCGCCGCTTGCCGCCCGCTGGCGCCAGGTCTCGCGCTCCTGGCCGATCGCCATGATGCGGCGCTGGCGGGCCTCGTTTTCCCGCGCCAGGCTTTCGTGGCGGGCGCGGCTCTCGGCCAGCGCGCCGCGATCGGTCGCAACTTCCGCCTGCTGGAACCGCAGCCGCTCGTCGATCGCAGTCAGATCCGGCGCGTCCTCCAGCTCGATGCGGGCATTTTCTTCCTGGATAGCGATCTCTTCCAGCTGCGTGCGCAGCTGGCTGGCGGCCTCGCTGACGACATCGCGGCGGCGAATGAGATCGCCGGAGGCACGCTCGGCGGCAACAAGCGCCTCGCGCGCCTCAGTGAGATGACGCGCCGACAGACGGCTCATGTCACGCGCTTCGGCAAGCCGGCGCTCCTCGGCGCGGATCGCTTCGGCCGCCGCTGCCTGCCGCTCCTCGGCTCCGGCAAGCACGTCGCGGGCAAGGGCGGCTTCGCCTTCGAGTTCGGCCAGGCGGTTCTTCTGGGCAAGGCGGAGCGCCGCAGCACTCGGGGCATCGGCGCCGGTGACGTGGCCGTCCCAGCGATAGACCGCGCCCTCTTTCGTCACCAGCCGCTGGCCTGTTTTCAGCGCCGCCATCAGCGACTGCGCCTCCGCTTCCGCGACCAGGCCGATCTGGCGCAGGCGGCGGGTGAGTGCCGCCGGCGCGCGGACATGGGTCAGCAGCGGCGCAACACCGGATGGCAATGCCGGATCGGCGGCGCCATCGCCATTGTCCGACCAATGGGCCGGCGCCTCGGCATCGAGCGGCGATTCCAGATCGTCGCCGAGGGCGGCACCGAGTGCGGTTTCGAAGCCGCGGTCGACCTTCAGTTCGTCGGCAACCGGGGGAAATTTGCCAGCGGCCGCACCGGCGGCCAACATGCGGGAAATGGTGCGGGCCTCGGTTTCCAGCGCATTCAGGCTCGAGCGGGCCTGATCGACCGGGGCGCGCGACAGCGCCTCGGTCTGGCGGGCGCCCGCAAGCGCCTGCTCGACCAACTGAACCGCCGCTTCCGCGTCGGCGACGGCGATCTCGCCGGCTTCGACGATCGCGCGTTTTTCGTCGGGATCGGGCAGGGCTGATATCTTCTCGCCGATGGCTGACAATTCGTGGTTGGCCTCGTCCATCTGGCGTTCGAGGCGCATCCGGCGGTCGGCGAGATCGCGGATGGCGCGCTCCAGCTGGTTGCGGCCGGCAGCGGCCTCGGCACGCTCGGCCGTCAGCTGGGTGAAGATGCGCTCGCTGTCGGCCAGTTTTGCCGCCGCGCCCTCGAAGGCCTCGCGGGTTTCCTCGGCATAACGGCCGGAATCGGCGAGGATTTCTGCAATTTCCGCCTCTTCGGCATCGAGCCTCGCAAGGATGACGGCATTGTCGGCCACCAGCCGCTCTTCGCGGCTTATATCCTCGGCAAGCTGGGCGAGGCGACGGGTCAGCTCGTCACGGCGGCGCAGGATGCGGCCGGCATCTTCCTCCAGCTGGCTTCTGGCGATCTGCAAGCGCTGCAGGGCGGCGGCGGCGCGCGCCTCGCCCTCGCGCAGTTCCGGCAGCTTCAGGCTGGCGATGCCCTGGTTCTTCGCCGCCTCCATCTGCATCTGCGCCTTTTCGGCGACGACGGATGTCGCCTGGTTCAGCGCGCTGTCGGCCTCGGCCTCGGCCTCCTTCGCCTGCACCCAGCGGATATGCAGCAGCATCGCTTCGCGGGCGCGGATATCGGCAGACAGCGTCTTGAAGCGGTTCGCCTGGCGGGCCTGCCGCTTCAGGCTCTCGATCTGGCTTTCGAGCTGCGAGGTGACGTCGTCGAGGCGCTCGAGATTGCCTTCGGCGGCGCGCAGCCGCAGCTCCGCCTCGTGGCGGCGGGAATGCAGGCCTGAAATGCCGGCCGCCTCTTCGAGCAGCTGGCGGCGGGCCTGCGGCTTGGCCTGGATCAGCTCGCCGATACGCCCCTGCCCGACCATCGACGGCGAGCGGGCGCCGGTGGAGGCATCGGCAAACAGCAGCTGCACATCCTTGGCGCGGCTTTCCTTGCCATTGATGCGATAGAGCGAGCCCTGCTCACGCTCGATGCGGCGGGTGACCTGGATCTCGTCGCTGTCGTTGAAGGCGGCAGGCGCGGTGCGCTCGCCATTGTCGAGATAGAGCGCCACTTCGGCGGTGTTGCGCGCCGGGCGGTTTCCCGAGCCCGAGAAGATCACGTCGTCCATGCCGGAGGCACGCATGTTCTTGTAGGAATTCTCGCCCATCACCCAGCGCAGCGCCTCGACGAGGTTCGACTTGCCGCAGCCGTTCGGGCCGACGACGCCGGTCAGCCCCCGCTCGATGATGAATTCCGTCGGCTCGACGAAGGATTTGAAGCCGACCAGGCGCAGCTTGTTGAACTTCATGCAGAAGCTCCGCAGCGCGGGACGGGCTTGCCACGCAGCCACAAAAAAACGGGCGCACGGCTTTCGCCGTCGCCCGTTCTATCGAAACGATCCGGTTCAGAGCAGGCTGTCGATGAGCTTCGACAAAGTGTCAACCGGCATGTCTCCAGAGTAGCGCTTGCCATTGATCAGGAAAGTCGGGGTGGCGTTGACGCCAAAATCCTTGGAACCTCTTTCCCGCGTGGCGTTCACTTCATCCAGAAGCTTCTGGTTCGTCAAGCATTTCGTGAAGCTATCCTCAGTAAATCCGGCAAGCTTCGACATCTGCAGCAGTGCGGCGCGGCCATCATCGGCGGCGGCCCAGACCTGCTGCTGCTTGAACAGCATCGAAACCATCGGGAAATACTGTTCCGGCGTGCTCAATTGCTCCGGATTGGAGGCGCTGCAGCGGGCAAGCATGAAGGCGGCGGCAGCGCGCGGGTCGAAGGGGAATTCGCGGATGATGAACTGCACCTTGCCGCTGTCGACATATTTCTGCTTGATGGCGTCGAAGGTGGTGTTGTGGAAATGGGCGCAATGCGGGCAGGTCATCGACATATATTCGACGATCTTGACCGGGGCATCGGCCTTTCCGAGCGCCATCTCCGGCAGCGTGCCGGGCTTCAGCACTTCGGCCATGTCGACATCACCATCGGACTCCGGCATTTCGGTCGCCGCCGTGGCCGCCGTCTGGATGGTGTCGACATTGGTGCCGTCGGCCATGGTCTTGCCGGAAGACGAAGCATCGGCAGCGTCCTTGCTGTCGTTGCAGGCGACAAGCGCCACGGCAGCTGCGGCGATGGCGATACCGCTGAGCAGGCGGCGTTTCGTCAGTTGCATTTCGGACATCTGCATGGGTTCCCCATAACTAATGAGATTGACGGCGTGACTGTGCGATATAACGGCTGACGGCCGCCCACAAGCCACGGTTCACCAACTTCCTTCAAAGAATTGTGACCTTGATGGGACCGAAAGCGGACGTTGCGTTCCGAAATGAGCGATTCTCAGTTTTCACGGAAGGCCGAAGGCGTATTTCGGCCGGCATAGAACAGCCTCAACACCTGCACCCGATCCTTCACGACCCGGTAAGCGATCGTCACACGCCGCTCGAAAACCAGAATTCGAACACCCTGGGCAAAATCCTCGCGCGGCGCTCCCCTTTCCGGCATGTCTTCCAGACCATGACAGACCTGCCTCAGCCGGCGGATGAAGTCCATCGCCGCCATAGAATTCTCCGCAGCTATGAATGCGTAGATATCGAGCAGATCCTTCTCCGCTCTAGGACCAAATACGACCTTAAGCGCGACCATCCTCAGCCTTCATCCGCTCGGCATGCAGATGTTCGAGCCGCTCGAAGACCGTATCGGCATCGATATCCGAACCCGGATCATCGATCGCCTCGCGGATTTTCAGACGCATGATTTCGTCGATCGCATTCTCTTCCCGGTCGAGCGCGCGCAACGCGGCGCGAATGACCTCGCTCGCCGAACTATAAGCGCCCGATTGCAGCCGTCCTTCCAGGCTTTTCTGCTGACTGCCGAGCGTAACCGTAATGGGTTTGCTGCTGCGCATTCCTGTTCACTCCTATCAAGTGATTACAGTGTAATACACCCGTGACAGAGTTCAAGTCAGACTTCACGCCCAAGCTTTTCAGGCTGGCGTTCGGCTGCTCGAGATGAAACTCAATCTTCCGCGCTATAACGCGCCATCAATTCGCCCAGTGGCACCGTATCGCTCTCGCTCCGACGAAGCTCTTCGAGGCGCTTTTCGGCAAGATAGATATCTTCGAGGTCGTCGAGCTGCTTGATCATGGCTTGCCGCGCATAGAAGCACTTGCTGCGGCCGGTACGCTTGGAAAGCTCAATCAGCCGTGCTTCGATATCAGGGGGCAATTGCAAGACCAGCATGATTTTTCTCCCGTCTGCTGTACAAGCATAGCAGACGACTATTCAGAGGGGTATTTTGAATGCATTTTTTGACGAAGACTTTTCTCTATTGCGCGCTTATTGCCTCGGTCGCATTGGCCATGAAGGTCACAAGCGCTGCCGCCTCTGAAGACGGCGGGAATATTGTTTTCAATCAGATGCTTAGATGTCTAAAGCTGCCTGCGGACGCGCCGAGTGCTTATAACTTCCTGATTGTGGCGGTCATCAAAGACGGATCTGCCGACTTTTTATCCGTCAACTTCCGCACACCGCCATCCGAATGGGAAAAAACGGCAGCCCCATTGATCGCTGACGCAATCACACAATGTGAGCCTTACAATTCGATTTCGGGCAGAACGGAATTCGCTGTCACCCGTGAGCTTGTTGAAGCGGGATCAAAAAACTAGGCACACGGAGATGGTGGTGCCATGGCACCCCAACGCGTTGCCGATCAAGTTAGGCCTTTTGCTCATCAGCGTTGTTTCCCCTGCTTCCCCATCACCGCCGTCCCCAAGCGCTGGATCGCGTGGCGCAGCTTGTCTCCCTCTATCCCCTCCATCATGCCTTCGAGCTTGCGGGCGGCCTCGCCCTTCAGCGGCGGCGGGGTGCGGGAGCGGCGGGGGGCTTGGGAGACCGGCTTCTGGACGATGCGGATTTGGTGGACGGCGGCGAAGCCGAAGAAGCTGTTGATGCGCTGGATGAGTTCGCCCTGGGCATGGGTGAGGAACAGCGCACGGGCGCCTTCGCAGGCGATGGTCAGCACACCGGGGCGGAAGCCGCCGGCCTCGTTGCCGCCGCGGGCCCAGGCGATCTTTTCCGGCCGGGTGCAATCGGCGAAATCCTCGCCGGCGATTTCGCTCCACGAGCCGAGCAGCGCCGTGTTGATGCCGGCGCGGCGCGCAAGCACGGGATCGATCAGCCCGTTCGCCAGCTCGGAAATCTGCTTTGCACCTTTGCGTGGATAACTCATCGAAAACCTTGGGGGCGCCGGACAATCGCACAGGAATTGACGGGACCGACTTGATCGCGCGGCATTGCTTCGCCAAGTATAGGCACTTCCCCGCATCGCGGCAAATCATGACGCTCATCACACTCGACACGCCATCCGCCAAGCCCCTGCTCGACTGGTACGACCGCCACCACCGCGACCTGCCCTGGCGCATCTCGCCCGGCATGGCGGCGCGCGGCGTCAAACCCGATCCCTATCACGTCTGGCTTTCCGAAGTGATGCTGCAGCAGACGACGGTGCAGGCGGTCAAACCCTATTTCGAGAAGTTTCTGCAGCGCTGGCCTGAGGTGACCGATCTTGCCGCAGCCGAGACCGAGGCTGTGATGGCCGCCTGGGCGGGGCTCGGCTATTATGCGCGGGCCCGCAACCTGAAGAAATGCGCCGAGGCGGTGGCGACAGAGCATGGCGGCGTCTTTCCCGACACCGAAGAAGGCCTCAGATCCCTGCCCGGCATCGGCGACTATACGGCCGCCGCCGTCGCAGCCATCGCCTTTGACCGGCAAGCGGCTGTGATGGACGGCAATGTCGAGCGGGTGATCTCCAGGCTCTATGCGATCACGACGCCGCTGCCGGCTGCCAAACCGCTGATGAAGGAGAAGGTGGCGCTGCTGACGCCGGCGGCCCGGCCCGGCGATTTCGCCCAGGCGATGATGGATCTGGGTGCGACGATCTGCACGCCGAAGCGGCCGGCCTGTTCGCTCTGTCCGTTCCGCGGATCGTGTGAGGCGCTGAAGCTTTCCGATCCCGAGCTCTTTCCGGTCAAGGCGGCGAAGAAGGAGAAGCCGGTGCGCTACGGCGCGGCCTTCATCGCGGTGACCGGTGATGGCGAGATCCTGCTGCGGCGGCGCGCAGAAAGCGGCCTGCTCGGCGGCATGACCGAAGTGCCGACGACGGCGTGGACGGCGCGTATCGACGGCGAGACCTCGGCTGCGGCGGCACCCTTCGAGGCGGCCTGGCAGTCCGCTGGCACCGTCATCCATGTCTTCACCCATTTCGAGCTCCGGCTTTCGATCTGGCGCGCGGCGATCGCCGCGAAAATCGGCGCTGACGGATGGTGGGAGCCGGTTACAAATCTTGAAGCCCAGGCCTTGCCGACCGTCATGAAAAAAGCGATCGCAGCGGCTATTCCTCTCGCGTTCAAAACATCCAAGGGATGACCATGACCACCGGCATAAAACATATCGTTTTCGACATCGGCAAAGTCCTTATTCATTACGATCCGCATCTTCCCTTCAGCCGCCTCATCCCCGATGAGACCGAGCGCAACTGGTTTTTCGCCAATATCTGCACCCATGACTGGAACATCGAGCAGGACCGCGGCCGCAGCTGGGCGGAGGCCGAAGCGCTGTTGATCGAACAGCACCCCGCCCGCGAAGAGCATATCCGCGCCTTCCGTAAATACTGGCATGAGATGGTGCCGCACGCCTATGAGGATAGCGTTGCGATCATGGAAGGGCTGATCGCCGAGGGCCGCGACGTGACGATGCTGACCAACTTCGCCTCCGACACCTTCCGCGAGGCGCAGGCGCGCTTCCCCTTCCTGACCAAACCACGCGGCGTCACAGTTTCCGGCGATGTCGGACTGATCAAGCCGGATATCGCCATCTACGAGACGCACACGAAAAGTTTCGGCCTTGATCCCAAGGCGACGATCTTCATCGACGACGCGCCGGTCAATGTCGAAGGCGCCAAGGCCTATGGCTGGAATGCGGTGCTGTTTTCGGGCGCGGATAAGCTGCGCAGCGATCTTGCCGGTTACGGATTGAAGGTCTGAGACCCATGGCATTCGACCCCGCAGAAGAAATCGAACGTTTTCACGCCGCCATCAACGCCCTCGATTTTCCCGCGATCGAGAGCTATTTCGCCGAGAATGCCACCTATGTCTCGAACGGCGTCGGCAGTCTTGCCGGACGGACTGAGATCATGGCTGCCTTCCGGCGTTACTTCGACGACTATCCCGACCAGACGGCGGAAAATTCACTGGTGGAAACGTTGACGCCGCTCTCCGGCCGCGCGGTCTGGTCGCTTCGCGCCACCCACAGCCAGACCGGCAAGCCGCTGGTCCGCCAGGGCGAGGAGACGATCAGCTTCAACGAAGAAGGCCGCATCACGCGGGTCGAGGTCACCGATTACAAGAATTTCTGAAGCAGCACCTCAGAAATAGAGGACGCCCGGGATTCGACCCCGGGCGTCTTGGTCTTCTTCCGCAACTGGAGGAAACCGGAAGAAGGTATTTCGATCCGCCGAAGGTGGTGCTCACTCCACCTTTGCCAGATCACTGCGGATGACGGACCTGAGATCGTCGATCGGGCGCAGGGACTGCCCGTCTTCGAAATGCCAGAAGGTCCATCCGTTGCATGCATCGAGACCCTGCACCTTGGCGCCGAGACGATGAATAGAGCCGGCCTCGCCGCCGGAAGCGACGGTGCCGTCGGCGCGCACGATGGCGCTGTAGCGGCGCCTGGCGTCGGTCAGCACCTGGCCGGGCTTGATCAGGCCGCTTTCGACAAGCACGTTGAAGGCGACACGGACTTCGGCCTTCTTGCCGGTCATAACAGTCAGTTCCGCCTTGCCGAGCGGCTCGACGGCGGCGATGCGGGCCGAGGCCGCATCGATATAATCCTGTTCGCGCTCGATGCCGACGAAGTGGCGGCCGAGGCGCTTGGCGACGGCACCCGTCGTTCCCGACCCGAAGAAGGGATCGAGGACGATATCGCCAGGCTTGGTCGAGGCCATGATGACGCGGGCCAGCAGCGCTTCCGGCTTCTGGGTCGGATGGACCTTCTTGCCGTCCTCGCCCTTCAGCCGCTCATTGCCGTTGCAGATCGGGAACAGCCAGTCCGAGCGCATCTGCACGTCGTCATTGGCCGCCTTCATCGCATCGTAATTGAAGGTATAGCCCTTGGCCTTGGCATTCGGGCTTGCCCAGATCATCGTCTCATGGGCGTTCTGGAAACGGCGGCCCTTGAAATTCGGCATCGGATTGGTCTTGCGCCAGATGATGTCGTTCAAGATCCAGAAGTTCAGATCCTGCAGCGTGGCGCCGACGCGGAAGATATTGTGGTAGGAGCCGATCACCCAGATCGAGCCCGTCGGTTTCAGCACCCGCCGGCAGGCGAGCAGCCAGGCGCGGGTGAAGGCGTCATAGGCTTCGAAGGAGGCGAACTGATCCCATTCGTCGTCGACGGCATCGACCAGCGACTGGTCGGGACGATGCAGCGTTCCGCCGAGCTGGAGATTATACGGCGGATCGGCAAAGATGATATCGACGGAGTGGTTGGGCAAAGCTTCAAGGGCGCTGACGCAATCACCCTTGATGATCGTGTCAACCCAGGAGCCCGGCCTGGAACCCTGCCGGGAATCCGACTTGACGGAAGCCTTGAGGTCGGCAAGCGGAAAAACTGATGCCATTCTGATACTCACTCATACGCTCTACGCTTAACTGTCCGTTATGGTTACGCAACTTAGTTACCAAAGCCTGAAGCACTGGCCGATTTCGGGAATTAATTCCGCCGGCCGGCTGCCGCCGGCGATCAGGCGGCGTCGTGAACCCTACGGCTGTCATCCGGCGCCTCGTCGCGTTCGAACATGCCGTAATCGCGGACGACACTGGCGATGCGCAGGCGATAATCGGCGAAGATGCCGCCGCGTCCGGCCTGCTGGGCGGCCCGGTGCGCTTCGAGATTGCGCCATTCCTTGACGGCCGCCTCGTCGCGGAAGAAGGACAGCGACAGCAGCTTGCCGCGGTTCGTCAGGCTTTCGAACCGCTCGATCGAGATGAAGCCGTCGATCTTTTCGAGCTCAGTTCGCAGCTCGCCGGCGAGATCGAGATATTTGTGGCGTTCGCCCATATAGGGCACGACTTCGAAGATGACGGCGATCATGGCAGCACCAGCTTGGCGTGAGGGGCGGAGACATTTTTGAGGAAGATGCGATCCTCCTTGAGGATGAAGCCTTCGCGTCTGGCAAATTCGTAGTTCTCGCGGCCGAGCGGGTCGGCTGCCAGCCTGGCGCGATAGGCTTCGTAGGCGGCGAGGCTTTCGATATTGTAGACGCCGTAAGCCGTCGTTGCCGATCCCTCGTGCGGGCCGTAGTAGCCGATCAGGTCGGCGCCGTTCTTCGGAATCGCCTGGCCCCAGTTGCGGGCATATTCGGCAAACGCCTCCTTCTTGAAGGGGTCGATCTGATAGCGGATGAAGCAGGTGATCATGTCGTTTCTCCTTTGGCTGCCCACCCGTTTTCGCACATTGCCTGACGGCGATGCTTCGGTTACGATCGAAGTATGAAGGAAGGTCCTGACATTGCCCAGATCGGCGCGCTGATCGGCGATCCCGCCCGCGCCAACATGCTGGCAGCACTCACCGGCGGCCGGGCGCTGACGGCGACCGAGCTTGCCGGCGTCGGCGGCATCACCGTGCAGACGGCGAGCACGCATCTCGCCAAGCTCGAAGCCGGTGGTCTGCTAACCCAGCGCAAGCAGGGGCGCCATCGTTATTTCACCCTGGCCGACGAGGCCGTCGCCCGGCTGATCGAAAGCATGATGGGCTTTGCCGCCGGACGCGGCCATCTGCGCCACCAACCGGGGCCGAAGGAGCCGGCGCTGCGCAAGGCGCGCATCTGCTACGATCACCTGGCCGGCGATTACGGCGTGCGCATGCTCGACAGCCTGATTGCCTCAGGCGCGATCGACGCGGTCGGCGAAGGCCTAGCGCTGACGGAAAAGGGCGAAAGCGACCTCAAATGCATCGGCATCGATGTCGGCGGCCTCAGAACCTCGCGCCGCCCGCTCTGCCGCTCCTGCCTCGATTGGAGCGAAAGACGCGCCCACCTCGCCGGCAGCCTCGGCAAGGCCCTGCTCTCCAATTTCCTTGACAAGGGCTGGGCGCGGCGGACCACCGAGAGCCGCTCGATCATGTTTTCTCCGGAAGGCGACCGGCAGTTTTTAGGGCTTTTCCCGGTCGATGGGTAGAGCAAATCCAGCGCAAGGATGGAGTCGCTTTTATCAGGCCTCGGCCGATCAGATAGAGGAGGCTGCGAGATCATTTTCGCTTGAGGCAACGCTTCTGCAACACAGATCAAAGGTCTGCATCCTGCCCGCCGGACAGAACGATTACATTCCTTCCTGACTGATTTTTTGCCATTCGTGCGAGCGTTGGCAAAAATTGTTCTTCTGTGAACGCAATGTCCATCGTGGCGCGAGGTGACCGCCATTTGGTTGGCTTTACAAACTCTCCAAAATCATGACGCACTATTTTATCCGGCTGCCCAATATCGCACCACTCCCGGACCCACCAAACCCAAAAGTCCGCCGCTTGCAAGGGTGGAACATGCTTGTCGTTTTCGAATACTGGAATTGCTGCGTAACGATCTCGAATATCGTTCGGTCGATGAACGATGTATTCCGCCCACATCCGCTCGACGGATTTTCTGTCTGACGTCTCGTCCATATGAAATTGAACTACTTCATTCTGCGGAATGATTCGATCGAGCTGCGGCCGTTCTAAATGGAACTTGTCCATAAGACACCGTAAGGCGATCCAGTAGTAATTTTGCCGGTCCCATTCTATCGCAGCTCCTGGAATGTAAATTCGATTCCGCGCGCGGTTGAATTCTGACCTGTTGAAGCGAGCGGATACAAAGACAGGTACGTGCTTGTTTATGACCGAATAGAAGAAGCCGACCTCTTCGAAGCGGTGCACCATCTCGGCCATGTGAAAATACCGATGGCCGTGGGCATCAACGCGGCCAAATCGCTCTGTAAACAAGCACCATTCGGCGGAGAAAGTGGCCCAATCCTGATCTGTCGCGATGCAGCCGCCGATCACGTAAGCATCACCATCAGGTGTGTAGCTTTCGTCGATGTAAGCATGCCAACCCAAGACGCGCTCCTTCCCTCCTCCTATGCTCCATCACTTTTGGTTATACCCTTTACGAGTAACATCCAACCAGAGTGCAGCGGGTGATGCAGACAGACTTCTTGTTCCAACCGTCCGAGGACTCAGGCGGTCCATCAACTCCCTGATTGCTGCCGTCCTGCTGTTCTTTTAGCTGGTGCGACTCCTGTCTCGACTGGAGCGAAAGACGCGCCCACCTCGCCGGCAGCCTCGGCAAGGCCCTGCTCTCCAATTTCCTTGACAAGGGCTGGGCGCGGCGGACCACCGAGAGCCGCTCGATCATGTTTGCTCCGGAAGGCGACCGGCAGTTTTTGAAGCTTTTCCCGGTCGATGGGTAGGTTGCTCTTTGACGGCCACTCCGGAATACGACGTCTCTCCGGCCTCATCCTGAGGTGCCCACAGGGGCCTCGAAGGACGGGGCCGGCCACCGACGCTTCTTCACCCGGCGATATTGGCATGCTGGACGGGAACAGCCGGATGAAACCGCCGTTTGCATGAGCCAAACACCACAACCTGTTGTTTTTACGCGGCTTAGCGACGCCTCGCTGAGAAATCATTAAACATGTTTCGATACTCTCAGGTTCTACATTAACGTGAGAGCCCCGCTATGGCGTCGATCCAGCATAAGATTATCATTGCAAGCGTTGCGATTTTCGCCTTGGCGGGCGGCGCCACCGGCGTCGGCATCTGGTCTGCCTCCACCCTCTCGGCCAACAGCGCCGATGTCGCCCAGTCAGCGCAAATTCTGCGCAACCACATGCAGGCCGACATGATGCATGACGCACTGCGCTCCGACGTGCTGGCCTCGCTGCTGGCGTCCAACCCGGCAGCCGGCATCGACCCCGATGCGGTGAAGGCGGATCTGGCGGAGCACAAGACATCGTTCCGGGAGATGATCGACGCCAACCGGGCGCTGGCCACTGACGAAAAGACCAAAGCGATCCTTGCCGGTATCGAACCTCCCCTCATTGCCTATGTCGAAAGCGCCACCAAGATTATCGATCTTGCCGGCCGGGATCCGGCGTCGGCATTGAAGGCCTTGCCCGAATTCATGGCGCAGTTTTCTGCGCTGGAAACGGGAATGGAACAGACCGGCGACCAGATCACTGCGACATCCGACGAGATTTCCAAGCGCAGCGCTGAGGTAAAGGCCTTGGTGGGCATGGCGCTGAAAGCAATTCTGGCCTTGGCTGCAATCTTCGCCATTGGCCTTTATTTCCTGACCCGCAAGAGCGTCACCAAACCCATCCTCGCCCTTTCCAACGATATGCAAAGGCTTGCCGGCGGCGACACGGCCATATCAAGCACCGCGATCGGCCGCACCGACGAAATCGGCGTAATGGCATCGGCTGTCGAAGTCTTCCGCCAGGCGGCGATTGCCAACAAGCAACTCGAACAAGACGCCGAGGCAGCGCGCCTGCAGGGCGAAGCCGAGCGTGTCACGGCCCGCAAACAGGCTGACGAGGATGCCGCCGAACGGCTGCGGGCAGCGACCTCAGGTCTTGCCGCCGGCTTGAAGCGGCTGGCGTCGGGCGATCTCGCCTTCCAGATCGAAGAGCCGTTCGCCCCCGATTTCGAGAGCCTGCGGCATGATTTCAACATGTCGATCCGCCAGCTTGACCAGACGCTGGGCGCGATCGCGGCTGCCATTACGGCGATCGATGAAGGCACCAGGGAAATCGCCTCGGGGGCCGGCGATCTGTCGAAACGCACCGAACAGCAGGCAGCCTCGCTCGAAGAAACTGCCGCAGCGCTCGATCAGATTACCGCCAATGTCTCGAACTCGAGCAAGCGCACCGACGAGGCGCGCGCGGAAGCCACTGATGCAAACCGCAATGCCGCCAAGTCTTCGGAGGTCGTGTCGCATGCCGAAGAGGCCATGCGCCGCATCGAGGCGTCGTCGCAGCAGATCTCCAGCATTATCGGCGTGATCGACGAGATCGCCTTCCAGACCAATCTGCTGGCGCTCAATGCCGGCGTCGAAGCGGCGCGCGCCGGCGAGGCCGGCAAGGGCTTTGCGGTGGTGGCCCAGGAAGTCCGCGAGCTCGCCCAGCGATCGGCGAAGGCGGCGAAGGAAATCAAGGGCCACATTGAGAAATCGTCGGAGGAAGTGGAAAGCGGCGTCAAGCTGGTTCTCGACACCAGCCAGGTTCTGAGCGCAATCAGCGAACAGATTGCCCGCATCAACCAGCACATGGATGCCATCGCCGTCTCGGCACGGGAGCAGTCGACCGGCCTTGCCGAGGTCAATACCGCCGTCAATTCCATGGATCAGGTGACCCAGCAGAACGCCGCGATGGTCGAGCAATCGACTGCTGCATCCAGTCAGCTGGCGCAGGAAGCCGCCAAGCTGCGTGAACTCGTTTCCCGGTTCAAGCTTCGTGCGACGGCTTCAACGCAATCCGTAGCCGGCCGGCGGAGCGCACAGTGGGCGGCCTAACGGCTTCGTTGCAAACCCACCGTGCCCTGAAGACGATCGGTCACTCATTCCAGTGAAACTGGGGCGAAGCGCTTGTTTTGGCTGGGCGCTCACTCAGCTCATCGCGTGGAACGTCTCGAACATCAGCGCCCTCAGCCAGCGATGCGCGAGATCTGTATCCATGCGGGGGTGCCAGGCCTGGACGATGTTGAAACCCGGCACGGCGATCGGCAGGTCAAAGGTCCTGATCTCCCTTGTCGCGGCGGATTTGCAATAGGATTTTGGAATCGTGCCGATCAGATCGGAGGCCGCCGCAACGGCGATCACCGCCGGAAAGCTCGGCACGATCAGCCTGACATCCCGGTCGTGGCCGAGTTCGGCGAGCGCCCTGTCGATCGGACCGGCGAAATCCGCCTGCGTCGAAAACAGCACGTGGCCCCAGGCGGTATAGTGCTCGACCGTTATCCGATCTGCATCGAAGATCGGATGCCCTGCCCTGGCGACACCGACGAACCGATCCTCGAAAAGCGTCTGGCAACGCAGCTCGCCGCTGTCGCGCGGCAGGACGCCGATATCGAGATCGATCGCCGCGTCCCGCAAAGCCTGAACGTCCTTGTCCGCTCTTGGCGCAAAACGAAGCCTTATTCCCGGCGCAGCCTTGGTCACGGCGGCGCTGAGGTCGGCGGCGTAGAGAAGCACGAACGCCTCGTTGGCGCGGATCGTGAAGTCGCGCCGCACCTCCCGGATTTCCACGGTCGATGGCGGGCTCAGCACCGTTTTCACAGCGTCTTTCAACACATGCACATCTTCGGCAATCGCCAGGGCATGGGGCGTCGCGACCATGCCGCGCCCGGCCGGCACGAGGATCGGATCCCCGAGCGCCGTCCTCAAGCGGGACAGCGTCCGGCTCATGGCCGATGTGCTGAGGCCAAGACGGCGAGCGGCAGCCGATACGCTCTGCTCGCGCAGCAATGCGTCCAGCGCCACCAGGAGATTGAAATCGAGATCGGACATGGCGCAAGTCTAATCAGGCATGGCGCCAGACGCAACGGTCTATTGATTTCGTTGCGTCTGGCGCATGATTTCGGCGAGGGGTAATGAGTGGGCCATCGCACAAGCACCGAGGAGTTCCCATGTCCCTCACCTACACCGCACCGATCGCTCAAGACGGCCTGGCGTCGCCTCGACGCTATCTGGCCGTTGCCCTCTTGCTTCTGGCCGTTGTTCTCGTCGTTCTCGACGGCGCAATCGCCAACGTCGCCTTGCCCTCGATCGCGCTTTCGCTGCACGCGCAAGCGGATAATACCGTCTGGGTCGTCTCGGCCTATCAGCTGGCCGTGCTCGTCGCCATTCTTCCCTGTGGGGCGCTCGGTGAAATCTACGGCGCGCGGCGGGTCTTCCTGATCGGCGTCGCGCTGTTCACCGCAGCTTCCGCGGCCTGCGCTCTGGCGGGTGACCTGCCCTTGCTGATCCTGGCCCGTTTCGCCCAGGGCCTCGGCGCCGGCGCGATCATGGCGCTGGCAATGATGAACCTGCGCCAGGCCTTGCCGCAGCACATGCTGGGTCCGATCATCGGCATCAACGCCATGATCATCGCCATTTCTTCGGCTGCCGGCCCGGGCATTGCCGGCGCCATCCTTTCCGTCACCAGCTGGCCCTGGCTGTTTGCGGTCAATATACCGCTTGGCATCATCGTTCTCTTCGGCGGCGGCCTGCTGGGGCACGTCGAGGGCGCGAAGCGAAAGCTGAATGCGAAGGCGCTGCTGGCCAATACGGCGATGTTCATCCTGTTCTTCTCAGGCGCCGACCGGATAGCGACCGCGCCGGTCAGCGGTACGGCGCTCATCGCGGCATCGCTCGCCTGCCTTTTCGGCCTGCTGCGCCTCGAACGGAAGAGTGACGTCCCGCTTGTCCCGACGGACCTCCTGGCGACGCCGGCATTTCGCGTGGCGGTGATCGCATCGATCTCCTGCTTCTGCGGCCAGATGCTGAGCACCATCGCACTCCCCTTCTACCTGCAACATACCCTGCACATGACGCCGGTTCTGGCCGGGCTCTATATGATGGCCTGGCCGGCTGCGACCGCGATCATTGCGCCGGTCTCGGGACGTCTGGCAAACCGCGTCAAGACGGCATGGCTTTGCGCCATCGGCGGAGCGCTGATGGCGGTTGGCCTTCTGGTGGCCGGCCTCACCCCGCCCGATCCGAGCGGTATTCCATTTCTCGTCGGCACGGTGATCGCCGGCCTCGGTTTCGGGCTGTTCCAGACGCCGAACAACCGCATTCTCCTGCTCTCGGCACCGAAAGCCCGAAGCGGTGCGGCGGGCGCCATGCAAGGCACCGCGCGGCTGCTCGGCCAGACGCTCGGTGGGATCTCGATGTCGATCATTTTCGCAACGTTGCCATTGTCGACAGCACTCAACTTTGCAGTCGTCATATCAGGCGGCTGCGCTGCCATGGCAAGCATGGTCAGCCTGAGCCGGGCGCGCTACGAGGTGGCGGGGCCGCCCGGAGCGACCTGAACGAGCGTCGTCGCCACCCGGGTGAAGCCGGGGGACCCGGAGCCGGCCGCTTGCCGCATCGCAGCCATGCTTGGGATCAGGTTGAGCTTTGGCCGGGCATCGTGTAAAGCCGCAGCATTCCCGGACAAGACCCAGGCTTTCGGCCCAGATTTCAGCAAGGCGTGAACATATGGACGGCTTCGACCTCATCATCTTCGACTGCGACGGCGTTCTGGTCGATTCGGAAATCATCGCCGCGGAAGTCGAATCCGCGCTGCTGACGGAGGCCGGATATCCGATCAGCGTCGAAGAAATGGGCGAACGCTTCGCCGGCATGACATGGCGCAACATCCTGTTGCAGATCGAGCGTGAGGCGAGCATCCCGCTTTCGGCCTCGCTGCTCGACAAGTCGGAGAAGATGCTCGACCTCAGGCTGGCCAACGACGTCCAGCCCATTGCCGGCGTCGAATTCGCCGTCTCCAGGCTGCCGATGAAGCGCTGTATTTGCTCGAATTCGAGCAGCAAGCGGCTCGACATGATGCTGAGCAAGGTGGGGCTGAAGCCGCTGTTTGCGCCGAACATTTTCTCCGCCAAGGATCTCGGCCCCGACCGCGCCAAGCCGAAGCCCGATATCTTCCTGCACGGCGCAAGCCAGATGGGCGTGTCGCCCGATAGGGTTGTCGTGGTCGAGGATTCCGTGCACGGCGTGCATGCGGCTCGCGCCGCCGGCATGCGCGTCATCGGCTTCACCGGCGCCTCGCACAGCTATCCCGCCCATGCCGACAAATTGACCGATGCCGGCGCCGAAACGGCGATCTCCCGCATTAACGACCTGCCGGGCGTCGTCGCGGCATTGGCCGCCTGGGACAACGTTCTCTGAAGCGCCGCCAGCCCGCTCTGGTTTGAGCGTATGGCTGCCCGCACGCTAATCTAGAGCTCCTTGAGTGCCGTCGCGGTCTCGGAGAGGATTTCGTCGGACAGGCCCCCTTCGCCGATTGCTCGTGCCATGGCAAGGGCACCAACCAGTGCGCTGAGTACCAAGCAGGCGCGACGTCGATCACCAGCGGCGTCCGTACCCGGCGTCAACCCGGCCAGAAGCTCGAGATACTGCTCGACCTGGCGTCCGTAGGCCGAGCGGGTTCGATCATCCGCGCGCGAAATGTCCTCGGCCAACCCGGCCACTGCGCATCCGGCCTCAGGGCGGGCGCGGTGGGCTGGGCTGAGGTAGTCGTCGACGATCGCTTCGAGCGCCCGTCTGCCACCCTGACCGGACGCAGCCACTGTCCGGGCACTTCCCTGAGCCAAGGCGCGTTCCACCGCGGCGCCGACCAGTTCATCTCGGGACTCGAAATGACGGTAGAAGCCGCCGTGCGTCAGGCCGGCTTCCCGCATCAGCTCCGCTACTCCGACACCGTTTATACCACTGCCGCGCATTCGAGCCGCAGCGATGTCGACGATTCGATCGTGGCTTGCCGCCTTGTCAGCTTTCGAACTACCCATGAATGGACCTCCTGCCCCGATGCGACACCAGTTATATCCTAACGAGTTTGGTAACAATCCAGTCGAGGCGAACGAACCCCAAGGCTGCGGCCCACTCCAGGGGCCGCTGTTGGTATCATTGGGTTTCGGTGCTGAGATTGCCGAGGTGATAACTCATGCGCGCCTCGAAGTCAGAACCCACTTCATCGCGCTTTTGCGCTATCCGGGCTCCCCGCTCAGGGACCGTCGGCCAAGAGAACGAGTTGAGGAAAGCGTCCTGCGTCTCCATCAGGTCCTCAGCGGACGGCAGGGTTTTGCGGTTGATCAGCCGCTTGGCCTCGGCGAGCGCAGGCTTGTCGAACGACGCGATGCGCCGGGCGAGGTTGTCGACGTGGGCGTCGAGTTCATCATCGGGGAGTGCGCGGTTCACCCACCCGTAATGCGCTGCCGTTGCTGCGTCGAAATCGTCGCTGCCGAGGACGATTTCGAGCGCCCTGGCCCGTCCGACGAGGAGTGGCAGGCGCTCGGTCGCGCCACCGCCTGGGAACACGCCTGCCCCGACTTCGATCTGAGCGAAGATTGCTCGCTCCAGGCTGGCAAAACGCATGTCACATGCCAGAGCAATTTCAGAACCGCCGCCGCGCGTACGACCCCGAATCGACGCGATGGTTACGACCGGGGAGGTGGTCAACCGTGTCGTGGCATCGATGAACGTCGGCAGACCAGTCGGTCCCGGCGTCAGGGGAAAATCGGCGAACCGGGAGACGTCGAAGTGATTGACGAAGAAGTCCGGGTCAGCACTATCGAACACGACCACCCGCAAGGTGTCATCGGACTCGATGAGACCGACGATCTGCTGCAGCTCGATAAGGGTTTCTGGATCGCAAAAGTTCAGCGGCGGATTGTTGAAGGTCACCCGCCAGTATCCCGGCGCTGCCTCGGTGATCGTGAATTGGGTCAGTGGAGCATTCATAAGAAAGATACCTTCGTTCTAGGGCGCTGAGCACCGGAAGTGTCGGGTGCGCAGACCAACTGATTGACAACAAAGAGGATGACAATCATCATCCTCAACGTCAAGATGACAGTCATCATCCTCATTGTCAACGACGCGACCGCCGAGACCATCGGGCAACCGCTACAGGCGGCTGGGGAAGCGGAGCCGCTCAGAAAAATCGGCGTCTCGATGGCGTCGATCGAATCGTCGGCGGGGACATCGCCGCCGCCATGATCTGGTTACGCTGAATGTCGATCCCGACTAGCCCTCTCCCCGCAAACGGGGAGAGGGGGCGTGCCCTGTGAGAGCGAGAGGGGAACGGAGAGGGCGCGGCATGTCCCTTGGCTACGGGGAGAAGGTGGCGGCAGCCGGATAAGGGGCCGCTATCGGATGCAGTTTCCGGGACAGCCCTAGCTGCTCTTCTTGGTCTTCGCCGGCTGGGTGTCGAAGCCGACATTGACGCGCACCAGGGCGCCGGCGCCGGCCGGCATCTTGATGCCGTCCTTGCGGAAGATCACCTGCGTGCCCGGCGCGCCTGCCGGGATCGCGGTCGCGAATTTGGTGACCTCGGAATAGAGCACGGTTTCGCCGTCGAGGATGGTGACGCGGATCGGCAGCGTCACCGGGCCTGGCGCACCGGCCGGGCCGGTGATCAGGCGCAGCTGGGCGACGACCGTCATCGTCAGGTTCGTGTCGTTCAGCGTGCACTGGCGGGTGTAATCGCCGAAGGAGGCCTGGAAGACGATCTGCTGCGGATCGTCCTTCTTGCCCTTGGCATAGGTACGGAAGATCGCATCCTGGTCACGCATGAAGATCTGCGGGCAGGCGCCCTGGACGACGGGGGCGACGGTGCCTTGCGCCGTCGTGGCGGTGCCGATCGACGGATTGTTCGAGGAGGGGTTGGCGGGTGCCAGCGGCATGATCTGGGCGGTGCCGTTCGGCTGGGCCGGCGATGCAGACGACTTGCTGTCGCCGCCTATGCCGAGCGAGTTACAACTAGCGAGCAGGGCAAGAGCAGATGCGGAGACGATGAGACGCGAGACCTTGCCGAGCACCATATTCCATCCCTTGTACAAGCGTTTCTTGGAGGCCCTATGTCTTTTTCACGAGGCCTTTCATGACGGTTTGCGATGGTCTATATCAGCGGCGCAAACAAAAATCGATTGGGTAAGCACCGTTTTGATGCACTTTTCGCCGCCGGATGCGGGCAACTTCAACAGGATACCCGCGATGGCGTGCCTGCAGGGCAGCCACTCTCCAACTTTCGGCAGAGCGAGCCACGGCTGCGCCCGGCCGGGTTTCTTCCAGCGATAGATCAAGGATGACGAACGTGGACTATATCTCGACCCGCGGCGAGGCCCCTGCCCTCGGCTTTTGCGACGCCCTGCTGACCGGGCTGGCGCGCGATGGCGGGCTCTACGTTCCCCGGGAATGGCCGAGCTTTTCCAAGAAGCAAATCCGGGCGCTGCGCGGCAAGAGCTATCAGGAGGTCGCCTTCACCATCCTGTCGCCCTTCACCAATGGCGAGATCCCCGACCACACCTTCCGGGCGATGATCGACGAGGCCTACGGCACCTTCCGCCATCCGGCGATCGCGCCGCTCGTCCAGACCGGTCCGAACAGCTTCGTCATGGAGCTGTTCCACGGCACGACGCTCGCCTTCAAGGACGTGGCGATGCAGCTGCTCGCCCGGCTGATGGATTATGCGCTGGAGAAGCGCGGCGAGCGGGCAACGATCGTCGGCGCCACCTCGGGCGATACCGGCGGGGCTGCGATCGACGCCTTCGCCGGCCGCGAGCGCACCGACATCTTCATCCTGTTCCCGCATGGCAAGGTCTCGCCGGTGCAGCAGCGGCAGATGACGACCTCGCCGTCATCAAATGTGCATGCGCTTGCGGTCGAGGGCAATTTCGACGATTGCCAGAACCTGGTGAAGGCGATGTTCAACGACGTGGCCTTCCGCGACAAGGTTCGTCTGTCGGGGGTCAACTCGATCAACTGGGCGCGCATCATGGCCCAGATCGTCTATTATTTCACGGCAGCGGTGGCGCTCGGCGGGCCGGACCGGAAGATCTCGTTCACGGTGCCGACAGGCAATTTCGGCGATATCTTTGCCGGCTACTGCGCCAAGCGCATGGGCCTGCCGATCGACCGGCTTGTCATCGCCACCAACGAAAACGACATTCTGGCGCGGACGCTGAAGACCGGCCGCTACGACATGAAGGCCGTCAAGGCGACGACTTCGCCGTCTATGGACATCCAGATCTCGTCGAACTTCGAACGGCTGCTGTTCGAAGCCTATGGGCGCGACGCCTCCAAGGTGCGCGCCGCGATGGAAAGCCTCAAGCAATCCAACGGTTTCGAGATCGGCGCGCAAGCGCTGAAGGCGATCCGCCGCGATTTCCGCGCCGGCCGCGCCAGCGAGAGCCAGGTGGCCGAGACGATCCGCAAGACCCATGCCGAGACCGGTTATCTGCTTGATCCGCATTCGGCGATCGGCGTCTTCGTCGCCAACAAGAAAGAAAAGCCGAATACGCCGATGGTGACGCTTTCGACCGCGCATCCGGCGAAATTCCCGGTTGCCGTAAAATCGGCCAGCGGTATTGACCCGGCGCTTCCGACGTGGCTTGCTGAACTGATGCACAGGGAGGAGCGTTTCCAGATCATCGAACCGGAGCTGAAAGCCGTGGAAACCTTTATCGGCAAACATGCCCGCGGCGAGACGACGGCAGGCGCAGAAAGATAGCCAATGACAGTTGAGTGCACCCGGCTGAAATCCGGGCTGACAGTAGTTACAGAGACCATGCCGCACCTTGAAAGCGTTGCGCTCGGAGTCTGGATCAAATCGGGATCGCGTAACGAGACGGAAGACGAGCACGGCGTCGCCCACCTGCTCGAGCACATGGCCTTCAAGGGCACGGCGCGCCGCTCGGCCCGCCAGATCGCCGAGGAAATCGAGGATGTCGGCGGCGAAGTCAACGCCGCCACCTCGACCGAGACGACCTCCTATTACGCCCGCGTCCTCAAGGACCACGTACCGCTTGCCGTCGACATCCTCGCCGACATCCTGACGGAATCGGCCTTCGAGGAGGAGGAGCTGGAGCGTGAGAAGCAGGTGATCCTGCAGGAAATCAACGCTGCCAACGACACGCCCGACGACGTGGTGTTCGACCGGTTCTCCGAGGTCGCCTATCGCGACCAGACGCTCGGCCGGGCAATCCTCGGCACGCCGGAGACCGTCGTCTCCTTCACGCCGCAGCAGATCCGCGGCTATCTCGGCCGCAACTACACGACCGACCGCATGTTCGTGGTCGCCACCGGCGCCGTCGAGCACGAAGAATTCGTCCGCATGGTCGAGGAGCGTTTCGCCAGTCTGCCGACGTCGCCTTCCGCCCCGCCGGTCATGGAAGCGGCGCGTTATATCGGCGGCAGCGTGCGTGAACCGCGCGACCTGATGGACGCGCAGATCCTGCTCGGCTTCGAGGGCAAACCTTACCACGCCCGCGATTTCTACTGTTCGCAGATCCTCGCCAATATCCTCGGCGGCGGCATGTCCTCCAGGCTGTTCCAGGAGGTGCGCGAGTTCCGCGGTCTCTGCTATTCCGTCTATGCCTTCCACTGGGGCTTTTCCGACACCGGCATCTTCGGCATTCATGCCGCGACCGGCGGCGAAAACCTGCCGGAACTGGTGCCCGTCATCATCGACGAGCTGCACAAATCAGCCGATCAGATCCACCAGAAGGAAATCGAGCGCGCCCGCGCCCAGATCCGCGCCCAGCTGCTGATGGGCCAGGAAAGCCCGGCGTCGCGCGCCGGCCAGATCGCCAGGCAGATGATGCTTTACGGCCGGCCGATCTCCAATCCGGAGATGATGGAACGGCTGGAAGGCATCACCATCGAGCGGCTGACCGATCTGGCCGGCCGGCTGTTCTACGATACGGTGCCGACGCTTTCAGCGATCGGGCCGCTGGAACAGCTCGCACCGATGGAAGACATCACCGCTTCGCTTTCGGTCCCGGCACCGAAGACGATGCAGGCCGGCCGCTGAGCCGGCGTTCGTCCTTGCCGGGAGTGATCGATGCCAAAATCGGTGTTTCGGTTTCTGTCGCGGCAGCCGGAAGCGGTGGAGCTGGAGAACGACAGATATCTCTTGCGCCTGCCGCGCTACCAGGATTTCAACCAGTGGCACCGGCTGCGCGCCGAAAGCCGCAAGTTCCTCGAACCCTGGGAGCCGACCTGGCGGCGCGACGAGCTGACGGAGGGCGCCTACCGCGCCCGCGTCATCCGCGGCAAGCAGGAATATGCTTCGGGCCAGGCGATCCCGCTGTTCATTTTCCTCAAAGACGACATGACGCTCGTCGGCGGCATCACCATCGGTTATATCAGGCGGGGTGCGGCACAAAGCTGCATGATCGGCTACTGGATGGGCGAACGCCATGCCGGCCAGGGGCATATGTTCGCCGCTCTGCAAATGGTTATTCCTTACATCTTCACCGGGCTTGAGTTGCACCGTATCGAAGCAGCCTGTATTCCAGATAACGCGCGCAGCATCCGTCTGCTTGAAAAGGCCGGGTTTCAGAAGGAGGGCTATCTGCGCGGATACTTGAAGATCAACGGTCAGTGGCATGACCATGTGATGTTTTCACATCTCGCCACCGATACGGATAAAGGCAGGAAAACCGACAGCCGATGACCAGAGACCGCATGCTGCCCAAGTCACCGTCCGGACGAGTGATCGCGGTGATCGCAGCCCTTTTCCTGGCAGCCTTCGCCTTGATGGCGGGCGCTGCCCAGGCGGCCGAACCGGTGAAGATTTCCCGCGACGATACCGCGCTCGATCTGACCGCGACCACCGAAATCTACGTCAACCAGGGCGAGGCCTTCCAGGTTTCGACGGCCGCGGGCGCCGACGGCATCCGCCGCCGTATCGAAGTCAGGGCAAGCTCGGAGAACCACCAGGGCGACTGGGCGGTGTTTGCGCTCGCCAATGTTTCGGAGGAACAGCTCGAGCGCGTCATCGTCGCGCCGCATTTCCGTCTGGTCAATTCCAAGCTGTTCTGGCCGGATCTCGGCTCGCAGCGCATCAGCGCCATCACGCCCAGCGAAGGTTTCGCGCTCGACCGGCAGCCGAGCGACGAGGCCGACGTCTTCCGCATCACGCTGAACCCCGGCGCCGTCATCACCTTCGTCGCCGAGCTGTCGACGCCGGAGTTGCCGCAGATCTATCTCTGGGAACCGAACGCCTACAAGGACACGATCAACGCCTTCACGCTCTATCGCGGCATCGTGCTCGGCATTGCCGGCCTGCTCGCCGTGTTCCTGACCATCCTCTTCGTCGTCAAGGGCACGTCGATGCTGCCGGCAACCGCAGCCCTTGCCTGGGCGGTACTCGGCTATATCTGCGTCGACTTCGGTTTCCTCGGCAAGCTGATCAGCGTCGCCTCGGCCGACCAGCGAATATGGCGCGCCTGCGCCGAGGTGGCGCTGGCCTCCAGTTTCGTCATCTTTCTCTTCACCTATCTCAACCTCAACCGCTGGCATGCGCATCTCGGCTATGCCACGCTTGCCTGGGTGCTCGGCCTTGCCCTGCTGTTCGGTGTGGCGATCTACGATCCGTCGATTGCCGCCGGCATCGCCAGGCTGTCCTTCGCGCTGACGGCGGCGACCGGCCTGCTTTTGATCATCTATCTCGGCTTCAACCGCTATGACCGCGCCATCCTGCTGGTGCCGGCCTGGGCGCTGACGCTCGTCTGGCTGTTCGGGGCGTGGCTGACGGTCACCGGCCGGCTTGACAACGACATCATCCAGCCGGCCCTCGGCGGCGGCCTGGTGCTGATCGTGCTCCTGATCGGCTTCACCGTCATGCAGCACGCCTTTGCCGGCGGCGCTTTCCAGCAGGGGCTGTTTTCCGATCTCGAACGGCAATCCCTAGCGCTGACCGGATCCGGCGACATGGTGTGGGACTGGGATGTGGCGCGCGACCGCGTCGTCACAATTCCCGACGTCTCGGTCAAGCTCGGCCTATCGCCAGGCGCCATGCACGGCGCGGCCCGCAACTGGCTGCCGCGGCTGCACCCTGATGATCGCGACCGCTTCCGTGCCACCCTCGACGTGCTGCTCGAACATCGCCGCGGGCGGCTGAACCACGAGTTCCGCATCCGCGCCGAGGACGGCCATTTCCATTGGCTGCTGATCCGTGCCCGGCCGGTGCTCGGCTCGAACGGCGAGATCATCCGCTGCGTCGGCACGATCGTCGACGTGACCGAGCAGAAGAATTCCGTCGAGCGGCTGCTGCACGATGCGCTGCACGACAATCTGACCGGCCTGCCGAACCGCCAGGTCTTCCTCGACCGGCTGCAGTCGGTGCTGGCGCTGGCGCCGGGCGGCGACACGCTCAGGCCGACGGTGATGGTGATCGATATCGACCGCTACAAGCTGGTCAATGATGCGCTCGGGGTCGCTGCCGGCGACAATATTCTCATCGCGCTGACGCGGCGGCTCCGCCGGCTGCTGAAGCCGCAGGACACGCTGGCGCGGCTTGCCGGCGACCAGTTCGGCCTGATCCTGGTGTCCGAGCACAATCCGGCCAAGGTTGCCGATTTTGCCGATGCGATCAGCAAGGCGATCATGGTGCCGATCAACTTCGCCAATCGCGAGATCATCCTGACGGCCTCGGTCGGGCTTGCCTCCTGGGTCGACCGGCAGGAAAGCGCCACCGGCCTGCTCAGCGACGCCGAGCTTGCCATGTACCGGGCCAAACGGGCCGGCGGCAACCGCGTCGAGCCGTTCCAGCCGGCCTTCCGCGACTTCGGCACCGACCGGCTGCAGCTGGAAACCGATCTGCGCCGCGCCATCGAGCGCAAGGAATTGTCGATGGTCTACCAGCCGATCGCCAGGCTTGAAGATGTCGAGGTCGCCGGTTTCGAGGCGTTGATGCGCTGGGAACATCCCAAACGCGGCAATATCCAGCCATCCGAATTCATTCCGATCGCCGAAGCCTCCGATCTCATCGGTCCGCTCGGCATGTTTGCGCTGGAACAGGCGACCAACGATCTGATGAGCTGGCAGAACCAGACCGGCGAACTGCCGATCTTCGTCTCGATCAATCTGTCGAGCGTGCAACTGCTCAACAACGAACTCTATGACGATGTGCGGTCGGTTCTCGCCAAGACGCATTGCCAGCCATCGCGCCTCAAGCTCGAACTGACGGAATCCATGGTGATGGAAAATCCGGAACAGGCCCGCCTCGTCTTACAGAAGCTGAAGGAAGCCGGCATCGGCCTGGCGCTCGACGATTTCGGCACCGGCTATTCGTCGCTCGCCTATCTCACCCGCTTCCCCTTCGACATGATCAAGCTCGACAAGGCGCTTGTGCGCGACGGCAGCGACAAGAAGGCGACCGTGCTCCGTTCGGTGATATCGATGGCGCGCGAGCTTGAGATGACGGTGGTGGCGGAGGGGATCGAATCCAACGAGGATGCGATCGAACTCGCCAAGATGGGCTGCAGCTACGGACAGAGCTATCTCTTCGGGCCGCCAATCCCTTCGGAATCGGTGCTGCGGCTGCTTCGGGAGCGCTTTCCGCTGACGAAGCGCGCCTGACCGGGCGATCGGCCTCAGCGCTCGACGGGAACGCTCAAGCCGACCTTCACCCGATCCATCGCGACGAATGTCCGAAAGCGCTTGACGTTGTTATTGCCGAAAAACAGCCGCCGCGTCAGAGCCTCGTAGTCGGCCATTGCCGGGACGACGATGACCAAAACGAAATCCGCCTCGCCGGTGACGTAGTAGCATTGCTGGATTTCAGGCGCGGCCGCGAACTGGCTTTTGGCCTCTTCGATCTGTTTTGACGTTTCGCTGATAACCTCCACCTCCACGAAGATGGTGATCGATTGCCCAAGCGCTGCGGGGTCGAGAACCGCGACGTTCGCCTGGATGACCCCCTCCTCTGCCATCCGTTTGATCCGGCGTTGGACGGCCGGCGCAGACAGGCCGACGGCTTCGCCGATGGTCCGCTGCGGCGTGCTATTGTCCCTTTGCAGGATCGCCAGGATTTTGCGGTCAAAAGCATCCAGCTGCGGAAATTTTCCCGGTCGGCTCAAAATGAAGGCTCCAACGAAACAAACTTGCAAAAATACCCGCGAAATACAGCGCCTTTTTCACGTCGGCTGCAATATGTTTCAAAGGACAACGCAAGTGAGGCGCCCATGTTTCTGCTGAACAGCTCTTCCGACTATCGTCAGCCGCTTGACCCACGCGACGCCGAAATCCTCGGCCTGGATGCCGCAAACGCCGTCGAGCGCCACCTGACCTTCCGGGAAAACCATGCGGAAACGCCGCTCGTCGCTCTGCCGGCGCTGGCCGCCGAAATCGGTGTCGCCTCGATCCACATGAAGGACGAAGGCCACCGCCTCGGCCTCGGGAGCTTCAAGGCGCTTGGCGGCGCCTATGCCGTGATCCGGCTCGTCCTCGATGAAGCGGCGCACAGGCTCGGCCGCGCAATCGATATCTCGGAATTGCATTCTTCGACTGTCCGCAAAATCGCCGAGACGATGACGGTGGCCTGCGCCACCGACGGCAATCACGGCCGCTCGGTGGCGCAGGGTGCGCAGCTGGTGGGAGCACGGGCGGTGATCTCAGTGCATTCCGGTGTCAGCGACGAACGTGTCGCCGCCATCGCTCGCTTCGGCGCGGATATGATCCGTGTCGACGGGACCTATGATGATTCCGTTCGGGAGGCCGCGCGCATTGCCGAAGAAAAAGGCTGGACGATCGTGTCGGACACCTCATGGCCCGGCTATGAGCGCATTCCCGGGCTGGTGATGCAGGGTTACACCGCCCTTGTCCGGGAAGCCCTGAGGGCAATGCCGCAACCGCCGACCCATGTCTTCATTCAGGCAGGTGTCGGCGGGATCGCCGCCGCTGTCGCAGGCCACATGGCCATCGCCTTCGGCGACAAACGCCCGACCTTCATCGTCGTCGATCCCGCCCGCGCCGCCTGCCTGTTCGAAACGGCTCGGGCGGGACATTTGGTGACCGTTGCCCACGGCGAGCCGACTATCATGGCGATGCTCGAATGCTACGAACCTTCCCTCGTCGCCTGGCGTATTCTCTCCCGGGTCGCCGACGCATTCATGACGGTGGATGAAGACGACGCGATCGCAGTGATGAAGCGGCTTGCCGATCCCGCTGGAAACGACCCCGCGATCGTCGCCGGCGAAAGCGGCGGAGTGGGTCTTGCCGGGCTGATCGGCGCCATCGGCGATCCGGCGATCCGGCAAGCACTGTCTCTCGACGGACATTCCCGCATCTTCCTGGTGAACACCGAAGGCGCGACCGACCCCGGCAAATATGAAGAGATCGTCGGGCTGTCACCAGCCGCGGTCGCCGCGAAACACAAGACCGGAGCTTCAGGTTGAGCCATCGTTCGATCGATTCCTCTCGCCTGCTCGGACGGATCGCAGAACTCGGCGAGATCGGCCGTGATGCAGGCGGCAGGCTCGTCCGGTTGGGGGACGGTCATGACGCCCAGATGATCGCCGGTATTGCGCCCAGCGCGATGATCTTCGTGCCCAGCCGCGGCGGCATCAGTCACAATCCGAAGGAGTTCACGGCCGACACGGAGCTTGTCGCGGGGGCGAATATCCTCCTCGACGTCGTTTGCGGACTTGCAACAGGGGAACTGCCGAAATGAGCGTGGACTACCAGATGCTGGAACAGGAAATGACCACCTGGAGGCGGGACCTTCACAGCCATCCCGAGTTCGGCTTCGAGGAGCAGCGGACGGCGGCTTTCGTCGCGCAAAAGCTGCGGGAGTTCGGGCTCGACGAGGTTGTCGAAGGTGTTGGAGGCACAGGGGTTGTCGGAACCCTGAGGCGCGGCGGCGGCAACCGCTCCATCGCGCTGCGCGCCGACATGGATGCCCTTCGGATCACCGAACAGGGAGAGAAGTCCTATCGGTCGCAGAGCGCCGGTGTGATGCATGCCTGCGGCCATGACGGCCATACGGCGATGCTGCTTGGCGCCGCCAGGATGCTGTCGGAAGACGGCGATTTCGACGGCACTGTCCGGTTCATTTTTCAGCCTGCCGAGGAGTGGGGCAAAGGTGCGTTGGCGATGCTCGCCGATGGTCTGATGACGCGCTTTCCATTCGACGAAATCTACGGCCTGCACAACATGCCAGGTCTTCCGGTCGGCGTTTTCCAGACCCGCGTCGGCGCGATCATGTCGGCGGAAGACAATTTCGAGATAGTGCTCAAGGGCGTCGGCGGACACGCCGCGCGTCCGCACTGGGGCAACGAAGTCCTGGTCGCCGCCTGCATAGTGGTGACGAACCTCCAGACGATCGTTTCCCGAAGGCTCGATCCGACGGATATCGGCGTCGTCTCCGTGACGGAACTGCTGACCGACGGCACCCGCAACGCTCTGCCTGGACTGGCGCGCATTCTGGGCGATGCCCGCAGCTTCCGCCCCGAGGTCAGCGCGGAGATCGAGAAGCAGATGCGCCGCATCGCGGAGGGCACCGCACTCGCCCATAATGTCTCGGCCGAGGTGAACTATACGAGAGAATTCGTTCCCCTTCTCAATGATGCCGCCCTGGTCGAGGAAGCATTTGCCGCAGCCCGCAGCGTCTTTGCGTCCGAGAACATCAAGGTCCGGCGCGAGCCGATGACCGGATCGGAAGACTTCGCGCGCTTCCTCGAACATGTCCCCGGCTGCTTCGTCTTCCTGGGCAATGGCGAAGACTCAGCGCCGCTTCACAATCCGAACTACGATTTCAACGACGACGGACTCCTCCATGGCGCCAAATTCCACGCAAGCATCGTCCGTAGACGGCTGAACGCAAGCTGAGATCGCATTTTTCACCGGTACGCCGGCGTCTGCCCGGCGCGCGCCCTTCCCTCTCATAAAGGGCCATTGACCAACGGCCTGCGATGTGCGCCTCTCATTGCTTGCACAAGGAAAATCCCATGCTCAAGTTTCTGCTCACCCTCTCGATGGGTGTTTTTTGCGTATCGCCGCTTCAGGCCGGCGATATCACTCCCGTTACCAAGAGCTGCCAGCCGGGGGCAAAACAGGCGCAATGCGAGCGATGGGTCACGGATATCAAGAAAGCCGTCGAGCTGGCCTATAAAGGCGACCACGGGGCGCAGGTGACCGTTGCCTTCTGCCTGTCCACCGGTTGCCATGGTGCTGTCGCCATCGACAAGGTCGCCTCCTGCAGCTGGCATCTGGTCATCGCCAATTCCGGTTCGACGACCGTGCTCGACAGTTCCAACACCAGGAACACCTGCAGACCGATGACAGCGGCCGAGAAGGACGAAGCCCGCGCGCTGGCAAGCGATCTCGTCCAGAAGATCTACAAGCGGCCCCTGGTCAAGACCGACCAGATGTAATCTGCCCGGGCCTCGGCTTGCGGCGCAACGCTTGCGTGAAAATAAATCTCATTGCCCTCCCGGCTTTCGCCGCTATTCTCCACCCAAAGAAAATCGGGCCACAGAAAATCGGGAGGACCACGGATGATCCTGCACTGCGTATTCCTGCGGCTGAAGACCGCGGTGACGACCGAGGACAAGGAGTCGCTGTTTGCGGCGATCGTCGCCCTGAAACAGGTCATTCCCGGCATATTGGATATCAAATACGGACCGAATGTTTCGCCCGAGGGCCTGGATGGCGGCTTCGTCGACGGTTTTGCCGTGACCTTCGAAAGCGCCGCGGCACGCGATGCCTATCTCATCCATCCCGAACATGTGATCGTCGGCGAGCGCATCGCCTCGTCGACGGATGGAGGCCTCGCCGGCATCCTGGTCTTCGACCTCAATCTTTAGAGCAGTCCAGTTCCTGGAAGCGCAGTACCGTTCCCAAGCTTTTGTTTGAAGGCCTGCCCTTTCGTTTGGGCGGCGAAATTAGAGCAATTCCAGGAAAAGTGCGAAACGGTTTTCCGTCCGGAGTTGCGTTAAAACAAAAAGTTAGAGATTGCCAGAACCTTCACGTGCCGTTTCAATTGCGGTCTTCGGCTTTATCCTGCCTTGAGCAGACTCATCCATCCCGAGCATGTGATCATGGGCGAGCGCATCGCCTCGTCGACGGATGCGGCCTTGCCGGCATGCTGGTCTTCGACCTCAACCTCTGAGAATGGCCGGCAGTTGCCGAATGCAGGCTGGAGCCGTATCGTAGCGGACATCGTTTCACCGACCTCGGGTTGGGCCATGACTCAGGAAATCCGGCTTTTTGGCGCGATCGCGGTTCGACCCGCCGTCCTTGCCCTCCTTCCCCGGTTCGAAACCGCCACGGGATTGACGGTTGCGGTCAAGTGGGAGGTCAATCCGACAGTAAAGAAGCAGATTGAGGCCGGGGAAGCGTTTGACCTCGTCATCATCAATCCGCCCATGGTTCGGGATCTGACCGCCTTGGGAAAGGTCATGGGCGGGAGTGACGTCGCGTTCGGCAGAATAGGGATGGGCGTGGCGGCCAAGGCGGGCAGTAGACCGCTCGACATCGGGTCGGTAGAAGCATTCACAGATGCCTTGAAGAGCGCGGCATCAATTGCCTACGCCAGTGACGGAACCAGCGGTGGCTACTTCTTGGGCTTGCTGGATCGCCTGGGAATAGCCGATGAGGTGAAGCCCAAGCTCGTGGCCATAGCGGGAGGGCAGACGGCGCTGGCGGTAGGCCGTGGGGAAGCCGAGTTGGCAGTCGTTCCCGTGACTTCGATTCTCGCCGCGGCTCCCGAGGTCGTGCTTGTCGGTCAGTTTCCGGCAGAACTCCAAAGTTATATTGACTTCGCCATTGGCATCAGCGTCGATTCAAGGGACGCGAAAGCTGCGAAACGGCTGTCGGAGTTTTTGGCTTCCCCTGCCGTTGACGATATCCTGAAGGTCAAGGGTGTCGAGCGCCGTCGAGAGAGTGCTTGATAAGCGACGATCGGCGCACGACCCACAGTCCTCGATTGTCAGCTCGATTTCGCCATGGCGGCGGCGAGCTGGTCGACATTGTATTTGAACATCTTCTCGTAGGTCGGCGCCGGCCCCTTGGCGTCGGACAGGGACTCGACATAAAGCTCGCCGCCGGGCTCGGCACCGGTTGCCTTGGCGACCTGCTTGACCAGGCGCGGATCGTTGGAATTCTCGAAGAAATAGGCCTTCACATGCTCGCTCTTGATCTGTTCGATCAGCTTGGCGACGTCGGCGGCCGATGCCTCGCTTTCCGTGGACAGACCGAGTGGGGCGAGGAAGCTGACATTATATTCGCGGCCGAAATAACCGAAGGCATCGTGGCTGGTCAGCACCTTGCGGCGATCGTCGGCCACCTTGTCGAATTTCGCATGGGCGTAGGCGTTCAGCGCGTCCAGCGTCTTCGTGTAGTTCTCGGCATTGGCCCTGAAGGCGGCGGCGTCCGCGGGATCGGCCGCTGACAGCGCCTTTTCGATATTGGCGACCCAGATCTTGACGTTGACGGGGCTGTTCCAGACATGCGGATCGGTGATCTTCTCGCCGTCCTCTTCCATGGTGCTGACGTCGATGCCTTCGGAGACGGTGACCGGCTTGCCCTTATAGCCCGAGGCGGTGATCAGCCGGTCCATCCAGCCTTCCAGGCCCTCGCCGCTGACGAAGGTAAGCTGCGCCGCGTTCAAATTCTTCGCATCAGCCGGCGACGGCTCGAATTCATGGGGATCGCCGTTCGGCCCGACGAGGCTCGTCACCTTCACATGCTCGCCGCCGACCTGCTTGACGACATCGGCAAGCACGGTGAAGGACGCCACAACCTTCAGCGTTTGCGCGGAAGCGGGCATGGCCGACAGCGCCATCAAGGCGGGGATGGCTGCGGAGAGAAGCAGTCTGTGCGGGTTCATCGAAGTCTCCTTGGGATCAGCCCTTCAAATGCGGGCGGGGAAAGAAGCGCCGGGCTAAGCCGGAGGGCGCGAAAAGAATCGAAAAGCCGTAGAGGATCGCCGCCGTCATGATGATCGTCGGGCCGGAGGCGAGTTCGAGATGGTAGGAGGCGATCAGGCCGAGATAGCCGGAGGCGGCGGCACTGGCAGCCGCAATCGCCATCATCACCGCCAGGCTGCGCGACCAGAGCTGGGCGATGGCGGCCGGCAGCATCATCAGTCCGACCGCCATCAGCGTGCCGAGCGCCTGGAAGCTGGCGACGAGGTTCAGCACCACCAGCAGCAGGAAGAACACGTGATAGACAGGGCCGCGCCCGCCGACGGCGCGCAGGAAGCCCGGATCGAAACATTCCGCCACCAGCGGGCGGTAGATGAAGGCGAGGATGACGAGGGTCAGCGAGGTGATCGCGCCGATCAGATAGAGCGCCGATGCATCGATCGCCAGGATGGTGCCGAAGAGCACATGCAGGAGATCGATATTCGAGCCGCGTAGCGAGACGATCAACACGCCGAGCGCCAGCGAGGCGAGGTAGAAGCTGGCGAAGCTCGCATCCTCCTGCAGCACGGTCATCCGGCTGACGGCGCCCGATAGCAGCGCCACCGACAGGCCGGCAATCAGGCCGCCGAGGCCCATCGCCGTCAGCGACAGCGATCCGGCGACCAGGTAACCGATCGCCGCACCCGGCAGTACGGCATGGCTCATGGCGTCGCCCATCAGGCTCATGCGCCGCAGCATCAGGAAAACGCCGATCGGTCCGGAGCCGAGCCCGAGGCAAAGGCAGGCGACGAGCGCGCGGCGCATGAAGCCGAAATCGGCAAAGGGCGCCAGGAAGAGATCATAGGCCGTCATGCCGCCGGCGCCTCTTGAGGTTCGCAGGCCTCGGCATCCTCATCCCAGCGCTCGGCCATGGCGCGCGCCTTCATCAGATTGGCGGATGACATGACCTCTGCGGTCGGGCCCCATCCCACAAGCTCGCGGGCAAGCAGCAGGGTCTCGGGGAAATGCGTGCGGACGAGGTCGAAATCATGCAGCACTGTGATAACAGTGCGGCCCTCGCCATGCCAGCGGGCGACGATATCGATGAGATCCTTGGTGGTGCGGGCATCGATCGCGGTAAACGGCTCGTCGAGCAGGATGATGCCGGCATCCTGCAGCAGCAGCCTGGCAAAGAGCACACGCTGGAACTGGCCGGCCGAGAGCGACCCGACATGGCGCTTGCCGAAGCCTTCGAGCCCGACGGCGGCAAGCGCCTCACCTGCCCTTTTCACCTCGCCGGGCGCGATGCGGCCGAAAGCGCCCGTCTTCTTCCAGGCGCCGAGCATGACGGTGTCGATCACCGAGATCGGAAAGCGCCGATCGATCTCGGCCGCCTGCGGGAGATAACCGAATTCCGCCCGCCCTAACCGATGCTCGACCCTGCCTTCGGCCGGGCGAAGCTCACCCATGATCGCCTTCAGCAGCGTCGACTTGCCCGCCCCGTTCGGCCCGGCAATGGCCGTCAGGCTGCCGGAGGCAAAGGCGCCGGAGACATGATGGACGGCGGGGTGCCTGTGATAGGCGACGGTCAAATTCTCAAGACGGATCAGCGGCGTCATGGCAAGAGAACCGCCCAGTAGATCGCCAGCCACAGGAGCGCAACGACCAGCGCGATGCCGATCACCCTAGATAAAGCCGACTGTCCCAGCAGGCTGACGGAAGGGCGGTCGTGGCTTGGTAGCATGGCTGATCCTACAATGTAATAACATTACGGTTATGTTATAACGATTGCGGCAAGATTGAGGCGAGGATTGAAGCTCCCACACAATTGAAAGAGGCGACCGAACGGCCGCCTTTCATGTGTCGCGATGTCTGTTATGAGGTTTTGGACGATGTGAGGCTGGAACCCTCACGCACAGTCGTTCAATGGCACGCACAACGAGCGCTGCACGTACAGCCCCTCCCCCTTGTGGGAAAGGGCAGATCTGTTCGAACGCTTAGAGCTGTTCCAGCATTGCGGCAGCGCCCGAGACGGTTGCCTGGCCGGGGCTTTCCTCGATATTGAGGGCCTTGACGACGCCGTCCTCCACCAGCATCGAGTAACGCTTGGAGCGGAGGCCGAGGCCGCCGGCGGAGAGGTCGGCGTCGAGGCCGACGGCCTTGGTGAAGCCGGCATCCCAATCGGCGAGGAAGTGGATCTTGCCGACGCCGCCTGAGGACTGTGCCCAGGCGCCCATCACATGCCAGTCGTTGACAGCGACGACGGCGATGTCGTCTACGCCCTTGCCGAGGATGGTGTCGCGGTTTTCGAGATAACCCGGCAGGTGATTCAGCGAGCAGGTGGGCGTAAAGGCGCCCGGCACGGCAAAGAGCACGACGCGCTTGCCGGAAAACAGCTGCTCGGTGGTAATTTCAACAGGGCCGTCAGCCGTCTTTTCCTTAAAGGTGGCGGCAGGAAGCTTGTCGCCGATCGCGATGGTCATGGTCTTCTCCTTGGGTTCGGGCTTTGGGGGTTCTGCGGGTTCCAGCCTGGCGGCGGGCGCCGCAGGGGATCTGCAGCGACTATAAGATCCGGTCATTCAAAGGCAAGCGTCGTCTCCATCGCCCGCGCGCCGTCGATGACAAGCACACCCCAGCGTTTGCCTGATATGTCGTAATTCTCCGGCAGCTTGCCGATAGCGATATCGACCTTGAAAGTGGCGCCGTCGCGTTTGCCGCCGATCTGCTTGGTGAAAGCATAGCCGCTCGGCCCGGTGACGATGATATCGGGCGCGCTCTTGCCTTGACCTAGGCCCTCGCCCGGCAAAACCAGCGTCAGCGACAGCGTCTTCCCATCAGGCGACATCGCATGCGCCGTCACGTCGAAATCGGTCGATGGCGGCTTCGGCAGGGTCGCATCGGCGTCCTTGAGGATCGCCTCCTCCTGCGGGTGCGACTGGATGGCGGGGCCAAGCTTCAGCCGAAAATTCGCCTGGAAGGGTATGCAGATATCCCTGCAGATGCCGATGAAGGCGGCAGCGTCGATCTCGACCGGACCCTTGCCCGCCGCCGTCAACGAAAGCGGCAGCGTCACCGGCGCATCATAGGCGATATCCTCGATCGCGCCGTTGAAAAAATGCTTGGGAACGGGATAGGCGATGGCATCGAGCGAAACACCGCTGCCCGCCGCGATGGTCACCTGCGGCGGAATGCCATTGCCGCCGGGCTCCTTCCAATAGGTGATCCAGCCGGGTTTCGGCTCGATCTGCAGCGCGGCGCGGATTTTGCCCCCGGCATCGGGGGCGAGCGCCACCAGGCGCATGCGGCCGCCCTCATTGTCCGCCCAGCCGCTCATTTCCGCATGGGCGGAACAAAGGGGGACAAGGGCGGCGGCCACCGAAATGACCGCAAGGAAAAGCCGACGCGGAACCGAGGAAATAACCATCATGGAACAACGGTTTACCGAAACTGGTCTTTGGCCGCCAGCAGCCGCGGCGATTTAAATCTTCATTTTCAGTTGATTGATGTGTGACATTGGCCCATGCTTCTCTTGTCAAGGCCTCGGTGCGGTTGGCAGCAGGAGGAACGATGTCCTTATCGACGCTGAAGAACAGACGGGAACGTGGCTTCTTCGATGGCCAGTTCCTGATCGCCATGCCCGGCATCGAAGACCGCAACTTTGCCCGCACGGTGATCTATATCTGCGCGCATTCGGATGCCGGCGCCATGGGCTTCGTCATCAACCGGCCGCAGAGCCTGACCTTCACCGATGTGCTGCTGCATCTCGATATGATCAAGCAGGAAGATTCGATCGTGCTGCCGCAAAGGGCGCGCGACTTCCCGATCCAGACCGGCGGCCCGGTGGAAAGCGGCCGCGGCTTCGTGCTGCATTCGGACGATTATTCCAGCGACTCCTCGATCCCCGTCAGCGACGACATCTGCCTGACGGCAACGCTCGACATTGTGCGCGCCATCTCCAAGGGCAATGGCCCGACGCGGGCGACGATGCTGCTCGGCTATTCCTCCTGGGCAGCCGGCCAGCTGGAAAACGAGGTCGTCAACAATGGCTGGCTCACCTGCCCGGCCAATGAGGAACTGATCTTCGACCGCAGCCTCGACGACAAATACGAGCGGGCGCTCGCCGGCATGGGCGTGACCGCCGCCATGCTTTCGGCCGAAGCCGGGCATGCTTGAGACGCAGTTGGCCCGAGCAGCAATTTTGTCCCGAGAAACAGCTGGCTCGAGCCAGCGGGAACGAATAGCCGCAAGTGACGTTTCATTTCGGCAAGCATGGGCAAGAGGCCCATGCTGACCAAGGAGACATCACATATGGGTAGCACCAGCGACAAGATTTCCGGTAAGGCCAACGAGATTGCCGGCAAGACCAAGCAGGCCGTCGGCAAGGCCACGGATGATCGCGAAATGCAGGCCAAGGGCGCCGTTCAGGAAGCCAAAGGCAAGGGACAGGTCGCGACCGGCAAGGTCAAGGACAAGCTCAAGGGCGCCGTCGACCGGCTCTGAGCCACAAGCTCATCCGTCATGCACCATGCCTGCTGCGCCTCTCGCGCGGCAGGCATTTTTAATCCGCTCCCAACGCTTTGCAGAGATAACGATGAAGCTTTTCGCCTGCGACAATTGCGATCAGGTCGTCCACTTCGACAACCGGCATTGTGTGCGCTGCAACCATCGCCTCGGCTTCCTGCCCGGCGATCTCGCCATGCATGCGCTGGAGCCGCGCGACGACGCGCTCTGGCAGCTCGTTTCCGATCCCGACCGCGAGGTGCGCTTCTGCGCCAATGCCGGCCTCGATATCTGCAATTGGCTGGTGGACGGCGAAAGCGGGAGCGAATTCTGCGTCGCCTGCCGCCATAACCGGCTGGTTCCGAACACCGACACCCAGAACGGCATCGACCGCTGGCGGCGCATCAGCCAGGCGCAGCGTCATCTCTTCTATTCGCTCTTGCGCTGGAGGCTGCCGCATCCCGATCGGGCGCAAGACCCGCAGGGCGGCCTGGTCTTCGATTTCCTCGAGGATTCCCTGCAAAGCAACGGCTATGTCGTGCCCGCCATGACCGGCCACGAGGAAGGCCTGATCACCATCCGCGCCGCCGAGGCCGACGATGCGACGCGCGAACAGGCGCGCAGCTCGATGAACGAACCCTATCGCACGCTGCTTGGCCATTTCCGCCACGAGACCGGCCATTTCATCTGGAACAAGCTGGTGCGCGACCAGAATCGCCTCACGGATTTCCGCGCCGTCTTCGGCGACGAACGGCAGGATTATGCCGCAGCCCTGCAGAGCCATTATGCCGGCGGCGCGCCCCTGGGATGGCAGGACAATTTCATCAGCGCCTATGCGGCATCGCACCCCTGGGAGGATTTCGCCGAATGTTTCGCCCATTACCTCCATATCGTCGACACGCTGGAAACAGCCCGCGCCTTCGGCATCGCGATCGATCCACGCGGCCATGAGGAAATATCGGGCGAGGTCGATTTCCTCCCCTACCGGGCCAGAAGCGCCGAACAGCTGGTCAGCGCCTGGGTGCCGCTCAGCATCGCCATCAACGCCATCCAGCGCAGCATGGGCCAGCCGGACTCCTACCCTTTCGTGCTCTCCTCACCTGTTGTGGCAAAACTCGAATATCTGCACCGGCTGATCCAGGCCGCCGCGGCGCGGCAGCAATAGGCGACGAGAGAGATCCTCATTCCCTTCCTCGGGCTTTGCCCGAGGGATGTCACAGGAGGGAGCAAGATGAGAGGCAATCCTGCCCATCATCGACTCTCTCCGAAGCCCGTCGGTTGGTGGCGAGTGGTAAGCCAGCGGAGAGTTTGGCGCGAACGCCACCCCAATCTCCGTCATCCCAGGCCTTGAGCCTGGGATCCATGTCTCGTGCTGATGGACACCAGCGTGGATCCTCGGGGCACGCCCGAGGATGACGGAGGGTGGGGTTGGCGGAGAGCTTTCTGGCGAATGCGTGAGGCAGCTTCCTAAAACGAAACCGCCTTGCCCTTCTTGAACGGCTCCATGCCGCGGCGGGCGAGTTCGTCGGCGCGTTCGTTTTCCGGGTGGCCGGCGTGGCCCTTGACCCAGTGCAGCGTCACCTTGTGGCGGTTGCGGGCTTCCTCCAGCGCCTGCCAGAGCTCGGCATTCTTCACCGGCTTCTTGTCGGCGGTCTTCCAGCCGTTTTTCTTCCAGCCGAAAATCCACTTGGAGATGCCATCTTTGACATAGGCGCTGTCGGTATAGAGATCGACCTCGCAAGGGCTCTTCAAGGCCTGCAGCGCCGAGATCGCCGCCAGCAGCTCCATGCGGTTGTTGGTCGTATCCGCCTCGCCGCCGCAAAGCTCCTTTTCGACGTCGCCATAACGCAGCACGGCGCCCCAGCCGCCGGGGCCGGGATTGCCGGAGCATGCGCCGTCGGTGAAGATATCGACGTGTTTCATAGGCTCAATCCGTATTCGGCGGCCGAGCCGATCTGGCGGTGGAAGCGCAGTTTGCGCAGATATTCGAGCGGGTCCTTCTTGGTGACCATGGCGCCCTCCGGCGTCGTCAGCCAGTCATAGAGCCGGGTCAGGAAGAAGCGCAGCGCCGAGCCACGCGACAGCACCGGCAAAGCGGCGATCTCTTCGCCGCTCAGCGGCCTGACGCTCTGGTAGCCCGCCAGCATCGCCGTGCCCTTGGTGATGTTGTAGGCGCCGTCCTTTTCGAAGCACCAGGCGTTCAGGCAGATCGACACGTCATAGGCGAGCAGGTCGTTGCAGGCGAAATAGAAATCGATCAGGCCGGAGAGTTCGTCGCCCAGGAAGAAGACGTTGTCGGGGAAGAGGTCGGCATGGATGACGCCGGCAGGCAGGCTCTTCGGCCAGGCGGCGGCGAGGAAATCGAGTTCGCCGCGGATCTCGGTCTGCAGGCCGGGCTCGACCTCGCCGGCGCGCTCTGCCGATTTCTCCCAGAGCCCTCGCCAGCCATCGATCGACAGCGCGTTGGAACGCTTGAGTTCGAAACCGTCGCCGGCCACATGCATCTCGGCCAGTGCCCGGCCGACCTCGCGGCAATGCCTGGCCTCCGGCTTTCGCAGCCACATGCCCTCGAGGAAGGAGATCAGCGCCGCCGGGCGGCCGGAGAGCGAGCCGAGCAGCGCGCCGTCGCGTCGCGGCAGCGGCAGCGGGCAGGACAGGCCGCGGGCGGAGAGATGCTGCATCAGGCCGAGAAAGAACGGCAGGTCGGTCTTTTCCACCCGCTTCTCATAGAGCGTCAGGATCAGCGGGTCCTTGGAGGTGTGCAGCAGAAAATTGGAGTTTTCGACGCCTTCGGCGATGCCCTTATAGGAGAGCAGCGTGCCGGCGTCATATTCCGTCAGGAACCATTTCAGATCGTCTTCGGCGATATCGGTATAGACTGCCAAGTGAGGTCTCGCCCTTCATGCCCTGTTGATATTGGATTTGCCGGAGGAAAGGCCGATCTAGCCGTTGACGAAAGCCATGTCGGCCGCCGTCAGCTCGATGTTGCGCAGTTCGCGGTTGACGAGGAAATTTTCGGTCTCCTGCACCGTTTCGGCCAGCTCGACGCGGGCGTCGAAGCGGGCACGGAAAGCCTCGATGATCTCGTTGACGATGACCTCGGGGGCGGAGGCGCCGGCGGAAAGGCCGAGCGTCGATATCGCCCCGATCTCGTCCCAGTCGAGTTCGGCGGCGCGCTGCACGAGGATCGATTTCTTCGCCCCTGCCCTGAGCGCCACTTCGACGAGGCGCTTGGAATTGGACGAATTCGGCGCGCCGACGATGATGAAGAGATCGCAGCCGGGGGCGGCCTGCTTCACCACTTCCTGGCGGTTGGTCGTCGCATAACAGATCGAGTCCGCCGCCGGCGCCGTCAGGTTCGGGAAGCGCTCGTGCAGGCGGGCGATGACGCCGGCCGTATCGTCGACCGACAGCGTCGTCTGGGTGACATAGCCGAGATTGTCGGGATCGGCAGGGAGATAGGCATCGGCATCCTCGATCGTCTCGATCAGCGAAACCGAGCCCTCCGGCAATTGCCCCATCGTGCCGATCACCTCCGGATGGCCGGCATGGCCGATGAGGACGACATGGCGCCCGAGGCGATTGTGGCGCATCGCCTGCTTGTGGACCTTTGAGACCAGCGGGCAGGTGGCGTCAAGATAGAAGAGGTTGCGGCTCGCGGCATCCTCCGGCACGGATTTCGGCACGCCATGGGCGGAGAAGACCACCGGCTGGGCGCGATGTTCGGCCGGGATCTCGTCCAGTTCCTCGACGAAGACGGCGCCCTTGGCCTCCAGCCCCTCGACGACATAACGATTGTGGACGATCTCGTGGCGCACATAGACCGGCGCGCCATAGGATTTCAGCGCCAGCACGACGATCTGGATGGCGCGGTCGACGCCGGCGCAGAAGCCGCGCGGGCCGCAGAGCCTGATCGTCAAGGGAGGTTTCGCCGCAATATTCATGTCTGTTCCGGGTTGAGAGATTTAGGGACCTCTAGCCCAATATGGCCAAGAATTGAAGCGATACTATTGCGGGGCTGCCTTGGTCCCCTTGCGGAACCAGGAGATCACCACCACGACGACGAGCACGGCAGCAAGCCCGTACCAGGTAAAGGCATATTGCAGATGGTCGTTCGGCAGATCCACCTGGGTCACCCCGCCGATCGGCAGGCCGGCCGGATTGGGGGTGGAATCGGCATCGACGAAAAAGGGAATGACGCGCGCTTTCTCCAGCCCGACGCTGGAGGCCATGACGTCGAGGTCCTTCCAGTAGAAGATGTTCTTGGCGACGTCGTTGTCGGGCACCACCCAGGAGGGCTTGCCGGTCAGTTTGCTGCGCGCGAGACCGGTGACGGTCTGCTGATCCGTCAGCTGGCCCTGCATGCGCATCTCCGGCTCCTTATTGTCAAAGGGAACGAAGCCGCGATTGACGAAGAGCGCCCGCCCGTCGGCAAGTTCCAGCGGGGTATAGATGTAATAGCCGGTCTGGCCGCGCCAGGTGGCGAAGAAGTGCCGCTCCTTGTTGTTGATATAGCGGCCGGTGGCGGTGACCTTGCGATATTCGATATCGCCGCCTGCGGCCGCTATCGCCTCGATGTCGGCGAGCGGCACGGGGCTTGCTGCCTGGCGCGCGGCGATATCGGCAAGCAGGCCTTCCTTCCAGTGGAGGCGCTCCACCTGCCAGGTGCCAAGCGAAATCAGGATGGCGAGCGCGATCAGCACCAGGATGCCGGTTGCAACAGGCAGCCGGCGGCGCGGCGTTACGTGCTCTATTTCAGTCACTGAGGCGTCCTTCGCGGGCATTGTGGCGGTATTGCATGGCGATCAGGATGCCCTTGAACCAGCGCAGCGTCGTGAGCGACAGGATGATCGTCAATGGAGCAAAGAGCAGGATATGCACCCAGATCGGCGGTCCGTAATTCACCTGCAGCCACAGCACCATGCCGATGACGATGAAACCGACGATGAGGATGACGAAGACGGCCGGGCCGTCGCCGGAATCGGCGAAGGAATAATCGAGGCCGCAGGCGGCGCAGCGCGGTTTTACGCCGAGCAGGCCATCGAACAGCTTACCCTCGCCGCAGCGCGGGCAGCAGCCCTTGATGCCTGTCTTGACCGGATCGACGGGGGGAAAATGGGCGCGGTCCTCGTTCATGCCATTCCTTTGCGTAACCTTGGCGGCCGCGGCTTTTTCAATGCCGCCTTAACTCTCCCATAAATTATTCGCAGGACGAAGGGAAATGCCTGCGCGATTTCGTCACTGCAGAATTCCCCGAATCCGAATGCATTGAAGGGATTATGCGGAAAATCAAAGGGTTACAGCGTCCTTTGCTCGTCACCAAAAGACACGGCGCTGGTCTGATTCGCGCCAAACAGAAGAAGAAAACTGATGACCAACGACAGCCATTCCGTGCAGATCATTATCCTGAACGGCGCGCCGCGGAGCGGCAAATCAAGCATCGCCCGCGCAGTACAGGAACATTTCGAAGGGCCGTGGCTCAACCTCGGCGTCGACAGCTACAATGCCATGACGCCGGAGCGCTACCTGCCGGGCATCGGACTGCGGCCGGGCGGCGAACGGCCGGATCTGGAGGAACTGGTGCCGTTCTTTTATGCAGCACTCTACGAATCGATGGCTATCCATGCCGGGTTCGGCCTCAACGTCGTCGCCGATCTCGGCCATCACGATGGCTATTCGCAGCCGCTTGGCATTCTTGCCGATTGCGCCCGGCGCCTGGAAGACTTCCCCGTGCTGTTCGTCGGCGTGCGCTGTCCGATCGAGACGATCATGCAGCGGCGCGAGATTGCCCAAGAAGGGCGCGAGACGCTTTATCTCAGCGCCACGCGGGACGTGCCCGTTCCAGAACCGGTGCAACGCTGGCAGGACGAGGTGCATCGGCCCGGCATCTACGATATGGAGGTCGATACATCAGTGCTGACACCGCTCGAATGCGCCGAAGCGATCCGCCATCAGCTGGATCTCGGTATTCCCCAGCCTTCGGCCTTCGAACGGATCGCCGGGGAGCGTTGAGGCGATAAAGGCGCGCACTGAGCGCTCATCGCGGTCCAAAGTGTCGACCATCAACCCGGTCGTTCAACTAGCGTCAACAGCCGTGGCCGAGGTCGAGCAAAATGACACCCACCAACAAAAAAGGCGGGCACGAGGCCCGCCTTTTGCTTGACTATGGCTCCGATCAGCCTGCGGCCAGCGGAGCGCCCCAGCCGCCCCAGACGTAGATGCAGAAGAACAGGAACAGCCAGACGACGTCGACGAAATGCCAGTACCAGGCGGCCGCCTCGAAGCCGAAATGCTGCTTCGGGGTGAAGTCGCCGCGCAGCGCGCGCAGCAGGCAGACCAGCAGGAAGATCGTGCCGACCAGGACGTGGAAACCGTGGAAGCCGGTCGCCATGAAGAAGGTCGCGCCGTAGATCGAATTCTTGAAGGCGAAGGGCGCGTGGGCATATTCATAAGCCTGCACGGAGGAGAACAGGATGCCGAGCAGCACCGTCAGCGTCAGGCCCTGGATCAGGCCCTTGCGGTCGTTGTGCAGCAGCGCATGGTGCGCCCAGGTGACCGTCGTGCCCGACAGCAGCAGGATGACGGTGTTGTAGATCGGCAGATGCCAGGGATCGAGAACCTCGATGCCCTTCGGCGGCCAGGTGCCGCCGGTGTAGAGCAGGCGCGAGGCCTGGATCGCTTCGTTCGGATAGAGGCTGGCGTCGAAATAGGCCCAGAACCAGGCGACGAAGAACATCACTTCGGAAGCGATGAACATGATCATGCCGTAGCGCAAGTGCAGCGAGACGACGCGGGTGTGGGCGCCCTCATGGGCTTCCTTCACCGTATCGGCCCACCAGCCGTACATGACGTAGAGAACCAGGGCGAAGCCAATATAGAAGAGCCAGGGATTGGCGAGTTCGGCGCCGGCGACCTTGAACGAACCGCCGTTCAGGTAGCGCATGTAGCAGACGCCGCCGATCGCCATGATGAAGGCGCCGAGCGAGGCAAGAATCGGCCACGGGCTCGGATCGATGATGTGATAGTCGTGATTCTTCTGATGAGCATCGGCCATGTAGCTATCCCCGGTGTCTTCCTTCACTCCGCTCCCGGCATAGCCGGAAACGAGCCTTGATCAAAGTTTCTTTTCCATCTTCTCCGCTCCACCCTCATTCGAAGCCAGAGGCTTCGGACCCTCTTTCGGGTAGAACGTATATGACAGCGTCACCGTGTGGATGTTCTTCGATTCCACCGCCTTGACGATGTCAGGATCGATGTAGAACACCACCGGCATGTCGAGCTTCTCGCCCGGCTTCAGGTCCGTTTCCGTAAAGCAGAAACATTGCACCTTGTTGAAATAGACGCCCGCTTCGCCCGGCGTGACGTTGAAAACCGCCTGGCCGCGCTGGGTCTCGTTCGAGCGATTCTCGGCAGTGAAATTCACCTGGATCGTTTCGCCGATCTTCGGATTGACCTCGCGCTCGACCGGCTTGAAATCCCACTGAAGGCCCGGCGCGACATTGGCGTCGAAGGTGACGCGCATGGTGCGGTCGAGCACCACGCTCGACACCTGGTCGACGCGCTGGGTCGTGCCGTTATAACCGGTCACCTGGCAGAAGATGCGGTAGAGCGGCACGGCGGCATAGCTCATCGCGCCCATGCCGAAGACGAAGCTCAGGCACATCATGACGACGGCGCCGTTGTTGCGGCCCTGTTTCTTCGGTGCGGCGGCGTTGTCGCTCATCCGGCCATCCCCCCGCCGATCTTCACGATGGTGATCGCGTAGAAGAGAATGACGAGGCCGGCGAGCACCAGCCCGAGAGCGACGTTGCGGTTGCGGCGCGACTTGCGCTGCGCTTCGGTGAGCTTGACCATTTCCATCAGAACCAACCTCCCGCATGCGAGACCAGCAGCGAGGCCAGCCGGTCGATCATCAAGGCGGAGAACACGGCGAAGAGATAGAAGATCGAAAAGGCGAAGAGCTTCTTGGCCGGGATCATCTTCAGATCGCCGTCGGGCATGCGCCAGACGGCGATGGAACAGTATATGAAGATGGCGCCGAGGGCCGCAGTGACGAGGCCATAACCCAGGCTCGCGAAACCGAGGAAGGACGGCAAGACCGCGCAGATGGCGGTCAGCACCGCATAGGCGACGATCTGATGTTTGGTCACCCGCTCGCCGGCGACATTCGGCAGCATCGGCACGCCGACGGCCTCGTAATCGCGCATCTTGAAGAGGGCCAGCGCCCAGAAATGCGCCGGCGTCCACAGGAAGATGATGAGGAAGAGAACGGTGCTCTCGATCGTCACGCTGTTGGTGACGCAAGCCCAGCCGATCATCGGCGGGAAGGCGCCGGCGGCACCGCCGATGACGATGTTCTGCGGCGTCGAGCGCTTCAGCCACATGGTGTAGACAACGGCGTAGAAGAAGATGGTGAAGGCGAGGATGCCGGCCGAGAGCCAGTTGACGGCCAGGCCGAGGATGACGACCGAGAAGCCTGACAGCACCAGGCCGAAGGCGAGCGCCTCCGACGGCGCGATGCGGCCGGCCGGGATCGGACGGTTGGCGGTGCGGCTCATGATCGCGTCGATATCGGCGTCATACCACATGTTCAACGCGCCGGAGGCGCCGGCGCCGACGGCGATACAGAGGATGGCGATCAGCCCGAGGACGGGATGGATGTGACCCGGCGCCAGCACGAGACCGGCAAAGGCAGTGAAGACCACGAGCGACATCACCCGTGGTTTCAGCAATTCAAAATAATCGCGCGCACTCGCTTCCGACAATTCGCCGTCCTTTGCAAGCACCTCGTGATTGTCGATGACCGTCATCATTCCGTCCTGAATGTCAAACTATCAGGACGCCGTATCGAATGCGGCGTCCTGATGATCCGCGCAATTACTTGATGCGCGGAAGCTGTTCCCACTGGTGGTAGGGCGGCGGCGAAGGCAGCTGCCATTCGAGCGTCGTTGCACCCTCACCCCACGGATTGTCGCCGGCAACGCGCTTCTTGGCGAAGGCTTCGAAGACGCCGTAGAGGAAGATCAGCACACCGAAGGCCGAGATGTAGGAGCCGATGGAGGACACATAGTTCCAGCCGGCAAAGGCATCCGGATAATCGATGTAGCGGCGCGGCATGCCGGCCAGACCGAGGAAGTGCTGCGGGAAGAACACCAGGTTGACGCCGATGAACATGATCCAGAAATGCAGCTTGCCGACCAGCTCGTTGTACATGTAGCCGGTCATCTTCGGGAACCAGTAGTACCAGCCGGCGAAGATCGCGAAGACGGCGCCGAGCGACAGAACGTAGTGGAAGTGGGCCACGACGTAATAGGTGTCATGCAGCGAGCGGTCGAGACCGGCATTGGCGAGCTGGACGCCGGTGACGCCGCCGACCGTGAACAGGAAGATGAAGCCGATCGCCCAGAGCATCGGCGTGCGGAACGAGATCGAGCCGCCCCACATCGTCGCGATCCAGGAGAAGATCTTCACACCTGTCGGAACGGCGATGACCATCGTCGCGAAGACGAAGTAGCGCTGCGCGTCGAGCGACAGGCCGACCGTGTACATGTGGTGGGCCCAGACGACGAAGCCGACGGCGCCGATCGCGACCATGGCGTAGGCCATGCCGAGGTAGCCGAAGATCGGCTTCTTCGAGAAGGTCGAGATGATGTGGCTGATCATGCCGAAGCCCGGCAGGATGAGGATGTAGACTTCCGGGTGACCGAAGAACCAGAACAGGTGCTGGTAAAGGATTGGGTCGCCGCCGCCTTCCGGAGAGAAGAAGGAAGTGCCGAAGTTGCGGTCGGTCAGCAGCATGGTGATGCCGCCTGCCAGAACCGGCAGCGACAGCAGGAGCAGGAAGGCGGTGATCAGCACCGACCAGGCAAACAGCGGCATCTTGTGCAGCGTCATGCCGGGCGCGCGCATGTTGAGGATGGTGGTGATGAAGTTGATCGCACCGAGGATCGACGAGGCGCCGGCAATGTGGAGCGCGAAGATCGCAAGATCGACCGCCGGGCCCGGCGTGCCGCTGGTTGCCAGCGGCGGATACATCGTCCAGCCGCCGCCCGTGCCATAGGCGCCTGCCGGGCCTTCGACGAACATCGACAGCAGCAGCAGCGCGAAGGCGGGAACGATCAGCCAGAAGGAGATGTTGTTGAGGCGCGGGAAGGCCATGTCGGGCGCGCCGATCATGATCGGCACCATCCAGTTGGCAAAACCGCCGATCATCGCCGGCATGACCATGAAGAAGATCATGATCAGCGCGTGCGCCGTGGTGAACATGTTGAACATCTGCTTGGCGCCGTCGATGGCGGCATCGCCCTCATAGCCGTAGACCATGGAGGCCAGGCCGTGGAAGATCTGAATACCAGGCTCCTGCAGCTCCATGCGCATGGCAACCGACAGCGCGCCGCCGATGATGCCGGCAATGATCGCGAAGATCAGGTAGAGCGTGCCGATGTCCTTGTGGTTCGTCGAGAACAGCCAGCGATTGACAAAGCTCGGCTTGTGCCCGTGATCGTGGTGATCGTGATCGTCATGCGCGTGGTCGTGGTGGGCGTGATCATGAGAATGATCGTCGTGAGCGGAAGGTCCAGCCATTGTCCCGATCCCCTTTAATTACTGTGCTTCGGCAACGTCGAGGGTCTTTGCGGGACCATCGGTTGCGGCCATGAGTGTCTTGTAGGCGCCGGGCAGGTCGCTGGCGGCTGCGGTCAGCCACTGCTTGTACTTGTCCTCGGAGACGACGCGGATGGCGATCGGCATGAACGCATGGTCCTTGCCGCAGAGCTCGGAACACTGGCCATAGAACAGGCCCTCGCGCTCGGCCCTGAACCAGGTCTCGTTGAGACGGCCCGGCACGGCATCGATCTTGACGCCGAAAGACGGCATGGCGAAAGCGTGGATGACGTCGGTCGGCGCCGAGGTCACGAGAACGCGGACCGTCTTGTTGACAGGCAGGACCAGCTCGTTGTCGACGGCGAGAAGCCTCGGATAGATCGACTTGTCTTCCTTGCCGGCAGCGGCGCGATCCTGATCCTTCAGCAAGTAGGAATCGAAAGCCAGCGGGCTCTCGCCCGAACCTTCATATTCGTAGTTCCACTGCCACTGGGTGGCGGTCGCCTTGATCGTGACGTCGGGGTTTTCGGGCAGCGTCAGCTGCGCCGTCAGCAGGTTGAACGAGGGAATGGCGAGAAGGAGCAGCACGAGGACCGGCCCCACGGTCCAGGCAATCTCGATCAGCGTGTTATGGCTCGTCTTCGAGGGAACCGGGTTCGCGCTGGCGCGGAACTTGAAACAGACGACGATGAGCAGGACCAGAACGAAGAGCGTGATCGGAACGATAAACCACAGGGTATATTGTTCGAACCAATGAATTTCCCGCATGATCGGCGTTGCCGCCGGCTGCAGCGTCGCCTGCCACGGCATGGGCTGGTCGGCATATGTGCCGGAAGCAAAAAGCAGACAGACCAGCGTGGTCAGGGCTGCATAAGCCTTCTTCATCACCTTATTATCTCCCTCGAGCGCTTGACCTGCAAAATAGAACGCAGAATCCTTGCCATCTTCAGCGCTTCAAACCACAGTTTGGCATTTGCCGCAACAGGCCAGAGCAATTGTCTATGCGGCATTTTTGCTGAAAGCATAGGCAGGCGGGAACGGCAAAACATCCCAAGTTTTTCATCAGCATATGAAAAATCGGCTTTCCGGCCAATCCGCGCGCGACACATTATTTCGCAAAGGTCCAATTTCCGCCGCAGTCCCCCGGTTTTCACGGGGTGGGGCTTTTCATTTTTGGTGGGCAGCTTCAACAATAGCCGCAATGATTCGATATCCAGAGGTTTCCATGGGTTTCCGTTCCCTCGCGCAGTCGCTTCTCGTGACTGCCAGCATCGCGGCCGCAGCGACGACGCCCGTTTTCGCGCAACAACCCACGCCGTCACCGGCCAAGCCGCCGGCTGCCGCGCCGGCGCCTGCTCCTGCCCCGGCGCCGCAGCAGCCGAATGCCGCCAGCCCGAATATCCAGGTAACGCCCGGCCAGACCCAGCCGCAGGCGCCGGGCACGGTGAAGTCCAATCACGGCGCATGGTCCGTCGTCTGCGACAAGCCGGCGGGCGCCGCGACCGAACAATGCGCGCTGATGCAGAATGTCATCGCCGAGGACCGGCCCGAGGTCGGGCTTTCCGTCGTCGTGTTGAAGACCGCCGACCGCAAGTCGAAGATTCTGCGCGTTCTGGCGCCGCTCGGCGTGCTGCTGCCGAACGGCCTCGGGCTCAATGTCGACGGCAAGGATATCGGCCGCGCCTATTTCGTCCGCTGCTTCGCCGACGGCTGTTATGCCGAAGTCGTGCTCGAGGACGAACTGCTCAAGACCTTCCGCAGCGGCGCCCAGGCAACCTTCATCGTCTTCCAGACCCCCGAAGAAGGCATCGGCATTCCTGTTGATCTCAAGGGCTTCGCCGAAGGTTTTGACGCTCTGCCGTGATGGCGGGCTGCGACGGCGTCGAGCGTAGAGTGCAACTACGCTCCCATTCCGTCACCCATCGCCGTCCTTACTCCAGAAGCTCAACCCATACTCCGTCATGCTCGGGCCTGTCCCGAGCATCTGCAGCCGGCTGATATGTAGCAGATCCTCGGCACAAGGCCGAGGATGACGGAGGGCGCGTTTTGCCGCTCCCATCCCTTTAAAAAAAAGAATTATTCGACGGCGGGGCTTCACTCCTTATTATGTGGAGCCCTATCTAGGGAGTAAGTGCATTCCTGAACGCATGCCCATTGGAGCCATACCATGACCACCGATCTCCTGACGCTTTTCGATGCCGACGAAGCGACGATGCGCAAGCACGTGGCCGAAGCGCTGTCCGGCGCCGATGACGGCGAGCTGTTCATCGAGCACTCACAGGCGGAAGCGCTGACCTTCGACAATGGCCGTCTGAAGGGCGGCAGCTTCAACACCGAGCAAGGGTTCGGCCTGCGCGCCGTGGCCGGCGAAGCGGTGGGTTACGCCCATGCCGGCGATCTCTCGGTGGCGGCGCTGAAGCGGGCGGCGGATGCCGTCGGCGCGGTGACGCGCGGCTATTCCGGCTCTTATGCCGCCGCACCCCAAGGCACCAACAAGAAATTCTACGGCGACCAGAACCCGATCGGCCAGCCGAGCTTCGAGGAGAAGGTCAAGGTCCTGCAGGACATTGACGCCTATCTCAGAGGCAAGAACGACAAGGTGCGGCAGGTGACGGCCTCGGTCGCCGCCAGCTGGCAGGTCGTCGATATCCTGCGTGCCGACGGACACCGTGTGCGCGACATCCGGCCGATGACGCGCATCAATATTTCGGTGATGGTCGGCGAAGGCGATCGCCAGGAGAGCGGCTCCTACGGCCACGGCGGGCGCATCGGCTTCGGCGATTTCATCGCCGAGGGCAGCTGGCAATACGGCGCCGACGAGGCGCTGCGCCAGGCGCTCGTCAATCTCGAAGCGATCGACGCGCCAGCGGGCACGATGGATGTCGTGCTCGGCTCCGGCTGGCCTGGCGTGATGCTGCATGAGGCTGTCGGTCACGGGCTGGAAGGCGATTTCAACCGCAAGAAGACCTCGGCCTTTTCAGGCCTTCTCGGCCAGATGGTCGCCGCGCCTGGCGTCACCGTCGTCGACGACGGCACGATCGACAACCGCCGTGGCTCGATCACCATCGACGACGAGGGCACGCCATCGGGCTACAACGTGCTGATCGAGAACGGCAAGCTCGTCGGCTACATGCAGGATCGGCAGAACGCCCGGCTGATGGGCATGCAGCCCACCGGCAACGGCCGCCGCCAGGGCTATGCGCATGTGCCGATGCCGCGCATGACCAACACCTATATGCTCGGCGGCGACAAGACGCCCGAGGAGATCATCGCCTCGGTGAAAAAGGGCATCTATGCCGTCTCCTTCGGCGGCGGCCAGGTGGACATCACCTCGGGCAAGTTCGTCTTCGGCTGCACCGAGGCCTATCTGATCGAGAACGGCAAGGTCGGCGCGCCGATCAAGGGCGCGATGCTGATCGGCAACGGGCCGGACGCGATGAAGCGGGTGTCGATGATCGGCAACGATATGAAACTCGACACCGGCATCGGCAATTGCGGCAAGGCCGGCCAGTGGGTTCCGGTCGGCGTCGGCCAGCCGCATCTGCGCATGGATCAGATCACCGTCGGCGGCACGCAGACCTGAGGCGAAAGGATTCTCTGATGGCGGACATCGAAATCAGACCCTTCGCATCAGATGACGCCGATGCCGTGCTGTCGGTGATCCTGCCGATCCAGCGCGAGGAATTCGGCATCGACATCACCGCGGATGCACAGCCGGATCTCCGGGTCATTCCGGATTTCTATCAGTCCGGCAAAGGTGAGTTCTGGGTCGCCGTCAAGGACGGTGCCATCGTCGGCACGGTTGGGCTGAAGGACATCGGCAACAACCAGGCGGCGCTGCGCAAGATGTTCGTCTCAGCCGCGGTGCGCGGCCGCGAGCACGGCGTGGCGGCACGGCTCCTCGATCGCCTGATCGCCCATGCCAGGGACGCCGGCCTCACCGATATCTTCCTCGGCACGACCGACAAATTCGTCGCGGCGCATCGTTTCTACGAGAAGAACGGCTTTAGCGAAATCGCCAAAAGCGCCCTGCCCCGCTCCTTCCCGCTGATGGCGGTGGACAGCAAGTTCTACCGTTATAAGGTCGGCTGACTTTATCGGCCGACCTGCATCAGCTCTTCGGCACCTCCGCCGGCCGAAACAGCCACTTCCGTTCGATCGCGGCGGCAAGATCGAGATCGTTGTGGCGGGCAAACAGCAAGAGATGGCCGAGAACGTCGGCGGCCTCGTCGGCGAGGTCGCGCTGCATGTCTTCAGGCGAGCGGCCCTTCGCACGGCCGCGGCCGGTCAGCCGGTTCCATGCCTGGGTCAGTTCGCCCATTTCCTCCTGCAGCTTCAGCAGGAACCAGTCGGCATCGCGCTCGATATTGTTGGCAGCGACATGAACGGAGGATGAGGCTTCGAACTGGTCGGCAAGACGGCGCAGCATGGATGTTCTCCTTTTGTTTATGGAGGAGACGCTGATTCCCGATGCTTGTCCAGCGTGAATTGCCGCAGTGCGCGGTGGCGATCAGCTGTGGTCCGGCAGCAGCATGCAGTCATAGGAGCGCTGCTTCAGCGCATCGCAGGCCGAGACGGCGGCATCCTTGCTGGCAAAGCCGACGAAGCGGGCGCGGTAGATCTTGTTGGCGCCCTGCCCGACCGCCTCGGTATAGGGCGAAGCGGAAACGAGCGGCGCGCCGCCTTCCGACTGCGCCTGGGCGAGAAGCGCACGCGCGGCATCGGCGCTCGGCGCGGCCGAGATCTGGATCTGCCAGTCGCCATCAGCCTGTTTCGCCGAGGTCTTCACTGTCTTGCCGGCGTTCAGGATTTCGTCCATCGCGACCGGGCGCTCCAGCGGCACGACGGCGTCGTCGGCATAGGCCAGGCTCTTGGCCGCGAGATCGTCGACTGGCCGCGGTGCGTTGAGCGGCACCGGTACATCGGCAGCATCGGCGGCGGAGGCGACTTCGACGGCTTCCTTGGCGCCGACGCTCGCCACCAGCTTGGCGCCGCCGGAAGAGGAGGCACGGCCGAGATAGCGGTCGAGCAAACCCGCCATCTTGTCGTCGCGGCTGCGGGCGGTGCGGCCGCCGAGCACGACGCCGACCACGCGGCGGTTGCCGTCCCGGACGGCGCTGACCAGATTGAAGCCGGAGGCGTTGGTGTAACCGGTCTTGATGCCGTCCATGCCCTGGTAGCGGTACATGAGATTGTTGTGGCCGCGCACGGTGCGGCCGCGAAAATTGAAACTTGCCGCCGAAAACAGCCGGTATTCGTTCGGATAATTTTTCATCAGCGCGACGGCGAGCGTCGACATGTCACGCGCCGTCGTCACCTGGCGGCCGTCCGGCAGGCCTGATGCGTTGACGAAGACGGTGCGGCTCATGCCGAGCTGGCGGGCTTTGGCCGTCATCATCTGGGCAAAGCCGCTTTCCGAGCCGCCGAGCTTCTCGCCCATGGCGGAGGCGGCATCATTGGCGGATTTGATGATCATGCCATAGACCGCCTCGCGCACGGTGATCGTGCCGCCGGCCTTGACGCCAAGCTTGGTCGGCGGCCGGGAGGCGGCGTATTTCGACATCTTGATCGGCGTATCCCAGGCGATCTTGCCGCGTTTCAACGCCTCGAAGGTGAGATAGAGCGTCATCATCTTGGTCAGCGAGGCCGGATGGTTCAGCGTATCGGCGTTTTCGGCGGCGAGAACCTTGCCGGTGCGGGCATCGAGGATCAAGGAAGCGCTGCCGGCAAGGGCCGCAAGCGGCGCCGAAACGGCAAGCGTTACGGTCAAAACAGCCGCCAAAAGCTTTCTCATGCATGTCCCCTTGATGCGCCAGGCTCGTCAGTCAGATCGGCATTTGTGCCGTAATATGACAGAAGCCGTAAGTTTGGCGCGACTTTGAGGCAACGCCTACCATTTTTCTAGTCTTTTCATCGTCTTGGTTAATGCGAAATGAAGCATCTGCGCCGAATCGGGATTCAGCAAGGCTTAAGTCGCTCTTGCTAGTTTCCGACAAAGGCAGGGGACAGACGGCGGATGACGGGACAATTGAAGCGATTGGCAAAACGCGCAGCGATCGGCGCCGGGCTCGAGCTTTCCTGGCTGCTCGCTTTGGCAGGGCTGATGCGGCAAGCGCGCGGACGGGGCGTCGTCTTCACACTGCATCATGTCCGTCCGCACGTGCCTGAGGCTTTCGAGCCGAACGCGCATCTCGAAATCACCCCGCGCTTTCTCGATGCGGCGCTCGGGCGGCTGAAGCGGGAGGGTTATCGCTTCGTGCCACTCGATCAGGTGCCAGGGCTGCTGGCGGAGCCCGAGGGTGGGAAGCCGTTTGCCGCTTTCACGCTCGACGACGGCTACATCAACAATCTCGAACATGCGCTGCCGGTATTCGAGCGGCACCGGGCGCCGTTTACAGTGTTCGTCGCCCAGGGTTTTGCCGAGGGCTCGCACAGCATCTGGTGGGAGACGCTCGCCGTCCTGTTGCGTCGGCAAAACGAAATCCACTTCGATTTCGGCCGCGGCAGCGAGCGGCTGGCGCTCGACAGCCCACAGCAGCAATGGCACGCCTTCGACCGCTTCGCCTGGTATATCCACCGCTCCGATGAGGCGGGCGCCGTCGCCGCCATCGACAGGCTGGCGCGGGAAAACGGCATCGAGCCGACCGATATCACGCGCGAACTGGTGATGCAGCCCGATCAATTGCGATGGCTCGCCGGGCATCCGCTCGCATTGCTTGGCGCCCACACGATCAGCCATCGCGCGCTTGCCCGCCTGCCGGAAGCCGAAGCGCGGATCGAGATGCAGGTTTCGGCTGATTACGTCGAGGCGGTGACCGGCATCCGTCCCGAGACGATCGCCTATCCCTATGGCACACCGGAGGCTGCGACCGGCCGCGAAGCGAGGATTGCCCGCAATCTCGGCTTTACCTTAGCGGTCACCACCCAGCCCGGACTGCCGTCAGCGCAGCTGACCGGCTATCTCCCCCGCATGTCGCTCAACGGCTTCTACCAGAAGCGACGCTATGTCTCGGCGCTCGCCTCCGGCATTCCGCTGAAGCTGATGGGCCGGTAGGCCTTTCAGGGATACATCCTGACCTTGTCCCATTCGCCTTGCGGGGATGGCCGGCGGAATTCGACGCGGTCATGCAGGCGGAATTTCTGGTCTTTCCAGAATTCGATCGAGGTCGGCCGAATGCGAAAGCCCGACCAGTGGGCGGGGCGGGGAATCTCGCCGATGGCGTAACGGGCGGTGTATTCGGCTACGGCTTTCTCAAGCGCGAATCGGCTTTCGAGCGGGCGGGACTGCTTGGAGGCCCAGGCGCCGATGCGGCTGCCGCGCGCCCGCGTCTGGAAATAGGCGTCGGCTTCGGCGTCGGTGACGACCTCGACGGGACCGCGCAGCCTTACCTGGCGGCGCAGGCTTTTCCAGTGAAAGCACATGGCGGCCTTTTTCTGGCCCAGAATTTCACGGCCTTTCTGACTCTCGAAATTGGTGTAAAAGACGAAACCGTCGTCATCGAATCCTTTCAGGAGAACCATGCGGACATTGGGAAGACCATCCTCATCGACCGTTGCCAGCGCCACGGCATTCGGGTCGTTGGGTTCGGAGGCCTCCGCTTCTTTCAGCCATTCGGCAAAGAGCTTGAAGGGTTCGCCACTTTCGGTAAAGTCACCGCTTGTTAACTCGTTTGCCGACATATTGGTTCAAATGCCCCGGATTATTCAAAACTCGCCCAGCTTTTGATAACTGGACAGGACGCAGGGTGGAAGTCATAGCAAAGTCAAATCGCCATACAAAGGGCCTGCGGCAACGCAGCAGCGCGTTCTTCGTCATTGGCGTTGCCATGCTTTTGCTTTCCGGCTGCGTTGGCAGCGGCATGGATTTTTTGAGCGAAGCCAAGGTCGACCGGTCGGTGGCAACCGGCACCGTGCCGCAGACGCCGCCGAGCACTGACACGCTCTCCGACGAGATGACCGTGCGCAACGCCGTGACCTCGGCCGACGTGCAAAGGCTCGAAGGCCAGCCGCTTCCCTGGGCGAATGCATCGACGGGCAGCGCCGGCGTCATCGATACGATCGTCGAGAACAATGAGTCGGGCCAGGTCTGCCGCCAGTTCCGCACGACCCGGCATTCCTATGTCGGCATCGCCAAATTCTACGGCAAGACCTGCCTCGTCGGCGGCGGCAACTGGCAGCTTTTGAGCTTCCAGCCGGAAAGCTGATTCCGGCGGGAAAGCTGATTCCGGCGGGAAAGTTAATCCGGCGGGAGAGCCGATCTGGTTCACCGACAGGTTAACGCCCGACGGCTTTCTAGCGAATGCTTAGCAAAGAGCTAACCATTCGGGGCAAAACACTCCACATCTCTCCATAGAAATAAGAAGTGATTAGCAACTCCAACGCACGATCGGCGTTGAGAGTGGCTCTGCCTGCCTTTGCGGCGGGTGGCGCCGCGCACGTGATATTGGAGTTTCGGGATGCCGGGCAAGGACGTGGCTTCCCGCATCGCAACACCGGCGGTTTTGACATGCGCGATCCTTACAAAATTCTGGGCGTCAAGCGCGACGCGGCAGCAGACGAGATCAAGGCGGCTTGGCGCAACATGGCCAAATCAGCCCATCCCGACCACAATCAGGGCGACCCGTCGGCGACGGCCCGATTCGCCGAGATCGGCCGCGCCTATGAAACGCTGAAGGACCCGCGCAAACGCAGCCTGTTCGACAATGCCGTGCGGATGGCGGAAGCCAAGAAACAAGAACAGACGATCATGCAGCAGCGCCAGGCCGCGCGCGAGGCTGCGATCCGCGCCAAGGCGGCGCAGGCCAATGCCGAGCGGGTGATGGAAGAGCTGGCGCGTGCCGCCCAGAAGGCGGCCGCCGACGGCTCCAGACAACAGGCGGGAACGGCTGAGCCTGCCGACGAGATGGTCGAGCGCATTTTCGGCGCCCAGGCGCGTGCTGCGGCCGGCGGCCAGGCGCAGGCTCGCCCGCAACAGGCACAATACCAACAGACCCAAAACCAGCAAAGCCAGAACCAGCAGGCCCCAAACCAGCAGCCAGGCGACGCCGCCGAGGCCGACACCAAGGGCGACGAGGAAACCGGCGAGACCGTCGCGAATGCCGGCGCCACCCTGCCGCTGCCGCTCAGCATCCTGACAAACCTGGTACGCCGTTTCACCGGCGCCAAGGATACGGGTCTCGAAAAAGCACCGGATGAGGTGACGACGGCGACGGTGACGATCGACGACGTCTTGAAGAGCGGCTGGATCACCGCGTCGCTGCCGGAGGGCCGCGAAATCGGCTTCGCCTTGCCGGCAGGCACGACAGACGGTCACGAGATCAGGCTCAAAGGTCAAGGTTTCAAGCTGCCGGGCATGCAGCGGGGCGACGCCGTCATCAACATCCGCATCGCAGCCGATCCGCGCTTCACGGTCGACGGTTTCGATCTGCACGCCGTGCTGCCGCTCAGCATCGAAAATGCCGTGCTCGGCACCGAGGCGCGCATCGACGGACCGAGCGGGCCGCTGAACGTTACCATCCCCGCATGGTCGGGCTCGGATAAGACGATCAGAATCCCCGGCCAGGGATTGCCCCGCGAAGAGGGCGGCAGAGGCGATCTCGTCGTCGAATTGCGCATTATCCTGTGGGAAAAACCCGACGATAAAGTCACCGATCTCATGCGGAGCATGCGCGAAGGCCTGTTCCTATGAAATTTTTATGACATTCGCACCCTTTGTTACGATACCTAACAGTTGATGATCCAGGCCAAGCTTGAACCGATTAACGGCCTATGCCATAGGCAGGATCGATCAGAATTCCTAGGGAGCGAAATATGGCTCAAGCATCCGGCCTCATGGCAGGCAAACGCGGCGTCATCATGGGTGTCGCCAACAATCGTTCGATTGCGTGGGGTATTGCCAAGGCCATTCATGCGCAGGGCGGCGAAGTCGCGCTCACCTATCAGGGCGATGCGCTGAAGAAGCGCGTCGAGCCGCTCGCCGCCGAAATCGGCGCGACGCTCGTCGGCCACTGTGACGTCGCCGACGAAGCCACCATCGACGAGGTTTTCGCCAACGTCGAAAAGCTGTGGGGCAAGATCGATTTCCTCGTGCACGCGATCGGCTTCTCCGACAAGGACGAGCTGACCGGACGCTATGTCGACACCTCGGCCGACAATTTCGCCAAGACGATGCAGATCTCCGTCTATTCCTTCACCTCGGTCGCACGCCGCGCCGAGAAGCTGATGACGGATGGCGGCGCCATGCTGACGCTGACCTATTACGGCGCCGAAAAGGTAATGCCGAACTATAACGTCATGGGCGTCGCCAAAGCCGCGCTCGAGGCAAGCGTCAAATATCTCGCCGTCGACCTCGGGCCGCAGAACATCCGCGTCAACGCCGTCTCGGCCGGGCCGATCAAGACGCTCGCCGCCTCCGGCATCGGCGATTTCCGCTACATTCTGAAGTGGAACGAATATAACGCGCCGCTGCGCCGCACCGTCACCATCGAGGAAGTCGGCGATGTCGGCCTCTATCTCCTGTCGGACCTCTCGCGTTCCGTCACCGGCGAAGTGCACCATGCCGACAGCGGCTATCATGTCATCGGCATGAAGGCGGTCGACGCGCCCGACATTTCCGTCGTCAAGGACTGATCCCCTTCATATGGATGCGAGACCGTGCTTATCTACGTGATCAGACACGGCCAGACCGCCTGGAATGCCGAGCGCCGCCTGCAGGGCCAGAAGGATATCCCGATGAATGCCACGGGCCTGGAACAAGCCCGGCAGAACGGCGTGGCACTTGCCGGGATTCTCGGCGACACAGTCGATGACTTCGATTTCGTCGCAAGCCCGCTCGGCCGCACACGCGCGACGATGGAAATCATGCGCGCCGCGATGGGCCTGCCGCCGCTTGCCTATCGCACCGATCCGCGGCTGGTCGAGATTTCCTTCGGCGACTGGGAAGGCTCGACGCTGAAGGAGCTGAAGGCGACGCAGCGCGAGCGGGTGGCGGAACGCAACGCCTCGAAATGGGATTTCATCCCGCCCGGCGACGACGCGGAAAGCTACGAAATCCTCTCCTGGCGCACCGGCTCATGGCTGCAATCGGTCGATCGCCCGACGGTCTGCGTGACCCATGGCGGCGTCATCCGCACGTTTTTCCAGACGATATCAGACCTGCCGAAGAGCAGTGCCGCGGAAGGCGCAATCCCGCAGGACCGGATCGCCAGGATCGACACCGCTGAGCGGACGATCGTCTGGCTGTAGGCATCGCCAGCCCGCTCAGTTAGGTCGGGTTGGGGATAGGAGCGAGTTGTCGGCCCAGGAGATTGCCGAGACCTGCCCTCATCCGGCTGCCGCCACCTTCTCCCCGCTCGCGGGGCGAAGGGACCATGCCGCGACCTCTCCGTCCCATCTACGTCTCGTATGGCACGTCCCCTCGCCCCGTTTTTACGGGGGTCCGAAGGACGGGTCGAGACCAGCGGCTCGACCCCGGTCAGATTAGGGTGAGGGGCAGCTGCCTCCTCCAGAGTCCTGACTACTTGACGATATCGAGATCGTTGATGACGCGTTTGCCGTCGACCTCGGTATAGAAGACGATCACCTTCACGCCGGCTTCGAGGCCGTCGAAATTGAATTCCTCAGGCGCCTGATAGGTTTTGCCGTCATCGAGCGTCAGCACGAGATTTGCTGTGTCGACCTTCTTGATCGTCGCCTCGACATCGGCGCTCTCGGCAAAACCGCTCATCGGTGAGAGGAAACTTGCTGTTGCCAAAAGCGTGGCGACGACGAAACGCATGGCGACAATCCTTTTGAAACGCTGCACGAGAGGCTGCACGGAAAAATGACTGGCCACAGATAAGCTCCTGAATATGGCGAAAATTGCCCGGAAGAATGGCTTTTCCCGCCCAATTGATGAATAGGATTTTAAATATAATCAAGATGCCGCGGTAACCCGGGTTTTCCCTTCCCGGGACTTTTCGGCATTGCCTGCGGGCAATCGTAAATTAACCCCCGCGCCCTACAGTTGCCCGGAATATGGGGGTATCATTTTGCTTTCCAGGCTGAGCGACAACAAGCAGTTACGGCGCGTGTTGAAGAATATCCGCGTCTCGTTTCTGGTTTCATCGTTCGTCGCCCTTGTCGTCATCCTGGTCGGCTTCGGCCTCGACCGGGCCAATACTGCGGCTTATGAACGCGAACTTCATATCCGCACCGAAAGCGAGGCGAACCTCATTCGCGCCCGGGTCATGGCCGAGATCAACATGGACCTCAGCATCGTCCGCGACCTGACCAACCTGATCTCCGTCAGCGCGGCGAACGGAGAGGAGATAGAGCGGCAGATCAACTGGCTGCTGATCCAGAATCCACCCTTCATCCATATCGCCGTCGCCCCCGATTTCATCGTCAGGAACGTCTACCCGCCGCAATCCGGCAATGAGCGGATCGGCCGCGATGTGCGCGAAGCGCTCTTTTCACGCCAGGCGATGACACCCGCAGCCGGCGATCAGTCGGCGCGTTTCTATGGCCCGATCAGTATCGACGGCCGGGACGCCTTTGCCATATTCTTCCCGGTTTTCGTCAAGGAGAACGGCCAGCGGCGGGTCTGGGGGGCGGTCGAGCTCGTCATCGACCAGCCGATGTTCTACGAGGCGACGGGGCTGATGCCGGCGCGCGACCGCGAGAACCGGGAACGGTATCCGCATCTCGACCATCTTTCGATCGCCATCCGCGATATCGGCTCGCCGGCGAGGGCCGCGACGACGGCACCCTTCTTCGGGTCGTCCGATATCGACGGCAAGGATCCGATGCGTCAGAAGATCGGCTTTGCCGGCGGCAAGTGGGAGCTTTCCGTCGTCCCGAACAGCGGTTGGGACGCGATACCGGAAAACCGAACCGAGCTGCGCCTGATCGTCGGTGCCGCCGGCATCATCATCATCGTCCCGATCTTCTTCGCCACGCTCCTGCTCGGCGAACGCAACCGCAACATCACCGAGTTGGAGACGCGCGAGGCGAAACTCAAGGAACTGTCGCAGCGGCTCGATCTGGCGCTGGAATCCTCGAATATCGGCATCTGGGAGCTGCAGGATCAGGATCATACGAGCAGCCTGCTCTGGGATGCGCGCGCCGCCGCCCTGCACGGCAAGCCGGCGCAGGAGACAAGCCGGGCGCTCGACGAATGGCTGGCGACGATCCTGCCCGAGGACCGAGACATAGCCGAAGTGCACTTCTTCAGCTGCAGCATCGCCGGCGCGGCCTGTACGGCGCAATACCGCATCCTGCTTGCCGATGGCGGTATTCGCCATCTCCGCTCAGTCGGCGCCTTGTATAAGGATGCCGCCGGCGTCAGCAAGACGATCGGCATCGTCTGGGACGTGACGACAGATGCGGAGACGACCGACACGCTGCGCAAGGCCAGGGACATGAGCGAGGTCAAGAATGCCGAGCTGGAGCTGGCGCTTGAAGAGCTTTCCAGCCGCGAGGCAGAGCTCGCCGAGCTGTCGAGCCGGCTCGACCTTGCGCTCGATTCCTATCAATGCGGCATTTGGGAAGCGCGGCTCGGCCGGGGCGGCTCGATCTGGAACGAGCGCATGCATGAGCTCTACGGGCTTGCCCCTCGCAACGGATTCATGACCGAGGAGATCTGGCTTGGCTGCATCCACCCCGAGGATCGGCCCTCGGCGCTCGAAAGCGCACGTTACTTCAAGAAGAACGGCGATACGCACACCCTCGTCTGCCGGGTGATGGCAAGCGACGGCCAGGTGCGCTATGTGCGCTCGGTCGGCAAGGTCCACCAGACGGGGACCGGCGAAATGAAGATCATGGGCATCGCCTTCGATGCCACCGAAGACGTGCTGATGACGATCCGGCTGAAGGCGGCCAAGGACGAGGCGGTCGCCAAGAATATCGAGCTCGAGCTTGCCAAGAACAGGATCGAACACAATTCGCTGCATGACCCGCTGACCGCACTCGCCAATCGCCGCAAGCTCGACATTGCGCTTGAAAATCTCACCCATGACGGCCGCCGGCAGCGGCAGAAATTCTCGATCCTGCACATCGACCTCGACCGCTTCAAGGAAATCAACGACACGCTCGGCCATGCCGCCGGCGACGCGATGCTGGTGCATGCCTCGAAAGTGCTCGCTAGGAACGTCCGCGGCAGCGATCTCGTTGCGCGCATCGGCGGCGATGAATTCGTCATCCTCGCGCTCGATGTCGGCGACAAGGAAATGGCGGAGCTTTCGACGCGGATCATCGAGGAGATGCGCCAGCCCATCGATTTTCAGGGTTTTTCCTGCCGCTGCGGCGTGTCGATCGGGGTGGCGCTTGCCAACGGTGCCCATGTCGATGCGCGCAAGGTGCTGATCAATGCCGATATCGCGCTTTACCGCGCCAAGAGCATGGGCCGCAACCGCTTCGAATTCTTCAATCACAATCTGCAGGCCGATATCATCAATACCAAGCGCACGGCAGACGAGATCCTTTCCGGCATCGACAATGGCGAATTCACCGCCTGGTATCAGCCGCAATTCTCGGCCCGCACGATGGAACTGACGGGCGTCGAGGCGCTGGTGCGCTGGAAGCATCCCTCCAAGGGGTTGCTCACCCCGGACAAGTTCCTGCGCATCGCCGACGAGATCAATGTCGTGCAGATGCTCGACCGCATCGTGCTGGAAACGGCGCTGCGCGACAAGATGCGCTGGACGGCGCGCGGTATTGCCGTGCCCAAGGTCTCGGTCAATGTCTCGGCGCGGCGGCTGCATGACGGCAGCCTGCTGGAATCGCTCGCCGATCTGCATATCCGTCCGGGCGAACTCTCCTTCGAACTGGTGGAATCGATCTTCCTCGACGAGAGTGAGGACGTCGTCTCGCACAATCTCGAGCGCATCAAGGCGCTCGGCATCGATATCGAGATCGACGATTTCGGCACCGGCCATACCTCGATCGTCAGCCTGCTGAAGCTGAAGCCGAAGCGGCTGAAGATCGACCGTCAGCTGGTGCAGCCGATCGTCAGTGCCACGCAGGAGCGGGCGCTGGTCAGCTCGATCATCGAAATCGCCCGCTCGCTCGGTGTCGAGACGGTGGCCGAAGGGGTGGAGACGGCAGCGCATGCCGAATTGCTGCGCGATCTCGGCTGCGATATCCTGCAGGGCTATGCCTTCTCGCGGCCGCTGTCCTTCGACGATTTCACCGCGGAAGCAACCGGAACGAGGTGGCGGCTGGCCTCATGACCGCCGCCTTCCGACGGCGGGACGCCGGAAGGCATCGTCATCCGGAAACAGCATTTCCGCACCTGCCGGTTTGACGCAAAGAAAGGCTTTTGCCTCGGCGGTTTTTTGGCCTATGAGTGTCGCGCCTTTTCAAGCAATGGCGCGGCCGGCGGCGACCGGCCTTGGCGCGCCACCGTGGGAACACATGTCGCACAATACATTCGGTCACCTCTTCCGCGTAACCACCTGGGGCGAAAGCCATGGGCCGGCGCTCGGCTGCGTCGTCGACGGCTGCCCTCCGGGGCTGCGCTTCACGCTTGCCGACCTGCAGGTCTGGCTCGACAAGCGCAAGCCCGGGCAATCCCGTTTCGTCACGCAGCGGCGCGAGGAGGATCTGGTGAAGGTACTCTCCGGCGTGATGCTGGACGCCGACGGCGAGACGATGACGACTACGGGCACGCCGATCTCCATGCTGATCGAAAACACCGACCAGCGTTCCAAGGATTACGGCGAGATCGCAAGGCAATACCGCCCCGGCCATGCCGACTATACCTATGACCTCAAATACGGCATTCGCGATTATCGCGGCGGCGGCCGCTCGTCGGCGCGCGAGACCGCCGCACGCGTTGCGGCCGGCGGCATCGCCCGTCTGGTCGTGCCTGGCGTCACCGTGCGCGGCGCGCTGGTGCAGATCGGCAAGCACAAGATCGACCGCCGCAACTGGGATTGGGACCAGGTCGGACAGAACCCGTTCTTCTCCCCCGATGCGGCGATCGTGCCGGTCTGGGAGGAATATCTCGACGGCATCCGCAAGACCGGCTCGTCGATCGGCGCCGTCATCGAAGTGATCGCCGAAGGCGTGCCGGCCGGCCTCGGTGCGCCGATCTATGCCAAGCTCGACCAGGATATCGCCTCGCTGCTGATGTCGATCAACGCCGTCAAGGGCGTGGAGATCGGCAATGGTTTTGCCGCCGCCGAAACCTCGGGCGAAGACAATGCCGACGAGATGCGCATGGGCAATGACGGCGTGCCGATCTTCCTTTCCAACAATGCCGGCGGTATTCTCGGCGGTATCTCCACCGGCCAGCCGGTGGTGGCGCGTTTCGCCGTCAAGCCGACCTCGTCGATCCTGACCGAGCGCCAGTCGATCGATGCCGACGGCAAGAATGTCGACATCCGCACCAAGGGCCGGCACGACCCCTGCGTCGGCATCCGCGCCGTGCCGATCGGCGAGGCGATGGTCGCCTGCGCCATCGCCGACCATTATCTTCGCGACCGCGGCCAGACCGGCCGTCTGAAATAGGAGCGCCCTCATGTCTTATGATCAGAAGCGCGTCGTCGACGCCATCAGGGCCTTCGAGGCCGGCGAGATCGTCGTCGTCATGGACGACAATGACCGCGAAAACGAAGGCGACCTGATCGTCGCCGCCGTCCATACGACGCCGGAGAAGATGGCCTTCATCGTGCGCCACACCTCCGGCATCGTCTGCGCGCCGATGCCGAAGGAAGAGGCCAAGCGCCTCAACCTCAACGCCATGGTGGCGGAAAACGATTCTGCCCATACGACTGCTTTCACCGTCTCGGTCGATTTCAAGCACGGCACGACCACCGGCATCTCCGCCGACGACCGGACGCTGACGGTGCGCAACCTTGCCAATCCGAATGTCGGTGCCGCCGATTTCGTCCGTCCCGGCCACATCTTTCCGCTGGTGTCCCGCGAAGGCGGCGTGCTGATGCGCTCCGGCCATACCGAAGCCGCCGTCGACCTTTGCAAGCTCGCCGGCCTGCCGCCGATCGGCGTCATCTCCGAACTCGTCAACGATGACGGCACCGTCACGCGCGGCCCGCAGGTGGTCGACTTCGCCGAGCAGCACGGGCTGAAGCTCGTCTCCGTCGCCGATCTCATCGCCTATCGCCAGCGCAAGGAAACGCTGATCGAACTCGGCACCAGCTTCGACGTCGACACGCCGTTCGGCAAGGCCAAGGCCCATACCTATTCCCTGCCCTGGGACCCGATGCAGCATCTCGCCGTCGTCTTCGGCGACATCCGCGACGGCGTCGACATCCCGGTGCGCCTGCACCCGGAAAATGTCGCCGAGGATCTCTTCGGCAAGAACAGCCCGGTCGATTTCTACATGCAGAAAATTTCCGAGGAAGGCCGCGGCGTCATCGTCTATCTGCGCGAGGGCTCGGTCGGCGTCGGCCACACCGACAATGGCCGGAAGGCCCGCAACCAGGGCCGCGAAGCCCATGCCGAAGCCCAGACGCGCGACAGCGAATGGCTGGAAATCGGCCTCGGCGCCCAGATCCTCAGGGATCTCGGCGTCAGCTCGATCAAACTGCTGACCAGCCGCGAACGCCACTATGTCGGCCTGGAAGGTTTCGGGATCAAGATCAGCAAGACAGAGATTTGCTGAACGGGCGTGAGGAATCCAGCCACGGCGCGTCCGCGCCGTGAATGACTCATTTGCTTCTACGAATAGAGTTTCCCGCACCCAAGGACTTAGGTGCGCTGGATCCCTGTGACAAGCACAGGGATGAGGGAGTGAGGGTAGTTCGACTACCCTCTCCACCCGTCGAGCAGCTCCACCTTATCCACACCCGCAAACCGCGCGATCCGATCCAGCTCCGCCTCCAGCCTCTCCAACCGTCCGGCCGACGGCTTGACGCCCGGTTCCAGCCAGAGCCGTTTGACATCGAGCGTCGATTTCTTCCGATCCGCCTTCATGTCGATGCGGCCGATCAGCCGGTCGCCTTCGAGCAGCGGGAAGACATAGTAGCCATATTCGCGCTTCGGCTCGGGCACGAAAATCTCGATGCGGTAGAAAAAGCCGAACAGGCGTTCGGTGCGGTTGCGGTCGCGGATCATCGGGTCGAAGGGGCTGAGCACGCGGATGCGCGGCGGCGCGCCGGGGTAATCGTCGAGGGTGGAGAGGAAATCGGCAAAGGCCCAGGACGGCCGCGGCTTGGCCCCGAGCGCCGGTTCGATCAGCACTTCGATCAGCTCGTCGCGATGGGCCGAGACCCAGGCCTTGGCCTCATCGGGCGAGACCAGGTTCCAGAAGGCCGATATTTCGCCATGGGTGGCAAAGCCGAGACGAGCGAGCGCGCTGCGGCAGGCCCAGTCGACGAACTCCTCGCGACTCACCTCCGGCTCGCGGAATTCGGCCGGGATGACACGTTCCGCCAGGTCATAGATCTTCTGGAAATTCGAGCGGCCGGCGATGGCGAACTTGCCGGTGTGCCAGAAATATTCGAGCGCCGTTTTGTTCGGATGCCAGTTCCACCAGCCGCCGGAGACGTGGCCGTCGGCCTTGATGTCGCGCGCCAGGATCGCGCCGTCGCGCTCAACGCGCTCATAGGTCTCCGCGAAAGCCGCCTCGAAGCCCTCGCCGCGCCATTTGCGCCAGCGTTCGGCGATCACCTTCTCCTGATGGCGGAACTTGTGTTTCCAATAGACGAAGAAGGCGCTCGGCAGAATGGAGGCGTCATGCGTCCAGTGCTCGAACAGCGCGCCGTCCTTTTCGAGGAGCGCGGTGAGATGCTCGCGCCTGTAGGTCTGGTTGCGGGAAAACAGGATCTGGTGATGCGCTCGCTCCACCGTCTGGATGCTGTCCACCTGGACGAAACCCAGCTCATGGATGAGCTGCAGCAGGCCGGCCTTGGTCAAGGCGCGGTTCGGTGGAGCGCTGAGGCCCTGCTTGGCAAGAAAGACACGGCGGGCGTCGGAATTGGAAAGCAGATTCGTCATGGCGACATCATAATCCGGAAAATCTTCCTAGCCACCCGATATCGTGATCGGATATCGACAGCGAGATTTGCGCTTTGTAGAAGCAGTGCTGTCAGGTTGGCGCCGAGCGGCTGCCCCTCACCCTAACCCTCTCCCCGTAAAAACGGGGAGAGGGGACGTGCCTTGCGAGAGGTTGGCGGGGGAACGGAGAGGTTGCGGCATAGTCCCTTCGCCCCGTTTACGGGGGTCCGAAGGACGGGTCGAGACACGTGGCTCGACCCCGGTTGGTGGCGGCAGCCGGATGAGGGGCCGGCATCGGCAATCTCCTCCGATGAAAAATGCGAGGGATTGGTTTGGATATTCGTTTCGAAGGTGCCGGGGTCAGTTTCGGGGCGCGGGTGGCGCTGCAGCCGCTGACGCTCGGCATCCGTGGGAAACGCATCGGCGTCATCGGGCTGAACGGTTCGGGCAAGACGACGTTCGCCCGGCTGATCAACGGATTGACCAAACCGTCGGTCGGCCGCGTCAGCGTCAACGGCCGCGATACGAGCGATGAAAAAGCTGCTATGGCCGATGTCGGTTTCATCTTCCAATCGCCGCAGAACCAGATCATCCTGCCGATCGTCAGGGACGACATCGCCTTCGGGCTGAAGCGGCGCGGCTTCACCAAGGCGGAGATCGAGGCGAAGGTCGAGGGCGTGCTGGCCCGTTTCGGCGCTGAGGCGCTCGCCGATCGCCGGGCGCATGAGCTTTCCGGCGGAGAGCTGCAGGTGGCCGCCCTCTGCTCGGTGCTGGCGACGGGGCCAGGCATTCTGATCCTCGACGAACCCACAAACCAGCTCGATCTCAAGAACCGGGCGCTGGTCGAGAAGATTATCGCCGGACTTGACGAAAGCGCCATCATCATCACCCATGATCTGGACCTGATTGCCGATTTTGAGCGGGTGCTGCTGTTTCATGAAGGGCGGCTTGCAGCGGATGCGCCGGCTGCCGAGGCGATCGCCCGCTACAAGGAGATCGCCGCCTGATGCAGTCGCTCTATGTCGAAGGCAATAGCGTGATGCACCGGCTTTCGCCGCGGCTGAAGCTGTTGTCGCTGACCGCCTTCGGCGTCCTCCTGTTCATCAGCGGGAATCTCGTCCTGCTTTCGATCGCGGTGCTGCTGACGGCCGTTCTCTACAGCATGGTCGGCCTGCCGCTTGCCGATGCCCTCGGGCGGCTGCGGCCGATCTTTCTGACGATTGCGATCGTGGCGCTCTTCAACCTCATCTTCAACCCCTGGCAGCAGGCGCTCGTGCCGCTGCTGCGGCTGACGGCGCTGATGCTGCTCGCCGCCACCGTGACGGCGACGACCTCGATCACCGAGTTCATCGACGAGGTGACCGCACTTGCCCGCCCGCTCGAACGCATAGGCTGGGTGCAGGCCGACGATATCGGCCTGGCGCTTGGGCTGGTGCTGCGTTTCGTACCTGAGATCGTCGGCCGTTATCAGGCGATTCGCGAGGCGCACAGGGCCCGCGGGCTGAAGGCCCGGCCAATAACGCTGCTTGCACCGCTGATCATCCTGACGCTCAGGGATGCGGATAATATTGCCGCGGCGATTGACGCGCGCGGCATTCGGCGGCATGTGAGTTAACGACCTATAAACATGGAATTCATGATGAGCACTCGCGATCTCGTTCTTACCGCCCTCTTTGCCGCGATCATCGTGGCGCTCGGCCTGCTGCCGCCGATTTACCTCGGCTTCATTCCGGTGCCGATCACCGCGCAATCGCTCGGTGTCATGATGGCCGGCGTCGTGCTCGGCGCGCGGCGCGGCGCGATTGCCGTGCTGATCGTGCTGGTGCTGGTCGCCATCGGTCTTCCGGTGCTTTCCGGCGGCCGCGGCGGGCTTGCCGTCTTCGCGTCGCCGACGGCGGGCTTCCTGATCGGCTGGATCTTTGCCGCCTTCGTCACTGGCTATCTCAGCGAGCGGCTGATCAACGATCGGCAATCCGGCCTGGTGCAGACGGTGAGCTTCTTCCTCACCGCCATGGCCGGCGGCATCGTCGTGCTCTACGCCTTCGGCATCACCTATCTCGCCACCGTCGCCGGCCTGGGCTTCACGAAAGCCTTCGTCGGCTCGATGGCCTTCATTCCCGGCGACGTGATCAAGGCCTTCGTCGCAGCCCTGCTCGGGCGCGCCGTCATGGTCGGCTATCCCCTGCTGCCGATGCGCGCGTAGAGCATCAAGCCCGATCCTATCAAGTAAACGCCCCGATGGCCGCCGAAGGCGGCCATCGGGAATTTGCCCGGCCTGATGACCTTGCTCAATGCGGAGCCATGGTCGTTGAGCGATGGGGCGCCTCCTGAGGATACTGTGCCGAGAAGCGGCACCCCGATCAGCCCCAGGCGCGCCCCTGATCCCCGGATGCAATTCATGGCGCAGGCACGTGGCCGGCCTTCACTTGTCCGCAACTAGTTCTATATCATCACGAGTTCTCATGCGAGTGCAGTCCCACCATCTGCACGGTGCTGCTTTAACCCGCAAACCGAACTCGATTGCTTAGCAGCGTCATCTCAATATCAGGTTCAAGACCAAGAGGGCTGCCGAATTTCGAAGGTCAGAAGAGCAAAAATGACCTGGCGGACGCCAAGTCGCAACGGCCTTTACACGGGAAAGCCAGTCGCTCCGCGGGGCATTCGCATGGAGGCGATATAGACGTGAACGTGGCAGCAAAACCGTTAATTGTCGGAATCGGAGCTTCCGCTGGTGGCCTCGAAGCGTTCAAGGCTTTCTTCAGCCACATGCCGTCCGACAGTGGTATGGCGTTCGTGCTGGTCCAACACCTTGCTCCAGACCATAGGAGCATGCTGTCCGAGCTTCTCGGAAAAACAACGTCAATGCTGGTCACGGAAGCCGTAGACGGAATGACGGTTATCGCCAATCAGGTGTTCGTCATTCCGCCGAATGCTACGCTGACAATTGAAAGCGGCGTCTTGCGTCTAGAAGTGCCTGCACCTCCTCGTGAGCATCGCAGACCGATCGACACTTTCTTTTCCGCACTCGCTGACGACCAGGGCGAAAATGCAGTCTGCATCGTACTTGCTGGTACCGGAAGCGATGGTGCCCTGGGGCTGAGCGCGGTCAAAGAAAATGGCGGCCTTACCATGGCTCAAGCCGAGTTCGATCACTCCGCGAAGGGCGGTATGCCCCATAGCGCCGTCGCGACTGGATTCGTTGACGAGGTGTTGCGCGCTGAAGAAATGCCGGCGCGTCTCAAGTCCCATTTTCTGCACTTGCAGCATGTCGCGTCGCAAAAACACGCGGACGGAACCCGGCTGGATGCGACCGAGCATCTGCCAACGATCGCGAAGCTTCTGAGGGCCAAAGTCGGCCACGATTTCAGCAACTACAAAGAAAGAACTTTTACACGAAGAATTCAGCGCCGGATGCAGGTCCTTCAGGTCGACTCGGTCTCCGTCTACACCGCCCGCCTCAAGGATGAACCTCACGAACTGGACCTGCTTTTTCGTGAACTTCTTATCGGCGTTACGCAATTCTTCCGCGATCCGCAGTATTTTGAGTCATTACAGAATCTCGCCATCACCAAGATTCTGGACGGCAAGGCGGCCAATGACACGATCCGCGTGTGGGTGCCTGCTTCCGCCAGCGGCGAGGAAGCCTATTCCATCGCGATCCTCCTGAAAGAGGCAATTGACAGACGGGGCCTGCCGCTGAAGGTGCAGGTATTTGCCACCGACATTGATGAACGGGCGGTGACCTTTGGGAGAGCGGCCCGCTATTCCAATACCACCGGCCTTTCGCTCGAGCGACTCGGGCGCTGGTTTTCCGAAGACGGTGGCGAATTCTGCCCGATCAAGGAAATCCGCGACATGTGCATTTTTTCGGTGCAGAGCGTCGTCAAAGACCCACCGTTTTCGAAACTCGATTTGGTCTCCTGCCGCAACCTGCTGATTTACATGGACGCCGCATTGCAAGATCGCGTGCTCAAGACCTTTCATTATGCTCTGAAATCAGGTGGGCTCCTGTTCCTCGGGCCGTCCGAGGGCGTGACGCGGCAATCAAATTACTTTTCCAGTCTCGATAAAAAACATCGCATCTTCCAGCGCCGTGACGTGAATGCTGTAATCCCCGATCTTCGAAGGAGTGGAGCGGCGGTCGTCACGAATGCAACGCTCGATGACGCCCGAGTGAATTACACCGGAGAAGATCGCATCGCCAGAAAAGCCCGCCATGCGATGGAGAAATACTCACCCGCCTATCTGGTTGTCGAAGGAAACGGTGACATAGTGCAATTCTCGGGTGGCGAAGCGGGCCGCTATCTCGAGCCATCCTCCGGTACCGCTAGCCTCAATCTTTTCGTTATCCTCCGAAAATCTCTTCGGCCGATTGTCCGTGCTGCCCTGAGGACAGCCATAGCAACGAAGGGGCCGGTGATTCAGGACGGCATTGGGCTGAGGATCGATGGCCGCAATCAGACCGTCACGGTCATCGTTGAGCCGATTCCAGCTACCGAACCTGGAATTTGCCTCGTTGTATTTCGTGACACCGGGCCGAGCGGGCATGCCACCACCGTCCCGGATGAGAGTTCCGATGATGACATCAGAGCCGTCGAACATGAGTTGCGAACGGTAAAGACGCAACTCCTGTCGACCATCGACGAATTGGAGGCGGCAAACGAGGAGTTGAAATCGGCGACCGAGGAGTATCAGTCGGTCAATGAAGAGCTTCAGTCATCGAATGAAGAGCTGGAGACGGCAAAGGAGGAAATGCAGTCGGTCAACGAGGAACTGCAGACGATCAACGCGGAGATGGCGGCCAAGAACGAAGCGCTTGCACGCGTGAATAGCGACATCAAGAATCTTCTCGACAGCACCGAGATTGCAACGCTGTTTTTGGACAATGAGTTACGCATCAAATCCTTTACACCGCGAATGACCGGAATCTTTCATTTGCGGGACGAGGACAGAGGGCGGCCGATCACGGATATCGTTACGCTGTTGGATTATCACGACCTGAGGCGCGATGTGATGGAGGTGGTGAGCGAACGCTCGATACTGGAACGCGAGGTTCATCTTACCTGCGAAAGCACGACTTTCATCTTGCGCATTCGCCCCTATAGGACAGTCGAGAATACAATTGATGGCGTCGTGTTGACGTTCGTGGATATCAGCGGCCGCAAGGAAACGGAACGCCATACCGCTCTCATCATGAACGAACTCGACCACCGCGTGAAAAATATTCTGGCGGTCGTTTCGTCTGTCGTTCGGCAGACTTTGAAATCCAGTGAAACACCGGCTGCCTTCGCGGCCAGCGTTGAAGGGCGTATAACCGCAATCGCCAACGCTCATAGCCTGTTGACCGTAGAGGGGGGGCGTAGCGAAGCATTCTTGCGAGACCTCGTCAGGCGCGAGCTTTCCCCTTACGACGAACGCGGAATGAATATTAACGTGGGGGGCCCCGAGGTTACGCTTACCCCAAGAGCGGGGCTGACATTGGCGTTGGCCATTCACGAACTTGCCAGCAACGCGTCCAAATACGGGGCACTTTCCGTCGATTCCGGTCATCTCTCGGCTACATGGAGTGTTGACGGGAATGCGACCCATCCGAAACTGATCTTCGTCTGGGCGGAAACAGGTGGTCCGAGCGTAGGCCTGCCCACGCGGAGCGGGTTTGGCACCAAGTTGATCGACCGCACGGTGAGCCATGATCTGGATGGCGAAGTGAAGCGGGAGTTTCTACCCTCCGGTGTGCATTGTACCATCGAAATTCCTCTGACCAGTGAAATCGGTCACCTCGCCCTCAACCGGGACGGCCAGAGGGTCGGAAAATGAACTCTGAAACAATCAGCTTCCGGCTCCTCGTCGTCGAAGACGAACTGTTGATCGCGATCGAACTGGAAGACGTTCTCAGGGCGCTTGGATGCACGGTCATCGGACCCGTTGCCAAGCTTGTCGATGCGATTGAACTCGCCAGCACCGAGAGCCTGGACGCAGCGATCTTGGATGTGACCATTCGTGGAGGACAGGTCTTCCCCGTTGCCGAAATACTGCTGGAACGCGACATTCCTTTCGTTTTCGCCAGCGGCTATGGTGATTGGGCCTTGCCCGAAAACATGCGCGACAGGCCACGCCTGACGAAGCCGTTTACGACCGTCGAACTAGAAGAACAGATTAAGCTGCTCTGCGCCCAAGCGATGAAGCGAAAAATGCGTTGACGCGAGGAAGGCTCGCGCACCACCCAGCCTCTACGCGCCCGTCCGAGATGAATGACCTCGATGCCGCGCTGCGGCAGGACGCGACCATCGAAGCCGTTGCCTGGATGATCTTTCCCGTTCCAAAACAGGCGGAACACGCTGCGAAAGCAGGGAAGAGGACGAGATGACCGTCATCGATCGAAATCATGTTCAAGTCCGGGGTGATGGCCAGCGTGCGATGATCTTTTCGCATGGATTCGGGTGCGACCAGAATATGTGGCGCTTCGTGGCGCCGGCTTTTGAGGGCGACTTCAAGACGGTGCTGTTCGATCACGTTGGCGCAGGACGATCCGATCTTGCGGCTTATGATGCCGGAAAATACTCTTCCTTGTCGGGTTATGCGGATGACCTGGTGGAAATTTGCCGTGCGCTCGCCCTGAGGCAAACGGTCTTCGTCGGGCACTCCGTCAGCGCGATGATTGGCGTCATCGCGTCGCTGGAGGCACCGGAACTGTTTGAAAGCCTGATCCTTGTCGGGCCGTCGCCGCGCTATATCAACGACGGTGATTATATCGGCGGCTTCAGCGCGGCTGAGATAGACGAACTGCTGAAATCGTTGGACGACAATCACTTGGGGTGGTCTGCCGCCATGGCGCCCGCCATCATGGGCAACCCCGATCGACCGGAACTTAGCGAAGAGCTGACAAATAGTTTCTGCCGCACCGATCCTGAGATCGCCAAGGCGTTTGCACGGGTGACCTTCACCTCAGACAATCGCAGCGACCTTCCGCAGGTCACCGCCAGAACGCTGGTCCTTCAATGCCGCGATGATATCATCGCCTCCGAAGAGGTCGGCGAATTCGTCCATCAGCAGGTCCCAAACAGTCAATTGGTCGTGCTGAACGCGAGTGGCCACTGCCCTAACCTCAGCGCTCCAGACGAGGTCATCTCTGCAATCCGGTGGTTCGTCTGATGAGCGGTCCCGACACGCAGATCTCCATGCCGGCGGAAGACCTTGAGGACTTGTACGAAAACGCGCCATGCGGCTATCTTTCGCTGCAGCCGGACGGGCGCATCGTCAAGGTGAACAGAACGCTGTCGACCTGGATCGGCATTCCTGCCGATCAGCTCCTCGGCAAACGGCTTCATGACCTGCTCAACATGCCGGGCCGTATATTCTACGAAACCCATTTTGCGCCTTTGCTGCGCATGCAAGGGTTTTTCAATGAGGTTGCCCTCGATCTCGTGACGGCGGACGGCAGAAAACTGCCTGTGCTCGCCAATGCCATGGAAAGACGCTCAGAAGACGGTGCCTTGCTTTTCACCCGTGTGACGATGTTCCAGGCTGCCGAGCGTCGCCGTTATGAACGGGAGTTGGTCGACGCGCGCGCAGCGGCGGATGCTGCCGGCGCCATCGTCAAATCCCAGCTCGACTTCGAACAGCAAACCGCCGAGTTGCGGGAGCAGTTCATCGCCATCCTTGGCCATGACCTGCGCAACCCGCTTGCCTCGATTGCCGCTGCAGCGCGTATGCTGCGAAAGGAAGAGCAGACCGATCGTTCGATGAAAGTTCTCGATTTGATGCAGGGCAGCGTCGTTCGCATGTCTGGCCTGATCGACAACGTCCTCGACTTCGCGCGCGCACGATTGGGTGGCGGCATCGAGCTCGACAGGCGAGCGGAGCAGCTCGAGCCGCTCCTGCGGCAGGTCATCGACGAACTCCGCTATAGTCACCTCGACCGCAGGATTGAGGTGAGCATCGAATTAGACGGCCCTATAAATTGCGACAGCAGCCGGATTGGCCAGTTGGTGTCTAATCTCTTGGGAAATGCTCTGACCCATGGGACGCCGGACGAACCGGTGCGGCTATCTGCGGCAACCGTCGACGGAAGACTGGAGCTTTGGATCGCCAACGGCGGCGCGCCGATTTCCAGCGATGCGATGACACGGCTTTTTCAGCCTTTCTTCAAAGGCGAAGCCGGCACGAGTCAGAGAGGGTTGGGGCTGGGTCTGCACATCGCGTCGGAAATCGCCCGCGCCCATGGCGGGACGATCACGGTCAGTTCCGATGACGACGAGACGCGCTTCACCTTTGTGATGCCGTTGGATTGATCCGTTGAAGATGGCTATGCGGACCTGGCGGTGGCACCGTCTCGAACAACATCTGCCCCTCACCCTACTCTCTCTCCGTAAACGGGTAGAGGGGACGTGCCACGCGACAGGCGGTGGGAAACGGAGAGGTTGCGGCATACCCCTTCGCCCCGCCTGCGGGGAGAAGGTGCCGGCAGGCGGATGAGGGACAGAAGCCACGGGTTTTCACGCTACGATAGGACTCGGCCGGCCGCCGTCACATCATCCAAAACTCGCCGCACCTAAACCCGAGACTCTTTCGTCTGAAAACCAGCAATTCGTTGCCCAAGCCTGTCGAAGACCAATCGCAAGACGCTGCGGATGGGAGGCTCTCCCCATTTGCACACAGCCAGCGACATTGCACAGACGATCGCAACGGCCAAAGCCAGCGCCAACAGCGGTGTCATCCCCAGATCGGTCAGCCAGTCGAGAAGTTGGACGCCGATCGCGAAATGCAAGAGATAGAGCGGGTAGGTCATCGAGCCGAGGGTTTTGACCGATTGAAGGAAGGCAGTCGGCAGACGACTGATCTGCTTGGCATAGGTCACGCCTGCGACGATGAAGATCAGCCCCGCCACCCAGATTGCGACTGCGGGAAACGGCGAGAAGGAATGACCAGCTGCGGCAAGAGTGCGCTCGCTGGTATTTTCGCCTGCCATGTATATCTGAGCCGCCCCCGTCACCAGCGCGCAGATCAAACCCACCCAGGAAATTCGGCTCATCCGGCCTTGAGACAAAAGCCAGATGTAGATGCCAATCGCAAATTGGCAGCCGTAGTAAAACGGGATCGCCCGCCACGCGGTCTCGGTGAATATGGCCAGAATGTCTGAATCAGGAAAGGCGTTTAACAGAGCGATAAAAACCGTGCTGGCCAGCGACAGGCCGAGCGCCAGGGCAGGCATCCTCGCCTTCTGACCCATCGCACACATGATGAAGACAAGCGCGTAGAAACAGATCTCACAGGCCAAGGTCCAATATTGGCCATCGATCCATGGCCCGCCAGGGTAGAGGGTGATCGACCGCAGATAGTTCTTGATGATGCGTCTGTTAACATCTTGAGTTGCAATGACAATCAGCGTCAGTGACGCACAAATCCATACTGCTGGATAGAGCCGCAGAATTCGCCCCTTGAGAAACGACATCGCAGTGGCGGCAGCGGCAGAGTTGACGATAACGAGCCCTGATATGACGAAGAACAATTCGACGCCCACCCATCCGGGCTGGGCAACATTCTCAATCAGGGGCATTTTGTAGGGTCTTAGATATAAGGGCGAAGCCCAGGAAGCAAATCCAAGATGAAACATCGTTACCATCAACGCACACACAAATCTTAGTGCGTCGATGCCGTAAATATACGGGCTGCCGGCTTCAGATTTTACCATAGCGATTTTCCCCCAAAACCTAGTCCACTACTACCTGGACTTGGATATTGGCGCAAGATACTCGCAGTTGGCGTAGGATTTATGAGTGTGGATCAGCTAGTCCATTTGCCCGTCAGATAGCTTCGGCAACCCTGTCTACGTTCCGGTCTATTGTCGTCACGGCCCGGCCCGAAATCCGGGTAACAAAAAACCGCCTTGAGGCGGTCGGGCATTCTATCGATTTCAGTTTGATTTAGTCTCCTCCTCCGCCATCTCCGCCACCGCCATCACAGCCGCCGTCGCCTGAGGCGTCGAACCAGCCTCCACCTCCATCGCCTGAGCCTCCCGAATTGCCCCACCTGCGCTTGGTGTTTGCGGTGGTCTGGGTGGTGGCGCCTCTTTCTGCCCTTGCGATCAGCGCAAAGATCAGTGCGAAGCCTCCAACGAGCGCGGTAACCACAAGAAATGTCTCCAATCAGTATCCTTTCGTTGTTTCAGGAAATCTCGTTTCCTGACTAAAATAGTAGATTATTTTCCCGCTCCCGGAAATAGGCTGAATATGAAACTTTCATGACACTCTGGATCACGTCAAAACTCTGCGCTGCCTAAGTTGCAGCGCAGAGGATCTCGGGCTGATTCCCCTTCAAGCCGCCGCTCTTTGCGGAAAGAGGACGGCTTGCGGAGCGGCTTTGACCCCACCCACGATCAAGGTGTCTCGATAGAGGCGCGGAGACGGTATTCCCAGCCTGGAATGCAGCTTTGCGGCCGACCCCGGCAGGAACGGCAGGAGGCAGCGGGCGATGATTGCAAGGCCGAAGACCTGTTCGGCCAGGCAAGCGCCGAGATGCGCGGCGGTCGCCTTCCGATCCTCCGGCGTGAGATCGCCAAGCAGCGCTTTTGCATCCGCCCATGGTGCGCGTTGTGTAAACCGCCTGTTCGCCGCGCCGACAAACTCGAAAATATCCGCGAGGCCGACATGGAGTTCGTAGGCATCGAAGGCCTGGGCCACCTTCTCCGGAAGGCGGGCGGCAACCTCGACGAACTCATTGTCTGGCACCGGCGGAACGATGCCGTTGAACGAGGTAGACAGAAGGGCAAGCACCCGGTTGGCGAGATTTCCGAGCTGCCCTGCCAACTCTCCCGACCAGGCGGCTTCCAGACGGTCGTCTGAGAAATCGCCATCGTCACCCGAGCGTATATGCCGGAGCAGGTAATATCGCAGTGCATCCGGTGTTTCGTAGGATTGGATGATGCCTTCCGGATCGATGCCGTTGCCGGCCGACTTGCCGATCTTCCTGCCGTCCACCGTGACGTAGCCGTGCACCAGGATCGACGATGGCGGCGGCAGGCCTGCGGACAGCAGGATGGCCGGCCAGTAGATGGCGTGGAACTTGGAGATGCCCTTGCCGACGACGTGGATGCGTTGGCCGCCGTTCCAATAGTGCTGCGAGAGGGTTGGATCGGACCCGTGGCTGAGACCGGTGAGGTAGTTCGCCAAGGCATCGAACCAGACGTAGACGACCTCATCTCCATCGGGGACGGGCACGCCCCAGCCACGCGCCCGCTCCGAACTGCGCGACACGCTGATGTCGCTCAGGCCACGCCGCAGCAGGGCAAGGACCTCGTTGCGACGATGGGCTGGAACGATCCGAAGCTCGCCGGTCTCGACGAGCTCAAGCAGCCGGTCGCCGTATCGCGAGAGCTGGAAGAACCAGTTCTCCTCACGGATGGTCTCGAGGGCAATGCCGTGTTCCGAGCAGCGCCCGTCATCGAGTTCCGACGGCTCGTAAAATTGCTCGCAACCGACGCAATAGAGGCCCTCATAGGCCTTGCGATAGAGGTCGCCATTGCCAGCGCAGGCCCCCCACAAAGCGTGAACGCAGGCAATATGCCTCGGATCGCGCGAGGTGCGGACGAATTCCTCGTTGGAGATATCGAGCAGGCCGCCAAGGCGCTCGAACCGGTCGGCGTTGGCATTGACGAAGTCCCTCACCTGTTGTCCCGCGGCTTCTGCCGACCTGACATTCTTCAGGCTGTTATCGTCGGTTCCGCACTGGAACCTGATATCGTGGCCGAGAAGGCGGAAATGGCGGGCATAGGCATCGGCCTGGACGAGTTCGAGAGCGAAGCCCACATGCGGAGCGGCATTCACATAGGGTATCGAGGTGGTGATGTAGATCTTGTTCATCGGCGTTTCCTTTCGAAGGCTGTTATTGCCCGCGAGACGGATCGACCCATGAAAAGACCGCCTCGAGGGCGGTCGCTGGTGCATTCTGGACCCACGAAACCCGCCACGCTATGAGCGCGGCATCATCATCACGAAAGTGCTGATCACGGTGTTGTCCATGCAATTTACCTAGCATCAACTGCCGTTTCGAACAAGCGCGCGCTTTGACCGGGCATGATGCTTCCGCTTTGTCACGGAGCCGTTGCGGACAAAACGGGGGCCGCGGGAGTCAAACCAATGAAGCGACTCTGGTACAGTCCCTGGGGTGAACAATGTGATACCACCAGACTCGAATTTAGGGGCGAATTCTATGAATGTGATCGATCACGGCAATAGTGCCTGCGAGGCGTGGCGCGTTGGCGTTGAAACCCGGATGCACATTTCAGCCTGCAACGGCGCAACGGCGCTTTGCATATTCGAACAATGGGTAGCGCCCAAAGTCGGAGCACCAACGCATTGGCATTCTGCGGAGGAAGTCCTTACCGTGATCGCAGGGAAAACCGAGATGTGGATCGATGAGGATCATATGATCCTAACCAGCGGCCAATCGCTTATTGTCCCAGCGCATCGGAAACATGGCTTCCGAAACGTTGGCTCGGCGATCCTTCATATACATGCTGTTCTCGCGTCAGCAAGTTTCGAGGCAACGTTTGAAGGCTCCTCTGAACCTGTCCGGCGCTGGCTCCCATCATCAGAGTAGTTGCTGCAAAAATCCTAGGCAGGCATCAACACCGGAATCGATCTTTGGTATTACGCACATTTTGAAAACGAAAGGGCATCCCAGCCGCTACACAACACCCTAATCCAAGAACCGATACAGCCAGTCGCGCGTTTCCTCCGGCAACGAGGCCGGCGACTGGTCTTCGGGCGCGTGGGCCTGCCAGATGATTTCCACCTCGGCGGCGCGCTCGTCGCCCGTCTCGACCGCAATGAGGAAGCCGATGGAGCGGACGCCGATCTTGTCGACGGTGGCGGTGAAGGTTACCGGCTCGTCATAGTGCAGCGGACGGTGGAGCATGCAGGAAACCTTGCTGGGGCTATAGACCGGTTCGTCATCGACATCGGGCCGCGACGACCAGAAGGTTGCAAGCACGGATTCGGCATAAGAAATATAGGAGGCCAGAAACATCCGGCCGTTCATATCGACATCGCGAAACGGCACGCGCATGTCCGTCACATCAGGACGCTTCGACTGACTCATCAACGCAACTGCCTTACAAAATTCCCCATGGACGACAATACTGCATAATTCCTTGGATCGAAACCGATTTAAAGACAAAATTATGCAACAGTTCAAAGTGTTACAGCGTCCCCGAAGTAAACGGCACAAAGACACAATGATGCAGCGGATGGTCGGACGGCGCGACAAGCGTGCTTGTTGAAATCGTCGGGCAATGCCCCATCTGCTGTGGCACATGACATAAGCGACCGATAGAGTGTCTCCATGAGCACCCGTCTTTATCAACATCCGATCTTCCTGGAACACGTGACGCCCGCCGGCCATCCGGAGCGATCGGACAGGATCCGCGCCATCAACGTCGCGCTGGAACATCCGAATTTCGAGCGGCTGGAGCGCCGGCAGGCGCCGCAGGCGAGCGAGGATGCGGTGCTGCTGGCCCATCCCGAAGAGCATCTCATCGCCGTCATGCGGGAGATCCCTGAGGAAGACGGTGAGATCAACCAGATCGAAGCCGATACCTATGCCAGCAGTAAAAGCCTGCAGGCGGCGCTGACCGGCATCGGCGGGGCGATGGCGGCGGTGGACGACGTCTTTACCGGCCGGGCCGACAATGTCTTCGTCGCCGCCCGCCCGCCGGGACACCATGCCGAGAAGATGACGGCGATGGGCTTCTGCTTCTTCAACAATGCCGCAATCGCCGCCCGCCATGCGCAGAAGATCCATGGCGCCGAGCGCATCGCCATCGTCGACTGGGACGTGCACCACGGCAACGGCACCCAGGATATCTTCTGGGACGATGCCTCGGTGCTGTTCTGCTCGACGCACCAGATGCCGCTCTATCCCGGCAGCGGCGCCAAGGACGAGAAGGGCACCCACAACACCATCGTCAATGCGCCGCTGTCGCCGAATGTCGGCAGCGACCATTTCCGCGAGGCGTTCAAATCGCGGGTGCTGCCGGCGCTTGACGATTTCCGGCCGGATCTGATCATCATCTCCGCCGGCTTCGACGCGCATCACCGCGATCCCTTGGCGCAGATCAATCTGACCGGTGAGGATTTCGACTGGGCGACCGGGCGTGTGCTCGAACTCGCGGACCGGCACGCCAAGAACCGGGTCGTCAGCCTGCTCGAAGGCGGTTATGATCTCGAGGGACTCGCCGAATCGGCGGGCATGCATATTCTGCGAATGATGAAGGGTTGAGAATGACTGACAGCGCCAAGCCGGAGGTATCCGGCCTTTCCTTCGAAAAGGCGGTTGCCGAACTCGAAAGCATCGTCGCCCGTCTGGAACGCGGCGATGTGGCGCTCGATGAATCGATCGAGATCTATGAGCGCGGCGAAGCGCTGAAAAAACATTGCGAGACGCTGCTTTCCGCCGCCGAAAACCGCATCGAGAAGATCCGGCTCGACCGCGCCGGCAAGCCGCAGGGCGTTGAGCCGCTGGACGGCGCCTGAGGCGTACCGAACTCCCTTTGAAGGCGCTTGGCGATCGGCTTCAGACCGATCTATGATCCCCATCCAAAACGATGAGGGGACAAGGCAATGACGGACAGATTGAAGGGCAAGGTCGCCATTATCTCGGGCGGCGCAACCGGCATGGGTGGTGCCGCCTCGAAGCTTTTTGCCGCCGAAGGCGCGCGTGTTGCGATCATCGACCGCAATGGCCAAGCGGCAGCCGAGACTGTCCAAGCGATCCGTGAGGCCGGCGGCGAGGCCGATTGCTGGACTGCCGATGTCTCGGACGAAACCGCCGTCAATACCGCCGTCGCCGGTGTGGAGGAACGCTATGGCGCCGTCACCGTGCTTTTCAATCATGCCGGCACCATCGTCATCAAACCTTTCCTCGAAACGACGCTGCAGGAATGGGACTGGCTGCACGCCGTCAATGTGCGCTCGATGTTCCTGATGACCAAAGCGGTGCTGCCGAAGATGATTGCGAGCGGCGGCGGATCGATCGTCTGCACCTCGTCGATCTCGGCGGTCGCCGCCACGCCGATGGAAGTGCTCTACGACACGACCAAAGGGGCGGTGCATATGTTTGCCCGCGCCATCGCGGTGGAATTCCGTGATCGCAACATCCGCTGCAACGCCGTCTGCCCCGGCTTCATCCGCACACCGCATGGCCTGCGCGAGGTGGCCGACCTGCAGGCGCTCGGCGTCGATGTGTCCGATGCCGCCATTGCCGCGCAGCAGGGGCGGATCGGCGAGCCGGAGGATGTGGCGCGGGCGGCGCTTTATCTCGCCAGCGAAGAGTCGAGTTTCGTCAACGGCGCCCATCTCTTCGTCGACAATGGCTTCACGGCGATCTGAGCCATCCGTGCGGCGCGCTTCAAAGTTAGGGCGTCCTTGGCACGTCCCGTTGGACGTGCGGCGCGCTAATTGCTATCCCTGGTCGATGCGCTACTGCCTCATTCCTTAGATCGGGATCGATTTAGGGAGAAATTATGCAGCAATTCAAAACTATAGCATCCCTTTGCGCGTCTGAAAGACGCGCGGCACTGTAGTGATCGGAGATCCCTGATGTCCTTCTTTCCCGGTAAAGACCCCCTGCCCGGCGATGCCTTCGCCTGCGACGCGATCGAGAACCTGATCATCCCGCGCACCAGCGATATCGGCGGCTTTCAGGTGCGGCGGGCGCTGCCCAGCCGGCAGCGGCGGCTGGTCGGGCCGTTCATCTTCTTCGACCGCATGGGGCCGGCGATCCTGAAGCCGAATGAGGCGCTCGACGTCAAGCCGCATCCGCATATCGGGCTGTCGACGGTCACCTATCTGTTCGACGGCGAGATCCGCCATCGTGACAGCCTCGGCACCGAGAAGGTCATCCGTCCCGGCGATATCAACCTGATGACGGCGGGGCGCGGCATCGTGCATTCCGAGCGCACGCCCGATAATCTCCGCGGCCATCCGCTGCTGATGTCGGGGCTGCAGACCTGGCTGGCGCTGCCAGACGACAAGGAGGAGATCGACCCGTCCTTCGCCCATACGGAAAAATCGGCAATGCCACTGATCGAGACGGCAGGCGCGCGCGGGCGTGTGGTCATCGGCTCGTTCGAAGGCATGACGTCGCCCGTCGGCGTTTTCTCCGATACGCTCTATGTCGATCTCGACCTGCAGCCCGGCGCCAAATTTCCCTTCGGCGCGGCGCATGAGGAGCGCGCCGTCTACGTGCTCTCGGGTGAAGTCGTGATCGCAGGCGACCGTTTTGCCGCCGACCAGCTGCTGGTCTTCCGGCCGGGCGATGCGATCACGCTGGAAGCGGGCAGCGATGGCTGTCACCTGATGCTCTTCGGCGGCGCGGCGCTCAATTCGAAGCGTTATATCTGGTGGAATTTCGTGTCCTCCTCGAAGGAGCGGATCGAAAAAGCCAAGGAGGAATGGCGCACCGGCCGCTTCGATATCGTTCCCGGCGACGAAGAAGAATTCGTGCCTTTGCCGGAAGGCTGACCTGACGAAATAGAGCAGGATATCATCCGAAACCGCTCACACTTTTCGGCATCATGCTCTAAGGTGAAAACCTTCGGTTCCTGAAATGCACTTGTTTTGCCGCAATCTAATCGAATAAAGCGGAACAAGGAAAAGCAAGAAAGAGCGCCCGCCCGTGACACAACTGCCGAAGACCCCCCTGCTCGACCAGGTCATTTACCCCGCCGACCTGCGCAAGCTCGAGGATCGCGACCTGCCGCAGCTTGCCCGCGAAGTTCGGGACGAAATGATCGATGCGGTGTCGCGCACCGGCGGTCATCTCGGCGCCGGTCTCGGCGTCGTCGAATTGACGATCGCCATCCACAGCGTCTTCGACACGCCTGAGGATCGGCTGATCTTCGACGTCGGCCATCAATGTTATCCACACAAGATCCTCACCGGCCGACGCGACCGCATTCGCACGCTGCGCCAGGAAAACGGGCTGTCCGGCTTCACCCGCCGGGCCGAAAGCGAATATGATCCCTTCGGGGCGGCGCATTCCTCGACCTCGATCTCGGCCGGCCTCGGCATGGCGATCGCCGCCGATCTCGACAAGACAGACCGCCGCGTCATCGCCGTCATCGGCGACGGGGCGATGTCGGCCGGCATGGCTTATGAGGCGCTGAACAATGCCGGCGCGCTCGATGCCCGCCTCATCGTCATCCTCAACGACAACGACATGTCGATCGCGCCGCCAACCGGCGCCATGAGCGCCTATCTCGCCCGCCTCGCCTCCGGCCGCACCTATATGGGCTTCCGCGATCTCGGCAAGAAGCTGACGGCCTATCTCGGCAAGAACATCGACCGGGCGATCACCCGCGCCGTCGAGCATGCGCGCGGTTACGTTACCGGCGGCACGATGTTCGAGGAGATGGGCTTTTATCATATCGGCCCGATCGACGGGCATTCCTTCGACCACCTGCTGCCGGTGCTGCGCAACGTGCGAGACAATGGGCGCGGGCCGGTGCTGATCCACGTCGTCACCCAGAAGGGCAAGGGCTATCCGCCGGCGGAAGCCGCGGCCGACAAATATCACGGCGTCAACAAGTTCGACGTCATCACCGGCGCCCAGGCAAGGGTCAAGCCGAATGCGCCGAGCTACACCAGCGTTTTTGCCGAAGCGCTGGTGCAGGAAGCCGCCCTCGACGACAAGATCGTCGGCATCACCGCCGCCATGCCGAATGGTACCGGCCTCGACAAGCTCGCCGAGGCCTTTCCGTCGCGCTGCTTCGATGTCGGCATTGCCGAACAGCATGCCGTCACTTTCGCCGCCGGCCTTGCGGCGGAAGGCTACAAGCCGTTCGCCGCCCTCTATTCCACCTTCCTGCAGCGCGCCTATGACCAGGTCGTGCACGACGTGGCGATCCAGGGGCTGCCGGTGCGTTTCCCGATCGACCGTGCCGGCTTCGTCGGCGCCGACGGGCCGACCCATGCCGGCTCCTTCGACACTGCCTTCCTCACCACCCTGCCCGGCTTCGTGGTGATGGCGGCGGCCGACGAGGCCGAACTCAAGCATATGGTGCGCACGGCTGTGGCCTATGACGCCGGGCCGATCTCGTTCCGCTATCCGCGTGGCGAAGGCGTCGGCGTCGACATGCCGGTACGCGGCGAAATCCTGCAGATCGGCAAGGGCCGCATCGTCAAGGAAGGCACCAAGGTGGCGCTGCTTTCCTTCGGCACACGGCTTGCCGATTGTCTGCTCGCCGCCGAGGATCTCGATGCGGCCGGGCTTTCGACGACGGTGGCCGATGCGCGCTTCGCCAAGCCGCTCGACCACGATCTGATCCGCCAGCTCGCCCGCCACCACGAGATGGTGATCACCGTCGAGGAAGGCTCGATCGGCGGTTTCGGCAGCCATGTGATGCAATATCTTTCGAGCGAAGGCCTGCTCGACAACGGCCTGAAAATCCGCTCGCTCGTCATGCCCGACATCTGGATGGAACAGGCCAAGCCCGAAGCGATGAACGCCCATGCGGGGCTGGACCGCGCCGGCATCGTCTCGACGGTGTTCAAAGCGCTGGGCCGTGGGGTTGCGGTTGGGGTTGCTGGGTAGGGTCATCAGAGGGCGTGCCGTGTGGCCCCCTCATCCGCTCTACGGGCACCCTCTCCCCAAGAGGAGAAGAGGGAATCGAGACGTTGCGGCATATCTCTTCTCCCCTCGGGGAGAAGGTGCAGGCAGGCGGATGGGGCCGCGAAACCGCGGAAATATGTAGCGAATTCTACCAACGACCGTTTTCCGCCCAAACTGGACTTGAAAGATCATTCGATGGAGTTGATCCAGTCGTGAATACGTCGCGCCGTTTCGACAGGAGACAAGTGTGTATTGTCGATTGTTATCCGATAGGTCGCGCCGTCGTCGAACAATACACGCTCTGCTACAAGTGCTTCCCAAAGCTTCGGCTTCTGAATTTTTCCAAGGGTTCCACGTTCTTCGCTCACAATGCGATGTGCATTCGCAACAGGAGAGCAAGTGAGCGTAACGGAGAAGAGAGGGCATCCCCGTGCTTTTGCCAAATCGATGATCGCTTGCCAGTTTTCTTCAAGAAATCCACTCGTTCCACCACGAGCAACAACATTCGTGAAAATGATGGGCAGAGCTGGGGGCAGCTTCATAATTGCCGCAAATGCGGCTGATCTGACAGAACGTACTAATTCGTAGTACTCTAGTGTTCCACTCTCGGCCACAGCGCGTCCGACATTCAAGATGGTATGGTTGTCCAAGAGCTTTCCGTCGATAGCGGTTCTCAACTCGCGTCCGGTCGTTAGTTTTCCGACTCCCGGCCACCCATTCAAGTTGATTAGCATCGTAAACTCCCGTCAAATGCGCGGCAGAGTATCCATACTCCATGTCACTGTCATGGCCGCTTCCGGCGCAAAGCTGCCAACGCCGCATCGATCGGTTGGTGGCATTTGCTCCATAATTCCGCGAAACCGCGTCTTCCCCAATAAAAAAGGCGGCTCATCCACTGCACCGCCCTCTTCATATGAGATCCCTTCCTATGAAGGGTGTTTCTCAGAACTCCGTCCACTCGTCCTGAACCACAGCCGCAGCGCTCGCCTGCCTGCCGCCAAAAGCCTGGGCAACCGTGCGGGTGAGCGCATGGGCCGGCGAGGCGACCGGGCGAGCGTTTGCGGCAGCAACAGTCGCGCGCGGGGCCGGGGCCGCTTGGCCGAGCTTGAACTGGCGCAGCAGCTCGTCGAGGGCGCTGGCTTCCTGGGCGAGCGCATGGCTTGCGGCGGTCTGTTCCTCGACCATGGCGGCATTCTGCTGCGTGCCCTGGTCCATGTTGTTAACGGCGGTGTTGATCTCCTGCAGGCCGATCGACTGTTCGCGGGTGGCGGTGACGATGGCGCTGACGTGGTGGTTGATCTCCTGCACCTCGGCGACGATCGCTTCCAGCGCCTTGCCGGTCTCGCCGACGAGGGAGACGCCGGCATTGACCTGTTCGCCCGAGGTGGTGATCAGCGCCTTGATTTCCTTGGCCGCCTTGGCCGAGCGCTGGGCAAGTTCGCGCACCTCCTGGGCGACGACCGCAAAGCCCTTGCCGGCTTCGCCGGCGCGCGCCGCTTCGACGCCGGCGTTCAGAGCCAGCAGGTTTGTCTGGAAGGCGATATCGTCGATGACGCCGATGATGTTGGAGATTTCGCCCGAGGACTTCTCGATCTGCTGCATGGCGGAGACGGCCTTGCGGACGACTTCGCCTGACTTCTCGGCGCCGAGGCGGGTGCGCTCGACGAGATTGCCGGCATCCTCGGCACGCTTGGCGCTGTCGCGCACCGTCGTCGTCACCTGTTCGAGCGCTGCGGCGGTCTCTTCGACGGCGGCAGCCTGCTGCTCGGTGCGGTGGGCGAGATCGTCGGCGGCCGAACGGATTTCGCCGGCACCGGCATTGATCGCCGAGGCGTTGCGGCCGACCGATTGCAGGGCCGCCTGCAGCTTTTCGACGGCGTGGTTGAAGTCATTGCGCAGGCTGTCATATTGCGGCGCGAACGGCGTCTGGATACGACCGGCCATATCGCCATTGGCAAGCTCGGCAAGGCCGCCCGCCAGAGCGTCGATGGCATGGCGGAGTTCGCCTTCCTCGCGCGCTTTCTGCTCGTCGCCTGCCCGGCGCTGGCGCTCGGCGTCGTCGCGCATGCGCTCGGTCTCGCCGGCAAGACGCAGCTTCTCGATCGCCGCCTGCTTGAAGACCAGCACCGACTGGGCCATGCGGCCGATTTCGTCGCCACGCTCGACGGCCGGGACTTCGATGTCGTTCTGACCGCCGGCAAGGCGATCCATGGCCGCGGTCATGCCGACGACCGGGCGGACGATGGTGCGCGACATCAGCCAGGCGAGCACGGCGGCGGCCAGCGAGGCGGCAATGCCGCCGGCCAGCAGCGTCGTCTTCAGATCGCTGTTGGCATCGGCCCGGACCGCGGCGAGCGCATCCGACTTGGCGCGGGCGGTTGCCTTGATCTTGGCGGAGGCCTGGCGGAAGCCGTCGAGCTGACCCTTGGTGGCGTTGACGCCGATCTTGACGACCTCTTCGATCGGCATGTCGGTTTCCTTGCGCGCCTTGGTCTGCGGCTCGGCAAGTTCATGGAAATAGAGGTCGGCGGCCTTCTGCATGCCGTCGATCATCTCGACCAGCTGCGGCTCGCCGGCCGCCGTCTGTTTGGCGGCGGCAATCGCCTTCAGCATGCGCTCGCGATTGGCGAAGACATCGCCATAGGTGCTGTCGCTGCGGAAGAGAATGAAGCCGCGCAGATTGACGGCCTGTTCGAGCATCGCCTGCAGCGCATCGTCGATCTGATTGACGAGCAGTTCGGACTTTTCCTGCTCGGCGGAAGCGGCCGCCGAGGCCGTCGCCTTGGAATAGACGAAAGCGGATACGGCGACAAAAATGAGAATGAGGGCTGCGAACGTGGCCGCAAGTTTACCGTTCAGGGATATGTTTTTGGCGGACATCGGTGATTTCTCCTGGCGACAGTCGACGCGGCGAGAGGCGGGTCGCGCGAAGGGCGCAACCGCAGGGACGTTTGAACCTGAGAACATGATCGGCGTGGAAACGCTTGCGCCTTCATGGCGCCGAGCGGTTCGGACGAACCGCTGCAATCAAGCCGAACCTTATACAAGCGAACTTTAAATTTGTTTAAATTGGTGCATCGCAGCAGCGGCCAGGGCTGATGATTATTGCGCCGCCTCCGGCGGATTGAGGATCAGGATGTCGAAATCCTTCTCAGGATCGAAATCCTCTGCCGTCATCCGGAAGGTCGTCGGGCCGATCTTCTCGACGTTGCTACCGCAGAAGCTGATGAGACTGCCGGGCTTGCCCTTATCGATCGTCAGCTGGAAGCGCCGGATCGGCCCCGCCCAGTTGGCGCCGGTCGACAGCACATAGGAGATCCAGCTTTCGGTATAGTTGGCGCCGCCGGCCTCAGCTTCCCCAGCCCGCTGCCGGACGGTCCTGACGAAGTCCGCATCCAGGCAGTATTTGCGGGAATATTCCTCGAAGCGCTCGCCCTTCGGCTCGCCACCTTCGAGAAAGCTGATCGCCACAGTGCCGCCGACGGCCGGCTGATAACGATGCTGGACACTCACCTTCTTCTTCGCCGGAAAGGTGGTGCGCCACCAATAGGTCGAGCGCAGCGTCCAGAGCGGCACGAGGGAGACCTTGGCATCGCCCTCGTCCATGGGATAGACGATGCCGCGGGCGATCCAGTCCTTCCGCACGGCTTCGGGCAGCTTGGCCAGTGCTGCGGCCGTCTTCTGGCTGTAGGGCAGCACGGGAATGGCGTATTTGGCGAACTCGTCGGTCACGTCGATGCCGAGCGAGACGACCCGCTGCTGCAGCTTGGCGGTGATCGGCTTGCCGTCCTGCACGGTGGAAAAATGCAGGAAATTGTCGCTGTCGTAATCTGATATGGCGGAATTGTTGTCGACCTGACCCGTGATATCGGGCATCGGGAAGGCGACCAGGCTCTCGACGTCCTTGTCGGAGCTGTTCTCGAAGACATAGTCGACACGCACTTGCGACGCGGAGATGAAGAGATCCTCTTCCGCCATGCTGACATCGTCGGATTGGGCGAAGATCAGCCCGCCGGTCTTGACCTCGGCCATCGTGTCGTTCGCGAGCGCCGGCGATGCAATCCCCGCCGCGACAAGAAGAGTGAAGAGCTTCAGCATAAGACACCCCCTGCGGCTGCCCCGCGATCGCCGCGGCAGGATTATCGCCGAAAGCTTTCGAGGGTCAATGACGGTCTCGGGAACAAAATGCTTGCAACCGGCGGCTTTGCCGGTCATTCACAGCCGATGTCAGATCAAAACAGCCAACGCCTCGACCAACTTCTCGTCTCACTCGGCCTCTTTGCCAGCCGTTCACGGGCTCGCGACGCCGTGCAGCGCGGCACCGTCAGGATCGGCGGCCAGGTGGTGACGAAGGCCGGCGCGCTGTTTGGCGCAGACGCGGCAATCGAGATCGACGATCCGGCGCAGGACTACGTCTCGCGCGCCGCGTTGAAGCTTGCCGCCGCCCTCGACCATTTCCGCCTCGATCCCGCCGGCCATCGCTGTCTCGATATCGGTGCTTCCACCGGCGGCTTCACCGAGGTGCTGCTGCAGCGCGGCGCTGCGCATGTCACCGCGATCGATGTCGGCCATGGGCAGATGCATCCGCGCATATCAGGCGATGCACGCGTGACCAACAAGGAAGGCCTCAACGCCCGCAACCTGGTGGCAGAGGATATCGGCGATTCCGCCACCTTCATCGTTTCCGACGTCTCCTTCATCTCGCTGAAACTGGCGCTGGCGCCGACGCTCGATATCGCCGAACCGGGTGCTATCGCCGTACTGCTGGTCAAGCCGCAGTTCGAGGCCGGGCGCGAGGCGATCGGCAAGGGCGGGCTGCTCAAGGATCCCTCCTCTGCGCCCGCCGTCGCTGCGGAACTGCAGCGCTGGTTCACCGAGGACATGGGCTGGAACAGCCTCGGCCTCATCCCCTCCCCGATTTCCGGCGGCGACGGCAATCAGGAATTCCTTCTGGCAGGATTGAAACCGTGAGCACCGAAACCGTCACGATCGAAAAGCTCGGCGCCCAGGGCGACGGCATCGCCGGCAGCGCCGGCGGACCTGTCTATGTGCCCTTTTCCCTGCCCGGGGAAACGGTGGCGATCGCCCGCGTCAAGAGCCAGGGAACGATCATGTCGATCACGACGGCCTCGCCCGACCGGCAGGAGCCGCCTTGCCGGCATTTCGGCCCGGATGGCGTCAACGGCACCTGCGGCGGCTGCACGCTGCAGCATATGGCAGATGGCCCCTACCGCGCCTTCAAGCGCCAGCTGGTCATCGATGCGCTGAGATCCAAGGGGCTGACGCCTGACGTCGGCGAGATCGTTCCGGCCCGGCCGGGCGAACGCCGGCGCGTGGTGTTTGCGGCGCGCAAGACCGAAAGGGACATGCTTGTCGGCTTCAACCAGGCCGAAAGCCATCATATCGTCGCCATCGAGGAATGTCCGATCTCTTCGGCAGGGATCATCGCCCGGCTGCCGGCGATCAGGGCGATTGCCGCATCGCTGGCGACCAATGCCGAGCCCTTCCGGGTCTCCGTGCTCGAAACGCTTTCCGGCCTCGATATTGCGGTCGACGAGGTGAAGAAACTGTCCGACCCGCAGCGGCGCAAGGCGGTCGAGACCGTGCTCAGCCTCCGCGGCATCGCCCGCGTTTCGCTGAACGGCGAAATTCTCATCGAGCCGTCGAAGCCGCTGGTCGATTTCGGCGGCGTCCAGGTCTCGCCGCCGCCGGGCGGCTTCACCCAGGCGACCAAGCCGGCGGAAGAGGCGATGGCCGAGCTGGTGCTCGCCCATGCCGGCAAGGCCAAGCGGATCGCCGATCTGTTTGCCGGCGCCGGCACATTTTCGCTGCAGCTGGCGCGGATCGGCCGCGTGCATGCCGTCGAAGCCGAGGCAAAGGCGCTTGCTGCCCTCGACCATGCCGCCCGCAACACACAGGGGTTGAAGCCGGTCAGCGTCGAAAGGCGTGATCTCTTCCGCCGTCCCCTGATGACGCAGGAGTTCAAGCCCTTTGACGCCGTCGTCTTCGATCCGCCGCGCGCCGGCGCCGAGTTCCAGTGCAAGGAGCTTGCCCGCTCAAGCGTGAAGAAGATCGCGGCCGTCAGCTGCAATCCGCTGACGCTGGCACGGGATCTGGCGATCCTCGTCGAGGGCGGCTATCGGATCACCGGCGTGACCCCGATCGACCAGTTCCTCTGGACCTCGCATGTCGAGGTGGTGGCGACGCTGGAGAAATAGGCGGGCCTGTCGGCTCTCTGTTTGCTCTCTGTGTCGGAGCTTCCTTATCGAGTTTCCGTTATCTGCTCCGAGCTCAGTCGCATCGCCCGGGTTCCGAGCTTTGCACCCGAAACGGCATCTATTGCGATCGGCTCGATCTCCAAGCCCGACTCGACATCGACATAGCGGGCAAGATCGCCATCGCAATGACGGTGCGCCCATGCCCCGATCATGATGAGCACCGGCAGGAAATCCCGGCCGGCTGCGGTGAGGACGTATTCTTCGCGCGGAGGCCGTTCGGAATAGAGGCGCTTTTCCAGCAAGCCATCATCCGTCAGGGCCTTGAGCCGCTTCGTGAGCATGGTCGGTACGATGCCGAGGCTCTTCCTGAATTGGTCGAAGCGGGTGAGGCCGGTATGTGCATCCCGCAAAACCAAAATGCTCCACGCATCGCCCACAGATTTAAGGCCCCGGGCGACCGGGCACTGGGGAATTGGACTATTTTTCATTCGGTATCTTTTCGATAGCGACACGATATCGAAAAGATAGTAACATATCGACGGACGATGATCCACATCCAATAAAAATTGAAACGAAACAGAAGCGTTGCCCTGGAATTTAGGACAGGATTCAGATTTAGGCGGACCGGCCTAAAATCATCCTCTTCCAGGCGGAGGAAACCGATTCCGAATGCGTAAGACCAAAAGACGCAATCCCTACTATAATGGCCCAGTGTCCGACCACTTCGACGGCACGCATTTCTTCAATCCCGAAGGTATTGAGCCCCTTGGTTTCCGCGATCTGCTGCGGTGGCAATTCGGCGGTGGCCGGGAGCGTTGGTCGCAGTCTGTCCCAAGTCCATACGCGGCGGCCAAGCCGGATCCACGCGTAGACGGCGAGGATCTAAGGGTGACCATGGTTGGTCATGCAACAATGCTCCTGCAGGTCGCCGGGCTCAATATCCTCACCGACCCGGTGTGGTCGGAGCGCGCGAGCCCCTTCGCCTTTGCCGGACCCAAGCGTGTCGTCCAACCGGGCATCGCGTTCGATGATTTGCCGCCGATTGATCTCGTGCTGGTATCGCATAATCATTATGATCATCTCGATATCGCAACGCTCAGGCGGTTGTGTGCGAAGCATCGGCCGCGTGTCGTGACGCCGCTCGGTAATGACACGATCATACGCCGTGCCGTGCCCGATATGCAGACGAAATCGATGGACTGGGGCGAGCGCATTTCGCACGCCGGAATCAGCATTGATGCGGAGCCGGCACACCATTGGTCCGCCCGCGGAACCGCCGATCGCCGGATGGCGCTCTGGGCGTCGTTCGTTTTGTCGACTCCAGCCGGAAAAATTTATCACATCGGGGATACGGGCTTTCACCACGGCATCAATTACAAAGCGGCACAGCGGAAGCATGGCGGCTTTCGCTTGGCCATTTTACCCATCGGCGCATATGAGCCGCGATGGTTTATGAAAGGCCAGCACCAGAACCCGCAGGAGGCGGTGATCGGGATGAAACTGGCAAATGCGGCCTATGTGGCCGGGCATCACTTCGCCACGTTCCAACTGACAAATGAGGCGGTCGACGCGCCGGCAAAAGCGTTGCAAGACGCAATGAGCGAGCATGATATTCCCCCGGAACGGTTCCGGCCTCTCAGGGCCGGCGAGGTATTCAACGTGCCGGCGGTCTAATCGGTATCCGCTTGCCCCCGGATGGTGCCAGGCGGCGCTCAGCGGCGCATGAAGGCTTCGAAGGCGGCGCGGGCCTCGGCGCTTTTCAGCCGCGCCGAGAAATAGCGGGCCTCCTCGTCGATGCGGGCGAGGATCTCGCCGCGGTCGGGGCGAATGAGGTCGCGGGCGATGCGCAGCGCCTCCGGCGGCTTGGCGGCGAGCTTTGCGGCGAGGCCAAGCGTCAGGGCATCGACCTCATCAGGCTCGACGACCTTCCAGACCAGGCCGGCTTGCCGCGCCTCCTCGGCCGAAAATGCTTCGCCGGCGGCCAGCATGGCGAAGGCGCGCTGATGGCCCATCAGCCGCGGCGCGACGAGGCTGGAACCTGCCTCCGGCACCAGCGCCAGATCGACGAAGGGTGTGCGGAACTGGCTGCGGCCGGAGGCGATGGTCAGGTCGCAATGCAGATGGATCGTCGTGCCGATGCCGACCGCCAGACCGTCGACGCCGGAGACGACCGGCTTTTCGGCATTGACCAGCGCATAAAGGAAATCGAGGATCTCCTGCTCCAGGCCACGGCCGCCCATCGCGGCAGCGAGAAAATCGTTGAGATCATTGCCGGCCGAGAAGCAGCCTTCGGTGCCGAGCAAGGCGGTGGCGCGGATGCCCGGATCGGCATTGGCCGCATTCAGCGCATCGGCCATGGTGCGGTACATGGGGCGGGTGATGGCGTTCTTCTTTTCCGGCCGGTTGAAGCGGATGAGCTGGACGCCGGGATAGGCGGAAGGCTGTTCGACGATGATGTGATCGGTCATTGGATCTCCTCGGGGGGTCCCCTCAGGCAAGCAGGATGCGGGCGGCGGCAAGGCTTGCCGCGCCATTGACGACCCGGTCGCGAAGGGCCGCGGTTTCAGCGAGCAGGTTTTCGGCGGCGAAGCGGCAGAGCGCGATGCGGCCTTCACCTGCGCCATCGGCTGCCTCGGCGAGAGCGCCCTTGGCGAGGTAACAGCCGGTCAGCACGAGGCCGAACAAGCGCTGATAGGGTGTCGCTCCCGAGAGCGCCTCGGCCGCCTTTTCCTCGGCAAGCGTCTTCAGCAGCCAGTCGGTCGCCTGCTCGAGGTCGCCGATCGCAGTGTCGAGCCTCGCGGCAGTCTCGCCGAAACCATCGAGATTGGAGCCGCGGACATTGTTGGCGATCTGCTTCAGCTCGGCGACAAAACCCTTCACCTGCTCACCGCCGGAGAGCGGCAGCTTGCGGGTGACAAGATCGATCGCCTGGATACCGTTGGTGCCCTCATAGATCGGGGCGATGCGGGCATCGCGGAGATAACGCGCGGCACCCGTCTCCTCGATGAAGCCCATGCCACCATGCACCTGAATGCCGAGCGAGGCGACGTCGACGCCGGCATCGGTCGAAAAGGATTTGGCGATCGGCGTCAGCAAAGCGGCGCGCTCCTGCCAGTGGCGATTGTTGTCACCTGCCCGGTGCGACATGTCGATCGCGTGGGCGCAGGCATAGGAGATGGCGCGTGCGCCTTGGGTCAGCGCCTTCATGGTGAGGAGCATGCGGGCGACATCGGGATGGTCGACGATCGGGCTCATGCCGGCGCCGCTCCAGCCGGGCGCCCTGCCCTGGGTGCGTTCCCTGGCATAGGCGAGCGCCTTCTGGGTGGCGGCCTCCGCGATCGCCACGCCCTGCATGCCGACGGCAAGGCGGGCATTGTTCATCATCGTGAACATGCAGGCGAGCCCCTTGTTCTCCTCGCCGACCAGCCATCCCACAGCGCCCTTTTCACCGCCGAATTTTCCGTCGCCATAGATCATCGTGCAGGTCGGCGAACCGTGAATGCCGAGCTTGTGCTCCAGCGAGTGGCAGAACAGATCGTTGCGAGCCCCAAGCGAGCCGTCGTCGTTCACCAGCAATTTCGGCACCAGGAAGAGCGAGATGCCGCGGGTGCCGGCCGGCGCATCCGGCAGGCGGGCCAGCACCAGATGGATGATGTTGTCGGCCGCGTCATGCTCGCCCCAGGTGATGAAGATCTTCTGGCCGAAGAGGCGGTAGCTGCCATCATCGCGGCGCTCTGCGCGGGCCTTGAGCACGCCGAGATCGGAGCCGGCATGCGGCTCGGTCAGGTTCATGGTGCCGGTCCATTCACCTGACACCATCTTCTCCAGATATTTGTCTTTCAGCGCGGCACTGCCATGGGCGCTGACCGCCTCGATGGCGCCCATCGTCAGGGTCGGGGCGAGCGCGAAAGCCATGGAACCCGAATTCCACATTTCGAGTGCTGCGACATTCAGCATATGCGGCAGCGCCTGGCCGCCGAAAGCCTCCGGCGCCGTCAGGCCGTTCCAGCCGCCGGCGATCCAGTTGCGATAGAGATCGCGCCAGCCATCCGGCAGCCTGACCTCGCCACCCTCCAGACGGGCGCCCTGGCGGTCGCCGATATCGGCGAGCGGCGCCACTTCGTCTGTGGCAAAACGTCCCGCCTCGGCGAGGATGGCGCCGACCAGATCGTCGCCGAGATCGCCGAGCAGCCCTTCGGACATCGCCTCGCCCATGCCAGCTACATGCTTCAACGTGAACGCGATTTCCTCGACGGGCGCCTTGTACATGCTCTTTTCCTCCGCAGACCGGCCTCGCACGCGGCAAAACCTCTCCGAGGCCACGGCTAATTGATTTTTACGTAAACGTCAATTTCGATTTCCGCGAGCGCCATGCGATAGTTTGGCTGACGTGACGCTTTGCTCTTGCACCCTTGCACAAATAGCCGTCATGGAGACACTACAGCGCCGCGCGTCTTTTCAGACGCGCAAACGACGCTGTAGCACTTTGAATGCTGCATAATTTTATCCGTAAATCGATTCCGATTTAAGGAATTATGCAGTAGGGAATGATATCGCCTTCGCAAAGGATCGGCGACCAATGGATACATTGCCCGTCAACATACCCGGTTTTGTCTGGGCCTATCGCTTCTCCCCCGAAGAGAAGACCGCGGTGCGGCTGAACAATAGTGCGACGGTGGCGGAACTGACCGCCGACAACTGTTTCTACTGGCTGCACCTCAATCTTGTCGACGCCCGCGTGCCGGCCTTGCTCGAGACCCTGGACGGGCTGACAGAGGACGCCAAATCGGCGCTGACGACGCGCGATACGCATGCGGCCATCACCGTCGACGAGCAGATGCTCTATGGCACGCTCGTCGATTGCCAGCGCGATTTCGCCCAGGATACCAACAATCTCGGCTGGCTGCATTTCGCCATGTCCGGCCGCTTCATCATCACCACGAGGCTGCAGCCGCTGCGCAGCGTCGAACGGGCGCGGGCGCTGATCGAGAAGAACCCGGGCAAATTTTCACGGCCGGTCGACCTCTTCGAACTGCTGGTGATCGAGTTCCAGCGCACGCTGATCGCGATCGTCATCGAACTCACCGAAGAGCTGAACCAGATCGAGGATATCGTCTACGACAGTGCGCAGCGCGACGAGCGCCGGCGTCTGGCGCCGGTCCGGCGCACCGTGGTCAGGCTGCATCGGCACCTGCGCACGGTGCTGGCGCTGATGCGCCGGGCGGCGGCAACCGACGACGACGAGATGCCCTTCGGCTTCGACGATGTGGCGCGGCGGCTGACGAGCCGGCTGGAAACGGTCGACCACGATATCTATGCGCTGCAGGACCGGGCGCGCCTGCTGCACGAAGAAATCGATTCGAAACAATCCTCCGAAACCAACCGCCACCTCTATCTGCTGTCGATCATGACGGCCTTCCTGCTGCCGCCGACGCTGGTGACCGGTTTCTTCGGCATGAACACCGCCAACCTGCCCTTCGCCGTCGGCGACTACGGCACCGAATACGCCGTCGCCCTCATCGTCGCGTCGATTGCGTTTGCATGGTGGCTGCTCAGGCGGGTGGATATTCTTTGAGGGGGAAAGGTTCGGCGTGACTGTCGAGGGTGTGAGTTCGCTCTTATTCCATCAAACGTCGCGGTACTTGCCACAGAGCTCACCCCACCCTCCGTCATCCTCGGGTCAAGGCCGAGGATGACGGAGGGTGGGGAAACGTTCCAGCCAAACTCGCCGCCGACGCAGCGGATGGCGCGTGCGTTGCACCTACCGTATCACACCGCATTGACACTGAGCGATCGGAAGCGCGTCACGCTTCCCATGCCTTTATCAATACGGCGAATAGCACTGCTGGCGCGGGCCGTTATAGGGCTGGAACGTGTTGTCGTAGGCGCGATAGGACCGGTAGCGGTTGGCGCACCAGGCGACGTGGCTTGAACCCATGCGGGGCGCAGCGTAGCGCGGGGCGACGACGACTGCGCCGGCGCCGAAAGCGGCGAGCGGATACCAGTAGCCGTTGTAACTGCGGTATCCCGGGCGGTAATAGCTATATCCCCGATAGCCGCCGTAGTAGCCGGGCCGGTAGTAGGCGCCGGGGCGATAGCCCGGCCGGTAACCGGGGCGATAATAGCGGCGGTACTGGACATTCTCGACGGCAGAGGATTTTTCCACCTGCGGGGCGGTGGGCATCTGGATTGCCTGCGACGGCACGAAGCCCGTCAGAACGACGGCAGCGGCCAGAACCGCGGTCGCGATTTTATTTCTCAGCCCGATCATTTCTCTCTCCCATTCAACAGCGATCACCGCCAGCCCAGCAACGCTTTCGGGCCCGAATGGTTCCGGAGCGGCCGAGGTCCGGCCGCTTTCTGTTTTAGCGAGGCTGAACTGAACCGCACATTAACCGGCGCCGGCAATGCGATCAGGCAACGGCCGAGATTTTCGCCTGGTCGCCCTGCAGGCGGTTCACCATGAAGTTCGAATACCATTCGAGGAACTGCATGACGCCGCCCTCATGCAGGGAAGAATATGGGCCGGGCTCATAGGCGGGCGAGTGGATGCCGAAGGCGTTTTCCTCGACGATGCGGCGATCCTGATCATTGGTCTCGGTCCAGACGTGGGTCAGTTCCTCGAGATTGTAATCGACACCTTCGACGGCGTCCTTGTGGACCAGCCACTTGGTCGTTACCGCCGTCTCGTTGGCGCTGAGCGGCAGCACGCGGAAGGAGATGGCGTGGTCGCCGAGCAGGTGGTTCCAGGTCGTCGGATAGTGGAAGAGCAGCATGGTGCCGATATGGCTGATCGCGATATCGTCGGCGAGCGGGCGCTTGACGGCGCGCTTGCCCGACATGGTGTAGCTCTCGGCATCTTCGATCAGCGGCATGCGGGCGGTGCGGAACTGGCCGTCCGGCGAAATCTGGAACTTGCTCGGCAGGCCGGCCGCCTCACAGCGCGCCCAATGGCCGGCGATCTCCGGATCGTCGGCGCCGCCATCCGTGCCGGTGACGCTCGGCGCTTCGGGATAAGTGCGGCAGAGTTCGGGGTGATTGGCGGCGCAATGATAGCACTCGCGGTTGTTTTCCCAGACGAGTTTCCAGTTGCCCTTCTCGATGATCGTGCTCTGGAAGGCGACCTTGCTCTCACTGATCCGGTGCGGCGCGACATAGGGTTCGATCTTGTCGCGCACCACCTGGAAATCCGGGGCGCTGTTGGCAAGGCAGATGAAGACATAGCCTGCGACGACCTCGCAATGGACGGGCTTCAGATTGAAGCCGGTCTTATCGAAATCATCGCCCATGTGGCGGGCGAAGGCGAGCTTGCCTTCAAGATCGTAGGTCCACTGATGATAGGGACAGACGAGACGCACGGAGGAACCGTGCTCCTTGGTGCAGACGCGCGAGCCGCGATGGCGGCAGCTGTTGTGGAAGGCGCGGATGACGTTGTCCTTGCCGCGGACGATGACGACGGGATAGCTGCCGATCTGGACGGTGAAATAGGCGCCCGGCTTTGGCAGTTCGCAATCATGGCCGATGAACAGCCAGTCGCGGTAATAGATCATCTCCATGTCGAGCTGGAAATAATCCTCGTCGATATAGAACGGCTGTTCGAGGCTGAAGCCCTCCCGGCGGCTCTTGAGCTGACGCAAAACGTTGCTGCGAATATCCATCTTCATGTCCTCGTGCACCCGGTTGCCACCCTCGATTGGAGGGCCGGCGGAAGCGCGCCCGCTTCCTTCTCCTTCGGGAGAATTGTTCGTGGCGCCATTTAATCACCTGGCATCGCTGCCGCTTGGTTGTAATGCGACATCGGCTTCGAAATTGGCGACAGGATGCGGCAAGGCTTGAAGCGGCCGATCCCGGTCGATCCTATCGCCCGACTCTCCGGGCAATTATCGTCAATTGCGACATGGCGTAAAGACTGTTGCGCAAAGAGGTCGGCTGCCTCCGTCGCGTTTGCGACATCTGCGCGCATTTGCCTTTCAGCCGGCCCGGCACCCGGAGATTTTAACATCGCCTTAAGCATACGGTCCTATCCTGCTGCTGATTGAAGACCGACCGAAGAACGCGACCTATGGCCAAACTCCGTTATTTCGATGCGAAGGAAGCGAGCAAATCGCAGGAGCGGCAGCTGGTTGCCGCGCATTCCGAATTCTTGCGCACCGGCCGCATACCCCGCGAGCGGCGGCACTGGCTGGCCGAGGAAAAGCGCTATTTCACCCATGATGAGGTGGCCGCAAAGACCGGCCGCAAGCTGCAGGCCGCCGGCGAAAAGACGCATCAGCACATTAACGGCTTTCACCACTCGATCCAGTTTCCGAAGATGATCTTCCACCGGACGCTGGAGGACAGCCCGCATCTCGGCTATTGCCACGTCACCGCCGCGCGGACGAAATTCGCCCATTACGAAGAGGTGAGCTGGGCCTTCTACATCGCCAATTTCTATTCCGACATCGGCGAGAACGACAATTTCTTCGAACGTATCGATGTCGGCTATTCCCGCATGTATTTCGCCGTCGCCATCAAGCCGGGCGAGAACTCCGCGGAAAAGATGACCATCGACCGGTCGGTGCGCGGCAACGGCCTGCTCTTCCGCACCCATGATCCGCAGGCAGCGATCCGCAACATCCTGTTGCTCGGCGCCCGCAACGAACAGCTGCGCGAAATCATCCGGCAGCTCTAAAGCGCCCGTTGTCGAACCGGATTCAACAACGCGATTGATCGCGGGCGGCGGAAAGCCTAAGGACTGCCGGAACGGAAAATCAGGCAGCACATGGCACGCACGATCGACATCAAGGCAGACAGGCAGGCGGCGCTGGACGTGGCCTCAGCCGTACTTGCCGATGGCTTTGCCATCGCCATTCCGACCGAGACCGTCTACGGCCTTGCCGCCGACGCCACCAATCCGGCCGCCATCACCCGCATCTACGAGACCAAGGGACGGCCACGCTTTAACCCGCTGATCTGCCATATGGCCGACCTCGCCATGGCCGAGGAACACGCCGAATTCGATCCCGTGTCGCGGGCGCTCGCCGCAGCCTTCTGGCCAGGGCCGCTGACACTGGTGTTGCCGCTGAAGCCTCAAAGCCCGATCCATTCGCTGGCGACCGCCGGGCTCGACAGCGTCGGCGTGCGTGTGCCGGAAGGGTTTGCCGGCGCCTTGATCGGCGCCTTCGGGCGGCCGCTCGCAGCTCCCAGCGCCAATAGGTCGGGCGCAATCAGCGCCACGAGTGCCGCCCATGTCGAGGCCGATCTCGGGGCGAAAATTCCGTTGATCCTCGATGCAGGCCCAAGTGCCGTCGGCGTCGAATCGACGATCGTCAAGGTGGAGGGCGACCGGCTGAGGCTGCTTCGGCCCGGCGGTCTGGCAGCGCGCGATATCGAGCGCGTCGCAGGCAGGCCGCTGCTCAGAGCGAAGACGGCATCGGCGGCCATCGAGGCGCCGGGTATGCTTGCCTCGCATTATGCGCCGGGCGCCTCCGTGCGTCTCAATGCGCGCGCCGTGGAACCCGGCGAAGCGCTGATCGGCTTCGGCGGTGCTGCGGTCTCCGGCGCGGAGGCTGCGCGGATCGTCCTCGATCTCAGCCCGCGCGGCGACCTTGCCGAGGCCGCCGCCAATCTTTTCGACTATATGAAGCGGGCCGATGCCAGCGGGGCTTTAAGCATCGCCTTTTCTCCCATTCCCGAGGATGGGCTTGGCGAAGCGATCAACGATCGCCTGCAGCGGGCAGCCGCACCCCGCGACTGACAGACCTTATAAAATCAAGAGGATCGATCTGATGAGCAGCCCCGACATTTCCACCGATCTTCTCGACCGCTTCGCCGCAATCGTCGGCGAAAGATACGCGCTTCGCAGCGAAGCCGATCTTGCGCCGCATCTGATCGAAAACCGCGGGCTCTATCACGGCTCCTCCCCTCTCCTACTCAAACCCGGCTCGGTCGCGGAAGTCTCCGACATCATGAAGCTTGCGACCGAGACCGGAACGGCGATCGTGCCGCAGACCGGCAATACCGGCCTGGTCGGCGGCCAGACCCCACGTGCCGGCAAGGCCGATATCATCCTGTCGCTCGAGCGCATGAACAGGATCCGTGATGTCGATCCGGTGGCGAACGTGCTGGTCGCCGATGGCGGCGCCATCCTCGCCGAGGTGCAGAAGGCGGCCGAGGCGCATGGGCGGCTGTTTCCGCTGTCGCTCGGCTCGGAAGGCTCCTGCCGCATCGGCGGCAACCTTTCCACCAATGCCGGCGGCACGGCCGTGCTTGCCTACGGCAATATGCGCCAGCTCTGCCTCGGCCTCGAAGTGGTGCTGCCGACCGGCGAAATCTGGGACGGGTTGCGCCGCCTGAAGAAGGACAATACCGGCTACGACCTGCGCGACCTGTTCATCGGCGCCGAAGGCACGCTCGGCATCATCACCGGCGCGGTGCTGAAGCTCTTTCCCCAGCCGCTCGGCCATCAGGTGGCCTTCGCCGGCCTGAATTCGGTCGAGGACGCGCTTGGCCTCTTCAACCTCGCCGCCAGCCTCTGCGGCGCCTCGCTGACCGGTTTCGAGCTGATGCCGCGTTTCGGCGTCGAGATCACCACCCGCCATATCGACGGCGTGCGCGATCCCTTGGACGCGGCCTATCCCTGGTACGTGCTGATCGACATTTCAACCTCGGACTCGGCCGAGACGGCGGAGCGGATGATGAACGGCGTGCTCGAACAGGGTTTTGAGGCCGGGCTGGTGCTCGATGCGGCGATCGCTTCATCCGTGGCGCAGCAGAAGGCGATCTGGCACATGCGCGAGAGCATGTCGGATGCCCAGAAGCCGGAAGGCGGGTCGATCAAGCACGATGTTTCCGTGCCGGTGTCGAAGGTCCCGCACTTCATCGCCGAGGCCGAAGAAGCGGTGATGGCGGCCATGCCTGGCGCCCGCATCTGCGCCTTCGGCCATATGGGCGACGGCAATATCCATTACAATATTTCCCAGCCGGTCGGTGCCGACAAGGACGCCTTCATCGCCCGCTGGCATGAGATGAACCATATCGTGCATGGGCTGGTGCTTGCCCATGGCGGCTCGATCTCGGCCGAGCACGGCATCGGCCAGTTGAAGCGCGACGAACTGGCGGCGATCCGGCCGGCGATCGAAATCGAGCTGATGCGCCGCATCAAGCGCGCCTTCGATCCCGCCAATATCATGAACCCGGGTAAGGTCGTCAGCCTCGAGGTGTGAGGTCGGAGCTCAGCGAGGTCGCCGAGGTTCGCCCCTCATCCGCCTGCCGGCACCTTCTCCCCGCTTGCGGGGCGAAGGGACGTGCCGCCCCTCTCGGTTCCCACCTCGCTCTCGCAGGGCAAGTACCCTCTCCCCGTTTTTACGGGGAGAGGGGTAGCCATTAACGCGAAGCGGACAGCTGTCGTCCCGCGAGAAAAACCTACCGTGCGCGCTTTGCTGGATTGCCTCAGCTTTACTGCGTGCCGCCGCCGGTGAGGATCTGCAGCGCCGGCGATTGCTGGGTGCTGTTCTGGACGTCGTACATGGCGGTGAACCGGCGCAGCAGCTTGTCGACCTTCTTCGGATCCTGGAGATCCTCGAGCTTGACGAAGCGGTTGATCAGATCGGCCTGCTTGGCGACGTCCATGCCCGAGATCTGCGACGGTAGGCTGAAGGCTGTGGTAATGACCTGGTAGAGCGCCTTGTCGCCGAGGAGCGAAAAGATCGAGGTGATGCTCGGGGCCTTGCGGCTGAAATAAAGCGCCAGGCGGACGCCGTCATTGCTTTCGCCCTGCTGGTTTTCCATCGTCTGCTGGACGAAGAGCTTTTGGGTACGATCCTCCGCCGCCTTGTTCTGGATGGCGCCGATCTTGGCGCGGGTCAGATCGCCGTCCTTGTCGAAATTGAAGGCGGCGACGATATCCTTGAAGCGCGCATCGGCCTTGGTGTTGAGGTAGCTCTTCTTGTCGTCGGGATCGGACGTGAAGATCTTCTTCAGCGTCGCCTTGTCGTAATCCTTCGGGTCGAGATTGTTCGCCTTCAGCACCAGATCCGTCAGGCGGCTGTCATCCAGGAAATCATCGAGCGACTTCACCTTCGCCATGCCCTTGGCGAAATAGTCGACCTCGGTCGTCGCGTCCTTCGATGCCTTGTCCTTCACCGGCCCGGCCTTCAGCAGCATGGTGACGTGCGCTTTGTAGTCGGTGGCGTATTTGGCCAGGGTCGCCTCGGGAAGCGCCTGGAGGGGCGACGCCGCCTTGCCGTCGGGACCGAAGTTGAAGGCGCGGGCGAGGTTGGTGATACGTTCGTCCTTCAGCGAGGCGATAAAACCATTCGGGTCGTAGGCATCGCTCGTCAGGATCTTGCGCATCATCGAGCGCGAGACTTCCTGGTCCGTCAGGCCGAAGGCCTGCAGCGCCACATGATAGGGATCCGGCAGATCATCGTTGCTCTTGGTGAAATCGGCCGACGAATTGCTGCGCAGAAAGTCGTTGACGCTCTTTATGTCCGAGAAGTTGAGCAGGCTGCCGCTGTCGGCCATCATGCGGGTGTAGTTGGTGGCCACCTCGTCGATCGCCTCGTCGCGCTCGTCGTCATAACGCGCCATATAATTGTCATTGGTGGTCTGCGCCTGATCGGCCGTCTGGATCGAACTCATCACCGGAAGCGATCCATCGGCGGCGAAGTTGAAATCGGCGTTGAGATCGGCATGGCCGGCGGCGGCAGCCGCCGTCGCATCGGTCAGGATGCTCTTCAGATCAGCGTTCGAAATGCCGGTCGGAAGGTTGTAGGTGCTCTTCAGGAAGTTGGTGATGGCGTCATCGGCGATGAGATCGTCGACATTGGCGATCGTCGACATCCGGGCGGAATAGTCGTCCGTGCGGGCGGAAGCGGTAAATTTCGTGCTGCTGATCTGGGTGGCCGTCTGCGCGGCCATGCCGTCCTCGAGCGTGCCGTCCGCCTTGAAGTTGAAGGCGGCGGCGACGTCGGCATAGGTACCGGTGCCGCTCTGATCAGTCAGGATGGCGCGAAGGGCAACGTCGGTGACGGTCGACGGGATGCCGTAGGCGTTGCGCACGAAATTGTTCAGCTTCTGGTCCGACAGCAACTGATCGACGTTGGAGATGCCGGCGATGGTCGCCTGGTAATAGACGGCCGCAGTGTCGGCCTTGTCCATGGTGCTGGCGCTCTGTGAGGCGCTCTGCGAGGCGTAAAGGGTCGCGACCGATCCGTCCGCCTTGAAATTGAAGAGATCGTGGACGTCGCTGTAGCCCTGGGCGCTGGCCGCCGCGGGATCGACGAGGAAAGTCCTCAACGTCGCATCGGAAACGCTGTCGGCGATCTGCATGCTGTTTCTGAGATAGCTGACCGCAACGGGATCGGACATGATGTCGTCGACATTGGTGACATTGCCGATCATGCTGTTGAAGTGCGTCGCGTTCGCCGCCGACTTGTCGGTGGTCGACTTGCGCTGCGCCGCGGTCTGGATCGCCGAACCGTTGATCGAGCCGTCCGCCTGGAAGTTGAAGTCGGCATTGAGATCGGCGTGGCCCTGGGCCGCGGCATAGGCCGAATCCGTCAGGATATTCTTCAGGTCGGCATTGCTGAAATTCGTGCCGAGGCCATAGGCATCCTTGATGTAACGCGCCAGCACATCATCGGCCAGCAGATCGTCGACATTGGTGATGGCGCTCGACTGCGAGGTTACGGAATAATAGTTGGACGTGCTCGATGCAGCCGATTTCAGTTTGTTTGCCTGGTCGATCGACTGGACGCGCGCCGTGCTGGAGGTCGATCCGTCAGCCTTGAAGTTGAAAGCATTGTAGACATTGGTAAAGCCCATCAGCTGGGCATAACCGGGATCGGTCAGCACCGTGCGCAGCGCGGCCGCGGTGAAGTCGGCGCCCATGCTGTAGGCCGTCGTGATATAGGAGGTCAGGCGTTTGTCGGCGACCAGATCGTCGACATTGGTGATCGTGCCGATCTTCGCCGTGTAATAGGCCTTGTTGTAGTCCGCTGCCGTCTGGCCGACGTAAAAGACGTCCGAACCGACCGAATTGTCGATGATGACCGACTGGGAATTCAGCGTGAAGGACTCGATGACCGAGGCCTTCTGCGCGGCGGTCTGCGCCGTGCCGGTGACGGTGCCGTCGGCATTGAAGCTGAACTGGGCGGCAAGCGCCTTGTATTTGTCGCCGCCCTGCGTGTTGACGACGCTCGTGGGGTCGCTGAGATCGCTCGTCAGCACCTGGCGCAGAAAGTCCTTCGACGCATAGGTGGGATCGATCTTGAACGTCTTCAGCACATAGGTGCGCAGCCGGGTGTTGTTGACCAGATCGTCGACGGTCTGCACGCTGTCGATATTGTTGCTGTAATAGATGCTCTCGGCGGCGGCCGCCTTGTCGGCATCGACGAAGGACTGCTTGTAGAGGCCGATGAGATCGTCCTCCTGCGCGTCCGTCTGGACGTCCTTGGCGGGCGCATTGAAATTGAAGGCGGCGGCGAATTCGCGGTAGCGCGTATCGGAAAGCTTGTTGGCGTAGCTGTTGGGGTCGGTGAGATCGCTTTCCAGCACCTTCTTCATGAGGGCCTTGGCGTAGGTCATGTCCTCGAGGCCATGGGCCTTCATCGCGTAGCTGTAGAGCTTGTAGTCTCCGAGGAAGTCGTCGACCGATGTGACCTTGTTGATGTGGTCCGCGTAGTACTCGGCATCCTTCTTGACCGTCGCCTGAGACGCAACCTTGTTGAGGCTGGACGTCATATCCTTCGACAGGATCGTATAAGCGAGGGAAGCCGTGATCATGAATAGCGCCCTTTTCGGCAAAATCTCTAAAAGAACGACGAACTGCTGGTGAGCACATTTTGCCACGGAAAGCTTACCTGAGACTTACCTCAGGATGCATCATTTCCGCACACCACAGCGTTCACCTTCCGGAAACCCTGCCGGATTCGGTTTTGATAACCATCAGAGGAGGCAAAGTTTTCTTAACCGCAATTTTTAAGCTGTACGGAACGGCAGGCCCCTATTGTCGGCCATAGAGGACGAAAAGTCCCAAGGAGAAGACCGGAAATCGGCTCTCAGGTAAGACAAGGGTAGAATGAAATGAACAATCCCGTAATGAAGCCCGCCTGGGCTGGCACGACGTTACGCCTCGATCCGTCCCGCTTTCCCCAGCAGGTCAGCTACGCCATCCATGATTGTTCGGATGACGTCAATATCACCATCGACGAACGCGGCGCGGTCCTGCGCAAGGTCCTGCCTTCCAGTGGCCTGCCGCTTTCGATTGCGCTGCCGAAGCGCGTCTTCAAGGGTGTCGCCGCCCGCGCCATCGACCATGGCGACGGTGAAGTTACCGTCACGCTCGAGCTTCACCACGCCGATCCCGAGCTCTGCGTTCCGTTGCTCGTCGCCCATGATCTCAGCGATATCGCCGCCGACTGGCGCAGCTGGTCGGAAGCCTTCCGCATTCCGATGCTGATGGTCGAGGCCGACGGCGTCGCCCGTCCGCTCGAAGACCATATTGGCGGCCTGCGCACCAGCGACCTCAAGCCGCGCCGCCGTCATTCCTACTTCGCCAATCGCCGTCCGCGCTTCCTCGTGCGCCGCACCACCGGCCGGCTGGGCGTCGCCATGAAGATCGAGGGCAAGGAAATCATCGCCCGCAACTGACCGAAATCGCGACACCGGACACATCATTGCCGGGCATTCTGCGCACTCATCAGTCGCAGAATGCCCGTTTTGCGACGCTGTCGAATTCGGCCGCAAACTGTCGCTTTAATCTCGATTGGCACCGCGGGATGAATTTTGACAGGATCACTGCGTAGCCAGTAAAAAAGCCTCTCATTCAAGGACGGAAAGTCCCAATCCGTGCTTGACCGTTTTGAGTGCGATCAGGCTCTTGTATTTTCGCACGAGCGCCTGTTGCTCACCCATAAGCCGCTCAATGAAGGCGTTGTATTCCTCGAGATTGCGGACGGCTACGAGCAGGACATAGTCCATATCGCCGGTGACATACCAGCATGACTGAACTTCGGGCGCACGGTCCAACCATCGCTGGAATTGCTCCAGCGTGTGTCGATGTTCGTTCTGGATTTCAAGCTCAACCAAAACGGACAAGGTGCGATCGACGGCTTTCGGACTGACCACCGCCACGATCTTCTCGATGATCCCATCTTGCTTCAGTTTGCTGATGCGGCGTTCGACGGCGGAGGGTGAGAGATTCACCACATCAGCAATGACCTTGCCGGGAATGTCGGCATTCTCCTGCAGCATTGACAGAATAGTTCGATCAATATCGTCCACTGCGTATAATCCAGATTTTATGCGGAGAATCCGCTATTTTTTTCCGTTGGCGCGGTTTTTCCGCGTCGAAAATTCATAACATCTCTCCATGACACAACAAGCACCTCTTTTAGCCGCCAAAATCGACGATGCCCGCAAGAAAATCGATCCGATTTTCCTCAACACCAATCTGTTGCGTTCCGATAGGCTCGCGCTGTCGCTCGTCGCCAAGGACGAAACGGAAAATCCGATCCGCAGCTTCAAGGGGCGTGGGACGGGGTATTTTCTCGCCGACGTCGCTGGTGAAAGAACTCCTCTGGTCACCGCATCAGCCGGGAACTTCGGTCAGGGGCTTGCTTATAATGCCGCACGGCATGGGCGATCTCTGGTCGTGTTCGCCAGTATCAACGCCAATCCGCTGAAGATCGAAGCCATGCGCAGGTTTGGGGCGGAGGTCTTTCTCGCCGGAGAAGATTTTGACGCTGCAAAGGAGGCAGCCAAAATCTACGCCGTCGAACGGAAGCTGCAGTTCGTCGAAGACGGAGCGAGCGCAGCCATTGCGGAAGGGGCAGGAACGATTGCGGCGGAGCTGACTGAAGAGGTCGACGATATCGACACCGTTTTCATTCCGCTTGGCAACGGTGCTCTGGCGGCCGGAGTGGGATGCTGGTTCAAATCACGTTCACCGCGAACAAGGGTCGTCGCCGTCGCCGCAAAGGGTGCGCCTTGCATGGCTCTCTCCTACAATGCGGGTGAGGCGATCTCGACGCCGGAGGCACGCACGATTGCCGATGGAATTGCCGTCCGGATTCCCGTCCCGTCGGCCGTCGACTGGCTTCAAGACACGATCGACGACGTCGTTCTCGTGGATGACGATCAGATTCTGGATGCAATGCGGTTTGCTCATGACACATGGAAGCGTCTCGTCGAACCAGCCGGAGCGGCGGGGCTCGCAGCTATTCTTGCGCAGGCATCTGCCCTGAAAGGCTGCCGTGTAGCGACTGTGCTGTGTGGTGCTAACCTAACGGATCAACAGATCAAGGCATGGCTTCCATCTGCCGCAAAGGACGACACGAATGCGTGCTAGACCAATCCTCCTGTCTGAGGACAGGCGCGCGAGGGCTGGCGCCCGCGCCGGGCTTAGCGTCCCAATCAGGGAATGGCAAACAGCAGGGAGACGAAGAGGCCGAAGAAGATGATCAGGCCGACGCGGTTGTTCGATTTGAACAGCGCCAGGCACTGGTCGGCATCGTTGATATCGAGCCGGACGATCTGCCAGGCGAACATGCCGGCCGCACCGAGCAAGGCCAGGAAAGCGATGAGATTGGCGCCGGCGAGCGCGAAAGCGATAAACATCAGCACCAGCGTCAGCCCATAAAGGCCGATCAGCCAAACCCTCGTCCTGTCGCCGAACAGCCGCGCGGTCGAACGGACACCGATCAGCTCGTCATCCTCCTTGTCCTGATGGGCGTAGATGGTGTCGTAACCGATCGTCCAGGCGACGGAGGCGGCATAGAGCAGGATGGCGGCGAAGGAAAGCCCGCCCAAAATGCCGGCCCAGCCCATCAGCGCACCCCAGGAGAAAGCAAGGCCGAGATAGAATTGCGGCCAGTCGGTGAAGCGTTTGGCGTAGGGATAAAAGGCCACGATGGCGAGCGAGAGCAAGCCCAAGAAGACGGTGAGCCAGTTGAACTGCAAGAGCACGAAGAGACCGACCAGCGCCTGCAGACCGATGAAGATTTTTGCGCGGGCGCGCGTGACGCGGCCGGAAGGGAGCGGGCGCGAACGGGTGCGGGCCACTTCCATGTCGATCTCGTGGTCGACGAGATCATTATAGGTGCAGCCGGCGCCGCGCATGGCGACCGAGCCGATGAAATAAAGGAAAAGGTGAGACACCAGCAGGCTGCCGGAATAGAGCCCTTGGTCGATCGCCGCATTGGCGGCGAGTGTCGCCGACCAGAAACATGGCCACATCAGCAATTGCCAGCCGATCGGGCGATCCCAGCGCGCCAGCTGCGCATAGGGCCAGAGCCATGGCGGCAGGATCCGGTAGACCCAGTTATTGGAAGGCGCGTCGGAGACGCGATCGTTGAAGTGGTCGGTATCTTCCATGCCGCTCATCTAGCGGCGGGCCGCCGATCCGGTCAAGAAGCGATCATAGCACCGTCCCTCGCATCATTTGCCGGACCCGAACCGATTCAAGGATAAAATCTCTGGTAGTTCAAGGCATTATGGCGCCCGCACATTTGAAAAAAACGCGTGGGCGCCGGCCATCACTGCAGTGAGAAATTGAACTTGTAGGTGGCCGAGACACCGATCAGGACCTGATTCTTCGAACCGCGGTCGCGCACCAGGCTGCTGTCGGCGGCAGGCCCCGCCAGCCGCTTATATTCGAGGAAGGAGCTTGCCGAGAGGTTTTCGGTCGCCTTCCAGGTGATGGCCGTTCCCGCGCCATAGGACTGGATGCCCGACGAGGGCTTATAGGGATCAAGACCGCTTGCCGCCGCGTGCTTGGCGCTGACGCCGTAATAGGCGTCGTAATAGCCTGCGGTGGCGAAGGTCGCGCGCGGACCGCCTGACAATTGCAGGTTGGGCGCGATATCGGTAAAGGCATCGACCGCGAGATCGGCGACAACGCCGTCATGAGAGCGGATGCCCTGGCGGACTTCGGCGCGGGCGCGCAGGAAATCTGTGGGGTAGACCTCGACGAAGCCGCCGGCTTCCGCCCCCCATTTGACCTTCCTCAAGCCCTTCAAGTCACGGTCGTCGCCGCCATCGCGCGACGGCACGAATTTGCCGACGATGCCGGCGCGGAAGGCGCCCTTGTCGATGAGGGCGAAGGAGGGATTGTCGTTGCGCGAGGAAAATCGCGGCCCGGCGCCCTGGCGGCCGACCGAGATCAACGGGCTGAACTTGAATTCATTGTGCGACGAGCCCTCGAATTTCGGGGCGGAGAAGCCGGCGACGCCGACGCTCAGATACCAGTCGCCGGACCAGAAGGGCTGGCCGCTTTCCTGCGCCGACGCCAAAACTGGGAATGAAAGGGCAATAGCCAAAGAGATCGATACGACTGATCGATGAAACACGTTCGCACTCCAGAAAACGCAAAAACAAAGCCGCGGAGGGCGGCGGTGGCTAGATTTATCCGGATCTCGTTACGCCAATGTTAACCACGGAGACACGAAGGGCGCTAAATGAAAGCGTGCCGCCTTTGGCGGTCGTACGCGAAAACCCGCCGGGAGAAAGACCTCCCCAAAGGGACAACCCGCAGCGGGGTCCTGCCATCAAAATGCGCCACCACATGTTGCGTCGTCAGGAAAGAAACTCGACGGACGCCAAACAGCAGCCCCTCCCCCTTGCGGGGAGGGGTTGGTGAAGGGTCTTAACTAGCGCCGACCGGACGCAAAATCGCTCCCGCAATTTTGGTGGAATTGCTTACCGCTGGTTCCACTGGCGGATGACTGGTTCGGTCAGGTCGTGCTCGTAGCCGAGCACGCTGATGCTTGTGGTATCGAGCGAGAAATGCGCGCCGCCTTCCGGCGGCAGGCCGAGCCAGCGGGCGGCGAGCACCCGCAGGAAATGTGAGCTGGAGAAGATCAGGATGGTGCTTGCCGCCTCGCGAAGCGCATGGATGACGGCGTCGGCGCGGGCACCGACATCGGCGGCGAACTCGCCATTCGGGCAGCCGTCGCGAAAGAGCTGCCAGCCGGGGCGGCCGGCCAAGATTTCCTTGGTGGTGATGCCCTCATAGGCGCCGTAGTCCCATTCGGCGAGATCGTCCCTGATGACCGCGCCCGATCCGAAGCCGGCGAGCGCGCAGGTTCGGCGGGCGCGAGCGGACGGGCTCGACCAGACGGCGGAGAAGGTCAGGCCCGCAAGCCGTTCGGAGAGCTTGCCGGCGGCAGCCTCGCCATTTGCCGTCAACGGAATATCGGTTCGCCCGGTATGGCGCCCGGAACGGCTCCACTCGGTTTCACCGTGCCGGACGAGATAGATCTCGGGAAACGCACTGCTCATCGGCATGCCCTTTCATTATGGCCGGCACAAGCGCTGTCGCTCAGAAAATTACCTTTTCGAGCGGCGCGCGCCTCGCCTCGAATTCCTTCAGCTTCGTCTCGTTGTGCGCGATGTAATTGCGATTGTCGGGAACGGCGAACTGGTTCTTGGCGATCTGGATCTGCAGGATGAAGAGTTCGTCCCAGCGGAAGCCCATTTCGGAACCCGCCAGATAGAATTCCCACATGCGGAAGAACTGTTCGTCGTAAAGCGCCACGGCTTCGGCCTTGCGCGCCACGAAACGCTCGCGCCAATGGCGCAGCGTATAGGCATAATGCATCGGCAGGATTTCGACATCCTTGACCAAGAGCCCCGCCTTTTCGAGCGGCGGCAAGACCTCGCCGACGGAAGGAATGTAGCCGCCGGGGAAAATATACTTCTCGATAAAGGCGTTGGTGCCGAAGCTCGGCTTCGGGCGGCCGATCGAATGCAGCACCATGACACCGTTATCGTCGAGGAGATCCGATACCTTGCGGAAGAAGTTGGCGTAATTGCCGATACCCACATGTTCGAACATGCCGACCGAGACGATGCGGTCGAACTTCTTGCCCGTCATGCTGCGATAATCCTGCAGCTCGAAACGCACGCGGTCGGCAAGGCCGCGCTTTTCGGCGCGGGCGCGGGAGACCTTGAGCTGTTCTTCGCTGAGCGTAATGCCGGTGAAATCGGCTCCATCAGTCGCTTCCGTCAGGTACATGCCCATGCCGCCCCAGCCCGAGCCGATCTCCAGGATACGCTGGTTGGGCTGAAGCAGAAGCTTGGCGGCGATATGGCGTTTCTTGGCGAGCTGCGCCTCATCGAGACTGATGCCCGGCGGCTCGAAATAGGCGCACGAATATTGCCAGTCCTCGTCGAGGAAAAGATCGAAGAGCTTGGCCGACAGGTCATAATGATGGGCGACGTTGTGCTTGTTGCGATTGACCGGCACGCGGCTCTTCAGCTGCTGCCAGGCAATGCGGCCCAGGAGCAGTGCCGCCATCTTGAAATCGAAGATCTCGTTGGTGGTGTTCTGCTTCACCAGCGACAGGAAATCGTAAATGTTGCCCTGTTCGAGAATGAAGCGGCCCTGCATGTACATTTCGCCGAGCTTCATCGTCGGGTCGCGGCGAATGGCGTCCTCGGCCTCCTGATCGGCAAGGCGGGCGACAACGGTTTCACCCGTGCCGTCGCCGATCAAGTGGGTCTCGCCATTGGCAAGGGTAAGTTTCAACGAACCCTTGCGGATGATTTGCTGGACGATCGAAAGGAAAGCTGACGCCACGGACGCCTCGCAAATGTGACAGGATGGTCACATCAACTTAGTAGCTCTCTTTCGCCTTACAAGCGCCGGATTTAGCACTCTTGAAATAACGCGGGCAAACTGTTGCATTTTTGCCAAAATGCCGGCTAAGCCCTTATTTTCGCTTCATGGCTTCGGCAAGGGCTGCGCCGAAAGCGCCCTGGCTCTCCGGTTTGGCGGCGGCCGGCCGGCGCTCGTTCTGCGGCCGGGAGCCCTGGTTGCCGCGAGAATCACCCCGCGGCGGCGGTGCAGCAGAACCGTCATCGCGCTTCATCGACAGAGCGATGCGCTTGCGCTTGGCATCGACTTCGACCACTCGCACCTTGACGACATCACCCGCCTTGACGACCTCGTGCGGATCCTTGACGAAGCGATCGGCAAGCTGGGACACATGCACCAGACCATCCTGGTGCACGCCGATATCGACGAAGGCGCCGAAGGCGGCGACATTGGTCACCGTGCCTTCCAGCATCATGCCGGGCTTCAGGTCGGAAATTTCGTTGACGCCCTCGGCGAAGGTCGCAGTCTTGAAGCTCGGACGCGGGTCGCGGCCGGGTTTTTCCAGCTCGGCGATGATGTCCCTGACCGTCGGCAGACCGAATTTCTCGTCGATGAACTGACGCGGATCGACCGATTTCAGGACGGCGCTGTCGCCCATCAGCGCGCGCAGATCACGGCCGCAGGCAGCGACGATCTTCTTGGCGACGCCATAGGCTTCCGGGTGGACCGAGGAGGCATCGAGCGGCTCCTTGCCGTTGGGGATGCGCAGGAAGCCGGCGCATTGTTCGAAGGTGCGGCCGCCGAGGCGGGCGACCTTCAAAAGATCCCGCCGGGTCTCGAAACGGCCTTCGCAGTCGCGGTGACGGACGATGGCGTCGGCAATCGACGGGCCGAGGCCGGAAACGCGAGACAGCAGCGGCGCAGACGCGGTGTTGAGATCGACACCGACGGCATTCACCGCATCTTCGACCACGGCATCGAGCGAACGCGACAGCTTCTGCTGGTCGACGTCGTGCTGATACTGGCCGACGCCGATCGACTTCGGCTCGATCTTGACGAGTTCGGCCAAGGGATCCTGCAGGCGCCGCGCGATGGAGACGGCGCCGCGTAGCGACACATCGAGATCGGGAAATTCGGCCGCTGCAGTCGCCGAGGCGGAATAGACCGAGGCGCCGGCTTCCGACACGATGACCTTGGTCGGCTTCGGCGCCGGCAATTCGGCCAGCATGTCGGCCACCAGCTTTTCGGTTTCGCGGCTGCCGGTGCCGTTGCCGATCGAGATCAGTTCGACATTGTGCTTGCGGATCAGCGATGCGAGCTCGACCTGGGCGCCGCGCACGTCGTTGCGCGGCTGGAAGGGATAGACGGTCGATGTCGCCACCACCTTGCCGGTGCCGTCGACGACGGCGACCTTGACGCCGGTGCGGATGCCTGGATCGAGACCCATCGTCGCGCGCGAGCCGGCGGGTGCTGCGAGCAGCAGATCCTTGAGATTGCGGGCGAAGACATGGATCGCTTCCTCTTCGGCCCTTTCGCGCAGTTCCCGCATCAGGTCGAGCGACAGCGACATGGAGAGCTTCACTCGCCAGGTCCAGCTTGCAACCTCCATCAGCCAGCGGTCGCCGGGACGGCTCGTCCCGATCTCATAGGCGGCCGCGATCATGCGTTCGACCGGCTTGTTCGGCGAGGCGGTCTCGGCGTCGGCCTCGATCGTCAGCGTCAGCACCTCCTCGTTCCAGCCGCGCAGCATGGCGAGCGCGCGGTGGCCGGGGGCGGTCGCCCAGCGTTCGGAATGGTCGAAATAGTCGGAGAACTTCTCGCCCGTCGCCTGCTTGCCGTCGACGACCCGGGCCTTTAGCAGCGAAGCCTGGCGCATATGGGCGCGCAATCTGCCGAGCAGGTCGGCATTTTCGGCAAAACCTTCGGCGACAATGTCGCGCGCGCCTTCGAGCGCCGTCTTCACATCCGGCACATCTGCCGTGATGAAGCCTTCGGCCAGCACCGCCGGCCCCCGGCCGCGCTCAGTGAGGATCGCCTCGGCGAGCGGGCCGAGGCCGCGTTCACGGGCGATTTCGGCGCGCGTGCGGCGCTTCGGCTTGTAGGGCAGATAGAGATCCTCGAGCTCGGCCTTGGTTTCGGCGCCCGAGACCTTGGTCATCAGCTCGTCGGTCATCTTGCCCTGGCCGGTGATCGATTCGACGATCGCGTCGCGGCGGGCTTCGAGCTCGCGCAGATAGACCAGCCGCTCGGCGAGATTGCGCAGCTGCGTATCATCCAACCCGCCCGTCACCTCTTTGCGATAGCGGGCGATGAAGGGCACGGTGGCGCCCTCGTCGAGCAGCTCGATCGCGGCTTTGGCCTGGTCGGGCCGGGCGTTGATTTCGGCGGAGATGCGGGCTGCGAGGAAACGGAGGTCTGCGGCCATGGGATTTCCTATGTCGACGAAAGTTGCGGGACCATAGCGGCGAAAAGCGGCAAGGCAATGTTGGAGTTTACAGGCAAGCGGCGATCCACAGGATAAGCATGCCGGAAAGGCGGCGATTTTGCGGTTGTGCAGATGCGCCATTCTTTGCTAGCAGAAGCAACGTTTTGACCCGGCGCCCATGCCATCCCTCCCCTGTCTCGGGAGGCAAGGAAATTCGACATGCCAAACCTTCTTCTCGAACTCCGCTCCGAAGAGATTCCGGCCCGCATGCAGCGCAAGGCTGCCGGCGACCTGAAGAAGCTCGTCACCGATGCGCTTGTCGAAGCGGGCCTGTCCTACGAGGGCGCGCGCGAATACTGGACGCCGCGGCGGCTGGCGCTCGATATTCACGGCCTGACGGCACGCTCGGCCGATGTGCGCGAGGAGCGCAAGGGGCCGCGCACCGATGCCAACGAGAAGGCGATCGAAGGTTTTCTGCGCGGCGCGGGCTTGTCCTCGGTCTCTGACGCGCAGGTGGTGAGCGATCCGAAGAAGGGCGATTTCTACGTCGCGGTCATCTCCAAGCCCGGCCGTGCGACCGAAGAGATCGTCACCAATGTCATGCCCGGCATCATCCGCGATTTTCCCTGGCCGAAATCGATGCGCTGGGGCAAGGCTTCCTCCAGGCCCGGCGCGCTGCGCTGGGTGCGGCCGCTGCAGTCGATCGTCTGCACCTTCGGTCCGGAGCATGAAGAAACCACCGTCATCCCCTTCGAGATCGACGGCATCACCGCTTCCAACATCACCTATGGCCACCGTTTCCATGCGCCCGAGGCGATCACCGTCCGGCGCTTCGACGATTATGCGGCGAACCTGGAAAAGGCGAAAGTCATCCTCGATGCCGAGCGGCGTAAGGATATCATCCTGCACGACGCCCGCGACATCGCCTTTGCCAATGGGCTGGAGCTGGTGGAAGACGAAGGCCTGCTGGAGGAAGTCTCCGGCCTCGTCGAATGGCCGCAGGTGCTGATGGGCTCTTTCGAGGAGGATTATCTCTCCATTCCCTCGGAAATCATCCGGCTGACGATCAAGACCAACCAGAAGTGCTTCGTGACGCGGCCACAGAGCGGCGAAGCGCTGTCGAACAAGTTCATCCTCGTCTCCAATATCCAGGCAAGCGACGGCGGCAAGGAAATCGTCCACGGCAATGGCAAGGTGGTGCGGGCAAGGCTTTCCGACGCGCTGCATTTCTGGAAGCGCGACCAGGGCAACCTGCCGGATCTCGAGACGCTCACGGCTTCGGCGGCAAAGTTCGGCCTCGACCTGAACAAGCCGCTCGACCAGCGCATGGCCAAGCTGGATGCGCTCGACGTCACCTTCCATGCCAAGCTCGGCACGCAGGGCGTACGCGTCGCCCGCATCCGGGCGCTTGCAAAGGAGCTAGCAAAGATCACCGGCGCCGACGCGGCTCTGGTCGATCGCGCTGCCGTGCTCGCCAAGGCCGATCTTCGTACGGAAGCGGTCGGCGAATTCCCGGAACTGCAGGGCCTGATGGGCCGCAAATATGCGGCACTGCAGGGCGAGGATGCTTCCGTTGCCGCCGCGGTGGAGGATCACTACAAGCCGCAGGGGCCGTCGGACCGCGTGCCGGAGGACAAGGTGGCGATCACCGTCGCGCTTGCCGACAAGCTCGATACGCTGATCGGCTTCTGGGCGATCGATGAAAAGCCCACGGGGTCGAAGGACCCGTTCGCGTTGCGGCGTGCGGCCCTCGGTGTCGTCAGGATCCTCTTGGAGCGAAGAATCCGCCTGCCGCTGCTGGCGACGACCAGGGATATCGATCTCCTCTCCTTCTTCCACGACCGCCTCAAGGTCTATCTGCGCGACCAGGGCGCCCGCCACGATCTCATCGACGCGGTGCTGACGGCGGATGCCGACGACCTGTTGATGGTGGCGCGCCGCGTCGAAGCGCTGACGGCCTTCATCACCTCGGAAGACGGCAAGAATCTGCTCGCCGGCACCAAGCGGGCGACGCAGTTGCTCGCCGCCGAGGAAAAGAAGGGCACCGTGATCGCCGACGGCGTTTCGCAAGCGCTTCTGAAGCTCGATGCCGAGAAGGAATTGTTCGCCGCGATCTCCAGCGCCTCGAAGGATGCGTCGGACGCCGTCGCCGGCGAGGATTTCCGCTCGGCAATGGAAGCGCTTTCCAAGCTGCGCGGCCCGGTCGACCGCTTCTTCGAAGACGTGCTCGTCAACGACGAGGACGCCGCCATCCGCGCCAACCGTCTCGCCCTGCTGCGGTTGATCCGCGAGGCGACGGGAACGGTTGCGGATTTCTCGAAGATTTCGGGGTGATATTCGGCTTCGGCCGGATGGCGCTGCATTTTCGTCGGAGCTTGCCCCATCCGGCTGCCGCCCCCTTCTCCCCGCTCGCGGGCAAAGGGGGATGGCGCGACCTCTCTATTCCTCGCTCACCTCTCGCAGGTTAGGGTGAGGGGCAGCCATCGGCGCAAACCGTAGGCGTGAGCTTGACCTGAGCATCCATAAGCAAGCAGTTCCGGTGCTGTCCAGCGTGAGGAATCGTTGAAACGGCGGCATCGACAAACGGCACGGCCGCCGGAGAACCGACGGCCGCTGAGAATTTGGTGATAAACGCCTTTGGCGCCTCGCCGTTTTTGTCTTTACGCAATTCCTGACGGAAAACCGCTTCGCACTTTTCCTGGAGTTGCTTTAAGCGGCGCGGCGACCCTGATGCGCAGCCGGGGCAGCACCTTCGCCGCTGACGCGGAAGCCGCGGATGAGGTCGATCAGCTCGTCGGTGTCGCTGGCCAGCGTTTCGGCCGATGCCGTCGTCTCCTCGGCCATGGCGGCGTTCTGCTGGGTGGCGGCGTCGAGCTGGTTCATCGAGGAGGAAATCGAGCGCAGCGTCGTATCCTGCTCGGAAGCGCTGTGGGCGATCTTGGCGACGATCTCGTTGGCGGCCTTGATCTGGTCGGAGATACGCTTCAGCGCCTCGCCGGCCTCGCCGACCAGGCGGACGCCATGGTCGACCTGGCTGGAGGAGCGGGCGATCTGGTCCTTGATCTCCTTGGCCGCAGCAGCCGAGCGCTGGGCAAGTTCGCGCACTTCCTGGGCGACGACGGCAAAACCCTTGCCGGATTCACCGGCACGGGCCGCCTCGACGCCGGCATTCAGCGCCAGCAGGTTGGTCTGGAAGGCGATCTCGTCGATGACGCCGATGATCTTGGTGATCTCCGACGACGACTTCTCGATACCGCTCATCGCCTCGATCGCCTGGGTGACGATCGCATCGCTATGGTTGGCTTCGGTGCTGACCGAGTGGACGCGCTTGCTCGCCTCATGGGCGCCATCGGCCGTCTGACGGACGGCGACGGTGAGCTCGTCGAGAGCAGCCGAAGTCTCTTCCAGGCTGGCGGCCTGGCGCTCGGTGCGCTGCGACAGCTCGTTGGAGGCGCGGCGGATCTCTTCCTTGCTGGTGCCGATGTCGGTGCCCTTGGCGCTGACCTTGGCCATGGCGGCTTCGAGATGCGACAGCGCATCGTTGAAGTTTTCGCGCAGGGCGGCGTATTTCTGGCCGAGATCGGCGCAGCGGACGGTGAGGTCGCCGCGTGCGATCATCTCCAACGCCTGGCCGATCGTCGCCACCACACGCGCCTGCAGCGCTGTTTCATCCTGCTGCTGGCGCAGATTGTTCTCCCGCTCGTTTTCCAGCGCCAGCTGCTGGGCCGCCTCGCGATCCGACATAGCATGGCGTTCCCGGATCTTTTCCTGCAGCGACTGCGTCGCCTTTGCCATCATGCCGACTTCATTGTTCATGCCGATATGCGGGATGGCGATGGAAACGTCCTCTTCGGCGACGGCCTTCAGGGCGGCATGGACGTTGTTGAGAGGTCCCGATATGCCGCGGATCACGACGTAGGCCGCTGCCATGGCAAGGAAGAACAGGACGATGCTGCCGGAGAGCGCAGTGAGGATCGTGCTGTTTATCTGAGCATCGAGATCGTCCATGTAGACCCCGGTGACGACAACGACTTTCCATGGGTCGAAGGCCTGGCCATAGGCCGTCTTGCGGTAATCACCGGCCGGCTGGCCCGGTTTACTGGTGGAATAAAATTCGACGAGGCCGCCGCCCTGCTGCCCGAGCTTGACCAGCTCTTCGCGGTAGAGCTTGCCTTTGCTGTCGGCCTGACCCTTGAGGTTCTGCCCGACTTTCGCCGCATCGTAGTGGAACATCATCTGGACGTCGTAGCTATAGCCGAAGAAATAGCCGTCGGGATCGTATTTCATCCCGTTGACGGTGGCGTAGGCCTGCTTCTGGGCATCCTCGAGCGTCATTTCGCCCGCGGTTACCTTGGCCTGGTAAAGCTTGAGAACGGACACCGCCGATTGAACCTCGGCGCGGAGCATGTCGTAGCGCTCCTTATAGATCGCATCGACCGAGGAGCGGATCTGCAGGGACGTGGCGATCGCAAAAGCAATCATCAGGCCGACGACCAGCAGTATGAGCTGCTTCGATATCTTCAAATTTTTCATGACGCCTCGCAACGGGAATGGTGGGCTGCATTCCGGTGCGGTTTTCTACCGCCTGTGCGAGCGCGCCAAACAAGGCCGCGCGTCTACCGCTGCTAAAACAAACATGCTGCGACCGGGTAAGTTACAATTGATGCCCACCCTATAAAAAAGCTTTAACTTTATTAAAAGCGATGCAGATTTCCCTAAAAATCAAGGGGTCAAATTATACAGCGCAGCGTCGGATTTCATCCGATGATCGCAAGATCGCTCGTGTTGGAAATTTCAGCTTGCCCAGCCCTATCAAAACAGGAATGCACCCCCGCTGCTCATCGAGGGTGCATTCGGCCCACCTGCGGTGGACCCCCAAACGATCGAAACCTTGATCAGGCGGGGGCAGGGAACTTTTTAGAAACGCAGCTTGAATTCGGAAACGTTGAGGGTTGCCGGCTGTTCAGTCATGCCAGCTGCAACAGGCTTGACGTCGCCGCCGATGACGGCCGCGGTCTGGGCGTTCATGTCGATGCCGTCAGCCGGCGGGGCGGACGGTGCTGCCGCAACCATCGCTTCCGGGGTCGCCTTGCTGACGAAGACGACCGGCGAGCCGCCCATCCAGCCTTCGGTGCGGTAGATCTTCTTTTCGCCGCCGACATCACGGATTTCACTCGCCTGGAGGACGCCGGGCTTCAGTTCCGGCACCGTATAGTCCTTCTTGGTCAGCTCGGCCTGGAGCGGCGGGCAATCGGCACAGCTTTCGGTGACGATGCTGCCTTCAGCGCGCGGAGCAGTCTTGCCGACCACCTCTATCGAGGACGCCATTGCTGAGCCTGCCATCAGCAGGATTGCCGCACCGAGGAAAATCTGACGCATCAACGCACCTCCGTCTTACCGTAGGGGCGGTATAACGGAGCTTTGTTTCCATCCCGTCAGGGGAAAGGGTAAAAATTTAAAGAATGCGGTGGTTTATACCGTATCTCAGGCTTTTTCGCGCTCGATTGCCCGCCAGCCGATGTCGCGCCGGCAGAAGCCGTTTTCCCATCTCACCTTGTCGAGCAGCGCGTAGGCCCGGTCCTTGGCCGCGGCCACCGTGCCGCCCGTGGCGGTGACGTTGAGCACACGGCCGCCGGTCGCGACCAGCACGCCGTCCTTCAGAGCCGTGCCGGCATGAAACACCTTCTCGCCCTCGCCCGCATCCGGCAGGGAAAGGATCGGCGTGTTCTTCTCGTAGGCGGCGGGATAACCCTTGGAGGCCATGACCACCGTCAGGGCCGGATCGTCGTTCCATTCTGCGGTTACCTGATCGAGCGTGCCGTTGGCGGTGGCAAGCAGCAGCGGCAGCAGATCGCTCTTCAACCGCATCATCATCACCTGGCATTCGGGATCGCCGAAGCGGACATTGTATTCGATCAGCTCCGGCCCCTTCCGGGTGATCATCAGCCCGGCGAAAAACACGCCGGAGAAGGGATGACCGCTCTCGGCCATGCCGCGCATCGTCGGCTCGATGATCTCCTTCATGGTACGCTCGACCATCTCGGCAGTCATCACGGGCGCCGGCGAATAGGCGCCCATGCCGCCGGTATTGACGCCGGTATCGCCCTCGCCCACCCGCTTGTGGTCCTGGGCGGTTGCGAGCGGCAGCACATGTTTTCCATCGCAGAGGCAGAAGAAGCTCGCCTCCTCGCCGTCGAGATAGGCTTCGACGACGACTTCGGCGCCGGCGGCGCCAAAGGCGCCCTCGAAGCAGTCGTCGACCGCGGCCAAGGCTTCATCCAGCGTCATCGCCACCGTCACGCCCTTGCCGGCGGCAAGGCCATCGGCCTTGACGACGATCGGCGCGCCTTGAGCGCGGATATAGGCCTTGGCCTTCGGCGCATTGTTGAAACGCTGATAGGCGCCTGTGGGAATGCCGTAACGGGCGCAGATATCCTTGGTGAAGCCCTTGGAGCCTTCGAGCTGGGCGGCAGCAGCGGAAGGACCGAAAACCACAAGACCATCGGCGCGCAGCCGGTCGGCGAGGCCGGCCACCAGCGGCGCTTCCGGGCCGACGACGACGAAATCGATCGCCTTGTCCTTGCAGAAGGCGGCGACCGCCTCGTGATCCTCGATGTCGATGGGCACGAGGACGGCGTGTTCGCCAATGCCGGGATTGCCGGGCGCGGCGTAGAATTCGCTCATCAACGGCGATTGCGCCAGCTTCCAGGCGAGCGCATGCTCACGTCCGCCCGATCCGATCAACAGAACCTTCATGCGCAACCCTTTCCTTTTGCCCCTGGCGGTTAAGGGCCAAGGGCTAAAAGGTCAAGCGGGAAAGCTTACCAGCCGCCGCCTCCCCCGCCTCCGCCGCCGCCGCCCGACGAGCCGCCGCCGGAAAAACCGGAGGATGAGCTCGACGGCGGCGGTGCCGGAATCGTCGACGCGATGGTCGAGGCCATCGACGAGGAAAAGCCGCCGATACGATCGGAAAAGCTGCCGCTGTTGAAATTGCCGGAATACCAGGCGGGCGTATAGGCCGCAGCCGCACCGGCGGCAGCGGCCGCAAGCCAGGTTTCGAAGGTGCGCGACCACGGCTTTTCGACGCCGAGCGCCACCGCATAGGGCAGCAGCGTCTCGAAATGCTGCGGCGACATTTGTGGGGCGCCTGCCGTGTTCATCCGATCCTTCTCGGCCAGCGTCAGATATTGGCGCAAGCCGTCTATGCCATCCATCATCTTGGCGCCGAGCGGGGTCGGAGCGCCCATGATGAAGAAATAGAGGATGTTGAGCAGTACTATGCCGCCGACGGCAAAGAGCATCGGCGTTTCATGCAGTTCCACCAGCGACGAGGCAAGCGCCAGGACCACGGTCGCCAGGATGCTGATGCCGACGAAAACGCCGATCGCCGTGGCAATGATGGCGATAATCTTGCCGAACAGCGACCTGCCGCGATGCAGCGACCTGACGAAGCCGGCGACGAACACCGCGACAAAGACCGAGATGCCGATCGGGATCAGCATCAGCGCGATGGTGTCGGGCTGCAGCGACCCAAAGACGAACAGCGCCACCAGGGCGGCGGCGCTGAGCGCAATGCCGCCCGTGGTATAACCGAGGTTGGAATTGTAATATTTGCCGCGGTGCTCTTTCTCGATCGCCGAGCGGAAAGCCTGTCCAACGGACTTCACCCGCTCGCCATTGGCCTTGTCGATCGTCAGCGTCTTGCCGGCGCCGCCAGCGGCCTTCAGCAGTTCGATCTCGCCGGCCTGGAATTTCTCTTTGCCGAGCGCCTTGCCGGTGCCGCGGATGACAATCGAATTCTTCAGATCTTCGAGCTTGACGTAACCGCGAACCGCAAGATTGAGCGCGGTGGCGGAAAGGGCGGTCCAGCCCTCGCCGGAAAAGCCCTTATTGTCGATGTAGTTGACCAGTGCCGGCGAAATGCCGTCAGGCGCGTCCCAGCGTGGCACGACGACGCCGCGGGCAGGATCGCGGCCGACCTTCAGCCATGATCTGAGATAATAGGCGAAAACCAGGATCAGGCCGCCGAAGCCGATGAAATAATCGCGGTTGTCCTTCAGCCACCATGTGCTTTCCATATCCGTGCTCGGCGGATCGATCGAGCCCTTCGGCATGCGGATCGCGAAAGTCAGACCTTCGTTAGGACCGAGAGGCGCGGTGGTGGAAAAAACGATGCCGGCGCCGGCCTCGCTGGCGCGGGCGTTCTTTCCAGTTGCGCCCTGCCGGCCGGTGAAGAAGGTCGTCTCGGTGGCAGTGACACCCGGCGGCAGCGTCACCGTGGCCGTCGCCGAGCGGATCGGGAAGATCCAGCCATTACCGGTGACGTTCCAATAGAGCTCGTCATGATCGTCGAAATAGCGGATCTGGCGGTTGGTTCTGTAGGTGAAGACGTAGCGATGACGGCCCGGCGTCACCGTCACATCGGCAGAACCGGCATAAATGCGGATGCCGCCCGAGATCGATTCCGTATGCCAAGGCTCGTTAGCACCGTCGCGCTGGACCGACACCATATCGAAATCGACGCTGCGGCGGCGGCCTGAGGCATCGGTGAAATAGAGCGGGAAGTCACGGAAGATGCCGTGGTTGATCCTGTTGCCCTCGGCATTGACGGTGATTGTTTCCGTCACCGTCATCGCACCGCTTTTTTCGAGCGCGATGTCGGAGGCGAAACTGTCGATCACCTCGGCGGCAAAGGCAGCCGGAGCGGCAAGCATCAACAGCAGTGCAAAACACAATCCGAAAAGCCGACGCCCCATCCCAGTCTCCCCGCCGGCAGCCTCGGCTGCGTGTTTTCCGTCAATCGTTGTCCTGATATGTCACGCCGAGGGCGGCGAGTGTGCGCCAATAGGCCGGGAAGGTTTTGCCGACGCAATCGGGATCGAGAATGGTGATGCCGTCGATCTTCAGGCCGGCGAGCGCGAAACTCATGGCGATGCGGTGATCGGCGAAGCTGTCGATCTCGGCCGGCAGGCGTTTGCCCGCAAGGGCTGGATCGGAGCTCACGATCAGATCGTCGCCCTCTTCGCGGGCAAGCCCCGAAATAATGCGGTTGAGGCCGGTGGACAGCGCCCGGATGCGGTCACATTCCTTGACGCGCAGGTTGGCGATGCCGACGAAGCGAACCGGCGTCTGGTTGAAGGCGGCAAGCACGGCCAGCGTCGGAACGGCATCCTGCATCTGCGAGCCGTCGATCTCTGCCGGCAGATGCGGGAATTTGGCGATGATGTCATAGGCGCGCGCATCCGGCTGCGAGAAGGTATCGGAGGGAACACCGAGATCGATCGCGCCGCCGGTGAGAACCTCGGCAGCCCAGAGATAGGTCGCGGCCGAGGCATCCGGCTCGACGATGAAATCGGCGGCGCGGTAGCCGGTCGGCTCGACGCGCCAGGTGACCGGGCTGGTCTTCTCGACCTTGGCGCCGAAAGCCTTCATCGCCGCCGTGGTCAGATCGATATAGCCGAGCGCGCCGATATCCTCGCCGACGAGTTCGATGTCGACCGGCCGGTCGCCGCCGGCTGCCATCATCAGCAGCGCCGAAACATACTGGCTGGACAGGCCACCATCGATGCGGATGCGATCGGCCTGGAAGCGGCCGGTGCCCTTGACGGTGACCGGCGGGCAGCCAGTCTCGGCGGTGACGTCGATGCCGAGCGTGCGCATCGCCTCGACCAGCGGGCCGATCGGGCGCTTGCGCATGTGCTCGTCGCCATCGACGATGACGGTGCCGTCGACAAGGGCGGCGGCCGCCGTCAGGAAGCGTGTCGCCGTGCCGGCATTGCCGAGGAAGAGCGGAGCCTTCGGCGGCTTGAGCCTGCCGCTGCCGGTGACGACGAAGGTGGTGTCATCGGGCTCGTCGATCGAAACCCCCATGGCACGTAGCGCATCAGCCATGTAACGCGTATCGTCGCTCTTCAGCGCACCCGTCAACCGGCTCGTGCCTTTGGCAAGGCCTGCCAGCAGCAGTGCGCGGTTGGTGATCGACTTGGAGCCCGGCGGCATGGCGCGACCCGAAAGCGGCTTGCCCGGCGGGATGATTGTGAGTTTGGCTGTGCTTTTCATGCTATGTCTTCCGTCCATGAGACGACCCTTTCCGGCCGCAAATCTGCCCTTGCTCTTAATCTCTTTCTCGCAAAGGCAAAATGCCGGATCGTCAGAATTTCACGCTGGGGACGGCGCGGTCGGCCTCGTTGGTGATTTCGAAATATTCCCGCTTGGCAAAACCGAACTGGCCGGCGACGAGATTGGAGGGGAAGCTTTCGACCTTGACGTTCAGGTCGCGGGCGGCGCCATTGTAATAACGCCGCGCCATCTGCAGCTCGCCTTCCATGGTTTCGAGCGAGGCCTGGAGCTCGGCAAAGTTCTGGTTGGCCTTGAGATCGGGATAGGCTTCGGCGAGCGCGATAACCCGGCCGAGCGCCTGGCCGAGCAGGCCTTCCGCCTGCGCCCTGCCCGCAACATCGCCTGATGGCACGGCCTGCGCCTTGTTGCGGAGCGAAACCACCTCTTCGAGCGTGGTCTTTTCATGGGCGGCATAACCCTTGACCGTCTCGATCAGGTTCGGGATCAGATCGGCGCGGCGCTTGAGCTGGACGTCGATGCCCGACCAGGCCTCTTCCGCCATCTGCCGCGCGCGAACCAGGCCGTTATAGATGAAGACGACGTAGAGTGCGATGACAACGATAATAGCCAGTATCACATACATGCAGATCAGCTCCCCGATTTGATGATCGCACGTTAGTGATTCGGCATAACAAAGTCATCTTGGCGTGGTCATTCTTCGGCCGATTTCACGAAGACTTTGAAAATACCTTTGGTCGAAGAGCTTATCCGCCAGTCGGGAGCATAGGCATCCATCCTTTCGCTCTCTCGCCAGACATTGAAGCGTTCCGTCCAGCAACGCTCGACGTCAAGCGCAACAGCGAACGGCAGATGGTGCTCGTAGCACTCGGTCGACATTGCCGGGCCATCAATCTCGCCCCGCAAATAACGGTCCAAACTCAGCACGTTATCGCGGATCTCGCGCTGCTTCGGCGTTGGCACGCGCAGCGTTGCCGCGACGACGATGATGCCCGCAATATCCAGCAAGATCGCCACCAGATATGGCTGCTGCTCGCTGATCACCTCGGTGGTCCCAATGTAGTAAAGCGAAAGAATCATCAGCACCGGAAGACCGAGACATACTCCCAATACCTGCCTGAAGTCCGCGAGGCTTGGGCGCTCCTCTGGGCGCAGCAACGCCGAGACGGCACCCAAAGACGTCAGCAATATGCCGCAGATGGCTGCCGAAAAAATCAAAAGGCCCGAGAAAATAGGCGACAGCAATGCCAAGAGTCAGAATGGAGAAAATAGCTCGCGAAACCCACCGATCTTTGCCTCTGAGCTTCTGATATTCCGCAACGACTGTCTTGTGCAATTCATCTTCGAGGCCATACCAGGCATATAGAACCCTGCGCCTGTCATCGACAGGCCGCTCTCTTTCAATCCGCTCAAATACCAGACGTGTTGCATCGGGAAGGCTATACCATCTGGCGCCGGTCACCTTGCGTTTCCCGCGCGCTTGCTTGGCAGACAAATCCGAAGCCTCGGCATCTTCGCCAAAGCCGGAAATGCGAAACTTTCGCTTCACTGCGAGATGGCAGACAGACGCCGTAAAAGCTGCCATTGCCGCACCCGCCTTCCAGTTTCGGAACAGATAGGCGGCGAGCGCCGGGGATATGCCCTCCGTCGTTTTGCTATCGAGGCCTGTCAAAGCTGGAGGCGAGCGCCGGCCGAGCGACAATCTCAACGCTACAAACAGACTGGCGATCAGCGGCCCTAAAATGCTTATGAATGCGAGAAAGTGGTCGGAGAGCCACCAGCGCACGAGCTTGTCGCTCGTCCCACTCAGGAACGTTCCTCGGGGATAGTCGATCTCGATGTCCGGCAGAACCCGGTCTCCCTTCCCTGCTGCAATGGACACCAGGATCTCGTTCGGTGCGTTCTGTGTGATCTCGTAGGCCGGCGGGTCAAGATGCGAACGGCGCAGCACTCCGCCCGGCGGGATCGTGAGAGTTACGATCTTTCTCGCACCCTGGCCGTGAATGCGCCCCATATAGGCCGGGAGGAAAAGCACCTGACGATCGCCCTCCTCACGGACCAGGCGCCCCAGGCGGTAAGCGATCTCTATGTTGCCGGGGCCGGGGGGCAGGTCGGCACGACAGTTCTTGCAGTGCCATTCGCCAATATAGATCGAATAGCCCGGCACGTTGTTTTCTTTGAAGTAATGTTCGTCACCACCGTCACGCTGGGCGGTTACCAGATTGAAATCCCGCCAGTGAGCACCGCCTGACGCATCCGTGAAACGTTGAGGTATATCGACGTAAACGCCGCCGTAATTTTCCGCTTTCTTGACGGAGATGTCGAAGCGTTCCGAAACCAAGGCAGTGCCGTCGGGGGACACGTTGACCGCGCTTTTTGCCGACTGGACAGTAAACTCCTTGTCAAAATCGCTACACGAGGTCAGGAAGACCAGAATTGCGCATGACATGAGCCATGAGAAAATTCGCGGCATCCCGCCTGCGAAGCTCATGAATAGGATTTTAAAATAAAGAATACCGCTCTTCAAAAGACAGACCGAATCTATACCTGATCGAAACAGCCGATAAGATAGTCATCGAGCGGCTCGCGTAAAAGACGCACAGTCTCGGAAGCGATGAAATTTAAAGAAGCGGCTTTTACGCCGCCTCTTTCGACAGGTTGACGCCGCCGGCATCGGTCAGCAGGAAGGCTTCGCCGCAGGCCTTGGCAAGCGTGCGAACGCGCAGGATGTAACTCTGGCGCTCGGTGACCGAGATGACGCCGCGGGCGTCGAGCAGGTTGAAGACGTGGCTGGCCTTGATGCATTGGTCATAGGCCGGGAAGACGCATTTGTGCAGGCGCTGGTTGGCGTTGTCACCAGGCGCGCCGGCATCGAGCAGTGCCCGGCACTCCTTCTCGGCATCGACGAAGTGGCGATGCAGCATCTCGGTATTGGCGAATTCGAAATTATGACGCGAATATTCCTGCTCGGCCTGCAGGAAGACGTCGCCATAGCTGATCTTCTCGTCGCCTTCGCGGCCGTTGAAGTTCAGGTCATAAACATTGTCGACGCCCTGGACATACATGGCCAAGCGCTCGAGACCGTATGTCAATTCGCCTGCGACCGGCGAGCATTCGATGCCGCAGACCTGCTGGAAATAGGTGAACTGCGAGACTTCCATGCCGTCGCACCAGCATTCCCAGCCGAGGCCCCAGGCGCCGAGCGTCGGGCTTTCCCAGTCGTCTTCGACGAAACGGATATCGTGCAGCAGCGGATCGAGACCGATCGCGGCCAGCGAGCCGAGATAGAGTTCCTGCAGGTTGGGCGGGTTCGGCTTCAGAATGACCTGATACTGGTAATAATGCTGCAGTCGGTTCGGGTTCTCGCCATAACGGCCGTCCGACGGGCGGCGGGAGGGCTGGACGTAGGCCGCCTTCCACGGCTTGGGGCCGAGGGCGCGCAGCGTCGTGGCCGGGTGAAAGGTGCCGGCGCCGACTTCCATGTCGTAGGGCTGCAGCACCGCGCAACCCTTGTCCGCCCAGTAGCTATGCAGGGTCAGGATCAGCGCCTGGAAGGAGCGCTTCGGGTTCATATGGTCTGGGATAGCTGACATCGAACGGCACCGATTGCTTGGGAATTATCGGCGCGACAGGTGCCATGGAGGGCGGCGGGGGTCAAGAGTTTTGCGGCGGCCGAGAGAGCCGGATGGGCAGAGCAGTCGCGGCGCCTTACTTCGTGCTCGTGATTTTATTCCTCATCGCGCTTCAGCCGATATTCCCCCGTCACCGGATCCTTGACCAGCGTGCCGATGGCGCCGGTCTGGCGCTCCTTTTCGGCGCGGCGCGACTTTTCGGCGAGTTTGCGGGCATCGGAGACGAAGCGGCGGTAGAGCCACCAGGCTGAGAAGACCAGGACCAGGATCGTGATAAGCTGCGCCATTCCCCTCTCCTGCTCTCCTTAAAGCCCGAAACGGCTCCACAATGCTCTTTCTTCGGCCGCTTCGACAAGCCCCGTCGCGAGACCGGATGCCGCACTTTCGAGCGAGACCGGCGATACGCCGGGGATACGGCGGCCGAGCAGGCCACGGCCGGCAGTGACGAGCTCCAGCTTGGTCTTCTGGCCGTAGCGCCGCTTCAGTTCCTGGCGCATGTCGCCGAGGCCATCGATGAGGCCGAGTTCGAGGCCGCGCGTGCCGCTCCAGAACAGGCCGGAGAAGACCGCCGCGTCGTCCCCCAGCTTGCCGGCGCGGCGCTCGCGCACCATCGCGATGAAGACCTGATGGATTTCGAGCTGCAGGCTCTTCAGGTATTCGATGTCCTTTTCCTTTTCCGGCTGGAAAGGATCGAGGATCACCTTGTTTTCACCCGCGGTATAAACGCGGCGCTCGACGCCGATCTTCTTCAGCAATTCGGGAAAACCGAAACCGCCGGAAACGACGCCGATCGAGCCGACGATCGAGGTGGCGTCGGCGATGATCTCGTCGCCGGCAAGCGCGATCATGTAACCGCCGGAAGCGGCGACGTCCTCGACGAAGACCAGAACCTTCTTCTGCTTCTCGCGGGCAAGCTCCCGAATACGGGTGAAGATCAGCCGCGACTGGACCGGCGAGCCGCCCGGCGAATTGATGGAGATGGCAACCGCCGGCGCGTCCTTCATGGCGAAGGCCTTTTCCAGCACCGGCGCGACATTGGCGAGATTGAGAGCCGGCCGGAACTGGCCGCCGCCGCTGATGATCGCGCCCTGCAGCCGGACGACCGGGATGGTGACGCCATCCTTGCGGAACCGTTTCGGCAGCAGTTTTCTCAACAATCCGGCCATCTCTAATCCTTCGCTTCGCGTCGTCTGATCGTCAATCGCGATCGGCATCCATGTATGCGCTGGAACGACAAACGCAATGGCCGCGTTCTCAAAACATGCAGTTTGATTTTCTTGTTGCGAATGACTTGCATTATCATTCTAATCCGTCATAGTGCACGCGAGATAAACAGGTGGAAAACGCATGGACGCCCTAAACCCGAATGCAAACCGCGGCTGGCGGCACGAACGCGGCGAGGCATCGCTATCGGATGTCTACCGCACCGTCGGAACGGGGCGTCACAGCTCGGCATGGCGGCGGGCGGCAGCCTTCGCCGGGCCGGGCTACATGGTCGCCGTCGGCTATATGGACCCCGGCAACTGGGCGACCTCGCTCGCCGGCGGCTCGAAATTCGGCTATGCGCTGCTGACCGTCGCCCTGCTTTCCAACCTGATGGCGATCGTGCTGCAATCGCTCTGCGCACGCCTGGCGATCGCATCGGGCCGCGACCTCGCACAGGCCTGCCGCGACGCCTTTCCGAAATATGTCTCGGTGCCGCTCTGGGCCTTTGCCGAGATCGCCATCATCGCCACCGACATCGCCGAGGTGATCGGCACGGCGATCGGCCTCAACCTGTTGATGGGCATCCCGCTCGAACTCGGCGTGCTGATCACCGCGCTCGACGTCTTCGTCATCCTCTTCCTGCAGAAGCTCGGTTTCCGCTGGGTGGAGGCCTTCATCATCGCGCTGCTCGGCGGCATCGCGATCTGCTTCGGCGTGCAGATCCTGCTTGCCGATCCGCAATGGGGCGCCGTCCTCACCGGCTTCTTCCCGACCACCGAGATCGTCACCAATCCGGAGATGCTCTATCTGGCGCTCGGCATTCTCGGCGCCACCGTGATGCCGCACAATCTCTACCTCCATTCCGGCATCGTGCAGACGCGGGCCTATGGCCACACCATTCCGGAGAAGAAGGAGGCGCTGACCTTTGCGACGATCGACTCGACAGTGGCGCTGTGCTTTGCGCTGCTGATCAACGCCTCGATCCTGATCCTGGCGGCGGCTGCCTTCAATGCGCATGGGAAGACCGATGTCGTTGAGCTCGGCGATGCCTATTCGCTGCTGTCGCCGCTGCTCGGCCTTGCCATCGCGCCGACGCTGTTCGGCATCGCGCTTCTCTGCTGCGGCCTCAATTCAACGGTGACGGCAACGCTTGCCGGCCAGATCGTCATGGAAGGCTTCCTGAAGATCCGGCTGAAGCCGTGGGTACGCCGGCTGATCACCCGCGCCATCGCCATCGTGCCGGCGGCGATCGTCACCATCTGGTATGGCGACAAGGGCACGGCCGAGCTGTTGATCCTCACGCAGGTGGTGCTCAGCCTGCAGCTTTCCTTCGCGGTCTTCCCGCTTGTGATGTTCACCGCCAGCAAGGCCAAGATGGGCGAACTCGTGGCGCCACGCTGGCTGAGCGGCATCGCTTATATGATCGCGGTCGTCATCGCCGGGCTGAACGTCAAGCTGCTCTTCGACTTCGTCACCGGCTAAATCCTACGGTAAGCCGCCCGGCCATTGTTGAAATCATCGACGAGAGGGGAGAACTTGTGGCTCCCCTCTTCGTGCATGATGAGGGCCGCCCGCAGCGACAGCCGGGCCCGCGACCCCTTGATACCAGTCACCAGAATGCGCACGGCATTTTCACCCGGACGCGGATGGATGGCGGTGATTTCGATGCCGCCGAAGCGCCGGCCGCAGGCATCGATGATCTCGGCGATCGACTGGGGCCTGGCGATCAGCGACAACTGCCCGCCCGGGATCATGATGGCGCCCGCCGTGCGGATCCAGCTTTCGAACAGGCCATCGGTCATCGCATGGGCTTCGGCCTTCAGCGCATCCGGCGTGCGCCGATCGCCGGCGTCGTTGAAGGGCGGGTTCATGATGACGTGATGGAAACTCTCATCGATGAGACCGGCATCGTTGCGCGCCTTGGCGGTCAGCGTTACATCGGCCTCGACGACGCTGACGCGGCCCGCGACATGGGCATTGTCGGGCAAGAGGATGCTGCGGCGGGCATAATCGGCCATCTCGGCCGAGCGCTCGAAGAGCACAACCTGCGTCTCGGCAAGCCGCGAGGCGACGGCAAGGCCGGCAGCGCCGGCGCCGGCGCCGAGATCGGCAACCCTGACCGGGCGATCGTCGGCAACGAGAGCCGCAAGCAGCATCGCATCCATGCCGGAACGATGGCCCCTGCCCTTCGGCTGCACCACATGGAAGGCGCCGCGATGAAAGGCATCGATGGTGTCAATGGGTTCCCCGGTCATCGGAGCTCACTTCCGCTCGCGCAACTCGCCGCCGAGACCGGCATCGGTGAGGATGCGGCGCGCCTGATCGGCCATCTCCTCATCCACCAGCAGGCGGCGCGACAGCATGCCGAGCGAGCCTTCCAGCACGCTCATGCCCTGATCGGCGATGAAGCAGTGAATTCCCGCATCCTTCATCAAACTCTCGGCATAAGAGAGCAGAACGGGGTCGTTGGCGCGGATAAGCTCATGCATTTGCCGTCGTTTTCCTTCCAATTTCGTTCAGCGCGACAATTCACCCCTTGCCGCCTGCATCGCCCCTTTCTATTGTCAGGTGCAATGAATGAACAGGAGTCCGGGTCGTTGGGCGTGGTCATACCGCTTGAAGAAAGCAAAAACAAACTGGCATCCATCAAGCCATTGGTCGATCTCACCAGGGTTGATATGGAGCGAGTAAACCAGCTCATTCTGTCCAAGGCCGGCTCCGACGTGCAGATGATCCCTGAGGTGGCGAACCATCTGATTTCGTCAGGCGGCAAGCGGCTGCGGCCGATGCTGACGCTGGCCGCCGCCTCGCTGTTCGACTACAGAGGCGAAAATCACGTCAAACTCGCGACCTCGGTCGAATTCATGCACACCGCAACGCTGCTGCATGACGACGTCGTCGACGAAAGCGACCTGCGCCGCGGCAAATCGACAGCGCGGATGATCTGGGGCAACCAGGCAAGCGTGCTGGTCGGCGACTTCCTGCTCGGCCAGGCCTTCCGCATGATGGTCGAAGTCGGCTCGCTCGATGCTCTCGACGTGCTGTCCTCGGCCGCCTGCGTGATCGCCGAAGGCGAAGTGCTGCAGCTTTCCGTCGCCAAGAACATGGAGACGACGGAGGACGATTATCTCGCCGTCATCCGCGCCAAGACGGCGGCGCTTTTTGCCGCCGCCGCCGAAGTCGGGCCGATTGTCGCAGAGGCCGGCAAATCCGGCCGCAACGCGCTGAAGTCCTACGGCATGAATCTCGGGCTCGCCTTCCAGCTGGTCGACGACGCGCTCGACTATGGCGGCAAGGCGGCCGACCTCGGCAAGAATGTCGGCGACGATTTCCGCGAGGGCAAGATCACCCTGCCGGTTATTCTCGCCTATCGCCGCGGCACCGAGGACGAGCGCGCCTTCTGGCGCGATGCGATCGAAGCCGGCAACAGCACCGCCGCCAACCTGGAAAAAGCGCTGGGGCTGATCACCAAATATGGGACGCTCAGCGACACGATCGGCCGGGCGATCCATTACGGCACGATCGCCCGCGACGCGCTTGCACCGCTCCCCGATACGGCCTGGAAATCCGCCCTGATGGAAGTGATCGATTTCTGCATCGAGCGCGTCAACTGATCAAACGTCCTTGATCGCAGGCTGATTTTCTTGCGGCGCCGCTTCAAAAAAGCCATCCTGTTATGAATCAGTGATCACAACTGATTTTGCGACCGGCATCATCGCCGGGACGCTCTCGAAGAAAGGTTTCCCTAATGCGGCAGAGATTCGCCATCCGTCTTCTTACGAGCGCAGCGCTAGTGGCTGTTCTTTCGCTCGGCGGCGTCGCCGGCGTGAACGCCGAGGATGCGGCCAAGACGGGCGATGCCGGCAAGACCGACAGCTTCGATGCCGACAGCGTCACCTCCTTCTCCGGTGCCTTCCTCGCGGCGCGCACGGCCGATGTCGATCATGATTACCCAACGGCGATCGAACTCTACAAGAAGGCGCTGCAGATCGAGCCCGGCAATCCGGAGATTCGCCAGCGGCTGATGATCTCGCTGCTGCTCAACGGCGACATCAAGGAGGGCGTCAAATATGCCAACGACCTGAAGGGCGATCCTTCCGTCGAGCGCATCACCACGATCGTGCGCGGCATGGATGCCGTGCGCCGTGACGACTACAAGACCGCCGAGGCCATCCTCAAATATAACGGGCCGAACGATCTCGACCGGATGATGAACGACCTGCTGCTCGCCTGGGCCCGCGTTGGCGCCGGCCGCGGCAAGGAAGCACTCACCATGGTCGAGAAGATGAAGGGACCGGACTGGTTCCGCATCTTCCAGAATTACAATGCCGGCGCCATCGCCATCGCCACCGGCGACGTGAAATCCGCCCGAAAGCATCTGAACGATGCCGTGCTCGACAAGGAGGGCGGTGCGACGGCGCCCGACACCTTCATGCGCGCGGTGATGGCGCTTGCCCGCCTCGAAGCCCAGCAGGGCAACAAGCAGAAGGCGCTCGACGCCGTGTCCGTCGGCGACAATCTGCTGCCGAACTATGCGCCGCTGAACGCGCTGCGCGACAGCATCGAAAAAGACCAGAAGCAGGAACAGCAGGTCAAGACCGCCGAAGAAGGCGCTGCCGGCGTGCTGTTTTCGGTCGGCGGCGCGCTGAACCGCGACGGCGCCGAGGACATCGTCTCGCTGTACCTGCAGACGGCCAATGCGCTCGATCCGAACAGCGCCGATACGCTGGTGCTGCTCGGCGGTATCGCCGAGAAGCAGAACCAGATGGACCGCGCCATCGCGCTCTACAAGCAGGTGCCGGAAAATTCGCCGATGCGGCGCATCTCCGAGCTGCAGCTCGGCCTTGCCCTTGCCCAGGGCGGCAAGGTGGACGAGGCACGCAAGCATCTGCAGGCGCTGATCGCCTCCGACCCGAAGGACATCCGCAGCTACCTGGCCTATGGCAGCGTGCTCTCCGACGCCAAGGACTACGAGGCGATGGCCGCCAATTACGACAAGGCGGTCGAAGCGATCGGCCCCATTCCCGGCCGCGCCAATTGGAGCGTCTTCTTCCAGCGCGGCATCGCCTATGAGCGGCTGAAGAAGTGGGACCAGGCCGAACCGAACTTCCGCAAGGCGTTGGAGCTCAACCCCGACCAGCCGCAGGTGCTGAACTATCTCGGCTATTCCTGGATCGACATGAACCGGAACCTCGACGAAGGCCTCAGCATGATCAAGAAGGCCGTCGATCTTCGCCCCGACGACGGCTACATCATCGATTCGCTCGGCTGGGCCTATTTCCGCCTCAACCGCTTCGACGATGCCGTCGACGAATTGGAGCGGGCCGCCCAGATCAAGGCCGGCGATGCGACGATCAACGACCATCTCGGCGATGCCTATTGGCGCGTCGGCCGCAAGCTCGAGGCCGTCTATCAGTGGAACCGGGCGCTCAGCTCCGAGCCTGAAGCCACCGAAATTCCGAAGATCAAGGACAAAGTCGCCAACGGCCTGCCTCCCGTCAGCGACGATGCCAAGGCGGCCGACAAGAAGCAGCCGGACCCGGCACCGGTCACCCCGCCGCCGGTCGACAAGAAATCCTGACGGGCCGAAAATATGCCTGAAGAGGGCCTGGCCGAGGCTTTCGGCGTCACCGAAGAGGCGCGCGCGAAGATCAACCTCGCCCTGCATGTGACGGGCCAGCGGGCAGATGGCTATCATCTGCTCGACATGCTGGTGACCTTCGCCGATTGCGGCGACCGGCTGGGCTTCCTGCCTTCGCAGGCCGACACCTTCACCCTGTCGGGCCGCTTCGGCGAAACGCTTGCCGGCGATGGTGGCACCAATCTGGTGCTGCGGGCGCGCGATCTGCTGCGCGAAGCGGTCGGCGCCCTCGCCTTCCCGGTCCATATCCACCTGCAAAAGAACCTGCCGATCGCCTCCGGCATCGGCGGCGGTTCGGCCGATGCGGCCGCGACGCTGCGCGGCCTGATGCGGCTCTGGGGCATGAGCTTGCCGGCTTCAGCGCTTGCCAACCTCTCGCTGAGGCTCGGCGCCGATGTGCCGATGTGCCTTGAGAGCCGGCCGCTGATTGCCCGCGGCATCGGTGAAAAGATCGAAGCCGTGCCGGGTCTGCCCGCCTTTGCCATGGTGCTCGCCAATCCGCTGAAAGGCGTCTCGACGCCGGAGGTTTTCCGGCGGCTGGCCGCGAAGAACAATCCGGCGCTGAACCTGGCTTCAAATCTTGCTGGGACTGCCGACTGGCTCGCGGCGATCAGCATCGCCCGCAACGACCTGGAGCCGCCGGCACGCGAACTCGTGCCCGAGATTTCGGCGATCTCGGCAACGCTGCAAGCCCGCGGCGCCCTGCTCACCCGCATGTCCGGCTCCGGCGCCACTTGTTTCGGGATCTTTGCTACTATGGCCGCAGCGCAGGAGGCGGTGGCAGGTCTTCACGGCGAGCGGCCGGACTGGTATTTCCAGGCGACGGAAACGGTTTCGGGAGGCAGGTGATGGCAGGTCTGGACGAAAAGCGGCCCTTCATCGCCGTCGGCATCGCGATTCTCACCGTCTCGGATACGCGCACGCCGGAGACGGACAAATCAGGCGACACGCTGGCGGCGCGAATCACCGAGGCCGGCCACAGGCTGGTCGACCGGGCGATCGTGCCCGATGATCGCGAGAAAATCGCCGCACGGGTGAAGGCCTGGACGGAGAGCAAAGACATCGACGTCGTCATCACCACTGGTGGTACCGGCTTTACCGGCCGCGACGTGACGCCGGAGGCGGTGGAGCCGTTGTTCGAAAAGCGCATGGACGGCTTTTCCGCCGTCTTCCACCGCATCTCCTACGAGAAGATCGGCACGGCGACGATCCAGTCGCGCGCGACGGCAGGCGTTGCCAATTCCACCTTCATCTTTGCACTGCCGGGATCGCCCGGCGCCTGCCGGGATGCCTGGGACGGCATTCTGAAAGGACAGCTCGACTATCGCAGCGTGCCCTGCAATTTCGTCGAGATCATGCCGCGTCTGGACGAGCATCTGAAACGCGGCGCGACCAAATAGAATTCGCTATGTGGCAAGGCCCGGCAGAGCCGGCATTGTTTCCCAGCTGTCACCCGACAGCAGGATGCAGCTTATGCCGTGAACATCCGTGACGACGAGTGTCCAGGTTCCGCTTTCGGCGGCGTAGACTTCGAGGACGGCGTTCTGGTTGACCAGTCCGACAGCCGTGAGCTTTTCAGCGAAGTTCCTGTCGAGGAACTTGATAACCTCGGATCGGCCTGCGCAACTGAGCATCGTCTGCGATGCTGCCGAATGCGGATGCGCGATCACCAAAGCCGGCAATATGACGGCCAGCAGGCCGTAGATCATACCGCGTACGCCGTAGATCATACCGCGTGTCATGACGCACCTCCTTTCGCCGGGAACCCGGCAGAAGAGGAGATTTTCGCGGACCTGTTCTGCCGCTCACCGGCATTCCATGGCCATTCCGTTGCGAAGCGCGGCGCTTCGACGGCGCCATATTTGAATTATAGCGCGAAATCCTATTGGGCGCCATCTTTTGCGAGAGCCATGGAGAGTATCGCGGCACCTACCGTGCGGCGCGGGCGACCCAGGAGGGAATGAGTTCGCTCGCCAGCTTGCGCGGCTTCTGGCCTTTGACGAATTCCGTAAGAGCCATCCCGCTTTTGGCGGTGGCGAGCGCCAGCTTTTTCGGCACGAGGAAACCAAGCTCCAGCGGGGGTACGGTGCGGCCGACACGCTGGAAGAACGGGCGCCGATAGCCCCTCGACGCGGTAAAGCGCGCCGGCAGCTTGTTCAGCGCCACATATTCGGCGATCTCATCGATCCAGCCGGCCTGCGGTCTGGCGCCCGGCTCGACGAAGAGCAGCCATTCGCCGCGGGCGGAGCGGACGATGTCCTTGATATCCCATTGTGAATGGAAGCGGCAGCCGGCAGCGTCGGCCACTCGTGAGGTACCGTCGCGCGAGCCGTGATCGAGCACGATCACATCGCTGACAAGCCCTTCCACCGCGCCTGCCACCAGTACCGATAAAGTCTGCGCCAGCTCAGATTCCTGATCATGGCATTCGAGAACAACCGTCAACATCGACTATTCATAATGCGCCGCACAAATTTTTGCCAGCACCGTTTTCCGCATTTTGTTCTTGCATTGTTCTGCTTTTACCGATAGGAATTTAATCATCAAAACGGGCGGGAGCAATGGCTTTCCGCCGCGGGAGAATCCGATGAGAGAGCAGTCCCTGGCAGGGCAGGCCGCATTCGCGCCTGCCAATACGGCAGATATTGCCGATGCAATGATCGTTTCCTCCGGTTTGAGAGTCGAGGTCGATCGGCGGCGCGGCCGTGGGGCGGGATTGAACCCGACAGGGCGGTTCGAGGCACTGCAGCGGGAGAGCTTCGACGACGGATGGCAGACCTGGGAAGAGCTACCGCCGTTCAAGACGGAGGTGCAGATCGAGAAACCGCGCACGGCCATCACCCGCAACGAATCGCCTGATATTTCCTTCGACCGCTCGATCAATCCCTATCGCGGCTGCGAGCATGGCTGCATCTATTGTTTCGCCCGGCCGACGCATGCCTATATGGGACTGTCCGCCGGGCTCGATTTCGAGACGAAGCTGTTTGCCAAGCCGGATGCGGCAAAGTTGCTGGAGCGAGAACTCGCCAAGCCCGGCTACAAGGTGCGGGTGATCGCCATCGGCACCAATACCGACCCTTATCAGCCGATCGAGAAGGAGTGGCGCATCATGCGCGGCATTCTCGAGGTCTTGAACAAGGCGAACCATCCGGTGTCGATCGTCACCAAGTCGGCGATGATCCTGCGCGATCTCGACATTCTGCAGGAGATGGCAGCCAAGAACCTGGTGCGCGTCGGCATCTCGGTGACCACGCTCGATCGCAAGCTAGCCCGGACGATGGAGCCGCGTGCCGCCACGCCGCCGCGGCGGCTGGAGACAATCCACACGCTTGCCGAAGCCGGCATACAGACGGCCGTGATGGCCGCCCCGCTCATTCCGGCGCTGAACGATCATGAGCTGGAGCGCATCCTCGAATCGGCCAAGGCTGCTGGCGCTGCCGAGGCGAGCTACGTCATCCTGAGGCTGCCGCTCGAGGTCAGCCCGCTGTTTCGTGACTGGCTGCTGCAGCATTATCCCGATCGTTACCGGCATGTGATGTCGCTGGTGCGCTCGATGCGCGGAGGCAAGGATTATGATGCCGAATTCGGCAAGCGCATGAAGGGCGCCGGTCCCTATGCCTGGCAGATCGCAAGGCGCTTTGAGATGGCCGCCCGGCGTTTCGGCCTGACGCGACGCAGCGTGCCGCTGCGCGACGATCTGTTTATTCCGCCCGATGGCAGCGGCGTGCAGCTGTCGTTTCTTTGACCTTTTGTGTTTACGCAATTCCAGCAAGACCGCTTCACACTTTTCCTGGAATTGCTTCGAGCTTGCGCATCGGCTGCTCAGAAAAACCGCCCTGTTTTCGAGCCCCGAGCGCAATTCCCGCGGATGGCCTTGACTGCCACCATCCGCCGGACCGGTCCCCGGCCGCCGCCCTGATCCGGGGACTTGCGGGAAATCGGGTTGGCGTGCGAGGTTCAGCCGCATGAAACCTCGCACGCCACCCGATTCTCCCCTGCTGTTCGACACGGCTCCGCTCGTGCCGGATTTCAAGCTCGAGCTCAAAGCCCGCAAGGCCGGCCACTGGCCGGTCGCCGGCGCCGATGAGGCGGGCCGCGGGCCGCTGGCAGGACCCGTCGTCGCCGCTGCCGTCATCCTCGATCCCAAGCGCATCCCCGAGGGTCTGAACGATTCCAAGCAGCTTTCGGCGCAACGGCGGGAGGAATTGTTCGTGCAGATCCTGGCAACCGCCACCGTCTCCATCGCCTCCTCCAGCTCGACGCGCATCGACGAGACGGATATTCGCAAGGCAAGCCTCGACGCCATGCGCCGCGCCATTTGCAGCCTCGCCATTCCGGCAAGCTACGTGCTGACCGACGGCCTCGACGTGCCGCCCGGCCTCGATTGCCCTGGACAGGCCGTGGTCAAGGGCGATGCCCGCTCGGTTTCGATCGCCGCCGCCTCGATCGTCGCCAAGGTGACACGCGACCGGATGATGGCGCGGGCGCATCATGTATTTCCGGATTACGGCTTTGCCGCGCATGTGGGCTACGGCACGGCACAGCACCGCGCCGGCATCGAGAAACACGGCCCCTGCTCCCTGCATCGGATGAGTTTTAGGCCGTTGCGCAAGGTCGAGGACGGTCCAGAGATGGATGAGCTGATCTCCTAGGTCGTCAAGAAAAGGCCGGTATATCCCTCCGTCAGACTGCCGATCAGCCCCTCATCCGCCTGCCGGCACCTTCTCCCCGTAAACGGGGCGAAGGGGACATGCCGAAGCCTTTCCGTCCCCCTCCGCCCTCTCCATTTCCAGCTCACTCTTGCATGGTGTTGCCCTCTCCGTCCCGAAGGGAAGAGGGGACGCGCCATGAGAGAGGCGGCGCGGAACGGAACGTCTCGGCTTGGTCCCTTCGCCCCGTTTACGGGGAGACGGTGGCGGCAGCCAGTGAGGGGCGGACGGTGGATGAGGAACACCGACCTTGCTCCGCAAGAGACCGAGCAAAAACAGGCCTTATCAACAAAGAAAGGCCGGGACATGCCCGGCCTTCGCTCTCAATCTTTTCGAAAACAGCTCAGTTGAGCCGTGTCTTGACCTGGCCGACGGCATTGCCGAAGAGCTCGGACTGGACCTTGGCATCGGCCTGCTTGGCGAGCACCGTTTCGGCGGCCGCGATTGCAAGATCGACGGCGGCGGAACGCACCGCCTTCATCGCCTCGGCCTCGGCCTGCTTGATCTTCTGCTCGGAAAGCGCCGTGCGGTTGGCGACGAATTCTTCCGTCTTCTTCTTCGCCTCAGTGGTCAGCATTTCGGCTTCGCGCTCGGCGGCGGCAACGATGTGAGCCGCTTCGGCTTCCGCTTCCTTGCGCTTGCGCTGGTATTCGGCGAGCAGGTGCTGGGCCTCCTCGCGCAGACGCTTGGCTTCGGCCAGTTCGTTGCGGATCTGGTCGGCGCGGTCGTCGAGCGACCGTGCCATCATGCCCGGAACCTTCAGGTAGACGACCAGCGCCAGGAAGAGGACGAGGCCGACAAAGGCGAAGAAAGTTGCGTCAAGGTGAAATTCCATCGATCAACCCTCCTTCTTGGCAGCTGCGACGGCAGCGGCGACATCGGCCTTGGCGACCGTGCCGCCGATCAGCTGATCGACCACGGCAGCCGCGGTTTCCTCGGCAATGGTGCCGACGTCGGCGAAGGCCTTGGCCTTGATCTCGCCGATGCGGAGTTCGGCAGCCTTGATCTTTTCCGACAGGCTCGCCTCGACAGTGCGGCGATCCTCTTCGGCCTTGGCCTTGGCGGCATCGCGTGCGGCAGAGCCGATCGCGTTGGATTTGGCGCGGGCAGCGGCCAGTTCACCTTCATAGGTCTGGACAGCCGCGTCGGCTTCCGCCTTCAGGCGGCCTGCTTCTTCCAGATCCTGGGAGATGCGCGTATGACGCTGATCGAGAATGGCCCCGATGCGCGGCGCGATGACCTTTTGCATGAGGAGGTAGAAGACGCCGAACGTGATCACCAGCCAGAGCAGCTGGGATGCGTAGGTCGTCGAATCGAAAGGCGGGAAAGGGCCACGGGCGTGTTCGCCTTCGGCAACACCAGTCTCGGTATGGACCTCGCCTGCGGCCGGAGCGGCATGCGCATCCGTACCCGTCGCTGCCGCCGGTGCTTCCTCAGCGTAAGCCGGGGTCACAAAAAACATGCTCACCTCCAGGTGGACTGCAAATGCAAAGGATCACGGCTTGCGGTCGCAGGCCGTGATCCATCTATTCGCCGATATCAGACGGCGAAAAGGAGGAGGAGAGCGACGAGCAGCGAGAAGATGCCCAGAGCTTCCGTAACGGCGAAGCCGAATACCAGACGGCCGAACTGGCTGTCAGCGGCAGACGGATTGCGCAGTGCGCCGGAGAGGTAGCTGCCGAAAATATTGCCGAGGCCGAGAGCCGTACCGGCCATACCAAAGCAAGCCAGGCCTGCACCGATGTACTTTGCTGCTTCCGCTTCCATGTTGAACTCCTTTGAATGGTTGTTGCGGCGAATGACTGACGCCCTTTGACGTCGTTGTCGTTATCCTTAGTGCCCGCCCGGATGGATCGCGTCGTTGAGGTACATGCAAGTCAGCACCGCAAAGACGTAAGCCTGGAGGAAGGCGACGAGGAACTCGAGACCGGTCAGGGCGACCGTCATGATGAGAGGAAGAACGGCTCCGCCGACACCGACAGCACCAAGGGCTCCAAGCGAGGCGACGAAGCCTGCGAACACCTTCAGCGTGATATGGCCGGCAAGCATGTTGGCGAAAAGACGAACCGACAGCGAAATCGGACGGGAGAGGAAGGAGATGATTTCGATCGTGACGACCAGCGGCAACAGAATGCCCGGCACGCCCGAGGGCACGAAGACATTCAGGAAGTGAAAGCCGTGCTTGTAGAAACCGTAGACGAGAACCGTGCCGATGACGAGGATCGCCAGCGCGAAGGTGACGATGATCTGGCTGGTGACCGTGAAGAAATACGGAAACATGCCGAGCAGGTTCGCCGTCAGGACGAACATGAAGAGCGAGAAGACCAGCGGGAAGAATTTCATTCCCTGCTTGCCCGCGCCTTCCTTCAGCATGTTGGCGATGAATTCATAGGACATTTCCGCGACCGACTGAGAACGGCCCGGCACGATGGCGCGGTTCGAGGTCGAGAAATAGAGGAAGCCAACGGCTACGGCAGCCGAAGCGGCCATGAAGAGCGATGCATTGGTGAACGAAAAATCAATTCCGCCGATTTCGATCGGCACAATCTTCTGGATCAGGAACTGATGAGTCGGATCGTTAGACACCGCTTGTTCTCTCTCTTTGGCCCGCAGGACGCGGGGTCATTGCACTGGACCGGGACCGGCCCTTATTTCTTGTCGTCGTCGAGCGGATGGGCCACCACCCCCGCAGAACGCAGCACGTTCAGAACGCCGGCACAGAATCCGAGAAGCAGAAGAACAATCAAACCCCAAGGCGCCGTGCCAACAAAACGGTCGAGGACATAGCCAAGGAAGGCACCGACGAGGATCGCAGCAATGAACTCGCTGGAAAGCTTCATCGCCTGAGCATAACCTTTACGGCTTACCTCGGCACGAGCTTCGCTTGCCTCGTCCACTTTTGCCTCGACGCGCTTGGTCGCGAGTTCCGCTTCCAGTTGCGCACGGCGCTTCTCAAGACTTTCCTCGCGGTCGTCCGCCATGGATCTCTCCTCGCCTGCCCGTCGCCCGCACTCCCGCTACCCCGGTCATTCGGACCCCGGACACGAGGGTTGAAACCCTTCCGGCCCGTTCTGAAGTCGCGCGCAACATAGTTTTAGGGATTGGTATAGTCAAGGCGTAGACAGCTTCTGTCCAGCCAGAAAATAATTCCATCGAATCAAAGAGATAAACCGATTTTGGGTCGATTGCTTAAATTCGATGGAAAGAATCCGCTTTTAAGCCCGGCAAATCTGCTTGCCCCGGCGATTTATCTCAGCTCCAGCCGCCGCCGTAGGTGCGATAGAAGACGTGAAGACCGATGCGGCCGACCTTTTCCATGGTCTTTGCCCATTTCGGCCTGACATAGACGGCGTGATAGTGAGTCGCCGAGCCCACCTGTGGCAGCCAGATCTTGCCTGCCGTCACCGCCATCGCCACGTCGCGGGCCATCCGCCAATGATATTCCGAATTCACCCTGTCCTTGATGCTGTCGCAGGCGAAGGAGAACTGGCAGCGGTTGCGCCAATCCTCGTTCTGGTAGACGACGCCGCAGATCGTCTTGGGATAGGCAGGGTTGCGGACGCGATTGAGGATGACCTGGGCGACGGCCGCCTGGCCCTTCACCGATTCTCCACGCGCCTCGAAATAGATGCCGGAGGCAAGGCACTGCTGTTCGCGGGCGGAAAAGACGCTCGGCGCCAATATGCTTGCGGCCCAGGCATGGTCGCGCGGGCCGATCTCCGGAACGAAGCGGCCGCTATCCTGTTCGGTCAGGATCGAATCGAAGGGTGACTGGCGGGAATAGTCGGGTGCGGCCGGTCCATAGGCGGTGGCGAGCACATCGGCCTTGTTGCTGGTGACCAGGCTTGCGAGCAATGCCGGCACGCCCCTATCGGTCACCACAGGCTGCTTCTTATAGAAAGACGTGGCGATCTCGATTTCCTTGCCCTGGATCTTCGGCTTGACGAAAGCCGACCTGTCCTTGAGATCGAAGCTCGGGGTGAAGAGCATCTTGGTACGCTCGAGGATCGAGCCGGCGGAAAAGTCCTTCGGCGGCTGCATCTTCTCGACGGCGACGACGCGGCCTTTTTTGGTGGAGCGGTTGACGCGATCCTCGTCGGGCGTGTCCTCGTGGCCCCTATCCTTGTCAGTGCCCTTGTCCTTGGCGGTAAAGGCGACCTTACGGCCATCGGGCAGCACCATGCCGGCGCCGGCGGAGATCGAACCGGTCACCATCGGCTCGGCGAAAGCGAGCTCGGCCTGGTGGATGGAGCCGGCCGGCGAATTGGTCAGCACCATGCGCCAGTTCTGTCCTTCCCGGTCGAGACCAGCGAGCATGGCGGCGAGATCGGCATGGGATGCGACGCTCGGGAAAATCAGCCAGCCGGCGAGACCGAAGATAACCGGCGACACCCAGTTCTCGGGAAGAAGACGCAGCTTGCTACGGGAAGAGCTCTTTCGACGCAACACGAACTCCGGGCATAGGACGCGGGAACATGCCCCTATAAATCTCGCATTAACCTTGACGTCCGGTTAACGGGCCGTGCCGGAATGTGACTGTGAGAACTTTTGGATGTTCTAATGTGTCTTAAAAGGTCCCTCCCCCAACCCCTCCGCACACCCGGGGAGGACTAACCGGAGCGCGCGCCTCGTCCCACTCGAAACATCGCAGATATGGAAACGGGTGCGACAGGTTAAGCCCCTCCCCTTGTGGGGGAGGGGTTTGGGGCGGGGTCTCTGCCACCCATCAAATAATAACGTGCGAGCCCAGTTCCACCACGCGGTTGGCCGGCAGGCGGAAGTAATCCGACGGGTTGGCGGCGGCGTTGGCGAGCGCGATGTAGAGCCGGTCCTGCCAGTAAGGCATGCCCGACTTGGCGTCCGGCACCAGCTTGCGGCGACCGAGATAGAAGGAGGTCGACATGATGTCGAACTTCAGTCCCGTCTTGCGCAGCGTCGCCAGGGCTTGCGAGACGTTCTGCGATTCCATGAAACCGAACAGCAGTTCGACGCGGGAGAAGCGTTCGGAAATCTGCTCGACCTTGTAGCGGTCCTGGCTGGGGACGCGCGGCTTGTTGACGGTGCGGATCGTCAGGATGACATTGCGGTCGTGGAGCACATGGTTGTGCTTGAGATTGTGGAGAAGCGCGGCGGGGGCCGATTCCGGATCGCTGGTCAGGAAGATCGCGGTGCCGGGAACCTGGGCCGGCGAATGTTCGCTCTTGCGCTCGATCGAACTGACGAAGGAGGGGAGCGGGATATCGGTGTGGCGGGTCTTTTCCATGAGGATCGCGGTGCCGCGGCGCCAGGTCCACATGATGACGGTGAAGGCGGTGGCGATCAGGATCGGGATATAACCGCCGTCGTGGATCTTCAAAAGGTTGGCGCCGAGGAAGATCAATTCGAGCACAACCAGCGGCGCAAGCGCCATCACCGCAACCGGCAGCGACCAGTTCCAGCGGGCACGAACGAATTCGAAGGCCATGATCGAGGTGACGACCATGGCGCCGGTGACGGAGATGCCATAGGCGGTGGCCAGCGCGTCCGACGTCTTGAAACTCAGGACCAGGAAGATGACGCCGATGAACAGCACGGCATTGACCGAAGGCACGAAGATCTGCCCGGTATTGGTTTCCGAGGTGAAGAGGATTTCCATGCGCGGCAGGAAGCCGAGGTTGATGCCCTGGCGCACCATCGAAAAAGCGCCCGTGATGACCGCCTGGCTGGCGATGATCGTCGCCGCGGTCGCCAGGATGACGACCGGCAGCAGCGCCCATTTCGGATACATCAGATAGAAGGGATCGGACATCGTCGCCGGATTGCCCAGCACAAGCGCGCCCTGCCCGAGATAGTTCAGCGTCAGCGCCGGGAAGACCAGCAGGAACCAGGCCCACTGGATCGGGCGGCGGCCGAAATGGCCGAGATCGGCATAGAGCGCCTCGGCGCCCGTCACCGTCAGGAAGACGGCGCCGAGCACGACGACGCCGTAAAAGCCCTCATGCAGCAGGAAGCTGACGGCATAATAGGGATTGAAGGCGGCAAGGATGCCGTAATCGTCCGAGATATGGGAAATGCCGGCGGCGGCCATGACGAGGAACCAGACGGCGGTGATCGGACCGAAGAACCGCGCGACGGCGCCGGTGCCGCGCGATTGCACGACGAAGAGCAGCGCCAGGATCACCACCGAGATCGGCACGATATATTCCGAGAGGCTTGGCGTGACGAGCTTCAGGCCCTCGACCGCCGACAGCACCGACAGCGCCGGCGTGATCATCGCGTCGCCGAGAAAGAGGGCAGCGCCCATCAGGCCGAGCAGCATCAGCAAGGCGGTGTGGCCGTTGGCGGTCTTCATCAACAGGGCGAGCAGCGACAGCGTGCCGCCCTCCCCTTCGTTGTCGGCGCGCAGCAGGAAGAGCACATATTTGATGGTGACGATGATCGTCAGCGCCCAGATCATCAACGAGATCAGGCTGATGACCTCGAAACGGGTGACGCCGTCATGGGCGACAGGCTTCAGCGCCTCGCGAAAGGCATAGAGCGGGCTGGTGCCGATATCGCCGTAGACGACGCCGATGGAACCCAGCGTGAGATAAAACAGCTTTTTCGGCGTCATCTGGGATTCGTTCGGATGGCTCTCTTCGGACATGAAGTTGCAACAGGCTCCTCAGAGCCAGCCTTTCCAGCGGAAAAAGAAAAAGGGGATGACGGCTGATATCACCATCAGGGCCAGCGAATAGGGATAACCCGCGGCCCAGGCCAGTTCCGGCATGACCTGAAAATTCATGCCATAGATGGAAGCGACCAAGGTCGGCGGCAAGAACACCACCGAGGCAATCGAGAAAATCTTGATGATCGAGTTCTGCTCGATGTTGATCAGCCCGAGCGAAGCGTCGAGCAGGAAGGTGATATTGCCGGCGACGAAGGCGGCATGCTCCGACAGCGACTGGATATCGCGCGAGACGGTACGGCAGAGTTCCTTCGCCTCACGGTCCTGCTGCATCGCCGGGATCGTGTGAAAGAAGGTGAGCAGGCGGGACAGCGAACCGAGGCTGTCGCGCACCTTGCTGATCGTCCGGTGATAGCCGGCGATATCCCTGAGCTTCTCCTCGAGATAGTTCGAGGGCTTGCGCACCTTCTTTGCCCGATCACCGAAGACATGCATCGACAGGATGTCGATGCGCGAGACGGAGATCTCTAGGATCTCGGCGGTGCGGTCGACGATCGTCTCCAACAGCTTGGCGAGAAGGGCAGCGCCGCTGCGCCAATTTTCCGGCAGCCGATGAAGGGCGGCGATGAACAGCGCAAAGGATTTGGGGTGGGCGTAACGGATGGTGACCAGGCGATTTCCGGCCAGGATGAAGGCGACATCGGTCAGCGTCGGCGCGTCGGTATCAGCCTTCCAGAGCAGCGAGGCGGTCATGAAGACGGCATCGTTTTCGACATAAAGACGGGCGGAAGGCTCGATATCCTTGAGATCGTCGCGGGTCGGGACCTCGATGCCGAGAACCTTCTCGACATAGAGCTCCTCGTCGCGGGTCGGCTCGATCATGTCGATCCACACCACATCCTCGGGGAAGGATGCGGCATGCGACAGGTCGCGAATTTCGACCGACGTGCAATTGGAACAGTAGGCGGTGATCAACGGCAGCCTCTCCGATGCTCACGGCGCTTCGCGGCCAGTGCGCTTTTCATCGCAAGCCTTTCCCTGCCGTCGCCAGTGCGGCAACGCGACGGTCGCTCATCCCAGCGGAACTCCAGCAGACGTGCCTGGCTCGAAACGGAAGCAGATCAAGAAAGTTCATACGACTCCGGCTGCATCCGACCTCAAGGACCGGCATGCGCATTGTGCTCCACCGCATCGCAGTTACCAATCCTTCGATCGACAAGACAACTCCGAACTCGCAGGCGGGTGTATCCTTCGGAACGAAGGCGGCCGTCATTGAGCATCTGCAGCAAACGCCATCATGGCGCCGCGGCATATGAAGCAAAGCCATGAAATAATCAAGACATCTTCCGTGAAGCGCGGCTTTTCACCACGTTTCCCCCACAATTTGGGGTATCCGCCACGGTGATTCGGGCCTCAAGCTCTCTGTTTATGCTGTCGTTACGCCGGAACGCCGCACACGTCCCGATGACATGCGTTCTTCCTTTGATGCATGTGGTTTTCCCGGAACCGCTACACACTTCCGGGCGACATGCACTATTTGTCGTTATTCGAAGACGATCGTCGGCGCGGGGCGCTGCGATTGGCCGCCCACCTGCTCCCAGACCTTGGCGGCGATGCCGCGATAAATGCCGGCGACGACGCCGTTCGGCTCGGAGGCGACGAGCGGCGTGCCGGCGTCGGAGGTTTCGCGGATATTCATCGTCAGCGGCACTTCGCCGAGGAAGGGCACGCCGATGCGCTCGGCCTCCTTGCGGGCGCCGCCATGACCGAAGATATCGTAGCGGGTGCCGGTATCGGGGGCGATGAAATAGCTCATATTCTCGACGATGCCGAGCACCGGCACCTCGACCTTACGGAACATGTTGAGGCCCTTGCGGGCATCGATCAAGGCGAGATCCTGCGGCGTCGAGACGATCACGGCGCCGGCAAGCGGCACCTGCTGGGCCATGGTCAGCTGCGCGTCGCCGGTGCCGGGCGGCATATCGACGACAAGTACGTCGAGCTCACCCCAGGCGACTTCGCGCAGCATCTGCAACAGCGCCGACTGGACCATCGGCCCGCGCCAGATCATCGCCGTCTCCTCGTCGACGAGGAAGCCCATCGACATGACCTTGAGGCCGTAATTCTCCATCGGATTGATGATGCGACCGTCGATCTGCGTCGGGCGGCCGGATATCTTCAAGAGCCGCGGCATCGAGGGACCATAGATATCGGCATCGAGAATGCCGACGCGAAGACCGTTCGCCAGCAGCCCGAGCGCCAGATTGACGGCGGTGGTCGACTTGCCGACCCCGCCCTTGCCCGAGGCGACGGCGATGATGGCGCCGATGCCCGGCACACCGATCTTGCCAGCGCGCGGCGGCTGTGGCTGCGGCGCATGCGCCCCGTGATGATGGCCCGCGTGATCGTGGCCGGCATGGCCGTGCGGCGGATTGGGTGCAGGGCGGGCGGCGGGAGCTGCGGCGGCCGCCTTCTTGTCCGCGGTCAGTGTGACGAGGGCGCCCTTGACGCCCGGCATTTCCTTGATGACGCGTTCGGCGGCAAGCCGCATCGGCTCCAGCTCCTTGGCGCGATCGGCGGGAACGGTGATGGAGAAATAGACCTTGCCGTCGGAGATGAAGACGTCGGAGACCATGCCGAGCTCGACGATATCATGCTCGAGATCGGGTCCGCGCACGGTCTTCAGCGTTTCGAGAACCTGTTCCTTGGTGACGTCGGCCATTCCATCCTCACTGCTTGCCTGCAGAGACCACAAATAGTGGAGGCGGACGCCTTCGCCAAACGAAATCATCGTGGGGAAATCGATTTGCCGGCTTGCAAAAGCGCCGGGGAGAATGGGCAATCCGTTGCGGCCATCAAGTCCGCCGGGCTTTCGCCCTGATGGCCGCAACGGTCTCCCCGAGAACCGGCGCAATGCGGGCGAACTAGAGTAAGCCGGCAAAAAGGCCAGCGAAAAATGAAGGGGAAAGACCAAATCGCCAGCAGCTGCCAACAAGCGGTGCCAAAACGCAACAACCGCCGCCGACACCGATGGCCTACGAGATGGGCGGCATCGGTGTCGGGCAGCAGTGTGCCGGCCGCGCCATTTCCTGGCGCTGGTCCAAGTCCCCTCTGGGCCTTTGCCAAAGGAGATGCAGAAAGCGTGCCAGACGGAAAATCGGCGGAAATGCCACAATGGCGACCCGGGGATGGCGCCAATGGCAGGGATTTGCTCAAGCGCTGGGCGGCCGGCGAAAGCCCGCCGCGCCTTATTGCATCTTATTTGATCAGGCCGATCCGCAGCGCCTTGGCGACCGCCTGGGTGCGGTTGACCGTATCGAGCTTCTTGGTGGCGCGGTTGAGGTAATGATTGACCGTGTGCTCGGACAGCGTGAGGATCTCGGCGATCTCCGCACTGGTCTTGCCGGCCGCCGTCCAGTTGAGGCAATCGATCTCGCGGTCGGTCAGCGTGTCGGTGATGCGCGTATCGAGGTTGCGGATCTCGGCGAGCCTGTCGAAGACATGGATGGCGATGTAGCAAAGCTCACGCATCTCCACCGGGCTGAAGAGTTCGCGGTCACCGGCGAAAGACACGGCGCCCCGCAGGCCGGAGGGCTCATGCGTCGGAAAATAGGCGCCGCGCATCATCCTGAAACGTTCGAACATCGTCACGACGAGCGCGGACTTGCCGTCGTCGCGCGACCAGTTCTCGCGCGACGTGTCGTAGAAGAACGGCCGCGCCGATGTTCTGAGCCGCCGGAGAACCGGGCTGTTGACCAGCAGTCCCTCCTGGTCGTAGAGCGCCAGAAGCTCGGCCGGCCAGCTGGTGATGACGGTGCTGCCCTGGAGATCCAGGGAGGTGATCGGCGGCAGGTTGAGAACCATGAAGGCACGGCTGCGATAGGCTTCCGTCACGCGTTTCAGGAAACGGAAAATATCGAACTGGGTCTTCAGGCCCGCTATCTCGTTGATATAATCGTCTTCTTCCGGGGATGTTTGCGACAAGGGTGCCATCACATTTCTTCATCTTCGGCAGGGCAGCCGGTTCGATTGCATCGGGGAATGACGATCGCTGATTGGATCAAACGGAGCCGGCCTCGGCGTGCAGCATTCGGCCGGTGAGTGGTTGTCGATTTCGCGGACTATTTGCAGTTGTCGTGATTCGCCGGCAAATCTCAATATCGCCCTCATCATAAGCATGCTCTCTGAACTGCGTTCGGCAAGGGCGGAGCGCAATTTTCCGTCAGCGGCGCGGGCCGAGGCGGATGCGCATGCCTTCCATGATCCTCCCGGCTGCCCGCTGAACCGGAACGACCCATTGGCGTAGAAGTTCCATCGACAAGCGATAGGCCGGGCCGGTGATCGAAATGCCGCCGATAAAAGTCCGATCCTCCGACCAGACGGGGGCGGCAACGCAGCAAATACCGGCCTCATGCTCCTCGCGGTCGAAGGCATAGCCCTGGTCGGCGATCTCACGGATTTCGGCAAGCAGCGTTTCGGCTGAGACATGGGTCGAAGCGGTAAAGCGGGTGAAGCTCAGATCGGCGAGGAGATCGGCGAGGAGATCGGCGGGAAGCAGCGAAAGAGCAGCCTTGCCGACGCCGGTGCAGTAACAGGGCGAGGCATTGCCGATCTGCGAATACATGCGCACCGGCTGACGGCCGTCGACCTTATCGAGATAGATGATCGACTGGCCTCTGAGAACACCGAGATGCACCGTCTCGCCGGTCGCCTGCTGCAGATCGGCCAGGTGCGGTTCGGCAATCAGGCGAAATTCATTGCGCGCCCAGCTGCGGGCGGCAAAATCGAGCAGGCGCAGGCCCGGCGCATAACGGCCGTCGCCATCGAGTTCGAGCAGACCTTCTTCCACCAGGTGACTCAGCTGGCGATGCAATGTGCCGCGCGGCTGGCCGGCAAGGGCCAGGATATCGGTGAAACGCAGTGGGCCATCTGCATGGGTGACGAGATCGAGCAGAACCATCAGTTTGCCGAGCGTGCCGGTCTCGCGTGCCTGCGCCATGCCGTCGCCGCTTGAATTCATCGCCCCATCCACCCTTGACAGAAAGGGCAGCATAATTGGATAATTCCATATAGTCAAATTAAGTTCCACATAATGGAATAATGAGTGGGGAGGCGCCGCTGATGATGACAATGAACATGATGCCAGCCGCACAGTTTCCCGAGTTCAAAGACCGAGCCGTGCTGGTGACCGGCGGTGGATCGGGCATCGGTGCTGCGATCGTTGAAGGTTTCGCGCGCCAGGGCGCCAAAGTCTCCTTCATCGATATCGCCGAGGACGCAGGCCGCGCGCTCGCCGAGAGGCTGTCGCCGGAGACGGTGCATCCGGTCTCCTTCCACCATGCCGACCTGCGCGACATCGAGGCGATCCGGCGCACGGTCGATACCGTCGTGGCGCGTTCGGGGCCGATCCGCGTGCTCGTCAACAATGCCGCCTGGGACGACCGCCATGAATTCGACGCGGTGACCGAGGCCTATTGGGACAACAACCAGGCGGTCAATCTGCGGCATGTGTTCTTCACCTCGCAGGCAGTAGTGCCGTCGATGCGGGCGGCCGGCGGCGGGGCGATCATCAATATGTCGTCGATCGCCTTCAAGCTGAACATGGGCGGTTTTCCCGCCTATGCGGCGGCGAAGGCTGCGGTCGTCGGACTGACGAAGAGCATGGCGGGCAGGCTCGGGCCGGACCATATCCGGGTCAACTGCATCCTGCCCGGCATGGTCGTCACCGAACGGCAGATGCAGCTCTGGCTGACCGAGGAGAGCATCGCGCGCTCGGTTGAGGACCAGTGCCTGAAAATTCCGCTCAAGCCCGATGCGATCGTCGGTCCCTGTCTGTTTCTTGCATCGGACTGCGCGGCGGCGATGACCGCGCAGTCCCTGATTGTCGATGGAGGCGTTCTGTAATGGCAAATCCCGCTTATGTTGCGGTGGACTGGGGCACCAGCAGTTTCCGGCTCTGGCTGCTCGGCAGAGACGGCAGCATCCTTGCCGAACGCCGCAGCGGCGAAGGCATGACGAGCGCTGCAAAGACCGGCTTTTCCCAAGTGCTTGCCGCCCACCTTACGGCCGTCGAGGCGCCGGAAAACCTGCCGGTGATCGTCTGCGGCATGGCCGGCGCACGGCAGGGCTGGGTCGAGGCCGGTTATATCGACGTGCCGGCCCCGCTCGCATCGATCCTTACCGGAGCGGTCTCAGTACCGGGGGAAAGCCGCGACATCCGCATCCTGCCGGGTCTTGCCCAGCGGGATATCGCCACACCCGACGTCATGCGCGGCGAGGAAACCCAGCTGCTTGGCGCGCTCGGCCGGACAAGCTCCGGAGCGCAGGCGGTCTGCATGCCCGGCACACATTCGAAATGGGTGCATGTGACGGACGGCAAGGTCACCGGCTTTTCGACCTTCATGACCGGCGAGCTGTTCGACGTCATCAGCAAACACACGATCCTCTCGCATGCCGTTGCCAGCGCCGGAGAGCAGCCGGCGGACGCGGCGGCCTTCGAGGCCGCGGTATCGTCGGCTTTCGCACGGCCGGCACTTGCCTCCAACCTGCTCTTTGCCGCCCGCTCGGGCCAGCTGCTGCACGGCATCTCGGCTGCTGCCGCGCAAGCCCGGCTTTCCGGCACGCTGATCGGCCTCGAAATCGCCGGCGCGCTGCAGGATGCAGCCAACTCAGGCATCACCCTGGTCGCTTCCGGGCGCCTGCAGGCGCTCTACGAACAGGCCTTCAAAACCCTCTCCCTTCCCTTCACCGCCATCGATGCGGACGCCGCCGTGCGCCGCGGGCTTTCGGCCGCCGCCGAAGCCATCTGGCCGAATTGAGAAAGCCGACATGATGAACCGTATCCCCTTCCCCGAGATGAAACGGCCGCTGATCGCCATCCTTCGCGGCATCAGGCCCGATGAGACCGAGAGCATCGTCGGCGCTTTGATCGAAAACGGCCTGACGGCGATCGAGATCCCGCTCAATTCGCCGGAACCGTTCAAATCCATCGAGATCGCCGCGAAGATGGCGCCGGCCGAGGTACTGATCGGTGCCGGCACGGTGCTGACGGTCGAGGCGGTCGACAGCCTGCATGCGGCCGGCGGCAAGCTGCTGGTCACGCCGAATGTCGACCCCGAGGTAATCATCCGGGCGCGAGAATATGGCATGGTGACGATGCCCGGCGTCTTCACCCCGACCGAGGCGCTGGCGGCAGCGCACGCCGGCGCCACCGGCCTCAAATTCTTTCCGGCGAGCGTGCTTGGCCCTTCCGGCATCACGGCGATCCGGGCTATCCTGCCGCCGGAGCTGACGATTGCCGCCGTCGGCGGCGTATCGGACAAGAATTTCGGCGATTATACCAGGGCCGGCATCTTTGCCTTCGGCCTCGGCACCAGCCTCTACAAGCCGGGAATGACCGCGTCAGAGGTTGCCGAGCGCGCCAAGGCGACCATTTACGCCTATGATGCAGCCATTGGGAGCGTGAGCGTATGACCGATATTTATGAGTTCGAGGGCAAGACCCTTTGCAACACCAACTCCGTTCTCGGCGAAGGTCCGACCTATGATCCGGACAGCAATACTGTCTGGTGGTTCAACATCCTCGGCAAGGAACTGCACGAGCTCAATCTTTCGACAAACGCGAAAAAGGTGCATCCGCTGCCTGCCATGGCAAGCGTGCTGGCCCGTATCGACGCCGGACGGCAGCTGATCGCGACGGAGGAAGGGCTGTTCGTCCGTGATGTGGCGAGCGGCAACCTCACCTTCTATGCGGCGCTCGAAAACGACAAGCCGGAAAACCGTTCGAACGATGGTCGTACCCATCCTTCCGGTGCGCTCTGGATCGGCACGATGAGCAAGCGGGCGGAAAACCAGGCCGGCGCCATCTATCATGTCGCTGGCGGCAAGGTGACGAAGATCTTCAACGGCATCAGCATCCCGAATTCGATCTGCTTCTCGCCGGATGGCACGATCGGCTATTATACGGACTCCCGCCTCAACCGGCTGATGCGCGTCATGGTCGATCCGCAGACCGGCCTGCCCGCGGGCGAGCCGATCGTGCTGGTCGACAGCGCCAACGAGCCCGGCGATATCGACGGCTCGGTGGTCGATGCCGACGGTTATATCTGGAATTCGCGCTGGGGTGCGGGCGTCGTCGACCGTTACAATCCCGATGGCCTGCGCATCTCGCGCTACAAGGTTCCCGCCGTCCAGCCCTCCTGCCCTGCCTTCATCGGCGTCAATGCCGACCGGCTGGCGGTGACGACCGCCTGGGAGGGGCTGGACGAGGATGCCCGTTCGGCGCAGCCCAGCGCCGGCGCGCTGCTGGAACTCGGCATCGACGTCAAAGGCGTGTTCGATCCGGTCTATGTGATCTGACGCGACCCGCATTTGCTTGCCAGCGGCGATCAGAGGCGCTCCCGACCGGGGCGCCTTTTCTCGTTCAGGTGGTTGCCGTTGATAAATGTTCCGTGAAAATCGAGAAATTTTCCGTGTTTTCAACCGGAACCAATCGGCGCACCAGCCATTTTCCCTTCGAACCGGCGCGGCAATGACTAGAGGCGTTGCCGGGTCAGCAATCACTCTAGGGAAATGAAGGTAGGTTCGAAATGACACGCAAACTCCTGACGACCGTTGCCGCTGGCGCACTGTTTGCCACGGCTTTCGCACCGGCGGCATTCTCGCAGACCGCCCCGCAGCCGGCCGATCCAGCCGCTTCGACGCAGGCGGCTCCCGCCGATCCGGCAGCACCGAAGCCGCCGATCACCCCTGACGTCACCAAGCCGGCAGGCGATGCCGCACAGGCTCCGGCCGCAGCACCGACGGCAGACACGGCCCAGGCTGGCTATATCACGGAGCAGGCTCCGGATCAGGTCAGCGCCAACACCTATATCGGCCAGTCGGTCTATAACGGCAACAATGAAAGTATCGGCAGCGTCAACGACCTGATCATGAAGAAGGACGGCGGCTTGGTCGCTGCGATCATCGGCGTCGGCGGCTTCCTCGGGATTGGCGAAAAGAACGTCGCCGTGCCGATGGACAAGATAACCGTCGCCCAGAACACCCAGGACGGCAGCGTCAAGCTGACGACAAGCGAAACGGCTGAATCGCTGAAGGCCGCGCCTGAGTTCAAGACGCTGGCCATGCAGTCAGCGGAAAAGGCCCCGGCTGCGACCGGCACCGATACCACGGCGACCGGCTCGACCACACCTAAGTAAACCGCGCGGTAGTATAACGTAGGCGATGGCGCTCCCAGGGGCGCCATCGTTTTATGACGCCATCGCTTTACGCGCTGACACGCTCCGCCACGGCCGGATCGTAATAGTTCTCGTGCAGGAAGCGAAGCGTGGCGATACCGTCGGCCGGACGGCCGAAGTGATAACCCTGCCCCATGCCGCAGCCGAGCGTGCGGAGCTTCACCGCCTCGGCATAATCCTCGATGCCTTCCGCCACGACCTCCAGCTCCAGGCCGTCGCACATGGTCAGGATCGCCTTGATGATGTGTTCGGAGGCGCGGTCGGAATTGATGCGCGAGACGAAGGCGCGGTCGATCTTGATCTTGTCGAAGATGAAGTCGCGCAGGCGCCCCAGGCTCGACTGGCCGGTGCCGAAATCGTCGAGCGAAATGCGCACACCGGCGGCGCGCAAATCGGCGATGATGCGGTGGGCGGTATCGGCCGAACTCATCACCGCGGTCTCGGTGATCTCCAGTTCCAGGCGATGTGGATCGAAGCCGACGCGGCCGAGGATCGACAATACGCTGCTGCTCGTGCCCGGATCCATCAGCTGGGCCGAGGACAGATTGAACGACAGGAAGAGATCGCGCGGCCATGAAAGGGCGGCTTCCGCGGCCTTGCGCAGCAGCGCCTCCGACAGCGCATCGATGAAACCGCGCTCTTCGGCGAGCGGCACGAAGACGCCGGGCGAGACGAAGCCGAGGTCGGGATCGTTCCAGCGGGCGAGCGCCTCGAAACCGACGACCTGGTTGTTGGAGAGCGAGACGATCGGCTGGAAATGCACATCGATCGCGTCGGAGATGATGGCGTTTCTGAGCGCCTGCTCCAACTGCGTCGCGCGCTTCATTTCCTGGGCGATCTCTCTGCTGTAGACGGTGATCTGGCCGCGGCCGCGGCGTTTGGAACGGTAAAGCGCGGTTTCCGCGCTCTTCAGCAGTTCCTCGCAATCCTCGCCTGCGAAGGGATAGATGGCAAAGCCTAGGGAGGCGGAGAGACGGACGTTGCGGTCGCCGAGGTCATAGGGGGCCGACAACACCTCGCGGATCATCTGGCCGAATTTCTCGGCACTCGCCCGCTCGAAAATCAGCGGCAGCACGAAAGCGAATTCATCGCCATCATGGCGGGTGACCAGCGCGCCATCGGGAATGCAGGCTCGGAGGCGATGCGCGACCTGGCACAGGATTTCATCGCCGGCCGCCGAGCCGAAGAGATCGTTGATCGGCTTGAAACTGTCGAGATTGGCGATGCCGATGGTGAAGGGGGCCGGATCGCTGGCACGCTCGGAGGAGATCTGCAAGACCTTCTCCCGCATGCGATTGCGGTTTCCCAATCCGCTCAGCGGATCGGTATAGGCCATCGTCTGAAGCTCATTCTGACCGACGGTCAAGAAAGCTATATCCGCCGATTTCATTATCCACCCGAGCTTTCCCGCGCCATGCAAAGAATGACCGGCATATCTTAACAATTCGATAGTAAATCAGCGGCCATGGCCGCTTGAATCGCCCTAAATCTGGGGATTTGACGGGGATTGCCTTGTTTTATCCATGCCGTTATCCCGGAACCGCGGCATACTTCGGGCGACATGCATTAGCCTCGCGCCCGCAGGGCTTCATCCAATAGGTGTTTCTGAAATATCGCCTCGAGCATGTCAGGGCTGACGGGTTTCATGATGACATCGTCCATGCCTGATTTGACGCATTCGGCGCGGTCGCGTTCGAAGGCCTGGGTCAGCACGCCAATGATCGGGGTGCGGGTTCCGCCGCCGGTTTCCTCCATTTGCCGGATCAGGCGGGCGGCCTCAAAGCCGTTGAAGCCCGGCAGGGAAATATCCATCAGCACGATCTGCGGCCGGTGCTCGGCCCACAGGCGCACGACCTCGTCGCCGGTCGCCGCGATCATATGGCGATAACCGAGGCCCTCGAGGATCTGCGAAAAAACGATCTGATTGATATCATTGTCTTCGGCGACGAGAACCTGCAGGCCGACCACATCGTCGGAAATGCTGATTTCCCAATCCGTATCCGCACCGGCAGCACTGCGGCTGTTGCGGTTGAAATGGCGGGCGATCTGGAAGGTGAGCTCGTTGGCGATCTGGAATCCGTCCATAACAAGCGACGGGATGCCGTAATGCTCGGCAAGCTCCAGGCAGCGCATGCCCATCTGATTGTCGATGATCAGGAGATCGAGCGAGATGCCGGAGGAGGTGGCAATTTCCAGGAAGCGCTCCTCCTCGTCCTCGCCGCGGACCGAGCAGGATTCGAAACCGTATTTCGACAGCGTCCGCAAGGCAGCAGTCTCGGCGGCGAGGTCGGCCGTGACGACGAGGACCTTGCGGCCGGAGAAATTCTCCGGAACGATCGCTTCCATCGCAGCCGGTTCGCGGCGTTCGACGGCGCTCGGCACCGGCACATAGGCCCGACGGTAGCTTTGATTGCTTGACGTGGTGATCGCCGAGGCCCGTCCGAACTCGTCGAGATCGGCGCCGTCGCGCGGCAGGTCCTGCATGGTCGACACCAGGAAATAGCGGCCGGGCTTGCCGATGCGGTGCTTGCGGCTGACGATGTCGCGCTCGATGCCGTCGCGGGAGATCTGCCGCTGGCGGGAGACGGACATTTCGCCGGTCTCCAGCACATGGCGATCGCTCTCCTCGAAACGCTTGGCGATCTCTTCAGAAAAGAGATCGCCGCTCTTGCGCCCGAGCACCTCGTCAGCGGTCGTCTGATATTTCTCGCAGAAGGCAAGGTTGACCGCGACATAGGTGAGGTTGCGGTCCTTGACGAAAAGCGGGAACGGCAGATTGTCGAGAATGTCCTCGGTGAGCTGCACCCGCTCCAGATCCGAGCGCCATTGCTCTTCGCGTTTCTTGTCCTCTGATATGTCGGAAATGATGGTGACGCCGTAACCGCCCGGCAGCCTGCGCTTGACGAAGCGGACCCAGCTGTCGGCGCCGTGGCGCTCGACGGATTCGAAGCGCTCACGCCAATGCGAGGCGATTTTCTGCGACAGCCAGTCCTCGCGGCTCAGCGAGCCGCCCTGCTTGGCAGCATATTGCTGGCGAATGCCGGTGTCATACATCGCGCCGAGGAAATCGCGGAGCCGCGTGCCGGGCCTCAGCATCTCGGACGGCAACGGGAAGAATTCCAACGTCTGGCGGCTGGCGAAGATCAGATGGTCGTTTTTGTCATAGATGATGAAAGCTGCGGAAAGGCTGTCGCACACCACATCGAAAAGCGCCGTCTGCAGATCGGCCTCGGCGGGAGTCCCATCGATTTCTGATGATGTGTCCGCCTTTTCGAAGCCGGCACTCATGCTATTGCGTCCCACATCTGTTCGATTTCGCAGCTTCCGGAGGTATATGAATAGAAATGCCATTTTTATGTTAAAACCGGCTTAACATTACCGCGCCGCGCGTCTTTTCCAGGCGCGCATGGGACGCTGTAACGCTTTGAACTGCTGCATGATTTCATCCTTAAATCGGAACCGATTTAAGGATGAAATCATGCAGCGGCGACTCCCAAGCTTGGGGAGAGCCTCGGATCACGCTTTGGGAAAGCCTATCGAAAGCCCTTCCCTCCGGCCCGCGAATCCTCGAAAATAGCCCATGGCCATCAGACAGCTTTCCGAAACACTCATCAATCAGATCGCCGCCGGCGAAGTCATCGAACGGCCGGCGAGCGCTGCCAAGGAACTGATCGAAAACGCGCTCGACGCCGGCGCGACGCGCATCGAGATCGCCACATCAGGTGGCGGCAAGGCGCTGCTGCGCGTCAGCGACAACGGCTCGGGCATGGACGCGGCTGATCTGGAACTGGCGGTCAGGCGCCACTGCACCTCGAAATTGTCGGATACGCTTGAGGATATCCGCACGCTCGGCTTCCGCGGCGAGGCGCTGCCCTCGATCGGCTCGGTCGCCAGGCTCAGCATCGCCAGCCGCAGGCGCGACAGCGCCGGCGGTCACGAGATCGCCGTGATCGCCGGCAAGATCGCCCATATCAGGCCGGCCGCCGCCAATCCCGGCACGATCGTCGAAGTGCGCGACCTGTTCTTCGCCACGCCCGCCCGGCTCAAATTCCTGAAGACGGAGAAGGCCGAGGCCGGCGCCATCACCGAAATCGTCAAGCGCATGGCGATCGCCTTCCCTGCCGTGCGCTTCGTGCTGTCGGGCTCGGACCGCACGACGCTGGAATTTCCGGCGACCGGCGACGATCACCTGGCGCGCATGGCGCAGGTGCTCGGCAAGGAATTCCGCGACAACGCCATTGCGCTCGACGCCGTGCGCGAGGAGATCTCGCTCACCGGCTTTGCCGGCGTGCCGACCTTCAATCGCGGCAACTCCGCGCATCAATATGCCTTCGTCAACGGCCGGCCGGTGCAGGACAAGCTGATCCTCTCGGCCATCCGCGGCGCCTATGCCGAGACCATCCCTTCAGGACGCCAGCCGGTGGCGGTGCTGTCGATCACGCTCGATCCCGCTCTCGTCGACGTCAACGTGCATCCTGCCAAATCCGACGTGCGGTTCCGCGACCCCGGCCTGGTGCGCGGCCTGATCGTCGGCGCCATCCGCGAAGCCCTGGCGCGCGACGGCAGCCGAGCGGCGACGACCGGGGCGAGCGACATGCTGCGCGCCTTCCGTCCCGGCTTCCAGCCGAATAGCCAGCGGACGCAGGGCGGATGGTCGGCCGAAACTTCGCCCTCCCGACCCTTTCAGCCGACAACGGGTTTCGGCGAACGGCCACAGGCCTCCTTCGACGCGCTTTCGATGCCGACGGCGCGGGCCGAGCCGCTACTTTCGCCGCAGCCGGCCGCCGCCGAACCGGCCGCGCGCTACCCGCTCGGCGCGGCGCGGGCGCAGATTCACGCAAATTACATCGTCGCCCAGACCGAGGACGGGCTTGTCATCGTCGACCAGCATGCCGCGCATGAGCGGCTGGTGTTCGAGGCGATGCGCAAGGCGCTGCATTCGAAGCGGCTGGCCTCGCAGGTGCTGCTGATCCCCGAGATCATCGACATTCCGGAAGAGGATTGCGACCGGCTGATGCAGCATGCGGCCGAGCTTTCCGAGCTCGGCCTGGCAATCGAGCGTTTCGGCCCCGGGGCGATCGCCGTGCGCGAGACGCCGGCCATGCTCGGCGAGGTCGACGCGCATGGCCTGATCCGCCAGCTTGCCGACGAGATTGCCGAATGGGACACGGCGTCCGGCCTGTCGGCCAAGCTCGAATATGTGGCGGCGACCATGGCCTGCCACGGATCGGTGCGCTCCGGACGGCGGCTGCGGCCGGAGGAAATGAACGCGCTGCTCCGGGAAATGGAAGTGACGCCCGGCTCCGGCCAGTGCAATCATGGCCGGCCGACCTATATCGAATTGAAGCTCAGCGATATCGAGCGGCTTTTCGGCAGAAGCTAAAAAAGCTGGAAAAGCAGCCCTTTCGGGAGTATGGCAAGGGGATGACAGACTGCAGGGAACGGAGCGCATGAATTTGTTCGAAGGCCATGGAAACCGCGAAGCGAAGATCCGGTATCTCGATGGCGATTTCCAGATTCTCTCGCCCGGCTCCTATGTCATCTGCGCGATGACGGGAAAACAGATCCCGCTCGACGAGTTGCGCTATTGGAGCGTCGCCCGGCAGGAACCCTATGCCGACGTGATCTCGGCGATCGAAGCCGACAAACGCGCCGGCGTGCTGCCGAACCAGCGGCGCTAGCTCCCAGCCTTCATCTCCCGCAGGCGCCGCTCGCGGCAGGCGGCAATCGCCCTGTCGATGATCAGGCTTGGGGCAAGGTGATCCTCGAACACCATGTCGACCTCGATCACCCGGCTCTTTTCGGCAAGCTGCGCCGCCTTGCCGGGATGGCCGGAGAGGCGGACGAAATCCTTGGAGGTGGTGACGATCAGCAGGCCCTGACGCTCGGCGGTGGTCAGGAGGTCGTCGATCTCCTCCTCGGTCAGGTGCTCGTGGTCGCCGAAGCTCTTGGCGACGGAGATTTCGGCGCCGCGTGATTCCACAGTGCGGAAGAATTTGGCGGGATCGGCGATGCCGGCGAAGGCGAGCACCTTCACGCCGGCCAGCATGTTGTCGCCGCGCACTTTCAGCGATGCGGTGAAATAGGGTTTTGCGGCACGCGCCGCCATGCGGACGATCCTGTCGGCGGCATTGCCGCCGCCGACCTTCAAGAGCGCCGTCGCATGACTCAGCTGCTGGCGGATCGGCGCCCGCACCGGGCCGCCCGGCACGATATGGCCGTTGCCGAGGCCGCGGGTCGCGTCGATGACGAGCAGGGCATAGTCGATCGCCAGCCGGGCGCTCTGGAACCCGTCATCCATGATGATGAGATCGGCGCCCTCCGCCACCAGGCGCGCGGCACCCTCGACGCGCCTGCGGGAAATCACCGTCAGCGCCTCCTGGGCAAGCAGCAACGGCTCATCGCCGACGGCGACCGCGCGGTGATGAGCGGGATCGACCACCGTCGTCACATCGAGCGAGCCGCCGTACCCCCTGCTGAGAAAACCAGGCTTCAGCCCCTTGGCCTTGGCGGCACGGGCGATGGTCAGTGCCGTCGGCGTCTTGCCTGCACCGCCGACAGTGAAATTGCCGACGCAGATGACCGGAATCGGAACGGAGGCGCGGCGCGCATGCGCCATGCGGTGGCCGGCGATGCGGCCGTATAGAAAGGAAAGCGGCAGCAGCAGCCAGGCCCGCCAATCGGCCTTCCTCCACCAGAACGGCGGCGCTTCGGATATCATCTTGCCGTCCCGCTCCCCTGCCCCTCGACCGGCCGGATTGAGAAGCCAAAATCGATGAAAATGCAAGCCCTTACAGATTAGCGCAATTCCCGGCAAAAGCGTTTCACCCTTTGCCTGGCAAAACCGCTGCACAGTTTTGCTGGAATTGCTTCTAGGCCGGCTGCAGATCCGGCAGCAACGCCTCGATGGCGGTGATGTCGTCAAGCACGTGATCGGCCGCGGCGGCCAGCGAATCCCGCGAACCGGTGCCGGTCAGCACGGCGATCCTTAAGCCCGTCCCGGCATTCAGACCCATGTGCAGATCGTGATTGTTGTCGCCGACGATCGCAACCTCTTCAGGCGAAAGACCGGTCGCGGCACAGAAGCCGAGCACCATGCCCGGCTCCGGCTTGACACCGAAACCGCTGTCATAGCCGGCAATGTAATCGACATAGCGGGCAAAACCGAAGCGTTCCGCCGTCTGGCGGATCGACCGTTCGTTGTCGCTGGAGGCGACGCCGAGCTTGAAGCCGCGCTGATGCAGCCTTGCGAAGAAGCCGGCGAGATCGGTCACCGGCACGGAAAATTCGGCGGCGCTGGAAAAGAGTTCGTCGAGGCGCACCGTCAGGTCACCGACATCGACCATCGAGCCCGCGGCAACCAGGCCCTCGGCGATCTGGCGGGTATTGCCGGCGGCAAGCAGGCTGTCGGGAACGATATGGCCAGTCACCGGATCCATGCCGCAGGCGGCAAGCAGCCGGTCGGCGAGAAGCGGATCGCCTTGGGCTGCAATGCGGGCCAACTCCCGGTTGACCGGCAGCCAGCTCTCGTCATAGTCGAGCAGCGTGCCGTCCTTGTCGAAGAGAATGCCTTTGATAAGGGTCGCTGCCGACATGATATATCCTCAGACCTGGGCCACGGCCTTGGGCAGCAGCCGCGCCTTCACCGTCAGCGGATTGATATAGGGTTCCAGCCCCTTCACGGTCGCGGTCAGCGCGCCGCGCATCTCATGCACGGCGGTGATGCCGGCCTCGATCATGTTGCGGCGGGCTTCGTCATTGATCAGCAGGTAATGCACACCCTTGGCCAGCATCTCGGTATCGCGCACCATGCGGGCGCTGCCGCTGCGGGCAAGCTTCTGATAGGCATCGCGGAAATTCTGCACATGGCCACCCGAGAGTACGGCGCAGCCGAGCATGGCGGGCTCCAGCGGGTTCTGGCCGCCTTCGGCAAAGAGCGAGCGTCCGACGAAAGCGATTTCCGTCAATCTCAGATAGAGGCCCATTTCGCCGATCGTATCGCCGAGAAAAATATCGACATCGGCCGACAAGACATCGTCACGGGTGCGGCGGGCGACCTTCAGCCCCTGCTTGACGAGCGCCGCCTCGATCTCGTCGCAGCGCTCCGGGTGACGCGGCACGATGATCGTCAATTGACGATCGCGCTCCCGCAGCGCCCGATGGACGATGGCGGCGGCATTCTCCTCGCCGTCGAAGGTCGAGATCGCCGCCCAGGTCTTGCGCTCGCCGATCTGCTTCTTGTAGCGGGCAAGCACAGCGCTGTCGTAGGGCGGTGCGTCGGTATCGACCTTCAGATTGCCTGAGGTGATGACGGGGACGGCGCCGAGATCGCGGAAACGTTCAGCATCCATATCCGACTGGGCGATGACGAGGGCGAGATTCTCGAACAAGGCTTCGGCAATCGCCGGGCGACGGCGCCAGCGGGCAAAGGAGCGGTCCGACATGCGGGCATTGATCAGGATCTGCGGAATCCGGCGGCGGCCGAGTTCCAGCACCGTTGCCGGCCAGATCTCGGATTCGGCGATGATGGCGCAATCGGGCTGCCAATAATCGAGGAAGCGGCTGACGGAGGGCTTCAGATCGAGCGGCACATATTGATGGATCGCTTCATTGCCGAGCCGCTCGGCGGCAAGCCTCGCGGAGGTGATGGTACCGGTCGTCAGGATGACATGGATGTCACGACGGCGGATTTCGCGGATCAGCGGGATGACGGCATTGGTTTCGCCCACACTTGCGGCATGGAACCAGACGAGCGGGCCTTGCGGCCGGTTGGCGCTCGGATAGCCGAAGCGTTCCAGGCGGCGCGCCCGGTCTTCCTTGCCCTTGGCCGTGCGGTAGGTGATATAGAGGCCGACAACAGGAGAGGCCACGGTTCCCGCCAGACGGTATGCGCTCAGACCGAACCGAGCCATCCGGGAGCTCATTGCGCCAGCCTCCGATCCAAGATCGACATCAAACCCATTCCCTCATTATCGTTGCGGCCGCAATGACCGATCAATTTGTTCAGAATGCGTCAGACAATCCGGAACGACGGGCGCCCGATGCGCGAAAGCCCTGCTCGCCGAACGGTCGCCGGCGGCACTTGCGGATGGCCTTGGCCGGGGTCGCTAGCCGAGGTCAGTTGCCTCTGGCCTTTTCCTGCGGATCGAGCAAACGATGCATGTGGACGATGAAGTAACGCATATGCGCATTGTCGACCGTCTGCTGCGCCTTCGCCTTCCAGGCCGTCAGCGCCGTGGCATAATCCGGGAAAATGCCGACGATATCGAGACCGTTCAGATCACGGAACTGGACGTCATCGAGGCTTTCCAGTTCGCCGCCAAAAACGAGATGCAAAAGCTGCTTCTTGTCACCGGATTCAGTCATTTTTTGTTCTCTTTCTGCCTATTCTCCTCCGCCATCCCATCTGCGGGATTTCGACGGAAACGTCAACTGTCTCATCGTCCCGCAAAGGCCGCGAGGAATTCATCGATGCGGGGCGTCGGTGCTGCGCAGAGGACCTTGTGGGTAACGTCGGCGCTGTTGTAGACGACCGGCCGGCCTTCGAGATCGACGAGACCGCCGCCGGCGCAGGTGAGAATCAGATCGGCGGCGGCAAGGTCCCAATCATGCGAATTGCTCTTGACGAAGGTGCCTTCGAGACGACCGTCCGCCACCATGGCGATGCGATAGGCGAGCGAGGGAATGTATTTCTGGCGCGTGACCCGGGCGCGGAACTCCGGCGGGAAGGTCGCCAACAGGTCCTCGCCGATCGCAAGGCGGCTCGTCTCATCTGCTCCTGCGGCGGAGACGGCGAGCGGCACGCCATTCTTCATCGCCACCCCGCCCTCGACGGCCTCATAGAGTTCTTCGAGCGCCGGGGCATAGAGCACGCCGGCCACCGGCCGGCCGCGATGAACGACCGCGACGCTCACGCACCAGACATTTTGCCCGCCGAGGAAGGCGCGCGTGCCGTCGATCGGATCGATGATGAACACCGTCGCGCGCGCGAGACGGTCGGCATCGTCGTCGGTTTCTTCCGAGAGCCAGCCGTAATCCGGCCGGGCCTTGCGCAGAATGGTCTCGAGCGTCTTGTTGGCGGCAAAATCGGCGGCGCTGACGGGGGAGCGATCCCCGTTCTTCCACCAGACCTCGGGCGATTGGTTGAAAAAGCCGTAAGCGACCGCACCCGCCTCTTTCGCAGCATCGGCGATCAGCGTGAGATCGCTCTGCCAGCGGGCTTTCTCCATGTCGCTCATCCGATCAATCCGTTTCTGAATTCTCGTTAGAGCATGATGTCGTCCGAAAGCCGCGCACACTTTTCGGTATCATGCTCTATCTCTTTATTTTTACGCAATTCCGGACGCAAAACCGCTACACACTTTTGCTGGAATTGCTCTAGCGCCCTGCCAGCGTCATGCCTTCGATGGCGAAGGTCGGGGCGGCGACGCCGAATTTGCGGTCTATGTCGTTTGCCGGCGTCAGGCGCATGAACATGTCCTTGAGGTTCGAGGCGATCGTCACCTCGGACACCGGGAAAGTCAGTTCGCCGTTCTCGATCCAGAAGCCGGTGGCGCCGCGGCTGTATTCGCCGGTGATCATATTGACGCCGTGGCCGATCAATTCGGTGACATAAAAACCGTTGCCGACGCTGCGGATCAGCTCCTCCGGCGAGATGTCGCCGGGTTCCAGCGCAAGGTTGGTGGAGGAAGGCGAGACTGATGTGCCGCCGCGCACGCCGCGGCCGTTGGTTTCCAGACCCAGCTCGCGCGCGGTCGAGGTCGAGAGGAACCAGTGCTTCAAGACCCCGTCCTCGATCATGACGAGCCGCTCGCCCGACACGCCCTCGCCGTCGAAGGGCCGCGAGGAAGGGCCGCGCACGACCAAGGGATCGTCTGATATCGACAGGCCCGACTTCAGCACCTGCTGACCCATCCTGTCGCGCAGGAAGCTGGACTTGCGGGCGACGGCAGCGCCATTGATCGCGCCGGCGATATGGCCGACGAAGCCGCGGGCGACGCGCGGGTCGAAGATGACGGTGACGTCCTTGCCGGTCGGCACCTGGCGAGGGTTGACGCGCTTTACCACCCGTTCGCCGGCGCGGCGGCCGATTTCAGCGGGATCGTCGAGCTCGGCATAGTAGAGGCGGCTGTCGAAATCATAATCGCGCTCCATGCCGGTGCCTTCGCCTGCGATGACGCTGACGGAATGGCCGAAACGCGAGGCCATGTAGCTGCCCGCAAAACCGTGCGAGGTGGCAAGAACCAGGCCGCCCATGCCGGCCGACGCGCCGGCGCCGGAAGAATTGGTGACGCCCTTGACCGCAAGGGCGGCTGCCTCGGCGGCAAGGCCTGCCTCGCGCAGCCTCTCCGAGGAGACCTCGGTGGTATCGAGCAATTGCAGGTCGGGATAGGATTTCGACAGGCTCGCCTCATCCGCCAGGCAGGCGAAGGGGTCCTCCGGCGAGACCTTGGCCATGGCGACGGCGCGTTCGGCCAGCGCCTGAAGATCGAAGCCCGGATTGGCCGAAACGCTGGCAACGCGCTTGCCGATGAAGACGCGCAGCGAAAAATCGTCGCTTTCGGAGGATTCCGTCCCCTCGACCTTGCCGAGGCGGACGCTCACCGATTGCGAGCGCGACCGGACGACGACGGCGTCGGCGGCGTCGGCCCCTGCCTTCCTGGCCAGATCGATCAATTGACTTGCGCGGGAAAGAAGTGTCGAGGAATCGATTTCAGAGGACATGATTTGGCCTTTCCTTCGGCTTCCATTTATTGTGCACTCTCCCAAGCATCAAGGCCGCCGCCACCGATTCTTTATCGGGGCTGCCCGCATGTTCCCCGCCGTCGAAAGAAATCGCCAGCATGTCAGCGCCCAATGCCCTTTTTTCCGAAACGATCCTGCTGCTCGGCGGAGCCGTGGTCGCCGCGCCGATCTTCAAGAAGCTCGGGCTCGGCACAGTGCTCGGCTATCTCGCCGCCGGCATCGTCATCGGCCCGGTTTTTCACGGCATCACCGATGGCGAACAGATCCTCAACGTCGCCGAACTCGGTGTGGTCTTCCTGCTCTTCATCATCGGGCTGGAGCTGAAACCCAGCCGCCTGTGGCAGATGCGGCGCGACATTTTCGGCCTCGGCACGGCGCAGGTGGTGGTGACCGGGCTGGCGCTGACCGCGCTCGCCTGGTTTTCCCACGTTTTCGACTGGCGCGGCAGTATCGTCGCCGGATTTGGCCTGGCACTGTCTTCGACCGCCTTCGCCATGCAGATCCTCGACGGCGACGGCGACGTCAATACGAGATATGGGCAGCGCTCCTTCTCGATGCTGTTGTTCCAGGACCTGGCGATCGTGCCGCTCTTAGCGCTGATCACCATTCTCGACGGCGGCAAGGGCAGCAACGCGCCGCTGCTCGGTTTTACGGTCGCCATCGGCGCCGTCGCGGCGATGATCGTCATGGGGCGCTACCTGCTGACGCCGCTCTTCCAGATCATCGCCCGGACCGGCGCGCGCGAGGCGATGATCGCCGCCGCCCTCTTCGTCGTCATGGGCTCGGCGAGCCTGATGCAGCTTGCCGGGCTTTCAATGGCGATGGGTGCCTTCCTGTCCGGCGTGATGTTGGCCGAATCCTCCTACCGGCACGAGCTGGAGGCGGATATCGAGCCCTTCCGCGGCGTCCTGCTCGCCATCTTCTTTATCGCCGTCGGCCTGTCGCTGGAGCTCGACGTTCTCTTGGACAACGCGCTCTTCGTCATCGTCACCGTGCCGATCGTCATGGCCGTCAAGGCGATCATCATCTACGGGCTCTGCCGGATCTCGGGTTCTCCGCATGACGATGCGATCCGCATCGCCTTCCTGCTGCCGCAGGGCGGCGAATTCGGCTTCGTGCTGTTCACCACGGCGGGGACCTCAGGGCTGATGTCGACGAGCACGGCATCGCTGCTGGTCGCGATCGTCACGCTCTCCATGGCGCTGACGCCGATCGGGGCGGCCCTTTCGAAGCGGCTCCTGCGCGGCGACGCGCGTGAGGAATTGGACGAGGATTTCGAGGGCGCGGGCGCCGACGTGCTGATGGTCGGCTTCTCCCGTTTCGGCCAGATCGCCGCCCAGATCCTGCTTGCCGGCGGGCGCAGCGTCACCGTCATCGATTTTTCGGCCGACCGCATCCGGCAGGCCTCCTCCTTCGGTTTCCGCATCTATTTCGGCGACGGCACCCGCAAGGACGTGCTGCGCTCGGCCGGCATCGACCGGGCAAAGATCGTGCTCGTCTGCACCCAGAAGAAAGAAATCACCGACAAGGTGGTGGAGCTGGTGCAGGCGGACTATCCACACACGCGGCTCTACGTGCGCTCCTACGACCGCATCCATTCGATCGAACTGCGCAACAAGGGCGTCGATTACGAACTGCGCGAAACGCTGGAATCCGGCCTGCTGTTCGGACGGCGGACGCTGGAGGCGCTCGGCGTTCCCGAGGTCGACGCCTATGAAATCGGCGAGGATATCCGCAAGCGCGACGAGGCGCGTCTGGTGCTGCAGGTTTCCGAAGGATTGCAGGCCGGGCGCGACATGCTGTTTTCCCACCCCGTTCGCCCCGAACCGCTGGTCAAGCCGAAACGCGCTAGCGATGCCTTCGAGGACGATCCGCTGGCGGGCACCGCGGATGCGACGGCGGACGCATAAATCAACTCCGGGACGTGGCAAGCTTGGGCCGATTGAACGGCGGCAGAGGCAAGGCTACTGCCAGAATCTGTCAGCATGCCTCTGTAGACGAGCCTCCTGACCCAAACAGGAGGCTCACCATGATCGACAGCAACAGCATTCTCCTTTTCGTAGCCGACGTGGCAAAGAGCGCCAGCTTTTATGGCCAACTGCTCGGGAAGGATCCGGTTGAGCTCAGCCCGACCCTCGCGATGTTCATCCTGCCTTCGGGCCTGGCCCTTGGACTCTGGGGCAAGGCGGGCGTTGAGCCGACGCCGACTGCCATGGGCGGCGGCTGCGACGTCGGTTTCAAGGTTGCGACGGCGGATAGGGTCGATACGCTTCACGCCGAATGGCAAGCCAAGGGCGCGACCATCCTCTTGCCGCCGACCGACCTCGATTTCGGCCGCACCTTTGTTGCAGCCGATCCCGACGGGCATCGCCTACGCGTCTACACCGTTTCGGAGGACTGAAACATGTCCCGCAGCTGGATCGCTGTCGCATCGGCAAACCATGTCCGCATCGGGCGCGAAGCCGGGTTCATGCAGGTCTGTCATGGCAAGGCCGCTCCGCTGAAGCGAAGCGCGCCCGGTGACCGGGTCATCTACTACTCGCCGACCGAAACATTTGGCGGCAAGGATCGCCTGCAGGCGTTCACGGCCATTGGCGTGGTCGAGGAGACGGCGGCGTATCAGGTGGAAGTTCACCCCGGTTTCCGCCCCTGGAGGCGCGATGTCGCCTGGTGGCGAGCCGTGGAAACGCCGATCCGGCCGTTGCTCGGCCGGCTGTCTTTCACAAGCGATCGGGGAGGCTGGGGCTATCGATTGCGCTTTGGTCTCTTCGAAATCGACAATGGCGATGCCGAGCTCATAGCCGAAGCGATGCTCGGTGAACCGCGCATGCATGTCGCCCGGAAGCATGCAACGGCTCCCGTGCAATGCACTTTAGCGCTTTAGCCGCGCTTCGATCTCGCGGTCGAGGGCGAATTTCAAGTCGTCCTTGACGCCGACCGACATGGCCAGCACTTCACGGGCCTTGAGGAAATCCATGACGCCGGTGCGGCCGACTGCCGGGCGCAGGAAGATATGCGGCGGACGGATCTTCAGCTTCAGCGTGATCGCTGTCTGCATCATCAGCTGGCCGGAGCCGAAGATGCTTTCCATGCGGTTTGGAATATGGGTGCCGTCGCCTTCCGGCGCGCCGACGACATCGATACCGACGACGATGTCGGCCAGATCCATCAGGGGTTCGTAGGGCACCGGATTGCTGATGCCGCCATCGATCATGACGCGGCCGCGCAGGCGCACCGGCATGAAGACGGCGGGAATAGCGGAAGAGGCCGCGAGCGCCGGAAACAGCTCGCCCTCTTCGATGATGACTTCGCACTGCCCGTAATAATCAGTGGTGATGACCTTCATCGGCACCAGCAGATCCTCGAAGCGGGCAGGCAGCTCGGACGGCAGGAAGGCCTTGAGGATCCGTTCCAGATTGAACTGGCCGATGCGGACGCCCTTGGCCACCGCATCGCGCACCGTCGCCGGCCTCAGACCCCAGATGCGGGCGATGACGGCCGTCTTGTTGCCGACGGTCGCCAGCGCATGTTCGCGGATTTCGGCGCCGGACATGCCGGCCGCCATGCCGGCCCCCATGATCGCGCCCATCGACGAACCCGATATCGCCACGGGCCGGATGCCGAGTTCGTCGAGCGTCTCGATGATATGGATATGGGAAAGCCCGCGCGCGCCGCCGCCGCCGAAAGCGACAGCGACCGTTGGAAGATCGCTGATCGCAGGCAGTTTCGGGCTGATGATCTCTGCCTGCTGCACGCCCCGCCTCCGCTTATTGCGGCTGATATCGGAAGAAATGCACCCTCGTATCGCCAAAGATGCGGTTTTCGAGAAAAACATAGGAAGGGTGGACGGAAACGACAATATCGGCGCGTTCTTCGAGCACCGCAATCGCGCCCGGCCGCAGCCAGCCGCCCTGAGCGGCGGCCGCCATCGCCTTTTCGCCGAGACCCTTGCCATAGGGCGGGTCGGCAAACAGCACGTCGAAGGGTTCGAGATTGCCGACACTGCCGAGATCGGTCGCATCCCGACGCAGGATGCGGGTGCGGCCGTGCAGGCCGAGCGCATCGATGTTCTCCCAGAGCAGCGCCCTGCCCTCGACGCTGTTTTCGACGAAGAGCGCATGGCGACAGCCGCGCGAAACGGCTTCGAGGCCGACGGCGCCGGTTCCGGCAAACAGGTCGAGAATCCGGGTGCCGTCGACGCATTCCGGATAGGCATGGCTCAATATATTGAACAGGCTCTCGCGCGTCCGGTCGGCAGTCGGCCGGATCTCGTTGGATTTTGGCACGGCGAGAGGCCGTCCGCGAAATTCACCGCCGACGATCCGCACCGCGCGTCATTCCCTTTCCTTTCGCACCACCTCTGGATGGCCCGCCCGCAGGCCTGTCGCCGCCCGGCCTATCACCGCCCGATTTGGCACCGCCCGATTTGGCACCGCCCGGCTTGGCGCCCTTCGGCTTGCCGGAAAAATTCTTGGCCCCACCGGGCTTGGCTCCAAAACCCTTGCCGCGCGGCTTGTCACCCGCAGGCCTATCACCCCGAGGCTTGTCGCCGAACGATCTTTCGCCGCGCGGACGTTCATCACCGTCCTCGCGCGGCCTGCGATCACCACGCGGCTTGTCGCCGAAGGGGCGATCGCCACGCGAGGGACGATCACCGAAAGGCCGGTCGCCGCGCGGACGCTCCGAACGGGCCTCACCGGTGGAGGCTCTGGCGGCACGAGGACGTTCGTCACCATCACCACGCGGCTTGCGATCACCGCGCGGCTTGTCGCCGAAGGGGCGATCGCCACGCGAGGGACGATCACCGAAAGGCCGGTCGCCGCGCGGGCGCTCCGAACGGCCCTCGCCGGCGGAGCTTCTGGTGCGCGGGCGCTCGTCTCCGCCTTCGCGGGGGCGGCGTTCGCCGCGCGCCGGGCGGTCACCAAAACCGCGGTCTTCGCGGGCGGGGCGATCCCCGAAAGAGCGCTTGCGGCCGGCGCCTTCGCCCTCATCCTTGCGACGGGGCTGCTCGCTCGAGCGGATCCATTCGCCATCCTCCTCGCGCACACGGTTCACCTGCGTGCGCGGGCGATCCTCGATGCGGTCGAAACCAGTGCCTCTTGCCGGTGCCAACTCGCCGCGCTTGCGTGCGGTCTGCGCATTCTTGGCGGCCTTCGCCGCTGCCTTTTCGCCGAGCGGCCGGGCGCCCGGCGCCATCCAGACATTGGCGCTGCGACGCTGGCCGAGCGGCTGGGGACGCTTCGGCTTGTCGTCATCCCTGCGGCCGCCGTCGCGGCGATCGTCATCTCTGCGCCCGCCACCGTGGCGGTCGTCGCGCTTGGTGTCGAGGCGGCTCAGCGCCCGTTCGCGCTTGTCCTCGTCGCGGCGCGGACGCTCGCGCTTTTCCGGCACCGCGGGCTCTGCCTCTTCCTCGGCTGCAACGGCCGGCGCATTGTAGATCGGCGCGTCGAAATTCGCCTTGGCTTCCTCGATCAAGCGCGGGCCGAGCTGGTCGCGCAGCGTGCGGCCGCGCACTTCGATGACATGGCCTTCCGGCAAATCGCCGAGCTGGAACGGGCCATAGGAGATGCGGATCAGCCGGTTGACGTCGAGGCCGAGCGCGCCGAGCACATTCTTGATTTCGCGGTTCTTGCCTTCGCGAAGGCCCATGGTGATCCAGACGTTCGAGCCCTGGGTGCGGTCGAGCGTCGCCTCGATCGAGCCATAGAGCACGCCGTCGACGGCGATGCCATCCTTCAGCTTGTCGAGCGCATCCTGATCGATCTCGCCATGGGCGCGGACACGGTAGCGGCGCAGCCAGCCGGTCGCCGGCAATTCCAGCGCGCGGGCGAGACCGCCGTCATTGGTCAAGAGCAGCAGGCCCTCGGTGTTGATATCGAGGCGGCCGATCGACATGACGCGCGGCAATTCTTCCGGCAGGTTGTCGAAGACGGTCGCGCGGCCTTCCGGATCGGCATTGGTGGTCACGAGGCCCGCCGGCTTATGATAGAGCCACAGCCTGGTGCGCTCGATGCCGCGGATCGGCACGCCGTCGACCTCGATGCGATCGGCAAGCGTGACGTTGACGACCGGGGTGTCGAGAACCCTGCCGTTCAACGTGACGCGGCCTTCCATGATCATGCGTTCGATGTCGCGACGGGAGGCAACGCCGGCGCGTGCCATCACCTTGGAAATACGTTCGGCCTTCGCGTCGCCATCGGTCTCGGCGGCGACCGCAGCCTTTGCCGGCTTGGCGCCGCCCGGCTTCGCGCCGGTCTTCGGCTCGGTGTCCCGTGAAAACGGCTTTGCGCCCGGGCGTTTTGGCTTGTCTTTGGGTGTCATTTGTTGTTTGCCTGCCTTTTGGGCCTGTCTATCAGGTCACGCATCTGCGGTTAAGTGGAAATTCTTGCGATCGTGAAGACAAATCGTTTCATGGAGATGGCGCTTGCAGAAGCGCATGCCGCCGGAGAACGCGGCGAGGTGCCGATCGGCGCCGTCGTCGTTATCGACGACATTGCCGTTTCACGCGCGGGAAACCGCACCCGCGAGCTCAATGACGTGACCGCACACGCCGAAATCGCCGCAATCCGGCTCGCCTGCGAAGCGCTCGGACAAGAGCGCCTTGTCGGCGCCGATCTCTACGTGACGCTCGAGCCCTGCACCATGTGCGCGGCAGCCATCTCGTTTGCGCGTATCCGCCGGCTCTATTACGGCGCCGAGGACCCGAAGGGCGGCGGCGTCGACAATGGCGTGCGATTCTATGCGCAACCGACCTGCCACCATGCCCCGGAGGTCTACTCCGGCTTCAACGAGGTGCAATCGGCCGAGATCTTACGGAGATTCTTTTCGCAACGGAGAGAGGCGCCATAATTCGTAACAGTTCTGCGCAGCACCGCCATCCCTGCCCGCGCTACGTCCGGTTTGTGCGAGTGGCCGCCCCTCACCCTAACCTTACCGGGGTCGAGCCACTCGTCTCGACCCGTCCTTCGGACCCCGTAAAAACGGGGTGAGGGAAGTGCCCTGCGAGAGCGAGATGGGAGCGGAGAGGTGCGGCTTGGTCCCTTCGCCCCGCGCGCGGGGAGAAGGTGGCGGCAGCCGGATGAGGGGTTGCTCTCGACGATCTCCTGTGCCGGCGATGTCGCGTCACATTGAGTCAGCAGACAGCGGTCCTAAAAAAACTGCTATTGCAGGAAGTTCCACCACTGATTGCCGCTGTTGGCGACCGCCGCGTCCTTCTTGCGCTTCTTCTGCTTCTTGAGCTCGGGTTCGCCGACATCATCGAGCTTTGCCGGATCGTCGACGGTGCGGTAGCCGGGCGGCGGATCTGAAATATAGCGGCGCTGATCGATGTAGGAGCCCTTCTGCAGGGCGCGGGCTTCACGATAGGCCTTGGTCTGGGCTTCCGTCGTGCGTCGGCCGCCTTCGATGGCAGAGCTCGCGAGCGGGGAGCGGTAATTCGGATTGTCCGAGTTCGCATCGGCCTCCGAAACCAGGCGGGCGCGGGTTTCCTCCGGCGATTCAATCCATTGCGGATTGTCCTTGTCGGCGACCGTCGGCTGCGGCGCAACGAGGGTCTCCTTCTGCGCCTGGGCCGGCAGCACCAGCGTCGGGCGCGGCGTGTACTTGACGCCCTTGTTCTTCGGGTCCGGCCCGGTCAACGATACGGACTGACCGAGATCGTCGGTCAACTGCTCCATGGCGGTCTTGTCGGTGCCGTAGGTCGGGCTGCTGGCGCAGCTGGACACCAGAGAGCATCCCGCCATGACAACAGACAGGCAGGCGCCCATACGGAACCAATGCGTTGCGAACATGAAAACCCTTCCAGCCACCGGTGCAATCGTTGCCCAACCGGACAACCGTCCCCCTGACGCAAAAATCCGGCCATTTTCAGGCAGCTTTTACCGGATGAACCGCGAAAACGCAATTCACCCGGCAAATATCTTCAAGCGCCGATGCCGAGTTCGCGCAAGGCGGCAGCGTCACGCGCGGAAACATCGGGATAGTCCGGATCGGAACCGACATCCTTGGTGATGCGCCAGGAGCGGGCGCATTTTTCACCCTCTGCCAGCTTCGGCACGACGCTGACCTCAGGCACTTCGGCAAGGCGGAAGGCCTCCGCCGGGCCTTCGCCGGCCTTGATCTCGATCGCCGAGGTGATGCAGACTTCGGTGAAGTCCTGGCCTTCGAGCGCCTTCATCAGTTCCGGATCGGCGATGAAGACGACGGGAGCCGCCTCCAGCGAAGAGCCGATGCGCTTGTCCTTGCGCTCGATTTCCAGAGCGCCCGTGACTACCGAGCGGACCGTGCGGATCTTCTTCCACTTCTCGGCCAGGGCATCGTTGCGCCATTCCTTGGCAACCGGCGCAAACTGCTCCAGATGCACGGAAACGGCGGACGGGTTGCGCGACAGCCATGCCTCCTCGGTGGTGAAGGGCAGCATCGGGGCGAGCCAGGTCACCATGCAATCGAAGATCTGCCGGATGACGTGCAGGCTGGCGCGCCGTCGCAGGCTCGACGGCGCGTCGCAATAGAGCGAGTCCTTGCGGACATCGAAATAGAAGGCCGAAAGCTCGACATTGGCGAAATCGATCAGCGCCCTGGCGATCTTCTTGAAGTCGAAGCTGTCGTAGTTCTCGCGCACCAGTTCGTCGAGCTCGGCAAGCCGGTGCAGCATCAGCTGCTCCAGCTCCGGCAGATCGGCGAGCGCGATCTCCTCGCCCTTGTCGTGGGCGAGCGTGCCGAGCATCCAGCGGATGGTGTTGCGCAGCTTGCGATAGGCGTCGACATTGGTCTGGATGATCGTCTTGCCGACGCGCAGGTCGTCGGCATAATCCGAGGTCATGACCCAGAGGCGCAGGATATCGGCGCCGGCGTCCTTCATCACCTCCTGTGGAGCGGTGACGTTGCCCTTCGACTTCGACATCTTCTCGCCCTTCTCGTCCATGGTGAAACCATGGGTGAGGACGGCGTTGTAGGGCGCGCGGCCGCGGGTGGCAGCCGATTCCAAGAGCGACGAATGGAACCAGCCGCGATGCTGATCGGACCCTTCGAGATAGAGATCGGCCGGCCACTTCAAGTCGGGGCGGTCTTCCAGCGTGAAGGTGTGCGTCGAGCCCGAGTCGAACCAGACGTCGAGGATATCCATGACCTGCGTCCAGCGGGCATGGTCGTGGTCGTTGCCGAGGAACCGCTCCTTGGCACCTTCGGCGAACCAGGCGTCGGCGCCCTCGTGTTCGAAGGCTTCGAGAATGCGGGCGTTGACGGCGTCATCGACCAGGACCTCGCCCTGCTCGTCGGCAAAGACGGCGATCGGCACGCCCCATGCCCTTTGACGGGAAAGAACCCAGTCCGGACGGCCCTCGATCATGGCGCGCAGGCGGTTCTGGCCGGCGGCGGGCACGAAGCGCGTGTCGTCGATCGCACTCAGCGCGCGCGAACGCAGCGTCGTGCCGTCGGCAAGGGTCTTGTCCATATAGACGAACCATTGCGGCGTGTTGCGGAAGATGACCGGCTTCTTCGAGCGCCAGGAATGCGGATATTGATGCTTCAGCCGGCCGCGGGCAAAGAGCGCGCCACGGGCGATCAGCTCCTTGATGACGCGGTCGTTGGCATCACCCTTCTTGCCGTTATCGTCGATGACGCGGGCGCCCTCGAAGCCGGGGGCGTCCGATGTGTAGAAGCCGCCGTCGTCGACCGGGAACGGGATCTTGGTCTCGATGCCACGGGCCTCGAGCGTGCGGACAGCCGACATCCAGGCATCGAAGTCTTCGCGGCCGTGGCTGGGAGCGGTGTGCACGAAGCCGGTGCCGGCATCATCGGTGACATGATCGCCATCGAGCAGCGGCACGGCGAATTCATAGCCGCCGTCGAGACCCTTGAAGGGATGGGCGCAGGTCATCGCGGCGAAGTCGGCCGCAGAGACATCGCTCAGGCGCTTGTACTGCAGCTTGGCCTTGGCGAAGGATTCCTCGGCCAGCTTATCGGCAAAGATCAGCCTCTCGCCGGGACGCGGGCCAAAATCATTCTCGGCGGCCGTTACTTCATAGAGCCCGTAGGAAACACGCGCGGAAAAGGAAACCGCGCGGTTGCCGGGGATCGTCCAGGGCGTGGTCGTCCAGATGACCACGAACGCATCCTTGAGCGCGGCCGGACCTTCGACGACGGGGAATTTCACCCAGATCGTATCGCTCTCGTAGTCCTGGTATTCGACCTCGGCCTCGGCCAGCGCGGTGCGCTCGACGACCGACCACATGATCGGCTTGGAGCCGCGGTAGAGCTGACCGCTGGCGGCGATCTTCAGGAGTTCGCCGGCGATGCGCGATTCCGCGTGGAAGTTCATCGTCGTATAGGGATTGTCGAAGTCGCCCTCGATGCCGAGACGCTTGAACTCTTCCGCCTGGACCTTGATCCAGCCGGTGGCGAATTCACGGCATTCCCGGCGGAATTCGTTGACCGGGACCTCGTCCTTGTTCTTGCCCTTCTCGCGATACTTTTCCTCGATCTTCCATTCGATCGGCAGGCCGTGGCAATCCCAGCCGGGCACGTAATTGGCATCGTAACCGCGCATCTGGAACGAGCGGTTGATGACGTCCTTGAGGATCTTGTTCAGCGCGTGGCCGATATGGATGTTGCCATTGGCATAGGGCGGGCCGTCGTGCAGCACGAATTTCTCGCGGCCGGCGGCGGAAGCGCGCAGTTTCTTGTAGAGACCCATCTCCTGCCAGCGCTTGACGAGCTCCGGCTCCTTCTGCGGCAGGCCGGCGCGCATCGGGAAATCGGTTTCGGGCAAATAGAGGGTCTTCGAGTAATCGATCTTTTCGGATGTGTCGGTCATATCGGGACAATCGTTTCTGGCGGCCCAGAAAGGGGCGCAACGGGCGTGAAAAAGCTGGTGACGGAAGCGCTCATATCCGAGCGCTGAAAACCCGGACCTCCCGGCCGCTTAGCGCGCGCGGAAGGCCGGGCCGATAATTCGCATCGTGATCGCCAGCCGAAATTTCGTCATAGCGCCGGTTCATAGGCGTTTTTGCCGGGAAAAGGAAGAGAAGAATTCGCGCGCCGGCAATCCTCATCGGTGGCGGGAATTGCCGCAAATGCATTCTCTGAAGAAGGCAGGTGGCTGGAAAACGCTTGCAGCATGCGGTATGATCTGACTATCTGACCAGTTTCTGTCGCGGGCATAGACGCATGAAAAAAGTGACGAAGCAAAGCTGGAAGCTCGAGGACGCGAAAGCGCGCTTCAGCGAGGTGGTTCGCCGCGCCCACAGCGAAGGACCACAGCGCGTGACGGTTCGCGGCCGGGACAGCGTCGTCGTCATCAGCGTCGAAGAACTCGACCAGTTGACCAAAGCCGAGCCTAAGAAGCCTTTGGTCGCCTTCATGGAGAGCCTAGATCTCAAAGAGCTCGACCTTGAGCGAGAGGCCGATTCCGGGCGAGATGCCGAGCTGTGATCGGCTGGCTGCTCGATACCAATGTCATTGCGGCGCTGATCAATCCGAACGGCGCACCCTCCGTCAAATCCTGGGCTACGGCTCAAGACGAGGAGGGGATGTTCATCAGCATTCTCACGCTGGCGGAATATGACAAAGGCATCGAAAACCTGCCTGAGGACGATCAGAACCGCTATCGCTATGCGGCCTCCCGCGATGCACTGGAGGAGAGGTTTTCGCAACGTGTTCTTTCGTTGAGCGACGCAGCCGTCAGGCATTGGGGCGTCATTTCGGGACGCGTGAAACTCAGGACCGGACATGCGCCGTCGGTTGTCGATACGATGCTGGCGGCCACGGCAATCGAGCACAATCTCTATCTGGTCACCCGCAACGTCAGAGATACGCGCTTCTCCGGCGCGGCAATCTTCGATCCATGGACCAACGATCCCGGTCAATTTCCGTTGAGCCGGAAATAACTCAAGGCACTCAGGAAAAGCACAGTTTCCCATCAAGCGCGCCGAGCGGGCTGACACCCGATAGCAGCGCCCTCGCCTCTTCCTCGTCGCGTTTGATCTGGGCGACCAGCGGATCGAGGCCGTCGAATTTCAGCTCGGGTCTGATATAGCCGAAGAAGGAGACGGCGCAGAGCTGGCCGTAGAGATCGCCGCTGAAGTCGAAAAGATAGGTTTCGAGCAGCGGCGCGCCGTTTTCCGTCACCGTCGGGCGGCGGCCATAGCTTGCGACTGCGTCGTGGAGCGTGCCGTCCGCAAGGCGGAAACGGACGGCGTAGATGCCGGCGGCGAGATCAACCTCCGGCGGCAGGCGCATATTGGCCGTGGGGAAACCGAGCTGCCGGCCGAGTTTCTCGCCATCGATCACCTCGGCTTCCACCGTATAGCGGTAGCCCAGCATGCCGGCGACTTCGCTGACATTGCCCTCCTTCAGGAGCGCGCGGATGTGGCTCGACGAGACGACGTCGGCGTTTTCATCGCGGAAGGCATCGATCAAGGTAACGCCGAAGCCATAGGTCTGGCCGGCATTCATGAGGAAGGCCGGACCGCCCTCGCGACCGCGGCCGAAATGGAAATCGAAGCCGGTGACGACTTCGGAGGCGCCGAGCCAATCCTTGAGGATCGAATGGATGAAATCATCGGCCGAGCGCTGCGAGAATTCGTAGTCGAAGGGATATTCGATGACGGCGCTGAAACCCAGCGCCTCCAGGATGCGGGCCTTGAGCGGCGCGGGCGTCAGGCGGAAGACCGGCGCCTGCGGCCGAAAGACCGTACGCGGATGCGGCTCGAAGGTCAGCACCAAAGCGGGGATACCGCGCGCCTCGGAGATTTCGAGCGCGCGATTCAGCACCGACTGGTGGCCACGATGCACGCCGTCGAAATTGCCGATGGCAATGACGCCGCCCTTCAGATGGGCGGGTAGGGGTTCCCGGGTTTCATTGCGGTGGAAGACGGTCATCGGCTGGCTTCTCTTCATGCAAGGCGTGGCATCCACCACTTCGGCGCGGCTTTTTCCCGTTCGAGATAGGCGTTCAGGATCGCCTCGTCGGTTTCGCCGTTCAGGGTGTATTCCTTGGCGTGGATACCGCCGCTGATGTAAAGAAGGTCGAGGCCGTAATTCAAGGCGCCGCGCACATCGGTCGGCATGCCGTCGCCGATCGCCAGCACCCGGTCGGCGGGGAAATCGCCGCGAAGCTCGCGGGCAGCGGCCAGCGTCGCCTCGTAAATCGGCCGATGCGGCTTTCCGGCGATGCGGGTGCTGCCGCCAAGCTGCTCATAATAGGCGGCCATGGCGCCGGCGCAGGGGATGATGCGATGGCCGCGCTCGACGACGAGGTCGGGATTGGCGCAGATCATCGGCACCTCGCGGGCTTTGAAGTCGAGAAGCATGTCGGTGTAATCCTCCGGCTTCTCAGTCTCGTCGTCGAAAAAGCCGGTGCAGACGAGCGATTGCGCTTCGCCGGCCGGCCGGCGCTCGACGCCAATGCCTTCGAGAAGCGCCTTGTCGCGCTCAGGGCCAAGCAGGAAGACCGTCTTCGGGCCCTCGGAAATCAGCCCGCGCGTCACGTCCCCCGACGTGACGATCCTGTCATAGGCGCTGTCGGGCACACCGATCTGACGCAACTGCTCGACCACCTGCCAGGAAAGGCGCGGCGAATTGGTGATGAGGACGACGGCGACCCCGCTTGCGCGTGCCGCTTCGAGGGCAGCGGCCGCCTTCGGAAACGGATCGACGCCGTTGTGAACGACGCCCCAGACATCGCAGAGCACCACGTCATAGTGATCTGTTATCTCCGAGAAGTTCTCTATCCGCCTGGCCATTCCGATTTCCCGATTTGCTTCAGTCACCGGTGACATTGCAAAGGCGCAAGGCGATGGCAAGGCATTTTCTTCGCTGCCGGGCGCGGATGGGCGGCGGTTTTTCACGATCCGATCCTGAAGCGGAGATGGTTGCGGCGGCGAGCCCGCAAATTTCGACCACCGTATGGTTCGGCCGCATTCCGATTATTCTCAGCCTCTTCACAATTCCGGCACAAAAATTCGTGATTGCTCTCATTGACTCCTTACGGAGCCATCCCTAAATGCTCGTCGCTAGCACTCACCGCAAGGGAGTGCTAACATCTATCCATGTGGGCCGCTCCGGCCTGCGAATGTCATTCGATCGAGGGATTAGACAATGGCAAGCACCAACTTCCGCCCCCTTCACGACCGCGTCGTCGTTCGCCGCGTTGAGTCCGAAGCCAAGACCAAGGGTGGCATCATCATTCCCGATACCGCCAAGGAAAAGCCGCAGGAAGGCGAAATCGTCGCCGTCGGCTCCGGCGCGCGCGATGAATCCGGCAAGGTCGTCGCACTCGACGTCAAGGCCGGCGACCGCATTCTGTTCGGCAAGTGGTCCGGCACCGAAGTCAAGATCGACGGCGAAGACCTTCTGATCATGAAGGAAGCCGACATTATGGGCATCATCGGCTGATCAGCCGCTGGCCTTTCCGAGAACCCGGACACTCGAATTGAGGAGTTTCAATCATGGCATCTAAAGAAATCAAGTTTGGTCGCACCGCGCGCGAAAAGATGCTGCGTGGCGTCGACATTCTCGCCGATGCAGTCAAGGTAACGCTCGGCCCGAAGGGCCGTAACGTCATCATCGACAAGTCCTTCGGCGCTCCGCGCATCACCAAGGACGGCGTTTCGGTCGCCAAGGAAATCGAACTCGAAGACAAGTTCGAAAACATGGGCGCCCAGATGGTCCGCGAAGTTGCTTCGAAGACCAACGACATCGCCGGCGACGGCACCACGACTGCAACCGTTCTTGCCCAGGCGATCGTTCGCGAAGGCAACAAGGCCGTTGCAGCCGGCATGAACCCGATGGACCTGAAGCGCGGCATCGACCTCGCTGTTGCCGACGTCGTGAAGGATCTCCAGGCCAAGGCCAAGAAGATCTCCACCTCGGAAGAAGTTGCACAGGTCGGCACGATCTCTGCCAACGGCGACAAGCAGGTCGGTCTCGACATTGCTGAAGCCATGCAGAAGGTCGGCAACGAAGGCGTCATCACGGTTGAAGAAGCCAAGACCGCCGAAACCGAACTCGAAGTCGTCGAAGGCATGCAGTTCGACCGCGGCTACCTCAGCCCCTACTTCGTGACCAACCCGGAAAAGATGATCGCCGACCTCGAAGACGTCTTCATTCTCCTTCACGAGAAGAAGCTCTCGAACCTGCAGTCGATGCTCCCGGTTCTCGAAGCCGTCGTTCAGACCGGCAAGCCGCTCCTCATCATCGCTGAAGACGTCGAAGGCGAAGCTCTTGCAACGCTCGTCGTCAACAAGCTGCGCGGCGGCCTGAAGATTGCTGCCGTCAAGGCTCCTGGCTTCGGCGATCGCCGCAAGGCCATGCTCGAAGACATCGCCATCCTGACGGGCGGCACTGTCATCTCCGAAGACCTCGGCATCAAGCTCGAAAGCGTCACGCTCGACATGCTCGGCCGTGCGAAGAAGGTTTCGATCTCGAAGGAAAACACCACGATCGTCGACGGTTCGGGCGCCAAGTCCGACATCGAAGGCCGTGTTGCCCAGATCAAGGCCCAGATCGAAGAAACCACCTCCGACTACGACCGCGAGAAGCTGCAGGAACGTCTTGCCAAGCTCGCCGGCGGCGTTGCCGTCATCCGCGTCGGCGGCTCGACGGAAGTTGAAGTGAAGGAAAAGAAGGATCGCATCGACGACGCGCTCAACGCGACCCGCGCTGCCGTTCAGGAAGGTATCGTCCCCGGCGGCGGTATCGCTCTGCTCCGCTCCTCCACGAAGATCACCGTCAAGGGTGCAAACGACGACCAGGAAGCCGGCATCAACATCGTTCGCCGCGCCCTGCAGTCGCTCGTTCGTCAGATCGCTGAAAACGCAGGCGACGAAGCCTCGATCGTTGTCGGCAAGGTCCTCGACAAGAACGAAGACAACTTCGGCTACAACGCCCAGACATCCGAATATGGCGACATGATCGCCATGGGTATCGTCGACCCGCTCAAGGTCGTTCGCACGGCGCTGCAGAACGCTGCTTCTGTCGCATCGCTGCTGATCACCACCGAAGCCATGATCGCCGAACTGCCGAAGAAGGATGCCCCTGCCGGCATGCCGGGCGGCATGGGCGGCATGGGCGGTATGGACATGATGTGATAGGCCAAGGGCCTTTCACAGCATCGTTCATTCCGGTATCCGGAACAGGAAGGGCGGCCCTCGGGTCGCCCTTTTCTTTTAAGCCACCGCGCCTTGGGTTAGGCGGTAGCGATTCGATGCATGGGCGTCCGATTCGGCAGATAAAACGTTTAACTGGCTCCGTATCGCAGGTCCCGGACGCGAAGCTTGCGCGAAACTTGCGGCGCTGCGTCTCTTTCGTTCACCGAGAGATCGCGATGTCGCGGCAGTATTTCCGGCTTCCTATGGGATGGAAAGGCTTGCAAAGCCCGTGAGGACGATCTTCTGGCGATGATTTTCGCAAACGGCTCGAAGATGCGAGCATCTCAGGACATGGTGCCGATCCGAATACCCCTTAAAAAGCCATTGCCGTTTGTCCAAAAGCCCCTATAAATCCGCGCTGCAATTGAAGCGCGCCGGGCGAGATCTCACCATCAGACGAGGCCGGAGCGCGAAAGGTGGGCGTTCGGGTTCCGAAGGCCTGATCGTCGTGTCAACGATCGCCGGATGCGGCGGGCATCATGCCCGCAGCGACATGATCCTGTTTCTTTGTGTTTGCCGAGCGTGCGGCGGAGGAGCCGCATGCGAACGGGGGAACGCCTTGTTTAAGATCGCCAAAGCCAATGCAGCCGTACCTTTGATGCCCGGCTCGCTGGACCACCATAGTCAAAATGACGAGATGGTGGCGCAGTTTTCCATTTCCGAAGCCTGGACCGGCGATCTGTCGAGCGGCATGCTCCGTCTCGGCGAATGGAGCACGATGCTGCACGGCCTTTCCGCACGGGACTGCGGCCTGTTAAGCCTGATCCGCTGCTACGACAGCAAGGACCGCAGCCACGTATTGGAGCTGTTCGAGCAGGCGGCGACCCTCTGCTCCTCCTTCTGTTTTTCGACGACGATCATCATGCCGAACGGCTTGCGCCAGCCGCTGTTCTGCATGGGCGAGTCGAATGGGCTCGAGGAGAAATACAGCGGCAGCATGTCCGGCGTCTTCATCTTTCCCCGCTTCAAGCTCGAAGGCGCCAGGCAGATCACAAGCCGGCAGTGAGGCTGAAATTAAGATAAAAGGCCGCCTCGAAGGCGGCCTTTGTGCTTTCCAACTGATCCGCTCGTTACTCCGGCTTGACGGGTATGTTGAGCCCCCTGGCACTGGCCGGACGGGCGATGCAGCGTTCCAGCCAGTCCGAGACGGCGGGGAATTTCGCGTATTCGAGAACCTCGCGGCCGCCATAGAAGATGTCGGCGCCGCGCACCCAGGTGAAGGTGGTGATGTCGGCGATCGTATAGAGATCGCCCATGATCCACTGGCGGCCTTTCAGCCGGTCTTCGAGCACGCCGAGCAGACGTTTGGACTCGTCGCGATAGCGCTCCACCGGATAGGAATTGTTGGCGACCTTGTCGGCGGCGAATTTGTAGAAATGCCCGAACTGGCCGAACATCGGGCCGATGCCCGCCATCTGGAAAAACACCCACTGGATGCATTCGTAGCGGCCGGCAGCATCATCGGGGATGAGCTTGCCGGTTTTTTCCGCGAGATAAAGCAGGATGGCGCCGGATTCGAACAGGCCGATCGGCTTGCCGCCCGGCCCGTTCGGATCGATGATCGCCGGAATGCGGCCGTTCGGGTTGAGAGATTCGAATTCCGGCGACTTCTGCTCGTTGGCGGCGAAGGAAACATAATGCGGCTCATAGGCGAGGCCGAGCTCTTCGAGGGCGACGGATATCTTCACCCCATTCGGTGTCTGCAGGGAATAGAGCTGGATGATGTCGGAATTTTTCGCCGGCCAGCGCGCCGTGATCGGAAATGCGGAAAGATCTGCCATCGGGGCCTCCATGTTCAGCCGACCATAAAAGACCGGGTTTGTGAAAAGCAAGCGACGGCGGCAGGACATCGTTCCATATTGTTGAACGAACTGTCCGCTTCCGTTTATCTTTCCATCACGGAAGAAAAAGGCGACATAGGTGACATCCGAGATCCATCCGGTGCCGGGGCACCCAGATCTCCAGAGTCCTTCAAACGGAGACAACATCCATGTCCAACGTCATCATCCTGATTGCCCGCATTCTTCTGTCTTTCATGTTCATCCTTTCCGGCTTCATGAAGCTCACCGATCCTGCCGGTACGGCGGGCATGATCGCCGGTGCCGGCCTGCCGGCAGCAACCCTGCTGGCCTATGTCGCAGGCCTTTTCGAACTGCTGGCCGGCCTTGCGGTTCTCACCGGCTTCCAGGTCCGCATTGCCGGCTGGCTGCTCGCCGCCTTCTGTGTCTTCACGGGTATTGCCTTCCACCTGCCTTACGCGAGTGGCACGGAACTCGTGAACATTCTCAACCAGATCATGGTCATGAAGAATATCACGCTGGCCGGCGCGTACATCCTGCTCGCCACCGTCGGTGCCGGTGCCTATTCGATCGACGCACGCCGCGGCGTCTACGCAGCCGCCTGATACCAGCAGACATCCTCCCATAAATGCGAAAACCCGCCGTCACCCGACGGCGGGTTTTCTTGCGCCTTGATGACCGGGATCAGAGGGCGGCGCGCACCGCGTCGATGATCGCCTGGACCGCCGGTTCGTCCGCATGGCTCTCCTTGCGGGCGCGCACGAGGCAGGCCTGCGAATGCAGGATGACGCCATCCTGGAGCACCTTCAGGTGGTTGGCGCGCAGCGTCGAGCCGGTGGAGGTGATATCGACGATGATATCGGCCGAGCCTGCGGCGGGAGCACCCTCGGTGGCGCCCAGGCTTTCGACGATGCGATAAAGCTGGATGCCGTGCTGGCTCGAAAAGAACTGCTGGGTCAGCCGCCAGTATTTGGTGGCGATAGCCAGGCGCCTGGAATGGCGGGCGCGGAAATCGGCGGCGACATCGCCGAGATCGGCCATGGTGTCGACGTCCAGCCAGATCTCCGGCACCGCAACCACCACATCGGCATGGCCGAAGCCGAGGCGGGCGCAGAATTCGACGCGTTTGTCGACTTCGGCAAAACCTTCCCGCATCAGATCCTCGCCGGTGACGCCGAAATCGACGGTGCCGCTGCCCAGTTCGCGGGAGATTTCGGAGGCCGACAGGAAGGCGACTTCGATATCGTCCCAGCCTTCGACCCGGCCGCGATAGGAGCGGTCGTTGCCAACAGCCGTTATCGGCATGCCGGCCCGCTCGAAGATCGCCGAAGCGTCGTCCTTCATCCGACCCTTGGAGGGAAGCGCGATGGTGATGGTCATACGGCTGCCCTTTCGGTTTCGATGCGGTCGAGCCAGAAGGAGAAGCCGACGGCCGGAATGCGGTCCGTTGCGCCGAGGAAGGTCAACAGCCGGTCGAAGCGGCCGCCGCCGGCCAGAACCGCGCTCGAGCCTTCCGCCGTCACCTCGAAGACGAGGCCGGTGTAATAGTCGAGCGGCCGTCCGAAAGCGGCGCGGTAATCGAGGCAGGAAAGATCGACGCCAGCGTTGGAAAGTGCTGCAACGCGGCCATTGAAGCGGGCGAGCGCGTTGCCGAGTTTCAGGCCGGCAGCATCGGCGAAACCGGCCAGCGCCGCCGACGCATTGACGAGCGGCACGTCGAGCGACAGGAACTCTTCCAGCACATGGAAGGCCGCATCGTCGAGGCGCGTTTCGGACAGGATGAGCTTTTCCTTGAGGCGCCGGGCGATCTCCAGGGGCGAGCGGCCGGCATTCGTCGAATAGCCGGTCTTCTGCATCTCCCGCTCGAGATGGACGACCAGCGCCTGCTCGTCGCCAGAGGCGACCAGCCTGGCAATATCGTCGTCCAGCCCGGTGACGAATTGCGGGCTGACGAGACCGGCCAGCAACGCTTCCAGTTGCGTCATGTTGCCGAAGGCATGGATCAGGCGCTTCTGCCAGCCGAGCTGCAGGCCGAGCGCCTGAACAACGGCCTCGAACACCGCCTGGTCGCCAAGCGTCACCGACAGGCGCCGGCCCGGCAGCAGCCGGCCGAGAATGCCGGTGGCATCGCCGATGGCGCGGGCGTCGGCGTTAGACAGGTCGATATCACCGAGATCCTCGATGCCGGCCTGATAGAATTCATTGGCGCCGTCGCGGCGCTGGCGGAAAACCTCGCCGAGATAAGCGTAACGCTTCGGCGTGCCTGTGGCGGTCTCGATGTGGCGCAGGCAGACGGGGATGGTGAATTCGGGACGCAGGCAGAGGCTGGCGCCGGTTTCGCTCTCCGTCATGAAGATGCGGCGGCGCAGATCTTCGCCGGCGATATCGAGGAAAGGTTCGGCCGGCTGAATGACAGGCGTATCGATGCGCTCGGCATTGCGCGCTGTAAATTCGGCCAGCAGGTCGCCCGCGAATTCGGGGAGGTTGATCAGGGGCATTGGCTTGACTTCCCTCTTCTCCCCAGCGGGGAGAAGATGCCCGACAGGGCAGATGAGGGGGATGAGGAGTGTAACCGACGAATGTCCTGAGCGGCGAGCGAAGGACAGCTTCTGCCGTGGCGCCCCCTCATCCGACCCTTCGGGCCACCTTCTCCCCGAGGGGCGAAGGGGAGATCTCTCTCAAATGTCGTCATCTGTGTCACCGGCTTGAGCGGGATCATATGAAGTTTCGAAACCGGAGCTAGCCCTTTTCCGATCCTCGGCCTGCGCGGCAAGGATTTCCTTCACCTTGGCGACGAGGTCGGCTTCCGGCGCCGTCGCCTGCGCCACACGCGCCTCGCGCCAGCTGGCATTGTCCTCGATCTCGCCGGAGAGCCGCTTGCCTTCGATCAGATCCTTGATCTGCACGACACCTTCGGCGCGCTCGTCGCCGCCCTGGATGATGGCGACGGGGCAGCCGCGGCGGTCGGCATATTTCAGCTGGTTACCGAATTTCTTCCAGTTGCCCTGGAACATCTCGGCGCGGATGCCGGCGGCGCGCAATTGCTGCGTCATCTTCTGATAACGGCCCATCGCCTCGACATCGCCGTCCATGACGGTGACCAACACCGGCTCGATGACGTCGCTGGCACCGAGCTTGCCGAGGTTCTTCAGCGCCGTCATCAGGCGGGAGACGCCGATCGAGAAGCCCGTCGCCGGAACCGGCTGACCCATAAAGCGGGAGACAAGACCGTCATAACGGCCGCCGCCGCCGACCGAACCGAAGACGACCTTTTCACCCTTTTCATTGGTGACGTCGAAGGAGAGTTCGGCCTCGTAGACCGGGCCGGTATAATATTCGAGGCCACGGACGACGGAGGGATCGATCTTGATGCGGTCGGAGCCGTAACCGGCGCTGGTGACCAGCGCACCAATGAAATTCAGCTCCTCGACGCCTTCACCGCCCCTGGAGGTTCCGGCAACGAGCTCAGCCAGGCGCCCGGCGCTTTCGGCATAATTCTTGATGCCGACGAAAAACAGCACCTTGTCGATCTGCTCCTGGTTGAGCCCGGCACCCTTGGTGAAGTCGCCGGATTCATCCTTTCGACCGGGACCGAGCAGCAATGCCACACCTTCCGGGCCGAACTTGTCGAGCTTGTCGATGGCGCGCAGCACGTTGAGCCGCTGGCCGGCCTTGTCGTCGCCGCCGAGGCCGATCGCCTCCAGCACGCCATCCAGAACCTTGCGGTTGTTGACGCGGATGACATAGTCGCCACGCTTGATACCGAGGGCTTCCAGTGTGTCGGCCATCATCATGCACATTTCGGCATCGGCCTGGACACCAGGTGCGCCGACGGTATCGGCATCGAACTGCATGAACTGGCGGAAGCGGCCGGGACCCGGCTTCTCGTTGCGGAAGACGTAACCGGCGCGATAGGTGCGGTAGGGCAGCTGGATCTCGTTGAAATTCTCGGCGACATGGCGGGCGAGCGGCGCCGTCAGGTCGTAGCGCAGCGACATCCATTGCTCGTCATCGTCCTGCAGCGAGAAAACACCCTCGTTCGGCCGGTCGCTGTCGGGCAGGAACTTGCCGAGCGCATCGGTATATTCGAACAGCGGCGTTTCCACAGGATCGAAACCATAATGCTCATAGACTTCCCGGATCTTTGCCGTCATCTCGTTGACGGCGCGGATATCGGCGGCCGTCCGGTCGACGAAGCCGCGCGGCAGGCGGGCCTTGAGCTTTTGCGGTTTCTTCTGCTTGTCGTTCATTTCCGGCAATTCCGCTGACTGTGACAGTGGCGGTTTCCTAGCGGATTGGGCGGGGAGCGGCAAGGGCGAAGGGTCTTGAAGCCGCAAGCAGAATCGATTGAAGCAGAGGCGTCTATCAGAATGCGGATATGCTCATGATCACCGAGGCGCTTCTCTATGCCGCGACAATGCCTCTCACCGGCAAGCCGCATCGAAAATTCATCCGCTATTCCGTCAATCTCTGGTCGCGGGCCGGACGCTGTGCGGTGGATTGGGCCGAACATGAGGAGATGAGCCGTAATGCGATCCGCACGGCTGCGGCCGACCTCCGGCAGAAGCGGACAGCCGTCGTGCTCGGTTCCGGCCTGCTGCGGGATGTGCCGATCGAAGACCTGGCGAAAAGCTTCGACACCGTCGTTCTGGTCGATCTCGTTCATCTCGCCTCGGTGCGCCTGTGGCTCGCGGCCAAGACCTATCGCAATACTAGGCTGATCGAGCGCGATCTCTCCGGCTATGACGCGATCGCGGCCGGCCGTGAGCCCGAACCGTTCGGCTTCCTGCGCTCGGTGCCCTATCTCGATTTCGTGGTTTCGGCCAATCTCCTGTCGCAGATCGGCCGCGGTGTAAAACGGCGCTATGAGGCCGAGACCGGCCGCTTGCCTGAAGATACCGTGGAAAGACTGATCGCGGCGCATCTCACCGGACTTTCCGAGCTGCCCTGCCGCGGTTGCCTGGTGACCGACATCGCCTATGCCGTCATCGACCGCAATGGCAAGACGCATGAGGAGGCCGACCTGCTGCACGGCGTTTTGCCGCCGCCGGCAAAGGCGGCTTGGACATGGCCGGTCGCGCCGCTCGGCGAGGAGAGCCGGGACTATCGGATCGAGCACAAGGTCATTGCCGCCTGGTGAGAGGCATAACGATGCCGTCACCGAATGTTCGCCGTCAGCCGGATTGGCTTACGCCCGGCATTCACTTATATGAAACATCATGCGCACGCTCGCTTTCATCACGATGGTTCTCGGCTGGCTGGTCTATAGCGCCATGTCCGCATGGGCGGGCTGTCCGACATGCGCGTCGATGAGTGCGCCGGTCGCCGTCGAAAACGGTATGCACCATGAAATGGCCGGCATGGATAGGCCTGGGGCGGCAGGCAAGGCCGATCCGATGAAAGACCCCTGCGCCAGCGGCAACGCAGCGCATATGCCGGTTTGCGCCGCCTGTCTTCTGCTGCCGCCGACGGTGACGGTCACGGATGGCGGACAGTCCGTTTTCGGCTATCCTGCCCCAGCACCTGCCCGCGCCCTGGATGACGACAAGCCGACACCGCAGGCGCCCCCTCCCCGACTGTCCTGACACCCTAGCAATCCATGCCAATCGGGTGGCTCAGCCACCCGGCAAACCTATTGTCAGACAGAGGAAGGAACTCTCATGTCTCTGAAAATCATCGCCCTCACCGCAATGCTTACTGTCGTTGCCACTCCCGTCCTTGCCGAAGACAAGCCCATGGACATGAGCAAGCCGATGGGCAGCCACGATACGGCGAGCCATGCCTTCAGTGAGGCGAACGACAAGATGCACAAGGATATGATGATCGAATATACAGGCGATCCCGATGTCGATTTCGTCCGCGGCATGATCCCTCACCATCAAGGTGCGATCGATGTGGCGAAGATCGAGCTTCAATACGGCAAGGACCCAGACATCCGCAAGCTCGCCGAAGCGGTGATCAAGGCGCAGGAAGCGGAGATCACCGAGATGAACGCCTGGCTCAAGGCCCACGGCAAGTAACCGATCTCAGATGAAAAGGGGAACGCCAGATCTATCAGGCGTTCCCAGATGGCTGATAAAGTCGGCAATTGACTCATCGCTTTTGATATTTAAAGTTGCACTCAGGGATGGTTCCCAGCCCGCATCCGCACCATTCTCTGCGCATTTCATTCACCGCATATCTCGCCTGTTGCATTCTCGAGTCCCAACGGAGGCTGCTCACAATGCGTGTCCATGCATTTTCTCCTGACAATAAGCTGCAGGTTTTTGCCGTCGCCGGAACGAAGGCGATCCTGCTGGCGATGAATATGGATGAAGGCCTTCTGCAGGGCTTTCACGGTTTTGCCTTTCGCCGCCGCGTCGCGGATGGACAGTGGGAATGGCTGACCGGCCTCAAGGTGTTCGTGGACCTGTTTCCAGAGGGCGGTCCGGTCATCAAGAAGGGCAAGGTCGGGCGCTTTCCCACCAACCAACATCCGATCCAGAGCTTTCTGTGGAGCGATTACCGCGCCTCACCGGGCACGAAATACGAATTCGAGATCTCGGCCATGTTCGGCCCGATCGCCAAGCTGGAGGCGCGCTACACGGCCACGCTTGCCATCACCACCGAACAAAACGACGACGGCAAGCACGGCATCTGGTTCAATCTCGGCGCCATCGCCAGCCAGGCCTTTGCCGAAAAATTCGGGAACAAGCCGCTGTCGGATGCGGAGTACAACGATCCCGATAACAAGGAGGTCGCGTTTCTGTCGCGCGGCCTGCTGGAAGCCTGCATCGAATTCATCAGGGAAACGCCTGCAGGCGATGCGCTGCGCATCGTCGCCTACGAATTCACCTTCAAGCGCATATTGCTGGAGCTGAAGGCGGCGCTGGAGCGCGGGGTCGACGTCAGGATCGTCTATCACGCCACCAAGGCGAACGGGGATGCAATTGCCGATGCGAAACTGCCTGAGAATTGGAAGGGAGAGCAGATCCTTTTCAAGCGGACGCGGCCGCAGACACCGCACAACAAGTTCATCGTCAGGCTGAAGAAAGGAAAAATTCCGGTCTCCGTTTGGACCGGTTCCACCAATTTCACGCCCTCGGGTTTTCTCGGGCAGACGAATGTCGGCCACAAGGTCACCGACGGCGACATGGCGAAAAACTATCTGCAGCTCTGGGAGGGGTTGAAGGCCGACCCTGATGATTTCGACGCGACTGAGGCGGCCATGGCGTTGACGCCCAATCCGGCCAATGCCGTCGGGACGGGAACGACACTGGTCTTTTCCCCGCGGCCGAGCCCCAAGATGCTCGACTGGTACGGTCATCGCGCCGCCGATGCAGTCAATGCGGTGATGTTCACGGCAGCCTTCAAAGTGGACGAACGAATCCTCAGCGCGCTCGCCGACACCGACACGTCGATGCGCTTCATTCTTCTCGAACAGCCGCCGAGCGCGGAAGTCCAGGCTGCCAGGAAGGCCAATCCGGCCGATCTCGAACTGTCCTACGGAGCGATCCTTGGAAAGACGAAGATGCTCACCGAGGAGCGAACCGGCCGTGACGCGACGGGCAAAAAGGTGACGAAGATCGTTCCGATCCCGAACTTCAAGATCGAGAAGTGGTTCCTGAAGGAAGAGCTGGAACGCCAGTCCGGCGACGGCTTCGTCTTTTACGTCCACACCAAGTTCCTGCTGGTCGATCCCTTCTCGGACGATCCCCTGGTGTGCACCGGATCGGCCAATTTCTCCGGTGCGTCGCTGACAGCAAACGACGAGAATATGCTGCTGATCCGCGGCGACACGCGTGTTGCCGATATCTATCTCACCGAATACGACCGCGTCTTCCGCCACTTCTATTCCCGCGACGTCATCAACGACATCGCCAAGAAGGGCGGCCCGGTGAACGTCGGCAAACTGGATCCCACCGACAAGTGGTGGCAGCCATATTATGACGACAAGCTCGCCAAGTCGCACAAGCGCCGCATGTTCTTCGAAGATCCGAAAAAACATTGGGTCGAGAGTGCCGCTGAGGACGGGAATGTTTTTGCCAAGGAAAAGGCGCTGAAAAAGCCTCAGTAGATTGCGGCCCCTTCATCTGCCTGCACCTCTGCAAGCAGATGAAGGGGCAGCCATTCGCATGACCCGGACGGGCGTGGCACAACGCCGATGATGTCAGTCCTTCGCCTCGAAATCGGCCGGGCGGCGGCCGGCGCCTTGCCGCGACAGCATCCAGCCCGGATATTCAGGGGCAAGGGCGCTCACCTCGTCGAGCCTCTTCAAATCGTCTTCATCGAGCTTCAGCTTGACGGCGGCTAGATTCTGGTCGAGCTGGTCGACCCGCTTGGCGCCGATGATGACCGTCGTGACGAAAGGCTTGGCGAGGATATAGGCGAGCGCCACGGTGGCGACGCTGGCGCCGTGTTTTTCGGCGACCTCGCGCATGACGGCGACGCAGGCCCAGGCCCTGTCCTTGTCGACGGGCGGGAAGTCGAAACTGGCGCGGCGGCCCTCGCCGTTGCCGGGCGCGCCCGGACCGTATTTGCCGGAGAGCAGACCGCCGGCGAGCGGCGACCAGACCATCAGGCCAAGCTTTTCCTCCTGCATCATCGGCACGATGTCGCGCTCGAGATCGCGGCCGGCGATGGAATAATAGGCCTGCACGGTTTCGAAACGGGCAAAGCCGCGGCGTTCGGAGAGGCCGAGCGCCTTGGAAATACGCCAAGCCTGCCAGTTGGAGACGCCGATATAGCGCACGAGACCGCGGGAAACGAGATCGTCAAGAGCGCGCAGCGTCTCCTCGATCGGCGTCACCGTATCGGTCGCGTGGATCTGGTAGAGATCGATATGATCGGTCTGCAGGCGCTGCAGGCTCGCCTCGACGGAATCCATGATGTGGCCGCGCGAGGCGCCGCGGTCGTTGGGCTTGTCGCCCATGACGCCGTAGACCTTGGTGGCGATGACCACGTCCTTGCGGGGCACGTCGAGGTTCTTCAGCGCCTGGCCGAGCAGCCTTTCGGACTCGCCGGATGAATAGACGTCGGCCGTATCGATGAAATTGACGCCTGCGCCAAGCGAGCGCTCGACGATCCGGTCGGCGGCATCCTGATCGACATCGGCGATGGCGCCCCACATGCTGCCCTGTTTGGCTTCGCCGAAGGTCATGGTGCCCAGGCAGATTTCCGAGACGAAAAGTCCCGTATTTCCGAGTTGATTGTAACGCATGGTCGAAAAAATCCTTTGTGTCTGCCGCAAGAGGCTTGCGAACCGCTGAACTTCATTTTTTGATTATTAGCCTGCGCGTGACAGGCACAGCCGTGGCTGGCTGCAGGGTGAGGCAGGTTCGATGTAGTGCGGCGCCGGAGCTTTTCAACGCCGTCTTGCCGCGCAGGCGACGCCCTTGTCTCGACACAGGCGGCCGGTAGATTGCCGGCCTGATTTCGAGAGGTACGCATATGGCGACGCGACCACTGACCACGATCGGCTTCGATGCCGACGATACGCTTTGGCAGAACGAACAATATTACCGGCTGACGGAAGCGCATTTCACCAGCCTGCTTGCCGATTTCGCCGAAGGACCGAAGATTTCCGAACGGCTGCTGGAAGCCGAGAAACGCAACCTTCGCCACTATGGCTTCGGCATCAAGGGTTTCACACTGTCAATGATCGAAACGGCGATCGAGATCACCGAGGGCAAGGTGCCCGCAGGCGTGATCGCCAAGATCCTCGATACCGGCCGCGACCTGCTCTCCCATCCGGTCGAGACCATGCCACATGTGCGCGACACGCTGGAGGGGCTTGCCGGCAAATATCTGCTTGTGATGATCACCAAGGGCGATCTGTTCGATCAGGAGCGCAAGCTCGCCCAATCCGGGCTCGGCGATTTCTTCGATGCGGTCGAGATCGTCTCCGACAAAACAGCCGTCACCTACCGCCGCATCTTCGCCAAGGTCGGGGACGGGCCGGAGCGGGCGATGATGGTCGGCAATTCGCTGAAATCGGACATCGTGCCGGCAATCGCCGCCGGCAGCTACGGCGTCTTCGTGCCGCACGAACTCACCTGGGTGCTGGAACATGTCGACGAACCGACGGAGGCGCCGCGGTTCCGCAAGATCGGCCATCTCGGCGAATTGCGCGACCTGATCGACCGGCTCGCTTAAGATTTTTATCTCATTGCTTGGCGGGCGCCTTCGGAAACAGCGATGGGCGCTCCGGCTCGGCCGGCTTTTGCGGCGGCGGCGGGGCGGCCGCCAAGGGCTCGATCAGGACGCTGAAGGGGGCGCCGAGGCCGCGGCGCGGCGAGACCTTGGAATAATAGGGACGCAGCAGCCAGGTGGTATTTTCCTTGACCGTCGTCTCGAAGCTCGTGCCGTCCTCGTCGGTGCCGAAAAAGGCCTCGTCATCCGGCTTCGACAGGTCGAAGATCGCCAGGAAGGCGAACTTGCTCTTCGTCGCAAAGCTGATTTTCACGTGCTGGCCGGCGCGCACCGGCAGCGTATAGACATGGCTGTTGCCGAACTTCGTCCAGCCCTGCAGCTGCATGGTGACGGCCGGGAACTGCAGCTTCTCCAGTTTCTCGCCGGGATCGAGCTGCGGCGTCTGCGCCATGGCGGGGACCGTCAGGAGGAGCAGGGCAGCGGCTGTTATCAATGTTCTCACGGATAGATCTTTCATGGGCGAACCAGGGCGGCGCGCATCGCCTCGACCTCGGCCCGGCAGTAACAGCCCTCCAGATGATCGTTGACGAGGCCCATCGCCTGCATGAAGGCATAAACTGTAGTCGGGCCGACAAAGGTCCAGCCGCGCTTCTTCAGATCCTTCGAAATGACCACGGATGTCGGGGTCGTCGGATTGGCGACGATATGATCGCGGTCGACGATCGCCGGCCTTTCGTTGTGGCCGGGCTCGTAGCGCCAGAAGTAATGGGCGAGCGAGCCGAATTCGTCCCGGAGCGCGATCGCGCGCTTGGCGTTGTTGATCGTGGAGACGATCTTGCCGCGATGGCGGATGATGCCGGCATCTGCAAGGCAGCGAGCGATATCTTCCTCGCCGAAGAGGGCGACCTTCTCGAAGTCGAAGGCGGCGAAGGCGGCGCGGAAGTTCTCACGCTTGCGCAGGATGGTCAGCCAGGAAAGGCCCGACTGGAAGCCCTCGAGGCAGATCTTCTCGAAGAGGCGGATGTCGTCGGTGACGGGGCGGCCCCATTCCTCGTCGTGATAGCGGAGATAATCCGGCAGATTGGCGTGCCAGTGGCAGCGGCTCCTGCCGTCCTCGCCGATGATGATGCCTGTCGCGCTCATGTCCGCTTCATTCTCCGGCGTCCGCTTCGTTCTCCGGTCATGATTCCGGCTTTACCATTTGCAAACCGTCTTTCCAAACCGAACGGTAACCCTGACGAAAAGTTTATTCGACCGGTCGGCTTTTCATGATTCGATCTTTACCATTCGCTGGCGGATAGGATGGCAGCGTCTTTGCGGGCGGGAACATCTCCGCCCGGGGCAGACATGCTCCGCCAGCACATTTTCGGTCATTTGTAGAGAGTTCGTCCGATGATGAAACACCTTGTTCTTGCCGCTGCCCTCGTCGGCATCTTCTCCACGACGGCCATGGCGGACGATCGCTATGCCACCCGTCCGCCGGTCGTGCTCAGCCCCGATCTGACCGCGCCATGGATCAACCAGCTCGGCGGCGGCACGGTTCGTCCCGTCGTCTACCAGCGTCCTGTCGTCCAGACGCAGCAGCGCGGCCTTTTCCAGCGCCGCATCATCCGCCAGGCGCCGCAGGTTGCGCCGCAGACCGTTTCGGCGATCAATCCAGGCATCCCCTCGATCCGCCATCCGATCGAGCCGCAGTTCCTGCCGCAGATCGTGGATTACGACACCCAGGAAAAGCCCGGCACGATCGTCATCGATACCAACAACCGCTTCCTCTATCTGGTGATGGAAGGCGGCAAGGCGCGGCGCTACGGCGTCGGCGTCGGCAAGCCTGGCTTCGAGTGGGCAGGCGCCCACAAGATTACTCGCAAGACGGAATGGCCGGACTGGACGCCGCCGTCCGAAATGGTCAGCCGTGAAGCCGCCAAGGGTCACTACCTGCCGGCACGCATGGACGGCGGCCCGGAAAACCCGCTCGGCGCGCGTGCCATGTATCTCGGCTCGACGCTCTACCGTATCCACGGCACCAACGCGCCCTGGTCGATCGGCAGCGCCGTTTCCTCCGGCTGCATTCGCCTGCGCAACGAAGATGTCGTCGATCTCTACGACCGCGTCAGCGTCGGGACCCGCGTCATCGTCATGTAACGGCGGCACAGTATTTTGGGAGCCGCAAGAACAGGCGGCTCCTTTCCCCAAAAATTCTGTATCCGTCAGCACCGATCTTGAATCGGGCAGAAGTTCATGTAGCTTCGAGCGGATTTTTGCTTGAGGGGAATCGACCATGATCAAATTGATGCCAGGTCTGGCTGCGGCCGGACTTGTCCTGTCCTTGATGTCTGCGTCCGCCTTTGCCGCACCCGCCGGCTCCACTCCTGACAACGCACAGCGCCCGACGCAGATCGTGCGTGTGGCGCAGATGCCGAAATACGTGAAGCCGGAGTTCAAGCGCAAGAAAGTGCGCCTGGTGACGACGGAAGTGGCCGGCACCGTGATCATCGATACCAACAACAAGTATCTCTACCTCGTCGAAGGCAACAACCGCGCCACCCGCTACGGCATCGGTGTCGGCCGCGACGGCTTCGGCTGGTCGGGTGTCGTCAAGATCGGCCGCAAGGCCGAATGGCCGGACTGGACGCCGCCGTCCGAGATGCGCCGACGCGAAGCCGCCAAGGGGCACATCATCCCCGCGTTCCAGGAAGGCGGCGAGGACAATCCGCTCGGCGCGCGCGCCATGTATCTCTACCAGGGCGGCCGCGACACCATCTTCCGCATCCACGGCACCAACCAGCCCTGGACGATCGGCCTCAACATGTCTTCCGGCTGCATCCGCATGATGAACGAAGATGTGACGCATCTATACGACCGCGCGCCTGTCGGCACCAAGGTGATCGTCATCGGCCCCGGCAACAAGCAGGGCAAGGTTGCCTTCGAAGACAGGGGCATCGATGTGCTGCGCACGCTATTTGGCGGCTGAGCAACACTTAAGAAAAAAACGAAAGGCGCTCTTCGAGGCGCCTTTTCTTTTCCTTAGACTTTGCGGCGGAAAGCTGGCACACCTGCCTTAGAGTCGACATATTGCAATCTGGGGTTATTCGATGACATCTGCGCTGCGTTCTTCCGCTTCCCTGCTTGCGGGCATCGCGTTTTTCACCATCTGTTCGGCAGCCTCCGCCTCGGCGGAAGACCTGCAGTTCTCCATCTACGGTGGCTATCAGACGGCACCGCACAGCGGGGTCGATCTCTCCGACGGCACGCATTTCACCGCCGGCTGGGAAGGCAAGTCCTTCGGCAGCCCGCCTTACTACGGCGGCCGCGTCACCTGGTGGCTCGAGAACTTCAACAAGCCGAACTGGGGTATCTCGCTCGATTACACCCATGACAAGGTCTATGCCGACGACGATACGCTGGCCAAAACCGGCTGGTCGCATTTCGAATTCACCGACGGCCTCAACCTGCTCACGGTGAACGGGCTCTACCGTTTCCAGGATCCGACCCGCCGCTGGACGCCTTATCTCGGCGCCGGTATCGGCGTGAACATTCCGCATGTCGAAGTGATTCGTCCCGAGGGCAAGACCTGGGCCTATGAATTCGGCGGCGTGACGCTGCAGGCGCAGGCCGGCGTCGATTTCAAGGTGACCGATCGCTGGTCGACCTTTGTCGAATACAAGGGCACCTATTCGCGCGTCGACGTTCCGATCGACAGCGGCGTCGACCTGAAGACCAACATCTTCACCAATGCCGTCAATGTCGGCGTATCATTCCACTGGTAATCGAGAATATCGGCTGCGGCGCTATTTGGTGCCGCAGCTGACCTTGCCCTCGACGGCATAGGGTTTGTCCCCGCCTGCGATCGTCAGGGAATAGGTGCCGGTGAAATTGGCAACCGGCTTGCCGCGTTCGCCGGCAACGACGACCAGATCCAGCGTTGCTCCGCCGGTATCGTCACCGCCGCCGTCAAAGACCTCCATAAGCAGTTCGCCGTCGCGCGACCAGTGATTGGTCAGATGCTGCGATTCGAAAACACGCTTTCCGAATACGGTCGATTGGGCCTCATCCTTGACGATCAACGCGCCGCGGAAATGGTTGAGCTTGTGGCCGGCATCGCTTTCGAAACCGCTTTCGAGCGTGAAGCGTGCTTCCTTGTCATCGGCGGAACAGAAATAACGGCTGTTTGCATGGGCGGTGCCTGCCGCACCGAGCAGTCCCGCAAGCACAATCATTCCCCGCCACATCGCCTAAAACTCCCGAGACCGGCCCGACGGGCCTTCGCAAGCTTCAGCCTAACGGCAAACCTGTTAATTTTTCCGGCACAGCGCCGCCATAAGCCCAATCGAGAAGCTCGACCGTATGTACGATCGGAATGCCGGTGCCGGTAGCAATCTGGGTGATGCAGCCGATATTGCCAGTGGCGATGACATCGGCCTTGGTGGCCTCGATGTTCTTGACCTTGCGCGCCTTCAGCGCCGCCGAGATCTCCGGCTGCATGATGTTGTAGGTGCCGGCAGAGCCGCAGCAAAGATGGCCTTCGGCGGGATCGCGCACGGCAAAACCCGCCGCTTTCAGCAATTGCTTCGGCGCCAGGGTGATCCTCTGCCCGTGCTGCATGGAACAGGCGGAATGATAGGCAACCGTGACGCCCTTCGGCATGTGCGCCGGCAGGTCGAGGGTTGCGAGATATTCGGTGACGTCCTTGGCGAGCGCCGAGACCCTGGCCGCCTTTGCAGCATAGGCGGGGTCGAGGCGCAGCATGTGGCCGTAATCCTTGATCGTCGTGCCGCAGCCGGAGGCGGTGATGATGATCGCGTCGAGGCCCTGCCCGTCGATCTCGCGCGTCCAGATATCGACATTGGCCCGCGCGCTGGCGAGCGCCTGTTCGGCACGGCCCATGTGATGGACCAGCGAACCGCAGCAGACCTCGCCTTCCGGCAGCACGACCTCGACGCCGAGCCGGGTCAGCAGCCGGATCGCCGCCGCGTTGATGCCGGGATCGAGCACCGGCTGGGCGCAGCCGGAAAGGATCGCCACCCGGCCGCGCCGTTCGGTCTCGGGCGGGTAGCTGCCCGGTTTTGCGAAAGCCGAAGCGGCGGGGATGCGACGCGGCGCAAGCGCCAGCATGGCGGCGAAAGGTTTCAGCGCGGCCCGTCGCATCAGGCCGGCGAAGGGCCGGCCGAGGCGGGCGAGATTGAGCGCCAGGCGGAAACGGCCGGGATAGGGCAGCACGGCGGCCAGGATGGCGCGCGTCAGCCGGTTCATCAGCGGGCGTTTATAGGTTTTTTCGATATGGGCGCGGGCGTGATCAACCAGATGCATGTAGTCGACACCCGAGGGACAGGTGGTGACACAGGCAAGGCAGGAGAGACAGCGGTCGATATGAGTGACGACTTCGGCATCGGCGGCCCGCCCGTTTTCCAGCATGTCCTTGATCAGGTAGATGCGGCCGCGCGGGCTGTCGAGCTCGTTGCCGAGGGTGACATAGGTGGGACAGGTGGCGGTGCAGAAACCGCAATGAACGCATTTGCGCAGAATCTGCTCGGATTCGGCAACATCGGGATCGAGGAGCTGGGTCAGGGTGAAGTTGGTTTGCATTTAGAGAGACCTCCGCTTTTGGAGGATGTCGAGGGTTGTGCTCATTTTCTCCCTCACCCCATCTTCCCCGGATTGAAGATCCCGGCCGGATCGAACTTCTCCTTCACCCGCCGCGACAGCATCGCCACCGCCTCGGGCTCGGGATGGAAGGCAGCGGTGACCGCCCTCGCCGCAACCGATGCACGGATCAGCGTCGCATGGCCGCCGCCGAGCGCCTTGATGAAGCGGCGGACCAGCTCGGCTTCGGGACCGGCCTCCATGCGCATCCAGACGAGGCCGCCCTGCCAGTCGTAGAAGGCGTCGACGCCGGCTTCGAGGCGGAGGGCTGCGACCAGCCGATGGCCGGTGCCGGGGGCGACAGAGACGCGCCAGACCGGCCGCGCGGTGCCGTCGGCATAAGGCAGCACATCGCGGATTTCCTGCCACAGCCTGCGGCTTTCCGGCTGTTCCAGCCGCGTGACCGTCGCAAAGGCCGACATCGCCGCCGCAAGCTTTTCGACGCGGACGTCGACCGAGCCGGCCAGGCCTTCGATGCGGAGCACCGTCGCCTCGCCCTCGGGCAATGTGCCGGCGAGGAATTTCCAGGTCACCGTCAAAGGCAGATGAGCGGCACTGGAGATTTCGACCGGCAGCGCCATTGCCGCCGCCATGGCGTTTGCGGCTTCGGCGTCGTTGAGGCCGGAGAGAACCACCGTCCGTTCGGTCTTCGCTGACGGCGGCACACGGAAGGTGACTTCGGTGAGAAAACCCAGCGTGCCATGCGAGCCGGCGATCAGCTTGACGAGATCGAGGCCGGTGACATTCTTCATCACCCGGCCGCCGGCCTTGATGATCTCGCCCTTGCCGTTGACGAAGCGCACACCGAGCAGGCTGTCGCGCGCCGCACCGGCGATGAGCCGGCGCGGGCCGGAGACATTGGCGGCGAAGACGCCCCCAATGGTCGGCTCGCCCGATGTGCCCATCACCGGGCGATGATCCATCGGCTCGAAAGCGAGCATCTGGCCGCTCTCCTGAAGTGCCGCCTCGACCTCGGCAAGCGGCGTGCCCGCTCGCGCGGTCATGACCATCTCTCCGGGATTATAGGCGACGATGCCGGAAAGCCCGGTCGAGCGCAGCCGCTCCTCTGTGATCATGTCGTTGCCGAAGCCCGAGCGGCTATCGCCGCCGCAAATCGCCAGCGGCCGGCCGCTTTCCGCATGGGCGCGGACGATTGCCGCCACCTCTTCCTCGCTCGTCGGCATCAGATCGATCATGCGGCGGGGCGCCCTTCGAGCGGGAAGACCTTCGACGGGTTGAGGAGCCAGCCGGGATCGAAGGCGGCGCGCACCGCCATCTGCTGGGCGAGATCGGCCTCAGAATATTGGTGGCGCATCAGGTCGCGCTTCTCGATGCCGACGCCATGTTCGCCGGTGAGGCAGCCGCCCGCGTCGACGCAGAGCTTCAGGATATCGTTGCCGGCCGCCTCGGCGCGGGCGGCATCCTCCGGATCATTGGCGTTGAAGAGGATCAGCGGGTGCATATTGCCGTCGCCGGCATGGAAGACGTTGGCGACGCGCAGGCCGTAATGATCGACGATCTCGGCGGTTCGTTTCAGCACGTGGGAGAGCTGGCTGAGCGGCACGGTGCCATCCATGCAGATATAGTCGGCGATGCGGCCGGTGGCGCCGAAGGCGGATTTGCGCCCCTTCCAGATCAGCGCCGCCTCGGTTGCCGACTGGCACTCGCGCACCGTCTTCACAGCATGCCGGCGGGCGATCGCCACGATGTCCTTCAGCGTCGCGTCCATCTCCGCTTCCGACCCCTCGACCTCGACGATCAGCAACGCGCCGACATCGAGCGGGTATCCGGCATGAGCGAAGGCATCGCAGATCTCGATTGCCGGCTTGTCCATGAATTCGATCGCAACCGGGATGATGCCGGCGGCGATGACATCGGCAACGCAGGCGCCGGCCTCCTCCGAACTCTCGAAGCCGAAGAGCACGGGGCGGGCGCCTTCCGGCTTGGCGATCAGCCGCACCGTCGCCTCGGTCACGATGCCGAGCTGGCCTTCGTGGCCGCAGACGAGGCCGAGCAGGTCATAACCCGCCGCATCCAGCGCCTTGCCGCCAAGCTCGATCACCGTGCCGTCGACCAACACCATCCTGACGCCGAGCAGATTGTTGGTGGTGACGCCGTATTTCAGGCAGTGGGCGCCGCCGGAATTCATGCCGATATTGCCGCCGATGGTGCAGGCGAGCTGCGAACTCGGATCGGGCGCATAGAAAAAGCCGTCCGCGGAGACGGATTCAGAAATATTGAGATTGGTGACGCCGGCCTGGACCACGGCGACCCGGTTCGGCAGATCGATTTCGAGGATAGCGTTCATCTTCGACAGGCCGAGCACCACGGCATCTTCCTGCGGAATGGCGCCGCCGGAGAGCGAGGTGCCGGCGCCCCGCGGCACGACGGGAATGCCATAGCGGTGGCAATAACGCATGACGGCCGAAACCTCGGCCGTGGTGCGCGGCAAGGCGACGGCGAGCGGCAGGCGACGGTAGGAGACGAAGGCGTCGGTCTCGAACGGCACCAGTTCGCGCGCCTCGTGCACCAGGCATTCCGCCGGCAGAAGATCGGTCAGGTCGGTGACGATCTGAGCCCGGCGCGCCAGGACATCGGCGCGGGGGCTGAGAAACGAAATGGCGTCGGACATGGCGCTCTCCCTGGCCCTGACGAGGGGGAATGACAGCGGGAAGATGACAGCGGAAACCGGCCGCGAACCTCCCTGCCGCCGATAGACCGGCTTAGCACTTTCCCGAAAGTGGCGCAAATGCTAAGCACTTATGCAAAAAGGGGAAAAAGTCGCAAAACCTTATGACCAATCTGGGTGATCTCGAAATCTTTGCCAAGGTCGTTTCAACGGGAAGCATGTCGCTCGCCGGGCGGGCGCTCGGCTTTTCCCCGGCCGTCGTCTCCAAACGGATCAAGCGGCTGGAGGACCGGCTGGGCACCCGGCTTCTGCAGCGCACGACGCGGCAGATCTCGCTGACGGAAGCCGGACAGGGCTTCTACGACCGCGTTCTCGGCATTCTCGCCGGGCTGGAGGAGGCAGAATTTTATATCTCAGGCCGCTCGGCGCAGATGCACGGCACGCTGAAGATCTCGGCGCCGACCTCCTTCGGGCGCATACACATCGCGCCGCATCTGAAGGATTTCATGGAGGCGCATCCGGAGCTTGCGATCAACCTGGTGCTGACCGACGAATTCAGCGACATCGTCGGCGGCGGTTTCGATCTGGCGATCCGCATCGCCGAACTCACCGATTCGAGCCTCGTCGCCCGCCGTCTGGCGCCGGTACGCCGGCTGCTCTGCGCCTCGCCGGACTACCTTGCAGCGCATGGCGAGCCGAAACATATCGACGAGCTGAAACACCACCGTTGCCTGCCGGCCCACAATAACGACACCTGGCGGCTGAACGGGCCGGACGGGGCGCTGAGTCTCAGGCCGGAAGGCATGCTGATCACCAATTCCAGCGAAGTGATCCGCGAGGCTGTCATCGCCGGCCTTGGGATCGCGCTGCGCTCGACCTGGGATATCGGCGAAGAGCTCAAGAGTGGCCGGCTGGTGCAGGTGCTGCCGGCCTATGAAGGCTCGCACAATGTCGCGCTGTCGGCCGTCTATCCCAGCCGGCAATTCCTGCCAGCCAAGGTGCGGCTGTTCATCGACTATCTGACAGAGCTTTATGGTCCTGTCCCCTACTGGGAGCGATGATAACAGGCGCAGGGTTCAGCGTGAGAGATCGAGATAGGCCTTCGCCACTATCGCGTCGATAGCCCTGGGCACAGGCACGACGCAGGATTCAGGGCCAGCCTCGCCCTTGGCGATACGTTCCAGGCAGCGGGCCTGAAGGGTGAAGCCGAGATCCATCGACTCGACGGTATTGCCGAGCGGCCGCGGGCCGGCGAGGTTGGCCATGTGTCCGCCGCCGAGCACATGGAAGGAGCGGCCGTCGCTCAGGTGGAAGGTCTCGATATGATCGGCCTCGTAGCGATGGATGCCGGTGACATCGGGGTGGCGGCGAAAAGCCTCGACATCGATCTCCTGCGGGAAATGGCCGCCATTCATCAGGATCGCGCCGTCCTTGACGAGCGGCAGGTCGGCTGCCGTCACGATGCCGGCAAAACCGGTGACGGTGACGATGATGTCGGCCGAGCGGATCGCTGCGTCGCGCAGCGGCGTGACGAAACCGTCGAGGTGGGCTTCGAGCGTCGTCACCGGATCGATATCGACGACGCTGACTGACGAAAAGGCATTGCGAAAACAGGCGGCCGTGCCCTTGCCGCAGGCGCCGTAGCCGAAGACCGTCACGCGTTTGCCATTGGTGGAGCGATTGGTGAAACGCAGGTAGCTTTCGAACAGGCTCTGGCCGACGGCATGCCTGTTTTCGGCGAACTGCTTGATCGGGCTGTCATTGATGACGAGGATCGGCATGTTCAGGCGCTCGCGCAGCGGCGCCAGACGGGTGCGGCCCGAGGTGGTCTCCTCGGTGCCGCCGCGGAGATTGGCATAGGGCTTTTCCGCCGCGATGGCGAAGAGATCGCCGCCATTGTCGAGCAGCAGATCCGGCTTTTCTGTGATGACCGCCTCTAAGCTCTGATGATGGGCGGCAGGATCGGTCGTCTGTGTCGCAAAGACCGCGATGCCCTGGGAACGCAGGAACTCGACCGTCGAGGGCTGAGTACTGTTGAGATTGCCCGTGCAGACGAGACGCGCGCCGCCGGCGCGCAGCGTCATCAGCAGCGCCACCGTCTTCGGCTCCAGATGGATGCCGGTGCCGATCGACAGACCCTCGAAAGGACGTGTGCGCTCGAATTCGGCGGCCGTCGCCGTGAGCAGCCGGCAGCCGGTGCCGATCCAGTCGATGCGGGTTGCGGTCTTTTCCATTAACTCTTTCCTGTTTGCGTATCCGGCTGTTTTTAACGGAGCAACAGGGCTGCGAATATGGAAGTAATTCTGGCCAAGGGGCAGAAATTCTGCCCTTTCAAGCCGATATCCCGCAACGAAGCAGCCAGCCGGACAGAGCCGCAAAGGCCGGTCGTTTCGCGTCCGGCGCGCGGCAGCAGAGGCTGTAGCCCGACGGGCGGGAGATGAAGCCGTAGGGGGCGACCAGACGCCCGCGTTGAAGATCGTCTTCGATCGAGGCGCGCGGCGCAAGCGCGACGCCAAGCCCGGAGCGGGCAGCACCCAGCGCCAGCAGCAGATCCTCGAATTCCTGGACGCGGGAAAAAGTGACCGGCGGTGTGCCGCTTTCGACAAACCATTCGTCCCAGAGCTTCGGAACGCTGCGGCTGGCGAGCATCGTCAGCGCGGCCATCGATGCAGGGTCGCTTGAGAGTGTTGCGGCAAGCGCTGCAGTCACGACCGGGCCGAATTCGTCCTCCATGAAACGCAGAGCGGTAATTCCTGCGGCCGGCCGGTATTCGCCGCCCATGATCACCGCGTCCAATTCCGGGTGGATCTGCAGCGGCTCGGCCACGGCCATCGGCACGATGTCGACCGCCGTGTCGCCGAGGCTTGCCTGCATGTCGGTGACGCGCGGCATGAGCCACCAGACCGCGAAGGCAGAGGGCACGCCGAGCCGGATGCGGTCCGGCACCTTGCCTTCGAGCTCCGAAGCGGCGCGCTGCAGAATGTCGAAAGCAGCGCCCGCGGCGGCGGCGAAAGCGCTGGCCTGGACGGTCGGCACCAGCCTGCGGCCGTCACGCGTAAAGAGCTTGCGGCCAACGTGATTCTCCAGCGTGGCGATCTGCTGGCGTACGGCGCCGCGCACCACGTTCAGCTCTTCGGCGGCCTTCAGAATGCTGCCGTGACGGCAGACGGCCTCGAAGGCGCGGATGGCATTGAGCGGTGGAAGGCGCATGATTACCACAATCGGAAACGATAGTGGATCACTTGATCTTGCCATTGAACGAAAGGCAAGTCCGCGCCATATTGTACAGCTGTGCAACGTGGCGCATTCGAGACATCACATGACGGATTTTCCGAACCTGTCTGGCCTCGATTCCCCTATGAACGGCGATCGAATCGCGTTTCGGATCGTCCCGTGGCTCTTTTGGATTGTGTAGGCTTTTCGTGATACACGTATATGAGTGATTCCTAAAACCACTGCGAAGGTGACCCGACAATTGACTCTTCTCGCCCGACTGGCATCCGATGTGCAACTGATGTTCCGGCGCCCGCCGCGCCAACAGTATGGTGCGATCTGCTATCGGGTAAAGAAGAAGAGCGGTGACGTCGAAGTGCTGCTGATGACGAGCCGCGATACCGGCCGCTGGGTCATTCCCAAGGGCTGGCCGATGACCGGCAAATGCGCCCATGAGGTCGCCGCACAGGAAGCTCTTGAGGAAGCCGGCGTCCGCGGCGCGGTCGAGACGGACACGCTCGGTGCTTACAGCTATTCGAAAGTGCTGCGCGACGGAGTGCAGGTGGTCTGCAAGGTGCAGGTCTATGCGCTCGAAGTCACCGACATGGCGAAGAACTTCAAGGAAAAGGGCGAACGCACCATCGAATGGGTATCGTTCGACGAGGCGGCCGGGCGCGTGCGCGAACCTGAACTCCGTCACCTTTTCCTCGCCTTCAAGAAGAAGATGACCGACAGGCTATCGGCAAAGCGCATTCCGGCGACCAAACAAATTCCGGCGGAATGAATCCTGCCATCTTGCGGTGCTAGAAAAGCAGCGTAGAAGCAGATTTCATACCTCGGGAAAAGAATGCCGGCACGTCCCACAGTCCTCACGAAACGCACGCTCGACAAGGACCTCGACAAGATCACCCATGCCGAGGACGCGGCGAAGCATGTTTTGCGGCGGCTGGTTGCGCCTGGTCTCGGGCTGATCTTCGTCGGTCTCGCCATGTTGTTTGCCGGTGTCTACGTGTTCGACCGGCCGGGAGCGGTGCTCGTCGTGGCGGCAGCAGCCCTTGCCGGCTACATGGCGATGAACATCGGCGCCAATGACGTGACCAACAATGTGGGTGCCGCCGTCGGCGCGCGCGCCATGACGATGGGCCAGGCGCTGGTCATCGCGGCGATTTTCGAAATCCTCGGCGCCACGGTCGCCGGCAGCGAGGTCGTCAAGACGATCTCCTCCAGCATCGTCGATGCGGTCCAGGTGCCGCCGGTGACGCTCGGCTGGATCATGATGGCGGCGCTGATGGCGGCGGCCCTCTGGATCAACCTCGCCACCTGGATGAACGCGCCGGTTTCCACCACCCATGCGATCGTCGGGGCGGTGATCGGCGCCGGCATCTCGGCCGTCGGGCCGGAGCCGGTGAACTGGCGGGTGATGCTGGAGATCACCTCGAGCTGGATCACCTCGCCGCTGATCGGCGGGCTGATCGCCGCCGGGCTGCTTTATCTCGTCAAGACGCTGATCATCTATCGCGACGACAAGGTCGCGGCGGCGCGGCGCTGGGTGCCGGTGCTGGTCGCGGTGATGGCGGGCGGCTTCATGGCCTATATGGTGCTGCAGCTGTCGCCCACCGGCAAATTTCCGTCTTTCACCATCCTCCTCATCGGCATCGGCATCGGGCTGGTCAGCTGGCTTGCCGCCCGGCCGCTCGTTCTCGCCCAGGCGCGGGATCTCGAAAACCGCAACAGCTCGCTGCGGGTGCTGTTCCGGTTGCCGCTGATCGGCTCTGCGGCGCTGCTGTCCTTCGCGCATGGCGCCAACGACGTTTCGAACGCGGTCGGGCCGCTGTCGGCGATCGTCCATTCGGTCGGAATCGGCGGCGACGCCATCGGACATCCGCCGCTCTGGGTGATGCTGATCGGCGCCTTCGGCATCTCCGTCGGCCTGCTGCTGTTCGGCCCCCGCCTCATCCGCCTCGTCGGCGAGGAGATCACCAAACTCAATCCGATGCGGGCCTATTGCGTCGCGCTGTCGACCGCCTTCACCGTCATCGTCGCCTCCTGGCTCGGCCTGCCGGTCAGCACCACGCATATCGCCGTCGGCTCCGTCTTCGGCGTCGGCTTCTTCCGCGAATGGTACACGCGCCATTCGAAGCGCCGCATCGCCTATATCAGGCGCAAGGCCGAGAGCTTCGATATCGACGAGCCGGAGGAACCGAACATTCACGAGACGCGGCGGCGCTATCTCGTGCGCCGTTCGCATTTCATGACGATCGTCGCTGCCTGGATCGTCACCGTGCCGGTTTCGGGAGCGCTTGCGGCCATGATTTATTGGGTTATGTTCGCGCTCTTCGTCTGAAACCCCGAGTTTTCGAATGCGCGCCAATTTCCGCATGCAACGGCTTTTCGTCGACGCGCCGCTTTCCCGCGGTGCCGCCTTCGAGGCGAGTGCCGATCAGTTCAACTATCTCGCCAATGTGCTGCGACTGGAGGCAGGCGCGGAGATCCTGCTCTTCAACGGCCGCGACGGCGAGTGGAAGGCCGCCCTGTCCTTCCCCACGCGCAAACGCATCCTCCTGACGGCAATCGAAGAGACGCGACCGCAGCCCGCGCCCTCAGACCTGCATTATCTCTTTGCGCCGCTCAAGGTCGGCCGCCTGGATTATCTGGTGCAGAAGGCAGTCGAAATGGGCGCCGGCCTGCTGCAGCCGGTGATGACCCAGCACGTCCAGGGCAAGATCACCAATCTCGACAAGCTGCGCGCCAATGTCGTCGAGGCGGCGGAGCAATGCGGCATTCTCGGCATACCCGAGGTGGCCGAGCCGGTGAGGCTTCTCGACTTGCTCGACCGCTGGCCGAAGGAGCGCCGCATCATCTATTGCGACGAGGGCGATGCCGGCCAGAACCCGCTGCCGGTGCTGTCGGCGATCAGGGAAAGGCACCTCGCGCTGCTGGTCGGGCCGGAAGGCGGCTTTTCGGAAGAGGAACGGGCACGGCTTCGAAGCCTCGATTTCGTCACCGCCATTCCGCTCGGACCACGCATCCTCCGGGCCGATACCGCAGCCGTTGCGGCGCTGGCGGTGGTGCAGGCGGCGATCGGCGACTGGAATTAGCTCGAAAACGGGTTGACATCGAAATCGCTGCTATTTTTTTGATGCGTCGTTGAAAGAATTTCACTTGCAACAGACGTGGCTTGGGTCCTAATCACCCTTCCAACTGCCCGGCCCCCTGGGCGCCTTTTCGAATACAGGTATCCCGCATGGCCCGCGACACTACCGACCAGACACCGCTCTCTTCGGTCCAGGATCTGACCGATTACATCGCCGCAGGCAACAAGCCGCGGGAGCGCTTCCGGATCGGCACCGAACACGAGAAGTTCGCCTTCTTCCGCGCCGACAACAGCCCGGTTCCCTATTTCGGCGATGCCAGCATTTCGGCCCTGCTCACCGGCCTGCAGGCGAAGAGCGGCTGGGAGCCGATCATGGATGGCGGCAATATCATCGGCCTGGCCGAGCAGAGTGGCATGGGCGCGATCTCGATCGAGCCGGGCGGCCAGTTCGAACTCTCCGGCGCACCGCTGGAAACGCTCCACGAAACCTGCAGGGAATCGAACCACCACCTGGCGACGTTGCGCGACATCGCCGAGCCGATGGGCATCCGCTTCCTCGGCATCGGCGGCAGCCCGAAATGGACCTATGCGCAAACCCCGCAGATGCCGAAATCGCGCTACGAGATCATGACCCGCTATATGCCGAAGGTCGGCACCCAAGGTCTCGACATGATGTACCGCACCTGCACGATCCAGGTGAACCTCGATTTCTCCTCGGAAGCCGACATGCGCCAGAAGATGCGCGTCTCGATGAAGCTGCAATCGCTGGCGACCGCGCTCTTCGCATCCTCGCCCTTCACCGAGGGCAAGCCGAACGGGCTGCTCTCCTGGCGCGGCGATATCTGGCGCGATGTCGACAACCAGCGCTCGGGCCTGCTCGATTTTACCTTCCGCGACGATTTCGGCTTCCGCGACTATGCCGAATGGGCGCTTGACGTGCCGATGTATTTCATCGTCCGTGACGGCCGCTATCACGACTGTACCCATGTCACCTTCCGCCAGTTCATGAACGGCGCATTGAAGGGCGAGGTCGCCGATCCCTCGCCGACGATGGGCGACTGGACGAACCATCTCTCCACGCTCTTTCCCGACGTGCGGATGAAGCGTTTCCTCGAAATGCGCGGCGCCGACGGCGGCCCGTGGCGGCGCATCTGCGCGTTGCCGGCCTTCTGGGTCGGCCTGCTCTACGACGATGCGGCCCTTCAGGCCGCCGACGAACTGACGAGCGATTGGAGCTTTGCCGAGGTCGGCGCCCTGCGCAATGCCGTTCCGGCGCAAGGGTTGAAGGCTGAGTTTCGCGGGCATGCGCTGCTCGATGTCGCGCGCGAGGTGGTCGGCATATCGAGAGCCGGCCTCAAGGCGCGCAGCAGGCTCAACCGCGAAGGCCAGGACGAGACGATCTTCCTGGCGCCGCTCGATGAAGTGCTCGCTAAGAAGGCGACACTCGCCGAGGATCTGCTGTCGCTCTATCACGGCCGCTGGCAGGGTTCCGTGGAACCGGTCTTCGAGGACTATCAGTACTGAGTCCTACTTCCGGCCGTCTCCGATATCCGCGCCCGGCTTTGCACCGTCTTCGCTAGGCGGCGCCTCGTCATGATCAGCGGGGGATTTCATTTCGGCCATGGAAGGAGAACGCCGGCGCGCAGGGATCGGTTTCCGGTGAGGATATCATGCCGCCGAAGAAATCGGCTCAGCTCCGGAAATTTGCCTGCACATGCTTAAATGCCCGCTCGACGGCGGGGCGTGGTTCAGCGACGGCGGGGTCCTGCTCGGCTTCGACGACCAGCCATCCGCGATAGCCGCTGTCCCTGACGAAACGGGCAAGCCGCTTGAAATCGATGATGCCGTCGCCGGGGACGGTGAACATGCCCCGGCGCACGCCGGCATTGAAGCTCATGTCACCCGCACGCACCTCGTCGATAACAGGACCTCGAATGTCTTTCAGATGAATGTGCACGACGCGATCGCCGAACCGATCGATCAGCCTAGCATAGTCGAAGCCGCCGGCGACGGCATGGCCGGTATCGAGAAGCAGTCCCGCCGCCGAGCCTGTCTTGTCAAAGATTGCCGATATCTCGTCGAACGTTTCGGCGACCATCATCAGGTGATGGTGGTAGGCAAGCGTCAGACCATATTCCGTCGCCAGGCGTCCGGCGAAATCGGTCAGGCGCCCGGCATATCCCGCTACTTCGGCCGCCGGCATGCGCAACCGCTGCGACATCGGTGCATCCAGCGGCGATCCAGGCGTCATCATCGCGACTTCGCCATAGACCATCACCTTGCAATCCATCGCTCGCAGCAGCGCGGCGTGCCCGGCAACGGCCTTCATCTCGTCGTCGACACTGCGCTCGGCCAACTCGCCGGAATGCCATCCGGATGCGAGAGCAAGCCGATGGCTGTCCAGCAGCGAGCGGAGCGCTCCTGCCTCGCGCGGGAATTTCCGCCCGAGCTCGATCCCCTCATAGCCGCTCTCGGCAGCGTCCCGGAGGCAGGTTTCCAGCGATATGTCGGCGCCGAGGTCTTCCAGAACGTCGTTGGCCCATGACAGCGGACTGACCGCCAGACGCACGCCAACGGGCAAGGCAGTGATATGTCCAGTCATGGATATTTCCTCCGAGATATGTCTTGAGAGTGCCGCCTGGTGGCCGCGAAAAGGAGCGCCCCATGTGGAAATGGCCTATGTGGATGTGCGCACGACCAGCTTGCCGGGAAGGGTTACGGTTTCCGGCTCCAGCCGGCCCTTGATCATGCCGATGACCGCCTGCACCATCTCGATCCTCGGCTGCTCATAGGTCGTCAGGCCGTAGCAGGAGGCGCCGCCGAGTTCGTAATTGTCGAAGCCGACGACGGCGATGTCATCAGGTATCCGCAGTCCGAAATTGCCGCGGATCTCGTCCATCGCTCCGAGGGCGAGGATATCATTTTCGCACATGAGGACGTCGACCCCTGCGGCCGGGTCGATGTCGTTCAGATAGTGACGGACGGATCCTGCCCCAGCTTCGGCACTGTATCTGTCGGCGGACAGAATGGTGATCTCGTCCACCCCCTTCCCCTTCCAGAAATCGATGAAATGCTGCCGGCGCCGCAGCGCCGTCGATAGCGCCGGCGCACCGGTCATGAAACCGGGACGCCGGTATCCCCTTTCATAGAGGTGGTCGACAATGTCGCGCAGCGCCAGTTCGGCGTCGCAGACGACGGCCGGCACCCCGTCGATCTGGCTGTCACGCGCCAGGACGAACATCGGCGGCATGCCCCTGCCCAATTGCCGGTCGCTCAGCGTTTCATTGCGAAAGGCGGTGCCGAAGAGGATGACGGCGTCGACCTGACGCTGATCGGCGTTCAGCAGCGCATGGACGTGATCGAAGTGATTGTTGATATTGATCAGCACCGCGACCAGGCCTTCCGCCTGCAAACGTTCGGTCAGGGTTTCCAGGAACGGCAGCTTCTGGGGATTGGCGAAGTCGTCGACGAAGACCGCGACCTGATGCGTCAGATTGGTCGCGAGACTACGGGCGAGCAGATTGGGCGTGTAGTTAAGCACGGCCGCCGCCTCGAGAACCCTACGCTTGCTTTCCTCGGTGATCGAGGCGCCCGGCGTAAATGCCCGGATGACCGTCCACTTCGAGACGCCTGCCGCATCCGCGACCTCTTTGGCCGTTGCTCTTTTTCGCAATGATGCCTCCCCAAAAATGAAACAAACATTCCATTTTATGATTCAGATGAAATGAATGCTTGATTTTAGCGCATCCGTGAATAAGATGCACCCGTTTGCACCCGGTAGCAAGTACGTTTGCACCCGGTAGCAATCGTTTTTTGCCATCCTGAGGAGTGGATGGTCTAGAGGAGGAAGACATGACATCTATTTTGAAGAAGCTCGCATTCGGCGCCCTCGCCCTTGGCGTTGCGACCACGGCGGCTGTCGGAGCCAAGGCCCAGGAGCCGACGATCATCGCCGTCACCCACGGCCAGGCGTCCGATCCGTTCTGGTCGATCGTCAAGAACGGCATGATGCAGGCGGCCAAGGACAGCAACGTCAAAGTCGACTATCGCGCCCCGGAGACTTTCGACATGGTGGCGATGGCGCAGTTGATCGAAGCCGCCGTCAACCAGAGCCCTGCCGGCATCGTCATCTCGAACCCCGATCCCGATGCGCTCGGTTCGGCGATCGAAAAGGCCGTTGCCGCCGGCATCCCGGTCATCTCGATGAACTCCGGCATTTCCGCGGCCGAAAAACTCGGCATCAAGCTGCATGTCGGCCAGGACGAACTGCCGGCCGGCGTCAAGGTCGGCGCCAAGCTCAAATCGCTCGGCCTGAAGCACGTCCTCTGCGTCAACCAGGAAGTTGGCAACGCGGCGCTCGATCAGCGTTGCGCCGGCACCGAGAAGGGCTTTGAGGGCGGCACGGTCACCGTTTTGCCGACCACGGCCGATCCGGCCGAAATTGAAGCGAAGATCCAGGCGGCTCTGACCTCCGATCCGTCCATCGATGTCGTTCTCGGCCTGTCGGCTCCGCTCGTCGGCGAGCGTGCGGTCGCCGTCGTCGAGAAGATGGGCAATGGCGACAAGGTCAAGGTCGCATCCTACGATCTTTCGGCCGGCTTCCTGCAGGCTGTCGCCGACGGCAAGGCATTGTTCGCGGTGGACCAGCAGCCATACCTCCAGGGCTACCTCCCCGTGACTTTCCTCGCGCTCAACGCTCGATATGGCACGATCCCGGCAGGCAACGTCCCCTCCGGCCCGAGCTTCGTCGAGAAGGATGCGGCCGCATCGGTCATCGAGAAATCCTCCCAGGGCATCCGCTGAGGCGGAGCCGCGGCAGCTTCCGCCTGGGCGGAGGCTGCCTCCAACGCCGCGCCTCCACGCGTGAAGGCGCACGCACGGCAACGACCAATCCTTGAGGAATGAACCATGACGCTCGCCAATGAACAGAATGGGGCTGCCACCCGATCCGATGAGCGGCTGAAAAAGGTTTCGGGTTTGACCGCGCTGCTGCGGCGGCCGGAACTCGGCGCCGTCGCCGGTCTGGTGCTCGTCACCATCTTCTTTTTCTTCACCGCCAATCCCGCCATGTTCACGCTGGCCGGCGTGATCAATTTCATGGCGCCGGCCGCGCAGCTCGGCATTCTGGCGATCGGCGCGGCATTGTTGATGATCGGCGGCGAATTCGATCTGTCGATCGGCTCGATGGTGGCTTTTGCCGGATTGGTCTTCGGCACCGCCCTCGTCGTTCTGCACCTGCCGCTCAGCGTGGCGATCCTCGTTGCGCTGGCCTTCGCCGCCGTGATCGGCGTGACCAACGCCCAGATCACCATGCGTACCGGCCTTCCCTCCTTCATCGTCACGCTTGCCTTCCTGTTCATCCTGCGCGGCCTGACGCTCGTCGGCCTGAAATGGGCAAGCGGCGGCGCCACGCAGCTGCGTGGCATGAAGGAAGCCGCAGCCGGCAGCCCGCTCGCGCCATTCTTCTCGGGCGACGCCTTTATCGGCCTGTTCTCATGGCTCGCCGGGCACGGGATCATCGAGACCTTCCCGAACGGCACGCCGAAAGTGCCGGGAATTCCGGTCGAGATCCTGTGGTTCTTCGGCATCGCCGTTCTCGCCACCTGGGTCCTGCTCAGAACCCGCTTCGGAAACTGGATCTTCGCAGCCGGCGGCGATCCGCGCGCTGCCAGAAAATCGGGCGTCCCGGTTGCCCGCGTCAAGACCACGCTTTTCGTGATCACTGCCCTCTGCGCCACGCTGGTCGCCATCCTGACCGTGCTTGACGCAGGCTCGACGGATGCGCGCCGCGGTTTCCAGAAGGAATTCGAAGCCATCATCGCCGCCGTCATCGGCGGATGCCTGCTGACAGGCGGCTACGGCTCGGCCATCGGCGCATTCTTCGGTTCGATCGTCTTCGGCATGGTGCTGATCGGCCTGACCTACACCTCGATCGACCAGGATTGGTACCTCGTCTTCCTCGGCGGCATGCTGCTGATCGCGGTGATCTTCAACAATGTCATTCGCAAACGCGTCACGGGAGAACGCTGATGAGCATGTCTCAGACGCCCCTCGTCGAGGTGAAGAACCTCGTCAAACACTTCGGCTCCATCATTGCGCTGAACGGCGTGTCGCTCACCGTCAATGCCAACGAAGTGCTCTGCCTTCTCGGCGATAACGGCGCCGGCAAGTCGACGCTGATCAATACGCTCGCCGGCGTCTTCCAGCCGACATCGGGAGAATTCCTGGTCGAAGGGCAGCCGCGCGCCTTTGCCGGTCCGCGCGACGCGCTCGATGCCGGTATCGCCACCGTGTATCAGGATCTCGCGATGATCCCGCTGATGTCGGTGACCCGGAACTTTTTCATGGGACGCGAACCGCTCAAAGGCTTCGGCCCCCTCAAGCGCATGGACATGGAACACGCAAACAACGTGACGCGCGACGAGATGCACAGGATCGGCATCGATGTGCGCGATCCCGAGCAGGCCGTCGGCACGCTTTCCGGCGGAGAGCGCCAATGCGTGGCGATCGCGCGCGCGGTCTATTTCGGCGCCAAGGTGTTGATCCTCGACGAACCGACATCGGCGCTCGGCGTGGCGCAAACATCGATGGTACTGAAATACATCAACCAGGTCCGCGGCAAGGGCCTCGGCGTGATCTTCATCACCCACAATGTTCGCCACGCCTATGCTGTCGGCAACCGCTTCACCGCGCTCAACCGCGGCCGCACGCTCGGCACCTATTCGAAGAGCGAGATCGGCATCGAGGACCTTCAAAACCTGATGGCCGGCGGCAAGGAGCTGCAGACCCTGTCGGAAGAACTCGGCGGAACGATCTGACCGACCTTCACCCCGAACTACGATGCGGCGATCGCGCTGCTCTTACCACCTCAGACCCTTGATATGGAAACCCTGCCATGAGTGCTGCCAACACTTCCCCCTTCCCGCTTGCCGCCTGCGCCGAAATGCTCTGGCGCGACAAGCCGATCGAATGGCGCGCCGCGCGCCTGAAGGAAATGGGCTTCGGCGTCGGTCTCTGGAACTGGCCGGAGTACGACCTCGCCAAACTGGAGACAACAGGCGCGACCTTCACGATCATGAACGGCTATCTCACCGGCCGCCTGACCGACGACGAGGGCGCCGCCGAACTTTTAAGGACGGCGCGCCAAACCGCTGAGATCGGCAAGCGGCTCGGTGTGCAGCGACTGAACCTGCACGGCACCGGCCTCGGAGATGGGGGCCTACCCGTCCAGCCGGTCGAAGTGGTCACCGGCGCGATGTGGCTGAAAGCGCGCGACACGCTCCTCCGGATTGTCGACATGGCCGAAGAGGAAAACGTCACCTTCACGCTCGAAAACCTCAATCTGCCGGTCGATCATCCGGGCGTGCCCTTCGGACGCGCGCAAGACACGCTGGCGCTGGTCTCGAGCGTCGATCACCCCCGGCTTCGCCTCAATCTCGACCTCTACCATGCCCAGATCGGCGAAGGGAACCTGATCGAGCTTTGCCGCAAATGCCTGCCCTGGATCGGCGAAATCCAGGTGGCCGACGTGCCGGGCCGCTGCGAGCCGGGGACCGGCGAAATCAACTGGCGCGGCATCGCCCGCGCGCTGAACGCCATGGGCTATTCCGGCCCGGTCGGCATGGAAGCCTGGTCGGCCGGCGATCCCGAAGCCGCGCTTGAAGCCTTCCGCACCGCCTTCACCCTCTGATCCATCTCGATACGCACAGGATTGCTGCCATGCCAGCCAACAAACCCGTCAATCTCGGCCTGATCGGCGCCGGCCGCATCGGTTCCTTTCATGGGGAGACCGTGTCCCGCCGCCTCGTCAACGCCAATCTCGTCGCCATCGCCGATCCCGCACCGGGCGCTGCCGCCAGGCTCGGCGAGACGCTCGACGTCGAGACCGCTTATACCGGCGTCGCGGAGCTTCTTTCCCATCCCGGGCTCGATGCCGTGATCATCGCCACACCTGCCCGCTTCCACACCAAAATTCTCGTCCAGGCCGCCGAAGCCGGCAAGGCGATCTTCTGCGAAAAGCCGATGGCGCTGACGCTGGAGGATGCCGATCGCGCCATTGCAGCGGCACGCGCGGCCAACGTTCCCCTTCAGGTCGGCTTCAACCGGCGTTGGGATCAGGCCTTTGCCGAAGGCCGTGCCGCGATCGACGAGGGAAAGATCGGCGCGCCGCAGCTGATCCGCTCGCTGACGCGCGATCCCGGCCCGTTCGGCGCCGATCCCGATCGCATTCCGCTCTGGACGATTTTCTACGAAACCCTCATTCACGACTTCGACACGCTGCTTTGGCTCAATCCCGGAGCAAAGCCCGTCGAGGTCCATGCAATGGCCGACGCCCTCATCCGGCCGGACGCCCGGGAGAAAGGCTTCCTCGATACGGCTGTAGTGACCATCCGGTTCGACAATGGCTCGATCGCGGTCGCCGAGGCAAACTTCTCCGCCCTCTACGGCTACGACATTCGCGGCGAAGTCTTCGGCTCCGGCGGGATGGTCACAATGGGCGACGTGCGCCGCTCCAGCATGACGCTCTTCGACGGCAATGGCGTCTCGAACGACACATGGCGCCGCGACACCGAGCACTTCGTTCACGGCTACACGGCCCAGCTCGCCTCTTTCGTCCGCTCCGTTCGTAACCGTGAACTAACCAAAGGGCCGACGGGTACGGATGCTCGCAATGCCCTCGCAATCGCGCTTGCCTGCATCGCATCGGTTTCGAAAAAGCAGGCAATCCCGCTGAACTGAAGGCCAACCGCGGTGGGCCCGGAGCCGGCGCACCGCATCTCGAAGGAACCACGGTTATGAATTCTGAGGAAAATCGCAAGCGGCCGAACGGTCTGACCGAACTCAAGGCCATGATCGTCAAGACAGGCCTGACGCTGCCCGAGCAGCAGGAACGCGCTGCCCGCATTGCGCTCACAAATCCGGAACTGATCGCGTTCGGGACCGTCGCTTCTGTCGCGCTCAAGTGCTCCGTCTCCCCCTCCACCGTCGTTCGCGTTGCCACCGCTCTCGGATTTGCGAGCTTTCGCGACTTCAAGACATTTTTCCGGCAGCATCTGAAAACATCCCGCCTTGCCGAGCAGAGCATAAACACTGCCCGACACGCGCCTCCCATCCCGAACCGATGATGTCCTGAAGCGAGAGGGCCGCGGCGGTGTTCCACTGATCTGCCGCTGAGGCTCGACCGCATGCTCCAGCAAAAAATTCCTCCCTAAGTTCTTATGGCAAAAAGCCGTTTGCACATTACCATTTCCGGATATAGTGACGTGACACGCGTCACGACTCGGGGAAAGGACCTCCATGCTGCCACTCTTCGACATGATGATGCAGGCGCAGAACGGCGCGGCGATGGAAGCGATCGCCCGACAGTTCAACCTGGCGCAGGAACAGGCGACCAAGGCGATGGCGGCGCTGATGCCGGCCTTCTCCGCCGGCCTGAAGCGCAGCACCAGCAATCCTTATGATTTCGTCGGGCTGATGCAGGCCGTCGCCTCCGGCAATTATGCGCGCTATTTCGAGGATATGAGCCGGGCTTTCACGCCCGAAGGCATTTCCGACGGCAATAACATCCTTGCCCAGCTTTTCGGTTCGAAGGAGGTTTCACGCGCGGTGGCCGCCCAGGCGGCGCAGATGACCGGGATCGGCCAGGATATTTACCAGCGGATGCTGCCGGTGCTGGCCGATACGCTGATGGGCGGGCTCTTCAAGCAGACGACCGGCCAGATGGCCTCGCCGGTCAACCCCTTCGTCAACACGCCGATGGGCGACACCATCCAGAAATGGCTGGAGAGCACCGGCTTCGCGCCGAAGCCGAAGACGACCCCGGAGCCCAACATCTTCGACAATCCCTTCACGCAGGCGATGCAGCAGATGTTTTCGGTCCCGAAGGCTCAACCGATGTCTCAGCCGAATCCCTTCCTCGACAATCCCTTCGCCAAGGCCTTCCAGGAGATGATGAGTGGCCTGGGCCAGCAGCCGGCCCAGCCGGCAACCAAGACGCCCGAGGCGCCGAAGGAAGAGGCGAAGGTCACAGCCGACAGCTATGGCGAGATCCTGAACGCCATGTTCGACAGCGGACTGGAAGTGCAGAAGACCTACCAGAGGAATCTGGAAGCGATCTTCGAGACCTATCGGCCGAAGCCCTCCCCCGGCGGCAAGGCATAAAAAAACCCGGAGATGGCTTTGGGACAAGCCGATCACCGGGTCAAGCGGCAGGGCTATTGGCTATCACCCTGCGGGGAAACTCGACGCTCCTACTCTTCGCAGGAGCGCAAAAAAGACGACAGGCGCCAGCGATTGCGCGCCGAGCGCGTCAGATGTTCCGACGGGTCCTCGAAGAAGGTCGACGCCAGGAACGCGGAGGTCAGATCAGCCCTGGTGAGGCCGATATCCCTCAGCTGAGTGTCGTTCAGATCGTGCAGCGCGTTGATCTCCATGCGATTGCGGAAGACGCGAAAGAGAGAGGCCAACGGTGCGAGACCTGCCGCCAGACGCTGGGAAAACGTCGGGGTCGGCTTGCCGCAGTCGAGTTCTAGTGTCCGGTCTGTCATGCGCATTGAACTCTCCTTTCTGTACAGTGCCCTGGGTCTTTTCAGACGCACAAAGAGCGCTGTAACGTTTCAGATCTGCGCGCAACACAACCCACCCCTCCCGCGAGGTCATGCGGGAGGGAGCAAGCTGAATTCCGCTTGGACAGGCAGGGTGTCTGTCCTTCACTTTGCTTTGATTTGCATCCCGAAGATGCCAAACACCTATTGATCAGTCCAACGAATGTTTCTAATGATTATCATCAGCTATCTTTATGGGTGACACCATGTCCGCGCCTCTTGATCTCGACCAGTTGCAGACCTTCATCGCCATCGTCGATTCCGGCAGCTTCACCAAGGCCGCCGACAGGGTCTACAAGACCCAATCGGCCGTCTCCATGCAGATGCGCCGGCTCGAAGAGCGCATCGGCAAGCAGCTGTTCATCAAGGACGGACGCGGCAACCGGCTGACGGTCGAGGGTGAAAAACTGCTCAACTATGCCCGGCGCATCATCCGCCTCAACAACGAGGCGATCGCGGCCTTCGACGACAACAGGCTGGAGGGGACGCTGCGCATCGGCACGCCGGACGATTATGCCGACCGCTACATGCCCGAAATCATCGGCCGCTTCGCCAAGACGCATCCGAATGTCGAACTCTACATCGTCTGCGAGCCCTCGGTGGATCTCGCCGAGCGCATGCACAAGGGCGAGCTCGACATTGCGCTCGTCACCCACAATCCGCGTGAGCGCATGTCCGACGTGGTGAGAACCGAGCCGCTCTGCTGGGTGGGCTCGGCCAATCATCCGCTCCGCGACGACGCACCGGTGCCGCTTGCCGTCGGCCGGCGCGATTGCCAGTGGCGCCAGCTTGCCTGTTCGGCGCTCGATGCTGTGGGACGCGAACATCAGATCCTGTTCACCAGTTGGTCCTGCACCGTCGTTGCCGCCGCCGTGCTCGCCGGCATGGCGGTTTCGGTCATGCCGGAATCGGCACTGCGAACCGGCATGAAGGTGCTGAGCCAGGCGGACGGCTTTCCGGCGCTGCCGCCGGTGCAGATCGGCATCATGAAGCGGCCGGGCGTTTCGCTGTCGCTGATGAACGCCATCACGGCGCATATTACGGCATGCCTCGACAACATCACCCCTGCCGTTGTCGACGACACCCTGGAGGCGGATGTCAAATCCGCCCAGGCACGCCTTTATCCCAGGCTGAAGACCGCCAATATGGTGCCGAGCTGGTAAGGAGTCTCAGGCCGCGTTCCGCACGGTAGCAGCGAACAGGGAGGCGCGGATGACGCGTTTCCACTCGTCGAGCATGCGCCGCGCCAGCGCCTCGTCGCTCACGGCGGCAAGCCGGATGACCGCGCCGATCAGGTGGCTGAACAGGTAAGTGCGCGCGTACATCTGCTCGTCGCAAAGGTCGGGATCCAGCGGACGAACGGCCTCCTGAAAGATGCCGGCGACGCGGCCGCTATGCTCGATATTCAGCTGCAGCAGATCCTGATCGGTCTCCGTTCCCATCCAGACGCCGAGATAGACGGGATCGTCGTGGTAGGAATCGTAATACCAGTCGATAATGGCGCAGACGCGGTCGAGCGCCTGATCGAGCGACCTGATATCGGCAAACATCGCCGCCGTCTTCGCCTGGATCGCCGAGGCGTGCTGGTCGAACAGAGCTTTGACGATCGCCGCCTTTTCCGGGAAATACTGGTAAACCGAGCCGATCGGCACTTTGGCTGCGACGGCAAGCTCGGTCATCCGCATGGCGCTGACACCCTTTTCGGCGATGATCCTGGCGGCGGCAGCGAGAATAAGATCCAGTCTCTGGATGCTGCGCTCCTGCTTCGGCTTCCTGCGCAAGCCGATCCGATCCATGCTTTCCGCGCCCATGTCGTTCCCATTTTTATTGTTCGCGGCGGAAGGCATGACATGCAAGTGTTCATCGGCCGTAAATGGAATTGCTCGTATTTTAACGGTTGGGAAAAGCGCGCGACGATCACGATTCCAGGATGTGATTTTAACCCTCACAACCGGTACCAAAACCGTCTCAACCGCATGACCGGTCGGTGGCGGGTGAGGTCTCAGCTCGTCGCCATCCATAGGGCGAGCCAACCCCACATGGCGGCGAGTATGATGTAACCCGCGGCGAAAATCGGGCTGCGATAGCGCAGGTTGTTGCTGGTGACGTGAACGGCGGCATGGGCGTAGCGCAAGGCCACGAAGGCCCAGGCGAGGACGACGGCGATGAGATTGTCGGCCTCGGTGATGTAGAGAAGAATTGAGCAGGCATAGAAAAGCACCGGCAGTTCGAACTGGTTGGCAAGGCAGTTCTTGACGACAAGGCTTTCGGCCGGCTCGCCCCGATTTTCGCGATAATCCGACTTGGCGATGCTGCCGGCGCGAACCATTTTCGCGCGCCGCATGCCAAGCAGCGCATAAAGACCATAGACCAGGGCCACATGGGCAAGGAGTGGCCAGAAGATTTGATAGCCGGTCATATGGTCGTGTGCCTTTCCGCCTTTGCAGTCGTCGCGAGCATTAGTCGAAAGACGATCGGGATACCAGTGTCGGCGGCCCGCCATCAAGCATTGACGGACCGCCGGATTCATCACACCTGCGCGGCGCCGCCGTCGGCGAAGAGTTCGATACCGGTGACGAAGCTCGAATCGTCGGAAGCGAGAAAGAGTGCGGCGGCGGCGATCTCTTCGGCGCGGCCGAGGCGCCCCATTGGCACCTGCGTTGCGAGATGATCGAGCAGGCCCTGCTGTTGCACCTGATCCTTGCCGGCGAGTTCGACGAGACCGGTTGTCTTTGTAGGACCGGGGCTCAGCGTATTGATACGAATGCCGCGATCCTTGAGATCGAGGATCCAGTTGCGAGCGAAGCTTCGTAACGCGGCCTTCGAGGCGGCGTAGACGCTAAAGGCCGGAGTGCCGGTCGAGCCCGTCGTCGATCCCGTCAGGATAACCGATGAGCCCGGACCAAGCAGCGGCAGCGCCTTCTGCACGGTGAAAAGAACGCCTTTCACATTTCTGTCGAACGTGTCGGCATACTGCTCTTCGGTAATTTCGCCGAGCGGCAGCATCGAACCACCGCCGGCATTGACGAACAGCACATCTATCCGGCCGGCTTCGGCTTTCACGCGTTCATAGAGCCGGTCAAGATCGGCAAGCTCTGCCGAGTCCGCCTGAAGGCCAACAACCTTACCCCCTATTTCCGCAACGGCCGCGTCGAGCACGTCCTTGCGCCGGCCGGTGACGAAAAGCTGGGCGCCTTCGGCGGCGAAACGCTTGGCAGTGGCAAGGCCGATGCCCGATGATGCGCCGGTAATCACTGCGATCTTTCCACTCAATCTCTGTGTCATTGTCGTCTCCTGTTGTTCGACCAAGGCCGAGATATGGACGCAGGGATCGTTTCGAAATAGAAAGAAATGAAATCTATCATTACAGGAATGAAATGACGAAGTTTCCCGATTTCGAAGGCCTCGCAATGTTCGCCAAGGTGGCCGAAGAGCGTTCTTTCGCCCGCGCCGCCAGGACGCTCGGTGTATCGGTGCCTACAGTTTCGCGGGCTGTCAGCAGGCTGGAGGAGAGACTTGGCGCACGGCTCTTCAACCGCACCTCCCGGCAACTGGCGCTGACGGATTTCGGCTTGCGATTGGTTGACAGCGCCTCGCGGCTCTATGCGGAGGCAGAGGCTGCGGAAAATGCCGCGCGCGAGCTGTCCAGCCGACCGCGGGGGCTTATCCGGCTTGCCGTGCCGATGGCCTTCGGCACACGCTGGCTGGCGCCGATCCTGCCCGATTTTTTCGACCTCTATCCCGATATTTCTATCGACCTGCACATGAGCGACGCCGTCGTCGACTTGGTGGGAGACGGTTTCGATGCTGCCCTGAGAATTGCCGTTCTGCCGGATTCCTCATTGGTCGCCCGGAGGCTCGCAGCTGTCGCTCCTTTCATTCTCGCTGCACCTGCGTACCTCGATAGATACGGCACGCCGCGACATCCGCGCGAGCTTAAGGCCGACCATTGCCTAGGTTACGTCTATCGGCCGCGCCAGGACGTCTGGCGCTTTCGCAATAAGGCAGGCGAAGAGGAAGTTGTCGTGCCGGCCGGTCCGTTGCGCGCCACCAATTCGGAAGCCTTGATTCCGATGGCGTTGCACGGCCTTGGGATTGTAGAGCTGCCGGAATTCATGGCGCATGAATATCTCGCCGATGGCAGGTTGAAAGCGATCCTCGCCGACTGGACGCTGCCGAGCGGAGCACTTTATTTCGTCACGCCCTCTGCCCGGGCTCGGCCTGCGAAGGTGGAGGTGCTCTCGGATTTCATGGTGGCGCGGCTTTCAAATCCGACGTGGCGATGGACAGGCTGATAGCACCCTTAGTCTTGGCGCGGTGAGAGCCAGCGGGCAATGGCGAGCCGAGCGATGAGGATGAAGCAGATGGCAAGGCTTGCGAATTTCAACCGTGTCATCCACGGCAGCAGCTGTGTTGCGAGGCCTGAGGGCGCACCATCGCCGAAGGCGATCAGGCTCGAGATGTTCTCGCCGTAGTCGGCGATGCCGTAGATGAATGGCAGCAGGTAGACTGCCTTGCCAATGACCGGATGCACCGATCGGCCAAACCACGCGCCGCCAGGACCGAGCTTGAGGAAGGCGAGGAACAGCAGCGCCGTCAGCAATGCCGGAAAGATCAGCTCCGGCCCGAAATACATGGCGCGCAGCAATCTGGTCGCCGTCTCGTTCTCATCGAGCAGCTTCTGCATGTGGAAGACCGCAGACTCGTCGTAACCGGCGAAATAGGTGTCGAGCACCGCCTGACCGGTTTCGTGCTTGAACGGAACGACGAAGCCGAAGGTCGTCCAGGCGAGCACGGCAAGGCAGAGGGCTGCGAGCAGCGCGACGATCCAGAGAGGAATCCCGCTGCCCGCTTTCATTGTCAGAGACCGGCGCCCGGATAGTTCGGGCTCTCGCGGGTGATCGTCACGTCATGGGCGTGGCTTTCGCGAAGACCGGCGCCGGAGATGCGCACGAAGGTGGCGCGCTCCTGAAAATCCTTCAGGTCCTTGCCGCCGACATAGCCCATGGCCGCCTTGAGGCCGCCGGCGAGCTGGTGGATGACGCCCGAGACCGGCCCCTTGTACGGCACCTGGCCTTCGATGCCCTCAGGCACGAGCTTCAGCGTGTCGCGCACCTCGGCCTGGAAGTAACGGTCGGCCGAGCCGCGGGCCATGGCGCCGACGGAGCCCATGCCGCGATAGGCCTTGAAGGAGCGGCCCTGGTAGAGATAGACCTCGCCCGGGCTCTCATCGGTACCGGCAAGCAGCGAGCCGATCATGACGGCGGAGGCGCCGGCAGCGATTGCCTTGGCAAGATCGCCGGAGAACTTGATGCCGCCATCGGCGATGACAGGCACGTCCTGATCATTCGCGGCCTGCACCGCCGACATGATGGCGGCGAGCTGCGGAACGCCGACGCCGGCGACGATGCGCGTCGTGCAGATCGAGCCCGGACCGATACCGACCTTGACGGCGTCAGCACCGGCATCGATCAGCGCTCTGGTGCCGTCATAGGTGGCAACGTTGCCGGCCATGATGCGCACCGAGTTGGAAAGCTTCTTGACGCGGGTGACGGCGTCGAGGACGCGCTGCGAGTGGCCATGGGCGGTATCGACGACCAGAAGATCGACACCGGCCTCGATCAGCCGCTCGGCGCGCTCGAAGCCGTCATCACCGACGCTGATGGCGGCAGCAGCGCGAAGCCTGCCCTGCGCATCCTTGGAAGCGTTCGGGTTCAGCTGCGACTTCTCGATATCCTTGACGGTGATGAGGCCGACGCAACGGCCTTCGGTATCGACCACCAGCAGCTTCTCGATGCGATGCGAATGCAGCAGGCGCTTGGCCTCCTGCTGATCGACGTTTTCCTTGACGGTGACCAGATTGTCCTTGGTCATCAGCTCATGAATCTTCTGTTCCTGATCGGAAGCGAAGCGGACGTCGCGGTTGGTCAGGATCCCAACGAGGCGGCCGGACTTCTCCACGACAGGGATGCCGGAAATGCTGTGGGACTTCATGAGCCCGAGCGCATCGGCAAGCGTCGCATCGGGACCGATCGTCACCGGATTGACGACCATGCCGCTTTCAAACTTCTTCACTTGCCGGACCTGCTCGGCCTGCTCGATCGGCGTCAGGTTGCGATGAATGACGCCGAGGCCGCCTGCCTGGGCCATGGCGATCGCCAGGCGGCTCTCGGTGACGGTATCCATGGCGGATGAAATGATCGGGATGTTGAGTTCGAAATCCCGAGCGATACGGGTGGAGATATTCGTCTGGCCGGGCATGACCTCGGAATGGCCGGGCTGCAGCAGCACGTCGTCGAAGGTAAGCGCGTCCGCGCCGGTTGCCGTTTCAATGATGCGTGCCATGGCCAAATTCCTTCATTTAATAAAAATGCGATCCCGCCCGGAAACGAATCGTCCGCCCCGGCGGTGTGCATGGGTTGCTTGGAAGTTGGCGAGGGCTGGTAACACGTCTATGACAGGAAGGAAATAGCAAAAAGCCCGGCGTGCCCGCCGGGCTCGTCATGGGTGCCATGCGCGTGAAGCAAGTCCCTGATTTCTCCACGTCGTGGAGAGGACCTATCCCTTTGTTTTCACGCGTTCCCGGGAAAGTCGCTGCGCAGAGAGCGGCTCCCTATCAGATGTCGAACTGATAGGTCTTCGGCACGAAGCGATAACCGCCATCCTGCCGCTCGACGAAGCCGACCGCCGGGAACGGCATGTGGTAGCCGAGGAAGGCGATCTTGTCGGTCGCGATCATATCGAAAACCTTGCGGCGGGTGGCCGCCGCCTGCGCCTTGTCCATGTCGAAGCGGACTTCCCAATCCGGGCGCAGCAGCGACAGGATATAATGATTGGCCGTATCGCCGGTGAGAACGAGCCGCTTTCCCTCGGATTCGACGTGGAACACCATATGTCCCGGCGAGTGGCCGGCGGCCAGCATCGCGGTAACGCCGGGGGCGACGCTGTCGCCGTCCTTGATGAAGGCGGTCTTTTCAGCAAGCGGCGTCACATTGGCGAGCACCGCCTTGTGGCCGCCTTCGGCCGGTGTGCCCTCACGCGCCTTGTCCGACCAGAAATCATACTCGGCCTGGCCGACGACATAGCGAGCATTCCTGAAGGCAGGCGCGCCGTTCTCCATCAGGCCGCCGATATGATCGCCGTGCAGATGGGTCAGCGCGACGATGGTGACGTCGTCGGCCGAATATCCAGCCGCTTTCAGGCCTTGGGCAAGCTTGCCGCTGCCCCTTGCGCGGCCGCCCTCGCCGAAGCCGGTATCGACGAGAATGACATCCGAGCCGGTATCGACAAGGGCCGGCGTATAGCCGTTCAACAGCTTGTCGGCGGGCAGGAAGTTTGCGGTCAGCAATGCCCTGACGGCGTCCGAATCCTGATTGGTGCCGTAGGTTTCATAGGGCTTTTCGGAGACATTGGTGCCGTCGCGGACGGCCGTAAACTTATAGGAACCGAGTTTGAACTGATTGATTTCGGGCAAAGGCGTTGCATCCATATTTCTGCTTTCTCCAGTGGCGGCCGCTTCGGCCTTCTCTCTCAAAATTGCCGGCGCCGCCAGCAGGCTGAGCCCTGCTGCAAAAAACGTGCGCCGCTTCAGTCGCGTCGAAACTGCCATATATCCCTTCTCCCCCGCCTTGCGGTGTGTCGCCGCACGCCTCGATGACGTTTCCCGCCGGATTTCTTGCCCCGGCAGAGTAAACATATGTCAATTTTGATAGGCGATCTTGTCGGACAAGCCGTCTCACGCAGACGTGAAGCAAACATGTCATCGAAGCGGATTTGAGCATTGGCAGGCTCCTGAAGTGGGACTAAACAGCACGGGCCTTCCCCCATCAAGGCTCCCGCCTATGAACCGCATCGTCCCGCTGATCCTCGCCGTCGCCCTCTTCATGGAACAGATGGATTCGACCGTCATTGCAACGGCGCTGCCGGCGATCGCCAGAGATCTCAATGTCGGGCCGATCACGCTGAAGCTGGCGCTGACCTCCTACATGGTGGCGCTGGCGGTGTTCATTCCGGTCAGCGGCTGGATGGCCGACAGGTTCGGCGCCAAGAAGATCTTCCGGCTTGCCATCTCGGTCTTCGTGATCGGCTCTATCTTCTGCGCCGCCTCGTCCAATCTCGTCGAATTCGTGTTTGCCCGCTTCCTGCAGGGCATGGGCGGCGCGATGATGACGCCGGTCGGCCGCCTGGTGCTGGTGCGCACAACGAAGCGCAGCGATCTGGTTTCGGCCATGGCGCTGCTCACCATTCCCGCCCTTGTCGGTCCGCTCACCGGTCCGCCGCTCGGCGGCTTCATCACCACCTATTTCAGCTGGCACTGGATCTTCCTGATCAACGTGCCGGTCGGCATTATCGGTATCTGGCTGGCGACGATCTTCCTGCCGGAGGTCGAGGCGACGGCGCCGCCGAAGCTCGATTTCACCGGTTTCGTGCTGACCTCGCTTTCAGCCGCCGGCGTCGTCTTCGGCCTGTCGGTGGTCAGCCTGCCGGCCCTGCCGCCTGCCATCGGCGTCACCGCCACCGTGATCGGCCTGGCCTGCGGCTTCCTTTACGTGCGGCATGCGAAGCGCCACCCGGCGCCGATCCTCAACCTCAACCTGTTCAAGAACCCGACCTTCCGGGCCTCCACCTTCGGCGGCACGCTGTTCCGTATCTGCATCGGCGCCATGCCGTTCCTGACGCCGCTGATGCTGCAGCTCGGCTTCGGGCTGACGCCGTTCCAATCCGGCCTCATCACCTTTGCCGGGGCGATCGGGGCGATCACCACCAAGTTCATGGCAAAGCGCGTCTTCGCCGCCGCCGGCTTCCGCACGACGCTGCTCGGCGCCGCCATGATGACGACGCTGGTGACCGTTATCACCGGCCTGTTCACGCCGGCGACGCCGCATCTCGTCATCATCGGCGTGCTACTGCTCGGCGGCTTCTCCCGCTCCTTCATGTTCACCGGCGTCAATGCGCTTGCCTTTGCCGATATCGATGATGCGGAAGCCAGCCAGGCGACATCGATGAGCTCGGTGATGCAGCAGATCAGCCTGGCGCTCGGCGTTGCGGTCGCCGCCGCGATCCTGGAAAGCTCGATCTATATCAGGGGCGAAGCGCTTGATGTCGTCGACTTCCACCTTGCCTTCTACATCATCGCCGGACTGACCGTCATTGCGACCATTCCCTTCATCAGGATGGACCGCAATGCCGGTGCGCTCGTTTCCGGCCACCGGCCGAGACGCGTGACGACCTCGACTGTTGAAGCAGAGCAGCCGGTGGTGAAATAGGCCGCTGCACAATGGCAGCTTAGTGCTGCAGCGGCCTTTGCGCGTCAGAGAGACCTGTCATCTATTCAGGGTTTTCACAGACGGCGCAGAGCTTGTTGCCGTCGAGATCGCGCACATAGGCGGCATAGAAATGAGCATGGTATGGGCGCAGGCCCGGTCCGCCTTCATCCACGCCGCCTGCCGCCATTGCCGCCGCATGGAAGGCATCGACATCCGCCCGGCTTGCAGCCGCAAAGGCGACCATGGCGCCATTGCCCGATGTCGCCCTGCGGCGATTGAAGGGGGTCACCACCCAGAAGCGGCAGCGCACATCGCCCTCGGCGGAATAGCCGATTTCCTCCTCCGAATAGTGCTGGCGGCGATAACCGAGCACCGGCAGAACGGCATCGTAAAAATGCCCCGCGTGATAAAGATCGTTGGTTCCGAGCGTGACGTAGAGAAGCATGGGATCAACTCTGATCAGCATCGCCGCGTGTCTCTCCAGACGCGCTAAGGACGCTGTGGCGTTTTCATTTGCTCGACAACCTTATCCTTAAATCGATCCCGATTTAAGGCGGTCATGCAAGAGACCGCCATCCCCCGTCAGCACCGGCCGGAAGATCAAGCTTGCTCAGCTTCACCTTCGGCCTTGCGGCCCTTGAAACCCTTGGCGAGCAGGAACATCTCGACCGATTCGGCGCGTGACGAATTCGGCTTGACATGAACAACCTGACGGAAATTCTGCTTCAGCATGGCGAGCAGCTCACGCTCGGTGCCCCCCTGGAAGGTCTTGGTGAGGAAATGTCCGCCCTCGCCCAGCACCTCGACGGCGAAATGCGCCGCGACTTCGCAGAGATGCATGGTGCGCAGATGATCGGTGCGGTGGTGGCCGGTGGTCGGTGCCGCCATGTCCGAGATGACAAGATCGGGCGCGCCGCCGACCGCTTCCAGCAGCTTTTCCGGCGCGCTGGGATCGAGGAAATCGAGTTGCAGAATCTTGACGCCCGGCAGCTGGGTCATTTCGAGGAAATCGATCGCGGCCACGCGGATATCCTCATCCGTCGAGCCGGTGACCTTGGCGGCGATCTGCGACCAGCTGCCGGGTGCCGCACCGAGATCGATGATGCGCCTGGCGCCGCGCAGGATATGGTATTTCTCGTCGATTTCCAGCAGCTTGAAGGCGGCGCGGGCGCGATAACCTTCAAGCTGGGCGCGCTGCACATAGGGATCGTTGATGTGGCGCTGCAGCCATTGGCGCGACGAGGCCTTCATCTTCTTGTTCTTGACGCGCTGGCCGAGCTTGCGGCCGGTGCGGTTTCCCGCGATCGGTGCCTTGGTCATGCCTTCCCCTATCTAGCCCGTTGGCCGCGGCGGTTGCGGTTGCGCCGCCACACGCCGTCATCGGCCATCATGTCTGTGAGCAGGCCTTCCCTCAAGCCGCGATCGGCAACGCGCATCCGCGGGCTCGGCCAGCGGCGGCGGATCGCCTCGAGAATGGCGCAGCCGGCCAGCACCAGATCGGCCCTGTCAGGCCCAATGCAGGGATTGGCCGCGCGGCTTTCGAAATCCCAGGAGAGAAGTTTTGCCTGCATGGCGGAGACCTCGTCGTCGGACAGCCAGATGCCGTCGACCCTGCGCCGGTCATAACGCGGCAGGTCGAGATGCACGCCGGCAAGCGTCGTCACCGTCCCCGACGTCCCGATCAGATGGAAGTCGCCGGTCTGGGCGATCTCGATCTCGGGGCAGTCGAAACTGACGAGCATGCCCTCGACCTCGCGCACCATGCCCTCAAAGACTTCCGGCGTGACGTCACGCCCGCCGTGACGCTCCGACAGCGTCACGACGCCGACCGGCAGCGAGGTCCAGTGGGTGATGTGATTGGCAAGCCGGCTGAAGCGATTGTCGCCAATGCGGATGACGGCAATCTCCGACGAACCGCCGCCGATATCGAAGAGCACGACCGAGCGCGTCTCGCGCCCGACCAGCGAAGAGCAGCCGGAGACGGCAAGCCGCGCCTCGGTCTCGCGATCGATGATCTCCAACTCGAGCCCGGTTTCGGCAACCACCCGGCTGAGGAATTCTTCGCCGTTGACGGCCTGACGGCAGGCTTCGGTGGCGATCAGCCGCATGCGGCGGATCTCACGGTTCCTGAGCTTGGAGGCGCAGATCCGCAGCGCCTCGATCGCCCGCTCCATCGCCTCGTCGGACAGGCGGCCGCTTGCCGCAAGGCCTTCGCCGAGGCGCACGATGCGGGAAAAGGCGTCCACGACGCGGAACTGACCGGGGCGGGTCGGCTGGGCAATGAGCAGGCGGCAATTGTTGGTGCCGAGGTCGAGAGCGGCGTAGAGTTCTTCCGGCCATGTATAGTCACCGGCCTGGCGATCCCCCTGAAAACCGGGATTGCTATGGCTATCCTGGCGGCCCTTGCGGCTGGCGGCTGCGCCGTTTGGCGTTTCGCGCGGAACGGCTGTACGCGCCGTCTCTTCCGCGCGGCTTTCCTGCTGCGGCGGGGAAGGCTTTGCCGCCGTCAGCGGCCGGCCCTGGAGACCGCGCTTGCCACGATTTTTGCGCCGGTTGCGCCGGCTCGGCAGAGGCTCACCTTCAGACCGCGCGGGGTTGCCCGCCGCTTGCGTCTGCTCCATCGCATGGGGATGAGGTGAACCGCCTTGCGCAGCACCATGACCGCCACGACGGCGACGCTTGCGCTTGCGGGCCGGATTGCCGGCTGCATCTTCCATCGGGCGCGCAGGCTGTCCGGCACCGCCGGAGGGCTCATGCGAAGCGGGATGAGCCGCGTTGCGGGATTGCCCGCCACGCTTGCCCTTACGGCGCCTGGACTTCTTGCCGTCCTTGCGCCCTGCCGCCGACGCCCCGTCAAATTGCGGCTTTGCGCCGCCTTCGGGGTCTTCCACGTTGTTTTTCCACCGCGCCGCGCAAGTCCTGAGGTATGCAGCAGGCGCTCATTCGATTTTTGCGTTGCCGCAAGAATATCAGCGCCCGCCGAAATCGCCAAATTCTTTTTTGGACGGGGATTCGGGGATGGTTTTTCGTCTTCCGCCCAGCCTCGAATTTTTTCAAAACGGGTATTTGCAATCCGCCCGCTTTTGGTTATAAGCGCCGCACAGCAGCCAAGCCCTGCTTCGGCGGCAACTGCTGGGGAATAGTTCAATGGTAGAACGACGGACTCTGACTCCGTTAATCTTGGTTCGAGTCCAGGTTCCCCAGCCAATCAATTTCCCCCTCATTAGATCAGGACATTTCGTGTCAGTTGGGAATTTCTGTTCTCGCTTCGAGCTTCCTGATCGCGCTTTCGGCCAGAGCCAAGTCTCGATTCAGGTAGTTTGAGTCCAAGGACCGAGCGGAATTCGCAAATATCGCCATAAGCAATATTGCCATTGCGCCAGAATTCGCCAATAGCTATATTCCCCTTATGAAAAAGATCGCCTACAGCAAGGCTGCCGCGAAGGCACTCCGCAAGATGCAGCCGAAGCGCGCGGCCGCGATCGTCGCCAAGGTCGAAGCCTTCGCCAACAGCGAGCCGGTTGATCTCAAGAAACTGCAAGGCAGCGAATTTTTTCGCATTCGCGTCGGACAGGATCGAGTCATCATCGACGATCAGACCATGCAGGTCATCGTCATCAAACCGGCCCGCGTGGCGACATCTATAACGAATAGGAGACCATCATGGGTGAAATTCAGACACTGACCATCGACGGCAAGGGCTATGTCCTGCTCTCCGAAGAAGACTACCGCGACCTTGTCGACCTCAGCGAGGCGCGCGCCGCGAAGGCGCGCATCGATGCCGGCGAAGAGACCTGGCCGGAAGACGTCGTCAAGGCGCTGATTTCAGGCGAAGATCCTGTCCGCGTGTTCCGCAAGCATCGCGGCATAAGCGTCAAGGAGCTGGCCGAAAAGGCCGGGCTCTCACAGCCCTATCTTTCGGAAATCGAGACCGGAAAGAAGGAAGGCTCCCTGGACGCATTGAAGGCGATCGCTCGGATTCTGGACGTCGACCTCGACGATCTGGTTTGATGCAGGATGCGCATCTGCATCTAGCACCAGAACGGTTCGGAAGAATTTTTTGGGTCGTATCCTGGCGGGTCGCGATACGTCGGTGCTGGCGAGCCTATTCAAGATGCGACGACTGTCGACCGGCTATTCAAAGAGAATGAGGCTTGCCGGCGTTGGAGGCATCGGTTTGACCGTGACACCGGCAAGGCCGACCAGTCTCGCCATCTCAGTCAGCTCACTTTGCGTGTAAGCTTGGCCCGCCGGCGTGCTGGCGAGCATCTCCCAGGAGAAGGCCGCGGGAAAAGGCGGCGACACGCCATCTTCGTTCGGCACGAAATCGACCGCGACGATCCGACCATCCCCTGCAAGGCTGGCGATGATCCTTCGTAACAGCTCAGCACATGTCGGCGCATCGAAGTGGTGCAGAAAATTCGGCAGCAGGACGAGATCGTAACCCGTCCCCCACTCCACATCGAAGGCACTGCCGGCGATCGTCCGGTATCGGTCGGCCACGCCGGCTTTTACCGCATTCTGCCTCGACAGCTCCAACACGGCGGCCCAATCGACGGCGACGATCTCCGCCGATGGAAAGGCCTTGGCGATTTCGATCCCGAAAACACCCGGACCTGCAGCGATGTCCAAGACCTTTTTGGGAGGCCTCGGCCAGCCGGAGATTTCGCCGGCCAGTATCTTGGCGCTGAGCCCGGTAAAGGAGCCCATGCCGCGCGCAAACTTCAACCAGACGGGATTGTCTGGCGACATGTTGGCAAGCCCGGACGAACCGCCGTTTCGCACGATGGCGGCCGGATCGCGCAGAAAATTATCGATTATTTCGGGTGCTGCGACGAACTCGACGGCAGAGCCCATATAGGCCGGCGAATTGCGATCGAGGAACATTCTGGTCGAGGGCGTCATTCGGTACTGTCCGCTCTCCTTTGTCAGGAAACCATGGACCACCAGGTAGTCGCACAGGATGCGCACCCCACGCTCCGAGGCGCTTGTCGCCGACGCCAGCAATGCTGCCGTTTTGCCCTCGCCGATGTGCGTAAAGAGATCAAGCTCGATGGCCGCCCTGATCGCTGCCGTCTTTCGGCATGCAAACAGCGCGTCGACCACGAGTTCGGGCGACACGACGCCGACACCGGCGTCCTCGACGATTGTTTCCATGGGATCCCCCAGAGCCCTCGACCGATCTTGCCTGGCAGCGCCGGCGGCAGAAATTATGCGTATATCCGCATATTCCACAATACTCACCGCACTAAGCCTATCGGGCTCCCCGTCTCAATGGCCGAGCCGTCCTGCCCCATAGGATCACGAGGCAATCGGAGGCTGGCGACACCCTGTGTCGCGATTGCGGGAAAAGAAAAATGCCGGAGGGTCCGCAGCGACTTGGTATCAGACCGCTGAATCGGATCTGTTTTCGAACTCCAGAAACCAGGCGTAGGTGGCGCGGATGCCATCCTCAAGCGAAATGCGCGGTTTCCAGCCCATGTCCTGCAGCTTCTGATTGCTCATCAGTTTGCGCGGCGTGCCATCGGGCTTGGAAAGGTCATGAATGATGTCACCCTCGTAACCGATGACGCGGCACACCAAACGGGTCAATTCGATAATTTCGAGATCCGTACCCGAGCCGACATTGACGTGCTGCGCGCCCGAATAGGTTTTGAGGAGAAACACCAACGCGTCGGCGCAGTCGTCGACATGAAGAAACTCTCGGCGCGGGGTCCCCGTGCCCCAGACCACCATATGCGGGTCTTTGCGAAGTTTCGCAGCATGCGCCTTGCGGATGAGCGCAGGCAGCACATGGCTGGAATTCAGGTCGAAATTATCGCCCGGGCCATATAAATTGGTCGGCATGGCCGAAATATAATCCCGACCATATTGCTTGCGATAGGCTTCCGCCAGTTTGATACCGGCGATCTTGGCAATCGCATACCATTCGTTGGTCGGCTCAAGCGCACCGGTCAGCAGAGACTCTTCGGGAATCGGCTGTGGAGCGAGCTTGGGATAGATGCAGCTTGACCCCAGGAAGAGCAGCCGGTTCACTCCCGCCCGGTGGGCGGCTTCGAAGAGGTTCGCTTCGATAATCAGATTGTCATAGATAAACTCTGCCGGATAACTGTCATTCGCGAGGATGCCGCCAACCTTGGCAGCAGCGAGAATGATCGCGTCAGGTCGAGTTGCTTCGACAAATTTCTCAACCTCCTCCTGCCGCGTCAAATCGACCTCACGGCGCGTGGCCGTGATAACGTTGCAATCTTCCGATTGAAGCCGGCGCGCGAGAGCACTGCCGACCATCCCGCGATGACCGGCAACCCAGATCTTCTTGTTGGATAAGTCGTACACTCAAATCTCTTTCCGGCTGTTTAGAGCCTTCCAGTGCTTGACGTCCTCCCGCACCATCTCAGCGGCGAGTTCGCGAACCGGCGTCTTGTGATGCCAGCCGAGTTTCTGACGTGCCTTGGTTGGATCGCCAAGCAGAAGGTCGACTTCCGTCGGGCGGAAATAGCGAGGATCGATTTCCACAAGGCACGCACCTGAGGCGACGTCATAGCCTTTTTCGGCAACGCCGGATCCCTTCCATTCCAAAGTGATGCCGACGTCGGCAAAGGCCCACTCGACAAACTGGCGGACACTGGTCGTCTCACCCGTCGCCAGTACGTAGTCATCCGGCTTGTCCTGTTGCAGCATGCGCCACATGCCCTCGACATATTCACGCGCGTGGCCCCAGTCACGCTTGGCGTCAAGGTTGCCGAGGAAGAGCTTGTCCTGAAGGCCGAGGCTGATGGCAGCCACCGCCATCGTGATCTTGCGCGTGACGAAGGTCTCGCCACGAAGCGGGCTTTCATGGTTGAACAGAATGCCGTTCGACGCATGCATGCCGTAAGCCTCGCGATAATTCACGACGATCCAGTAGGCATAGAGCTTGGCTGCGGCATAGGGAGAACGCGGGTAAAAGGGCGTCTTCTCGTTCTGCGGCACTTCCTGCACCAGACCGTAGAGTTCCGAGGTCGATGCCTGGTAGAACCGGGTCTTTCCCTCGAGCCCCAGGATACGAATGGCTTCGAGCAGCCTCAACGTGCCGACACCATCGGCATCCGCCGTATATTCAGGCGTTTCGAAGCTGACACCGACATGGCTTTGGGCGGCGAGATTGTAGATTTCATCGGGCTGCGTCTGCTGGACGATGCGCAGCAGGTTGGTCGAGTCGATCATATCGCCATAGTGGAGAATGAAGCGAGGATGTGCCTCATGCGGATCCTGATAGATATGTTCGATGCGGCCGGTATTAAATGACGAAGACCGCCGCTTGATACCGTGCACCGTATAGCCCTTGCTCAGAAGCAATTCGGCCAAATAGGCACCATCCTGACCAGTCACCCCAGTGATAAGCGCGGTTTTCGTCATTTTTTACGTCGTCTTTCGATGCAATCTTCGGGACGTGTTTATGGAAACGACCGAACTAGCGCAACCCCCATGTAACCGAGCCAGGCAACCGAAATGGGCATTGCGGATCTCTGCGGTTGACGTGGGACTGGCACAATGAGACTAGAGTCTTCCATTTATCAGATGTCCAAGGGGAAAAACATGATCTTGGTGACGGGAGGCGCCGGCTTTATCGGTGCGAATTTCGTGCTCGACTGGCTTGCGCTTCATGATGAGCCGGTCGTCAACCTCGATGCGCTCACCTATGCCGGCAATCTTGGAAATCTCACCTCTATCTGGAACAACCCGCGCCATCTCTTCGTCAAAGGCAGCATCGCGGACTACGACTTGGTTGAAGGGCTGCTTCGCGCGCATCATCCCCGCGCAATCCTCAATTTCGCTGCCGAAAGTCATGTCGATCGATCGATCCATGGGCCTGAAGAATTCATCCAGACGAATATCGTCGGGACTTTTCGCCTGTTGGAAGCCGTCCGCGGATTTCTCGCCCTGCAGAATGCAGCCTTCCAAGAGAGCTTTCGTTTTCTCCACGTGTCGACGGACGAGGTCTACGGTTCACTTGCGCCCGCGGAAGCCGCCTTCAGCGAACATCGCAAATACGAACCAAACAGCCCATATTCCGCGAGCAAGGCGGCGAGCGATCATCTGGTTCGCGCCTATCATCACACCTACGGCTTACCGGTTCTGACGACGAACTGTTCGAACAATTACGGTCCCTATCATTTTCCAGAGAAGCTTATTCCCCTGGTCATTCACAATGCGCTCGCGGATAAACAGATTCCGATCTACGGGGACGGAATGCAAGTTCGCGACTGGCTTTTCGTCAAGGACCATTGCAGCGCGATCCGGCGCGTTCTGGAAAGCGGAAAGGTCGGGGAAACCTATAATGTCGGCGGCAGGAACGAGCTGACCAACCTGTCGGTGGTCAATACGCTCTGCGAGATCCTCGACGAACTGAGGCCCCTGCCACACGGAGCAAGCTACAAGTCACAGATCACTTTCGTGCGCGACCGCCCCGGCCATGATCGCCGTTACGCCATCGATGCGGCCAAAATCGAGCGGGAACTGAACTGGCATCCGAGCGAGACGTTCGATACGGGCATTCGCAAGACTGTCGAGTGGTATCTCGCCAACGAAGCATGGGTCGAGAACGTCACAAGCGGCAGCTACCGCCAATGGGTCGATCGTCAGTACCAATAACGGGTCGGAAGTAGGCTCCTTCCCGCGTGCGTGCCGTCAATATCTGATGAAATGGTGCAGGAAGCGTTTGACTGACAGAGGCACATAGCGCTGCACCCATCTGCGCGCCAGAACCATAAAAAAGGGGCGAAGGCCATCGGAAAAGCCTGGAGAAATCGTTCTGATCACCTTCAGGGCTCGCATCAGAGCGCGCTCGTAAACCTTATAGACAGCGGTCGGCTCCTCGCAAACGGCGGTGTAGAAAGCTGACAGCCGATCGAACATTCCATTGGTCAGCAACTGGAACTGGTGAAAGTGATAAAAGATCAGAGGCGAACCTTCAACCTCGATCCTGCCTGAAGCATCCTGCGAAAAATGCAGCTTTTCGTAATTCCAGGGAGCAATCCCAGCTCCCGGATGCTCGATAATATGGCAATTCGGATAGAGAGCCGGCCATTCGTCCAAATACTTCTGGTCGCCCATCTTGCCGTCTTCCAGGCGATAATAGCACCATTCGATGCACTGCTCGCGCCAGCGCGCAAGGCAGCGCATTCCCTCTTCATCGCGCCGGAAGCTCACCCATTCCACACAGAAGCGGCCGTTAATTTCCCTATCCTGCAGCCGCGGGGCAAATCGATGCTCAATAATGGCGATGGAATTATCGCCGATTTCGTCGAGGATTGGTTGGATCGACGAATAGAACAGCAGATCGGAATCGAGATAGGTGATGAAATCGATTTCCGGATGGTGCTCCAGCACGAAACTCGGCAGACACGGAGACAGGGTCCAGCAATATTCGGCAACGCCACGCGATTTCTTGGTTTCCAGGAGTTCCGGGGTCTCCAGATCGGCAAGCGCAATGCAGGTGATGTAGGACCTTTTGGAGGCGGTCAATATTTCCTGCGTCTTTTCGTCCATGCAAAGCACAAAAACATGCGCGTCGGGACACCACTGGACGAGGCTTTCCATCATGGCCATCCCTTTGATGAGATAGCCGCTGTCGAAAAGGGTACAAAAGTAATTCGTCATGATCGGGATTGTTTCCTGCACAAATAGGTGCGGCCTGCATTGCCCTTGCTGCTGTCGTGTGGATCGGCGTTCTCGCTCAGCGTGAAGGTCGCCTGGACTTCCAGCCCATGAACTCGAAACATATCCAATAGCTGCGGCTCGGAAAAATGGATCTCTATGGTCTCGATGCCATAGGCTTGCTTGCGGAAATACTTCGTCGGCTCGCCGTAGACAACAGGCGTACGGTGAAAAAGCACGTATTCCTTGGCAACGCGGGCGCTCTCGGCGATCGCCGCTTCATAATTGGGAATATGCAGCAGGCAACATCCGGAGACCACAATATCGAAAGCGCCATCCCGATAGCTCAGCCGCGTTGCATCCTCCACGTCGAACGACAGCTTCGGATAGATGCTGCGCGCCATATCGATGAAAGCATCGGAGTAATCGCAGCCGCGATACCGCAACGGCAGGCGACTCACTTCCAAGACCTCGGAGTAATATCCGCTGGAGCAACCGATTTCGAGCAGCGAGCCATCGGCCGGGAGATTGTCGATCTTACGCAGCGCAGCGGTAAAAACATCGAATACGTCAATGGAAGCGCCGCTGCGATATTCCTTCAGCTGGCGCTCGACGAGGGCTCTCTGACGGGCGGGCAGATCACTCGCTTTCCAGGATGCGGCAAGGCGCGAGCTTTCGCTGTCACGCCGCGCTGAATCAATCTCGACATAGTGGGAGGATACCGATGTCGCCGGCAACAGCCGTTCACGCAATCGCTTTAACCGGCTCTTCACCCCCGGAAAGCGATTGAGACTCGCGCGCAGAAACGACATCAGCCCTGTTTCTCCAGATATCGTTCGAGGATCGGCACCAATTCTTCCATTCTCGACTTGTAAGTGTGGTCCTTCAGCGTCCTTGCCTGGCCGGCCTTTGCGATAGCATCGGCTTCGTCGGGGTGGTCTATATAATAGCGGACGAGTTCTGTCGCTTCCTCAGGACTGGAATAGGCGACCACCTCCCTGCCGACGTCGAAAATTTCGCCGAGATTGTCTTTCCTGTCGGTTATCAGCAGCGATCCGACACCGGTCGCCTCATAAAGCCGCATGTTATTGGCATTGTTTTCGGCAACATTGATGTGCCGGTTGATAGTGATCCGGCTGCGAGCCAGCGCGCGATACATATCCGGGCCCCAGACTTCGCCATTGTGACGTTTGCGAATCGGCGAAGAACGCGGGAGCGTCTTCGCGCCGTAGCCGAAAAACTGTATCGGCGTGGTATCGGCAAGATGTTCGAGCAAGGGGACGGCCTTGCCGTGATGGCGGCTTATGCCGCCGACGAAGCTCACCGGCACATCGCGTGGGACATTGCCGAGGATATCGAGCACCCGGGTATCGAAGCCGATCCTGAAATATTCGGACTTTATCCCCATCTCGTGAAAACGAGGCACGAAATGGGGGAAAGACGTCAGAATAAGATCATAGGGCCGCAGAAACCCATCCGGCGGCAGGGGACAAGCGATCTGCCCGACAATCAGAGGCACGGTCTTTTTCAACTCCGCCAAGGCATGCGGCGGAAAGAAGCTGAGATCCTGACAGTAGAGCACATCCGGCTTGAATGTTCGAACCCGGGCCATCGCGACCTCCAGCAAGCCGGGGAGCGCCGCCAGGCGTGCGCCGATATAAGGCAGCCTGAAAAATCGATGCGGCAATTTCATTGCCCAAGCGCTGAATGGTTCGTTGTTTTCTTGCGCCCAGGCCGACTGAAGCGGGACACAATTGCCGATAATATCGATGACGTCGCAGCCAAGCTCCGTGAGGTGGCGCGAATAGAAATCAGACGTGCCGAACGCAGCAGCCAACAACGCTTTCGTCTGTTCTGGCGAGGCCGATTTTCGCAGCTGTGGCCGCTGCGCATAGAATTGGCTCAGAAAACGTGCGTAATATGTGTCAAATATTGCTATTTTCATGTTCACCGTCTGGTTGGCTACCAGGACGTTCCTGGGATGTTGTATAGACACTACCTACAACCTTTGCCGGGTTCCCGGCAATTATCGCCCCTGCGGGGAAATTTCCCCGGACGACCGCACCCGCAGCGACAATGCTATCACGTCCTATTTCTGTGCCACGCAGGATGAGGGCATTGGTACCAATGAACACATTGTCGCCAATGTGCACTGGTGCTGTCTTTATATCCGCCTCGACATCCGAATGACGGCGCCCTTCCGGACGTATTGGATGAAAGTCCGTGTCGAAAATCGTTACATTGGCTCCCATCAGCACTTCCGCGCCGATCGAAATCCGTACAGCCGAGACGATGGTTGCACCACTGATCCCACTGTCTGCGCCAATGCTGATCTTCGATCCGGCGCGAATGGTCGCTATCTTCACCGGATGATTGAGAGCTAGCGCTGTAAATCGTGAATCAGAACATAGGACAACGCGATCATCGAGGTGAATCTCACTGTCAGGATGCCGTTGCAACAGAGGGGCGCCATAGAGCACAACATCACGGCCAACGCTTACTCCGTGACGTCTCAGTTCGCGAAGCCGCCTTGCACGCACAAAGGAAAAGGCAAATTTTTTAAACCTGGATGTCATGCTTCCTAAAAGGACACGAGCGCAGAAGAAATAGGCCATGCGGAAAGGTGCGGTCAATCTCTGCACCGGTGAACCGACAAGCGAATAGAAGATCAGGCGTTGAAACACATTGTGGGGAGAGCGCCTGCCAAACAGTCGTTTTTTCCATGAAAGCCTGGAGACGTCGTTTCCATATACTGGAGGCGAATAGATGATTGCTTTTGTGCTGACGATCAGAGGCACTCCAGCGCGGGCGAAGCGCATGGCGATTTCATAATCGGCCATGTAGTGCGGCAGAAGGCGTGGTCGCGCACCGCCATATTTCCGAAACAACAGGGCTGGATAGAGAGTACCGCGACCGCTCAATGCATCTACGCGGTATTGGCTGTCCGGCGACCGTTGTTGCGCTTTGCTTAATTCCGAAAGGAGATCCCAAATCGCGAACCTGTTGATGTTGATCCGAGGTCCTATACTGACAATAGGTGGGTCTTTCTCCTCTTCATGGATAACGCTTCCGACGGCGGCTTCGCCATTCGCCTTGGAAGTTTGCACCAGGGTTTCAACATAATTCCCGTCGAACCATGTGTCATTGTTCAGAAGTAGGATATAATCTTCAGCCTGACAGGACGGAAGGACGTGTTTCAGTCCTTCCGCGATGGCCCCCCCCCACCAAAGATTGCCGTCGCCTCGGATTTCGACCACATCGCCCTGCGCCTGCAGGTATTCTGCCGTTCCATCGGTCGAACCGTCGTTGACAACGACAATTGTCAACGCGTCGACGAGAGTTTGTCTCCTGAGAGCCTCCAACACCTTCCGAGTGTCTTCCAGACGATTGAAGACAGGGATAATGACGTTAACGCGCATCGTTAAATTTCCCGCCTCTCAAGAAACCAGCCAGAATAAGACCATTCGTATTGTCCCTGAGCTGGCGTAACGCCAATGCCCCAACGCTTTAATTCCTGCAAGGGTGGCGGTGTTGCTATTCCGAATGTCCCGGCGGGCTGAAAACTATCCAGCACCTCGTAGCCATGCCTCGCGAAGTGATCCTGCAATTCATTCGCGTTCAAGAACCATACCGGGTAGCTCGCGCGATAGATGCGTTCCGGCACATGCTGCACAAAAGGGACTTCGGCGACATCGAACTGCGCGCTTGTTCTGTCAACAAGGATGAACTTGACGCCTTTCGAAAGAAGGCTCTCAAGATACTCGTGAGGATATTCAAGATACTGGAGCACACCAGAGAGCAGAACGATGTGGGGATTCACAAGCTCGATTGCCTCTTCGAGGCTTTGAGAAAAGCTCAGGACCCCGTCTTCAAATTCTGTTCGCCCTGCGTCTGCAAAATGAGGCTGCTCGACTACGCACCATTTCAATTCCGCGAGATGAACCAGTTTCGAACGGTGTTGGAAATAGGAACTTCCCAACGCGCCCCCGAAATCGACCACCCTCAAACGACGATCGGATCTGGATGCAACATAGAGAAGCCAGGCAAGCAGCGGATGCGAGTAGCGTCTTTCCTTGAAGATGACAGTATCCCGCTCATATGAGGCACGGCCCTGAACGACCGCGCGCGTCGCTTCCACGGCTTTTGCAAGAATAACCGGCGCATCATAGCCGGCTGAATCTGCCATTGCCGAACGCCAATCATCGTAAGGTCCGTCGAAAACGATGTTGTGCCGCCGGAATTCGGTCCGGATCTCCCGTTCGCGCGCTTGCGGCGATTCCCGCGTCACCTCAAGCAAACAGTGGATTCCCGGGAGCGAAAAATTAAGCCGCCTCATTCTTCAAACCAAGCCTGGAAAGGCCGTCGCTCAAATTCGTCCAGCGCCCCACCGGGGGTGGAATTGAAGATGCCGATATCATTCGCTCTCGCGATATTTGCGATGGCTCGATATTGGCGCCACAGCCGCGCCGCCTGCTGAAAGTCGTCGTGACGGCTCATTGTCGGGCTGCCGTCCGCATTTACGGTGAAATCTTTTCCTTTTTGCACCTTGAGTTCGAACGCGTATTCGTAACTTGTTGACAGGAAACGATCGTGGTCGACGCCGAGCAGGATGATCTCCTTGAAACCGAGATACATCGCTATCATCAAGGCCATCACCGGCACCGAATCGACACGGGGCACCGGTTTGGAGATATCGACGATTTCCACGGATGGTCTTTCGTCGAAGCTTTCGCCCAGCACGAGATACCGGACCGTTCGCCCTGAAAACAGATTGTGTTTTCGAACCAGCTCGGCTTCTGTGGAACTGAGAAACAGTTCCGCGCCGCCCAAGTGCGAATGCATCTCTTTAAACCAGTCGATCACATCCTCCGATGTCATCGTTACGTAGGTAATTTGCGGAACACAATGATAACGAGACTGGAACTTGTCGAAATCGGAGTGCAGGTAACCATTGGAAACGGTTATAACGGTTTCGCCCTGAAGTCGCGACAGATCCAAGCCCTTGACGCTTGGGCCATTGCCTAAAATGAAACAGCGCCGCCCCGCGTGCAGACCAGCAAGCTGTCTATTTTCTGCCAGCGAACTCGCGACATCAGCAGAGAATTTGTGACGATTTTTAAGCCTGCGCTTCAGCTCATGCACACCATAGGGGAGCAGCATGGAGCCAAAGGTCAAAATCTTCCTCAAAGCTGCAGCCACTTTACCACCTCGAAAACCTCCGCGTATTTTACACCGATGCGCTGGCCGGCGTTCTCGGCTTCATTGCGGAAGAAGCTCACCCATTTCCGCCCGGTGCGCTCCATCTCGGATTCATGGGCAAGGATCGCCTTTTCCTTCTGGTTCCAATGGGAGGTGATGTCGACGTAGAAATTCCCCCTGAAATCGACCGTCGAATGATACCAGTTGCTGCGATACATCAGCAGGCGCGGCACGTGGCGGCAGCTATGCAGCGATGCGCGCGACAAGGCCAGATGGTCATGATGGATGTCGCCGACCCAGTGGGTGTAAACCATATCGATCTTCAGATCCTGCACGAGCTTGAGGATCTCGATATTCAGCGGATCGACGAATTCGATCTGGAGCGTTTTGAACTCGCCGCAAAACATTTTCTGGACGCCAAGGATTTCCATCGCAGCATCCGCCTCGGCTCTGGCGACCTGGCTGCTGCGGACGGACTGGTCATATTGGTTGGAAAAGCCGGATACGGTCGCGACATAGACATACACAGTGTCGCCGTTTGCAGCGTGACGCGCCAGTGCACCGCCACAGCCCAGTTCCACGTCGTCAAAATGGGCACCGATCGCGAGAATATTCATTTGCAACTCCAGAGCAGGTCACGCGTGCCTGCAATACCACAATTCAGCAGTGTGTCGAGGATGCTGAGATAGGGCATGAACTCACCGAAGGGCTGTGGATAAACCGGATGGACGAAATGCTGCCATTCGATCTCGATCCCGGCTGTCTCGAACACCTCGGGCCGCATGTAGTCGCGCGCGCCCAGACCCGAGAGATAACGCGTCGCTCCCACTTTGCGCAGCAGTTCGACAAGCAATTCGTTCTTATGCCCTTCGGGGTTTAACGTGCTCGACCGCACCGTTGGCATCGTGATTTCAAGCATATCCAGGATGCCCTCCAGGAAATGCATGTTAAAATCGACCAACAGGTCAAACCGCTTGCTGTAGAGGGCCTCCACGTGGGGAAAGACCTCGCTCCAACCGGCAGACTTGCGATAATTTTCGCGAAGCAAGGAAAGGTTTTGGTCTATCCAGCCGGTGCCGGGCGCCAGTTCCACCTCGTTGATCGGGGTGCCGAGCCTCGGCTTTCTAATTCCGACGGTGAGCCACCGATCGCCCTGTGCCGTCTTTATTTTGTCACGGTGCGTCCAGCTTTTGCTCGTACCATGAACGAACTGCACGTGATCCAGAACGATATAGAGGTTGGCGTTCAGGAAGCGCTGAAAAAAGCCGAGATATGAAGCAAAATCAGGCTGATGAATAACCGCGGTGATGGTCATGCTGCCAGCCTTTCCAGCAAATCGGCGACACGCCCGACTCCGCCAAGATCAACCTTGGTCATAGCGATCTCGCTCATAGACCTGATGGGAATTGCCTTTTCTAGGATACCGAGGTCGAATGCCGAGTGATGCCCGGCAAAAAACGCCGCTCCCAGCTTCTCGAGCGCACGCCCGACGGGGATTTCAAAAGGCTCGTTGGCAATCACCACGCAGGGCAGCCCAGCCGCGCAGGCCTCGAACGGGGTAATGCCGCCACCGGTAATGGCCAGATCATGTCGATGCATCTCCGCAGCCAGCGACGGCACCTGGTTCAGCAACCGGAACCGGCCCGGCGAAGCGGCCGAGACGACCTCTTCAAGCTCCGCCACGTGCTGAAAGCTCGGACCTGTAACGATGGTGACGGGCAAGGTCTTGCTGCTCAGCCATTTGGCGACGCGGACCGTCACGCCGTAAGTATCGGCGCCGCCGAGCGTGACAATTATCGATGCAAGCTTTTCCCGAACTCGGCGATACCCAGCGATCTCGGGATTGAGTATCATGTACTCCGGCCCCAGCCGCACATCCCTGCCCTTCAGACCTTCAGTGTTATCGAACAGCAGAGCGCAGATATTCATGTCGGCAAGTTCCGCGCCATCACCACGATCATCGAAGGTAACAAGCTTGGCGTCCAGGCGCTTGATCGTCTCGCTGTGGGACCGCTGCGTATTGAGGCGGTCGTTGATCCAGATCGGAGACGGAGCATTTGCTTCGAGGAAATCCTTCTCCCAACCCGTCACGGCGACGAGATCGTAAAGCCCCACGTCAAAGCCGCGCTCCCGGATGATTCTCAATGAATTCGGATGATCGTTCGCCAAAAAACGGATCGGATGACCGCGTGAACGCAATTCGGTGGCGAGCGTCAGCGATCGAAACAGATGACCCATGCCGCGTGCATGCGAACTTTCTATGCAGAAGACGAACATAGGCTGATCGCTTCTTCCGTCCCGAGCCAATTCTCACCCGCCTGCGCTGCGAGCGCACGGGCGCGGCTCCAATCTTCCTCAGTATCCACCGTCAGGCGCAGCTCCGGAGAGATTTTGGCCAGGGGCACATCGAGCTGACCGATCTTGAACAGTTCGGGGCAATCGGTGAAGTATTCATTCACGTGTTCGCGATGGTGCGGCAGCTTTCCCTCGCGGTGGCTGCGGGATAGAGCTTCGAAGGTAAATATCTCGGCGCCGACGCCAACAGGCAACTGGCCAAAGGCATGCGTGTAGTCGAACCCCTGCTTCTGGTGCAGATCGATCAACCTCTCAAGCTCCTCGATGTCAGTGAAGGGATTATCTGCCGTCAACCGCACGATATCCGACATCCCGAGCGATCTCGCGCACTGAAAATAACGATCGAGAACATCGGTTTCGTTGCCGCGAAAGCAGCTGACGCCGTGCTCAAGGCACCAGGCTTCGATAATATCGTTCTCACTGGTGGACGATGTCGCAACGACAACCTTTGCCGGGCGCTTCAACAACTGAAGCCTGCCAAGGACATGTCCGAGAAGGGGCTTTCCCGAAATGTCACGGAGCACTTTTCCCGGCAGCCGCGTCGATCCCATCCGCGCCTGGATAATGATCCCAAGCGTCACGCCAGATCGCTCCACTGGAGGACCGCGTCGCCGTCCAGATCCTTGATCAGTCGCCGCCCGGCAAGAGTTTCGAGATGTTTAGGTTCGATTCCCGTCCCCGGCCGTTTGACCGAGATGTCGCCTGCGGAGATCACATGACCGGCTTTGAGCGGTCGACTGACAACGATGCTTTTGCGGTTGTTCAACCTGGTCGTCGCCTCGCTTGCCGCTGGTTCCTTGCGACCACTGCCTTTCATAACCTCGAACGCACGTATCGCATCCACAAGCCATTTCATTTCTGCTGGATCGGCCGAGAGCATGTGGTCGGGACCGTCGGCGGCTTTATCGTAGGTGAAATGCCGCTCTATAACCCGTGCGCCCATCGCGGCAGCACAAAGGCTGGCAACCGGCGTCAACGTATGGTCGGAATAGCCAACGTCGAGATCCGGAAACGCCTCCATCATCGTTTGCATTGCACGCAGGTTCACATTTTCCGGATGCGTCGGATAGCTTGTGATGGCGTGCAGCAGAATGAGCTTCTGATTGCCTGCCTCCTTGATTGCGGCAACGGATTCCCGAACTTCGTCGAGCGTCGACATCCCCGTCGACAGGATTATCGGCTTGCCCGTTTTTGCCAGATAGCGGAGAAAGGGAATGTTGACCGCATCGTCCGAGCCCACCTTGTGGGCACCAACCCCGCACTTCTCCAGCAGATCGACATCCGTTTCGTGTGAGGGCGACGAAAACCAGTCCAGCCCGTGTTCCTCGGCATAGCGGAAAACCGCTTGGTGAAGCTCGTGACCGATTTCATATTTACGGAAAAGCTCGAATTGCGAGGTAACGCCGGTGTTTTCCATATCGAACATGGCGTTGCGGCTCGACAGGGTCTCTGCGCGATAAGTCTGGAGCTTGACAGCATCCACGCCGGACGCCTTTGCCTCGTCGATCAGCCGTCTTGCCTGATCAAAAGTCGTAAAATTCCCGCCGATTTCGGCGATAATATAACACCGGTCAGCTCGGTAGTTCCGGAACATCTGCTACTCCCGCAATTCACTATACAGCCGGCGTTCCAATAGCGGTAGCACAGCTCAGTCCAGCTCTGTGCCATGTCATCCCGCACACGACCGGTATACAACTCCCGGCTGCTTCTCTATTTTCCGATTTCCTGAGCCCGATCCACGTAATTTCGGACAATCACTTTCCGGCCGCAGATTTCGGTCGGCTCATCATCCGTCAGGCGAGGCAGGTAGCATCGGCGGCATACTTCGCTTTTCAAGAAGCCCTGCGGTTCTTTGTGCAAGGCGCGGACTGCATTCATTTTTTCGCCGTGCCAAATCTGGTGTACCGTCTCCATCGTCGCGTCACCAATGACTTCGCGATTTTCCTCGTCGTTCGAGCACTTCATCACAAGCCCGTCGGCGCCGATAACGAGGCGCTGGTATTGCTGAGGGCAGGTAAAGTTATCCAGATATTGAACGTCAGAATCGTTTCCGAGATAATCAATCAGCGGATTGAAGGCGACAAGATCCACATGAGGCGCAAAGGTTTCATAGTAGAGATCCGGATTTTCCCGGATTGCCGGCCAGATGCCCTGGACCTTGATGACGGGACGATGGAGACCGCGCTCGTCCTTGTACTTCTTGATGTCCTTGATCTTGTCGAGCAGGGCCTGGAACTTGATCGGCTTGCGGATCTTCTCATAGGTCTCACCCGTGCCGTCGATCGAAACGGTGATCCAGTCGATGCCGGCATCGACGAGCTGGGCGAAATAGTCTCTGTTGAGTTTGAAGCCGTGCGTGAGGGTCGAGACTTCCTTGATCCCATGGTCCTTGGCATAGCGCACACAGTCGGCGAAGCGCTTGTGCAGCGTCGCCTCGCCGCGCAGCGACAGACGGATCGCAGGAACCTTGCCACCGATCTCATCGATGATGCGGCAATAGAGGTCCCAGTCCATCCGGGTCGTGTTGACGCTCTTCTTGAACTCGTCGCTGATCGTATAGCACATAGGGCAACGCAGATTGCAGATCGACGCCAGCTCGAGATCGACCAGCAGCGGGTAGTCTGAAACATGCTGGTTCAAGGCATATTCCGACCACTTGCGACGGTAATCCGCGTATTCGGCTTCCCACCCTTCGCCACGGAATCTGTCGAACGCGGCTTCGCGCTCGTCCGTGTCCATCGAGTAGTTGCCCTTGTTGATCGGAACGTAACGTTCGTTCAATTTACGACTCCTTCATCATCGCGCGCATCCCGGCCGGCAGATCCCATTCCGGCCGCCATCCGAGAACGGCGCGAGCCCGCGTGATATCGGCCCTCACGTCAGGTATTTCATTCCGCCGAACTGTGCAAGATGACACTACAGGTAGATCAGTGCCGGCAGCTTCTTGCAAGATGTCGATTATTTCCTGCACCGAATACGACATTCCGGAGCCGATATTGATGCAATGGTAGCCTTCCACGACGTCCATGGCCTTGGCAAAGGCGCTCAGGACATCGTCAACGAAGATATAGTCACGCCGGGGACTGAGATCCAGGACCTGTATTTCCTGCTTCGTCCGTATCCGGTTCAGAAGCGTCGGTATCAGAAATTCGGGGCGCTGCCCTGAGCCGTATATATTGAAGAGGCGCAATACCACCACCGGTACCTGCTCGTGCGTGGCGGCGAACTCACAAAGCTGTTCGGCAAGATGTTTGGAAAGAGCGTAGGGGTTGTTCGGCCTGACCGGATCGCTTTCATGGATCGGCAGCCGCTTGGGCACCCCGTAAACATAGGCGCTTGCGAACACGAGTTTGGCCTTGTGTCGCTTGCACCAGTTCAAAGCATGTTGCGTTCCGAGGACGTTGGCGGCCGTGAAGCTCGGGCCTTGTGTCCAGCTATCCGGAACGAATGTCCTGCCGGCAAGGTGAAACAGCGTGCGCGCGGCGGGAAGCCCCTGCCAAAGCTGCTCTTCGCTTATATCTCCATGTGTTCGGTCAAGCGCAAGCACGTCAAAACCGGCCTCCTTGAGCCGTCTGACAAGACGGCTCCCGAGAAAACCGCCAGCACCGGTAACGATGGCATCAACCATTCAAGAACCTGGACTGCATGGATTCAAACTGCTCGATCGCCAAGGCATAATCGTCAGGCCGTCCGATATCGAGCCAATAGCCTGCAAAATCTCGAACCGTGGCCGGCTTGCCGGCCGCAAGAAGATCAAGCATCAACTGATCGAAGCCATAGGCGCCACCTTGTGGTATGTGCTCCACGGCCCTCGAAGACACCATGTAGACGCCCATGCTGACTTTGTATTCGGCCGTCGGTTTCTCTCGAAAACCGGTCAGCAGCCCGGCCTCGCTGGTGTCTAGAACGCCATAGTCTATGCGATGCTGACGCGTCTTGGACGAGATCGTGAATATATTCCCGTCGCGGACATGAGCATCATGAAAATCGGCATAGTTCAGATCCGTCAGGATGTCGCCGTTCATCACCAGGAAATTCTCCGGCAGATCCTTTATCAGCCGCAACGGCCCCATGGTGCCAAGAGGCTCGTCCTCGAGCGAATAGTCGATGCGTACGCCCCATTTGTCGCCATCCTGGAAAAAAGCCTTGATCAGCTCGGCCTGGTGGTTGACGGCAAGTGTTATATGCTGAAATCCGCCTGATATCAGCTGACGAATGATCACCTCAAGAATTGGATAGTCGCCGATCGGCATCAGAGGCTTTGGAAGCACGACAGTATAGGGCCGCAACCGCGTACCCATTCCGCCCGCCAGAATGACTGCGCGCCTAGACATTGAAGATATCCGCCTTGTATCTCGCCAGATTCTGCGGCTGACGCAGCCAGTCGATCGTTGCCTTCAGACCATCTTCCAAGCTGTAACGCGGCGAAAATCCTGTCAGAGACTTGATCAGGCTGTTGTCGCAGCACAAACGTTCCACTTCGCTATTTGCAGGACGCAAACGCTGTTCGTCGCATTCGATCTCTATGTCGACACCGATGATGTCGGCGATGAGCTGAACGGTATCGCCGATCGATATCTCGCCGCCGGAGCCGATATTGACGGTCTGGCCGACGGCTTGGTCGCAGGCCGCGAGCGCCAGAAAGCCGTCGCACGTATCCTGCACGAAATTGAAATCCCGCGTGGGAGAGAGCGCACCAAGCTTCAGGGTCCTTCGGCCGCTCAGAAGCTGCGAGATCACGGTCGGAATAACCGCCCTTGCCGATTGTCTCGGCCCGAACGTGTTGAATGGCCGGGCAACCGTCACCGGCAGATCAAAGCTCGAATGATAGCTGTAGGCGATCGCATCGGCGCCGATTTTGGAAGCCGAATAGGGCGATTGTGCCTGCAGGGGATGGCTTTCGCTGATGGGCACAAAACGCGCCGTGCCGTAGACTTCGCTCGTCGAGGTCTGGATCACCCTTCCGACACCGGCGTCGAGAGCACCTTGAAGAACGTTCAGCGTCCCGTGCACATTGGTATCGATATAGCTTGATGGGGCCTGATAGGAGTAGGGAATGGCGATCAGAGCGGCGAGATGGAAAACCGTATCCACGCCTTTAGCGACGGCGCGCATTTGCGAGGGATCGCGGACGTCTCCGAGGATCACCTCGAACTGGCCGCGATGTTCGGATTGGTCCAGCCAACCCCAGCTGGAAAACGAATTGTACTGGCAGAGCGCGCGAACTTCGACGCCCGATCTAACCAGTGTCTCGACAAGATGAGAGCCGATGAACCCGTCTGCCCCGGTGACAAGCGCTTTCTTCATTTCAAAACACCCTCAGCATCGCGCAGGAAGACCTTCTCAACCTCCCAAGGCAACTGTATCGCCGAAATCGACGGCTTCCGTTGCTGACCCAGCATCTGGATGATTCCCACATTGTCCTCCACGTCGAAGCGGATACCCTCGGCGACGGAATATATCGAGAATCGGCTCGATATCCCCAGCCGCACGTAGAACGTGCCCGTGTTGAGAAGACATCCGGGAAATTTGACGCGGGCTCGATAATAGCCGGCTGGTCGGGCGTCGAGGCGCCCGACGTCGAGTTCGGGATCGGAAAGGCTGACGAGCGTGGTGTAGCCGTCCTCCATCTTGATCTGCATCCCGACCGAGAGGCCGGAAAGCGGCTCCCTCAATTCGTATTCGACCTCGACGGAGAAGCCCTTCGACAGTTCCACCGTTCCCGAAACCTCGTCCTTCTCGTTCAATACCGCGACACGGCATATCACTGCCTTTCCGTCGACGTCCTCGGGATTGACCGAGTAGACAGCCGCGCCCCCGAATTCCGGGCGGTCGAGGTAGGCTTTTATCACATCTGCGGTATCGCCCATCGCAGCGACTTTGCCGTCGGCCATCAGAATCGATTTCGGGCAGATGCTGCTGATCGCAGTCATATTATGGCTGACAAAGATAATCGTTCGACCAGCCTTCGTGACTTCCTGCATGCGCCCCATGCATTTGTTCTGGAAGTTGACGTCGCCGACGGCCAATACCTCATCGACCAGGAGAATTTCCGGCTCGAGATGCGCCGCGACGGAGAAGGCCAGACGCACATACATGCCCGACGAATAGCGCTTCACCGGCGTATCGATAAATTCGCCGATCTCCGCAAACTCGACGATTTCATCGAATTTCGATCTGACCTCTGAACGACTCATGCCGAGGATGGCGCCATTGAGATAGACGTTCTCCCGACCGGTGAGTTCAGGGTGAAATCCGGTGCCGACCTCAAGCAGGCTCGCAATTCTGCCTCGTATCCCTATGAAGCCCGAATTGGGCATGGTGATCCGCGACATCACCTTCAGCAGCGTGGATTTTCCCGCCCCGTTCCTGCCGATAATTCCGACGATCTCGCCGTGCCCGACCTCGAAAGAGACATCGTCCAGAGCATGGAAGATGTCTCCCTTCAGCCGTGATGGCTTGCCGCGGTAGGACGTAAAGTCGGATACGGAAACGTTCGGATCCGGAAGGTTGCGCCACCTCGCCCACCAGCTCTGAAGGTCGCGATAGAGGGTGCCGTGATTTATCACGCCAAGACGATATAGCTTGCTGACGTGCTCCGCTCGAATAACGATATCGTTCATCAGACGGTATCCATCGCGTTGGCTTCGGCTCGCGAAAAAAGTGCCAGCCCGCATAAGGTGATCGCGACAGTCACCGCCAGATTGGCGAGATAAAGACCGACAGGCAAGGCGGGAGCGTCGAACAACGCCCAGCGGAAGGTTTCAACCGGCGTCGTCATTGGATTGATGTAATAGAACCAATGATATCGTTCCGGGATCTGGCTGAATGGATATACGATCGGCGTGCCATACATCCATAGTTGCGACATGAACCCGACGGCGTAGACGAGATCCCGGAAACGGACCGTCAGAGCGGTAACGACAAGCCCAGCCCCAATGCCGAGCACCGCAATGTAGAGCAGCACCAGCGGCGTCAGAAACAGGAACCAATAGCTCAGGGCCAGGTCGGGATTGGCAATTTTCATCCCGATGGAAACCGTCAGCAAGAGCAGGAACTGGATCGCAAAGGCGACCAGGCCGCTCATCGCAACGGATAACGGCACCACAAGTCTGGGAAAGTAGACCTTTCCGAACAGATTGGCATTCTTCGAGAAGACGTCAGAGTTGTTGGTCAAACAGACAGAAAAGTAGCTCCAGATGATCGTGCCCGACATGTAAAACAGGAAGGGCGGAAGGCCATCCGTGGAAAGATTGGCGATTTTCCCGAAGACGACATAATAGGTCATGGCCGTCAGCGACGGCTGGATGATGTACCAGACAGGCCCGAGAATGGTCTGTTTGTAGAATGTCGTGAAATCCCGCTTGAAGAACATCCAGACGAGATCGCGATATTGCCAAACCAGGCCGAGATTCGGCGTATTGCCCTTCGAAGGCTTGATGACGATATCCCAATCGTCATCCTTACGCGCCGAGGCCGATCCTTTCAGGTGCTCTGTCATGCCGCTAACTTCAGCTTTTCCGGGAGCGCCGCAAGAAGGCTGCAGACCCGCTCGATCTCATCCTTGCTATGCCCAGCCGAAATCGGCAGGCTCAGCTCGGTGGCGTGCAGCTCATCGGCAATGGGATAATCGCCGGAAAGAATGCCTTGCATCGCCTTCTGCCTATGCGGCGCGATGGGATAATGTATCTCGGTCTTGACCCCATTTTCGAGCAGCCACTGACGCAAATCGTCACGGGCCGGGTGACGGATCCCGAAGATATGAAACACGTCATACTCGGCAGGTCGACGAAGCGGCTGCGCAAGCCATTTGGGCAGATTGGCAAAATAGATATCGGCCAGTGCCCGCTTATGTTCCGTCACCTGATCGAGGTGACGCAGTTTGACCCGCAGGAATGCCGCCTGGATCTCATCAAGCCTGGAATTCAAACCGATATAAACGTTCTCATATTTCTTCTTCGAGCCGTAATTGCGCATGTGTCTGAGACGATCGGCAAACTCGTCATCGTCCGTGACAATCGCGCCCGCATCTCCCAGAGCCCCAAGATTCTTGGTCGGATAGAAGCTGAAGCAGCCGGCGATCCCGAAGGTGCCGGTCAGCTTGCCATCATAACGCGCACCATGGGACTGCGCGCAATCCTCGATCACCTGCAGACCATGCGCGCTCGCAAACGCGGCGATCTCTGTCATCCGGCAGGCTTTGCCGAAAAGATGCGTCACACAAATTGCCTGCGTATTGCGTGTGAGCGCTGCAGCAAGGCGCTCCGGATCTATGTTGAAGGTTTCGCGTTCAGGTTCCACCAGAACGGGCGTGTGGCCTGCGCGAAGAATTGCCAGGATCGTGGCTATATAGGTATTGGAGGCCACCATAATCTCACTGCCTTTCGGCAGGTCGAGCGCTTCGATCGACAGGATTAGCGCATCCAGGCCGTTGGCGACGCTGATGCAATGTTTGCTTTGCGCAAATTCGGCAAATTCGGCTTCGAATGAGGAGACCTCATTCCCAAGCACATACCACCCGGAACGAATGACACGGGAAGCGACCGCCTCCAACTCTTCCATCAGCGCGCGATTGGCCTGTGCAAGACTTTCATACTCAATCATCTCAGAGCCGCTCATAGGGGGTGTGAATATAGTCGCCCTTATCATATCCGTGAGAGGCGAAAACGAGCAGGATCGAACCCGGGCCAAAGGTCATGTCATGCCAGTCCTTCGGTTCCACCAGCAGGCACTGGTCCGGTGACGACAGAGTAATCTCTTCCCGGGTCTCACCGTCATCCATCGACACCACCACGGCGCCCGAAAGCGCCACCAATGCCTGTCGAGTTTTGTGATGACGATGGCCGCCGCGCTTATGTCCGTCGGCATCATAGATCCAGAAGCTCCGGACGACCGGAAATGGCAGTATTCCGTCCATGACGGTCAGCGCGCCCCGTGCGTCGGACATCGTCTTTAACGTAAGCAAGGTAAAAGCAGACAAGATTGGCTTTCCAGTTTTGCCGATTCAGCCGGTTGGGAAATGCGGAGCCGGCTCCCTCACCAAGCTGATGAGATATCGACCGTAAGAACTCTTTTCAAGTGGAGCTGCCAGCCTTAGCAATTGCTCGGCATCTATGTATCCCAAATGAAAGGCGATTTCTTCGGGGCAAGCGATCTTCAGCCCCTGGCGCCGCTCGATGGTGGCAATGAACTGGCTGGCTTCCAGGAGAGAATCGTGCGTGCCCGTATCGAGCCAGGCATGCCCTCTCCCCAGGACGGCAACATTCAGCCTGCCGGCCGATAAATAGTGCCGATTGATATCGGTGATTTCGGTTTCACCGCGCGGCGAAGGTTTCAGACCGGCAGCAATGTCAATCACGTCATTATCGTAGAAATACAGACCAGTCACAGCGTAAGAAGAACGGGGCTTGGTTGGCTTTTCCTCCAGGCTGAGGACTTTGCCCTCACTGTCAAACTCCACCACCCCATACCGTTCGGGATCGTGGACCTTATAGGCGAAGATCGTCGCTTCGTCCGATCTTTCGGACGCCGCGGATAGATCATGTGTCAAAAGGTTGCCGTAAAAGATATTGTCTCCGAGCACGAGCGCGGTTGACTCTCGCCCGATGAATTCCCTGCCTATCGAGAACGCCTGGGGAATTCCTTCTGGTGCAGCCTGCACGGCATATTGAAAGTTCAATCCCCATTGGGCGCCGTCACCGAGCAGTTGTTCAAAACGCGGCGTGTCCTGCGGCGTTGAGATGATCAAGATATCCTGGATTCCCGCAAGCATCAGCGTCGACAGGGGATAATAGATCATCGGCTTGTCAAAAACCGGAAGAAGCTGCTTCGAAATGGCGAGGGTTGCCGGATGGAGCCGAGTGCCTGAGCCCCCGGCGAGCAAGATGCCCTTGCGCAGCTTTTTCTTCGAAGACAAGAGACCTCCTGCAACCTGGTAAATCCGCGCACATTCACGCGCCTGTCGTAATGACGATCGCTGTTTGACACTGCTCACTACAGATAGATCGATCTGCATGCAATGCACTTGGCGAGAGGAGAAGTAGCCCGACGGCTCATCGATCCGGCATTGATCGACAATAATCTGCCGTACCGCATTGCGACGCCGCCTTTCCGTCTGCTACGGGTTGGCCAGATTTCGCCCCTGAGAATGTAAGCAAGACACCCGTCAAAAAAATGGCTGCAGACACTGCCGATCCACGTACTCCCCGGATAAGCCTCATCACTGTTTGCTGGAACGCCGAGCGGACCATTGCCGATACGTTGCGGTCCATCGACACGCAAACCTATCGCAATTTCGAGCACATCATTATCGATGGCGGCTCGAGCGATTCGACGCTCGCCATCATCGCTTCGGCGCCGGCGGAGAACCGCCGCATGCTTTCGGGACGGGACGGAGGTATCTATGAGGCGATGAACAAGGGGATTGGCCTTGCGAGCGGCGACATCATCGGGTTCTTGAATGCGGACGACACTTTCGAGAGCAGCGACTCCCTCGAAACCGTGGCGGCCGCGCTGGACGATGAAGCCTATGACGGCTGCTATGGCGATCTCATTTATGTTTCCAACCAGCGTCCCGATCGCAAAGTCCGTTATTGGAAATCCTGTGCGTTTAAACCCGGTTCCTTTGGACGCGGCTGGTGTCCGCCGCATCCAACATTCTATGTTCGGCGCAACATCTATGAACGGTTTGGGACGTTCGATCTGCGTTATCGACTTGCAGCCGACGTCGAGCTTATGATGCGATTTCTGGAAGTAGCGCGCATCAGAACCGTGTATATCCCCCGCGTGTTGGTCAGGATGCGCCTGGGGGGCGCCACGAACAAAAACGTCCAAAACATATCGCGTCAGAACAAGGAAGTGCTTCGTGCGCTTGCCGACCATGGCTTGAGGGTCTCGGCCCCGGTGTTCTGGGTATCGAAGCTTGTGAACCGCCTCGGCCAGTTCTTGACACGAAATCGGTAGCGGACGTCCGCGTTCGATTTCATGCGTAAAGGCGTGCGTCCCGTTCGACCGGTAGACGCCAGGCGAATTGAATATCCATTTTGCGAATAATCCTGCCGCGCTTCCGGCTCGCGGTGCAGAAGCGTTAACGCATTGTGCGGTTAATTCGGTGGTGGAAAACCAAACGTCCGACTGGCTGCCTGCGCCTGTGACTTAAGTGCCCGTGACTTAAGTCGACGACACGGCTGATCGGTTGGCGAGAGGCCCGAATGCGATCGAATGAGTCGATTGTATCTTTCAAACAATGATCCCAAAGCCGATAGAACCGTCGGAGCTGGCCGGACGACAAGCCGGGCTCTGCGACTTTTTATTCAGCTTCATCAGAATTTTGCAAGCGACCATGGTTTACAAGAAAGTCGTGCAGAGCGCGGATCTATGAAAATACAGTCGACCCCGTCGGCGAGCAAGCTCGCGAAGGTTCGGGCGTTCATGTCCATCCCCCTGGACAAGCCGGAATTGCTCAAAGCGCAATACAGGGCCTTTTCCTATCAGCTGCCGCTCATGTATGTCATTCTCCTGACCAATACATGGGTGCTGGCCGCGACCCATTTGTCGGTCGCGCCCACCTGGTTGGCGGTGTACATCCCGATCGTTCTGACATTGGTTTGCGCGGTTCGCGTCATCTCCTGGTCGCATTCCATGCGGGTGACTCCGACCCATGAGGTCGCCGCGCGAGCCCTGGCGCGCACCAATCGCCTCGCCAGCATCATCGCCGTCGCCTTCACTGGCTGGGCGCTGCTGTTGTTTCCTTATGGGGACGCTTATGCGAAGAGCCATGTGGCCTTCTACATGGCGATTACCGTTATCGGCGTCATTTTCTGCCTGATGCATTTGCGTCCGGCAGCCTTTACCGTCGCTGCCGTCGTCAACGGCGCGTTCTTCATCTTTTTCGCCCTTTCGGGCAATGCCGTCTTCATCGCCATAGCCATCAATACCGGGCTTGTCTCCGGCACCATGCTGGTCATCCTTCTCATTCAATACCGGGTTTTCACCCGGCTGATCGAGGCGAAGATACAGACGGAGGCGCTGAGCAATGAAAACTTTCGGCTCGCCAATCTCGACAGCCTCACCGACCTTCCCAATCGGCGTGCATTTTTCTCCCATCTCGGGCAAAGCTTTGCCGAAGCCGAGACCAATGGGCAAAGTCTTGCCGTCGGTATCATCGATCTCGACGGCTTCAAGCCGGTCAACGACCTCTATGGTCACGGCATCGGTGACAAATTGCTCTACGAAGTCGGGCAGCGTCTTGCCGGACTATGCCCTGCGAACATGCATCTGGCGCGACTCGGCGGTGATGAATTCGCGCTGATCGTTTCCGGGTCAACGAGTGAAACCGAGCTGCTGGCCTTTGGTGAAAGCCTGTGCATTGCGCTGCGGGTGCCGTTCGTCTTTGCGGAAGCCGCCGTTCAGATTTCATGCTCCATCGGCTTTGCGGCCTATCCGGAGAAGGCCAGGAGCGCGACAGATCTTTTCGAGCATGCCGATTACGCGCTCTATCACGGCAAGCGGACCAAGCGCGGCAAGGCGGTGCTGTTCTCCTCGGATCACGATGCAGAAATCCGTCGCGATGCGAAGATCGAGCAAGTCCTGCAGATGGCCAACCTGCAGGAGGAGCTGAGTGTGGTGTTTCAGCCGATCGTCGATGTCCGATTGGATGAGACCGTGGGATTCGAGGCGCTGGCGCGCTGGACGAGCCCGGTTCTCGGAAACGTCCCCCCGGCTGAGTTCATTCCCGTCGCCGAAAGGGCGGGCTTCATCAATCGTGTGACGCGGCCGCTTCTCGAAAAAGCCCTCACTGTGGCGGCCAATTGGCCAACGGGCGTTCGGCTTTCCTTCAATTTGTCGGCGCAGGACCTGACCTCGCCGGAGGGTTTGCTGCATCTCATCAGCATTATCCACGCCAGCCGTTTCGATCCCAAACGTCTCGAACTCGAGATTACCGAGACGGCCTTCGCCGCCGATTTCGGTCAAATTCAAAGCGCGATCACCGCCTTGAAGGCACTCGGCTGCGGCATATCGCTTGACGATTTCGGCATCGGCTATTCGAGCCTCTCACGGCTTCACGCCCTGCCGTTGACCAAGATCAAGATCGACCGCAGTTTCGTGACCGACCTGCATCAGAAGCCGGCCAGCTACAAGATCGTCAAATCGCTGCTGGCGCTCGGTCGCGACATGGGCCTCGACTGCGTCATCGAGGGCGTCGAAACGCGGGAAGAACTGGCCGCCCTCAGAGAACTCGGCGGCTTCCTGATCCAGGGATATTTCTATTCACGGCCGATGCGCGAAGACGACATCCCGGCGTTTTTGAATTTGCGGCCCAACGTGTCACGCCGACATCATGCTCACCTTCATTGAGCTTGCAACAGCCTGAGTGCTGCGCCTGGCTTACGCCGCGACCCTGTCCCGCATTCCATCGGCAATCGCCGTCATCCTGTCCGCCGCCGCATGGCCGATCAGCATGAAGGCGTGGGTGGCGTTCGACCAGTAGACGACGTTCATGCCCTTGCGTCTTTCGAGGTCGGGCGCCTTGGAGCCTGCATCCGACCTGACGATGCAGAGCGCCATCGGGCCGGTTTCGGGGTCGAGGTAAGCGATCTGGGCAAGCGGTTTGCCATCATATTGCAAGAGCAGCGCGCGTTTGAAATCGATGCCGGGAAGCGAGACGGCTTCGGGGGAAAGCGACAGGCCGAGTTTTTCGTCGAAGGCGCCGAGCTGAGCGACCTGGGCTTCCCTGGCGGGTGAAGGGCCGGCCAGCGTTTCCGGGGTATAGAGCGAGATATAGTCGGCGACCACGGCGCGCCATTCGCTGTTTTCATCCTTGGCCGAAAAGCGTGCTCCCATGCCGATGACGGCGCGGTCGATCGCGATGCCGGCAATGAGCGAGGCGGCGAGCGCGCCGAGGAAGCGGCGGCGCGTGGCGAAGGCGAGCGCGGAGTCGGATCTGGCGCTCTCATGCACGGGGATGGCGGCGAGCATCGTCTCCAGCTTCTCGCGCGGCGCCTGCGACAGTAGCGGGGCGAAGGCTTGCTCGAACGGCAGGCTGGCGCGCGCCAGGAATTCCAGCCGCTCGGCGACGGCCTTATCCTCGTTCACCATGGTTTGAATGCGCGCGGCCTCTTCGGCCGTCAGTTCACCGTCGATAAAGGCGGTGAGGTCCTCGTCGGAGGGAATGGTGTGCTTGGTGTTCATTGCCGTCCCCCTTCCGATCCGGCGCCGACGAGCCTGGCGCGAGCAGCCGCCAGCCGGCTCATCACGGTTCCGATCGGGATATCCAGTATGCCTGCAACCTCGCGATAGGAAAGTCCTTCCACATAGGCGAGGAAAACCACCGTCCGCTGCGCCTCGGGCAGCGCATTCACCTGTTTCAGCACTTGGTTCGCCATCACATGGGTTTCGGTGTCGTGGGCGCCGTCGAAGGTCAGCGCCTCCCCGGCATCGACGAAACCCTGGCCCTGCCGCACGCGGCGCGAGCGGATTTCGTTCAGCCAGATCGAATGCAGGATCGAAAACAGCCAGCGGTCGAGCCGGGTGCCGGCGACGAACTGATCGGCGCGCTCCAGCGCGCGAAGGCAGGTCGCCTGCACCAGATCGTCGGCGACATCGCGCTGATGCGAGAGAACGAGACCATAACGCCAGAGCCTGGCCAGATTTTCCGTCAGGCCGCTCCTGATATCCGCTGCGCTCGCGATGGCCGCCTCCGACGATCCAACATCCTTCGGAACCGCCCGATGAACCGGCGATTCCATTCTTGCGCGACTATAGGCAGGAAAGTGGGTGCACGCGACCGACATTCTGACATCCCTTTCGTGCTTTCGCTTCCCGCCGGTGGCGACCGATCAGATCTTCGACGGGTCGAGGATTGCGGCGTTCAGGTCCTGATATTCCTCGCAAGCCGTGCCGCAGATCGCCTTGATCGACTTCAACTGATCCTTGGCAAGATCGAGCCGGCCCTTGATGACATAGGCTTCGCCGAGATATTCGCGGACCTTGGCATATTGCGGGTCCATCTTCACCGACTTGAGGTAATAGGAAATGCCTTCGTCGGTGCGGCCGAGCTTGCGGGTGACATAACCGCGATAGTTCAGCACCTCAGCCGTGTTCTGATGCTTGACCGTGTCGAGCATGGCCAGCGCCTCCTCATAACGGCCGGCCTTGGCCAGCGAATAGGCGTAGTCGGCACGGTTCTCATCGGAGACGTTGGCGCCCTGCTGCTTGACGCATTTCTTGGTCTTCTGGTCGTAGATCTCGCCCTTCTTGCAGGTGGGTGTCGTGCTGCTGTCATCGCCGATCGCAAAGACCGGGCCGGAGAGAACTGAAGCGGCAAGGCAGCCGCCGAGAAGGATGGAAGCGATACGGACTGTCATGATCGTCATGGGAGACTCCTCAAAGGTGACGTTGCGAGGAGAGAACACCGCTGCATCTGGCTTTATTCGCCGGCGTTTCCATTTTCTCCATCACTGCTTCGTGAAGCAGACGAGGTCGAATAAATCATCGGCACCGGTGTTTTCGTTTCGCCGGGAACGACAAGGAGAATTCTGTGACCGATACCGTGAAACTCGTCAGCCTCGCCGTCGCCGCACCCGAACATATCATTTTCCAGAAACAGGCGGTCGAAGCCTCGGCCCGGCTGTTTGCCGACCGTTTCGAGGATTTCCGCCATCTTGCCCGCGTCTTCGACAGTGCCGGCATTGAAAAGCGCCATGCAGCGCGGCCGCTTGCCTGGTTCGACGAGCCGCATGGCTGGCAAGATCGAATGCAGGCCTATGCCGAGGTGGCGGGCGCGCTTTTCGTCGAGGCCGCTAGCTCAGCCCTTCGTCAGGCAGGGCTTAATGCCGGGGATGTCGACTGTGTCGTGACGGTCTCGTCCACCGGCTTTACGACGCCGAGCCTCGATGCACAGATGGCTAGCCGGATGGGTTTCAGGGCCGATATCGAGCGCGTGCCGGTGTTCGGGCTCGGCTGTGCCGCAGGCGTCTCGGGCTTTGCGATCGCTTCGCGGATGGCGCAAGGCCGGCCAGGCACTGTTGTGCTTTTCGTCTCGATCGAGCTTTGCACGCTGGCCTTCCGGCTGGACGAGCTGACACGGCCGAACATCATCGCGACAGCGCTTTTCGGCGACGGCGCTGCCGCCTGCGTGCTGCGATCCGGCGAAGGGGGGCTCGCGGAAGTGGAATCAACCGGCGAGCATCTCTTTCCCGACACGCTCGACATCATGGGCTGGAAGATCGACGACGGCGGCTTCGGCATCGTGCTGGCGCAATCGCTGCCGCCCTTTGCCGAACGCGAGCTCGGGCCTGCGGTGACGGCCATTTTAGCGCGCAACGGGCTGAGACGCGAGGATATCGACCGCTTCATCTGCCATCCCGGCGGCACCAAGGTGCTGGCCGCGATGGAGAGCGCACTGTCGCTGGCGCCGGGCTCGCTCGATCACGAGCGCGCGGTGCTTGCCGAATATGGCAATATGTCGTCGCCGACCATCTTGTTCGTGCTGGCGCGGGCAATCCGCGCAGGATTGCCGGAGCGCGCCGCGATGATCGCCATGGGGCCGGGCTTTTCGGCGAGCTGCGTGACGCTCAGGAGGGTCGCATGATGTGGCCGTCGATCGCGCTTCTGGCCTTCGTGACACTGCAGCGGCTGGCGGAACTCGTGCTCGCCCGGCGCAACACGGCGGCGCTTCTTGCCAAGGGCGCCAGAGAGGTGGCACCTGAGCATTATCCCGTCATGGTGGCGCTGCATGCAGGCTGGATTGTCGGCCTTTGGCTCACTGCACCGGGCAGGCCAGTCGCGCTCCTCTGGTTTCTCGTATTCATGGGACTGCAGGCGCTGCGGCTCTGGGTGCTGGCGACGCTGAAAGGCCGCTGGACGACGCGTATCATCGTCCTGCCCGGCGCGCCGCTCGTCAGATCCGGGCCTTATCGCTTCCTCCGCCATCCGAACTATGCAATCGTCGTCGGCGAGATCGCCGCCCTTCCCCTCGCCTTCGGCCTACCGCTTTACGCGATCGTCTTTTCCCTTCTCAACGCGCTTATCCTCCATGTCCGCGTGAAGGCTGAAAATGCCGCACTGAAAAGCGCAATGATTTTGAAATGAATGCGATTTTTCGTTTGCGCGGCGGTATCGGCACGGGCATTTTGACCCCGATAACCAAAGCGGAACGCAGGGGAATGACGAAGAACGCAATCGTGCTCGGCGCCGGCATCGTCGGGGTTTCCACCGCCATACACCTGCAGCGGCGCGGCCGGCAGGTGACGCTGATCGACCGCAAGGATCCGGGCAACGAAACCTCCTTCGGCAATGCCGGGCTGATCCAGCGCGAAGGTGTGGCGCCTTACGGCTTTCCGCAGCAGCTCGGGCTTTTGCTGCGTTATGCGCTGAATAACCGCATCGACGCGCATTATCACCTCAGTACGCTGCCGAGCCAGATCGCCTTTCTCGCCCGCTACTGGTGGAACTCCAATGCACGGCGCCACGCGATCATCACCCGCGCCTATGCGCCGCTGATCGAAAATTCGATTGCCGAACACAAGGACCTGATCGAGGCGTCGCAGGCTGAAGCGCTGATCCGCAAGGATGGCTGGGTGAAGCTTTTCCGCACGCCGGCCAAGCGCGATGCGGCTCTGACGGAGGCAGCACTTTGGCAAAGCGAATTCGGGGTAGAATACGACAGCCTGGCTCCGGCCGATATCGCCCGCATGGAACCTGATCTTACCGGCGATTTCGCAGGCGGCATCCGCTGGCGCGACCCGTGGTCGGTGCTCGACCCGCATGCGCTGACATGGGCCTATCGCCGCTATTTCGAAAGCCTCGGCGGCCGCTTCGTCACCGGTGATGCCGCCTCGCTCGGTCCGTTCGGCTCCGGCTGGAAGATCATGACTGGGGAAGGTCCGCTCGAAGCCGAGGATACAGTCATCGCGCTCGGCCCCTGGGCGGCCGTTGCCACGCGCCGGCTCGGCTATTCCTTCCCGCTCGGCGTCAAGCGCGGCTATCACATGCATTATGCCGCCGAGGGCAATGCGGTGCTCAACAACTGGATGCTCGATGCCGAACGCGGCTATCTCCTTGCGCCGATGAACCGCGGTATCCGTCTGACGACAGGGGCGGAGTTTGCAACGCTCGACGCGCCGAAGACGCCGGTCCAGCTCGACCGGGCCGAGGCCGTGGCGCGCACCATCTTCCCGCTCGGCAGGCGGCTCGATCCCGAGCCCTGGATGGGCGCACGCCCCTGCACGCCAGACATGATGCCTGTTATCGGCAAGGCGCCGCGCCATCAGGGCCTGTGGTTTGCCTTCGGCCATGCCCATCACGGGCTGACGCTCGGGCCGGTAACCGGCCGCGCGCTTGCCGAACTCATCACCGGCGAGACGCCGTTCATCGATATTGCGGCCTATTCGCCGCAGCGTTTCAAGCCATGATGCCGAGAGAAGCGAGACCTTTGAGAGCGATCGCAGCGATGCCGTCCACCATGTCGTCGATATCGACGGTGACGACGCCCGGCTCGCCTGTGGGCACCTCAAGCGTCGCCAGTTGGCTTTCGAGCAGCGACACCGGCATGAAATGTCCCTTGCGCTCGCCCATGCGTTTCGTCAGCAGCGCTCTTGAGCCCTCGAGATAGACGAAGAACAGATTGCCGCCGACAGCCGCCCGCAGCCGGTCGCGATAGAGGCGTTTCAGCGCTGAGCAGGAGACGATGATGCCCTCGCCCTTTTCCAGCGAGGCCTTCATCTCTTCGCCGATGCGGTCGAGCCAGGGCATCCGATCCTCATCGATCAGCGGAATGCCCTTCGACATCTTCTCGACATTGGCGGCCGGATGCAGCGCATCACCTTCGACGAAGGCCAAGTGCAGGGCCTCGGCGAGCCTTTCGCCGACGGAGGATTTGCCGCAGCCGCTGACGCCCATGACGATGATCGCATGGGGTTTGTTCATCCGCTCCTGCATGTTTCCTCCCAATCCATGTCTCCCGCTCAATCGAGCGGGAAGTGACAGGCATATTGTTGTGCACCTTCTCCCCTTAATTCGGGGGAAACCTGGCGACAATGGTCCTGCGCCTTCCAGCAGCGCGGATTGAAGTGGCAGCCGGACGGCGGCTTCAATGGCGACGGCAATTCGCCCTGCAGGCGGATGCGGTTCTTCTCGCGCTCGGGATCGGCGATCGGCGTGGCCGATAGCAGAGCTGCCGTATAGGGGTGGCGCGGCCGGGCGAAGACCTCGGCAGCAGGGCCGGTTTCGATCGGCCGGCCGAGATACATCACCATCACCTCGTCGGCGATGTGATGAACGACGGAGAGGCCGTGCGAGATGAACAGATAGGCTAACCCCATCTCCTTCTGCAGGTCCATCAAGAGGTTCAGCACCTGCGCCTGGATCGAGAGATCGAGGGCCGAAACCGGTTCGTCCAGCACCAGCACCTTCGGCCGCAGCATCAAAGCGCGGGCAATGGCGATGCGCTGGCGCTGGCCGCCGGAGAACATATGGGGATAGCGGCCGTGATGCTCCGGACGCAGGCCGACGCGGGCCATCATCTCCTCCACCTTGCGGCGGCGGGCGGCCGCATCGAGATCGGTATTGATCTTCAGCGGCTCATCGAGGATCGCGCCGACCTTCTGGCGCGGGTTGAGCGAGCCGTAAGGATTCTGGAAGACGATCTGCACCTGGCTGCGCAGGCTGCGGTCGCCGACGCGGGCGGGCTTGCCGTCGATCAGCAATTCGCCGGCCGTCGGGTCCTCGATCATCGTGACCAGGCGGGCGAGCGTCGACTTGCCGCAGCCGGATTCGCCGACGACGGCAAGTGTCTTGCCGGAATGGAGACTGAAGCTGACGCCGTTCAGCGCCTTGACGGTGGCATCGGCTTTGAAGAGACCGCGGTTGACGGTGTAGAAGCGGGCGAGATCCCTGCCCTCGAGAACAGCGCCGGTCATACCAGGTCTCCTGCGGTTTCATTGGCCATGACCCCGGGATGCCCGAGCGGCTTGCCATCCTTCAAAGGATAGTTGCACAGTGCCAGCCCGAGCTCCGGCCCCTGGCGGACGACGCCGCGATCGCATTCGACCGTGGCGTAGCCGCAGCGCGGCGCGAAAAGACAGCCTGTCGGACGGCCATGCTGGCCCGGAACCACACCGGCGATCGAGGGAAGGCGCTGGCCGACTTTGGCGCGCTCCGGCAAAGCGGCGAGCAGGGCTGCCGTATAAGGATGGTGCGGATCGCGGAACAGCGCCCTTACCGGCTGTTCCTCGACCTTCTGGCCGGCATATTGCACCTGCACGCGCTCGGCTGTTTCGGCGACGACACCCATGTCGTGGGTGATCAGCACCAGCGCCATGCCGTGCTCCTTCTGCAGGCGCACGAGCAGATCGAGGATCTGTGCCTGGATGGTCACGTCGAGCGCGGTGGTCGGCTCGTCGGCGATCAGAAGCTTCGGATTGCAGGCGAGCGCCATGGCGATCATGACGCGCTGGCTCATGCCGCCGGACATCTGATGCGGGAAGTTCGACAGGCGGTCTTCCGGCGCCGGAATGCCGACGAGGTTCAGAAGCTCGATCGAACGTTCGCGACGCTCCTTCCGGTTGAGGCCCATATGGAAGCGCAGTGTCTCACCGAGCTGGAAGCCGACCGTGAAGCACGGATTGAGGCTCGACATCGGCTCCTGGAAGATCATCGCCATGTCCTTGCCGACGATCCTGCGGCGCTGGCGGGCGGAGATGCCGCGCAGATCCTGGCCATCGAACTGCAGGCGATCGGCGGTGATTTTTGCCGTCCAGGGCAGAAGCCCCATCAGGGCCAGCATGGCGACGGATTTGCCCGAGCCGGATTCACCGACGACCGACAGGATCTCGCCCTTGTCGCAGGTGAGCGACACGCCGTCGACGGCGCGGAACAGACCGGATGACGTCTGGAATTCAACGGTCAGATTTTCGATTTCGAGAAGTGGCATCACGACCTCTTCAGCTTGGGGTCGAGCGCATCGCGCAGGCCGTCACCCATCAGGTTGATGGCGAGAACGGTGATGAGGATGGCAAGACCCGGGAATGTTACGACCCACCAGGCGCGCGAGATGAACTCACGGGATTCGGCCAGCATCGTGCCCCATTCGGGTGTCGGCGGCTGGGCGCCCATGCCGAGGAAGCCGAGGGCGGCCGCATCGAGGATCGCCGCCGAAAAGGCGAGCGTCGCCTGGACGATCAGCGGCCCAAGACAGTTCGGCAGGATCGTCTTGAACATCAGGCGCAGCGTGCCGGCACCGGCGACACGCGAAGCGATCACATATTCCTTCTCGCGCTCCGATATGACCGAAGCACGCGTCAGCCGCACGAAATGCGGCTGGTTGACCAGCGAAATCGCGATCATCGCATTGGTAAGGCCGGGGCCGAGCACCGCCACCAGCACAAGTGCAAGCAGCAGCGACGGGAAAGCCAGGATGATATCCATCAGGCGCATGATCGCCGTATCGACCTTGCCGCGGAAATATCCGGCGACGAGGCCGATTAGCACGCCTGAGATGACCGAAAGCGTGACGACGACGACGCCGATGAACAGCGAGAAACGCGCACCATAGATCAGCCGCGAGAGGATATCGCGGCCGACGGCATCCGTTCCGAGCGGGAAGGAGGCGCTGCCGCCCTCCATCCAGGCCGGCACGGCCAGCAGCACCGCACGGTTCTGCTCGTTCGGTTCATGCGGCGCAAAGAGCGGCGCGAAGACTGCGACGACCAGGATGACGATGAAGATCACGAGGCCGATGACGGCGCCCTTGTTGCGGGAGAAATAATGCCAGAATTCCGCAAGAGCGGATGGCTGGCCGGTTTTGACGGTGACCGTGCTCATGGACCGCTCCTAGTGACGAATGCGCGGATTGATGAAGCCGTAGAGAACATCAACAATCAGATTGACCATCATGATGACGCCGGCGATCAGGAGAAGACCGCCCTGGACCACGGCGTAATCGCGCTTGAAAACCGAATCGACCATCCATTTGCCGATACCCGGCCAGGAGAAGATCGTCTCCGTGAGGATGGCGCCGGCAAGAAGGACGCCGATCTGCAGACCGATCGTGGTGATGACGGGGATCATCGCATTGCGCAGTGCATGCACGCCGACGACACGCAACGGCTTCAGGCCCTTCGAGCGCGCCGTGCGGACATAATCCTCTCCCAGAACCTCGAGCATTGCCGAACGTGTCTGGCGTGCGATCACGGCAAGCGGGATGGTCGCCAGCACGATGGTCGGCAGAATGAGGTAGCTGACGGCCGAGGCGAAAGCCCCCTTCTGGCCGGATAACAGGCTGTCGACCAGCATGAAGCCGGTGACCGGCTTGAAGAAATACATCAGCGAGATGCGGCCGGAAACCGGCGTCCAGCCGAGATAGCCGGAGAAGAAAATGATGAGCAGCAGCCCCCACCAGAAAATCGGCATGGAATAACCGATGAGCGCCACGCCCATCACGCTCTGATCGAACCACGTGCCTCGCTTGACGGCCGCAAAGACGCCGGCGGGCACGCCAAGACAGACGGCGAGGATGATGGCACAGAACGAAAGCTCCAGCGTTGCCGGAAACAACGTGAGGAATTCGCCGAGAACCGGCCGCTTGGTGACGATCGAGGTGCCGAGATCGCCGTGCAGCACTTTTCCGAGATAATCGAAATACTGCACATACATGGGCCGGTCGAAACCGAGATCGTGCATGATCTGGGCGTGCCGTTCCGGCGCCATGACACGTTCACCCGACAGAAGCATGACGGGATCGCCGGGAAGCATGCGGATGAACGAGAAGGCAATGAGGGAAACGCCGAGGAATGTCGGGATCAGCACCGCAAAGCGGCCGATGAAAAAACGCAACATGGCAGATGTCCAATAGTTTCCGGCGGTCAGGAGACCCTGACCGCCGGCTGCGCCCAGCTCTGCCGGGCATTCTTACATTATTCTTGTTATTCGGATACGTCGACGCCGTCGAAACGGTGAATGCCGAGCGGATCCATGAAGAAGCCCGAGACCTTCTTGCTCATCGGCACGAAGACGAGCGAGTGGTCAAGCGTCGCCCAGGGAGCTTCCTTCTTGAAGATCAGCTGGGCCTGCTCGTAGGCCTTGGTGCGCTCGCCGACATCGGCGGTCAGCTTGGCCTTGGTCATCAGGTCGTCGTATTCCTTGTTGCACCACTGGGCGCGGTTATTGCCGCCGACGGCATCGCAGCCGAGCAGCGTATCCATGAAATTATCCGGGTCGCCGTTGTCGCCGGTCCAGCCGAGGATGACGGCGCCGTCGCGCTTCACGTCGGAGGAAAGCTTCAGATATTCGGCCCATTCATGGGTGACGATCTCGACCTTGACGCCGGCCTTGGCGAAATCGGCCTGGATCAGTTCGGCGGCGCGGCGCGCGTTCAGCATGTAGGGGCGCGACACCGGCATCGCCCAGACCTTCATGCTGAGATCCTTGACGCCGGCATCGGCGAGCGCCTTCTTGGCGGCATCCGGATCGTACTTGTCGTCCTGAACGGCGTCGTTATACGACCACATCGTCGGCGGGATCGGGTTCTTGGCAACGGCCGCCGCACCCTGGAAGACGGCGTCGATGATCGCCTGCTTGTTGATCGCCATGTTCAGCGCGCGGCGAACGTCCGGCTTGTCGAACGGGGCCATCTGGGTGTTGTAGGCGAGGAAGCCGACATTGAGGCCGGCCTGTTCCATTACCGTCAGATTTTCATCCTTCTTCAGTTCCGGCACGTCGGCTGCATTCGGATAGGGGATCAGGTGGCATTCGCCGGCCTTCAGCTTCTGGGCGCGGACGGCGGCGTCAGAGGTGATGGCGAACACCAGATCGTCGATCTTTTCCTTGCCCTTGAAATAGGTTTCGTTGGCCTTGTAGCGGATGACGGCATCCGGCTGGTAGGCGACGAAGGTGAAGGGGCCGGTGCCGAGCGGCTGTTGGTTCAGCTGCGCCATCTTGCCGTCGGCGGCAAGCTTGTCGGCATATTCCTTGGAGACGATCGAAGCGAAGTCCATGGCGAGGTCGGCGAGGAACGGCGCTTCGGGATGGTTGAGCGTGAACTTGACGGTGAGGTCATCGACCTTCTCGACCGACTTGATCAGCTCCGGGAAGCCCATGCCGGCGGCGTATTCGTAAGAACCGCCCTCGACATATTTGTTCCACGGGTTGTCGGATTTCAGCTGGCGCTCGAAGGAGAACACGACGTCGTCGGCGTTGAAATCGCGCGTCGGCGTGAAGAAGTCGGTGGTCTGATACTTGACCCCCGGATGAAGCTTGAAGGTGTATTCCGTGCCGTCGGCCGAAACGCTCCAGCTGTCGGCGAGGCCGGGCTCGATCTCGGTGCCGCCATGCTTGAATTCGACGAGGCGGCTATAGACCGTGCGCGATGAGGCGTCGAAGGTCGTGCCTGCCGTGTAGAGGCTCGGGTCGAAGCCTTCCGGCGAGCCCTCGGAGCAATAAACAAGGGTCTTGGACCAGGCCGACGTCGCCATGACCGAAATCAAGGCCGTCGCTGCCAGCATGACAGAGATCTTTTTCATAATATTGTTTCCCGGTTGTTCTTTTTTGATGTTTGGAGACCTGAGATAGACATCCCGATCGACGGTCGATGGAACGACATTTATCTACTGAAAGCAACGGTCTACGGAAAAAATTTTTCCAGTTGGACAATTTTAGAAATTTTCAGTCAAAAAACGGCCTCATTTGGACATTTTCGGATAAAAATGACCGGGATTTCGTCGTATTTTGGATAATTGCGCCTCCTAAGCGTGTGGCGATCGATCAGGCCCGCCCGCCACGCTTGCAGTGTTTCTTCTTGTCGAGCCCGCGCCACGCGGCAAAACAAAAACCGCGATTGCCGGGGCAATCGCGGTTTCATGAACTCTGTCCTGCTCGCTGGATTCAGGCGGCCGGCGCAACGATCGCGGGTTTGCGATAGGGCTGCTCGCCGGTGATTCCGAGAAGGAAATTGATCTGCGGACGCGCCTTGACGAGATCGTCGATGGAATATTCCGACAGCACGGCGAAGAAGGCGTTGAGCGCCTTGCGCAGCGCCGAATTCAAGCCGCAGCTGTCGACCAGCGGGCATTCGACCATGCCGTCATCCTCGAAGCATTCGGCCATGGCGAAACTGTCTTCCGTCACCCGCACCACATCGAAAAGGCTGATGCTGGCCGCCGGCTTGCCCAAGCGCACACCGCCGTTGCGGCCGCGCACGGTCTCGACCAGACCCGCCTTGTTGAGCGGCTGGAGGATCTTGAAAAGAAAGAGTTCGGAAACGCCGTAGGCCCTGGCGATTTCCGGAATCCGGCTCAGGTGCCCGTCATTGGCAGCACAATACATCAACATGCGAACCGCATAGTTGGTCTGCTTCGTCAACCGCATGCCATTCTCCTGACTCGTGCCTGTTCAAACCTATATAGGCGGTTTGCTAGTTTTGAACAATTCCAAAATATGAAATTCGCATTCAGCTTATGAGGCCATTTGCCGCGACGTCAATTCGGCACGAGATCTTGTGGTTGCAATCCATCATGACCTGCCTGCGCTCTGGCGGGCCGGGATAGTGAAAGCATGCAGTGCGGCGCGCTTGGTTTCCAAGATCAAACAAAACGGGGGCCGAAAGGCCCCCGAATTGCAGATTGGAATGTCGTGAAGATCACTTCATCGTCGGCATGACGAATTCGGCGCCGCTCTTGATGCCCGAGGGCCAGCGGGCGGTGACGGTCTTGGTCTTCGTCCAGAACTTGATCGAATCCGTGCCGTGCTGGTTGAGGTCGCCGAAGCTCGACGCCTTCCAGCCGCCGAAGGAGTGGTAGGCGAGCGGAACCGGGATCGGAACGTTGATACCGATCATGCCGATATTGATGCGCGAGGCGAAATCGCGGGCGGCATCGCCGTCGCGGGTGTAGATGGCGACGCCGTTGCCGTATTCGTGCTTCATCGGCAGCGATAGCGCTTCCTCATAGTTGTTGGCGCGAACGACGGAGAGGACGGGTCCGAAGATCTCGGTCTTGTAGATGTCCATCTCGGGCGTGACGTGGTCGAACAGGCAGCCGCCGACGAAATAGCCGTCTTCATAGCCCTGGAGCTTGAAATCGCGGCCGTCGACGACGAGCTTGGCGCCTTCCTCGATGCCGCGGTCGATCAGGCCGCGGACGCGGTTATAGGCATCCTTGGTGACGAGCGGGCCCATATCGGCCTTGTCGTCGGTGTAGGGACCGATGCGCAGCGATTCGATCTTCGGCGTCAGCTTCTCGACGAGGCGGTTGGCGGTCTCTTCGCCGACCGGAACGGCAACCGAGATCGCCATGCAGCGCTCGCCGGCCGAACCGTAGCCCGCGCCCATCAGCGCGTTGACGGCCTGGTCCATATCGGCATCCGGCATGATGATCATGTGGTTTTTGGCGCCGCCGAAGCACTGGGCGCGCTTGCCGTTCATCGCCGCCGTGCCATAGACGTAGCGGGCGATCGGCGTCGAGCCGACGAAGGAAACGGCGCCGATATCGGGATCGGTGAGGATCGCGTCGACCGCGCCCTTGTCGCCGTTGACGACGTTGAGGATGCCGGCCGGCAGGCCGGCCTCGATCATCAACTCGCCGAGACGGATCGGCAGGGAGGGATCACGCTCGGAGGGCTTCAGGATGAAGGCGTTGCCGCAGGCGATCGCCGGCGCAAACATCCACATCGGGATCATGCCGGGGAAGTTGAAAGGCGTGATGCCGGCGCCGATGCCGACCGGCTGGCGGATCGAATACATGTCGATCGCCGGGCCTGCACCCTCGGTGAATTCGCCCTTGGCGAGATGCGGGATACCGCAAACGAATTCGCAGACTTCGAGGCCGCGGATGACGTCGCCCTTGGCATCCTCGATCGTCTTGCCGTGTTCCTTGGAAATCAATTCGGCAAGTTCGTCCATGTGCTTGTTCAGGAGTTCGACGAACTTGAAGAAGACGCGGGCGCGGCGCTGCGGATTGGTGGCAGCCCATTTCGGCTGCGCGGCCTTGGCGTTTTCGACTGCGGCGCGCAGTTCCTCGACGCTTGCCAGCGCGACCGTCGCCTGCACTTCGCCGGTTGCCGGGTTATAAACGTTGCTCACGCGGCCGCTGGTGCCGGCAACATGCTTGCCGCCGATGAAATGACCGATCTCACGCATGGGATGCTCCTCCTGTTTTTGGGATGGCCTACAATCGCACTTCAATTTGCACAAATCAATGCGCTGATATAAGGAACTGTTGTGCGCAAATTATAGCCCTATCATTGCATCAAGCGCTGCTGCTACCAAATTTGGCACGGCACGCCGACAAGTCAAACGCCGACAAGTCAAACCCTGGGGGGAGGTCAAACCGATGAGCCGGAAACCCGTCGTCAGAATGGCGGAGCTGGAAATCGATCCGGACACGCTGGAAATCTATCGCGCATTGCTGACCGAAGAAATCGAGGCATCCCTGGCGCTGGAAGACGGTGTCCTTTCGCTCTGCGCCGTTTCCATCAGGGAGCACCCAAACCGCATCCGTATCCTTGAGGTCTACGCCGACCAGGAGGCATATGAGGCCCATCTGCGGACACCGCATTTCCTCAAATACAAGAACCAGACGGCGGACATGGTGACATCGCTGACGCTTATCGAGGTCGATCCGATCGCCATGCGTGCCAAGCCATGAACTGGGACGATGTTCGTATATTCCTTGCCGTCGCCCGCACCGGGCAGATTCTTGCCGCCTCGAAGCGGCTGGGGCTCAATCACGCCACGCTCTCGCGCCGGCTGACATCGCTGGAAGAGGCGCTGAAGACGCGGCTTTTCATCCGCCGCACAAATGGTTGCGAGCTGACGGCCGAAGGTGAAGTGTTCCTGGCATCCGCGGAGCGGATGGAAACCGAAATGCTCGCAGTGCAAGCGAGCCTCGGCCACACCGATACGGCAATTGCCGGGACGGTCCGCGTCGGCGCGCCTGATGGGTTCGGCGTTTCCTTCCTGGCGCCGCGCATGGGCAGGCTGATCGAGCGTCATCCGGAGCTGAAGATCCAGCTCGTCCCTGTGCCGCGCTCTTTCTCGCTGTCGCAGCGCGAGGCCGATATCGCCATCACGCTGGAGCGGCCCGAACAGGGCCGCCTCGTCTCCTCCAAGCTCACCGACTATACGCTCGGTCTCTACGCCTCGTGCGATTACCTTGCCTCGCAAGGCACACCCGGCGATATCGAGGCGCTGAAGGCGCATCCGCGCATCGGCTATGTCGAAGACCTGATCTTCACCGCCTCGCTGAATTTCTCCGGCGAGGTGATGCGCAGTTGGGATGCGAGCTTCGAGATCTCGACGGCGATCGGACAGACGGAGGCGGTCCGGTCAGGTGCCGGCATCGGCATCCTGCACGATTATATCGCCCGGCAGTATCCGGAACTCGAGCGCATCCTGCCTGATGTTTCAATCCGGCGCGCCTACTGGACGACCTATCACGAAACGGCGCGCGACCTTCTGCGCGTCAGGAGCGTTGCCGATTTCCTGCAGGAACTCGTCAGCGCCGAACGGCAGATTTTTCTTTAGAGCATTTCCGTTTTTCTTCGAATCACGCAAATGCCCTAGCTCTTTGTTTTGACGCAATTCCTCACGCAAAACCGCTTCACACTTTTGCTGGAATTGCTCTAGGAGACGTGCTTGGCCGGCTCGTCGTTCTCATCCGGGTTCGGAACCGGCGCTTCGTCGGGAAGCCTGTCCGGCTCGGGCTCCGTGATCGGCGGCACCGGCTTCCAGCCGGGCGCCGGCATCGGCGGCTGATCGGGGATGGGTTCGTTGGGCAGGGACATGACCGCCTCCCTTTTCATGATGTTGGATTAAACGCGACGTTCGATCGGGGCTATTTGTCCGGCTTTAACGATTCGGCAGCACGCATCGGCATGCTATCGATGATGGCGAAAAGCTCGCCATCGGTTATCGGCTCGCTCGCCTTGAGCTTGACGGTGCCGTCCTTGCCGACAAGGAAGGCCGCAAATTCGCCGATCTCCAACGCCTCGAGATCGCGGCGGATCGCTTCGCCGTCGAGGCCATCGGCGGCACCGAAGAGCGGCCGGACATCGGCGCCTGATATCTTCAGCACGACCAGGTCACGCTCGTCGAGGGCCGAACGATCGGCCAGCAGTTGGTTCTCCTGCCGGGCGGCGCGGGAATTGTCCCTGTCGGCAAAAACAACGAAAACGCGGTTCTTCCACTGGAACGCCGCGAGGCTTTCGACCGGGGCATAAGCGCTGTTGGTCTCGTCGATCTTCGTCGCACCATAGAGAAGGGTTTTCGACATGCATATTCTCCCGTTAACTTGGAGAACGGCGCGTGACGGCATGGGTTCCATCGAAATGAGGGGAACCGGGTTTTCATTCTGATCGTGGGGGAGATGGTACGGTTGGGGGGTCTCGAACCTCCGACCTCAGGTGCCACAAACCTGCGCTCTAACCAACTGAGCTACAACCGCATAAGTCACGCTTGGCGCGACGGGGGTCACATACGAGGACTTGGCGACGAATTCAAGCCCCATTCCTCGTCAATATACAAAAAGGCTGGACGCGAGGTCCAGCCTTTTATCTCCGATCGGTAAAGACCGATCAGGCGACCTTGAAGGATGCCAGGGCCTTTTCGGCGGCGTCCTTGGAAGGCTTTGCCAGCTTTTCGGCGACCTGCTTGGTGGTTTCCTGGATCGACTTCGCCTGCTCGACGGTGAGCTCGGCCTGCTTGCGGATGAAGGCGGTCTGCAGTTCGAAGAATTCGGCGGCGGACTTGACGCCGAGCAGGGCTTCGAAGTGCGACAGCGAGTTCTCGGAATTGACGCGCAGGATGTCGATCGCCTTCAGGCCGATCTCGACGGTGCCGGACTGAGCCGTCTGGACGGTGGCTTCGAGCGTCTTGCCGGCTTCCTCGCCAGCGGTCTTCAGCTTGGCATAGGCTTCCTTCGACTGCTGAGCGCCCTTTTCGGCGAAATCACGGAAGGATTCCGCGAACTTGGACGGGTCGAAAGAAGCGATTGAAAAAACGTCATCGGTCTTTATGGTAGCCATGGGTCGCATCCTTTGGGCTGAGGCAGTCGCTGCCTGTGTGTTAGTTGGATGATGCTCATATAAGGCATTTCATTGTGCATTGCAACAATTATTGTGCGATGCACAAGACGTTAACCTTGCCGGCCGAAAACACCCTGCTCTTCTGGACCCGCATGCGCCCCGCAGTTATTAATAAGCCGTTAATTTAAGAAGGCCGACAGCGACAAGGTTCGATCATGCCCGCAGTCCAATATCCGTTCATCGATATCGCCGTGCATGCACGGGTGCGGGAACGCTTTTCACGTGGCGAGGCGATGGTGCTGTTTTCGGCCGACCTGACCCGCTTGCTCTGGGCGAACGGTGCGGGCGCGGAGCTTTTCGGCCATTCGGCGGTCTATGACCTGCTCGATCAAGGCGTCGACCGCACCGACATCACCTTCCGCCAATTGGAAACGGCGGCGCGCCAGCTTGCCGATATCGGTGACAACAGAAGCCTGATGATCCGCGTCGCCAAGGGCTTTCAGCGTGCGCAGGTGCAGGCGGCGGCCGAACTGATCCGGCTCTCCTCAGGCGAAAAGGCCATCCTGTTTTCGGTGCCGGTCTCGGCAAAACCGCTGGCGGCCGGCGCCTCGGCGGCGCAGATGCTGCAAGGGCTTGATGATCCCGATACGCATATGGCGGTGATCGGCGCCAATGGCGAGGTCATCGCCGCCTCGCCGGGCTTTGCCTCGCTGGGGATTTCCGAACAGACCGCAAAGACCCTGATCAGCCTTGCCGGCGCCCATCCCGACCGGCTGGTGAAGCGTCCCGTCGCCACCGCCAGAGGCAATCTTCCGGCCGCCGTCGGCAAGCTCAGCGACGAGCCGGCGCTCCATCTGCTTTTTGCCGTGGAGGCCGCGATCGGCGATCTCGACCCGATCGATGCCCCCGCGCTCGACCCGGTCGATACATCAGCGCTCGACTCTGTCGATGCGCCCGCGCAGGAAGAAAGCACGCCGCCCGCCGAACTGCTTCAGGACGAGCCTGCGGTCGCCACCGGCTTCACCGAGATTATCGACGCAGTCTCGGGGATCGAAGAGGTCGAAGAGACGCTCGAGGACATCACCGGCGAAAGCGAACGGCCGGCCGAGACGGAAGCGGGATCCACAGACGCGGCAGTCGAAGAGGCTGGTCTCGCCGGACATGCCGAGCCGGAGAGTGACGGCAGCGTGATCGACAGCAGCGCAGATGAAGCCGATGAGCCTGCGGCGATCATCGAGGACGACCTTGCCTCCCTCACCGGGGCCGTGGAAACGGCACCGTTTGTCGAGGCCAGCGAAACGCCTGTCGAAGATGTGCCGGCAGCGGTTCACCAAGAACCCGCCATCGCCCCGACTTTCGTCCCCGAAGCGCCCCCTGCCCCTGAGCTTGCGGCTGAGCCCGGCTTCGTCTTCAGGCCGAACAGCCGCGCCACGCGCTTCGTCTGGAAGATCGACGCCGAGGGCCGTTTCACCGAGGTCAGCCACGAATTTGCCGAGGCCGTCGGTCCGCATGCGTCGGACATCATCGGCACCGCCTTCGGCGATATCGCCGCCCTCTTCAATCTGGATCCGGACGGCAAGCTTTCCGAGGCGCTCGCCCGCCGCGACACATGGTCGGGCAAGACGATCCTCTGGCCGATCGAAGGCACCAGCCTCGTCGTTCCGGTCGATCTGGCGGCGCTGCCGACCTATACCCGCAACCGCGACTTCGACGGTTTCCGCGGCTTCGGCGTCGTCCGGCTTTCCGATGCGCAGGAAGATCCGCTGGCGCTCGGCCTGACGCTCGGCCATGATGGCGTCGGCCATGATGCGGCAAGCCTCGGCCCGGTGGCCGAGCCGATCGGCGAAATGGCGGATGAAGCGGAAGCCGCGCCCCAAGAGGTTTCGGCCGAAACCATCGCGGCAGAAGAGATCGAAGACCAGGTGTTTACGGCAGCCGAGCCGGAGACCCCAGAGACCGAGGAGACCGAAGAGACAGGATCGGAAGAGATCGCTGCCGAAGAGCCGATCGTCGAGACATCGGCCCCGGACAATGCCGCAGAAAAACAGGCGGCCGGCACCGACGAAGCACCTGCCGCCTGGCCGTCAGCGGATCTTTCGGACGAGCCGCCGGCGCTTCGCATTGCCGAAACGCCCAATCGCCGTTTCTCCGACAAGATCGTTCAGCTCCACAATACCAGCGCCGGACTGACGCCCGCCGAACAGGCGAATTTCCGCGAGATCGCCAAGCGGCTCGAGGCCTTCGGCGCCAGCAAGGAAGAGCCTGCCGCCTCAGCGCCGATCGAACCCGCCGTCACGGCGCCGGCAGAACCTTCCGTCGCGGAAATGGCCAGCTTCGAAGGGGCCTCCGGCCCCACAGAGGTCGAGGCCGAAACTCCCGCCGACACGGCGGATATGACCTCGCCCGAGGAAATCGCGCCGCAAGAAGCGATCTTCGAGAATGCCGTCGAGGCCGAGCACGAAGACGAGGTCGCCGCCGAAGAGCCGGCTGGTATCGCCGAGGACGAGGCGACGGAAGGGCTGGAGGAGACGGTCAGTCAGATCGAGGTTCTCACCAGCTTCATCCCGCCGCGCGTCAAGATGACCGACGGGCTTTCGGTGGGAACGGTCGACCAGTTGCCTGTCGCCGTGCTCATCCATATCGGCGATGCGCTGATCCACGCCAATCCGGAATTCATGCGGCTGACCGGCTATGCTTCGCTCGACGCGCTGCGTGAGGTGGGCGGCATCGAAGCCCTGCTGCAGCGCCGCGAACTCGAGGAAAAGGCTGCCGGCGCCGGCACCATGATGCTGGTCAAGGCCGACGATACGCTGGTACCGGTAACGGCGCGGCTGCAATCGGTGCGCTGGGAAGACGCCAACGCCCTGATGCTGGCGCTGATGCCGGTCGAAGGCAAGGATGACAACCGCAGCAACGTAAATCGGTCCGAGGGCCGCTCCGAGGGTCGTTTCGAAGCCCGTCCCGAGCGGATGGTCGAGAAGGTCGCCAAGCTTCAGGTCGAAGTGGAAGAATTGCGCTCGATCCTGGAAACGGCAACCGACGGCGTCGTCGTCATCGGCACGGAAGGCGACATCCGCTCGATGAACCGGTCGGCCAGCGCGCTTTTCAATTACGATGAGCAGGAGACGCGCGGCAAACCCTTCGTCATGCTGTTTGCCCATGAGAGCCAGAAGGCCGTGCTCGATTATCTGAACGGCCTCACCGGCCATGGCGTGGCCAGTGTACTGAACGACGGGCGCGAAGTGATCGGCCGCGAGGCCGCCGGCGGCTTCGTGCCGCTGTTCATGACGATGGGCCAGCTCACCTCCTCCAACGGCTATTGCGCCGTCATCCGCGATATCACCCAGTGGAAGCGCACCGAGGACGAGTTGCGCAACGCCAAGGGTGCGGCCGAAACCGCCAACGCCCACAAGACCGATTTCCTCGCCCGCGTCAGCCATGAAATCCGCACGCCGCTCAATGCGATCATCGGCTTTTCCGACATGATGGCCGGCGAGCGCTTCGGGCCGATCGGCCATCCCCGTTACATCGAATACGCCAACGACATCGGCCGTTCCGGCCGGCACGTTCTCGATATCGTCAACGATCTGCTCGACATTTCGAAGATCGAGGCGGGCGAGATGGATCTCGATTTTGCCGCCGTCGGTCTCAACGAGGCAGTCTCCGAGGCCGTGGCGCTGGTCCAGCCGCAGGCGAACGGCCAACGCGTCATCATCCGCACGGCGCTGTCGCATGCGGTGCCTGATGTCGTGGCGGACCTGCGCTCGATCAAGCAGATTGCGCTCAACATCCTGTCGAACGCCATCCGTTTCACCCCGTCCGGCGGACAGATCGTCGTTTCCACCTCCTATGAGACAAATGGCAGCGTTGTGCTCAGGGTGCGCGATACCGGCATCGGCATGACGCGCAGCGAACTCGACCAGGCGATGAAGCCGTTCCGGCAGGTCTCCTCGACCCAATCGCGCCATCGCGGCGACGGCACCGGGCTCGGCCTGCCGTTGACCAAGGCGATGGTCGATGCCAACCGGGCGGTGTTCTCGATCAATTCGGCGCCGAACGAGGGCACGCTCGTCGAGATCACCTTTCCGTCGCAGCGGGTGCTGGCGGGCTGATCCACGCAAAAAAGGAAAGCGGTGGCCATAAAGAAAAGGCAGCCATCAGGCCGCCTTTGAATTTGGTGCTGTTCAACAAGAGCTCAGTCGATCGACGTCATGTTGTAAGCCCGAAGGCCCTACGCCGCCTCGTTCAGTGCGGCCCCAAGGTTAGCTTCACCTTTGACAAACCTTTCTTAACGAAAGGTTTCCATGACAAGAGATTGATAGAGGGTGAAAGCTTGTGGTTTACGAGTTCCGTCAGTCCTTCAATTCGCTCAAGCCGGCAAAGAGCCGCAGCGCCTCGGGATTGGCCAGCGCCTCCTGGTTCTTCACCGGCCTGTTGTGAACGACCTCGCGCACGGCAAGCTCGACGATCTTGCCGGATTTGGTGCGGGGAATATCGGCGACCGCGATGATCTTTGCCGGCACATGCCGCGGCGAGGCGCCGGTGCGCACCCGCGTCTTGATCGCCTTGACGAGATCCTCGGTCAGCGTCACACCGGGGGCAAGACGGACGAAGAGGATGACGCGCACGTCGTCGTCCCACTCCTGGCCGATGCACAGCGCCTCGGCCACCTCCTCCATCTGCTCCACCTGATTGTAGATCTCGGCCGTGCCGATGCGCACGCCGCCGGGATTGAGCGTCGCATCCGAGCGGCCGTGGATAACAAGGCCGCCATGCTCCGTCCATTCGGCGAAATCGCCGTGGCACCAGACATTGTCGAACCGCTCGAAATAGGCGGCGCGATATTTGGCGCCATCGGGATCGTTCCAGAACATCACCGGCATCGAGGGGAAGGCCTTGGTGCAGACGAGTTCACCCTTCTCGCCACGGACCGGCTTGCCGTCATCGTTCCAGACGTCGACCGCAAGGCCGAGGCCGGCCCCCTGGATCTCGCCGCGCCAGACCGGCTGCAGCGGATTGCCGAGCACGAAGCAGGAGACGATATCGGTGCCGCCCGAAATCGAGGCGAGTTGCACATCCGGCTTGATGCCCTCGTAGACGAAGGTGAATCCCTCGGGCGACAACGGCGAACCGGTGGAGGTCATCAGCCGGAGGCTGGAGAGATCATGGCTTGCGCGCGGCGTCAGCCCGCTTTTGCGCACGGCATCGATATATTTCGCCGAGGTGCCGAAGATCGCGAATTTTTCGGCCTCGGCATAGTCGAAGAGCACGTTGCCATCGGGTGCGAAGGGCGAGCCGTCGAACAGGCAGAGCGTGGCGCCGCTGGCAAGGCCGCTGACCAGCCAGTTCCACATCATCCAGCCGCAGGTGGTGAAGTAGAACAGCTTCTCGCCCGCCTGCAGGCCGCAATGCAGCCGCTGCTCCTTGAGGTGCTGCAGCAGCGTGCCGCCGGCCGAATGCACGATGCATTTCGGCACGCCCGTCGTGCCTGAGGAAAAGAGGATGTAGAGCGGGTGCGCAAAGCCAAGCGGCGTGAACGCGACCGCTTTTGCCTCATAGGGCGCAATAAAGGCCTCCAGCGTCGAAGCTCCTGATGTCTTGGCCGCCACCGCTTCGGCATCGCCGGCATAGTGGACGATGATCGTCGGCACATCCAGGCTTTTGGCAACCGTGGCGACCTTGGCGCCGACATCCTGCAGCTTGCCGGAATACCAATAGGCATCGCAGGCGATGAAGAGCTTGGGGCCGATCTGGCCGAAGCGGTCGAGCACACCCTGCTCGCCGAAATCGGGGGAGCAGGACGACCATATGGCGCCGATAGAGGCGGCGGCGAGCACGGCGGCAACGGTCTCCGGCATGTTCGGCATCATGGCGGCGATGCGGTCGCCCTTGCCGATGCCGCGTGCTGCGAAGGCCTGCTGCAGCTTCGAGACCAGCGCGCGCAGCCGATCCCACGACCAGCGATCCTCAGCCTTGTCTTCGCCGCGGAAGATGATGGCGTCGCCCTCGCCGCGGCGGGGCAGCAGGTTTTCGGCGAAGTTCAGCGTCGCATCGGGAAAGAAGCGGGCCTCCAGCATGCGGTCGCCGTCAACGAGCACCTCTGCGCCGCGCTCTCCCTTCACGCCGCAGAAATCCCAGACAGCGGACCAGAAATTCTCCCGCTCGGCCACCGACCAGGCATGCAGATCCTCAAAGCCCGAAAGCGAAAGCCCGAAATCGGCATTGCAGCGCTCCATGAAGGCATGGATCGGGCTTGTTGCAACGGCATTTTCCGAGGGCACCCAAAGTGGTCTGTTATCGCGCATTCAATCTCCTCCCCAATAGCGTCTTTATATCATGCTGCATTGCATTATAAAGTACGGAACCGACGCGATCCGTCGTCTATCGCGTCGTCCTCTGCACGGCTGAAAAGACGCGTGGCACTGGAGGGATTTGCATATGCCTGATATTTCCTATATCGGCGAAACCAGCGCATAACGGGATGACCGGCTGAATTGCCGGCGGATATCATGAGCACGTCAAGACATCGCAGGTGGCGCAGGAAGATCGGACCCGTTTCGCGCTGGCTTCCGGCCTTCGCCCGTTTGTCGACTGTCTTCCTGCTGATCGCGCTTGCGCTTTTCGTGGCGCTCCGGGTCGCCGCACCCTATCTCATTTCGACCGGTTTCGTGCGCTCCGGCATCGAGGACGCGCTGTCGAAATGGACGGGCTATCATGCCGAGATCAAGGGCAGCCCGGTTCTGGAATTCTGGCCGACGCCGCGCATCACGCTGAACCAGATCACCATCCGCCAACCGCGCGAAAGCGGCGACAAGCTGCTCGGCAGCATTGAAAGCCTGTCGGCCGATTTCAGCCTCATCGATGCGTTGAGAGGCCGGACGAGCTTCCACGAATTCCATCTGGTGCGCCCCAATCTGGCGCTGACGCGCGACGAGAAGGGGCTGATCGACTGGAGTTATGCCGGCCTGCTCGCACGTGCGATCAGCGGCGTACGCTACGAAAACGGCGCCGAGATGCTCGATCCCGATCTCGATGCCGAGATCGGCGCGGTGACGGTTGAAGACGGCACGCTCACGGTGACCGACATCAAGACCGCCAAGGCCTATCATTTCGACAGCGTCACCGCAGATATCGCCTGGCCGCGACTGTCGGGCGCGATCTCGGCGGTCGTCATCGCCCGCATCAACGGCGAGGACCTGAAGGTCGATTTCGCCTCGCGCCAGCCGCTGCTTGCCTTTGCCGGCAGGAATGCAGAGACACGAACGTCGCTGACATCGAACCTTTTGACGGCACACTTCCAGGGGATTGCCAGCATTGCCAGCCTTTCGGCCCTTTCGGGTAATATTAGCGCCAGCATTCCCGATATGCCGGCGCTTCTGGCATGGTCGGGCAAATCGATCCCCGGCATCGCAACGCTGAAGAGCGCCTCGCTGGAATCCGACATCATGTCGTCGGGCAACGGGCTGCGCTTCAACAATCTCAGCCTTTCGCTGAACGAAGCAAGCGCCACGGGGGTGATGGACCTTTTCACCCAACCCGGCAAACGACCGAAAATCGGCGGCACGCTCGCCTTCGACGAGATGAACCTCAAGCCGTTCCTCGATGCCTTCGCGCTCAGGCTCGCCGCCGGCGAGGCGGAGGAAATCTCCGCCGGCATCAACGGGCCGCTGCGAATGCTCGATGTCGATGTCAGACTTTCGGCGCGGCGCGCGCAGATGGGTCTCTTCGAACTCTCCGATGTCGGCGCCAGCATGATTGTTTCGGGCGGCGAAGCGAAATTCGATATTGGCGACAGCCGGTTCGAGGGCGGCGAAATGACCGCGCATCTGGAAGCGACCCAGCGCGACTTCGACGGCGGCGGCAAGCTGCAGCTGTCGATCCGCGATGCCGACTTCGCAGCCCTTGCCGAGCGCCTGCAGCTGAAGGGACCGCTGCCGCTGGCGACCGGATCGCTCGACCTCGACCTGCAGTCGCCGAAGGCGATCTGGACGACCGGTCTTGCCGACGTCACCGGCCGGCTGCGCTTCTGGACACGGGAAGGCACGATCCCCGGCATCGATGCCGCAGCGCTCCGGACACAGGCAGCCGGAAAGCCGTTCTTTCCGCTGAGCGCGGCGGCAGGCGGCGCCTTTGCCTTCAACCAGTTGAACCTCCAGGCCGATTTCGCCAACGGCTCCGCCGAGATGCACGACGTCCGTATCGCCGGTCCCTCGGAGACGCTGACGCTTTCCGGCGTCATCACCTATCACTCGAATGGGCTGGCGCTGTCCGGATCGCTTGAGGCAACCGATCCGGCCAAGGCGGCCGAGCTGCCACTTCTGCCGTTCTTCATCGGCGGCTCGTGGCCGAACCCGGTGATCTCGCCGGTTCCGCTGTTCGGCAATACGCCGCACGCGCAATAAAGCTCTTTAATTTCACGCAATATCGGGCGCAACAGCTGCACGGTTTTGCGCGATCCGCTTTGGCTCAGGCGCCGGCAGCGGCCGCCCGCTCGTCCCGCTGGCGCTGGATTTCGCGGCGCTTGGTGACGATCGAGGCGCAGATAACGCCGACCGCGACGATGCCGATCAGGATCGTGCACACCGCGTTGATCTCCGGCGTGACGCCGAGGCGCACCTGGCTGTAGATCCGCATCGGCAACGTGGTGGCACCCGGCCCCGATGTGAAGCTGGCAATCACCAGATCGTCGAGCGACAGGGTGAAGGCAAGGATCCAGCCTGAGATCACCGCCGGGGCGATGATCGGCAGGGTGATCTCGAAAAAGGTGCGCACCGGCGGCGCGCCGAGATCCTGGGCCGCCTCCTCGATCGAATGATCGAAGCTCAGCAGACGTGACTGCACGACGACGGCGACGAAGCACATGGTGAGCGTCGTATGCGCCAGCGTGATCGTCCAGAAGCCGCGGTCGAAGCCGATCGCGACGAAGAGCAGCAGCAGCGACAGGCCGGTGATGACGTCGGGCATGACGAGCGGTGCGTAGATCATGCCTGAGAACAGCATGCGGCCGCGAAAGCGGGTGTAGCGCACCAGCGTCAGCGCCGCCATCGTGCCGAGGACGGTTGCGGCCGTCGCCGACAGCAGGCCGACGCGGATCGTCACCCAGGCGGCGTCGAGCAGGCCCTGGTTTGCGAGCAGCAAGACATACCACTTGGTGGAGAAACCGCCCCAGACGGTGACGAGCTTCGATTCGTTGAAGGAGAAGATCACCAACAGCACGATCGGCAGGTAGAGGAAGGCAAAGCCGAGCGTGACGGAGACGATGTTGAAACGGGTCCATTTCAGCATGACTTATTTCCCCCGCTCTTCGGCCTTGGCCTGGGCGTTCTGGAAGAAGACGATCGGGATCACCAGGATCATGAGCAGGATGGTTGCGACCGCCGAGGAGACCGGCCAGTCGCGGTTGGCGTTGAACTCGTTCCAGAGCGTCTTGCCGATCATCAGCGTCTGCGAACCGCCGAGCAGATCGGGAATGACGAATTCACCGACAGCGGGAATGAAGACCAGCATGCAGCCGGCCACCACGCCGGGGATCGACAGCGGAAAGGTGACGCGCCAGAAGGCCCGGATCGGCGTGCAGCCAAGGTCCTGCGCAGCCTCGATCAGCGTGCCGTCCATCTTTTCCAGCGCCGAATAGAGCGGCAGCACCATGAAGGGCAGATAGGAATAGACGATGCCGATATAGACGGCGGTATTGGTGTTGAGGATGATCAGCGGGCTGTCGATGATGTGCAGCGACTGGAGAAGCTGGTTGAGAAGCCCTTCCGGCTTCAGGATCGCGATCCAGGAATAAACGCGGATCAGGAAGCTCGTCCAGAACGGCAGGATGACCAGCATCACCAGCGTCGGGCGGATGGTGCGCGGCGCCTGTGCCATGCCGTAGGCGATCGGATAGGCGATCAGCAGGGTGAGGAAAGTGGCAATCCCGGCAATCACCACGCTCGAGACATAGGCATTGAAATAGAGAGCGTCCTCGGTGAGGTAGGTGTAGTTGTCGAAGGAGAGCTCGCCGATCTTGCTCCACAGCCCGGCCCAGCCATCGGCAAGCGAGAAGACCGGCTCATAAGGCGGCATGGCGATCGCCGTCGTCGACAGCGAAATGCGGAAGACGATGAAGAACGGCGCCAGGAAGAAGAGCAGCAGCCAGGCATAAGGGATGGTGATGACGAGGCGGTTGTAGAGGCCGGACGTGAGCTTGCCCATGATGTCAATCCTTCAGCAGCACGCCGGCGTTCTCGTCGAACGAGACCCAGACTTCCTGGTCGTAGGTGAAGGGGTCGTCGACCGAGCGCTGTGCATTGAGGGACGAGGCCTTGACGATGTTGCCGCTCTGCAGCTTCACATGGAAGACGGTCATATCGCCGAGATAGGCGATATCCCAGAGTTCGCCCTTGGCGGCGTTGACCGAAGCGTTGGCGGGTGCGGCGCGCCCGACCCGCATCTTTTCCGGCCGGATGGCGAAACCGACGGCGCCGCCGGCCGAAGGCGTCTCGGAAGAGGCGACGCGTACGCTGAAGCCGCTGTCGACGGATATCTCGACGCTGCCGTTGCCCGATGAGGCGACCTTGCCGTCGAAGATGTTGACGTCGCCGATGAAATCCGCGACGAAGCGGGAATTCGGCGCCTCGTAGATCTCGGCAGGCGTCGCCACCTGCACGACCTTGCCATGGCTCATGACGGCGATGCGGTCGGCCATGGTCATCGCCTCTTCCTGATCGTGGGTGACGACGACGAAGGTGAGGCCGAGGCTCTGCTGTAGGTCCATCAGCTCGAACTGGGTTTCCTCACGCAGCTTCTTGTCGAGCGCGCCGAGCGGTTCGTCGAGCAGCAGCACCTTCGGGCGCTTGGCGAGCGAGCGGGCGAGCGCCACGCGCTGGCGCTGGCCGCCGGAAAGCTGGTTCGGTTTGCGGGAGGCGAACTGCTCGAGCTTGACGAGCTTCAGCATCTGCGAGACGCGATCGGTCATCTCGTCCTTCGGCATGCCGTCCTGCTTCAGGCCGAAGGCGATGTTCTTTTCCACCGTCATGTGCGGGAAAAGCGCATAGGACTGGAACATCATGTTGACCGGGCGCCTGTAGGGCGGCGTGCCGGCCATGTCGGTGCCGTCGAGCACGATCTCGCCCGAGGTCGGCTGCTCGAAGCCGGCAAGCATGCGCAGCAGCGTCGACTTGCCGCAGCCCGAAGCGCCGAGCAGCGCGAAGAACTCGCGGTGATAGATGTCAAGCGACAGATTGTCGACGGCGGTAAAATCGCCGAAGCGCTTGGTGACGTTCTTGAAAGCAATGAAGGGTTTTGCAGAGGGATCGGTCCAGGGCGCAAAAGCGCGGCGGATATTGCCGAGAGACTTCATATTATTCCCCGAATACAAGGTTTTGCCGGCCTCCACCCAGGCCGGTAATTGAAAGGCCCGGACGTTTCCGTCCGGGCCCGAAGCTGAATTACTGGCCGGTGACGACCTTCGTCCAGAGGCGCGTTCCCAGGCGCTGCGTTTTCGGATCCCACGGCTTGACCGTGAAGAGGTTCTTCATCACCTCGTCGGTGGGATAAACCGCCGGGTCTTCCAGGATGTCCTTGCTGACGAACTGCTGCGAAGCCTTGTTGCCGTTGGCATAGAAGGTGTGGTCGCTCGCCTTGGCGATGACCTCGGGCTTCATCAGGTAGTTCAGGAACTCATGGGCTTCCGCGACATGGGGCGCATCGGCGGGGATCGCCATCATGTCGAACCACATCTGGGCGCCCTGCGGTGGGATCGAATAATTGACCTCGACGCCGTTCTTGGCTTCGGCCGCACGGTCGCGCGCCTGCAGCAGGTCGCCGGAATAGCCGAAGGCGATGCAGATGTCGCCGTTGGCAAGCGCATTGATGTATTCGGACGAGTGGAACTTGCGGACATAGGGGCGGACCGCCGTCAGCAGCTCTTCGGCCTTCTTGAAATCCTCAGCCTTTGTGGAGTTCGGGTCGAGGCCGAGATAACGAAACGCCGTGGTGATGACATCCTTCGGCGTGTCGAGAACGTAGATACCGCAATCTTTGAACTTTGCGGCGACCTTCGGATCGAAGATCACTTCGAGGCCGGGCTTGACATCGGGACCGAGGATTTCGGCAGCCTTCTTGACGTTGTAGCCGATGCCATCGGTGCCCCACATGTAATCGACCGCGTGTTCGTTGCCCGGGTCGTATTCGGCGGTGCGCTGCTGGATCACATCCCACATGTTGGAGAGGTTCGGCAGTTTCGACTTGTCGAGCTTCTGGAAGACGCCGGCCTGGATCTGGCGCTGCAGGAAGTCGGCTGTCGGGACAACGACATCATAGCCCGTGCCGCCGGCAAGCAGCTTGGTTTCCACGGTCTCGTTGGAATCGAAGGTGTCGTAGACGACCTTGATGCCGGTTTCCTTGGTGAAGTCGGCAAGGATGGAGTCGTCGATATAATCCGACCAGTTGTAGACGTTGACCACACGGTCCTGGGCAAAGGCCGGAGCGGCGGCAAGGAGCGCGGCAATGACGGCGGCCGTCACGCTTGGGATGGTTGACCTCATGACTTCTCCTGTTTGTTCAAAGATTCCGCACCCCCGGAGATCTTTTCCCTCTGGTTTTGCCCGCAGACTAAGAAGGAATTTCGCAGCCCACAAGCGCAAAATCCTGCCGCTTCAATGATTTCACAATCACTGGAAGTCGAAGGCGCTGAGCCCCGCCACCATCTCGTCGAGACCGAGCGGCCGCGTCACCGGCGGCTCGGCCCGGGAAAGGCAGCCGCGCCGCTCGCACAGGCGACAGGCCGGACCGATTTCGATCGGATCGAGCGCCGTCGCCTGGCCGTAGACCAGGGCCTCGCCAAGGGCGGCGTCGCAGCCGATCAGGATCGCGGTGCGCCGCAGCCTTTCGCCGAATTCGACGCTCGGCCCCTCCAGGGTGCGGGCGACCGTCAGGAAGGATGCGCCATCCGGCATGACCACCGTTTCGGCGAGGATCTGGCCCGGCTGCAGGAAGGCGGCGTGGATATTCAGCTTCGGACAGCCGCCGCCGAACCGGGCCTGCGGAAAACCCTGGGCGCCCGCCCGGCGCAGCCGGTGGCCCGCCGCATCGATCTCGATCAGGAAGAAGGGTATGGCCGCCGCCCCCGGCCGCTGCAGCATGGCAAGGCGCGCGGCGGCATGGCCGAAGGAGACGCCGAAGCGCGCTCGCAGAATATCGATATCGTAGCGCGTCGCCTTCGCCGCCGACAGGAAGGCCTCGTAGGGCATTGCCAGCGCCAAGGCCGCAATGCGGGCAAGCTCGAAGCGGGCGATGCGGCGCGCCTCGGCGGAGGAGAGCTGGAGATCGTCGAGCTCGGCATCGATGGTCGGCAACAAGGCGAGTGTTACGGCCTCGACTGCCATCTCATGCGCCCGGTCGGCCGCTGACAGGCGCTCGGAAATGAAAAGCCGCATCGAATGGCGGTCGAAACGGCGGCGCAGATCCGGCATGACGTGGACGGGCAGGACACGCACCGCGATGCCGCGCTCTGAGCGCAGCCAGTCCTTCAGCCCGGCGGCAAGATCGAGGCCGCCGGGCAGCGTCGCGGCAAAGGCCTCCGCCGCCGTCTCGATCCGCCCGAAATAACCGGACCTGCGTTCCAGCGTCTCGCGCACCTCGTCGAGCGGCAACCGGCCGTCGGCAACGGGCGCATGGCCTTCGGCGGCCATCAGCGCCGTCAGATCGGAGAGCCTTGCCGCCTGCTCGCGATAGGCGCGGTAGAGCTTGATCATTCCGCTTGCGGCATTCGGAGCCGCCTCGGCCACTTCCACCAGTTCCTGGTCACCGGGCAGTTCGCCCGACAGCAGCGGATCGGCGAAGATCTCCTTGAGCTGATCGAGACTGCCGCCGGTCTGCCCGCGCAACTCTTCCAGATCGACCCGATAGACGCTTGCAAGCTTCAGAAGCAGTTGCACCGTCAGCGGCCGCTGGTTGCGCTCGATCAGGTTCAGGTAGGACGGCGATATTTCAAGCGCCTCGGCCATGGCGGTCTGCGTCAGCGCCAGCGCATTGCGGATGCGCCTGACTTTCGGGCCTGCGAATATCTTCCGTTCCGCCATGTCACACCCTTTGACAGGCAAGCAGCGCTCTATTTACAAAATTTTACAAATTCACAGCGCCGCTCTGTCAATCCTCGTCATCTTAACCTCTTTCCATCCCAGAAATCAAAGGTTTTTCTGGCCATTTCGCGCCATATTGTCAATCTTGTCATCAGCACCCTTTATCGAGCTTTTAGTGAGGAGAGCAGCATGACCGATTTTTACAAACTTGTCCCCAACGCATCGGCTGATCGTTTCGACGGCATCGAGAGACCCTACTCGGCCGATGACGTGCAGCGGCTGCGGGGCTCGGTGGCGCTGCGCCATTCGCTGGCGGAAATGGGCGCGGACCGGTTGTGGCGGCTGCTGCACCAGGAGGATTTCGTCAATGCGCTCGGCGCGCTGTCCGGCAACCAGGCCATGCAGATGGTGCGCGCCGGGCTGAAGGCGATCTATCTCTCCGGCTGGCAGGTGGCGGCCGACGCCAATACGGCGTCCGCGATGTATCCCGACCAGTCCCTCTATCCGGCCAATGCCGGCCCGGAGCTTGCCAAGCGCATCAATCGCACGCTGCAGCGCGCTGATCAGATCGAGACCTCGGAAGGCCAGGGGCTTTCCGTCGAGACCTGGTTCGCGCCGATCGTCGCCGATGCGGAAGCCGGCTTCGGCGGACCGCTCAACGCCTTCGAAATCATGAAGGCCTATATCGAAGCGGGCGCTGCGGGCGTCCACTTCGAGGACCAGCTCGCCTCGGAGAAGAAATGCGGCCATCTCGGCGGCAAGGTGCTGATCCCGACGGCCGCCCATATCCGCAACCTCGACGCCGCGCGGCTTGCCGCCGACGTCATGGGTGTCGCAACGCTCGTCATCGCTCGCACCGATGCGGAAGCGGCGAAGCTCCTGACATCGGATATCGACGAGCGCGACCAGCCCTTCGTCGATTATGATGCCGGCCGCACGGTCGAAGGCTTCTATCAGGTGCGCAACGGCATCGAGCCCTGCATCGCCCGCGCCGTCGCCTATGCGCCGCATTGCGACCTCATCTGGTGCGAGACCTCGAAGCCCGACCTCGAGCAGGCGCGGCGCTTTGCCGAAGGCGTGCACAAGGTCTATCCCGGCAAGCTGCTCGCCTATAATTGCTCGCCTTCCTTCAATTGGAAGAAGAACCTCGACGAGGCGACGATCGCACGGTTCCAGCGTGAACTCGGCGCGATGGGCTACAAGTTCCAGTTCATCACGCTCGCCGGCTTCCACCAGTTGAACTACGGCATGTACGAACTGGCGCGCGGTTACAAGCAGCGCCAGATGTCGGCCTATTCCGAGCTGCAGCAGGCGGAATTTGCCGCCGAGGCCAATGGCTATACCGCCACCAAACATCAGCGCGAGGTCGGCACCGGCTATTTCGACGCCGTGTCGCTCGCCATTACCGGCGGCCGGTCTTCGACCACGGCGATGCACGACTCGACTGAACATGCGCAGTTCAAACCGGCTGCGGAATAACCCGAAGAAGAGGAGACGATCATGGCATCCATTTCACGCGTCAGGGAACGGGCCGAGGAGCAGGCGACCAGCATGAGCGAGGATCAGCAGACGACGATCCGCATGCTCGCCAACGACCTGCATCGGTTAAACCAATCGGTCATGAAAGCCGTCGAGGCCGGCGTCTCGGTCGAGCTGGTGCGTTCGGCCCGTCATCACGGCGGCGACGGCAACTGGGGCGACCTGCTCATTCCCGTCGTCGTCACCAACCGGCATTGAGACGGCCGGCGAATTGGCTTCGATCCGCAATCGGAACGCCCGCGCATCCCAAGAGATGTGCGGGCGCTTCGTCGTAAACTTCAGCCGCGGCTCGGCCGTTTTCCGGCGAAGAGATCGGCATAACTTCTGATCAGCTTGATCATGCGGTCGGCGACCGTCCGGATTTCCGGGCGATGGCGGTCTTCGGCATTCATGACGATCCATTGGGCATGGCGCAATTCCGGCAACTCGCCGCCAAGCCGTTGCAATTGCGGATCGAGATCGCCGACGAAACAGGGAAGCACGGTCTTGCCGGCGCCGGCGCGCACCAGATCCGGCAGCGAACGCGGCCGGTTGACGGTGGCGACGATATCGTTTGCGGCATGGGCATGCGGCCAGCGCAGATAGGCTGATATCGCCTCCTCCTCGGCAACCGCAATCCAGCGCTCGTCCGTCTCGGCGGCGTTGCGTCTGATATAGACCGCATAGGCCACCTCTCCGAGCCGCCGTGCGGCCAGATTGGCCTCCTCAGGCTCGAAGGCGCGAATCCCGATATCGCTCTCGCGATAGGCAAGGCTTGCCCGCGCCTCGCCGATGGTGAGCGAAATGGCGAAGGCATCGCCCGGCATGCGGATTGCCGCGAAATTCTCCGTCAGCAACCAGGCAACCCAGGTGCCGGCGGCGATCCTGACCGTCGTGCCGCCCTCACCGGATTGCCGCCACGCCTCGACCTTGCGGGCGGCGGCCTCCATCTCCTGAAGGTGATCGAGCAGCGCCTGGCCATCCCCGGTCAGGCGATATCCGGTCTGGCTGCGCGAAAACAAGGCGCGGCCGATCTCCTGTTCGAGATCGAGCATACGCCGGCCGACGGTCGCGGGGCTGAGCCCGCTTGCGGCGCTTGCCCCGGTCAGGCCGCCGAGCCGGGCGACCTGCAGGAAAAGCTGATAGGAATCCCAATTGGCGTTTTTCATCGATGAAAAACATAGTGGGATTTTCCCCGTTTATAAAGAGAAATTCGATGCTTAGACCAGGTGATGTCTTCTACAGGAAAGGACATCGCCATGATCGACATGATCACCATCGCAGGTACCATCGGCTATCGGCACTCTCCCAAGCGATGCGGAGGCAAGACGGATGAGGATCGATTCTATGCCGAGTTCGGAGAGAGCAGCCTCATTCGCTTCGTCGCCTGGCTGACCTCGCTCGATCTCAACCTGGGAAGGCGGAGCAAGGCCGCAGCGCAAACCTGCAGCGGCTGCGTGGTTCAGGCGACTTTTCTTGCCCCGAGATGAGCCGGTGCGGGCTCTGCGACGATGCGGAACCGCTCGATCAGCGTCATCAGCGTATCGGCTTCGCCGGCAAGCAGGCGGCTTGCCTGCGTCGTCTCGGCCACCATCGAGGCGTTCTTCTGGGTCATCTGGTCCATGGCGTTGACGGAACCGTTGACCTCCTGCAGCGCCGCCGACTGATCGCGGCTGGCGGTGGCGATGGTCTCGACATGGCCGCTGATCGCGATGATCTCCTGGCTGATCGCGGCCAGCACGCTGCCGGTCTTCTGGACCAGTTCGGAGCCTGCCGTCACTTCCCGGCTGGATGTCTCGATCAGCGATTTGATCTCGCGGGCCGCATCGGCCGAACGCTGGGCGAGTTCACGGACCTCCTGGGCGACGACGGCAAACCCCTTGCCGGCCTCGCCGGCGCGGGCCGCCTCGATGCCGGCGTTCAGCGCCAGCAGATTGGTCTGGAACGCGATGTCGTCGATCACCTCGATGATCTGCTCGATGCGCTGCGAGGCCTCTTCGATGCGCTCCATCGCGGCAACGGCATCACCGACGACGGCACCGGAATTGTCAGCCGTCTTCTTGGTCGCGGCCACGACATTATTGGCCTCACGGGCACGCTCGGCGGAAGAACGAACCGTCACGGTGATCTCCTCCACCGCCGCCGCGGTCTCCTCGAGGTTTGCCGCCTGCGCCTCGGTGCGCTTCGAGAGCTCACCGGCCGAGGCGGAGACGGCGCCGCTGTTGCGCTGGATCGTCGAGGCGCTGTCGCGAATGCCCGACAGCGTATCCTGCAGTCGCAGCAGCGATGCATTGAAATCGACGCGCAACTGCTCCAGCCGGCCGACGAAGGGCGTACCGATCGTCTGCGAGACATCGCCCTGCGACAGGCGCCCGAGGCCGGCGGCGAGCTGGTTGACGGCAAAGTCGATCTGGCCGTCGAGCGAGCGCTTGTCGGCATCGTTCCGGGCGCGTTCGGCATCGCTCAAGGCGCGCTGTTCGGCAGCCTGCGTTTCCAGGTCGCGCCTGGCGCGGGCGCTGTCGCGGAACAGCGCCAACGCCCTGCCGATATCGCCGAACTCGTTCTTCTTGTCGACACAAGGGATGGCGCCATCGAGATCGCCCGAGGAAATCGAGCGAACGCTCGCGGTCAGCGCCTGCAAAGGCTTCACCGACAGGCGGATCGCATAGAAGGCGACAACGCCGACGATCAACATGACGATGGCGCCGATGCCGAGAACCAGGATCTGCAGTTCGTTCAGGCGCTGGTAATAGACCTCCATCGGAATGCCGATGAAGAGAATGCCGACATTGGCGTTCGACGCGTTCTTGATGGGGAAGTAACCGGTGATGAACTGGCGGCCGAAAAGCACCGCCGGGCCGTAATAGGCCTCGCCCTTGGCGAGAACCGGCTGGGCGGGGTGTTCGGCGACGAGCTTGGTGCCGACGGCGCGGTCGCCGTTTTCCTTCTTGACGTTCGTGGAGATGCGGACGTAGTCGCTGCCCTGCTTCTGGAAGATCGTCGCAACACCGGCGATCGACTGCGCCGTACGGTCGACCAGCGAATGATCGGCAAGGGTCGGAATGGCGTCTTCCGTCACGGTGGAGAGCTGATTGTCCTTCAGCTCGATCTTTGCCGCCTGATCGGCCGCGCCGTAGAGGACGGCCATGACGCGGGTGGCTTCCTTCGCGTCGGAAACGGCCCCTTCCATGACATGATGGCTCAGATAGTAATAGGTCACGCCGACGATGGCGGCCGTGCTGATCGCCAGCAGAAACAGTGTGATCGCAACGATCTGGCGTACGATCGACGTGGAGAAAAGGCGCAGCATCAAGACCCCCGGAAGAAACCAGGGTTAAATTAAGCGAAAAGCGTTAAGGAAAATTTTCCGTAAATCAGGGCGGCCGGAGATATTCACCGTGTCATTTTCGGACGTCTTCTGACCATTGCGGCTCGATAGACTGGCGGGCATTCAAGGCAATTCTTCCAGCGTTCAAATTTCCTCAATCAGTGCGCGATTTTTGCGGAATAAAGAGGAACGGAGAGGTCGCGGCATGTCCCTTCGGCCCGCAAGTGGGGGTCCGAAAGGACGGGTCGAGACCCGTGGCTCGACCCGGTCGTGGCGGCAGGCCGATGAGGGCAAAGCGGCGACCTCCTCAGCCGCCAATGTCCACAACCCGACCAAATAGAAACGGCCCCGGAAAGCCCGGGGCCGTTCGCATGAAGACGGGTCGGTCGACGATCAGGCGGCGCGATAGACCGGCGCCGAGGCTGCCTCGCCGTCGATCTTGAACTGCTGGATCAGCCGGCGGAGCGAATCGGCCTCGTCGGCCAGTTCGCGGCTGGCGGCGGTCGTTTCCTCCACCATGGCGGCGTTCTGCTGCGTCATCTGGTCCATCTGGTTGACGGTCGCGTTGACGCTCTGCAACGCGTTGGACTGGTCGTGGCTGGCGCGGGCGATCATCTCGACATGCTGGCTGATCGTGACGATCTGGGCGCTGATCCTGGCGAGCACCGTGCCGGTCTCCTGGACGAATTGCGAGCCGGAGCTGACCTCGTTGGTCGACTTGTTGATCAGGCCCTTGATCTCCTGCGCCGCGGCTGCGGAACGCTGAGCCAGTTCGCGGACTTCCATCGCCACCACCGCAAAGCCCTTGCCCGCCTCGCCGGCGCGCGCCGCCTCGATGCCGGCGTTGAGCGCCAGCAGGTTGGTCTGGAAGGCGATCTCGTCGATGACGCCGATGATCTGCTCGATCTGGCGCGAGGCATCCTCGATGCGGCCCATCGCGTCGATCGCATTGCTGACGACGACGGCGGAATCGTCGGCGCTGCGCTTGGCCTGGCGGACGATCTGGTCGGCATCCTTGGCGCGTTCGGCCGACGAACGGACCGTGACGGTGATCTCGTCGACGGCGGCGGCGGTCTCTTCGAGCGAGGCGGCCTGCTGCTCGGTGCGCTTGGACAGATCCTCGGCCGACTGGGCCATCTGGTTGCCGTTGCCCTGGATCAGTTCGACATTGTCGCGGATCTGGCTCATCGTCGCCTGCAGGCGCATCATCGAGCCGTTGAAATCCTGGCGCAGCTGTTCGAGGCGGCCGATGAAGGGCGTCTCGATCGTCGTCGAGATATCGCCCTGCGACATGCGTTCGAGGCCGGCGGCGAGCGCGTTGACGGCGAATTCGATCTGACGATCCATTTCGCGCTTTTCGGCGTCGTTGCGCTGGCGCTCGTGTTCGGCGGCGGCGCGCTCCTCGTCGCTCTGCTCCTCGATGCGGATCTTCGAGATGGCGTTTTCCTTGAAGATGCCGAGCGCGCGGGCCATGTCGCCGATTTCATCGTAGCGCTGCTCGCCGGAGATGCTGGTGTCCAGCGCCCCTTCGGCGATGCGGCGCATGGCGGCGGTGATGTGGCTGATCGGGCGCTGCAGTGTCAGCACCAAGGCGATACCGCCGAGGATCGACAGAAGGATGCCGAGACCGGTGGTCATGACCGAGATGCTGTTTGCCTGGGTGCGCTCGGTGCCGGCCGTCTGTTTCTGCAGCTCGGCGAAATCGGTCAGCTTCGTCCAGATCTGGTCGAGCTCCTGGCGGGCAGCGGCATAGGCGGTGACGCGCTCGCCGATCGTATCGACGATCTTCGAGCCGCCGCCGGAAATGGCGTCGAGCGCCGGCTGGATCGCGCCCGATATGCCCTCGGCAAAGCCCATGCCCTTGGCGCTGGTGGTCAGCACCTGCATGTCCTTGCCCAGCGTGCCGGCCTGCTGCTGCAGGCGCACGAGATTGTCCTTGCTCGAATTGGAGAGGAAATCGGAAAGGACGATCTGTAGCGCATAGACGGAATTTTCGAGGCGCCGCGTATCCTGAAGGACGGAGTTGGTCTGGGCGATGCGGCCCTCGAGCTCGGCGAAACGCTGTGTCGCCTCGCGCATCTTCTGCGTTGCCGTCAGCTGCGTATAGGTCGAGGTCTGGCGGAAGCGCGAAACGAGACGGCCGAGCTCGGCGATGTCCTCGTCGGTCGGAGCGGGCAGCTGGGCGATCGCCTTGATGCTGTCGATGGTGGCGGTCAGCGCGTCGATGACGTTCTTCTGGTTGGTCGGAACCGAAATGGCGATCTGCCGCTGGGCTTTGACGATCGCAGGCATCTGTTCGTTGATGAAGGCGATCTTGTCCTGCGGTGTCTGCGGTTTGCTGTAGCCGCTGGCGACGGTGCCGAGGAAATCGCCGCCCTTCAGCAGGCGGTCGGCGGTGCGCAGCGTGATGGTGGCGGCACCCTCGTCGTTCTGGAGCGCGGTCTGCAATTCCTCGGCCTGGTAGGAGACCGTGAAACGGGTGCTGATCAGGCTCTTCTGTGCGGCATCGATCTGCTCGTGCAGTGCCTGCTCCTGTTCATGCAGCGCCCAGAGCTTGTCGACGACGCCCGATATGTCCTTGGTGCGGCGCGATGCCTCGGCAAGGCTGTCGCGGCCGGCGGCCTCTTCGCCGACCTGGTTCAGCGTCTGGTCGAGCACGCCTTGCTGGGTCTTCAGTTCCGCGGTCAGCTTGTCGCGCGCCTCCGGGCTGGTGACGCGCAGGAAATCGTCCATCGAACCGTAGAGATCCTTGAAGCCGCTCAGCGACTGCAGCACGCTGTTGGATATTTCCATGCGGCCCTGCAGAAGTCCCGAAGCGTAAAGGCCCGTCAGGCCCACCGCCGAAATGGTGACGACGAAAGGCAGAACGAAGATCAGAACCTTGGTCTTGATCCTGAAGCGGGAAAGAATCTTGTCAATCAACATGGCGTTCCGGGCCTTTCATACACCACTCCTCCCGCAGGCGGCCACTTGGCGCCTGCCGGGTGCACATCGAGCTGCTTTTAAATTTCCATTGGGGAACCCGGAAGCCAGGCGGCAGTCATTGCCAGTTCATGTCCAAACAACTTGGAGATGCCCAAATAATCGCGGGCAATTGTGTCAGATTAGGTATTAATTTTCGGATAAGCGGTGATGGCAGGTTAAGCCAAGGCAGTGAAATAGTTGCAGATTGTAAGCCGCAACGCCGCAGTGCGGCGATCGGCATGCCGCAATGTTCTTTCCGGCTCTACGGACAGGATCAGATGAGGTGTGAGAGCAGCAGCGCGAGGCTGGCGGCGGTAGCGCCGGCGGCAAGCATCAGATAACGCAAGGTCACCATCCGGGCGTTCGGCTTTGCCTCGGCAATGGCGCGGGCGCGGGCGCGTCGTGTGTTTCCGGTCATGGTCGAAACCTCACTTCTGTCTGACACAACAATCCAACAAAACAGCTTGCCGGTAAAGCATTATCTAGGAACGACCTTGCAAACCGCCAATTGAGACAGGATGGCGCACCTCTCTTAACAAGTCTTGAATCGGCTTTTGTCTTTGTCTTATGCAAGTCGTTCTCCCAAAACCGCTGCGCACTTTTGGGCGACATGCATTAAGCCCATTCGCCCGCGGCAAAACCGGAGGCCCAGGCCCACTGGAAATTATAGCCGCCGAGCCAGCCGGTGACGTCGACGCATTCGCCGATGAAGTAAAGCCCGGGCACGGATTTTGCCTCCATGCTGCGGGAATCCAACGCTGCCGTGTCGATGCCGCCGAGCGTCACTTCGGCGGTACGGTAGCCTTCCGAGCCGGAAGGTTTGAGCGCAAAGTTCTGGGCGCCGGCGGCAAGGCGCAGCAACGCCTTGTCCGGCAGGTCGGCCATGTTGCCGGAGATTTTTTCGCGCTCGACGAGAAACTGCGCCAGCCGCTTCGGCAGGATGTCGCCAAGTGCAGTCTGCGGCGACTGGCGGCCATTGCGCTGCTTTGCCGTCTTCAGATGTGCTGATATGTCGATATCCGGTTCGATCGCCACGACGATCTCGTCGCCTTCGCGCCAGTAGGAGGAGATCTGCAGGATGGCGGGGCCGCTCAGCCCCCGATGGGTAAACAGCAGCGCTTCGCGGAAAGCCGTCTTGCCGTGGCGGATTTCGGCCGGGGCGGCGATGCCGGCGAGCGGCGCGATGCTTTCCAGCAGGCCGGGATCGAGGGTCAGCGGCACGAGGCCGGGGCGAGTTTCGAGCACGGCCAAGCCGAACTGTTCGGCAATGCGATAGGCAAAGCCGGTGGCGCCCATCTTCGGGATCGACTTGCCGCCGCTGGCGACGATCAGCGACGATGCTTCATAGGCGCCCTCGCCTGTGGAGATGCGGAAGCCTGCCTCGGTCCTTTCGACGCCCGATATCTCGGTGCCGAGATGCAGCGTAGCACCGGCCGCGCGCATCTCCTCCAGCAGCATGCGGATGATATCCTTGGCGCTGTCGTCGCAGAAAAGCTGGCCGAGCGTCTTTTCATGCCAGGCAATACCGTGGCGATCGACCATGGCGATGAAATCGGACGGCGTGAAACGGGCGAGCGCCGATTTGCAGAAATGCGGATTGGCGGAGAGGAAATTCTTCGGCCCCGCATGGATATTGGTGAAATTGCAGCGGCCGCCGCCTGAGATGCGGATCTTCTCGCCGGGCGCCCTTGCATGATCGAGGATCACGACTGAGCGGCCGCGTTTTCCGGCCCGGATAGCCGCCATCATGCCCGCCGCCCCGGCGCCGATGACGATGACGTCGCTTTTGCGCTGCAAACCCGTTTCCCCGATCAAGACAGCGTCTTCTTTTTCCATCGAAGGGCGAAAGTCAACGTTCTCAACCTCTCGCCAATTGGCAAAGTCCAGTTATGATGGCGCCACGATCAACCAAACCGGTGTGTCATGTCCCCAAAAAAGACAACGCTGAAGCCTGCCAGAAACGTACCCGCCTCGAAGAAGACTCCCCCGGACCCCGGATCCCTGCGCGGCGTTGCGAACTGGAAGGAAGCAGCGCGGTGGCTGAGGGACCGGGGCATCGAGGACATCGAATGCATCACGCCGGACCTTGCCGGCGTTCCGCGCGGCAAGATGATGCCGAGCTCGAAATTCACCTCGAACACCTCGCTGGCGCTGCCGTCGGCGATCTACCGGCACACGATTTCGGGCGAATATCCCGACGAGACCGAAAGCTTCCGCTACGAGCCGCGCGACAGCGACCTGAAGCTGATGCCGGATCTTTCGACGCTGTCGGTCGTGCCCTGGGAGACCGACCCGACGGCGCAGGTGATCTGCGACATCGTCGATTCGGACGGCGGCGAGGTGCCCTATACGCCGCGCAACGTGCTGAAGCGGATCCTGAGCCTCTATCACGAGCGCGGCTGGAAGCCGATCGTGGCGCCCGAGATCGAATTCTACCTGGTCGCCAAGAATGACGACCCCGATTATCCGCTACACCCGCCGAAAGGCCGGTCCGGCCGCTCTATCCTCGGCGGCCAGGGTTATTCGATCGCCGGCATCAACGAATTCGACGAGCTGATCGACGATGTCTATCATTTCTCGGAGAAGCAGGGGCTGGAGATCGACACGCTGATCCACGAAGAGGGACCGGCGCAGCTCGAAATCAACCTGCGCCACGGCAATCCGATCGAGCTTGCCGACCAGGTGTTCCTGTTCAAGCGCACGATCCGCGAGGCGGCGCTGAAACACGACATCTATGCGACCTTCATGGCCAAGCCGATGCAGGGCCAGCCGGGTTCGGCGATGCATATCCATCAGTCGGTGGTCAACATCGAGACGGGCAAGAACATCTTCTCCAATCCGGACGGATCGGCCTCGAAGGAATTCTTCCATTTCATCGGCGGCATGCAGAAATTCGTGCCGAGCGCGATGGCGATGCTGGCGCCCTACGTCAATTCCTACCGGCGCCTGCAGCCCGACATGTCCTGCCCGGTCAACAATGCCTGGGGCTACGACAACCGCACGACCGCCTTCCGCGTGCCGGTTTCCGATCCGCAGGCGCGGCGCGTGGAAAACCGGCTGCCGAGCTCGGACGCCAATCCCTATCTGGCGCTCGCCGCCTCGCTTGCCGCCGGCCTGCTCGGCATCATGAAAGAGATCGAGCCGACGGCGCCGACCGAAGATTCGGCCAATGAAGGCTCGATCGACCTGCCGCGCGGCCTCCTGGAAGCCGTGGCGCTGCTCGAGGACGAGCCCGCCTTCGAGGAGATTTTCGGCAAGCAGTTCATCGGCCTCTATGCCGGCGTCAAGCGCGGCGAGTTCGAAACCTTCATGCAGGTGATCAGCCCCTGGGAGCGGGAATTCCTTCTGCTCAACGTGTGAGGGAACCATCCATGGCATTGCAGGAGACGTGGCAGAGCCCGATCGCGCCCGGGCTATCCTGGTATCAGGCAACCGTCGGGGAGCGGCCGACCTATGCGGCTCTCGACGGCTCGACAACAGCAGACGTCGCCATCATCGGCGGCGGCTACACCGGCCTGCAGGCCGCCTATCATCTCGCCGAAGCGGGCGTTTCGGTGGTGCTGATCGAGGCCTGCCGCTTCGGCGACGGGGCGTCGGGGCGCAATGGCGGCCAGCTTGGCACCGGACAGCGCTGGTGGCCGGAAGAACTCGAGGAGAAGATCGGCTACGAACGCTCGAAGGCGTTGTTTGATCTTGCCGAGGCGGCCAAGCGCCATCTCATCGATTTCGCCCGCGAGCACCAGATCGAGATCGACTATGTGCCCGGCCAGCTCAACGTCGCGCACAAGGCGAGCTACAAACGCGACTATTATGAAAATGCCGCGATCGCCGCAGAGCGCTACGGCTATCCGCACATCAGCTTCATGGACGAGAAGGAAACGCAGGAGCGGCTCGGCTCGAAGCGTTTCCATTGCGGCGTGCGCGATGTCGGCACCGGCCACATCCATCCGCTGAAGCTGCTCATCGGGCTGGCCCGGGTCGCCGCCAATGCCGGCGCTGAAATCTTCGAGATGACCAGGGCAACGGCGATCCGCCAAAGCGGCGGCAAGGTGACGATCGAAACCGAAAGGGGTGTGATCACCGCCGAGCGCGCGCTGATCGCCTGCGACGCCTATATCGACGGCCTCGAACCGGTGACGGCAAGCCATATCATGCCGATCCGCTCCTTCATCGGCGCCACGGCGCCGCTCGACCGATACCCCGATGTGCTGCCGGGCGGCGAGGCGGTGGCCGATTCGCGCTTCGTCGTGCGCTACTTCCGCAAATTCGGCGACGGCCGCCTGCTGTTCGGCGGGCGCGAAGCCTATACGGCGGACAATCCGCGGGACATTTCCGAGCACATCCGCCGGCAGATCGCCGAGATCTATCCTGACCTGAAGAATATCGACATCACCCACGCCTGGGGCGGCAGCGTCGGCATCACCATGCCGCGCCAGCCTTTCGTACGCGAGGTCATGCCCGGCGTCATCTCGATCGGCGGTTATTCCGGCCATGGCGTCATGCTGTCAAACTACTGTGGCAAGCTCTACGCGGAAACGGTGCTTGGAAAATCCGGCGATCTCGACCTGTTCAAATCGCTCGATATTCCCGCCTTTCCCGGCGGAGCGCGCATGCGGGCGCCGCTGCTTTTTCTCGCCTTGTCGTGGTTTGCGCTTCGCGACAAGTTTTAGTCCGATTGCGGATTTCTTCTTCCGGGAATTCGCTCTAAAACCGGTGCCTGAGAGATTCATTGCACTGCACACTGGCTTTTTTAAATCGATTAGATTAAAAGGGCCGCCAACCAGCCTGATTGAGAGACAAGCTCATGAGCAGCCAGATTATTCCCGTTGAGCCTTTTGATTACGTCGTCTTCGGCGGCAGCGGCGACCTTGCCGAGCGCAAGTTGCTGCCGGCGCTTTATCATCGCCAGATCGAGGGCCAGTTTACGGAACCGACCCGTGTCATCGGCGCTTCGCGCAGCCCGCTTTCGCATGAGGAATATCGCAAATTCGCCAAGGACGCGCTCAAGGAGCACCTGAAAAAGGGCGAATATGACGAGGCGGAAGTCGAAAAGTTCTGTGCCCGTCTCTTCTACGTTTCCGTCGACGCCCGCACGGACGCCGGTTGGGATCATCTCAAGAAGCTGCTCGACGAGGGCAAGGACCGCGTTCGCTCTTTCTATCTCGCTGTCGCTCCGGGCATCTTCGGCGACATTTCGCAGAAAATCCACGACCACAAGCTGATCACCAAGTCGACCCGCATCGTCGTCGAGAAGCCGATCGGCCGCGACCTCGCCTCGGCGCTGCAGCTGAACGACACGATCGGCCGAGCCTTCAAGGAAGAGCAGATCTTCCGCATCGACCACTATCTCGGCAAGGAAACGGTGCAGAACCTGATGGCGCTGCGCTTCGCCAACGCACTCTATGAGCCGCTGTGGAACGCCAATTATATCGACCACGTGCAGATTACGGTCGCTGAATCGGTCGGCCTCGAAGGCCGCGCCGGTTATTACGATACGGCTGGCGCGCTGCGCGACATGGTGCAGAACCACATTCTGCAGCTGCTCTGCCTGACGGCGATGGAAGTGCCCTCGTCGATGGATTCGGAAGCTGTCCGCGACGAGAAGCTGAAGGTGCTGCGCGCACTGAAGCCGCTCAATGCCTCCAATGTCGAGCAGGCGACGGTGCGCGGCCAGTACCGCGCCGGCGCATCGGGCAGCGGCCCGGTCAAGGGTTATCTCGAAGAGCTCGAAGGCGGCGTCTCGAACACCGAAACCTTCGTCGCCATCAAGGCCGAGATCAATAACTGGCGCTGGGCGGGCGTTCCCTTCTACATCAGAACCGGCAAGCGCCTGACCGGGCGCATGTCCGAGATCGTCATCACCTTCAAGCCGATCCCGCATGCGATTTTCGACCAGGCGGCCGGGCGCATCGTCGCCAACCAGCTGATCATCCGGCTGCAGCCGGATGAAGGCGTCAAGCAGTCGCTGATGATCAAGGATCCGGGTCCGGGCGGTATGCGCCTGCGCAATGTCTCCCTCGACATGAGCTTCGCCCAAGCCTTCAACGTCCGCAATCCCGACGCCTACGAGCGTCTGCTGATGGATGTGATCCGCTCCAACCAGACCTTGTTCATGCGCCGCGACGAAGTGGAAGCCGCATGGAGATGGGTCGACCCGATCCTCAAGGGCTGGGAAGCGACCGGCCAGCAGGTACAGGGTTATACGGCCGGCACCTGGGGCCCGAGCCAGGCCATCGCGCTGATCGAGCGTGACGGCCGCACCTGGCATGACGATATCTAGGACGAAACCGATGGCATCGACCCTGCACTCCTTCGCCAGCCCCGCAGACCTCGCGGGCAGCCTTGCCGACAAAGTCGCGAGCACGCTTTCGGCGGCGATTGCCGCCCGCGGAACGGCGTCCATCGCCGTTTCCGGCGGCTCGACGCCGAAGGCCTTCTTCCAGGCGCTGTCGACGCGCGACATCGCCTGGGACAAGGTGACGATCACCCTTGTAGACGAACGTTTCGTGCCGGCCGACAATCCGCGCTCGAACCATCTGCTGGTCGATGCCAATCTGCTGCAGAACAAGGCAAAGGCGGCGCGCTTCCTGCCGCTCTATCAGGAGGCCGCCTCGGTGGAGGAGGCCGCTTCGCTTGCGACCGAGAAGACCAGGGCGATCAGTTCGCCCTTCGACATCGTCATCCTGGGCATGGGCGGCGACGGCCACACGGCCTCGTTCTTTCCCGGCGGCAGCAATCTTGCCAAGGCGCTCGATGCATCGACCCCACGCGGCATCATCACCATGGAAGCGGAAGGAGCCGGCGAGCCGCGCCTGACCTTCACCTTCTCCAGTCTTCAGGATGCCGCACTCCTGGTTCTTCATATTGAGGGCGAAGGCAAAAAAGACGTTCTCGCCAAGGCGGAAGGCAACGGAGACGAGGCAGAAATGCCGATCCGCGCCGTTCTGCGCCGGGCCACTTCCCCGGTCGAGATCTACTGGGCTCCCTGATCGGCCGTCCATTCGGACCGAGATTCAGGCCAGAGCCGCCGAAACAGATACGACAACGAACAAGGCAGGGATCTTCCATGTCCGCTCACGCACGCATTTCTGCGATCACCGATCGCATTGTCGAACGCTCGAAACCATCTCGCGAGCGCTACCTGGAACGCCTGCGCGCCGCCGCGTCCAAGGGTGTCGCCCGTTCGGTGCTCGGCTGCGCCAACCTTGCCCACGGCTTCGCGGTCTGTTCCCCCGCCGAGAAGGATGCGCTCGCCGGTGACCGCATCGCCAATCTCGGCATCATCACCGCCTATAACGACATGCTCTCGGCCCACCAGCCGTTCGAGACCTATCCGGCGATCATCCGCGAAGCGGCCGCAGAAGCAGGCGGCGTGGCGCAGGTGGCCGGCGGCGTGCCGGCCATGTGCGACGGCGTCACCCAGGGACAGCCGGGCATGGAGCTCTCGCTGTTCTCACGCGACCTGATCGCCATGTCGGCGGGCGTCGGCCTGTCGCACAACATGTTCGATGCCGCCCTCTTCCTCGGCGTCTGCGACAAGATCGTGCCGGGCCTGGTCATCGCGGCCCTGTCCTTCGGGCACCTGCCGTCGATCTTCGTTCCCGCCGGTCCGATGACGACAGGCCTGCCGAACGACGAAAAGTCGCGCGTGCGCCAGCTCTTTGCCGAGGGCAAGGTCGGCCGTGCCGAGCTGCTGGAGGCGGAATCGAAATCCTATCACGGCCCCGGCACCTGCACCTTCTACGGCACCGCCAATTCCAACCAGATGCTGATGGAGATCATGGGCTTCCATATGCCCGGCTCCTCCTTCATCAACCCCGGCACGCCGCTGCGCGAAGCGCTGACGCGCGAAGCCGCCAAGCGGGCGTTGGCGATCACCGCGCTCGGCAACGAATTCACCCCGGCGGGCGAGATGATCGACGAGCGCTCGGTCGTCAACGGTGTCGTCGGCCTGCATGCGACCGGCGGCTCGACCAACCATACGCTGCACCTGGTCGCCATGGCGCGGGCGGCCGGCATCCATCTCACCTGGCAGGACATTGCCGAGCTTTCGGAAGTGGTGCCGCTGCTTGCCCGCGTCTACCCGAACGGGCTTGCCGACGTGAACCATTTCCAGGCGGCCGGCGGCATGGGCTTCCTGATCAAGGAACTCCTGAAGCACGGCCTGGTGCATGACGATGTGCGCACCGTCTTCGGCCAGGGTCTCCAAGCCTATACGGTCGATGCCCGCCTCGGCGAAAACGGCGGCGTTCTGCGCGAGCCGTCGCCGGATAAGAGCCACGATCCGAAGGTGCTTTCCAGCATCGAAACGCCGTTCCAGGCGAATGGCGGGCTGAAGATGCTGCGCGGCAATCTCGGCAAGGCGGTTATCAAGATCTCGGCCGTCAAGCCGGAACGTCACATCATCGAGGCGCCGGCGATCATCTTCCACAGCCAGCAGGAACTGCAGGACGCGTTCAAGGAAGGCAAGCTCAACCGCGATTTCATCGCCGTCGTGCGCTTCCAGGGCCCGAAGGCGAACGGCATGCCGGAGCTGCACAAGCTGACGCCGCCGCTCGGTGTGCTGCAGGACCGCGGCTTCCGCGTGGCGCTGCTGACCGACGGGCGCATGTCCGGCGCATCCGGCAAGGTGCCGGCCGCGATCCACGTCACCCCGGAAGCGGTCGACGGCGGCCCGATCGCCCGCATCCGCGACGGCGATATCATTCGCCTCGATGCGATCAAGGGCACGCTCGAACTGCTCGTCGATGCGGCAGACTTGGCCGAGCGCGAGCCGGTGACCGTCGATCTCTCCGACAATGAATTCGGCATGGGCCGCGAGCTCTTCGCACCGTTCCGCCGCGCCGTCGGCGCTTCGGATCAGGGCGCCAGCGTGCTCTTCCACTGAGCACAGTCGCTCAGGGCGAACAAAAAACCGCGTGGCGCGCGAAGCACCCCGCGGTTTTTTCATTTCGTCGGTCCGGTGCTATCCGTCAGGCGCGGATATCGAGCACGTAGTCGCGATGCGCCGGGTGGGTGCTGTAGACGAAGATCTTGTTCAGCTCCTTCTGCGTCAGCAGGCGCAGGAAGCGGACTTCGATCGTGTTGTTGGCGTTGACCTTCATCAACAGGCAGCCGACCTTAGTGATCCGGGCATCCGGAATATCCAGATAGAACTGCTTCGGCAGGTTGAACTGGGTCAGGATCGCAAGTGTTGCGCTACTCATCGAGATCCGGATGATATCGCAGCGGCGCGAAGCCGCGTGCATGACGCCCTTTTCCGTATATTCGATGCGCGCGGCATTCATTGTGTCCTCCATCTTGAACCGCGCCTCGCGGTCGTACATGAAGGATTCTTCCTTGCTCAGGAAATGAGATTTTGGCTGTGACGGATTGGAAGCGGCCACGTGCTTATCCCCCTCATAAATTGACTGGGAAAAGGTAGCAGCCGATCTTTAACAGAAAGTGAGAATTCGGCCCGTCCCGGACAATTCTTGGGATGATCCCCCCAAAAATGGCCGCTTCATTTCCGGTAGGTGTGACCGGTTGCATCAAAGAGATGCAACTTCTGCCTGTCGGCGGCAAAGCGCATCCTCTGGCCCTTCTTCACATCGTAGATGCCGGGCAGCTTGACGACGATCGGTTCGCCGGGCACCAGGCCTTCGATATAGAGCAGCGTCACTTCGCCGAGCGCTTCGACGATCGACACTTCACCTTCGAAAAGGTAGTCAGCGCCATCGGCAACCCGGAGATCCTCCGGACGAACGCCGAAGCTTGCCTGCTTGCCGGTTTCGGCCGCGTCGGTCGCCACATCGAGCGTCACCGACATGCCGCCGGTCAGCGTCACCGTCGTCTGGCTTCCGGTGCCGGCCACCGTCGCCGGGATGATGTTCATGGCCGGCGAGCCGATAAATTTCGCAACGAAGAGGTTGGCCGGGCGCTCGTAGAGCTCCAGCGGCGCGCCGACCTGCTCGATATTGCCGGCGGAGAGAACGACGATGCGGTCGGCCAGCGTCATCGCCTCGACCTGGTCGTGGGTGACGTAGATCATCGTCGTATCGGCCATCTGTTCGTTCAGGCGGGCGATCTCGATGCGGGTGGCGACGCGCAGCGCGGCATCGAGGTTGGACAGCGGCTCGTCGAACAGGAAGACCTTCGGATCGCGGCAGATGGCGCGGCCGATCGCCACGCGCTGGCGCTGGCCGCCGGAAAGGGCTTTCGGCAGGCGGTCGAGATATTTGGTCAGCTGCAGGCTCTCGGCCGCGGCCCGCACGCGGCGGTCGATTTCCTGCTTGCTTTCACCGGCAATCTTCATGCCGAAGGCCATGTTGTCGAAGACGGTCATGTGCGGGTAGAGCGCATAGGACTGGAAGACCATGGCGATGCCGCGCTTGGAGGGCGGCACGTCATTGACGAGATGGCCGTCAATATACATTTCACCGCCGGTGATCGCCTCGAGGCCGGCGATCATGCGCAGAAGCGTGGACTTGCCGCAGCCCGACGGACCGACGAAGACGATAAACTCGCCTTGCTTGATATCGAGGTCGATCCCGTGGAGAACGTCCACGGAACCGTAGGATTTGCGGATATCCTTCAGCGTCAGTCCAGTCATGTCTCTCTCCCCTCCTGATCCTTAAGCGAGACGGGCGAAATACGCCCCCCAGGCCGGAATATCGATCTTGTCGCCATAGTTGTTGCTGATAAAGCCATGCCCCGTCAACGCCTGCCATTCTCCCGCAGGCAGGGTGACGCCGGTTTCGGCCGGGCTCATGTTGAAGATGCAGAGCAGCTTCTCATTGCCGTATTCCCGGGTGAAGACCAGCGTATCGCCCTCAGTCTCCTCGAATTCGATTTCGCCCTTGGCAAAAGCCGGGTGCAGCTTACGGAAGGCGATGAAGCGGCGATAGTGCTCCAGCACCGAAGCCTCGTCGCCCTGCTGGACGCTGACGGCGCGCAGGATATGCTCGACCGGCACCGGCAGCCAGGGCTTGACTGTGGAGAAACCGCCCTGGGCGACCTGGCTGTCCCAGACCATCGGGGTGCGGCAGCCGTCGCGGCCCTTGAATTCCGGCCAGAACTGGATGCCATAGGGATCCTGCAGATCCTGATAGGCGAGATCGGCCTCCGTCAGCGCCAGTTCCTCACCCTGATAAAGGCAGACGGAGCCGCGCAGCGTCATCAGCAGCGAGGCATAGAGCTTGGCGAAGGCGTCGTGATCGGCGACCAAAGCGCCCCAGCGGCTGACATGGCGCATGACGTCGTGGTTGGAGAAGGCCCAGCAGGCCCAGCCATCGGGTGCAGCGGCTTCGAAATCCTCCATCACCTCCTCGACGCGCTCCGGCGTCAGGGGATCGGGCGCCAGGAACTCGAAGGCATAACACATATGCATCTTGTCGTTGCCGGAGGTGTATTCGCCGACGATTTCGAGGCCGCGCTGGCTGTCGCCGACTTCGCCGACGGCGGCGATTGCCGGGAACTCCTCGAGAACGGCACGGAAGCGCTTCAGGAAGGCAAGATTCTCCGGCCGGTTCTTGTCGTAGACATGCTCCTGGAAATTATAGGGATTGACCGCGGGCGCCGTCGAGGCGTTGCGCCGTTCGGGCGCGAGCGCCGGATTGTCGCGCAGAAGCGGATCGTGGAAATAGAAGTTGATGGTGTCGAGGCGGAAGCCGTCGACGCCGCGGTTCAGCCAGAAGCGCACGACATCGAGCAGACGGTCCTGCACCTCAGGATTATGCAGATTCATATCCGGCTGCGAGGTCAGGAAGTTGTGCAGGTAATATTGCATGCGCGTCGGATCCCACGCCCATGCCGAGCCGCCGAAGATCGACAGCCAGTTGTTCGGCGGGGTGCCGTCCGGCTTGGCGTCGGCCCAGACATACCAGTCGGCCTTGGCGTTGGTCTTGCTGGAGCGGCTCTGGACGAACCAGGGATGCTGATCCGAGCTGTGGGAGATGACGAGGTCGATCATCACCCGGATGCCGAGGCGATGAGCCTCGGCGATCATCGTATCGAAATCCACCAGCGTGCCGAAGATCGAATCGACATTCTCGTAGTCGGAAACGTCGTAACCGAAATCGCGCATCGGCGAGGTGAAGAAGGGCGAGATCCAGATCGCATCGACGCCGAGGCTTGCCACATGCGGCAGGCGGGCGGTGATGCCCTTCAGGTCGCCGATGCCGTCACCGTTCGAATCCTGGTAGGAGCGCGGGTAGATCTGATAGATCACCGCACCGCGCCACCAGTCCTTGTCGGGGGTCGAGATCGATTGAGAAGCCACGTTCATGGAATATCCTGTTTGAAGTCACGGTCGGGAATGGTCAGCCTCCCTTGACCGAACCCGCCAGCAGACCGCGCACCAAGTAACGCTGCAGCCCGAAGAAGACGAGCAGCGGCACGATGATGGTGACGAAGGCCGACGCCGTCAAAATCTCCCAATTGCCGCCGCGCGAGCCGAGCAGCGCGTTCAGGCTGCCGGTCAGCACGAGGTGGTCCTTGTCGGTGCCGAGGAAGACCATGGCGACGAGCAGGTCGTTCCACACCCACAGGAACTGGAAGATGGCGAAGGAGGCGAGTGCCGGGAAGGACAGAGGCAAAACGATGCGGACGAAGATCTCGAAATCGCTTGCGCCATCGACGCGGGCGGATTCGATGATCTCCTTCGGCAGGCCGGCGATATAGGCCCGCAAGAGATAAATGGCGAGCGGCATGCCGAAGGCGGTATGGGCCAGCCAGATGCCGGGATAGGTCTTCGACGGCTGGCCGAGCATGTTGCCGATTTCGTTATAGAGACGCAGCAGCGGGATCAGCGACATCTGCAGCGGCACGACGATGAGGCCGACGACGAGCGCAATCAAAAGCGCCCGGCCGGGAAATTCCATCCAGCTCAAGGCATAGGCGGCGAAAGCGGCAATCAGGATCGGGATGATCGTCGCCGGGATCGTCACGGTTAGCGAGTTGATGAAGGACTGGCCAATGCCCTCGCCGGTCAGAACAGTCTTGTAGTTCTGCATCGTGAATTCCGGCGGTGCCGAGACGGATGCATAGATGCGCTTCGGGCGTTCGTCGGGCGAGAAGGCCGCGTTCTTCACATAGCGATAACTGCCGTCGCTGTTGATCTGCAGGGTTTCACCGTCGCCGAGATCGGCGGTCTCACCGGCCTTGAAGGCGGCCGGCTGCTGTATGCGGTTGCCGAAGGCCTTGACCGCGCGGCCAGTCTGTCCTTCCAGCACATTGCCCGAGATGACGTAGGTGGCACCCTCCTGCTTTTGCTGGTCGGGTGTACCGAGGCGGACCGCGGCCGTCTGCGTCGAACCGACGAAGGCCGTCCACCAGCCGGAGACGACGATCTGGTCCTTGTCGCGCAGCGCGCTGACGAAGATGCCGAGCGTCGGGATCAGCCAGACGATGACGATCAGCAGAACGGCGGCGTGAACGAAGAGACGGGCGGGGCCGATCTTGAAGTAGCTTCCGGCAGCAGTCATCTCAGTGCCCCTTCAGTTCGCGGTTGGCGCGGCGCACGTTCCAGACCATGATCGGCGTGACGGCGAGCATGATGATGATGGCGATGACGGCACTTCGGCCGGAATCGCCGCCGCCGCGGAACATCCAGTCGAACATCAGGTTCGCCAGCACCATCGTCTGCCACTGGCCGTTGGTCATGGTCAGCACGATATCGAAGACCTTGAGGACGAGGATGGTGATCGTCGTCCAGACGACGGCGATCGAGCCCCAGACCTGCGGCACCATGATGCGCCAGAAGATCTGCCAGCCATTGGCGCCGTCGATGACGGCGGCTTCGATCGTTTCCTCGGGAATGCCGCGAAGGGCGGCAGACAGGATGACCATGGCAAAACCGGTCTGGATCCAGATCAGGATGACCATCAGGAAGAAGTTGTTCCAGAATGGAATGGAGATCCACACCTCGGGCGTGCCGCCAAACGTCTGGACAATGGCGTTCAGCAGGCCGATCTGGACGTCATTGCCGCCGCGATATTCATAGATGAATTTCCAGATGACCGAGGCGCCGACGAAGGAGATCGCCATCGGCATGAAGACGATGCTTTTGGCGATATTGCCCCACCAAATGCGATCGGTCATCACCGCGATGACGAGGCCGAAGAAGGTGCAGGCGGCCGGCACGACGGCGAGCCAGAGGATGTTGTTGAAGATCGACTGGCGGAATTCGCGGTCGTTCAAGGCCCACAGGTAGTTCGTCGCGCCGACGAACTGATTGCCCGACCGATCGTAGAAGGACAGGATGAAGGTCGCAACGACGGGATAGACGAGATAGACGATGAGCAGGAAGAGCGCCGGGCCGATGAACAACCACGGCCGGATCAGCGCGCGACGGTTGAGATTGCGCGATGCGGCGCGGATGTCGCCATCCTTCACCGGCAGAGCCAGATCCAGGATCTTGTTCGAAAAATAGAAATAGGCCGAGCACGCGATAACGGCCCCGACCACGACGCCCAAAGCGGACACAATCTGCAACAGCATTTCGTCCCTCCCCTGCTTCCCCTGATCTTATCCCGACCGGTCTTTATGCTGACGGGTCAGCGCCGGTCATCGTCAATCTATTCGCATTGCCCCATCACAATACAGCCTGCGATGGCCGGGCTCTTTGCGAGCCCGGCCAGTCATGCAAGCCGTGCCGCCGGCAAGCCGGCGGCAGCATTTTGAAGATTACTTGATGCCGTCCCAGGCGCTCTGGATTTCGCCTGCAGCCTCTTCGGCCGACTTGCCGCCGACGAAATCGACCATGCCCGTCCAGAAGGCGCCGGCGCCGATCTTGCCCGGCATCAGGTCGGAACCGTCGAAGCGGAAGGTGGTGGCCGAGGTCAGGATCTCGCCTTCCTTCTTCATCTGCGGGTTGGCATAGGCTTCGGTGCTGACACCCTTATACGGGGTCAGGAAGCTCGACTGCGCCATCCAGACCTCGTGGGCGATCGGGGTCTTCAGGAAGTCGATGAAGGCGCGGGCTGTCTTCGAGTCCTTGGCGATCGAGACGAGCGTGCCGGCGCCGAGAACCGGCTTGCCGAGCTCGGGATGCGACGCATAGGTCGGCATGTAGAAGAAGTCGGCATCCTGGCCGAGCTTCGTGCCCTCAGGGAAGAAGGACGGGATGAACGAGGCCTGGTGGTGCATGTAGCACTTCGGCGGAACCGCGAACAGACCCTTCGGGCTGTCGCGGAAGTCGGTCGAGGCCACGGCCGCGACGCCGCCATCGACGTATTTCGCGTTCTTGGCGAACTTGCCGAATTCGTCGATCGCGGCAACGACGGCCGGATCGGTGAATTTCAGCTCGTTGGTCGTCCACTTGTCATAGGCTTCCGGCGGCTGCATGCGCAGCATGAGGTCTTCGACCCAGTCGGTCGCCGGCCAGCCGGTGGCGCCGCCGGAACCGAGACCGATGCACCAGGGAACGCCGCCGTCCTTGACGATCTGGTCGGTCAGGGCATGCAGTTCTTCCATGGTCGTCGGGATCTTGTAGCCGGCTTCCTCGAAGTTCTCCGGAACATACCAGACCAGCGATTTCACGTCGGCCTTGTAGGGGAAGGCGTAGAAGGCTTCCTTGCCGTCCTTGCCCTTGTAGGTGCCGTACCCGACCCAGCTGTCGCCGGCGCCGTAATTGTCCTTGATCCACTTGGAGTTGTCATCGCCGAGCGGCGTCAGGAAGCCCTTGCTGGCGAGATCGGCGAGCAGGCCCGGCTGCGGCAGAACGGCAATGTTCGGCGGCGAGCCTGCCTGCGTATCGATGACGATCTGCTGTTCGTAGTTTTCGGAAGAGGAATATTTGACATCGATGCCGGTGGCTTCGGTGAAATAGGCAAGAACGCTCTGGAAGAACGCCTCGTCCTCGCCGCGCCACGGCCCGAAGATCGTCAGCGGCTGGCCCTTCAGATCGGCGTGGGCAGCCTTGAATTCGTCATAGCTCTTCCAGTTGAACTTGGCATCCTGTCCGGGGGCAAATTTCAAATCGGCCGCGGACGCAGCGCCGGCAAAAAGCGCTGCCGCGGCAACGCCCATCAAAAATGACTTTTTCATGTGATCATCCTCCCATCACAATCCCAACCGCGCCGAATTCCCTTAAAAAGAAATTTCAAAGCGCTTTGACACCCAACTCATTTCACTTTCGGTGGAATGGAGTCAAGTCAATTCGCGATAACCGGTTGTGAATACGGCTGTTATCGCGGCGCAGCGGCGCCTATCGGGAAATATGGAGCGATTTTTCTTGAGTCAAGCGCGTCAAATGCTACATAATTGAAAGCGCTTTGGATGCCACTCGGAGGCGGCAGGCCTTTTCAAGACGGCCGCAAAGCGGGCCGGGAGGAAGCATAACAGGTGAATCTCAAACAGCTATCGGAATTGCTGGGGCTGTCGCAGACGACGGTGAGCCGAGCGCTCAACGGCTATCCCGAGGTCAACGAGGCGACCCGGGAGCGCGTACTTCAGGCCGTCAAGGAAACCGGGTACCGGCCGAACAAGGCGGCGCAGCGGCTGGCGACCGGCAAGGCAGGCTCGATCGGCCTCGTCATGCCGACGGCGCCCGGCCACCACTCCGACGTGCATTTCGGCGAATTCCTGGCCGGGCTCGGCGAAGAGGCCGTGCGCCACGACTTCCATTTCGTGATCATGCCGGCCGACCCGGATGACGAGGTGGCCGCATTGCGGCGCCTTGCGATCAGCGGCAATGTCGACGCCCTGTTCGTCGCCTATATGCGCGGCCACGACCCGCGGCTTCCCATGCTGAAATCGCTCTCCATGCCCTATGTCGTGCACGGCCGCTCCTTCGGTTCGGAGCCGGACTATCCCTATCTCGACATCGACAATGAAGGGGCCTTCTACGGTGCGACGCGGCTGCTGCTGCAGCTCGGCCATACGCGCTTTGCGCTGATGAACGGGCCGATGCATCTCGATTTCGCCATCCGCCGGAAGAACGGCGTCATATCAGCCCTTGCTGAGCGCGGGCTGGCGCTCGATGAAGATTGCATGAGCCACGCGCTGATGACGGACGAGCAGGGCCTGCTGGCGATGGAACGGTTCCTGCAGCTGCCGGAGCGGCCGACGGCGATCCTCTGTTCCAGCACGGTGCTGGCGCTCGGCGCGATCCGCGCAGTCAATCAGGCGGGATTGCGGCTCGGCGAGGATATTTCGCTGATCGCCCATGACGACGTGCTGCCGCTCTTGAAGCCGGAAAACTTCTCGGTGCCGCTGACGACGACACGCTCGTCCTTGCGGGCCGCCGGCGTCCGCATCGCCCAGCGGCTGATCGGCACGGTGAAGCAGGCCGCCCCCTTCCCCGACCAGGAGCTCTGGAAGACCGAGCTGATCGTCAGGGCCTCGACCGGCCCTGCCCCGCAAATCTAGAGCGGTTCAGCTTTTCATAGAAACGCAAAACCGCTCTAACTTTTTGTTTTATGCAATTCCCGGCAAAGGCGCTTCGCAGTTTTCCTGGAATTGCTCTAATCAAAACTGTGGCGGGGTCTGCCCGGCCGCGCGATGGGCGGCGATGACAGTGTTGGCCATCAGCATGGCGATGGTCATCGGGCCGACGCCCCCGGGCACCGGGGTGATGGTGCTGGCGACCTCGGCGACTTCCTGGAAGGCAACATCGCCGACGAGCCGGGTCTTGCCTTCGCCTTTGTCGGGGGCCGGCACCCGGTTGATGCCGACATCGATAACCGTCGCACCCGGCTTCACCCAATCGGCCCTGACCATCTCCGGCCGGCCGACGGCGGCGACCAGAATATCGGCGTTGCGGCAGACCTCGGCGAGGTTCTTGGTTCTGGAATGCGCGATCGTCACCGTGGCATTGGCGTTGAGCAGCAATTGCGCCATCGGCTTGCCGAATAGGTTGGAGCGGCCGATGACGACGGCGTTGAGGCCGGAGAGGTCCTCGCCATGGGTGCGGCGGACGAAGACCATGGCGCCGGCCGGCGTGCAGGAGACCAGACCGGTCTTCAGGTCGCCGGTGGCGAGCTTGCCGGCATTGATGACGCTGAGCCCGTCGACATCCTTTTCCGGCAGGATCGACTGAATGATCGGCTCGCTGTCGAGCGGCTTCGGCAACGGCAACTGCACCAGGATGCCGTGGATCGACGGATCGGCGTTGAGGGTGGCGACGAGGGCTGCCAGATCCTCCTGCCTGGTCTCGGCCGGCAGCGTGTGCTGGACCGACTTGAAACCGCATTCCTTGGCCATGCGGCCCTTGGAGCCGACATAGGCGTGGCTCGCCGGATCGTCGCCGACGATGACGACCGCAAGGCCTGTCGTAACGCCGCTGCTCCTTTCCAACGCTGCCGTCGCACTCTTGACCGTCTGAATGACCGATGCAGCTACGTTCTTGCCGTCGATTACTGTCGTCACGCGTCTCTCCGCCCTGTTTTGCGTCAATCTATGGATAGTCGACGAGCGTCAAATGCCCGCTAACGCCCTATCCTGTCGGAAAGCAACAAGGCAATATCAAACTTGCAAGGAAATGTTCGTTCAGCGCAGCGGCTGCCGCGCTTCGAGCGCATGAATACGAAGCCGGTCGCGCAGGCCGGAGATCTCGGAGCGCAGCATCTCCATCTCGTCGGCCGGGGGCGGGACAGATTGCGGTGCCGGCGGCGCGGAAGACAGCGGGAGGGATACCGGCATTTCCTCTTCGGGTACGGCCATGGGTTTACGCCGGCGCAGCAGGAAAGCTGCAGCAAGACCTGCGACGAGACCCGCGGCAGCGCCGGCGAGCGAACGTCCGGTCCGGCCATCCCTCGCCGATACCGCCGTTGCCAATGCCGGCTTGATGAGCGTGACGCGGCCATCGGCAACCGTTCCGGCCGACGCGGGAGCCGCATTTTCCAGGCGCGAACGCGCGGCATTGGCCTTCTCGCTGAGCTCGGTCAGCCGGGAAAGATCGACGCCGGTATCCCGGCTTTGAGCGATCAGCGTGTTGCGGCGGTCGTTCAAGCCCTTGCGCGCATCGACGGCAGCCTTGGCGGCGACATTGGCGGCCTGAGCTAGACGGGTCAGTTCCTTGCTCATATTCTCCTTCACGCCATCGGTTTCGGTCTGCTGCTGCAAGAGGCGCGGATGGCGCGGGCCGAGCTCGGCCGAAAGCTGGGCCAGCGCTGTCCTGGCGACGGCATATTTGTCGCGCCAGTCCTGCAGCGCCGGCGAAAGCATATCGGCGGGCAACGAACCGTCGAGCACCCCGGCAAGTTTTGCCGCCTTGAGCCGGTCGGCCTGCGCCTTGGCGTCGAGGATATTCTGGTCTGCCTCTTTCAGATCGGCATCGAGCCGGTCGATCTGGCGGCGAAGATCGACCGCCACCTTGACATTGCCCTCGCCGCTCTTTGCCGTGAAGGCGGCAAGCGCCGCCTTCGCCTCGTCATAGGCCTTGCGCAAGGCGGCGTCGGTTTCGGCGTTGCCGCCGGGTCCATCTACCGAGGAAACTGCTTCAGCAAGCCTCGCGGCGATGCGCATGGATTTGCCGCTGTCGCCTGTCGTCACCCTCACGAGGATCGTGCCGGAGGCGGCATCGGGCAGAATCTCGACCGCGTGTTTCAACGTCGCCTCGGCGCGCGAGGCCGGATCGGCGGCAGTACCGGTCGCCGAGAGGAGATCGAGCGCAACGCCAAGCGCATCGGCACCGCGGCCGGCAAATTCGGGATCGTGATCGAGTTTCAGGGCGGCGACCGTCGAAGCAACCACCCGCGCCGACAGCAGCCCTTTCACTGCTGCCTGGGTGAAGGCGGCGCGACTTGCGGCATCGGTCTTCACCGCAAGCATCGCTTCGGCGCGGTAGAGGGCTGGCGAAGTCGGCATCAATGCCGGCAGGCCCGCGCCGATGATCGTCGCAGCCGCGACCATTGTCAGAAGACCAATGCCGCCGACGCGCCGCAGTGGCGCCGCCGGCAGGGTCTCGGCCGGTTCCTCACGAATCGCGGCCAGCGGTTCATGCAAGATCATCGGCTCGCTGGCCGGAGCGGCCAGCTGTTCATGACGCGCCCGTTCCCGAGGAAGCGGAAGGCCGACATCATTGGCGGCCCGCAGGCGATTGCCGAGGATGGTTTCGATGCGGTCGACCAGCGGCGGCGTGGGCGCCGCTTTTGCGCGCTGCTCTTCCAGCGCACGGCCGATGACGCGCAGCAGTTCGGCCTCCGGCGGGGCGATATCAGGCCGGTTCGGCCGAGGCGATCCATAGCGGTCGTCACGCAGCCCTGCGGCTGCGCGATCGTGGAAACTGCTTCTGGCCCTGATATCGTACATTTGCGCCACATCTCATGCACAGGATGGCCGAATTCGCTCATCCGCACGGGCGCAGATGATTAAACCAGTCTAAATATTCATGGCAAAGAAATGGTTAACCGCAGCGTGTAAGAACTATGCATCTATCGTTAAATCGGCATCAACTTAAGGACAGATCATACGCCATTCCAAGGGCTGCAACGTCCTTTGCGCGTCTGAAAAGACGCGCGGCGCTGTCGGCTCAGCTCGCCTTCTTATGCTCCGACCGCGGCTGCAGCGTGGTGGCGTGCTCTTCCGGATGGCTGAGGATCCTTTCGCGCCGGCGGAAGCGGTAGCGCAGGACATGGAAGAGGAAGACCGGAATGCCGATGATGTAACGGCGCCAGAGGCGCGTCGGCTCCTGCAGCAGGCGATAGGCCCATTCCAGGCGCATCATCCGCACCGTCTTCGGCGCACGCGGCACGGCGCCGGAGACAAAGTCGAAAAGAGCGCCGACCGTCAGCACCAGGCGCGCATGATCGGCACGGATATTGTCGTGAACCCATTTCTCCTGCAGCGGCGTTCCCATGCCGACGATCAGGATATCAACCTTCTGACGCTCAAGGTCCTCGGTGACGGCGGAGGAATCGACCTTGTCGAAATAACCGTCGGAAATGACGGTGAATTCATGCCAGGGCGTATGCCTGCGGAAATTTTCCGCCGCCGCCTCGACGACCGAACGCGTGCCGCCGATGAGGCCGATGCGACGCGGGGCTTCCATGAAGGTGAGGAAGGCTGGCACGAAATCGGTGCCGTTCAGATTGGCGGGAAACGGCGCACCATGGGCGATCTGCGATGCGATGTTGAGGCCGATGCCATCCGGCAGCACCAGATTGTGCGACATGATCCGATAATATTCGTCGTCGCGAAGCGCGGTCAGCATGTTGTGGGCATTGACGAAGCAAACCACGGTCTGGCCGACGGGAATGGAGGCCAGCTCGTTGATGAAAACGAGAGCGTCGTCCCAGCCGAGGTCGCAGACCGGCAGATCGAAGATCGTCCGCCGCGATGCGAGCACCGCGAAGTTTGCAATCAGATTCATTCCAACCTCCTGCCGAGGATGCTTCATCCGCCCGACATCCCGGAAAACAAGCCCAAACTTCCCGCATCGGCGCTCAAAAGGCCGGTCGCGTCCCGCCGGGACGGCGTCGCCCCGACCCCGGAAGCGGCCCATGCCAAGCTGTGGCACCTGATATAACAGGACGGTTTCAAACAACCCTTAGGAAAATTCCTTGAATTTCCATGCTCGTATAAGTGGTTTATTAACCACACGCGCCAACGACAAACGGCGCCCTGCGGCGCCGTTTGTCGTCGATGATTGGACGGTCTTTAGTGGGCGGCCGGTGCCGGCGTTTCGCCGGCCGGTGCGGTCTCGACGATCTTGACGGGCGTGCCCACCTTCTTCGGCTGGCCGGCGGAGCTTTGCTTGACATCGTCCTTGGAGAGATAGTCGAGCTGCTCCAGCATCACGTCGGCGACATATTCGCCGCCGAGGCGCTCGTTCATGCCATTCCTGATCTCTTCGCGGAAGGCCTTCGGATCGAAAGATTTGATATGGGCGATATCGACCATCTTGTTGCCGACGAGCAGGCTGAAAAGCTCGTCCGTCGTCATCTCGGCCAGCGGCAGCGTCACACCCTTCAACATTTCCTTGTTCATCATGAACGACACGCGGCCGAGGAAGTAACCGGTGATCGCGCCGTCACCGATGATCGGTACCGTGATCGTTTCACCCTTCACCAGTTCGAGCGCGCTCTGCTTGGAATCCGTTGCCGCGGGTGCCGGCGCGGTCGCCAGATACACCGAGAAATAGACCGATGCCAAGGTGATGGCGCAAACCCAGACACCGGTGAGGACGAGCTTGATCATCAGTTACCACGCGTGGCGAATTGTTCCTGGGAATAGGTGCCGTCGGCATCGGCGTCCTGAACGGCGTTCTTCAGCAGGTCGGCGACAGCGCGAACCGCTTCGAGATGCGCCTCGACCCGGCGGGCATTGAGAACCAGCTTCTTCTTCAGGCCGTGCAGCTGATCGAGATGGGCAGCCGCGAGCTCGGCCGGATCGGTGTCGCGGAAAAGCATCGACAGCTCGTAGAGGCAGCGACTCTTATGCGCATTGGAGACCTTGAGATCGAATTGCGGATCGCTGCCGATCCGGGTGTTCTCATTGTCGATGATCATTTCGAGGCGTCCGAGAACGGATTTGATCCTGTATTCGTTCGAAACTATTTCCATTGTACCCTCGGTTATGCGTCGCTTAGAGCATGATGCCGAAAAGTGTGCGCGGTTTTCGGACGGCAGCATGCTCTAACTCTTTCATTGAGAACAGGATTCAGATTTCAGGCCGCACGGGCCTGAGATCACCCTGTTCCATCGGACTTGGCGTCGGCGGTCGGCGTGCCGAATGTCTTGCGCTGGAAGTCGTCGATCATGCTGATCGCAGTGTTGCGGTCACGATCATCGGTCGAGGCATTGACGATTTTGCCTTCCTGCCGGTGCAGCTGCTCGCTGTACATCTGCTTGGCGATGCCGATGCCGTCACCCTTGGCCATGGTGTTGCCGAGCTGTTCGGCCATCATGCCTTTCCAGATATCGCCGGTCGCGCCCTTGCCGTAGACGTCTTCGCTTTCGCTCGGCAGCATGGACTTGACGAAATTCTGCAGAACCATGGCCTCGAATTTCCGGTAGCTCTCCGGCACTTCCTCGGCCTTGGTGCGGTTCTGAATGTTATTAAGGCCGCTCTTCTGGCCGACATGATCGAGAACATCGACCGTATTGGAGAAGCCCTTGCCGTTTTCGGCGAGGCTCGTTGCGGCAAAGGCCGCACGATTTGCCTTCAATTTTTCCTGGGCCGCCTGAACCTCCATGGGGTCGGCAGCTTTGACAACGTCCAGGACCAGATCACTGGGGGGCGAAATAGCCACGTTACAATCCTCTAAATTAAGATCGTAACGACTATGGGTTTTGAAGCTTGCTGGAGGCTGGCGTTGCGAATTGCTGATCGATGACATCGTAGACGGCATTGTCATCGGCCTCGCGGCGTTCGGCCTCGAGGGCGTTATTCATGCCCTCTTCGAAACGATCGCCCTTGGCGCGCTCGCGCGCCAGCCGCATCTCGTGGACCTCCTGCATGCCGGTCAGTTGCTTGTCCTTGATGGAAAGCCGGCCGAATCGGTCGGCGTAATTCTGCGAGAAGGCGTGGTGGACCGGGTCCATCGAGCCGAGGGCGAGGATGACGTCGTCCATCGCCGCATTGACCTCGACGCGCTGGCGGCTGGTTTCGGCCAGGTCGTTCTCGGCCATTCTTTCGATATGCCGCTGCACCAAGAGCAGTCGCTTGAGCTTCTGGGAGCGGTTCTTTTCGATCATATCAGCCTCATCGCCCGATATAGATCGAGCCGAAGGACTGGCCGAACTGGCTGACCATCGCCGCGATCGAGAAGTAGATCAGGAAGAGCCCGCCCATCAGCAGATAGGGCGTTGAGATGAAGTAGACGGGGATCTGCGGCGCCAGCTTGTTGATGAAGCCGATCGAGACGTTGAAGATCAGGCCGTAGATCAAAAACGGGCTCGACAGCCGCAGCATGATGTAGGTGGTCTGCTCCAGCGTATCGGTAAAGGAGATCAGCGTCGCGCGCATCTGCATCAGGCCGCCGAAGGGCATGGTGGTGTAGGAATCGATCAGCGCGCGGAAGACGATGTGATGGAAATCCATGATGAAGAGAATCATGATGCCGGCGAAGGTGACAAAGCCCGAAAGGCTGGTCTCCGGCGTGTCTTCGAGAATGTCGGCTGAACCCGGCTGGGTGTAGCCGACCATCGTGGCGAGGATCGAAGCGGCGAACTGCATGCCGAGCGTGTAGATTCGCGCCAGCATGCCGTACATCACGCCGATCAGCGATTCGCTGAAGATCAGGCCGATATAGGTGCCGGAGCCGGTGTGGACGGCGGGATAGACCGTGTCCCAGAGCAGCGGCATGACGGCGATCGAGAGCGCGCCGGCGATGAAGACGCGCAACTGCTCGGGCACACGCGCCGAGGAAAAACCCGGAAGAGCCAGCACACAGCCACCGATCCGGCAGAAAACCAGAAACAGCGCGAGAACGGTCCCTTGCGGGTCTGTTATCATGAAATAGAGCCCAAAATCTTTATCTCGATGCCCTTGGCCAGTTCGACATGCGACAGGACCGGCAGCGTGGCGAACAGCCGTTCGATGATCATGCGCACATAGGAGCGTGTTTCCGGCGACGTGACAAGGGCGAATGGCAGGCCGCGATCCATGAACTCACGGATAACTTGGGTGGCCTGTTCGCTGAACTCCTCAAGGCTGCGCGGATCGATGTCGAATTCGATCACCTCGCCCTTTGCGTCGCGCTTCAGCGCCTGGTGGAAGGCGAGATCCCATTTGCTGCCCAGTCTGAGCACGCGCAGCACGCCGTTGTCGGCGAGGTCGCCACAAAGCTGCTGGGCCATACGGATGCGGACATGCTCGACGATCTGCTCCGTCTTCCTGACATGCGGCGCTAGCTCGGCCACCGCTTCGAGAATGAGGTGCAGGTTGCGGATCGAGACGCGTTCGGCAAGCAGAAGCTTGAGCACCGCCTGCAGACCGGAATAGGACATGTGCGACGAGCAGATCTCGTCGGCGAGCTTCTTGTATTCTGGGTCGAGCCGGTCGATCAGCACCTTGACGTCCTTGTAGGACAGGAGCTGCGGCAGGTTGTTGCGGATGACCTCGCTCATATGGGTCAGCACGACGGACACGTTGTCGATCGGCTGGAAGCCCTCGCGCTTCAGATCGTCGGCGAAGTTTTCGAGGATCGAGACGGCAGGCATGCCGAAAGCAGGTTCGCGGATTTCGTCGCCCGGAATGCTCGGCCGGCGGCCGGCGCCGGTGACGACGAGGACTTCGCCGACGCGCAAGAGGTTGGAGGCGACCGTCGTGCCGTGGATGCGGATCTGGTAGGACTTTTCGGCGATGGCGATATCGTCCGTCACCTTGATCTCGGGCACGACGAAGCCGTATTGCGTGGCAAATTTCTTGCGCATCTTGCCGACGCGGAAGGCAAGCTCCTGGTGGGCGCCGAGCAGACGCGTCGAGACCATCTTGCCGAGCGCGAGCTCGATCTCCGAGGTGCGCAGCACCGACTTGACCGAATCCTTTTCCAGTTCCTTGTTCTGGACGACCTTCTTTTCCTCCTGCTCGCGACGAAGCTTGTTTTCAGCCTCGACCTGACGCGGGATGAACCATGCGCCGAAGGCAAGAAGACTGCCGAGGATCACGAAGGGGACAAACGGCAGGCCCGGCATGAGGGCGAGGACAAACATCAGCACGGCGGAAACGGACAGCGCGCGGGGATAGCCGCTCAGTTGATTGACGACCGCCTGGTCGGTGGAGCCGGTGGTGCCGCCGCGCGAGACGAGCAGGCCGGCGGCAAGCGAGACGATGAGGGCCGGCATCTGCGAGACGAGGCCGTCGCCGACGGACAGCTTGACGAAGACGTCGGCCGCTTCGCCGATCGGCATGCCGTGGCGGAAATAGCCGATGATGATGCCGCCGAAGACGTTGATGGCGGTGATAATGAGGCCGGCGACGGCATCGCCGCGCACGAATTTCGAGGCACCGTCCATCGCACCGAAGAAGGAACTTTCCTCTTCGAGCTCCCTGCGCCGGCGCTGGGCTTCCTTCTCGTCGATGATGCCGGCCGAAAGGTCGGCGTCGATCGACATCTGCTTGCCGGGGATGGCATCGAGAGTGAAACGCGCGCCGACTTCGGCGATACGCGTGGCGCCCTTGGTGATGACGATGAAGTTGATGGTGATGAGGATCAGGAAGACGATCAGACCGATGACGAAGTCGCCGGACATCACCAGGCTTGCGAAACCGGCAATGACGCCGCCGGCCGCGTCGTGACCTTCATTGCCGTGGGACAGGATGACGCGCGTCGTCGCGATGTTCAGCGCCAGCCGGGTCATCGTCGCGATCAGCAGAATGGTCGGGAAAGACGAGAAATCGAGCGGTTTCTGGATCCACAGCGCGACCATCAGGATCAGCACCGAGAAGGCGATCGAGAAGGCCAGTCCCATATCGATCAGGAATGGCGGGATCGGCAGGAAGAGAATGCAGATGATGCCGATGATGCCGAGGGCGAAACCGACATCGCGCAGACTCGGGACGACTTTCGGAAGGGGTATTGCAGGTGGTTGCGCCATAACGATTCCGTCTCTTCATGAGAGGAGCGGACATGAGGTCCGCCAATTCGGATCGAGAATTAAATGGCGAAGCTTGCGCGAAGGTGGCTCCGAGCGGTTCAGCTTTTCGCGGAAGCGTAGAACCGCTCTAATCTTTTGTTTTTACGCAATTCCGGACGGAAAACCGTTTCGCACTTTTCCTGGAATTGCTCTAGAAGCCGGACTGGATACGCGAGAAGACCAGATTGGTGAAAATCGAGATCTGCGAGCCGACGAAAGGCGCGGTAACGCCGACCACGACCAGCACGGCGACGATCTTCGGCACGAAGGTCAGTGTCGCTTCCTGCACCTGGGTCAAAGCCTGGATCAAGGCGATGACGAGACCCACCACCATCGCGGCAAGGACGGCGGGACCGGAGGCAATCAGCACGGTCCAGATCGCCGCCTGGAACAGATCCAATGCATCAGCTTCATTCATCGAAAGGCAACCTCATATCGCCTCGAAGCAGCCCCGCCGTGGCCGGGCCGCTGTTAATTGGTATCACTTGACGCGTCGGCGCCGCGGTATCAGGTATCGTTGCTGGTCGTCGTCGTGGTCGGCGCCTGGTTGGCAACAGTGATTCCCGCCTGCACGAGTATCTTACCGCCATCCTTGGTCGTCGCAATGATGCCGTCGGAATAAACTTTGACGGAATCGACGATGCCTTTGACGGTGCCGTCGGCGCTTTCCATGTATTTGCCGACATAGCTGCCGGCCTGGGTGAGGCTGGAGCTCGCCAGAAGCGTGTCCAGCTTGGTGTTGGTCTGGATCGTCTGCTCGACCTGCGAGAAGGTTGCAAGCTGTGCGACCTGTTCGCTGGCATCCATCGGATCGGTCGGATCCTGGTTCTTCATCTGCGCGATCAGCAGTTGAAGGAAATTGTCGTAGTTGAGCGTCGCCTTCTGGGAAGAACTCGACGTGCTCGTCGAGGTCGACTTGCTCACGCTTGATGTTGCATCTACCGCCATGGTGCAATCTCCCTGCGAATCTGCTCGACCATCGTCGGCGGCATTTCGTGGTTGTTGAGGATATTGTCTTCGATCGCGTAGAGGCCGCGGATCGCCTTCAGCGCGTCGAAAGCGCGGCCGGTCGACACGAGCGCATCGATGCGCTTCAGTTCGGCGAGGATTTCCTCGTTCTTGAAGCATGTGAGCAGCATGGTGATCGACTTGCGGAACATCGCCGTCGAATGGTCCTTGCCCTCGGGATTGATCAGGATCATCTGCGCGATGAAATAGAGCTGGCGCAGCGGCGTCGTGGCGCCTTCCGGCTGGAGGACGTGGTTTTCGAGAAGGAACGTCACATCATTCAGGAATTCCAGCGCGACCTTGCGGTCGACGCGCAGGACGGCGCCGTTGATGAAGATTCTTTCTCCGGCTTTCAGAGAAATGCGAAGTGTACTTTTCATTTAAGTCCATCCCTGATGATGGTGGTAACGTCGATGATGCCCTGGTAGTTATTAGACAGACGTTTTCGTATCCTGTCGCATTCCTTCAATATCCAGATCGCAATCGAGATGAGGTTGGCCCTCAGCTCGATCTCCAGCTGGTTGTCGGGATGTTTCAGATCCTCGATGAAGCTGATCCACACCCGGCGGGTATAAAACAGGGCTTCGATCGCTTCCCGGCCGTATTTTTCCTTTTCGCGCGCCAACGACAGCAGCTCTATGGACCGGTCAAGGACCTGCCATTCCCGCTCTTTCGCGTCGGCCACCGAGTCCTGCATGACTTCGGCATATGAGAACTGATACATTCATGCATCCTTCTTTGCGCGCCTTTGATCATCAAAGGTAGTTTACGAGACTCAACTGCTGGATCTTCGAAACGATCGTGTAAGCTGTTTCTAGCTGCGTTTCCAAAGTCTTGACGAGGGTCGACGCTTCGTAGGGATCGACGCCCTGGAGATCGACGAGCTTGTTCTTGATGATATTAGACTGGGCGTCGAGGGCGTCGTTGGACTTCTTGACGCGCTCCTGGGAAAGGCCGAGCTGGCTTGCCTGCGTCACGAGGCCGCTGGTCGCCTTCGTCGTGTAGCTGATCGCCTGCTTGGACACCGTGCTCATCGCATCGCTGCTGAGGCCCTGGCCGAGCAGCGCCGAGGTCATGACCGAGGCAAGCGCGAAGTAACGCATGCCTTCGGAATTGGCGTTGGTCGAGGATTCGATCACTTCCGAGTTGCTGATGCGGCTCGTCATGTTCTGGCTCGATGCCTGCGACCAGCCGGTCGTCGCATCGGTCCAGGCCGTCTCGCTGAACATCGGCTCGACGGTCGAGGTTATGAAGGTCTCCATTTCAGCGCCGGTCAAATCGCTGACCGGCTTGCCGAGGCCGGTCGCATAGGTGTTCAGCGCCGTGACGATGTCCGCGCTCGCGGCGGCCGTCTTGTCGGTCACCGGCTGTACATCGGTATTGATGCCGGAGAACAGATATTCGCCGTTCACCATGGTATTGGCCGTGTCCATCATGGTGGAGAGCGCGCTGGTCGCCGACTGGATGGCGACGGTAATGCTGCCGGGATCGTGGCTGCCCTGGAGCGCCGTCAGCTTCGAAACGAGGCCGTCGCCGACGTCCTTCATCTTGGAAAGACCGAGCTGCGAGGATTCCATGCGCGCGGTGACCAGCGAATTGCTCGATTTGATCGAATCGATCCTGTCGACCTCGCGGCTGAAATCCACGCTTCTCGCGGCATTGCCGCCGAGCGAGACACCGATATCCGCATAGACTCCCGTCGTTGCTTCCATCGTCGCCTTCGTCATCTGGTTCTGCCCCTGACGAATCGTCAAGCGCATCGCATTCTGAATGGCCGAACTTGAAATAAATGAGCTCTTCATGGCTTAACTCGCAATATCCAGCAGTGACTTCAACATTTCGTCAACGGCGTTCAGGATTTTGGTCGCAGCCTTGTAGGACTGCTCGATGTCGAGGAGCAGCGTCAGTTCCTCGTCGAGGTTGACGCCGGTCTCGTTGGAATAGGCTTCGTCGGAGCGTGACAGCGCCGCCGAGGTGTTCTCCGCCGCCGTCGTGGCGTTGCTGCGGTACTGCTCGAGCCAGCCGAGGGAATTCGTGGCATATTCCATGATGCTGACGTTCGAATCGATGCCCGTCGCGTCGTCGAAACCGACCGTCGTTCCCGCTGCCGGGTCGAAATCCATGTCGGACCCCAAGGCATTATAGAGACGATCGAGGTCCGTCGTATAGCCGCTGAGGTGGGTAGGATTGTTGACCACGCCGTCGGCGTTGACGCCGCCATCGCGCAGGCGCATCGGGTCGCCGCCCTGCGAGGTGATGACGGTGCTGCTGACGGTGATGGTCGACGCCATGCCGGCAACCGCGCTGCTGCCGGCCTCGACCGTGCCGCCGCTCCAGGTGAAGAGACCGGGCACATAGGCCGGGGTGCCCGAAATGCTCTGCTCCTTGAAGAGCGAAACCAGGCCGCGGGCGATTTCATCGAGCTGCTTCTGGAAGTTGGGAGCGATCTCGTCACGGACCTGCAGGAGTGACTGAAGGCTCCCCTGCCCCGTCGCCGTCGATCCGCTGCCACGCGGAAGCGCGACACCGTCGATATAGACCGAATTGCCGGTGATGGTGGCGTTATAGGCATCCTTCGCCTGGAACGTCACCGTACGCGGGATCGTCTCGAAGAGAATCGTCCCGTCAGAGGTGCTCAGCACCATGTCGTTGTTGTCGCGCGTCGTCGCGTTGACGCCGACGATCTGCGAAATCTGCTTGAGGGCCTTCTCGCGCTCGTCAAGAGCGCCGGATGCATCCGCACCCGAGGCCGTGGCGGTCTTCACCGCATTGTTGGCCTTCTCGAACTGGCTCAGCAGCGTATTCAGCGTATCGACATCGGTGGCGACCTGCTTGTCGGCGTTGGCGCGAACGTCCTGAACGGATTGCGAGGAATTGTTCAGCGAGTTGGCGACGTCCTGGGCGGCGGTGATGGCGCCCTGGGCGGCGACGGTGCTGCCCGGCGTCGTGCGGAAGGCCTGAAGCTTCTGCTGGAAAACACCGAGATAGGTGGATGGCGACGTTTCGTAGTCGTTGCCACCGACGATCGACTTGAGGTCCTCGAGACCGCTGAGCAGGGTCTGCTGGGCGCTGTCCTGAGAGGACGACTTCAGATATTGGCGCAGCAGGGCATCTTCCTGCGCCCGGTCGATCTTGACGACCTGTGCGCCGTTCAGTGACGTGGTGAGCATTGCCTGCCGGCGCACGTAATCTTTGTTGCCGGCATTCGAAATATTGTTCGATACGACACTGCTCTGGGTGCCGGTATTGTTGAATATTCCCTGCGCGGAATTCAGTGCTGACGTGAGCGACATGGCTTACCCGTTACCCTGCTTATCTCTTGAGGTTGACGAGAACGTCCATGATGTCGGACCCCGTCTGGAATACCTTGGAATTGGCGGTATAGCTGCGCTGCGCCTCGATCATTTCGGTCAGTTCACCGGCAAGGTCGACGTTCGAACCTTCGAGAGCGCCTGCCTTGATCGTGCCGAGGCCGTTGGTCTGCGGGAAGCCGGTGACGGTGACGCCCGACTGGCCGTTGGCGCTGTAGACGTTGCCGCTCATCAGCGTCAGCTTGTCCGGGCTCGCGACGTTGGCGAGCGGAATGCGATAGAGCGGCTTGGTGCTGCCGTCTTCAAACTTGGCGTAGACGATGCCGTCGCCGTCGATCGTGACGTCCTTGACCGGGCTTGCGGCCTGGCCATTGGGCGTGCCGGTGCCGGCAAAGGCGGCGCCGAGCTGCGTGAAACCGGAGAGGTCCATGGCGATCGTCTGGCCTGTCACCGGATCGACGATGTTAACGGAGCCTGTCGAGTTGGTTATTTTGCCGTTGGCATCGAAATCGAGCTGGGTCTGGCCAACGGTGCCGCCGGTGTAAGGGAAGGAAGTCGTGCCACCTACCGCCGCATCGGCGTTGCGGAAGATCGCAACTTCCCAGCTGCTGGCGGTCGCAGGAGTTGCCGGCGGCGGTGTCGTGACCGCGGTCTTCGTGAAGTAGAAGTCGTACATCACCTTGTTGCCGAGAGTATCAAAGGCGACCATCGAGAACTTCTTGGTGTCGGTTGTCGGGGTGCCGGTAGCGCCGTTGTCGCTCGGGAGCGTCGCAGGAGCGACCGGAGCGATCTTGGCGCCGGAATCGAGGTTGCCCTTGAAGACACCCGATGTCGAAGCGATGGCGGTCAGCCCTTCCTGGTTGACATTGACGGGAACGAGACCGTCGAAACCATTGACGACGACGGCGGGAGAGCCGGCGTCGAAGGAGTAACCCATCAGCTGGAAGCCGGCGGCATTGACGAGATTGCCTTCATCGTCCTTTTGGAAGTCGCCGGCGCGGGTCAGAACCGGCGTGCCGTCCGCACCCTGGACGATGAAGAAGCCGTCGCCCGAAATCGCAAGGTCGGTGGTCGAGGTGGTGAAGGAAATATCGCCCTGGTCGGAGACGGCCTGGCGGACGGAGGTCTGAACGCCGCCGGAATTGTAATTGCCGCCTGAGGAGGGCAGAACCAGCGACGAGAAGCTCGTCGACACAGCCTTGTAACCGGTCGTGTTAACGTTGGCGATGTTATCGGAGACGGTGCTGAGGCGGTTCGCCTGCGCATTCATTCCCGATACTGCCGTCTTCATGCTGCCGAAAATGCTCATCTGAAAACCTCTTTTTACCTGTTAAGCTCGAGAGTATTTGTCGGGCCTTGCGTGAAGCTGTCTGCCATGCAGGCTGCGAGGCCAATATCGAGGTTCAGCCGGGCGCCGCCGCCCGGCCAAAAAAATCAGGCCCAATCAATGCAGTAACCAAGGAAGCGCTTGGAATCGACCGGATCGACACCGAGCTTCTTGCGCAGCTTCTTGCGCAGCTTCGAGATGTGGCTTTCAACGACGTTCTCCTCGACCTCTTCATCGAAGATGCCGTAGATGGCGTTGAAGATCTGGGTCTTGGTGACCCGGCGACCGCGATTGGCGATCAAATATTCGAGGATGCGGCGCTCGCGCCTGGGAAGCGCGAAGACTTCACCGTTGATCTCGGGGTCACGGCCATCCGAGAAGACGCGGATCCCGCCGATCTCGGTGTAATTGGCGATCGCCTTCAGCCGGCGCCGGATCGCAGCCGCCCTTGCGAGGATTTCGCGGGGATGCACCGGTTTGCGCACCACATCGTCGACGCCGCAATCGAACAGCGCAAGGGTGTTTTCGAGCGAGTGCTGGTCGCTGACCGCAATCACCGGCGCCATCGAGCGATCCCGGATCGCCCGGGGCAGTTCGTAGTTGCGCTGGCCCTGACCGATCAGGAACGCCTCGACTGCCGCAATATCGGAATCGGCGGCGGTTTGCACCCACTCGCCGAATTCGGTTGGATCAAAGCCGGTGGAGGGAATGCCCTCACGGCCGAACAGAGATGTATATCCATCTTTCACGAGCTCACGCTCATCAACCACGACGATCATTCGTCCGCCTCCGAATCAGTGTGGCACTTCAATGATCTATGGGTACGAATCGTGCGAATCGGCGACAACTCGTTAAAGTTAATGGCAGAAACTAATAATTGATTAAGATCCGGGTGGCGATTTGATCTATATCTAGTAGGCGCGGCTGTTTATGCACACAAAAAATTCGTGGAAAAGTTAACAGTCCCTTAATTATGACTTGCGCGGGGGATTCATGCCGGATTCCTGCCATATTGTGACACAGTTTCGTCACAATATGCATATTCTATCTTTGGTTGAATCAATTTTGGCAAAAGTTACTCGCATTGGGAGTCCACTTGCCGTAGCCCGTGGCGACCAGATTGGCGATAACGCGGCAGACATATTGCTTCTGCGCGGGGTCGTTGTTAGGCCCTGCATGGTATCTGGCTACCGCCATCGTCCATGTCTCGTGACGGTCGTGCAGGTTGCGGAGGAATTTTGCCGCATACTCCACATTGCGATGCGGGTCGAACATGTCCTCGGCCGAGGCGAAATTTTCGCCATGATAATAGTGGTTGATCTGCATGCAGCCGATGTCGATGAGCTTGGCGCCGCTGCTGCGGGCGACATCGAACTGCCTCATCGCGTCCTGCTCGGAGGGCGGGAAGATCGCCTTGCCTTCGACGTTCATGGCATAGGGATAGAGCGAACCCTTGCGGCCGGTCTCCGTCAGACCGACCGAATAGAGGATGCCGACCGGGATGCCGTATTTGGCAGCTGCCGACTGGATTTCGCGTTCGCAGGCCCCGGTAGAGGCCATAGCCTCAGAGGTAAACGCCGCCAGTGCCGCCGCTGCGGCCAGCAGAAACGTCTTCAATACCGGTCTCGCCTGCGCCATTGAAGCCTCCACCCGTCCGCTGTGCCGTCTGATTGTGGCGCTCACGCGCCTCGCCGCCCTGGCCCTGCTGGGGGAGCGACTGCTGCTGGGAGGCCTGGCCCTGGCTGCCTGCCTGGTTGCCGGAGTCGGTACGCGCGACCGGCGCCATGCTGATGGTGACGTTGTCGACGGCGTAGCCCTGGCTGCGCAGAGCTTCAAGGATCTTGCCGTGATCTTCCTTCATCTGACGATAGGCCGTCCCGGTTTCGACCTTGAGGTCGACGTTCAGGGCGTCGCCGGACAGGCGCATGGTCGCCGTCACCAGGCCGAGATCGAGCGGGTTCATCTGGATCTTCAGCGTATTGACCACCTTGCCGGTGCTCGTCCATTCCGCCGCGTTTGATAGTGCCGAGCTCGGCTGCATGGCGGCTGCCCATTCGGAATCGCCCGAGAGAGCGGCGGTGACGGCAGCGGAGTTCGCATTCTGCATCAGGCCGATATAGCGGCGCGATTCGAGGACCGAGACGTTTTCGACATCGGTCTTCTTCGCGCCATCCTTTGGCCCTGCTTGGTCGGTGCCGAGGTGCACATCCATCGACACGCCGCGGCCATCGGCGCGGCTGATCCTGAACGTCCTGCCGTCGGCGGCATTCTCCGATCCAGGAACATCCGTCTTACCGCTTTCGACGTTGCCGCTGACGGCTGCCAGGGCGTCGGACGCGTGACCGCCTGTCTTGGCTTCGATACCGTCGATCTGCGTGTCGGCGGGCTTGACGTCATCGGCTTTGGTGGATGCATGATGCGCGCCGACCGCCGGCAGAGCCACCGCACCGTCGGCAGATTCCTGCTTCAGCAGGCCGAGGACATCGGAAATGCTGCCGTCATCTTCCTCGCCGTCCTTGTCCGTATCGGTTTTCAGCGCGTCAGCCTTGGCGTGCTTGCCGCCTTTGGCCGCCTGAACGATTTCGTCGGCCGAGCGGTCCTTGGCGTCGAGCTTGCCGAAGGCGAGATCCGTCGGCATTTTAACCTCGGCCTTTGCAGGCTTTGCCGCGGGTTTTTCGACATTGGCGATCTCAGGCTGCACGTCCGCCTGCGCCTTCAGCGCGGCGTCGCCGAGATCGATCAACGGCTTTGCGCCGCTGCGGCCGCGGATCGTCCGGGCCACTTTCTCGGCGCGGCCATCGGCTACGAGGCCCTGATCCGGTTGCGCATCGTCGGACTCGTCACCGACGGCATTGCCGCTTGCTTTGGCAAGCAGGTCGGAGAAGCCGTTTTTTTGGCCGGCGGCATGGTCTTTCCCGGCGGGCCGCGCGGATTTCGCAACGGCGGCGGACTCCGCACCCGCGGCTCCGCCCGAGACGCTCATATCCATCATTGTTCGTTGCCTTCCTGCGCCAGAAGACCGTCGATCTCGTCGAGCTTGGACCGATTGGTCGTCACAAATGCGTTGAATGAGGGGTCGGTACCCTGGCTCTGGCCAGTCGATGCCACACCTCCCGGAACAGGCTCCGGAAGCACGCCTGGCGCTCCCGGTTGCGGAGCTATAGCCGCAGCCTTTTCAGAAGTGATTTCTTGATGGTCAGTGTTAGGGTTCGAGGCTTGCGTCAGGCTTGCCGGATCGGGAGCGCGCAGGATCTGGTCGGCAACCGATCGCGCCGCTTCCTGCAGTGCCTGATCGCGCGGCGATAGCGCGTCGCCGGCGATCCCGCTGACATTCTTCGCCGCCCGGTCGATATCCTCGGTGGGGAGGCCGGCCATGCCGCCATAGAAATCCGCCAGCGGACCGAAGGCATTGTCGGTGCCGGCTCCAAGCGACTGCACACGCTCGACCGCCATGTGCGCCAACTCCGGCTTGCCTGATATCGCAGCGGCCCGGGCGATGCGCAGATAGACCTCGCGCTGGCGCGGTGCGTCCATGAAGGAGAGGATGTCGATGACATCCTGCGGTTTCACGTCGTGATCGTGGCCAACGACGAGCGTGACGAAAAGGTCGGCAAACTGGCTGGCATAGGGCGAATGCAGAAAGCGCCTGATATAACGCTGCGAATAGGCCATCCCCCTGTCGAGCATGCCCTTGTCGACGCAGATGGCGACGGAGCGGCGCAACGCCGCTTCCTCGACGATCGTACCGGGTGCGGCGAGGCGCGCCTGGTCGTAGAGATCCAGCGCCTCTGTCGGCTTCGTCGCGATCAGCACGTTGCCGCCGATCAACGCAAGGTAAGGGCCGATCTTCTTGTCGCGGTATTCCCTGGCCGTCTCCTCCAGCGTCTTGGCGACGAGCAGCCCCTTGCCGCTCAGATATTTTCTGAGCACATCGGTGACGCGGTTATCGAAATAGCCGTTGACGTCGTGGGCGATCAGATATTCGAGCGTCTGTGGATTGCCGCCGCTCATCGTGTAGATCAGCGCTGCGTCGACATTGCGGTCGTCATCGAAGACCGACGTGTCGACGGTGCGCAGCCGCTCGTCGATCGTGCCCAGCATGAAGCGCTGCATCTCACCGGCCGAATGATCGCCGGCGACAACGGAATCCTGCACGAATTGCAGCGATCGCAGCATCTTGTACGGCGCAAGATCGTCCGGATCCTGCGCCTTGCCTGCGGCCGGCGAAAGCATCGCCAGGCCGAGAGCCACAAATCCGATATAGCGATGCTGCCGACGCGCCATCCGACTATCCCTCATCCGCCTGCACCAGAATCTCGATCCGGCGGTTGGTCGCGTTGAACGGGTCGTCCGGCAATTTCAGCCGACGGTCGGCAAAGCCGGAGACCTGGGAGATGCGCTTCTCGTCGAGCCCGCCGCGCACCAGCATGTAGTAGGCGCTCTGGGCTCGGTCCATCGAAAGCCGCCAATTCTCGTTCTGCGCGCCCTTATATTGGCGCCCGTCGGTGTGGCCGCGGATGGCGACCGCGCCACCCCTCTCCTTCAGGATCGCACCGATCTTTTGCATCGCGAGCACCATCTCCTGGCGCGGAACCGCGGAACCGACATTGAACATCGAATCGTCGCTCTGATCGGAGATGCTGACCAGCAATCCGCCTTCGGATGCCGTCACGGTCAGACCTTCGGCAAGCTTGCCGGCAACGCCGCCGATCTGCTGGGCGATCTCAGCCTGCAGCTGCTCGGCGTCCTTCTGCTGCCGCTCGGTCTCATCAGCGCTCCTGTCCGCATCCTTCTGATGCTCGGCGTCCTTTTGCGCCTCGGCCTTCTCGTCCTCAGCCTTCTTGCCGTCGGCCTTCTTATCCTCCGGCGCCTTGCCGTCCTTGGCCCCGACCGCGCCCTTGGTTTCCTTAGTTTCCTTGGTTTCCGAGGTGGCCTTCTGGTCGGTGGTCAGCGGTATCGGCTTCATATCCTCGACCTTGGCGATCTCGGTTGTGCCGTTCTCAGCCGCCTGCTGGTCGCTCTTGCCCGGAGGCGCGGACTTGCCGGCTGTCGTGACCTCGACCTGCTTCGTCCAGAAATCCGGATCGAAGGGATCACGATAGGCCTCGCCGCCATCGGCGCCGGTGGCCGGGCCGGAATCGGCGGCGCCGCCATCGCCCTTGGCGCTGACATTGGCCTGCTGGCCGACTTCCTGGGCGATCTCGGCGAGAACCGAGTAAGGATTTTCAAAGAAATCGGCCTCGGAATAATTGGTCTGGTCGCCTGATGTCGATGTCTGGTCGTCACCATCCGCCGAGGCCTTGCCGTCGTTCGGATTTTCTTCCTTCTGCTTCGACTTCTCCTGCTTCTCCTCGCCCTCGGCGTTGTCGACGGGCTTCTTCAGCCCCTTTTCGGTCGGCTTTTCGTCGGAGAGCTTGATCGGATTGAAATAGGTCGCGACCGAGGCCTTGGTCTCCTCGTTGGCGGCATTGACCAGCCACATGACCAGGAAGAACGCCATCATCGCCGTCATGAAGTCGGCATAGGCAATTTTCCACGCGCCGCCATGGGCGCCGTCGTGATCGCCGCCGCCATGCCTCTTGACGATGATGATCTCGTTCTTGCCGTGGTGATGGTTTTCGCCTTCGCTCATTCGAGAACTTTCTTCAAGCTGGTCGCCCAGGCGGACATACGGGTGACAATAACGGATTCACCGAATTCGACGGCGAGATCGATATCGTCGGTCTCAAAGTGGCGAACCGCCTCGGCATGCTCGCCGAGTCCGGCCTTCAATACCTCGAAGAGTCGGGCCGGTCCCTTGACAACGATCGGTCCGGCCGCACCTTCAAGGATCGCGTCGCGCAGCAGGACGGCGAGGTTTTCGGCAGCCCTGGCGGCGAGCGCTTCCGTCATGACCGGGGCGATTGCCACGGCGGCGGCGGCGCTGACCATCTGCGCGACCTCTTCGGCGATATCGCGGATGCGGGAGGCAATGATCGCCGCCGCCTCGACTTCGTAACGAAGCTTCAGTTCCTCGAGCTGGCGCGCATGGGTCTCAGCCAGCGTCCGCGCCTCCCGTTCGTATGTCTCGATCAAATCAGCCGTCGCTGCGGCATGACCTTGCGCATAGGCATCGCGGCGCTCCGCCTCGACGTCGATCGCCGGTTCGCTCGGTATTTCGGCGAAACCATCGCTGGCGAAATCATCCATGTCGATGATCGGCGCTGACGGTTCCGGTTCACCGAAATCCTTCAAATACCGGGAAAGCGTAATGCTCATAAAAACCCATCCCATTCGGGAGGCGGCAGCATACTCGCTCCGCTCAAAATGACCTTGCGCGCCGGCATGTCCCGTTCGAAGCGGGCAAGGGCTTGACCTTGCGCCGGCACGGATTCGGACGATGCCCTCATGCCGGAAACTAGGAAGTCAAACTTGCGCGAGGATGAATGGGGCCGCCATCCGCGATCGCGCCCAGCTCTATTCAAGCAGGATCAGAATCTTGCTCGAAGCCGTGTTGAGGATCGAGATCGCTTCGACGGCCATCTGCTTCTGGGTTTCGATCGCCTTCTGCCGGATCGAAGCCTCGTCCATGTCGGTGTCGACGAGCGCGCCGACGCTCTTGTCGATCGAATCGGAGAGATCGGCGGTATAATCTATCTGATCGTCGATACGCGTCTTCATCACGCCGATGGAAGCGGCCGTCGTCGTCAGCGAGGAGAGCAGCGAGTCGGTCACATCGAGCATGTCGGTGAGTTGCGCATCGGTCGTGTTCTTGTCGATCGCAACCTCCGTACCCGTCGCCGGCGTGGTCGAGTTGGCGTTCAGCAGGTAATAATTGCGCGGCGTCGTCCCGCTGTTATTGATCGCGTTGGCATCGACCGCCTTGGTGAACAGACCGCCGCTCGCATCGTTCTTGTCGATGAGAATGGTCTGCGACGATGGGAAATCGATGCTCTGGGCCTGATACTCGCCGGTTGGGGCGCGCACGAAGCCCGAGATGACCGACCAGGTCGGCGGCGCGGCGGAATCGCCGTTCAACAGCCAGTTCTCACCTGCAAACGACGTCGATTCGACAACGGTCTGCAGCTGTTGCTTGTATTCGCTGATCTCAGCGTTGATCTTGTCCTTGTCGGTACCAGGCTCTTTTGCCGAAACTAGCTTGGCGCGGATCTGGCCGATGAGATCGATCGCCGAGGTCATCGACGTGTAGGTTGCATCGACCTTGGCAGCGCCGAGACCGAGCGCATCTCCGATCGTTCCGAGATTGGTGCTGTCCGAGCGCATGACGGTCGCAACCGACCAGTAGGACGCATCGTCGGCGGCCGTCTCGATACGAAATCCCGAGGAAACTTGCTGCTGGGTCTGACTGGCTTCTTTGTTGATGCTGCGCAGCACCGCAAGCGCATTCACCGCGGCCGCGCTGGTAATCTTAACGGTCATCGACAGGTCTCGGAATAAGGTGAAAGGGCAGGCCGGATTGCCGGCGGCGACTGAAGTGGCGTCATGCCTACGGCAGGGTTTCCGCCGGTGTGTCGCAAAAGCAAATCAACTCGAGGCAAAGGTAACTCGATATCAACCTATTCGGCAAGAGCGCAGCGGCGAGCGCGGACCGCCGACTGCAGTTCAAATTAACTCATTGATATAAAATAGAGAACCGCGCCGTTTCGGGCGCGGTTCGGGAGGTCTTCCGCTTGCGGCCGGACGGTGGCGCAAGATTCGGTCCAGCTTCAGCGCCTGGCTTAGCTGCGGAACAGCGTGAGGATGTTCTGAGCGCTGGAGTTGGCGATCGACAGCGACTGTATGGCCAGTTGCTGCTGGGTTTGCAACGCCGTCAGCTTACTCGATTCCTCTTCCATGTCGGCATCGACGAGGCGGCCGACACCCGAGTCGATCGAATCACTGAGCGCTCCGACGAAGTTTTCCTGCAGGTCGATGCGGGTGGAAATCGAGCCGAGTTGCGATGCAGCCTTGGTCATCGCATTCAGGCCGGCCTCGATCGACGTCAGGGCCATGGAGATATCAGCCTGCCCGAAGCTGCTGATGTCCATCGCGAAGATCGAACCGATCGTCCCGCTTGATGTGCCGATAATGCCCGAACTCGTCTCGATGGCGCCGGCCGCGTCCATGCCGAAGAGAACGTTGCCGGCGGAGCTCGTGTCCAGAAGGTAGTCCGTCGTCTTAACCGAGACGTTGCCGTTGCCGTCGCGGACGAAGGTGGAAACGACGCTCTTGGTGCCGTCAGCGCCGGCAACCCAGTTTTCACCGGAGAAGGAAGCCGACTGGGCGATGCTGAGCAGCTGCTGCTGCAGCTGGCCGATTTCCTCCTGGACCTTGGTCTTGTCGACACCGTTTTCGGTCGCGGCGACGATCTTCGCCTTGATTTCGCTGATGACGTCGATGGCGCTGGACATGGCGGAGTAAGCGGTGTCGACCTTGGCAGCCCCGAGGCCGAGAGCGTCGGAAACGGCGGAAAGCGCCTTGTTGTCCGAACGCATGGTCGTTGCGATCGACCAATAGGCGGCGTTGTCGGACGCCTTTTCAACACGGTAGCCCGACGATACGCGGTTCTGCGTATCCTCGAGGCCGTCATTGATTCCGCGGAGTGTCTGAAGGGCGGCCATCGCCGCGACGTTCGTCAAAATGCTGGTCATGAAATGATTGCCCCTTATTGGCAGGTGGAAAAAAGGGACATTCCGGAAAGCTACCGGGAACGGGGACCAGCCTCATGCCTGTTAACCGGTTCTTAAATTTGGTTAACCCGCCGTCTCGTTGAGCTGAGAAAACAGCATTATGGTTAATCGATCGTTAACAGACATAAAAAAAGCCGCGCTCCATCGAAGCGCGGCTCGATTTTTGGATGCCCGCCGGAGACCGGCGGGCGATGTTTCCGTGGATTTATTAGCCGCGGAACAGCGTGAGGATGGTCTGCGAAGAGGAGTTCGCGATCGACAGCGACTGGACAGCCAGCTGCTGCTGGGTCTGCAGGGCGCTGAGCTTGGAGGATTCCTCTTCCATGTCGGCGTCGACGAGACGGCCGACACCGGAGTCGATCGAGTCGCTGAGTGCGGACACGAAGTTCTCCTGCAACTCGATGCGCTTGGAGACCGAGCCGAGAGCGGCGCCGGCGCTGGTCATGGACTTCAGAGCCGATTCAACGTTGGTCAGAGCCGTCTGGATGTCGCCGAGGGTGAAGTTGGTGATGTCCATTGCAAAGACAGAACCGGTCGCACCATTCGAAGTACCGAGGATACCCGTGGAGGTTTCAACTGCGCCGCCGCTCATGCCGAACAGAACGTTGCCCGCGGAGCCGTCGTCGAGAACGTAGTCGGTCATCACGACCGAAACGGCGTTGGAGCCGTCACGGACGAAGGAGGCAACGACGTTCTTGGTGCCGGCAGCGCCAGCAACCCAGTTTTCGCCGGAGAAGGAAGCCGACTGAGCGACGCTCAGGAGTTGCTGCTGCAGCTGGCTGATTTCTTCCTGGACCTTGGACTTGTCGACGCCGTTTTCAGTCGCGGCAACCAGCTTGGCCTTGATGTCACCGACGACGTCGATGGCGCTATCCATGGCGGAGTAAGCGGTGTCGACCTTGGCGGCGCCGAGACCGAGAGCGTCGGAAACGGCCGAGAGTGCCTTGTTGTCCGAACGCATGGTCGTTGCGATCGACCAGTAAGCAGCGTTGTCAGAAGCCTTGCCGACGCGATAGCCGGATGAAACGTGGGCCTGCGTTGTCTGGAGACCCTGGTTGATGCCACGCAGAGTCTGGAGGGCTGCCATTGCAGCGTTATTGGTGTTGATGCTCGTCATAGTTTTCTTGCCCCTTATCGGCAGATTTTAAGAAGGGACATTCCGGATTTCGTCCGGCCCACAGCGGTCAGCATCATGCCTGTTAACCATCTCTGTTAGGGTTAACTCGCCGTTTCGATGGGCCTAGAAAACAGCAAGATGGTTAAGGAAGGCTAAACTCGAATTGGAAATACCGTAAAAATATCTGACACTTAGAAGGATTTTCATTAACCTTATCTTAAAACATTTCGCGGCCGGGGATGACCCGGCCGCGAAACTTGAAAACCTGATGTCGCCCGCTCTTAGCGGAAGAGCGACAGGATGTTCTGCGAAGAGGAGTTCGCGATCGATAGCGACTGGATCGCCAGCTGTTGCTGGGTCTGCAGGGCACTGAGCCTGGACGATTCCTCTTCCATGTCGGCGTCGACGAGACGTCCCACACCGGAGTCGATCGAGTCGCTGAGTGCGTTGACGAAGTCGTCCTGGCTGTCGATACGCTTTGAGAGCGAGCCGAGAGCGGCGCCGGCGCTGGTCATGGACTTCAGAGCCGATTCAACGTTGGTCAGAGCTGTCGAGAGATCGCCCGAGGTGAAGTTGGTGATGTCCATCCCGAAGATCGAGCCGGTCGCGCCATTCGAAGTGCCGAGGATACCCGTCGAGGTTTCGACCGAACCGCCGCTCATGCCGAACAGAACGTTGCCCGCGGAACTGTCGTCGAGAACATAGTCGGTCGTGGTAACCGAAACGGCGTTGGAGCCGTCGCGAACGAAGGACGAAACGACGCTCTTGGTGCCGGCGGCGCCAGCAACCCAGTTTTCGCCGTTGAACGAAGCCGACTGAGCGATGCTCTTCAGCTGTTCCTGCAGCTGACCGATTTCTTCCTGAACCTTAGCCTTGTCGACGCCGCTTTCAGTCGCGGCAACCAGCTTGGCCTTGATGTCGCCGACGACGTCGATGGCGCTGTCCATGGCGGTGTATGCGGTGTCGACCTTGGCAGCGCCTACGCCGAGCGCGTCGGAGACAGCCGAGAGAGCCTTGTTGTCCGAACGCATAGTCGTCGCGATCGACCAGTAAGCAGCGTTGTCGGAAGCCTTTTCAACGCGGTAACCCGAAGAAACGTGGTTCTGCGTGCTGTTGAGGTTCTGGTTGACGCTACGCAGCGTCTGGAGAGCGGCCTGTGCGGAAGAATTCGTGTTAATGCTTGTCATAAATCTGTCCCCTGGAAACTAGATACAAAAAGGAGGACATACCGGACTATAGTACCGGCGATGACGGACCAGCTTCATGCTACTCGGCGCCTTTTTTGTATGGCCCAAACCCGTCATGTCCAGGGCAATCTCGCAGCCAATGCTTGCCAACTTCTTAAAAATGGAGGCCCCGTGCCCGCTCCTTACATCCCATAGTTAATGCCGGCTGAATCTATTTCTTTGCATTCGAATTTACTCAGAAAAACAGGGCCTTTCCGGGGGAAGCAGGCACTCTCCCGGAGAGCCGCATTTGTCGAGGCGCACCGGTTTCAAGCAAGCTTCGCATGGCAATGTGGCAGGCGCCTGGATAGCACCGTCGGATCAATCCCCTGTTCTCGGGAAGGATGGACTGTGCATGCGCCGGCAATCGACAGCCATGCCAGAACATTTCCTTCACGGAGTTGGGTTTTTGAACAGCAAAGTTTCGTTCTCTGCGGCATCCAGGGATTACCAGATGGGCCGCTACACACAGTCCTTGGCGACGCTCAACCAGCTGATGGATATCCAGCAGGACGCCAAGACCTATGCGCTGCTGGCCAAGAATCTCGTGCAGCTCGGCTTCAAGGCCGATGCCGCGAAAGCCTACGTCCTGGCCGGCAACTGCGAAGGGCCTAACGCCTACGAATATCACAAACAGGCTGCCAAGCTGCATTACGAGATCGGCAACGAGGACGAAGCTCTGCTGATCGCCATGCGCAACCTCACCAAGGCGCAGGATGATGCCGAACTCGCCTTCATCATCACCGCCATCTATCTGAAGCGCCAGCAGCGGGATATCATCCGCCCATTCAAGACGGTGCTGTCGGAAAGCATGAACCCCGATCACATGCGCCTGGCGGCCCTGCTGCTCAGCGACGATCTCAACGACGCAACCAACCAGAAGCTTGCGCGCAACCTCTTCAAGCGTTTTCCGGGCAATCACGCCTTCCGCTTTCTCTACCTGGTTTTCGCCCGCGAATTCAACGAGTTCGAAGAGGCCGCCAAGCATCAGCTGCCGATCGACGCTGCACTCGCAAAGGGCGACCTTGAGATCCTGCGCAAGGATAACCCGTTTTATCATCTGCACTGGTGCGGCAACGAAGACCACAACCGGTATGCGACAATCGGCACCACCCCCCTCAATCCGGAACGGGTGGCCTTCCGCCGCAACCAGCCGCACAGCTGGTCGGACAAGATCCGGATCGGCTACATGTCATCGGACTTCTGGGATCGCCATGCGACGATGAAGCTGCTGCAACGCATCCTGGAACTGCACGACAAGGACCGGTTCGAGGTGACGCTCTTCTGCCATACCGGCCCGGAATACCTGAAGCACAACGTTACCGACCGCAGCCGCTGGGGCCGGATCGTCGACGTTCACGGCTTCTCCGACCACGCGGTGCTGCAGGTGGTGCGCGAGCATAATATCGACATCATGGTCGACCTGAAGGGCCATACTTCGGGCAGCCGCGCGTCGGCCTTCAATTTGCCGCTGGCGCCGGTGCATGTCGGCTGGCTCGGTTTCCCCGGCAGCACGGTCAATATCGACCTCGACTATGTCATCGGGGACCATTCGGTATTGCCCGAGGTGGCCAAGCCCTTCTACCATGAGAAATTCTGCCGGCTGCCGGAAAGCTACCAGCCGAACGACCCGATGCATCGGCCGAAGCCGCGCGCCGTTACCCGCGAGCAGCTCGGCCTGCCGGAAGACGCCTTCATCTTCGCGTCCTTCAACGGCAACCGCAAGATTACGCCTGAGGTAATCCATAGCTGGTGCCGTATTCTCAAGCGCGCGCCGAACAGCGTGCTCTGGCTGATGGCGAACACGCCGCGCAACCAGGCAAATCTCTTGAAGCAATTCCAGGCGGCGGGCATTTCGCCGAAGCGGATCATCTTCTGCCCGCGCGCACCCTATGAACAGCACATCGACCGCCAGCAGGCGGCCGATATCGGCATCGATACCTTCCCGGTCAACGGCCATACGACCACGTCGGAGCAGCTCTGGGGCGGCCTGCCGGTGCTGACCGTCAAAGGCACCAACTTCGCCTCACGCGTCAGCGAGAGCTTGCTCAGAGCCATTGACCTGCCCGAGCTCGTCGCAAACGACCTGCAGGCCTATGAGGATCTCGCCGTCGAACTGGCCGAGAATCCCGGGCGGATCGCCGAATACAAGGCACACCTCAAGGAGAAGCGCTATATCGCGCCGCTCTTCGATGCCGAACGCTTCTGCCACCATCTGGAGCAGGCCTATGAAATCATGGCCGAGCGCGCCAAGCAGGGTCTCGTACCCGACCATATGGACATTGCGGCGCTGCCGCCGCGCACGGCGCCGTTCGCGGCCGAGTGAGGCTTGCACAACCGCCACGAAAAACCCGCCGGAGCAGATCCGGCGGGTTTTCTATTGGAAAAGGCGGGAGGCCGCAGCCGGTCAGTGGAAGGAGCGCACCAAGCTGCCGACGAGCAGGTTCCAGCCGTCGATCAGCACGAAGAAGAGAATTTTGAACGGCAGGGAGATCGACGTCGGCGGCAGCATCATCATGCCCATCGCCATGGTGATGGTGGCGACGATCAAGTCGATGACGAGGAACGGCAGCACGACGAGGAAGCCGATCTCGAAGCCGCGGCGAATCTCGGAAATCATGAAGGCCGGGATCAGCACGCGGTAGTCGATCGGATCGGTCGTCTGGATATTCTGTCCGCGTTCGCGCGCCAGATCGACAAAAAGCGCCAAATCCTTGTCGCGGGTATTGGCCGCCATGAAGGTGCGGAAGGGTTCGGCGATACGCTGGACCGCCTCGGTCTCGTTGATCTGGTTGGCAAGCAGCGGCTGCACGCCGTTCTGCCAGGCCTGATCGAAGGTCGGCGACATGACGTAGAAGGTCATGAACAGCGACAGCGAAAGCAGGATCATGTTGGAGGGTGTCGAGGAGAGGCCCATGCCTGAACGCAGGATCGAGAAGGCGATGATGAAGCGCGGGAAGCTCGTCACCATGATCAGGATGCCCGGCGCGACCGAAAGAATGGTCAGCAGGCCGAATGTGCGGATGATCCAGGCGGCGACGGAGCCATCGACCGGCACGTTCAACAAGTCAGTCGGCAGTTGCTGTGCCACCGCCAGTTCCGGCACCGCCATCATGGCGGCAAGGAAAACTATGAGACGAATCATTCGATGACAAATGTCCTGAACATGACCTTCGATACCCGCCCTTGCGAGCGAAGGTCAACACGTTCCTGTATGTCATCCTTGAGATATTGAAAGCCCCGCGGCCCCTCGATCTGCTGCAGGGAAACGGTCCTGATATAGGCGAGGATATCCTGATGAATATCCTCGGAAACCTTGACATCCGGCGGCCCGTTGAACAGCAGCGCGACCTCGAGTCGCACCCAGTTTTCCGAGGGGTAGGCGAGGTTCGAGGTGATCGGCTCGAGCTGGACGATGTTATTGGCCTCGGTCGAAATGCGGGCCAGGCCTTCCTCGGCCTTTTTCTTGGCCTCGGCGTCCTTGGCCTGCTCGGCCTCCTTGGCTCCCTTGATGTTGGGCGCGACGATCGTGCCGACCGCCCAGCCGCCGCCGGCGCCGAGGAGCGTCAGAACGGCGATGCCGATAATCGTCATCAACGACCCGGATTTCTTCGGTTGACCTGCGCTTGCATCTGGCTCTGCCATCGTCGTTCAGCCTCAAAGCGGCGAGAAAAGATCGACGGCCTGCTGGCCGCGCGGGGGCTGCTGCACTTCCATCAGGCGACCGCGGCCACCGTAGGAGATGCGGGCTTCGGCGATCTTGTCGTAGGAGATCTGGTTGTCGGAATTGACATCCTGCGGACGAACGATACCGGCGACGTTCAGAATGCGCAGTTCCTGGTTCAGACGGACTTCCTGCGAGCCCGAGATGACGAGGTTGCCGTTTTCGAGAATGCCGGTGACGACGGCGGCGACCATAAGATTGATCTTGTCGGTGCGCTCGATCTTGCCCTTGCCGTCGGTGCTGGTGTCGGAGCCATAGGTCAGGTCGGTTTTGGACTCCGGCGTCCAGCCGAAGATCTGGGCGTTGACGTCCCAGGCCATGCCGCTCGAATTCTTGCGGCTGCGGTTGGTCTCGTTGTCGAAGGAGGCCTTGTCGTTGATCTGGATGTCGACGGTCAGGATGTCGCCGACGTTGAGCGCGCGCGCATCCTTGAAGAGGGCGGCCTGCGAATCGCTCCACAGCGAATAACCCTGCGCCACGGCGCGCGGCTGCTTCGGATAGAGCGCCATCTGCGGTGTCTGGCCGTAGGCAAGCCCGCTGCCGATCGGGCTCATGGCGGGCGCACGGCCGATCTCGCTGACCGCCGTCGGAGACTGGCAACCTGCAAGGAGTGCGAGCGCGGCGATCGCGGCCTGAAAACGCATATTCATGAAGGATCCTTCGACGTATTGGGATCGGACGCACTGGCGATGACGCTGGCGATGGCCGCGGCCTTCTTGGCGTCCATCTCGTTCAGGATGAGGCTCGACTGACGCGGTCCGAGCCGCATGATCACGGCGGACGCCACCTCGATATTCATCTCCTGCAGCTGCAGTGCGGCCACATCCGGCTTCATCTTCTTGTAGATGTCGGTGAGGCCAGCTTCCGCCTGTTTCAGGAAATCGTCGCGCCGCTTCAGCCAGTCCTGGTATTCGGCCTTGCGCCTGTCCATCTCGGCCACGCGGGCGTCGATGTCGGCGCGAAGCTTTTCCAGTTCCTGCTTCTGCAGCAGGTAACGCTGGTCGCGGGCGGGGTCGGCGATGTTGGTGCAGAACTGCTTGATCTCGTCCTGGGAGGTGATGTCGCCCGCCGGCGCATGCTCCTGCGCGAAGGCGCCCGGGATCGACAAAAGGACGAGGCCTGCCGCCGGCAGCGCCAGCCGGCGCAGCAGCTGCAGGACCGTCATGTCGGGATTCAGGATCGTCTTCATTGCAGCACAAGCTCCGCCTGCAGGGCGCCCGCCGACTTGATGCCCTGGAGAATGGCGATGATGCCATCCGGTTTCACACCGATATTGTTGAGGCCGGCGACGAGGGTTCTGAGGTCGGGACCGTCGATGATGGCGACGCGCCCGCCGGTCTGCTCAGCCGCGATGTCGGTCTGCGGCTGGACCGCGGTCCGGCCGCGCGAGAAGGGTTCGGGCTGGATGATCTGCGGCGTCTCGGTGACCTGAACCGTCAGGGTGCCGTAGCTGACGGCAACCGGCGAGACGCGGACATCCGAGCCGATGACGATCGTTCCGGTGCGCTCGTTGATCACGACCTTGGCCGGCGTATCGGTTTCGACGATGAGATTTTCGATGTCGGCCATCAGTCGGGTGAGATCGGCGGTGCGCGGCTTCTGGATCACCACCTCCTGCGAGTCCTTGGCTTCGGCGACCGGACCGCCGAAGCGCGCCGAGGCATAACCGTTGACGATGTCGGCGATACGGATCGCCGTCGAGAAATCGGGGTTGCGCAGCTGCAGGACGAGATTGACCGAATCCTTGAAGCGGGACGGCAGTTCGCGTTCGATGATGGCGCCGCCCGGCACACGGCCGGCCGTGGTGACGCCTTCGGTCACGGTGGCCGCCTGGCCCTGGGCCTGAAAACCGGAAACGATGGCGGCACCTTGCGCGACGGCATAGATCTGGCCGTCGGCACCGGAAAGCGAGGTCATCACGAGCGTGCCGCCGCGCAGCGACGTTGCGTCGCCGAGCGAGCTCACCGTGACGTCGATACGGCTGCCGGGACTTGCGAAGGGCGGCAGGTTGGCGGTGACCATCACCGCCGCCGTGTTCTTGGCGTTGGACTGGCTGCCCTGCGTCGAGATGCCGAGATTTTGCAGCATCGCCCGCATCGACTGCTCGGTGAAGGGGGAGGAACGGAAGCCGTCGCCGGTTCCCTGCAGGCCGACGATCAGGCCGTAACCGATCAACTGGTTGTCGCGGCCGGCCTGAAGCGAGGCGATGTCCTTGATGCGGGAGGTCAGCGCAAAGGCGGGCGCGACGTCGGCCAGGCTCATGGCGAGAACCGCGATAAGGGTTAAGAAACGGAAGAACAATTTCATTTTGCCCTCACATGGACCGTGCCGTCCGCAAGCACCGTGCCGCTGACGATGACGCCGGAATCCATATTGCGGGCGCGCACGACCTGCCCCGTCGAGCCGTCTTCGAGCGGCGTGCCGGCGGCCGAGATCGTCATCGCGCCGAGCGAAAAGACCAGGCGGATCGTAGAACCGCGGGTCACCGTATAGGCTTCGCGCAGGCCGGAAACCGAAATCGTCCGGCCCGGCAGCAGCGTGCGCTTGGAGACCATGCCTTCGACCTGGGAAATGGATTTGGCAAAATCGCCGGCGAGGTTGGGGTTGGTGACCTCGACCTCCTGAAGCTGGCTGGCCGACAGTGTGTCGCCGGGGTAGATGATCGTCGTCGGGACGACGGCATAACCCATGCCGGCATCCACCTTCGCGGGCAAGAAAATGCCCGCGACTGCGATCGTGGCTGCCGCCACCCATCCTGAGATGTGTCCTGCCCGGCAAAACATCATGTTTCGGCCCTTCCCTTTACTTCAGGTTCTTGCTGACGATGGAGGCCATTTCGTCAGCGGTGGTGATCACCTTGGAATTCATCTCGTAAGCGCGCTGGGCCGAGATCAGCTCGGTGATTTCCTTCACCGGGTCGACGTTCGACGATTCCAGGTAACCCTGCTTCATGTAGGCGAAGCCTTCCTCATCCGGATTGCCGACGACGGCCTGACCGGATGCCGGCGTTTCCTGGAAGAGGTTGTCGCCGATCGGCTGCAGGCCGGCCTCGTTGACGAAGTCGGCAAGCGTCAGCTGGCCGAGGGTCGTCGGGGCGGTCTGGCCGGGCAGCTTGGCGGACACTTGACCGGAGCGGCTGATCGTCAGTTCGGTCGAGCCCGTCGGAATGGTGATGCCGGGAAGGACCTCGTAGCCGTCGATGGTGACGAGCTGGCCCTGGTCGTTCTTGTTGAAGGCGCCGGCGCGGCTATAAAGCGTCGTACCGTCGGTCGACTGGATCTGGAAGAAACCCTTGCCGATCAGCGCCACGTCGAGGTCGTTGCCGGTCTGGGTCAGTTCGCCCTGGAGATGCAGGTTGCGGACCGCCGAGGTCTGGACGCCGAGGCCGATATTGGCGCCCTCCGGAACCACGGCCTGGTTGGCGCGGTTGGCGACACCCTTGGCGCGTTCGGTCTGGTAGAGAAGATCGGAGAATTCGGCGCGGGCGCGCTTGAAACCGGTCGTATTGATGTTGGCGATGTTGTTCGCGATGACTTCCAGATTGGTCTGCTGGGCATCCATGCCCGTTGCTGCGATGGCGAGCGCTCTCATGTGTTCGTCCTCAAATCAGTTACATCTGCATCTTGGTGACTTCGAGAAAGGCCGAGACGACCTTGTCGCGGATGGCGATCGCGGTCTGTAGCGTCTGCTCGGCCTGGAGCATGGAATCGACGACCTCTCGCGTCGTCGCCGTACCCTTGATACCGGCAAAGGACATGCTTTCCGCACCCTTCAGGCTGTTGACCGCGTCGCTCGCCATGTTGCCCATGACGGAGGCGAAGCTCATGCCGTTGGTCGCACCTGCGGTGCCCGGCATGGTGGCGGCAGACGACGAGGCGGAATTTTCGGTGTCGACGGCGCCGAGCGCACGGGTCATCGAAAGATTGCTGACATTCTGGACGCTGCTGATCATTATTATTGGCTCTTCAGGAGATCGATCGTGGAGGAGATGAGATCGCGGGTCTGCTTGATCGTCTGCAGATTGGCGTCATAGGAACGGTTGGCTTCGCGCATGTCGGCCATCTCGACCAGGATGTTGACGTTCGGCAGCTTGACGACGCCCTTCTGGTCCGCAGCCGGATTGCTGGGGTCGAATTCGGTGCTGAAATCGCCCTCGTCGACGCCGACCTTCTTGACGTCGACCGTCTCGACGCCGGTGGCACGATCCATCTGCTGGCCGAAGGTGATCGTCTTGCGGCGATAGGGGTCGGCTCCGGGCGTGTCGCCGGTCGAGCGGGCGTTGGCGATGTTTTCCGAAACGATGCGCAGGCGCGTCGACTGCGCCTCGAGCCCGGAACCGGCGATTTTCATTGCTGCTGAAAGCGGATCCATGAGTTTTACTTCCTGACGGTCATCAACATCATGCGGTTGAAGGAACTGACCAGCGAGGTGTTCAGATCGTACTGGCGCTTGATATCGCCCGACTTGGAGAGCTCCTCGGCCAAACCGACCGTGTTGCCGGATTCCTGGACGCCGATTTCCTGGTCGAGTGCGGCCTCCTTGACGTCGATATCGCCGCTGTCGCTGAAATCGTTGCCGTTGAGATGGGCCGGATTGGTGCGCGCCATGGTGATGTCGGACTTATCAAGTACGGCGTCGAAGGGCGTGACGTCCTTGGCGTGGAATTTCGGGGTATTGGCATTCGCGATGTTGCCGGCAACAACCTGCTGACGGATCGTCAGCCATTCCGCCTGCCGCGAAGCCAAGTCGAAAAGTTGGATCGGTTGCATGAGAACTCTCCGTTTTTACTGTCCCGAACCTAGTGCGGTAATCTTGCGTGGGACTTACGGGAATTCAGGCTTCAAGATGCTTTTTCGGCGAAGGCTGCCGCCAAAGCATTTCCGTTTTTCTTCGAGTCACGAAAATGCTCTATCTCTTTGTTTTCACGCAATTCCGAACGCAGAACCGCTGCACATTTTTGCTGGAATTGCTCTGTCAAAAGAACAAGGCTCCGGCCGGTTGGCGGCGGAGCCCCTGTTGCCTTCGGCGTTGGCCGGCCGGTTCAATTGTTCTGGTAGGTATCGCCCTTGGAGGTGACGATCACCCATTTCCCGTCGCGCTGCTCGAGTGCCGCAAGGCGGCTCTCGTCGGGCAGGATCGAGCCGATGCGTACCATATACATGCCCGAGGGATCCTCGATCAGCGCCCGGCCGTTGGAGACGTGCAGCAGGCGGAAGGAAGACCTGCCGGGGAAAGGCTGATCTTCCAGCAAGGGCTTGCCATTGCGCTCCTTGCCGAGATCGGAAACCGTCGCCGTCGTCAGCGGATCGATCGGCGAGGCCTTCTTGTCTCCCTCGTTCTTGTTGACCATGGCAAGCGGCGAGACGCTGAAGACGTTGCGGGCCGGCCAATCCGGCAGGTCGCGCGAATTGCCGCTGGCGGCGACGTTGATGCCGAATTTGTCCTCGTTGAAGAACACATACCAGGGAAAGAAGGCGGCGGCGCCGGCCAGCGCCAGGCCGGTGAAGGTCAGAAACCGATCCAGGATGACGGTCTTCCTGCGCTGCTTCAGGGAAGCGATGCGTTCGTCGTCGAATTCAGCCACGTCTATCTCCTCTGGATCTGTGCGCCCTGATTGCCCATGCCGGCTGCAGCCTTGAGCGCGCCGGCGAGATCGGCAAAGGCATCGGGCGATTCACGGTCGCCCGGCGACTGCTTCAGGACGTCGTAAATGATGGGCACCTGCTTGACCGCCATGTCGAGATCGGGATCGGCGCCCTGGCGATAACCGCCGATCAGGCGCAGGTCGCGCGTCTCCTCGAAGCGGTGGATCAGCACTTTCAGCCGCAACACCAGCTTTTCCTGGTCCGGCGTCCAGGCCTTGCGGGCGAGACGCGAGATCGAGGCCAGCGGATCGATCGGCGGATAACGCCCCTCTTCGGCGAGGCTGCGCTGCAGGACGATGTGACCGTCGAGGATGCCGCGCGTCGAATCGGCGATCGGGTCGTTGTGGTTGTCGCCGTCGACGAGGATCGAGATGATTGCCGTGATGGTGCCGGCACCCTCGGGGCCGGGACCGGCGCGTTCCAGCAGGCGCGGCAGCTCGGTGAAGACGGAAGCGGGATAACCGCGCGCAATCGGCGGCTCGCCGGAGGCGGTCGCCACCTCGCGGATCGCATGGGCGAAACGCGTGACGCTGTCGACGATGAAGAGGACGTTCTCGCCCTTGTCGCGGAAATGCTCGGCAATGGTGACCGCCGTCAGCGGCGCCATCTTGCGCAGCATCGGGCTCTCGTCGCTGGTGGCAACGACAGCGATTGCCTTCTTCATATTGCTGCCGAGCGTATCCTCGATGAATTCGCGCACCTCGCGGCCGCGTTCGCCGACAAGCGCAATGACGACCTTGTCGAAGGCATCGGCGCGGGCGAGCATGGACAGCAGCGTCGACTTGCCGACGCCGGAGCCGGCGAAGATGCCGAGACGCTGCCCGAGGCAGAGCGGCGAGAAGATGTCGATCGCGCGCACGCCGGTCTTGAAGCCGGTTTCCACACGTTTGCGGGTCATCGAGGGCGGCGCGGTATTGGAGATCGAACGGCGATCGAGGCCTTCAATGATTGGACCCAGCCCGTCGATCGGCTCGCAGAGCGAGTTGACGGTGCGCCCGCACCAGCTGTCCGACGGCGAGATGCGGAAGGCGCCCTTGCGGATCACGGTATCGTGGATGCCGATCGGCTCGCCCGGTTCGATCGGGCAGACGTAGATCAGATCCGGCTCGACGCGAACGACTTCGCCGAGATGGATGCCGGTCGCCGATTTATGGGCGACGAACTCACCGAGGCGCACATGGCGGGAGAGCCCGCGAACCGTGTAGTGGCCGGCGGCGATGGTCTGCACGCGACCGCCATGGGCGACGGCGAAGTCCGGCGATACGTATCGCTCGACGAGATCCGCCAGATGCGCCAGCTTCGGGGAAAGGCCGTCCTCGGACAGGAGCGTGGTGTTCATGCTCAGCGGCTGCCTCCAAGCGTCTGCACGGCTTCCTTGAACGAATCCTCACTGTCGCGCATCAGCGACGAGACGCTTTCGAAGGCGCGGTTGACTTCGATCAGCTGGGTGATCTCGCGCATGGCGTTGACGTTGGAATTTTCGAGATAACCCTGCTCGACACCGACATTGAAGCGGTCGACAACCGCGCGCGGCTGGTCGGTGGTCATGATGCCGCTGTTTTCGTAGCGCAGATACCCCTTGCTGATATCGGCCTCGAACAGGCCGAGCGAAGCGACCTGGCGTTTGTCCTGATAGATGATGCCGTCGGTGCCGACGGCCGGCTCGCCGCCTTTGGTGTTGAGCTGGATCGGTGCACCGCCGGCGTCGAGAACCGGATATCCCCGGATCGAGACCAGTTCGCCGGTATCCTTGAGCGTGAAGCGGCCGTCCCGCGTCAGAACCCGGCCGGCCGGCGTGTCGAGCGCAAACCAGGCATCGCCCTTGACGGCGAAATCGAGCATGTTGCCGGTGTGCTGCAACTCGCCATTGCTTTCGTTCAGATAGTCGTTGCCCTGGGAAACGAAGGCGACCTTGGTGTTCAGCTTGTTCTTGGTCGCCGCCACCATCTCGTCGAACTTCACCTCGGTGGCGCGAAAGCCGGTCGTGTTCACGTTCGCCATGTTGTCTGCGATGGTGTTCAGGCGCTTTTCGAGGGCCATCTGCGACGACAGAGAAACATAAAGACCGGATTGCATGTCGGTAAGCTCCAAGCATTGGCGATGAACGGAACGAAAAGCCGGGCGTCGTCTGTCTGGTTCGGCCGGGATTTCGCTGAGGCGGCATCTCAGAAACGGGTGCAGGCACCCATTCGTCCCCTTTAGACTGACGACAGATGCTTGCGCGAAGCTGGCACACGGAAATGCCTTGCGGGCAGCCCTTTCATCAGCCTCACGCAAGGCAGAAACCCTATCCGTCCTAGAGAAAAGTAACGTTCAGATTGGGCTGACGATGAACATCATTATCGGATTTATAGTGACTTGCGGCTGTGTCATCGGCAGCTTCATGGCGATGGGCGGCCATGTGGACGCGCTGTTCCAGCCCTTTGAATTCGTGATCATCGGCGGCGCCGGCCTCGGCAGCTTCATCATGGCGAACCCGATGAAGGTGGTAAAGGATTCCGGCAAGGCGCTCGGCGAAGCCTTCAAGCACGCCGTGCCGAAGGAACGCAATTATCTCGATACGCTCGGCGTGCTCTATTCGCTGATGCGCGACTTGCGCACCAAGTCGCGCAACGAAATCGAAGCCCATATCGACAATCCGGCAGAATCGACGATCTTCCAACAGGCTCCGACCGTTCTGAAGAACAAGGAACTGACGGCGTTCATCTGCGACTACGTGCGCCTGATCATTATCGGCAACGCCCGCAGCCACGAGATCGAGGCGCTGATGGACGAAGAACTCAACACCATCATGCACGACAAGATGAAGCCCTACCACGCGATCCAGATCATGGGCGATTCCTTCCCGGCGATCGGTATCGTCGCGGCCGTTCTCGGTGTCATCAAGGCGATGGCCCACATCAACGATTCGCCTGAGGTGCTCGGTCACCTGATCGGCTCAGCGCTCGTCGGCACCTTCCTCGGCATTCTCTTGTCCTACTGCGTCTGCTCGCCGCTGGTCTCCCAGATCAAGATCGTGCGCAACAAGCAGCACCGCCTCTACGTCATCGTCAAGCAGACACTGCTTGCCTACATGAACGGCTCGGTGCCGCAGGTCGCTCTAGAATACGGCCGCAAGACGATCTCGGCTTACGAGCGTCCATCCATCGATGCGGTCGAACAGGAAATGATGAACCCAGGCGGCGAAACCAAGGCGGCTTAAATGACTATGAGCAATGCTTCGCATGACAAACCGGCAATGGATCCTGCCCTTCTCGCCAAGCTCACAGGCGGGCTTGGCGACAGAGGCAGGGTTGCCAAGATCTGCAGCTCCTTCGGGGAAATCTACAGCGAATTCTTCCCCGACGTCATCAAGAGCGAGACCGGTCTCGACGTGACGGTCAACTATCTCGGCTGCGAGATCGGCTATAAGAACCATCTGGTCGACGACCTGAGCGCGAACATGACCCTCGTCGACGTGACGCTGCGCAACTGGTCGCAGAACATCACGATTGCCTGCGGCAATGGATTCGTCATCACGCTGATGGAGCACCTGCTCGGCGCCACCGCCGATACGATCGAGGAGCCGGCCGACCGGCTGCTGTCGATCATCGAAATCGACCTGGCGGTGATGGTTTTCGACAAGATCGCCAAGGTGCTGCGCTCGGCCGTCAACGCGCCGGGCGGTTTCGAACCGAGCCTTTCGGCCCCGCACGCCCTTGAGATGCGCGCCCGGCCGCCGGAGGAGCGCCCGGACGAATTCGCCGCCGCCATCAACATGTCGATCACGCTTGCCGGCATCGTTTCGGAATTTTCGTTGATGGTTCCGCAAACGGCGCTGCTCAAGACCAAGGTGACGCCACCGAAGCCGAAGCGCCAGGCGACCGGCAATTCGCCGGAATGGACCGAACAGCTCGGCGACCAGGTCCGCCGCTCGCATGTCACGCTCGAGGCCAAGATCAGGCTGCAGGACCTGACGCTGCGCACGATATCGAAGCTGATGGTCGGCGACGTCATTCCGTTCCGCGACGGCGGCGACGTGCGCGTCGAGGTCAGCGCCAACAGCAAGGAATTGTATGTGTGCGAGTTCGGGCGTTCAGGTGAAAACTACATGGTCCGCGTCAAGGATACGATGAACTCGGATGACGAACTCATCCGTCATTTAATGAATTAATCGGTTCTCTGGCTCTTGGGCTGCAAAGGCAGTTTGAGGCAAGTTTCAACTGGAATAGTGATTTCATGGCAACGAAGAAAACACAGCAGAACAGCGACCTCTCCCTGGATCTTCCGGGCAGCGAAGCGGATCTCGACCAGGCGATCGACGATCTGCGCGGCGTGCTGAAGCAGGATGCCGATGGCGACCTGTCGCAGTTTGGCGGCGACCTGCAGGACGACCCCTTTGCAACCGGAACGGACCTGGCGGCTTTCGGCGGTGAGGTTTCGGAAACGCCATTCGGGGGCGACGATTTCGGCGGCGATTTCGGCGCTGGCAGTGCCGGCCCGGCGGCGGGTATGGATTTCGGCAGCAGCTCCTCCTTCGAGGCCTCTCCGGCTCCGCTCGGCAGCGCCTTGAATTCCAATTTCGAGCTGATCATGGACATCCCGATCGACGTCCAGATCATGCTCGGCACCAGCCGCATGCAGGTTTCCGGCCTGATGAACCTCAATGAAGGGGCAACGATCGCCCTCGACAAGAAAATCGGCGAACCGGTCGAGATTATGGTGAACGGTCGCAGGATTGCCCGCGGCGAAATTACGGTACTGGAAAACGACGACACGCGATTCGGTGTAAAACTGATAGAAGTTTTGAGCACGAAAAAAGCCTGATCCCTGTGTGGGACGGAGAGGTTAGACCATGATGGACTTTGACGATTTCGGCGGCGCGCTAGCCGGGAAACCGTTGACCCAGGCTGAAAAGGCGGCGGCTGTCCTTCTCGCTATGGGAAAGGGAGTCGCCGGCCGGCTGTTGAAATATTTCACCCAGGCCGAACTGCAGACCATTATCGCCTCCGCTCAGTCGTTGCGCGCCATTCCGCCGGACGAGCTGCTGATGCTCGTCGCCGAATTCGAAGACCTCTTCACCGAGGGCGCCGGACTGATGGATAACGCCAAGGCGATCGAGGCCATTCTGGAAGAAGGCCTGACACCCGACGAGGTGGACAGCCTGCTCGGCCGCCGCACTGCATTCCAGGCCTACGAAACCTCGATCTGGGATCGCCTCAGCGAGGCGGAGCCGACATTCGTCGCCCAGTTCCTGCTGCGCGAACATCCGCAGACCGTCGCCTATATTCTTTCGATGATGCCTTCCAACTTCGGCGCCAAGGTGCTGCTGCAGCTTCCCGACAACCGCCGCGCCGACATCATGAACCGCACGGTCAACATGAAGACCGTCAGCCCGAAGGCTGCGCAGATCATCGAGAACCAGGTGATGACGCTGCTTGCCGAGGTCGAGGCAGAGCGCAATGCCGCCGGCTCGACGAAGGTCGCCGACCTCATGAACGAACTCGACAAGCCGCAGGTCGACACGCTGCTTACCTCGCTGGAATCGATCAGCCGCGAGTCGGTCAACAAGGTCCGCCCGAAGATCTTCCTGTTCGAAGACCTCATGTACATGCCGCAGCGCAGCCGCGTCATGCTGCTCAACGACATCTCGACGGATGTGCTCACCGTCGCGTTGCGCGGCTCGCCCGCCGAGATCCGCGAATCGGTTCTCTCCGCCATCAGCCCGCGCCAGCGCCGCATGATCGAATCGGATCTGCAGAGCGGCACGGGCGGCGTCAATCCGCGCGAGATCGCCATTGCTCGGCGCGCAGTGGCGCAGGAAGCGATTCGCCTGGCCAACTCAGGTCAGATCGAGCTCAAGGAGAAGGAAGGCGACGCTTCGGCAGCCGCCTAACTCTTCGAGACTGTTGACAAATCCGGCATGCCGCAAGGCGGCTGTTGATCGCCGCCGCACAGGCGACTACCTTCTGATAGCAGGCTGCGCTCTAAAGCGCGTCGGAGGAACCCGGTTCCTGCGACGCGCTTTAGGTCTTTGTTTTGATGCATGTCGTCATCCCAAGACCGCTGCACAGTTTCGGGCGACATGCATTGGCTGCGGCCTGTTTCTTTTAGGGAGGGCCGCGACTTGGCAGATGATGACAAGGACAGCAAAACAGAAGCCCCGACCGCGAAAAAGCAAAGCGATGCCGCGGAAAAAGGCAACGTGCCGTCTTCGCGCGAGCTGTCGATCTTCGCCACCATTCTCGCCACCTACATCTATCTGGTGTTCTTCCTCCCCGACAGCGTTGGGCGCATGACGGAAACGCTGCGCGACATCTTCGAGCAGCCCGACCAATGGAAGATCGAGACAGGGCCGGATATCCTGTCGTTGTTCGTCCGGATCGGCTGGGCCAGTGCGGCGCTGCTGGCGCCAGCCTTCATCCTGGTCATGGTGTTCGGCATCGCCTCCTCCGTCTTCCAGAACCTGCCGACGCTGGTGCTCGAACGCATCCGGCCGCAAGGCTCGCGCATCTCGCCGATCAAGGGCTGGGAACGGCTGTTCAGCCTGCCCGGCCTCATCGAATTCGGAAAATCGCTGTTCAAGGTCGTCGTCGTCGGGGTGATTCTGTTTTTCGTGCTCCGGAGCGAATATTTCAGCTCGATCGACGCGATGTTCTCCGACCCGCAAACGATCCTCGTGCGGATCACGACGGCGATGCGCAAGATCATCATCGTCATGCTGATCGCCACCGCGATCGTGGCGATCGCCGACGTTTTCTGGACGCGCCATCACTGGTTCACCGAGCTGAGGATGACGCGGCACGAGGTCAAGGAAGAAAACAAGCAGGCGCAGGGCGACCCCTTCGTCAAGAGCCGGCAGCGCTCGCTGATGCGCGACCGCGCGCGCCGGCGCATGATCGCCGATGTGCAGCGCGCAACGCTCGTCATCGCCAACCCGACGCACTATGCGGTAGCGCTGCGTTACGCGCGTGAAGAGAACGACGCACCGGTGGTGCTGGCCAAGGGCCAGGACCTCATCGCACTCAAGATCAGGGAGATCGCCGAGCAAAACGGCATCCCGGTGTTCGAAGATCCACCGCTTGCACGCTCCATGTTTGCGCAAGTCTCGGTCGATAGTGTCATACCGTCAGTCTTCTATAAGGCCGTTGCGGAGCTGATCCACCGGGTCTACGCCGCAGACGCCAAGAACAAACGGGTAAGATAAGTCGAATGAAAAAATGCCCTCACTCTACCCAGCGTGAAAAAATCCTGGCAGAAGCGATCAGCCCGGTCGCCACGGAACTGCGCCTTCTGGATGCTTCTGACCTTATTTCACTGCTGCGCTTCGAGTATTATGGCAATCTTTCCGATCTCGTCGCCTCGGCAGCCGAGCTTTTCTTTCATCCCGGCACGGTGAATTTCGGCCTGGGCGGCAACTATACGCTGGAATGGGGCGGCAAGCCCGAAGTCGTGCTCGATCTGGAAATCAAGCCGCGCGGCGTCACCGTCTACGCCCAGCTCACCCTTGCCGAAGACCATGCCGGCATCGAGATCAACCATATCGCTTTCCAGGATCCCTCGGCCGATCCCGACGAGAACACTATCTTCCTGAAAAGGAGCCTTCGGGAATCGCGTTACAACGTGAACCAGCCGCCACGGGCGCTGGCCAGCTGACGTCTCCGAGGATAATTGAATCCGGTGGTTTGTCCCCTCAGCTGATGTAGCCGAGCCGGATCGCCTTGGCGATCGCCTGGATGCGATTGACGGAATCGAGCTTGATGGTCGCCGAGCCGAGATAGGCGTTCACGGTGTGCACGGACAGGCCGAGCTTGTCGGCGATCTCTTCGCTGATGCGGCCGTCGCCGGCGAGCTGGAGACAGGCGATCTCGCGTTCGCTGAGCGCTTCGGCGGCAGCCGTGCGGCGTTCGTCGAGCGAGAGCAGATCCATCATGATATGGCAGCAGCGACCGTGCAGCTCGACGATGGTATCGCTCGAGGGATCAATGTCATCGCCGGTGAAAAGGATGAAACCGTTGCCGACGGCGCCAAGCCGCACCGGAAAGGCAAGGCCTGAGAAAGGCAGGATACCGTCCTGCAGCCGGGTCATGAACGGCGCGAAGTCCGCCGGTCCGGGTGCCGCACGGTCGTAACCGCCCGCCCATGAGAGCGGCAGCAGCGACTTTTCGATATGGTCGAGAAGGATATCGCCGTAGGCATCCGTGAAGGCCTTGCCGAAACCGGCATTGGAAGAGCCCCAGTTCTCGAGCTCGCACACCAGGCGCTGCTTTGCCGGAAGACCCGAGCCGCTGACGCGGAAGATCGCGAACCCTTGCGCATCGGCGAGCTTCTGCATCGCAATCAGCCGCGGAAAGAGATCGGACCGGCTGGAAATCCTATTCACACGCACCATGCGCAGTTGCTCGGCGCCGCTCATCGTCCTGGCTGATGGGTGCCCCATAGATCCCCCTATACGAGATTGTTGCGGACGGCGAAGGCAATGGCCTCGGACCGGGTCTTGGTCGCCGTCTTGCGCATCACGCTGGTGATGTAGTTGTTGATGGTATTGCGGGAGATTCCGAGGATCATCGCGATCTCGTCGCTGGTCTTGCCCTCGGCGATCCAGAACAGGCATTCCAGCTCGCGGTCCGTCAAATCGAAATCGCGGTCGACCCTGGTGCCGCCGCAGCGCAGGAAACTCGCGACATAACCGGCAAGCAGGCCGACATCCCGCAGGCGCTCCGGCGACAGGATGAACCCCTCACCGAACAGGAACATCAGGGCCAGCCGCGACCGGCCGACATTAAAGGTCACCGAACAATATTGGCGGCTGGCGCCAGCCGGGACGTCGGCGCTGTCAGGCATGAGGGCAAAATTCGGCTGGAAGACCTGCATGCATTTTTCCAGCTCCGTCGAACGGGCATAGCCGCGCACCAGATCATTGGCGATATCCCTGACCAGGTCGAAGGGCCAATCCGACGAAACAATGAAATCGAGGCCGCTTTCCTGGAGGAGATCGCAGCGCGCCAGAAGATAGTGGGAAGCACCGACGTACTCCGTCAGCGCGCGCAGACCAGACTGCAACCTGCCAGTGTTGGCGACGCCGTGCAGGCGCTGGAGCAGTTCATCACGCGGCAACAGATCCGGCACCACAGCGCTCGCGAAATTCGACATTTGCCTCTCGCCTTTGCTCGCCTGAATTACGTCCATATCCATTGGCAATGTCCTGCGGCTGAGAAACCATCAAACTCGGTGCAACAGCAATTTTTCTGTAAGGGATTCAATTCGAGTCCCGCTCGAATCCCATTTCGAATCACCCAAGGGTAAGCCAGCCGGTGCAAATCACCATCTCCGACTTCTAGGGATTTACATCCGCTGCCGCCCATGCACTGATTCGACGATCAATTCCAGCCCTCAAGATATGGGGGAAGGCTACGGTGATTCTGGCTGTGCCGCAACTTCATTCGCGTTTTACGCGAGTAGCGCCTTTATCAAGTTTCCCTACAGCGGCAACAATTCCGTTACAGCAAATGAAGCTTCGGCACCGACATGAAAAAGGCCGGTTGCCCGGCCTTTTTTCTTATGCTGCCTCGTCGATCGCCCATTTCCGGAGGATTTTCGCGGCGCGTTCCTCGTTGATCTCGACCATGCGGGAGAGCTTGCGTTCCGGGCCTTCCTTGACGCGGCGGTTGAAGTTGCCGTCGTCGTCGCCGAGGCTGAGCAGATCTTCAGTGCTGTCGAAGCCGAAGTCGGAGCCGAAGCCGTCCATGAGAGCGCCGCCCGAGGCGCCCGCCGCCGGCGCGAAGTCCGGAAGCTCGAGGCCGGCCGCTTCCGGCGTGGCGTCGCCGAGAACCGAGCTGGAGCTATTGCCGCTGACGCTGCGCACCAGAGGCCGCAGGCCCATCCAGACCACCACGAAGGCGACCGCGACAAAGGCCAGTGAGTTGATGATGCCGGCAAGGTTGCGGCTCAGCATGTCCATGACGCGGACACCGCCGGTGGCGTCTTCGAGCAGCTGGTTCTCAAGGAAGTCCATGGCCGTGACGGTGACGACGTCGCCGCGGTTGGCGTCGATGCCGGCTGCCGAAGCGACGATGCTCTTCATCTCGGCAATATAGGCGTCCATCTTGGCCTGATCGGCGGGCTCGCCGACCATCTTGGCGATACGGCCCTTGTTGACCACCACAGCGATCGAAAGCTTCTCGACCTTGTAGCTGTTGCGGGTCGTCGCCGTCGTCTTGCTGTTGATTTCGTAATTGGTCTGCTCTTCGCGCTTGTCGGATTTGTCCTCCGATTGAGGGCCGGCGGAACCACCGGCCTCGGGAGCGGCCTGCGGAATGTTCTGCTCGACCGTCGTCGCGCTATCGGACTGCTTCTGCTGCGACTGCTGCGCTTCCTTCGTCGAGCGGACCGAGCGTTCGACCTTGGATTCGGGATCGTAGGTCGTTTCCTGGATTTGCTGGGCGTCCGTGTTGAGATCGGCGGTGACGCTGGAGCGGAAGTTGTCCATGCCGAGGAAGGGTGCCAGCGCCTTGTCGATGTTGGATTCGACTTCCTGCTGAACGTTCTGGACGATGTTGAGCGAGCGGTTCAGCGAGCTGTTGCTCGCTTCGTCGCCGGATGCAAGCAGCTGACCGGCGGAATCGAGGATCGTCACGTCATCGACGTCAAGCCCCGGCACGGCCGAGGCGACGAGGTGGCGGATCGAGGTGGCGGCACTGCGCCCGGTGGCAGCGCTGGCGCGAATCATGACGGAGGCGGTCGGCTTCTGCTCCTGCTTCCGGAAGTTTCCGACCTCCGGCATGACGATATGCACGCGCGCGGCGGTTATACCCGAGATCGACTGGATGGTGCGGGCGATTTCGCCTTCCAACGCGCGAACTCGCGTCACCTCCTGCATGAAGGAGGTCAGGCCGAGCGAGCCGACATTGTCGAAGAGTTCGTAACCGGCATTGGCGCTGTTCGGCAGGCCGCGCTCGGCAAGCATCAGGCGGGCCTTGCCCGTCATCCCCGCGGGGACGCTAATGCTGGAGCCGTCGGTGCCGACCTGGAAATTGATGTTGGCTTCGGCAAGGGCCATGCTGATCTGGTTGAGATCCGGCGAGTCCAGACCGACATAAAGCGTTTCCTGTGCCGGCTTGTTGACGAAAAGGGCGGCCGCAAGGACGATTGCGATGGAGACGGCACCGACGCCTCCGAGAATCATCAGGCGTGTTCGGCCAAGGGAACCGAAGTTCTTAAAGATCTGAACTAATTGATTTAACAGATTCATTCTGTTCTCGCACAATCCGTCAAAGACAAAGCAGGCTTATTGCCTCATCTGACGAATAATCGGCGAAACTTGTGCGAGCGTTTCGTGAAGCGCGTGCGGGAGCGAAAGGCTCCTTGTTCATGCATGTCGTCATCCCGGATCAGCGGCACGCCGCCGGGCGACATGCATCAGAAGAAGTCGAAGTCGCCGGCTGCCTTGCTCAGCGGCTGGGAGTGGCCGTGGCGTGTGGCGCCGCCCAGCGCCTTTTGCATCTCCGCCAGCTTGACGAGGCTGAGCGCAGTCGCGACGTCGACTGCCCAACCGTGCGGGATTTCGCCGGTGATGGTGTCGATGAACTCGGCAAGGCCGCGCGATTTCTGCACGGCAAGATCGATGCCCTGCATGACCTTCATGGCGTCAGGCGAATTCAGGATTGCGGCGCCGCCGAGGTCGAGAAGCTGCGGCTCGATACGCTCGATGAGGTAGGCAACATCGTGCAGTTCGGAAACGATGCGCATCAGGATGTCGCTCAGCGCTTCCACAGGCGCAGGCGGCTCCATCACCGGGTTAAATGTCATAAGAAAATCCTCGCCATCAAAAAAATTCGATACTGGTTTCGACGGGCTTCGGCGGAGCGGCGGGCCGCTGCTCGAGAGCGACGGTTCTCTGCGTTTCGGCGCCGGTCAGGGGGTATTGCCGGGCACGACCGGACACCGGCCAGTATTCGAGCTTGCGTCCATGGTCTCCGCCTGTGGAGGAACCGACCACCGGAATGCCTTCATCCCTCAGGAACTGCATGGCGAAGGCCGCGTTCTGCTCACCGACATTGGAGAATGTCGAGATCGTCTTCGCGCCGCCGAAGATCTTTGCCTCCAGCCGGTCGCGCCGGGCGCCCTGCTTCAGGAGACCGTTGATCAGCAGTTCCATCAGATGCACGCCGTAACGCGTGGCATCGCCGCCTGATGTCGGCGACGTCGCCGAACCGGGCAGCAAGAAGTGGTTCATGCCGCCGATACCGGCGACAGGATCTCTGAGGCACGCAGCCACGCACGAGCCGAGAATGGTCGAGAGGACCGCATTCGGATCGCTCAGAACCTTGTACTCGCCCTGAATGATGTGCACGCGGCGGGCTGCCCCCTCAGTCATCATTTCAGGGCTCCAAACACGGCTTCGATGGCCGCTTTCATCTTCTCGATCGTGAACGGCTTGGCGAGCACGTTGTTGGCGCCGAGCTGGGCTGCCTTCTGCACCAGTGCGCGGTCGCCCTGGGCGGTCAGGATGATGAAAGCCGCCTTCTTGGTGTTCGGGTTGGTGCGCACGGCCTGAAGGAAGCCGATGCCATCCATCTTCGGCATGTTGAAGTCCGAGATCACCAGGTGGTGCGGCTGCTCGGCCATGATCTTCATGCCCTGCTCGCCGTCGCCTGCGGACGTGATCTGCTTGAAACCGAGCTGGGTCAGCGCGTCGCTGAGCAGCAACCGGCTCGTTACCTGATCGTCGACGATCAGAACTTTGATTTTCTCCGCGATCGACATTTATTCGGTCCCTTCCTTTCGGGCGGCTGTCATTTTCAATATTTCCTCACCGATGGCAGACAGCGGCAGCTGCTGCTCAACGGCGCCAAGTTCGTGAGCAACCCTTGGCATTCCGTAAACGACACAGGTTTTTTCGTTCTGGCCGAGTGTTCTGGCGCCAGCGTGGCGCATTTTCAACAATCCGGCGGCGCCATCGCGGCCCATTCCGGTCAAAATCACGCCGACAGCATTGCGGCCTGCCAGTTCCGCCACCGAATCGAACAGCACGTCGACCGATGGGCGATGACCGTTGACCGGCGCCCGGTCGACAAGACGGCAGCACGGCGCCGAGGCACCGCTGACCTGGAGGTGACGCTCGCCGCCCGGCGCCAGATAGATCTTGCCGATTTCGAGACGGGCACCATCGGTCGCTTCCTGCACCACCGGCGCACAGAGGCGATTCAGCCGTTCGGCGAAACTCTTGGTGAAGGTCGGCGGCATATGCTGGGTGATGACGGTCGGCGGGCAGTTGGCCGGAAACTTCTGCAGCACGGCAATCAGCGCCTCGACGCCGCCGGTCGACGAGCCGATGGCGACGATCTTGCGGCCGACGCGGAAATCGGCGACCGAGGGCGGTGGGGCAACGGCAGCAACCGGCTGGGAGAACTGGCGCTGCGTGCGCGCGGCCGCCTTGACCTTCTCGGCGAGGTCGCCGAAGGGTCTGAGTTCGCCTGGCCCCGGCTTGCCGACGCAATCGAATGCACCGATCTCCAGTGCGGCAAGCGTCGCCTCGGCGCCGCGATGGGTCATGGTGGAGACCATGATGACCGGCATCGGGCGCAGCGTCATGATCTTTTCGAGGAAGTCGAGACCGTTCATGTTCGGCATCTCGATGTCGAGCGTCACGACGTCGGGGTTCAGCCGCTTGATCGCCTCGCGCGCTTCCAGGGCGTCGCCGGCCTGGCCGATGACGTTGACCTCGGGGTCGGAGCTCAGGACGGCAGTGATCAGCCCGCGCATCGTCGGCGAGTCGTCAACAACGAGAACCCTTGCCGGCGCGCTCATGCCTTCCTCCCGAGACCTTTGGTCGTATAGCGATAGGTCGTGATGCCGATATTGTCGAAGACGTGTTTCGCCTCGCCCGACACACGCTCGGAATGACCGATATAGAGGTGGCCGCCCTCCGGCAGCAGGCCGGCAAAACGCTGCCAGATCTTCATCTGCGTCGGCTCGTCGAAATAGATGACGACGTTACGGCAGAAGATGACGTCGAACTTGCCCTTGAACGGCCATTGCGCCATCAGGTTCAGCTCGTTGTAGGTAATCAGCCGCTTGACGCGGTCGTCGACCTGGAACTTCCTGCGGCCCTGGACCTCGACTTCGCTGAACCATTGCTTGCGCATGGCAGGCGACACGGTTTCGAGCGCGTTCTCATCATAGGCGCCGGCCCGGGCGATCGCCAGGATCTTCGGGTCGATGTCGGTCGCCAGGATCTTGAAGTCGTAATCGGCGACATTCGGCATCAGCGACAACACGGTGAGCGCGATCGAATAGGGTTCCTGCCCGTCGGAGGAGGCGGCCGACCAGATGCGCACCCTGCCGCCCGATCTCGCCCGCTGCAGCAGTTCCGGCAGGACATGGTCGCGCAGGTGGTCGAAATGATGGTTCTCGCGGAAGAAGCGGGTGAAATTGGTCGTCAGATGCGACAGCATTTCGCGGCGCGGCGCAGCGCCCGCCGGCGAAGCGACGAGGTCGCAATATTCCCGGAAGCCGGAGAGACCGAGACTGCGGATGTGCTTCGACAGGCGCGAATAGACGAGCGACGCCTTCGTCTCGTTGAGGAAGATGCCGGCATCGGAATAGATCATCGCGGCGATCTCGGTGAGGTCGCGGCGCGTCAGCGGATATTCTCCGCTTGCCAAGACCTCGTCGGATCCCTGCCTCTGATCTTTTGCGCCCATTACACTCATGCGGCTTCGCTTTCGGTCTCGGGAAAGAGGGCTTCAAGTTCGATCAGGCAGATCATGCGCTTGTCGATGGCGAGAATGCCGCGGGCAAATTGGCGCTCGAGCTCGGAGGAGATCTCGGGCGTCGGCTGGACGGTTTCGTCGGTCACCGTCAGAATATCGGAAACGGCGTCGACCAGGAGGCCGACGACCTTACGCCGGACCTGGGCGACGATGATGACATGACGGGCGGTCGGATCGGCCGGCTTCATGCCAAGCCGGGCCGCCAGATCGATGATGGGCAGCACCGCGCCGCGCAGGTTGATGACACCCAGCATATAGGCAGGCGAATGCGGCATCGCGGTCGCCGGGGTCCAGCCCCGGATCTCACGAACCGACATGATGTTCACGCAAAATTCCTGATCCCCGATGCGGAACGCGATCAGCTCGCGGTCCCCCTCGTTCAGATTTTTTACGGCGTACGACATTCCCTTACCCTACCGCTGCTAACGACATTTCTGCTTTGAGCGACTGGCCGCGCGAGGCGCCGACAACCGCGTCGACATCGAGGATGAGAGCGACGCGCCCGTCACCGAGAATGGTGGCGGCGGCAATGCCCGGCACATGGGTGTAGTTGGCTTCCAGGCTCTTGATGACCACCTGGCGCTGACCCTGGATGGCGTCGACCATCAGGGCGCGCTGGCCGCCGCCTTCGGATTCCACCAGAAGCGCCACGCCCTCGACCGGGTTCGCCTGGGTCGCGCGGAAGTTCAGGATGCGGCCGACATCGACGAGCGGGCAGAACGAGTTGCGGATCGAGATCAGCCGGTGGTTTGCGCCGAAGGAATGGATCGCGGCCGCTTCCGGCTGCAGGGTTTCGACGATTGCCGTCAGCGGCACGACCAGCGTCTGGCCGGCAACGGTGACCACCATGCCGTCGAGGACGGCGAGCGTCAGCGGCAGGCTCATGGTGAAGACCGAGCCGTGGCCCGGCTTCGAGGTGATGTTGATACGGCCGCCGAGCGCCTGGATCGAACGCTTGACGACGTCCATGCCGACACCGCGGCCTGAAATGTCGGAGATCTTGTCGGCCGTCGAGAAGCCCGGCAGGAAGATCAGGTTGTCGATTTCCTCGTCCGACAGGTTGGCATCGGCCGGGATGAGATCGTTGTCGATCGCCTTCTGGCGGACCTTCTCGCGGTTGATGCCGGCGCCGTCATCGGCCAGCTCGATCAGGATGCGTCCCGAACGATGCTTGGCGGTCAGGCGGACCGTGCCTTCGGTGTTCTTGCCGGCGGCTGCCCGCTTTTCAGGCGTCTCGATGCCGTGGTCGACCGCATTGCGGATCATGTGGGTCAGCGGCTCGGCCAGCTTGTCGATAACCGTCTTGTCGACTTCGGTATTTTCACCTTCGGTGATCAGACGGATCGATTTGCCGGTCATGTCGGCGATTTCGCGGACGATGCGCGACATGCGCTGGAACACCGGCTTCACCGGCTGCGCGCGGATCGCCATGACCGAGTCCTGGATCTCGCGGGTGAGCTGCTGCAGCTCCTCGAGACCCATATTGATCGAGGAGGTGCCGGTCGTGTCGTTCTCGATGACGCTCTGCGACAGCATCGCCTGGTTGATGACCAGTTCGCCGACGAGGTTGATCAGGCGGTCGACACGGTCGAGATCGACGCGGATCGTCTGGCCGGCGCCGGCGGCATTGTTCTGGGCGGCGGCACTTGCGGCGGCCGCTGCGGCGGCTGCCGATTCCTTCTTCTCGACGCGGGCAGCGGCTGCAGCCATCTGCGTGACATTGGAGGCAGTCTCGGCCGCGGCAACGGCGGCGGCGGTCTCGGCGGCGACAGCGCCGGACACTTCTTCCACTGCGCCCGATTCGTCCAGGATCGACAGGTCGAAGGGAACCGGCACCATCGGCAGTTCCTCGTTGCTGGTCGCGCCGGCCCGTGCTTCCGCGACAGCCTTCACCGTCAGTTCGCAATCCCATTCGGCGAATTCGAAGACGGTGCGAATGGCGTCTTCGCCCTTGTCCGTCTTGATCGTGACGTTCCAGAAGAGATAAGCGCCTTCCGGATCGAGTTCCTCGAGGCCGGGCAGCTCATCCGTATTGCAATAGATGGTCATTTCGCCGAGGCGCGAGAGGTCGCGCAGCAGCAGCGTGGCGTCATTGCCCTTGGAATAGAGTTCGTAGCGCGGCTTGAAGGTGACTTCATAGGCCGGCAACCCGGCGCCCGCATCGCCCTCGCCGCCAAAATCGTCGAAGGAAAATGGGATCGGCTGGAAGCCGCTGTCGTCGGTCGGTTTGACGGCCGGAGCCGGAGCGGCCGGAACGGCCTTGGCCACGGGCTTTGCGGCGGCCTTGGGTGCCGGCGCCTCGGCCGATGCCGAGGGAGACGGCAACTCGCCGTTGGCCAGCGCCTCGAGTTCCTTGACCAGGCCGCGGCTGCGGCTTTCATCGACACTGCCGCCGTCGCGCGCAGCATTGGTCAGGTCGGCGAGCACGTCGGCCGACTTCAGCATCACCTTCAGGACGTCCTGATTCGGCTCCAGCTTGTTGGAACGAACGCAATCGAGAGTGGTCTCGAAAACATGGGCGAAGGCAACCAGATCATCAAGGCCGAAGGCGCCGGCGCCCCCCTTGATCGAATGCACGGCACGGAACACCGCATTGACGGTTTCCGGATCGCGATCGCCATCATTCATTTTCAGAAGACCGGATTCCAGCTCGGCGAGCTGTTCCTCGCACTCCTGGAAAAAGATCTCTTTGATTTCGTTCATATCCATAGGAGCAAATCCTGGGTTTAAGCGGTTACACGCTCAATGGCATCGATCAGCTTGGCCGGGTCGAAAGGCTTGACGATCCAGCCCGTGGCACCAGCCTGGCGGGCGCGGTTCTTCTTTTCCGCGTCGCTTTCGGTGGTCAGGACCAAGATCGGGATCGCCCGATACTTTTCGTTGCGGCGAACGCCTTCGATGAAGCCGAAACCGTCGAGACGCGGCATGTTGATGTCGGTCACGATGACGTCAGGATTGGACTCTTCGAGAACCTCGAGGCCCTCGACGCCGTCTTCCGCCTGAATCGTCTCGAAGCCGGCATTGTTCAGCGTCACGAGAAGCATGTTTCGGATGGTGCGGGAATCATCCACGGTAAGAACTTTTTTCTTCATTGCCGAATCTCCTTGGCAAGCAGGTGATCAATATTGACGCCCACCAGCTGCATGGTTTTCTGAAATGCGTCGGACACCTTGGAGAAGGTGAATGGCTGCTTGTCCTGTTCCCAGGTCTTCTCGGCGGACATCAGAACCTGGGCACAAAGAGCGCCGATCCGCTCGACGCCCGAGGCGTCGATCGAAAGACCGCTGCCGCGCAGCGAGAGGAGTTTATCGCGCAAGGCCGAGGCCTCGTTGAGGTCGAGCACCGCTGTCAAATCCAGCGTCTTGCCACTCTTCTTTGCTACCATCAGTTTTTCCTTGTCCCCTTGTCCCCGGCCCGAGCAGACGAGCTGAGGTGATAATCCGATAGGTTAGTAAACATTCCGCCCACCTCCGACGCTCGCGAGAGGTTGCGGAAGGCTAAAATCATCATTTTCGTATTCATCTTCGACAGGTGCCGGACGGGCGGCGGCCTCGAGGGCGCGCGGCGGCGTCACGCGCACCGGCGCCGGGCGCCCAGCATGGGCATTTTCCCGGGCGATGCGGAATTCGCGAATCGTCTGGCCGAGTTCGAGAATGACGGTGTGCAGGTGGTCGGCGCCTTCGGCGGAGCGCTCGGCAAGGCCGGCGCTGTCGGCCACCTCGCCGCCCAGGCTCTTGACGTCTGATGTCACGCTGTCGAGGCTTTCGGCATGTTCACCGGTTCGGGTGGCGATGCCTGATATGGCGGCGTTGATGTCGGTGACCTGGCGCACGATGCTGCCGATCGAATCCTGTGTACGGCCAACCATCTGCACGCCGGCGTCGACCTGTGCCTTGGTTGTCGTCACCAGCGTCTTGATCTCGCGGGCGGCTTCGGCTGAGCGCTGTGCCAGAGCGCGGACTTCCTGGGCGACGACGGCAAAACCGCGGCCGGAATCACCGGCGCGGGCGGCCTCGATGCCGGCATTCAGCGCCAGGAGATTGGTCTGGAAGGCGATCTCGTCGATCGCGCCGATGATCTGGCCGATCTTTTCGGCAGACTGCTCGATATCGGCCATGGCGCTGATCGCGCGGCCGACGACCTCGCCGCTTTCTTCGACGGCGGTGCGCGTCGAGGCGGCTGCCTGCTCGGCGGCGCGGCTGTCGGCAGCACCGTCGCGGACACTGCCGGCGATGCCGGCAAGGGCCGCGGCGGAAAGCTGCAGCCGCTCGGCCTGGCCGGAAGCCGTGCCGGCAAACTGCCTGGACAGGCCAGCAAGCGAGGCCGTCGCCGCTTCGGCCTTCAGCGTGCGATCGGTGATGGCTGTAAATTCGGCCTGGAGACCATCCAGCGCACCGTTCAGCGCGGCGGCGATCCCGGCATGATCGCCATCGACGGGCGCGCGCCGCGTCAGGTCGCGGGCGGCAAGACCTTCGATGACATCGCCGAAGATCCGGGCGATCTCGGCCTCATTGTCGGCGCGCTGATCGGCAAGCGCGCGGCTCTGGGCGGCGCGCAGCGCGTTGAAACGCAGCGAGACGGCGATTTCCACATCGACCATGACGATGCGGATGATCGCGGTCATCAGATCGGAAATTTCGCGGCTGCGGCGCTTGGCAGACGGCAGCAGCGGCCGGCCGGCAATATTCTCGGCGAGACCGGAAACGACATGCTCCAGCATAACGCCATGGCCGGCCACGTGCCAGCGCGGGTCGAGGCCGATCTTGCTTTCGGTATCGGAGAGAACCTTGACGCGCTCGGCATAGAGGCTGTCGAACCGCGCATCCGTCAGCACGTCCCAATGCGAGGACTGCAGATCATGCAGACGCTCGACCTGGCGCTCGCTCTCGAAATTGCGCGAAGCGTCGGGGAACGACTGGAACCTGTGGAAGAGATCCCTGAGACCTGCCTTCAGATGTGCTTCGAGGGCAGGCCGGTTGCGGCGCACCAGCTCGCACTGCTCGGCATCGAGACCGGCAAAACGCAGGCGGTCGCGCAAGCTGCCTGCCTGCGCTCCACGAGCCTGATCTGATGGCATGTCCTGCCTCAACGCCTGTCCCCAACCACGTTCCGAGCGAAGGCCCGGCCAAAAACTTTTGCAGCATCCGATAAACGCCAAGCGTGGAGACGGTCCTTGCCACCGGTTACAACCGGCGGGTCGAGCCCCCTGATCAGCTATGTTTCGGAGCTGTCTGAAGAGATGGATACCGGATCAACCCGGTACGGCGGGACGGCGTCATGCCTGGTGGGAACGAGTGCATCTTCCCATTCCGACGTGTAAAGCAATGTTTATGGTTAATTCCTTGCCTGAAGGTTAATAAGCCTTTTCGCAGTGCCGGCTTTTGAAGCAATTCAAGGCCGTTGGCAAAAAATACTGCTGCGGAGTTGCACGGCTGCTACAAGGCACACGCAAGCTCCGTGTTATAGGCCGGTCGATAGCCAAGACATGACGTCGACAAGGACAGAGCAATGATTGTTCTCGGATTGGGTTCCTGCTTGATTGCAATGACGCTGCTTGCCGCCGTCGCCCGCCTCGATTCTCTCGCCGCAAACCGCGACATCCGCGGACTTCGGGTGTTCTAGACCTTTCCCGTTGGCAGTCCGGCGCCTTTGGTGTAATCGCACTCGCGCCTTTCATGTCAGCGGAACAGTCGGTTCATGTCCCCCAGATCAGGTCTCCTCATCGTTCTTGGCTTCACGCTCTGGCGCGTCGTCACGCTGCATTTCGATGCGACCGACCTTTTCGTCGACGAGGCGCAGTACTGGTTCTGGTCGCAGAATCTCGATCTCGGCTATTATTCGAAGCCGCCGATGATTGCCTGGGTGATCCGGGCGATGACCGAATTCTCCGGTTCCGACGCCATCTACTGGATCAGGCTCGCCGGACCGCCGATCCATATGGCGGCGGCGCTGGTGCTGATGAAGGTAGCGAAGCGTTTCGTCGGGCCGGAGATCGAAGGCTGGACGGGCGCCACCTATATCACCCTCCCGGGCGTCGCGCTGTCTTCGGTATTCTTTTCGACCGACGTGATCCTGCTGTTCTTCATCGCGATCGTCTTGCTTGCCTATTTCGGCCTGACACAGCGGCGCTCGGTCGGGCTGGCGCTCATCATGGGCCTCGGCGTCGGCCTCGCCTTCCTGACGAAATATGCCGTGCTGTTCGTGCTTCCCGGCGGCGCGCTTGCTCTCCTCCTCATTCCGGCCGCACGCATCGCCATCCGGGATTTCATCATCGCGGTCGCGGTCGCGATTGTTGTCGCCTTGCCGAACCTCTGGTGGAACCTGCAGCACGACAATACGACGGTGCGGCATACGCAGGACATCGCCCATTGGAGCGAACTCGGCATCAATCTCCGTCGCGGGCTGGAATTCTTCTCCGCCCAATTCGGCGTCGTCGGGCCGATCATCTTCTTTGCGATGCTCTGGGCGGTCTATCGCATGATCAAGGGCAGGAGCGACGACCGGGAAAAGATGCTGGTCTGGCTGTCGATGCCGGTGGTGGTGCTGATCACGCTGCAGGCAACGGTCGCCAAGGCCTATGCCAACTGGGCCGTGACCGCCTATGTCGCTGGCACCATCCTTGCCGTCTGGCTGCTCTATCGGTTATGGCCGAAAGGGCTCAGGCTGTCGCTCGCCATCAACGGCGTCGCCAGCCTGCTCTTTCCGCTGGCGACAATCTTTCCGCAACAGTTGCTTTTGCCGAACGGCGACGAGGTGATGAAGCGCTATCTCGGCCGCGCCGAGGTCAGCCGCCAAGCCGCAGCACTTGCCGGCCAGGCCGGCACCGACATCATCGTCACCAATGATCGCGACATGGTCGCCGATCTTTTCTATACGCTGCGCGGCAGCTCCTACAGGATCTATGCGCGCGCGCCGGCGGGCCTTCCCGAGAGCTATTACGAGCAGGAATTCGCCCTGCCGGCCGACATAACCGGCAAGGTGCTCTTCCTGACGGACGGTCCCTTCAGCTGCGCCACCGAGACGCCCGAGCTGCTGAAGAACTGGCAGCCGACGGCGGGCTATTACAAGGGCAAGGCGCTCTCCGTTTACAAGGTCTCTGCCGCCTGCCTGGCGCCCTGAACGGGTTCAGCCGGCTGGATTGGCCAGGCAGAGGCCGGTGCCCGCCCCTTCGATCTCGACGAATCTGACGCCGCCCTCCTCGAAGGCGAGGCGCAGCTGCGCCTCCGTCGCGCGGTGGATCTCGTGGTGGCGACCCTCATAATCGCGAATGGTGCTGCGCGAGACGGCTGCCCTTTCGGCAAGATCGGTCTGGGTCCAGTCGAGCAGGCCGCGCGCCGCGCGGCAGAGAGCCGGGGTGAGAATTGTTTCCCTTGCGCCTTGACCCATAATTCTAATTTACCCATATTGGTCGATATAGACCATATATGTCATATTACGAACGGGATTTCCAGATCGGGAGACAGCGATGCCACACGATACGCCCTTGATTTCGACAATCGTCGGCGGCCTCGTGCTGGCTTTCATCTTCGGCGCGTTTGCCCATCGGCTGCGGATGCCGCCGCTGGTGGGCTATCTGATCGCCGGCGTCCTGGTCGGGCCGCATACGCCAGGTTATGTGGCGGATCAGAGCCTGGCGCCGGAGCTGGCCGAAATCGGCGTCATCCTGCTGATGTTCGGTGTCGGACTGCATTTCTCCCTGAAAGACCTGCTGTCGGTGCGCGGCATCGCGGTGCCCGGCGCCATCGCGCAGATCGCCTTTGCGACCCTGCTCGGCTGGGGGCTTGGCGCCTTCATGGGCTGGCCGACCGGCGGCAGCCTGGTCTTCGGCCTGGCGCTTTCGGTCGCTTCAACCGTGGTGCTGCTGAAAGCGCTACAGGAGCGGCGGCTCGTCGAGACGGAGCGCGGCAGGATCGCCGTCGGCTGGCTGATCGTCGAGGATCTCGCCATGGTGCTGGCGCTGGTGCTGATCCCGGCCGCAGCCAGCATCGGCGGCGAGGGCCATGCTCCTGTCGAGCCGCTCTCGGCCGGGCTGAGCCGCCTGTTCGGGCTCGATCTCGGCATCGGCGGCATGATCGCCATGACGCTGGTGAAGGTGGCGCTGTTCGTGGCGCTGATGCTGGTCTTCGGCCGCAAGCTCATTCCGTGGACGATGCACCGCATTGCCCATACCGGGTCGCGCGAGCTGTTCCGGCTCGGCGTGCTGGCGATCGCGCTCGGCGTCGCTTTCGGCGCGGCAAAGCTCTTCGGCGTGTCGCTGGCGCTCGGCGCCTTCTTTGCCGGCATGGTGCTGGCCGAAAGCGAGCTCAGCCATCGCGCCGCCCAGGAAAGCCTGCCGCTGCGCGACGCCTTCGCCGTGCTGTTCTTCGTCTCGGTCGGCATGCTGTTCGATCCGAACATCCTGATCGACAAGCCACTGCCGATTCTGGCCACCATCTTCATCATCGTCATCGGCAAGTCCGTCGCCGCGCTGCTGATCGTGCTCGCCTTCAAGAAGCCGCTCGGCACGGCGCTGACGATTTCGGCCAGCCTCGGCCAGATCGGCGAATTCTCCTTCATCCTCGCCGCCCTCGGCGTCGAACTCGGTCTGCTGCCGGGAGAAGGCCGCGATCTGATCCTCGCCGGCGCCATCATCTCGATCATCCTCAATCCGCTGCTGTTCTTCCTCTGCGACCGCATGCGGCCGCTTTTCGAAGGTGCGAAACGTGAAGACGTCGTGGCGGACCCAGCCGCTGCCGATGCGATCGCCACCCAGGAGGAGACGCCGGCCGAAGACGACGAGGTGCACCCGACCGCTCTCGGCGGCCACGCCATTCTCGTCGGCTACGGGCGGGTCGGCAGCATCGTCGGACAGAACCTCAAATCGTCAGCCACACCTTTTCTCGTCATCGAGGATTCCGACAAGCGCATCGGCGAACTGAAGGCGCAGGGCATCGAAACCCTGATGGGCAATGCGGTGGCGAGGGAAACGCTCGACCTCGCCAATCTCTCAGGCGCCCGCAGCATCGCCATCGCCATCCCGAACGCCTTCGAGGCCTGCCGCATCGCCGAACAGGCGCGCAGCGTCAATCCGTCGATCCTCATCGTCGCCCGCGCCCATTCCGACGCCGAGGTCGATGAATTGAAGCACTATGGCGCCGACACCGTCATCATGGGCGAGCGTGAAATCGGGCTTGGCATGGTTGACCGGCTCGCCCAAGTGCATCATGAGAGTGTGCCCTATGAAGACGGGCATGGGCCTGATACAATTATCCCGGCGGATGACCCTCCGCCGCAAAGAGAATGAGAGATTGGCGCGCTTTTGAGCCGATACGGGAGTGACATCGCCGGGACGGAGACGATGGAGCTGGATCAGCACCGTCTGACGAACCGTATCGCCGCTTCCCTCCTCTTCGTCATCCTTGCTTATCTCGGCCTGCTTTTCGGCGGCAATCTGATCATCTCGCCCGATGTCGCCGTCAATACGCTTTCCTCCTCCGGCCGGGATCCGCAGCCGCCGCAGCTGACTGCGCGCGATGCCGTGCGCGGATTGCTCGCCACCGAGCGCAGGCTTGCGCCGAAGCAGGCAGTCCATGACAGCGGATCGCCCGCGCTTGCCGCCGCCCCGGTTCTCGATTTCGCCGGCTGGGACATATCAGCCGTTTTTCCGGCATCTGAAGCGTCGCTTCATGCCGCGGTCTCCAGGGCCCATCAGCCGCGCGCCCCGCCGGCGGCTGCCTGACGTTTGCGCCGAGGCGCTTCCGACATCTGACGACATACCGCCAGCGCCTGAGCGCCGGCCCTCGATTATCTAAGGAATACAACATGCGTACTTCACCATGGCTGGTGTTCACCTATACGGTGATCATCTTTCTCGGCCTATTAATCGCCCTGCCGAACGTCCTGCCGCAATCCGTCCTCCAGCGCGTGCCGGCTTGGCTGCCGCATGAACAGGTGTCGCTCGGCCTCGACCTTCGCGGCGGCTCGCATCTCGTTCTGGAAGTCGACGAAGCCGATCTGACCAAGGAGCGGCTGCAATCGCTGCTTCAGGACGCCCGCCGCGTGCTGCGCGAAAAGGGCATCCAGCCCAAGGCCGTCGTCCGCAGCCAGAACCAGATCGTCGTGACGCTCGCCGATGCCGCCCAGAGCGATGCCGCCGTCACCGAGCTCAAGACGCTCGCCAACCCGATCAGCACCGGCATCAGCGCCGGTCAGGCGGATCTTGCCGTCACTGCAAACGGCGCCACCATCACCGTCGGCTTCTCGCCGGCCGGCATCTCCGCCAATGTCGACAATGCCGTCCAGCAGAGCCTTGAAGTCATCCGCCAGCGCGTCGACCAGGTCGGCGTCTCCGAGCCGACCATCCAGCGCATCGGCGCCAACCGCGTGCTCGTCCAGCTTCCGGGCGCACAGGACCCGTCGCGCCTGCGTGAGCTTCTCGGCTCCACCGCCAAGATGTCGTTCCACATGCTGTCGCCGAACAACCAGCCAGGTCCCGGCGTGACCATGCTGAAGGACGATGAAGGCCGTACCTACCCGGTGCTCGATCGTGTCGAAATCTCCGGCGACCGGCTGTCGGATGCCCGCGTCAGCTTCGATCCGAACACGCATGAGCCGATCGTCAGCTTCCGCTTCGACAGCGCCGGGGCCAGCCGCTTTGCCGATATCACCCGTCAAAACGTCGGCAATCCCTTCGCCATCGTCCTCGACGACAAGGTGCTGAGTGCCCCTGTCATCCGCGAGCCGATCACCGGCGGTTCCGGCCAGATTTCCGGCAACTTCTCGGCCGACAGCGCCACGACACTTGCCGCCATGCTGCGCGCCGGCGCCCTGCCCGCCAAGCTGACGGTCATCGAGGAACGCACGGTCGGCGCCGACCTCGGCGCCGATGCCATCAAGATGGGTATTTATTCCGGCCTCGTCGGCTTTGCTCTCGTTGCCCTCTTCATCTTCGTTCTCTATGGCACCTGGGGCATCCTGGCGAATGTGGCGCTGCTGATCCACACGATCCTGACCTTCTCGGCCCTAACGCTGGTGGGGGCGACGCTGACCCTGCCGGGCATTGCCGGTGTCGTGCTCGGCATCGGCCTTGCGGTCGATGCCAACGTTCTCATTAACGAGCGCATCCGTGAGGAAACGCGCAAGGGCAAGAGCGCCTTCGCCGCCATCGATACCGGCTTCAACCGGGCCTATTCCACCATCATCGATGGCAACATGACGGCCCTGATTGCGGCCGCCATCCTGTTCTATTTCGGCTCCGGACCGGTTCGCGGCTTTGCCGTGACCATGGCGCTCGGCCTGATCATCTCGATGTTCACCTCGGTTGCCTTCGTGCGCGTCGCAATGATCGAGATCACCCGCCGCCGCAAGTTCAAGGTGCTGAACATCCGGCCGCTGATCCCGTTCAGCCCTTATGACAAGCATATCCAGTTCATGAAGGCGCGCTTCTTCGGCGTCACCGTTTCGGCGCTGCTGTCGATTGCCTCCGTCGTGCTGTTCATTCATCCCGGCCTCAACTACGGCGTCGATTTCCGCGGCGGCATCCAGATGTCCGTCAAGACGCAAGGGGCTGCTGATCTTGCGAAGTTCCGCGAAGGTCTTGATAGTCTCGGCCTCGGCGAAATCACGCTGCAGTCCTTCGGCGACAAGAACAGCATCCTCGTCCGCGCGCAGCGGCAGGAGGGCGGCGAAGAGGCGCAGACGGCAGCGGTGACCAAGCTGAAGGCAGAAGTCGCCAAGATCGACCCGTCCGCCACCGTCGAAGGCACCGACGTCATCGGCCCCAAGGTCAGCGGCGAGCTCGCCTCGGCCGGCATCCTGTCGGTGGTGATCGCAAGCTTCGCGATGCTGATCTATATCTGGGTGCGGTTCGAATGGCCGTTTGCCGTCGGCGCCATCGTCACGCTGGTGCTCGACGTCACCAAGGCGATCGGCTTCTTCGCGATCACCGGCCTCGACTTCAACCTGACGGCCATCGCCGCCATCCTGACGCTCGTCGGTTACTCGGTGAACGACAAGGTCGTCGTCTATGACCGCATGCGCGAAAACATGCGGCTCTATAAGTCGATGCCGTTGCGCGAGATCATCGACAAGTCGATCAACGAGACCCTGGCGCGAAGCCTCTACACCAATGCGACGGCCTTCCTCGCCCTGGTGCCGATGGCGATCTGGGGCGGCAGCGCCGTCTCGAGCTTCGCGATCCCGATGGTCTTCGGCATTCTCGTGGCCGGCGCCTCTTCGATCTTCATCGCCGCCCCGATTCTGCTCTTCCTCGGCGACTGGCGCCGCCGCCACGCCAAGGCCGCCCCGGGAGACGATACGGCCGTTGAGATCATCCCGCCGGAACAGGGTCGCCCGCGCAAGTCGGCAAGCTAAAATATCCAGTTGACGCATCCTTGAAGAGGGCGCTGGTTGCAGAGCCGGCGCCCTCTTTCTATTGTCGGTGACTGCAAGGATAAAATCATGCAGCGTTTCAAAGGATTACAGCGTCCTTTGCGTGCCTGAAAACAGACGCGGCGCTGCCACAGAGATCGGGAAACCGCAAGATGTCATCCGACCCGACGAGACCATCGGAAACCAATATTGCCGGCGACAGCGAGGAGCGCATCAAACGATTTCTCGCGACCGCCTCGCACGACCTGCAATCGCCGCTCCGCCATATCGCCATGTATGCCGAGCTGCTGCTCGACGATCTCGAGGAAACGCTCGACGGCGAACAGCTTCAGAGCCTCAGGATGATCATGGAGAAGGCGCAAGCCGCACAACGCCTCACCAAGGCATTGATGAGCCTTGCGGGCGGAGCACCTCAGGTGACACCTGAAGAGGTCGATCTGCAGGCGCTCTCCGAAAATGTCTGGGGCGAGCTGACCGACGAAACTGGGGTTAGCGATGCGACGCTTGAAAGCGAAGGCCTGCCCTCCATCCGCACCGACGCCGCCCTGCTCGGGCTGGTGCTGCGGCATCTGCTGACCAATGCCCTCATTTATCGCGGCGAAGCGCCGCCACATGTGACGATTGCGGCGGAGCGAAAGGGCACGGATTGGTTCATCCGGATCTCCGACAATGGCCCGGGCATCGATACTGCCTATCGCGAGCGGATATTCGAGCCTTTCTGGAAATTGCCGAAGGCGGGAGCGGTCCAGGGCGCCGGCCTCGGATTGACGACGGCGCGGGAGTTTCTGACGGCACTTGGCGGCAATATCAGCCTGGAACATTCGGATGCAAGCGGCAGCCGCTTCATCATCCGCCTTCCGATTGCCTAAGCGTCTCGCAAAAGTGTGCAGTGGTTATGCGAGTGGCAGGCGAATCTGAAGATCGCGCCGCGCTTTAGGGTCAAATGCTGTAATCGTCCTTCCAAAAATCCGGGACGTCATAGGTCACATATTCGCGGATGATGTGCTGCAGCGTCTGGGCATCGATCTCGTCCTTGCCGATGCGAAAATCGACGCCGTAGTTCGGGAACTCCTGGAAATAGCCGCCCGATATATCGGTCGAGACGACGCCGATCGGGCCGGTGTAACCGATGCCGCGCAGTTCCGGCACCGTTTCGCGGAAATCGGCGTTCGGCAGAAGGCGGTTGTCGAGCAGGATGAGATCGAAACGCGCCAAGCGGATTTTTTCCAGCGCGTCCCCGATAGACGGTGAATATTCGACCTCGACGGCCGGCTCGGAGAGCTCGGCGATCTTCTTCTTGAGCGCACGGAATTCGATGAATTCGTCGTCGACAAAGAGAACCTTTACGGCGTTCCTTCGGCCCGTTTCGGTGATCATCGTCTCAATTCCCCAATCCCGAAACCAGCTTCACGTAACCAAACCATTCCGCAAGGCGATCGCCACCATATGAACGCGGTTGACGGCGTCCAGTTTGCGCGCGGCCGCGGTGATGTGCGAATTGACCGTATGTTCGGAGAGACCGAGAATGATGGCGATCTCCGCCGACGTCTTGCCTTCGCTCGTCCATTTGACGATTTCCGATTCGCGGTGGGTCAGCCGTCCGGACATTTCCGGCGTCAGGATTTCCTCATAAAGCTTGTCGAAAATGCGCATGGCGTCGAGAAGCATGTCGGCGATCTCGCTCTGATCCGGCTCCTGACGCTCGCCGCTGAGCACAAGACAATAGCGCCGCCCTTCCGGGGTGAACAGCGGGATGAACAGGAAGACGCCACTCTGGAACTCGTTGAAAACGAGATCGGACCGGTAATCTTCCGGCCGCACATTCCTGCCGTGAACCGGCGTTGCCAGAAACTGAGCGGACTTTGCCCGGACGGTGCCGAGCGCTTCCTTCAACGTCGTGATGAAAAGGCCGACACGCCGGTCGGCGACATTGGTGATGACGATATCGCGTTCACCGAAAGGGGCCGAAGCCTCGGAAATGCGGGCCAGCGCGAAATTATCGAAGTTATAGTGCTGCGCGGCCGACTTCAGCAGACGGAAAAAATCGGTGCGGTTGATCGCCCGACTCAGCTCCGGTCCGGCATGAAAGGGAATTGCCGGGACATTGTTCATTCCCACTCTTCCTCTCCTCCGCCAATGCCTCCAATCCCGAAATCTTGGGATATACGTCTTAAACGCGAAGAGCTACAAAAATTGCGAGACGGTTGATGACGAATATCGAAACGGGGACTTTCGATATTTAAGGCGGAAATCATCAACTATCTCAACTACAAGTGATGCACGGGTTACTGAGGGGCAGTAGTTCTTACCTGGGTGTCGTAAATCTTCGCGCATCAACATCCATGAATGCGAGAAGGCAGTGCCAGACGTAAGCGCGAGAGAGCCGATAGACCCATTCAGCTAAGGGGTTGGCTGATGTTCGTGGCGGCGAACGCGGGTTGATCGGTTCTCTCAGCGCTTAATTTGCGTCGCATTTGCTTCGCTTCGGTTGCATCTTGGGATGCGTCCTCGACCTTGTCAATCTCGGTTTGTCATATGGCTTGGACAAAGGACAGGAAACAGCTTAGCGGGCTTTCGCCGTTTCCTACATCTCGAGATTGAGAATAATCCTGGCGAGGTCAAGCGGCTTTTCCAGATAGACATCGGCGCCGGCCTCAAGTGAGCGCGCCCGGTCCTCGGCCGCATCCGATCCGCTGCAGACAGCAAGCCGCATCGCTTTGAAACGATCATCCCGGCGCAGCCTGCTCACCAGGCCGATGCCGCTGTCGAGCGGCATGTAGAGATCGACGACCAGCAGTTCCGGCAGGGGCCAGCCTTCCGCCGCGCGCTGTTCCAGCGCCGCCAGCGCCGTCTCGGCGGTCGAAAAACAGAATAGATCGACCTCTATCTGCTGCTTCCTGCGGATATAGTCGAGATAGAAGAGATCATCCCTGCTGTCGTCGACATAAATTATGGTAGGCATTCAGCACCGTGATTTGGATATTGTTCGAATGAACCTCGTTGTCCTTCACCGTCACGATATCGCGATTTCACGAAAATTCGATCCATCTTATCGAAAAATCGTTTTGCGAAAAGCGTGGCACCGCCCGCCACTGACTATTGAGTATTCCTCGATTTCGGAAAAAATGGCGACGCCAAGCGAGGAGGAAACGACGGGTGCAGGATAAGGGCAACGTGGACCTTCAGGACCAGCGGAGGCGGTCGCGCTACCGTGGCTTCGCGATTGCGGTTGGCTGCCTGATGGTCCTTCTCGGGGTGAGCGCTGTTGCCGGCTGGCTGCTGCAGATCAAGGCGATCATTTCGCTCGTTCCCGGCTTTCCGTCGATGGCCTTCAACACAGCGCTCTGCTTCGTGCTTTCCGGCCTGGGGCTGGCGGCCTCGACGCTGGCTGCCCGTCGCTTTCGGTTGGCAGCAACGATCATGGCAGGGCTTGCCGCGGCGATCGCCGCGGCCCGGCTGGTGGAAATCATCACCATCGGGCGGACTTTCCACAATGTCGACCTGTTGATCGCGCGCTTCCTGGTTCCGCCCGATTTCATCGCTGAGATCGGTGGCGGCATGGGGCCGAATACGGCGTTGGTCTTCCTGATCGCCAATCTTTCGCTGCTGCTCGCTCTCCACGCGGAGAGGAAAAGCCAGGTGGTGCAGGAATTGACGAGCTATGTCGTCATCACCCTCGGCATGATCGCCCTGGCCAGCTATGTCACATCAGCCGAACAGGGTTACCGCTGGGGACCCTATGCGGCGATGGCGCTGCATACGGCGATCGGCATCGTGATCTTCGGCTCGGGGCTTCTCGCCCGCTCCTGGTGGATGCAGCCGGCAAACCGGGCGCAGATCCCGCTCTGGATCCCGGCTGCGGTCTGCTTCACCGGCCTTCTCGTCGATCTCTATACGCCGCTCGGCGTCGCCAACGGTATTCTCTATGTGCCGCTGGTGCTGACGGCGCTCTGGTTCGGCAACAGGAACGCGCCGCTTTTCTTCGCTTTTGCCTGCACCGTGCTTTTGATGCTCGGCTTCTTCGCCGTCCGGCACGACGAGGCGGCGTTCTGGCAGGAGATCGCCAACCGCACGATTACGGCGGCGACGCTCTGGCTGATCGCCATCCTCGTCTTTTATTTCATGCGCAACAATCATAACCTCGAAACCGAGCGCGTCCGCTTCGGCGCGCTGGTGCGCGGCACGCCCGATGCCGTCATCGTCATCGACGAGGCTGGAACGATCAGGAGCTTCAACCCAGCGGCCGAAACCATGTTCGGTTACTCTCCGCAGGAGACGATCGGTCAGAATATCAAGATGCTGATGCCCGAACCCTACCATTCCGAGCACGACGGCTATCTCGCCCATTACCGCCAGACCGGCGAAGAGCGCATCATCGGCACGACACGCATGGTCTCCGGACGACGCAAGAGCGGCATCGTCTTTCCGATCGACGTTTCCATCAGCGCCGTCGCCACCGGCGATACGAGGATTTTCGTCGGTATCGTGCGTGATATCAGCGAGCGCGCCAGGCAGGAAGAGCGGATGAAAACGACGCTTGCCCAGCTCGAGGCCTATACGGCCGAACTCGAGCGCAGCAACCACGACCTCGACGAATTCGCCTATATCGCCTCGCATGACCTCAAGGAACCGCTGCGCGGCCTGCACAACCACTCCCGGTTCCTGCTGGAGGACTATGAAGACAAGCTCGACGATGACGGCGTACGCCGGCTGAACCGGCTGGTGCGCCTCAGCCAGCGGATGGAGAAACTCGTCAACGACCTTCTTTACTTCTCCCGGCTCGGGCGGCAACAGCTGGCGGTCAAACGCACCGATATCGGCCTGATCGTCAAGGATGTCGTCGCGACGATGGAACTCCTGCTGGAGGAGCGACATGCCAAGGTCATCATCGACGGCCAGTTGCCGGATGTGGTCTGCGACGCGCCGCGATTGACCGAGGTGTTCCGCAATCTCATCACCAATGCGATCAAATACAATGACAAGCCGGCTCCGCTCGTTTCGATCGGCTATCTCGATCGGTTCGTCGGCAAGGACGGCACGGTTGCCCGCAACGTGTTTTTCGTTAGGGATAACGGCAAGGGCATACCCCAGGAATTCCATGAGGACATTTTCCGCATTTTCAAACGGCTGGAAAAGTCGCAGGATTCCGACGACGGCACCGGAGCAGGCCTCACCTTCGTCCGCAAGATCATCGCCCGGCACAATGGCGATATCTGGCTGGAATCCGAGGTCGGCGCCGGCACCACATTCTATTTCACCCTGGGAAAAAAACGCGAGGGGCAGAATGCAGCAGCGTGACACGCAACCGATCCTGATCGTCGAGGACAGCGAAGACGATTTCGAAGCAACGATGCGCGCCTTCAAACGCACCAACCTGCGCAATTCGATCCGCTGGGCGGCCTCCGGGCAGGAAGCGCTCGACATGCTCGCGGCGATGGTGCCGAAGCCGGGGCTGATCCTGCTCGATCTCAACATGCCGGGCCTTGACGGCCGCAAGACGCTGGAGGCGATCAAATCGAACGCCGGCTGGCGCAAAATCCCGGTGGTGATCCTGACCACCTCCGACGACGAGCGCGACATCGAAGGCTGCTATGCGCTGGGCGCCAATACCTATGTGCAGAAGCCGGTCGATCTCGACGGGCTGTTCGCGGCGATCCAGCGGCTGAAGGAATACTGGTTCGAAATCGCCATCCTGCCGCTCGAGGACTGACAGATTGGCGGAAGACTGCAGCATTCTCATCATCGACGACAATATCGACGATCGCGAGGTCTATCGCCGCATATTGGGCCGCGTCTCCAGCACCGCCTATACCGTTCTGGAGGCGGAGACGGGTGAAGAGGGCCTGGCGCTGAACAGCCGCAAACGGCCGAACTGCATTCTGCTCGACTATTCGCTGCCGGGGCGCGACGGGCTCGGCGTGCTGGCCGACATTCTGGAGCGCGATCCCGCCGCCAACGTCATCATGCTGACTGGCCAGGGCAGCGAAACCGTCGCCGTCGAGGTGATGAAGAGCGGCGCGCGCGACTATCTGACAAAGGATTCGCTGTCGCCGGAAACACTGCACCGCTGCATCCAGAACGCCATCATGCACGGCATGCTGGAAGCACAGCTGGAGCAGAAGCGGCAATCGCTTGAGATCTTCACACGGGCCATGGCCCATGACCTGAAGGAGCCGCTCAGGACGATCAAATCCTTCAGCCGCATCCTGCACGGGTCATCGGCGCTTCCGGCCGAAGACCGGGAACTGCTCGATTACGTGCTCAGCGCCGCCGACCATATGGAAGACCTGATCGTCAAGGTCTCGGGCTTCACCAGACTCGAGGCCTCCGGCGGGCCGGAGCTGACGCCAGTCTCGCTCTCCGATGTGCTTAATCAGGTGGAGGACAATCTGCGCCAGCAGACCGAAAGCCGCGGCGCCGTCATCATCCGCGGGACGCTGCCGGAGGTGATGGGCGATGCGACGCTGCTGACCCAACTCCTGCAGAACCTCGTGTCGAATGCCGTCCGCTACTGCGAGCAGAAGATTCCCGAGGTTACGATCTCAGGCGAGGCGCATGGAGACATGTGCCGTCTCACCGTGCGTGACAACGGACCTGGCATCGATCCTCAGCATCGCGAACTGATCTTCCAGCCGTTCAAGCGTCTCGTCGGCCGCGGCATCGAAGGCACCGGGCTCGGCCTTGCCATCTGCCGCCGCATCGCGCAGCTGCATGGCGGCGCGATCTGGTGCGAGGCGGAAAATGGGCCGGGCGCCACTTTCATTGTCGACGTGCCGCTCGCCGAGGCGAGGCCCGAGCCGCCGGCCGTATCGGTCATGCCGCACAGCGCCAAGCCCGCCGAGCAGCCGGGCGAAGGGCCCGGCAGGCTTGCCGAAGTGCTGCTGGTGGAAGACAGCCCGGCCGACATCCAGATTCTGAAGATCAAGCTGATGCGGCGGGAGAAGGTGAATTTCAACCTGCATGTCGCCACCAACGGACGCGAGGCGATGCGGCTGCTGGAAGAGCGCGCCGGCATCGCCGATCTGCCACAGATCGACCTGATGCTGCTCGACATCAACATGCCGATCATGGACGGCTTCGAGGTGCTGCATGCGCTTTCCGCCGATGTCCGCCTCAGCCAAATTCCCGTCTGCATTCTCAGCACCTCAAGCGATGAGACCGACATGCGACGGGCCCGAAATCTCGGCGCACGCGCCTATATGGTCAAGCCGCCGACCCTGCAGCAACTGGAAGAGGCACTCGAAGATGTCGAACATTTGGAGCTGCTGCAGCGCGGCGATTCGCTTGCGCTTTGTGCGGAACAAAACTAAGCGATGGTCATTGGCAACGGTATGACCTTCGCAGCTTTCATACTCGCGCTCCTGACGACGCCGCTTCAATCAGGACTGCTCCAGATGGTATCAGGCATACATCACGTCACCGCCGTCACTCGAAAAGTGCAGGCGAACGTGGATTTTTACGCAGGCTTTCTCGGCATGCGGCTTGTCAAGCAGACGGCCGGTTACGAGGACGCGACTCAACTGCATCTCTTCTACGGCGATGCGGCGGGCACGCCGGGTTCGCTCCTGACCTTCCTCGCCTGGGAAGATGGCGCGCCCGGCCGGGCCGGCTACGGCCAGATCAGCGAAATATCACTGTCGATCGACCCTGCGAGCATCGGCTACTGGCTGACGCGCGCCATGAGCTTCGGTCTGCGCTCGGAAGGGCCGGCCGACGAATTCGGCGAACCGGTGCTCCGGCTGAAGGACCCCGACAACATCATCCTCAAGCTCGCAGGCGCAAAGGCTCTGACATCGCCGGCCGTCTGGGACGGCGCCTCGATCCCGGTCGAGCACGCCATCCAGCGGGTGCGCGGTGCAACTATGCTGACGGAGAGGCCCGCCGAGAGCCGCGGCTTCCTCGAGCGCCATTTCGGCTATCGCTTCCAGGCCAACCGCGGCACGATCGACAGGCTGGTTTCGCAATCCGGCGACGTCATCGACGTGCGCGATGCCCGCGGCTTCTGGTCCGGTGCGCCGGGCACCGGCACGGTCGATCACGTCGCCTTCCGCGCGCCCGATGAGGAGACGCTGCTGTCCGTCCGCAAGGCGCTCGAAGCCACCGATGCATCGCCGACCAACATGCACGACCGCAAATATTTCCGCTCGCTTTACGCCCGCGAGCCTGGCGGCACGCTGGTGGAGCTTGCCACCGACAAGCCGGGCATGGCCGTCGATGAAGAACATGCCGCGCTCGGGACGAAGCTGTTCGTACCGCCCGAAGCCATCACCAATCTCCATGACCTGAAGGTGGTGCTGCCGCAATTTTCAATGCCCGGCCAGCCGCGCATCAATTATCGCGAGCTGCCTTTCGTCCATCGCTTCTATACGCCCCCGGATCCCGACGGCAGCGTCTTCGTGCTGCTGCACGGCTCCGGCGGCAATGAGACGACGCTGATGCCGCTCTTGAACAAGGCGGCGCCGCGGGCGACGCTGCTCGGCGTGCGCGGCCGGGCGACGGAGGAAGGTTTTCCGCGCTGGTACAAGCGCATCACCCCCTTCTCCTTCGACCAAAACGACATCAAGACCGAAGCGGAAGCCTTCGCAGCTTTCATCGAGGGTGCGGTCAAATCCTACGGGCTCGATCCGCAGAAGGTCGTCTATGTCGGTTACTCCAATGGCGCCAACCTGCTGAACTCGCTGCTCTACCTGCACCCGAACCTGGTTCACAAGGCGGTGCTGCTGCGCTCCATGCCTGTTCTCAGCGACTATCCGCATGCCGATCTGAAGGGCACGGATCTGCTCGTCATCAGCGGCAAGACGGATGCCTACGGCAAATATGCGAGCGAGCTGGAAGAGCGGTTGAAGAGTTCGGGCGCCACCGTCGATTCCGACGTCATTCCCGGCGGCCATGATCTCGGCGATGCCGATGTGCCGATCATCCAGAAGTGGTTGCTCCAGAGAATGGGCGACGATCCACCGCCGCTGGAGCAGCAAGCGACTAAGCCGAGGAGCGAGACGTTCGGGCAACCATGATCCCGGCAAGGACGACGGCGCCGCCCAGCGCCTGCATCGTGCCGATCGCCTCGTTGAGCAGCGCCCAGGCGAGGATGGCGGCGACGACCGGCTGCAGCAGCAGCGTCAGCGAGGAAAAGGCCGGCGGCAGATAGGCCAGCGCATAGGTGATCGCCGCCTGCCCGCCGGCATGGCTGATAAACGCGAGGCCAAAGACCATCGACCAGCCATAGACGGTCATCGGCAGCATGTGGCCCTCAATGAAGAAGGCGACCGGAAAGATGCAGATGGCAGCCGACGCCGTGCTCCACAGCATGATTCGCGTCGTATCGAACCGGCTGCGCAGGCTGCCGAGCGCAAGGATGTAGCAGGCATAGAAGAAGGCGGCTGTTGTCGCCAGGCCGTCGCCGTGAAGGTCGCCGTTGCCGATCGCTGCCGGTCCGCCTTTCAAGACGATGACGCCGGCCAGCGCCAAGGCAAGCCCGAGCAGGAAGACGCGGCTGATCCGCGCTTTGAAAAAGAGAAAGGCGATCACGGTGACGAAAACAGGCGCAAGGTTGGCGAGCAACGTCGCATTGGCGACTGACGTCATCGTGATCGAAAGGTGCCAGGCGGCGAGATCGAGCGACAGCATGACGCCCGGAAGGATGAGCAGGCCGTAGTCGGAAAGGTTTTGCGGCCTCGGCCCCCTCTCCTTTTTCATCAGCGAGACGATGACGATCGGGATCAGCGCCAGCGCCACGCGCCAGAAGGCCGTCGCCATCGGCCCGACCTCGGAAAGCCGGACGAAGATCGGCGAGCCACCGATCGCCGCCCCGCCGAGAATGAGCGCCGCCAGGGGGAAGCGGTTGGAAGGAGAGCCTTCGGAAAGGGTGGAGGCCGGCTGCGACATGATCTCGATATTCTTGGTCGCCCGAAAACAGGGCGGTGGGATATTGGCTGCCGAGTGCGTATCAGAAGTCGATCGCCGGCGACAGCCGCCAAGCGGCATCCGAATATAAGATCAAGCCGGATGCGTGTTTGGAACGGTTCAGCTTTAGAACCGCTTCAAACTTTGTTCTTACAATTGCCGGCAAAAGCGCTTCGCGTTTTGCCTGGGAAAACCGCTTTACACTTCTGGAATTGCTCCGGTCGCGTTCACCCGCAGCTTCCCGGCGATCTCGGTGGCGACGAAGAAGGCATGCTCGGTCACCTGCGGCAGGCCCATCAGTTCGCCGAACGTACCGCGCGCCAAAGGGCCGGAGATCAGCAGCGAAGGATCTGCCTTTCCGGATGGGCCGATCGCCTCCGAGCGCTCGGTGCAGGCAAAGCCGAGGCCTGTGGGATCAAGCGACAGGTGGCCGCTTGCGACCAATGCCGCGAGCCAGGGCTGGGTTTCGAGAATGCCGCCATGGGCCGGGCCGGTGGTGACGACGACGGCGTCATAACTCCGCTCCAGCGGCTGGCGCTGATGGCGCGGCTGCAGGGCGCAGACGATGCGCTCGCCTTCGATGCGCGCATCGGCGACCGAGCCGGCGAGAATCTCGAGGCGGTCGGCAGCAACCGCCGTGTCGAGCACCGCCTCGACCTGCGGCGCGATTCGGAAACGGTGCACGTCCCAATAGGGACGCAGATGGCGGACGAGGCGGCGGCGTTCGGCAACCGGCAGCGCTTGCCAGAGATCATATCCCTGCGCCCGCACCTGGTCGATCACGCCGTGCCAGCTGATGCCCTCAGCCTTCGCCGCTTTTATGGCGGTGCGGATCGCTGCCAGCAGCGACACGGCAGACGGGGCCGTACCGGCGAGGAAATCGCCGAAGAGCGGCTGCGGCACCGGCGCATGCCCACGCGACCGCAGGCCACGGCGCGAGATTGATGTCACCGGACCGTCATGCCCGCGTTCAGCCAGCGAGGCGATGACATCGGCAGCCGTCAGGCCGTTGCCGATGACCAGCACCCGGTCATGCGGACGGATCACGTCGAGCGCGCCCGGCTTGGTGGTATCGGCGACGAAACGGGGATGGGCTGCAAGCCGGCTCGCGAGCCGGCCGGGGGCTGCGGGCGGCGGGTGGCTGGTGGCGATCGCAACGATATCGGCCTCAGTGACGCCGCCTTTATCGTCGCGGATCGTCCAGCGGCCGGCATGGCGCTCAACGCTGGTCACGGCAGCGCGGCGATGACGCACGTCCCCATCCTCCAGCAACGGTTTCAGCAGGGAGGAGACGTAATCGCCGAACAGCCGACGCCGCGGGAAGAGCGAGCCATCGGGTCGTTTTGCGTCGGGGTCGTCGGCGACGGCGTCGCGGGCTTCGATCCAGGCCTGGAATTCGCCGATGTCGTCGGGCTGCAGGCTCATCTTGGCGGCTGGAACATTGATGCGATGGGCCGGATCTGTCGTGTCATAGGCAAGGCCGCGGCCGAGCTCGGCGCGCGGCTCGAAGACTAGGATGACGGGACGCTCGCCGCGGCTCGTTCGGCCGAGATGATAGGCGACACCTGCGCCGGAGACACCGCCGCCGATGATGGCGACGACGGGCGGTTCGAACGTCGGAGATGGCTTGGAATGCATGGCGGCCGGGATCATTGCTTTCGATGCCGGAAGCATAGAAGCCGGGCAGCGGCCGCGCAATCCTTCCGCCACCATTGTCTATAATTTTTATAGGCTTATCCCGATATCGTCGTCGAAAAATCGGGGTTGCCGCGGATTGTATTGCTCACCGTGCAGATCTCATCCTCCGCCGCATGGACGATCTTGCGCCGGCTTTCCTCATCGATATCACCCTTGATCGAGAAGGCGATGTTGAACCTGGCAACGCGCGAAAGGCCCTCCGTCGCCTTCTCGCCGGTGACGTCGGCGGTGATCTCGCTGATCTTGTCGAGAATGCCCATCTGGCTGGCGGCCATGCGGGCGCTGAGCACGAGGCAGGCAGACAGCGAGGAATAGAGCAGGTCGAGCGGGTTGAAGCCCGGCTGCGACGGCGACGTGACGATATCGATCTCGCCCTTGGTGGCGGAGGTGACATGCGGAAAACCGGTGCGGCCGAGAACGGCGGTGGCGCCGGTCGGGCGGGGACGGGCCTTAAGATCGACCATGATGAAATCCTCTCGTGAACATTCTGCAGATGGCAATTTCCGCCCGGCGCCGCACCGGGCAACGGCTGCCCGCCGGTTTCGGAACCTTTCCATCCGTCAGCAGTTGATTACACCTGAACGAAACAGTGACAAAGGTGGATTGCGATGGTGCATGTCCGCAGAATGGATCGCCAGGGCGGGCGCATGGACGCCCGCGATCGGCTGATCGTCGCGCTCTATGCACAGCTGAAGGCCGAGCGGGAAACACGCGAGACGCTGGAATGGGCGATCCGCAACGGTGCCGTCTCGCAGGAGGTGCTGGAGGCGATTGCCGCCGATCCGGTTCCCGTCGTCACCAGCGAGGATATCGCCTCGGTGGAGAAGATCATCGCGCTGGACGAGCGGCGCAAAACAAATCGGAATTAGAGTATGATGGCGACGCCGTCATGCTCCCTATCTCATTGAGAAGAGGAGATTCGAAATGGCCGATATCACCTATCAGGTCGTGCCGCATGACAATGGCTGGGCCTATAAGCTCGGCGACACGCTGTCGGAAACCTATGCGACGGCGGATGAAGCGATCGTTCACGCCAAGGACGCCGCGTCGCGTCAGAAGATCGGCGATGGCGACGCGTTGCTTGCTTATCCCGCGCCCGATGGCCGCGGCTGGGCATTCCAGGAACTCGAAACCGACAAGAGCAACAGTCGGCTCTGATTTGCGACGGAGGATGGAATGGCCGCGCGGGCAAGCTGGAAGGGTCATCTGAAGGTGGGCGACCTTGCCTGCGCCGTCGGGCTTTACACCGCCATTTCCTCTTCCGACCGCGTCTCCTTCAATATCATCAACCGCAAGACCGGCCATCGGGTGGAACGGCAATTCGTCGACAGCGAGACCGGCAAACCGGTCGAACGGGACGACCAGGTCAAGGGCTACCAGATGGAGAATGGCGATTACCTCGTCATCGAGGGCGACGAGATCGCGCAACTCATGCCGGAAAGCGACAAGGTGCTCAATATCAAGGCTTTCATCGGCTACGACGATATCGACAAGCTTTATTTCGACCGGCCTTATTACCTCGCCCCGGTCGACGAACATGACGAAGAGGCGCTGCTGCTGATTGCCAGGGGCATGCGTGACGGCAAGGTCGCAGCACTCGCCGAAGCCGTGCTGTTCCGGCGCAACCGGACGCTGCTGATCCGTCCGCATGACGACTGTATCGTCGCGACGATGCTGAACTTCGACTATGAGGTGCGTTCGGCTGATACCGTCTTCAAGGACATTCCCGACATCAAGTTCGACAAGGAGATGATCGCCCTTGCCGGCCATATCATCGGCACCAAGCAGGGCAGTTTCGAACCGAGCGAATATGTGGATCGCTATGAGGCTGCCCTCGTCGAACTGGTGAAGGCGAAGATCGAGGGCCGGGCACCGCCGAAGAAGAAACAGCCGCCGGAACGCAAGGTCGTCGACCTGATGGAAGCACTGCGCCAAAGCGCCGGCATGAGCGGCAAGAGCTCGGCAAAGCCGCCGGCACCGAAGAAGGCGCCGGCGCGCAGCGACAGCCCCAGCAAAAAGGCGGGCTGAGAGGGCTCTGGAAACCGGTCGATGCCTTGCCGAGAAAGCGCCGGGACGGTTTTTTCGCGGCGGCAAAATCGTTGGAGAAGAAGAGAAGATTGACCGTTCTTAACGCGGCGGCTTCCGCTCGCCCTCCGCGGCCAGGCTCTTTTTCAGCGCATCCATGATATTGATGACGTTGCCGGTCGATTTCACCGGTGCGGGTTTTTTCGCCGGCGCTGCCTTCTTCAGGCTCTTCTGCTTGCCGCGGATCATCGACTTCAGGCGCTTCTGGATCGGATCCTGCACCATGGCCGGGCTCCAATCTTTCGTCTCTTCCTTCACCAGCTGCGTCATCAGTGTCAGCAGCTTGCTGTCGATCTCCGCCTTGCCGTCGAGCTCGGCCACCGGTTCGCGCACCTCGTCGCCATAACGCAGGGTCCAGAGAACGATGCCCTTGCCCTGCGGTTCCAAGAGCACGGCACGCTCGCGACGATAGAGCACCAGCCTGGCGATACCGACCACATCATTCGCCTTCATCGCCTCGCGGATGACGCAGAAGGCTTCCACCCCGACCTTGTCCTCGGGGGCCAGAAAATGCGGTTTGTCGTACCAGATCCAATCGATCGAGCCGCGCGGTACGAATGTGTCGATATCGATGGTGCGGGTGCTTTCGAGCCCGACCTCCTCGATCTCCTCGTCTTCGAGCAGAACATAGTCGTCCTCGCCGCGCGGATAACCTTTCACCTGGTCCCGATCGGCCACCGGCTTATGGGTGACGCTGTCGACATAGCGGCTTTCGACGCGGTTCTTCGTCTGGCGATTGAGCACATGGAAACGCACTTTGTTGCTTTCGGTCGTCGCCGGCGTCAGCGAGACGGCGGCGGTGACGAGCGAGAGCTTGAGATAACCTTTCCAGAATGTCTGACGCGCCATGTCTGTCCTGCCTCCCGGACACGGTTGGGCATTGTTATCAACGGCGGATTCGGTGTTTGGTTCCGGGAACTGAATGAGGTTTCGATTGACGACAGCAGCCAACGTGCCGGCTGGCGCGGCAGGAGTGCGATCGCGCCGGCCTGTGGGTTGGACCAGCGGGCGCGACATATTGGAAGGTTCAGCAAACTGGATTCGACGAATGATATGGCTTAGAGTGACGCCGCATGGCGGGCTCAAGCAGGAACTGAAGCAATAACTAATTGATCCAGTTCACTAATTTGGCAAAGACCATGCACTGCAAGAAGAGCTGCGTGTCGGCTGTTTTGGATTGTGGGAGTGGTCAACCGATCGAACCGTAACGTTTCTGATGGGTCGTAGACGGAAATCAGTGTCGATGATTTCGATACCGCATACAGAGTCCAACAGAGGTAAATTGTAATTTTGGCTCAGTCCTATTTCGAATAGGAACATCCCCGAACATGAGATAGAAGAGCTCTTAATGGCGATACAAGACGCGTCTATAGCACGAGACTATTATCAGGGCAGCCACCGCCGGCGGACTGCTTCCAGATGGCGCGTCAGACGGGACGTGCTGGCGAAGCTGGTTCTTACTGTCGCATTTTACGCCGCGCTTTGGCGGGCGACCGGCATGTGGTACGGCCTGCCGGCAAATTTCGATGATGGCGCGGCGGTAGACCCGCTTCCGATGAAGTTAATGCTTTACAGCCTTATCCCATTGTCGGGTTTGTATTTTCTGTTGGAACAGCGGCAATTCATAAGGACCTTTTCGAGGATTTCACCTCTCATCGGGGTCGTTGCCATTTCCTGTCTGACATCAATCGTCTTCTCGATTGACAAAGGTGCGTCTCTCAAGGGATTGGCCGCCGTCATCGTTCTCGCGGTCCCACCGCTTCTGTTTCGCGCGCGGTACGGCAATGTGGAAGCCTTTCGCATCCTGGGACGTTTTGCGATCGCGGCTGCATTCATCAACGTTCTCTATACCGCCGCTTTCCCGCAATTCGCCATCATGCGCGGCAGCTATGCCGGCATGGTAAAGGGGGCGTTTTACCACAAGAATACGTTGGGACAGTTTTGCTCGGTCAGCTTTGTTTGTCTGTTGTCAACGCAGAAGCTGGGCCGGCTTCGTTACAGCACGCTGGTACGATGGGCTGCGATGCTTTGCCTCCTCGCTTTGATTGTAGCGACAAAGTCCTCGACAGCGGTTGTATTGACGATGTTCGGCAGTATCATGCTGTATGCTATCCGGATTATCCACGTCTATCCAAATCGCCTTTTTCGCTCATTTGTCGTCGCTTTGCTGTTTCTTCTTGTGGGTTTCGGCGCCAGTTTCATTTATTTAGGCGTGGCCTCCGCCGTTGCTGAAGCTTTCGGCAAAGACCTTACTTTCTCGGGACGCACCAACATCTGGGAACAGCTGTTTCCGCTGATATGGGATAGGCCGATAACCGGCTATGGCTTTGCGATGTTCCGCCAGCCAGACGTCATGGAGGAATATGTCAAGGTGACGTTCGACGCCCGGTCGACGCACAACACCTATCTCGAACTTGCCCTCAATATCGGCATTCCCGGTGTCAGTGCATGGGTCGTGTTTTTGGTGACCCGTCTGTTCCGGAAGATGACAATCGTCGAAGCCGATCAAGAGCAATCGGGCGCCAGACGAAAGGAAATCGTGATCGTCATCCTGATCATGCTTGGATCGATGACAGAGGCCGGGATGATGCTCGCACCTTTTATTCTCTGGCCACACACTGTGATTGCACTCTCCGAGCTGCGTCCGAAGCTGTTGGCAAACCGGAGACCGCGTGAGGCTTGAGACGCGGAGGCTTGACGGGCGCTCCGCTGGTCTCAGCGGGCGATTAAGTCGAGAGATAGCGTTTCTGCCAAGGCAGCATGCTTTCTTGCCATGCACGCGGCGTGAAATCGTCATAGGCAGTCTCGGCAATCGCCAGCATCCAATTCTGCTCCTTGCGGGCCAGCAAGACGCATGACAATTCCATGCCAGGTTCGATCGCAATGGAGGGCCGGTTGGCGCCTGGAATGTCGATCCCCTTGTCACGCCACTGGATGCGGATCTCGTCGGGCTCTGATGTCCATTCGCCGGAGGAAACGGAAACCTTTCCGTCGGGCTTGACGCGAAGCGGCGGCGGCGTGACGTTCAGAAAGCTGCCGTCGTTGAGATAGTTGCCGTCGACTTCCCCCGCCGTTGCCTCGCCGTTTCCCTTCAGAACGATGTCCTGCTTGCACCGCAGGAAAATGTTGCGTCGAAAGCTTCCGGACCAAGGCCGATTGGCGAAAAAACCGATCTCACATTCGCTGATCACGTTATCGTGGATGTTCATGTCTTTGCGAAATGCCAGGCTTTGGTCCGAGTAACCGCTCAAACTCACGCCGCGATTGCTGTTCTCGATCCTGTTGTCATAAACATGGTGGCCGGCATGGTTGGCTTGATCGCCGATCCCGTAACCGAAGGAATAATCGTTCATCCTCCCGTCCCGCATGACGTTGCTGCGCACGACCGCATCGTCGCCGATCGACGAAAAGGAGAAATTTTTGCCCCCGATGAAATTATATTCAACGCGGTATTGTCGCGTTCTGCCGCAAACCAGCGCCCCCTTGTTGGATGTGCTGGTCGGCGACTGAAGAAAAAGATTGCCCCGGATGACCACATTAGAGCTCACATTGCGGTCGTCGTTTTCGTAGGCGAATTGGCAACAATCCGCCCCCTGGCCGGGCGCCGCGCCGACGCGGTTGTTCTCCAGCAACACGTCCGACGTCATCGTAAGGTAAATGCCGTCACCGCGTACATTCTCGGTCTCGCAGCGCCTTATGACGAGATTCCTGCCATTGTGAAATTTGAAGCCGCGGGGAGAATTCTTGACGATCACATCTTCGATCACCGTATCGGAAAACACCTGATAGGCGAGGCCAATGTCCTCGGCGCCGTCGATGACCTGCCCCCGGGTGGATGCACCGTGAATTTTCTTTCGCAAGATGGCGGTCATCGGATCTCCATTCGATACGGTTGCAGCTCGTCATAATGAGGGATCGTGTGGCGGATGTTTGAATATCGGAAAATTATCTTAGCCTGAACGACCGCTGGGAAATCGATGCCAATAGACCCTGACATCCCGACAATCCGTATCGCGCAAATCATGCCTGCGCTTCCGTTTTATCGGGGTTCGGCCACATCGGCCGGAACAGTATCCGTCCATCCGCGCGCTCTGACCTTGGAGCGCTTGCCGGCATCCACCGGTCACACCTTCGCCCAATTTGGCCTGCAAGCCGTTCTGGCAATGCCGCGCTGCGTTTCAGCAGTCAATGTTAAATCACCCGTCAGGCTCTATGGCCTGAGTCGTGGAACCGTTGAAAGGCAGCTGTAAAATGTGCCCTTTAATTGAATCCCTGTCGCAATGAGAAGCGGATTGATATCGCTCTCCTTGTCGCCGGCTTCATCGGACGAATGGTAAAATAGCAGTACCCCGAAAACCCCGACCTTGCGGCCCCTGCGCTGACTCCAGAGGTCGTCTCTCGCCATGGCCGGAAACCCGTCTAAGGTGAGTTATTTTCATTTTACCCTGATGCCGGTTGCATCTTGAAGGGTCTCGCGGTACGAAGTTCCGGGAGGCCAAATCGAGGCCAAAAATGATTACGCATCGTCAAGATATCGACGGCCTGCGTGCCGTAGCCGTAATTTTCGTGATTCTTTATCACTGTGGATTTGATCGCATGCTCCCCGGCGGATTTATCGGGGTGGACATTTTCTTCGTGATATCGGGATATCTGATTACGAAAATCATTCTTGCCGACGTGAGCGATGGCCGATTCTCGATCGGCAACTTTTATAGTCGCCGAGCAAAACGAATTCTTCCCGCTGTCGTGGTCATGTATGCTTTTGTGATGGCGGCTTCCTATTTTACGATGCTGCCTGACGAAAGCTTGCGGGTTTTCAAATCCGTGACGTCCTCCGCGCTTTTTGCTTCAAATGCCTACTTCTATTTTACAACTGGATATTTCGATGATTCCGCGGAATTCAATCCAGTCCTGCACACATGGTCGTTGTCGGTCGAAGAGCAGTTCTACGTCTTTTTTCCCCTGATCGTCATGTTGGCTAGCCGATATGGGCGCAGGGCAACCGGGATGGCCATAGCGGGGCTTTTTGCGGTCAGCATCATTGCCTCCATTATCACCGTTCCAATCAATCGCTCCGCAGCCTTTTATCTTGTGCAGTATCGCGCGTGGGAACTGCTCGTAGGCTCTCTCATCGCAGGACCGGCATTGACGAAATTCGCTGATGCTCGGGTCAACCATGTGCTTTCGGCAATCGGTGCTTTGCTGATCTGCCTCAGCGCATTGCTGCTATCAAAGACGTCGGAGTTTCCCGGATTGACGGCGTTGCCCGCCACCGCAGGCACGGCGCTGATCATCTGGACAGGCCCAAGCACCGTTGTCAGCAAGCTTCTCTCATTGAGGGTCGCCACCTCCATAGGCTTGATCTCCTACTCGCTCTATCTGTGGCATTGGCCGATTTGGGTATTTTCGAACCAGTATGGGGCGTGGGACCACGGCTGGCAGTTGGTGCCAGTCGCTTTGAGTTTCGTCGTCGCATATGTTTCGTGGCGGTTTGTCGAAACGCCGTTCCGAACGATGAGATACCGACCTGCCGTGTCCGTTGCCGCCGGGGCTGCTTCAATCGCATCCGTAGCCATGCTGGCATTTGTCGGGCAACTCGCTGCCGAACAAATGAAAGAGGACAACACGGTCGTTGAGCGTGTGGCGGAATTTGCGGACTACGACCCTTCGAAAGCCTTTCGCAGTGGACAATGCTTCCTCACGTCAAACGACGGCATCGAAAAATACGATCGTGATGCCTGCCTGGCTCTATCAAAGAATCAGCAAAACATTGCGCTCGTCGGTGATAGTCACGCCGCTCATTTATATCCTGGGCTGAGGACGCTTACGGGGGCCAATGTCATTCAGGCGAACGCATCAGGATGTCGTCCTACTCTCGACACCGAAGGCGAAGAACGCTGCATCGAACTCATGAACTACATGTTCAAGGAGTTCTTGCCGAGTCATAAAGTCGATGTTCTCATATTGGCTGGGCGCTGGACAAAAGATGACGTGAAACTCATCAGAAAGACGGTGGATTACCTGTCACCCTTTGCCAAAAAGGTCGTCGTCTTCGGACCGGTGGCAGAATATAAATCTTCCCTACCACGGTTGCTCGCACACAGTCTCTACGAGAAGCAACCCTTTAAAGCCGCCGATCATCTGGTGCCTCGACAACATATCGGTCTGGACATTCAAGACGCCTTGGCCGGAAGCGGAGCAACATACATCTCCACTTATAAGACGATGTGCAACCCGGATTGTGTGGTGTGGACAAAAGGCGGAGACCCAGTCCAATTCGACTATGGGCACTTCACCGCTGACGGCTCCCGCGTTCTGATTTCAAGAGTTAAGCAAGCCCTGGTCATTCCGTAAACCGCCCATCTTTCAGAAACGACAGGGTCTCTTTCCACATCGTTCTGTTGACGGGTAAGAACGTGTGGTTGGCTGCGATGACGATATGCGCCGCCGCGCCGTCGAGACGGGTGCTCTCCACCGACACCTTTCCATCATTCGGCACCCTGAGACCGATGATAAAGGAAGAGACCGGGTCAATGGTCCGATTGCCGGCGATGATGCCGAGTTCGCAATCGACCGTGCCGAACAGCTGGGTCATGGCCGTTTGATCGGTCGTCAGCTGCTGTCCCGCCGGTCCATAGAATTTCCTGTATAGCGGCCAGCCCTTGAGGAAATCGGCAACCTGACTGCCGTTGTTCGGCGTTCCGACCATGACCACCCTGCCGAGGTTGGATGGGCGATCGTTCCTGAGAAAAGCCCGGATGATCAGCCCGCCCATCGAATAACCGACGAAATGGACACGGCCGTCGCCTCCTTCCTTCGCAGCACCGTCGATCTCCGGCCGAACGAAGTCGACGAGGTCGCCGATCGAAAACCGGGTGGAGGGGTAGCCGACATTGACGACCCGAAACCCGTGGCCGGACAGGAAGTTGGCGAGCTTCTGCATGCTTTTTCTGGTCCGGGCAATACCGTGAAAAAGGATGACCGTGTCGTTCATCATGTGTCCGCCCAAGGTGCCGCTATCGATCAAGCACCTATCCTGTAGCTTTCAAGGCGGACCTTGTCGATCAAGGCCGGATAACCATCAGTCCGAAGAGCGCCGGTGTGACGTCGCGCGCTTGATGCGGCGCCCCGCTAGTGATCTAGATGTGAACTGCAGCAGTCCGCCTTATTCGACCGCCCGAAAGAAATGCGAACACGTGACGACCAGCATCAGACATATCGCCAAACTTGCAGGAACGTCGGTCTCTTCGGTCTCGCGCGTGCTCAACAACAGCGGTTACGCCTCGCCTGAGCTCCGTGACCGGGTCGAGGCGGCGATCCGAACGCTGAACTACACGCCCAGCAAGGGCGCGCGCATGCTGCGCGGTGCGCCAAGCCGGATGATCGGGCTGATGCTGCCGTCGATCGACGTGCCTTTCTTCGGCATCCTGGCCCATGCCATCGAACAGGAATTGTTCCAGCACGGCTATCAGACGCTGATCTGCAGCACGGCGGAAAATATGGACCACGAGGCGCGCTATATCTCCATGCTGCTCGCTCAGCGCGTCGACGGCGTCATCGTCGCCAGCGCCTTCGGCAGCATCGAGCATTTCGGGGTGCTGCGGGACGCCCGCATTCCGATCATCGCCATCGACCGCGAACTGAACGGCATCGCCGACGAGGCTGTCATGGCCGATCATGAAGAAGGCGGGCGGCTGATGGCGCGCCATCTGATCGGTCTCGGCCACCAAGCGATCGCCATCGTCGGCGCGCCGGCACACAGCCAGCCGATCCAACTTCGCCTTCAGGGCATCACGGCGGAAATGGCTGGAAACGGCATCGCGCCGGCGATCGTGGCGATGGCGGAAGAGCACAGCTTTGCCGAAACCTACCGGCTGGCGCGGGAATTGCTGGCGTTCCGGCCGGATATCACCGCGATCATCGGCACGACCGACATTTCGGCGATTGCCGCCATCCATGCCATCCAGGATCGCGGATTTTCCGTTCCGAACGACTATTCGGTCGTCGGCTTCGACGATCTGCCGGAGGCCGCCTATGTCTTTCCGCGGCTGACAACGGTCGCACAGCCGATCCGCGATGTCGGGCAGCAGGCCGCCCGGTTGCTGGAATCGCTGATCGACGAGCACCAGACAGGGGACGAATCCCGGCGGGGTGCGATCGTCAAAGTGCCGGTCACGCTGATCGAGCGTGATTCCACCGGCCCCGTCCGCAACCGAGGCTAAGGCCGGACGATGACCTTGATCTCGCCCGGCAATGGTGCATTGCCCACCACCTCGGCGACCTCCTCGAGACCGATGGTTCTGGTGACCAGTGCGTCCAGTTCCAATGCCCCGCTCGCGACCATTGCCGCAGCGCGCGAATGGGTGAAGGGGTTGAGGTAGGCCGGCCTGATATCGACTTCATTGACCAGCAGATCGAAGGGCAGAACCGGCACCTCGACACCGGCCGGCGTCACCCCGAAAAGCACGAAGGCACCACCGCGCCGCGCCATTTTCAGACCGCTTTGAAGCGTGTCGCTGACGCCGGCGCACTCGATGACCACGTCAGCGCCACCTTTGGTGACCTCTCGAACGGACGCGATCGTGTCCGGAGAGGCGGGGTCGAAGGCGTGCGTCGCCCCCAGGCGCAGAGCAGTTTGGCGTCTCGATTGCTGCCGCGTGATCAAAATGATCTCGCCTGCCCCGGCCAGGCGGGCCAGTTGCACCATCAGCAGGCCGATCACGCCGCCGCCAAGGATGGCGACGCTGTCGCCCGGACGGATCCCTGCCTTGTCGATGGCGTGGATACAGCAGGCCAGCGGTTCACTGAAGGCGCCGTGAACGGGATCGAGGTCGGCCGGCAGGACGAAGGCCTGCGCGTGCGGCACCGCCACATATTCGGCAAAGCCGCCGTCCCGTGTCACGCCGATGGCGGTCAGCCTCTCACACAGATTCGGCCGCGCCCGCGTGCAAGCTGGACAGGTGCCGCAGGCAATATTGGGGTCCACCGTCACCAGCTCGCCGCCGGTAAACCGTGTCACACCATCGCCGATCTCTTCGACGATGCCGCTGAATTCGTGGCCCAGCGTGACGGGGATCGCTGTCGGATACTCGCCCTTGTACATGTGGCGATCGGAACCGCAGATGCCGGCGGCTGCGACCCGGACAAGCAGCTCGCCCGGCCCGGCAACCGGTTTTTCGACGCTGCGCATGGTCAAAGACCCGATCGACTCCAAGCGTACAGCCTTCATTCCACTCCTCCAGACCCCAAGTTCGATTGCCTATTGCTGCTGATGAAGCGAAGCGTCAGCTCATGACATTGCCGCCATCGACATTGTAGCACTGCGCCACGATGTATGCTGCATCGGGGCCGGCCAGGAAGGCTGCCATGGCCGCTTGTTCTTGGGGCGCGCCAAATCGTCCGGCGGGGACGGCGGCGGCCACGCGGCGTTTGACGTCGCCGGGTTTCAAACCTTCGCGGCTGCCGAGTTTTGCATCGACGACGTCCCACATCGGCGTATCGACGACGCCGGGCGCGATGGCGTTGACGTTGATCCCGTAGCGGATCAGCTCCAGAGCGCAGCTTTGCGTGATGCTGATGACGGCCGCCTTGGAGGCGCAATAAGCCACCGCCGGCCCTTCGCCCCGACGCCCCGCCTGGGACGAGAAGTTGATGATGCGTCCACCTTCCCCTCTCTCCACCATGTGCCGGGCGACGGCCTGCGTCATGAAGATCAGGCCTTCGATATTGACCTGAAATACCCGAGCGGTGCGCTCCCGGGATATCTCCAGAATCGACTCGACGTCGTAAATACCGGCGGCATTGACCAGGATGTCGATCTGACCGGCGGTTGAGATGGTGAAGCGTGCCGCCTCTTCGATACTGTCCTGGCTGGTCACGTCAAGCGCCACACCCCAGGCATCAGGACCGATCGTTTCCGCCACCCGCGCGCAGCGTTCACCGTCGAGATCCGCCACGACAACCCTGGCGCCTTCGGCGGCGAAGCGTTCGCAGACCGCTTTGCCGATGCCGCTCGCGCCTCCTGTGACCAATGCCACCTTGCCGGAGAGCCGTTCCGTTTCCGTATAGGTCATCGCCCTGCCTCCCCGGTCGCGCCTAAATCGGCAAGGTTGCCGTCTACGGCTGCCATAGTGAATAGCTTCATGTCTGCTCCTCCATTCCGACTGGACGATGATCGGCGCCACCCTCTCCCGAGGCGACGCCGATGGGTCAAGCGGGTTGCGGGTTCGTCTCCGTTGCCTCCTGAAGGAGGACGGATATGTCGGGGATGCCATCCGTGGCCGTCGCACCCCCAAGGCAACGCGCGGCCGCCGCATGGGCGACGGCGCAGATATGCTCGACCGGCCAGTTCTCATGCAGGCCGTAGAGCACGGCGGCGCAGAAGGCGTCTCCGGCGCCGACCGTGCTGACGATGTCACCGGGGTCGACGGGCCTTGACCGCGTCATGACCGGGGAAGCGCCTGATGCAAACCAGAAGCAGATTTCCGGCGCATGGATGATCGCTCCTTTCGCGACGCCCGCGCCCAGCAGGCGCTCGCCCGCTTCCAATAGCCCCGCCTCGATCAAATCTCCCTTCGCATCGCGAACGGTAACGCCGGTTGCCCGACCCGCCTCCATCTCGTTGATGATCAGGAAATCGCAGAAGGGCAGAGCGACGCCGACCTTGGCCGCAAAGTCCGGGTCTTCGCTCGAAACGAAATCCACGCAGGTCGTGAGCCCCGCGCGGCGCGCGGCCTCCAGCAGGCGCGACGCTCCCGAACGACCGTCGGGGCCGATGCGGTCGAGACCCGGCAACAGCATGAGGTAACCGAGATAGAACAGCCGATAGCCGGCCTTGGCGAAGGCCGCGGGTGAGACAAGCTCATCCGTGACGGCATCGTTGGCGCCGCCATGATAGAAGAAGGTGCGGTTCTGACCGGGCACATTCATGACATGCGTATGCGCCGTCACCCGGTCGGCCAGCGCCGTCAGCCCGCCGACGTCGACGCCGGCAACGGCAAGGCGGGCCTTGACGATTTCTCCGTCCTGATCGGCGCCGATGCATCCGGCCACCGCCAGCCTTCCCGGAAATCCGAGCGAGGCGAGATCGGTGACGACATTGGCCGCCCCGCCGCCCACGCCCAGATCCTGGTGCAGGATATGAGCAAGATTGCCCTGTTCGGGCCAATAGGACAGGGTGTGGACGCGATCGACGATGAAGTTTCCCGCGCAGACGATGCCGCCCTTTTTCCGACTGTCGCGATGTTGAACCTCCTCCCCGGTTCGCATCAGCGGCCTCCTTCGTTCCAGAGGGGTTTGAGCGGCGGCTCGTCCTCCTCGATCGCGGCAAAGCGGCCGATCGGCTCCAGGAAGACATTATCGCTGTTGTCGTCATTGACCTGGCTGACCTCGCCGACAAGCACAGCTCCGCCGCCTTTCCGGCCATAGAAGCGGTGGTAAAGCCCGGTGCGGATCGTCACGCTCTGGCCAGGCTTGAGAACCAGCGGCTCCCATGCGGAGAGGCGGTGCGGCAGCCCGTCGACCGGAACCGCCACATCCTCCGTCAGCACATTGCCATCGGCATCGGTTGCGGCGAATTCGATGACGAGATCGCCGCCGGCGCGATTGATGATGTCTTCCATCTTCGCCGCATGCCGGTGCGTCGGCGTGACCTGCCCTTCCCCAACGAAGAGCAACTTTTCGGCATAGGTCCGCTCACCCTCGATATCAACGATGCCATTGCGCAGGCAGAACAGCACGAGGCCGCATTCGGCAAACCGGTTCGAGCCGAAATCGGTGACATCCCAACCCAGCTGATGGGCGCGCAAATAGGCTGAGGCCTCCGGATGAGCGGCAAAATCCGCCGCCGTCCAATAGCCCCATGCCGGCAGAGACCAGTGCCAGCGCTCGAGAGTTTCGGTTGCCCGCCGCAAGGCGGCGTTGATCGCAGAGCGCTGCATCAGACGGATGCCCCACCATACGCGACCGGCACCACGACGTCTTCGCGGCCGGATTTGAGAGCAGCCGTCAGCACCGCATGATGCGCCTGCGCCTCCGCCGGCGTCGCGCAGCCGAAACCGTTGGCATTGCCGCCGGCAAGTTCGTCGACGAAGGCCGCCCACATCTGCTGTATGGCGTCGGCAAAACCGAATTCGAAGATCTTGCCTGTAATGGCTGGAAACAGCGAGCCGTAGCCGAGATCCTCGGTGCTCCAGGCTTGCGCACCGCCATTATAATCCATCCACTGCCACTGGCGCGGCGACTTCGTGCTGAAGAAAGCGCTTTTCTTCATGCCGAGAACGCGGATGTACCAGCTGTTGGATTCGCCGGGCGCGATGCGCCAGGTTTTCAGCACCATCGGGAAATCCTGATCGCCGGTGCGCACGCGGCTGCTGATCGTCGCATTGTCCCAGGTGGTGCAGGGCAGCATGCCGCCCTTGCCGTCGGGACGTTCGGTGACCTTCTTGACCAATTGCGCATGCAGGGTGGTCGGGCGCCAGCCGAGACGCAGCGGCACGTGCAGCACATGCATGCCGAGATCACCCATGCAGCCATAGTCGCCGTTGATCTCGGCCATGCGCTTCCAGTTGATCGGCTTCTGCCGGTCGATATCCGAAGAGTGCAGGAAACCCGCCTCGACTTCGAGGATCTCCCCCATCTCGCCGCTTTTTGCAAGCGCGATAACCTTCTGTGCGCCGGGGAAGAACGGCATTTCCGAGGAGCAGCGGACCAGGAGTTCGGGATGTTCGGCGAGAACCGCCATGATCTCCCGGTTCTGAGCTGCGTCCATGCCGAAGGGCTTCTCGCCGAGAAGATGCTTTCCGGCCTTCAGGATATCGATATAGAATTGCTGGTGCAGCACATGCGGGACTGCGCAATAGACCGCATCGACCTCGGGATTGGCCAGAAGCTCCTTATAGTCGGCGGTCACTTGGCGAACGCTCGGCACATGATCCTTGAACCAGTCGAGCAGCGTCGTGTTGGTGTCGCAGACGGCGACGATTTCCGGTCGTGCCTTCACATCGGCCAGATGCAGCCAGCGCGCCGCGGCGCTGGCAAATTCGCGCCCCATCAGGCCGCAGCCGATGACGCCGAAGCGGAATATTTTCGTCATGACATCTCCTCCCCGATGCGCGTCAGCCAATATGCCGGGAGGCTTGCTCGACGGAAGCCTTGTCATGGACGATCGCCATCAAGGCCCGCGTCATGCCGCCGGGATTGTGATGCTGGATGACGTTGCGGCCATAGACGATGCCACGGGCGCCCTGCTCCATCAACTGCTTGGTGCGGATCAGGATTTCCTGATCCGAAACGCGGCCGCCGCCGCGCACCAGCACCGGCAGGCCTTGGGCGATCTCGACCACGCGATGATATTCCTCGACATTGTCGCAGGGGTCGGCCTTGATGATATCAGCACCAAGTTCGGCCGCCTGACGCACAAGCGGCAGGATCTTGTCGATCGCGCCATCCACCATGTAGGCACCCTTGGAATTGTCCTGCATGACGAGCGGTTCGACCATCAGCGGCATGCCGTAAATCTCGCATTGGCGCTTCAGGCTGTTCACATTGCGCACGCAGGCGCGGTAGACCTCCGGCTGGTCCGGCAGCATCAAAAGATTGACGACGACACAGGCGGCATCCAACGCAACGCCCTGTTCCACCGCCCTGTCGATCATTTCGGAGAACAGCTGGGACGGCAGAGGATTGCCGTAAATGTTGGCGATGTCGGTGCGCAGCACCAGTGCCGGACGATGCTTGCCGGGGATCGCCTGCAGAATGGGTGCGGTCCCCGGCGGAAGCTGAATGGCATCGGGTGCCGCCTCAGCGATCACCTCGATGGCCATCTTCATGTTCTCGATGCCGGAAAGGAAGGTTCGTTCATTGAACATGCCGTGATCGATGGCAACGTCAAAACAATTTCCAGACACGCCGAAAAGTCGGTTCAACCGCGCGGATTTCATCACACTCCTCCCAGATATGGCAACGTTTCCACATTCGAATAAATGCAGCAGGAATGAGAGTCAAGAAAATGTGGTAACGTTTCCACATTCCCTGATTTGTTTGCAGCCGGCCTTCCAACGCGCGCCTCGCTCCCAAAAGATTACCAGCAGGTGAAGCCCGCATCGACATTGACGATCGCCCCGGTCATCAGGCTGGCTGCCCCCGATGCGAGGAAGAGGACAGCACTTGCCACCTCCTCCGGCGTTCCCATCCTGCCCATCGGTGTGTCGGCGAGCCAGAATGGAATCCGCTCGCGATTGGCTTCGACGGCCGCCACCATGGGTGTCTCGATATAGGTGGGCGCGACGGCATTGACCCTGACGCCGTGATGCGCCCACTCGGCGGCCAACGAGCGCGTGAGATGATGGACCGCCGCCTTGGAGACGTTATAGGCCGTCTGAGGCTGAGGCCGGTTGCAGATCGTCCCCGACATCGAGCCGAGATTGACGATGGCGCCCCGTTTCATCGAAATCATGGGGCGACCGAAGGCGCGCGAGCACCAGAAGACACCGTTGAGATTGACGTCCATCATGCGCAGCCAATCCGCGTCGGTGAGCTCCTCCGCCGGAATGCCGCTCTGGCCAATGCCGGCATTGTTGACGAGGATCGTTGTCGGCCGCCCGCCATCGGCAAGCTCGGTTGCGATTGCGTCCATTCGGGCCGCGTCGGTGACGTCACCAACCCGGACTTCGACGTCGTAGCCTCTGCCGCGCAGCGCAAGCGCTTGCTCAGCGTCGGCCCCGCTGCGTTCGATGACAACGACGGCAGCACCCGCCTCCGCCAGCGCCTCGGTGCAGCAGAGACCGATCGCACGCCCTCCGCCTGTGACCACCGCACGTTCGCCGTCCAGGCGAAATTTCTGCTGGTAACTCATGTCAGGCTCCTTCAGATGTCGAATGCGCTTGGAAGCACCACGATATCGCGGATGGTGACGTTGCGCGGCCGGGTCAGCATGAAGATGATCGCGTCGGCGACTTCCTTGGGCTCGATCAAAGCCCCGGCCTCCTTGGCCTTGCGAAGGTTTTCCTCCGGCCAGTCCGCAAGCAGAGCGCTGATCACCGGCCCCGGAGAAACCGAGCCCACGCGAATGCCGTTTTTCAGAAGCTGGCGTCGCATCGTCTGGACGAAGCAGGTCATCGCCCACTTCGACGACGAATAGACCGGCTCCCATGGAATCGCCGAATGTCCGGCGACCGAGCTGGTGACGACAATGTCGCCAGTGCCACGTTCGATCATGTGCGGAATGACATTTCGAACGTTCTTAATGACGACGTTCACGTTGAGATTGAGCATCCGATCGATGGTATCAAGATCGGTTTCCATCAGGTCGCCGCCGATATAGGTGCCGGCATTGGCGTGCAGGATGTCGAGTTTGCCCGTCTTCGACAGGACACCCTCGAGCAGTCCCGCGCACTGGTCCGGATCCAGCAAGTTGATCTTGAGCGGAATGGCGCGCTCGCCAAGCCGGGCGCAAACCGTCTCAAGGGCCTTCTCATCGCGGTCCACCAGCACGACCGTCGCGCCAGCGGCGAGCATTGCCTCCGTCGAAGCGAGTCCTATTCCGGACGCTGCACCCGTGACCGCTGCGATCTTCCCATTCAATTCCGTCATCGATTTCTCCTCCTATCTTGATGCTGATTTCTCGACGCCGCAGGCGGCGTGATAGTCCGAAAGACTTTTCGTCACTCTCCAGACCAGAACCTGTTCCGGATCGAGCGGCGCATCTGCGAAGTGCTGCGCGGCCGGCATGTGCTGCCAAAGCAAAGGCAGCGGCACGGATTGCCCTCGAAGGGCCTCGCATAGGCGCCGGACGGCGCCTTGCGCTTCAGCCGACGCCCAGTAGTAGCGGATGCGGTCGGAGAGCGAATAGTGACGCAACCAGCGCTTCTCGCCGTTCGTTCCGTGGTAGTGGCGGCTCCAATTGCCCGGTTGATCGAGCATCAGCGCCTCCATCGCCGTATAAAGCGGCCGCTCGCCGTAATCGGGCAAGAGGTCGGACGCGATTGCATCCAGCCCGTAGAGCGCCTCGCGCAGGACGAAGGTCAGCTCGGGACCGACCTTGAGGATGGGGAACCCGTCCTCGACCAGCGCGGTCAACGGGCCGGTGCCCTGATAATCGGTCGAGTGCGCCTCGAAGACGAATTGCGGCTCGTCTGTCAGCACCGATTGCAGCGCATCGATCTTGCTGCTGTCATAGAGGATGACATTGTGATTGCCGAACTCGACGCCCGGCTGAACGACCAGACCGATGGCGCGGCCGAACGCCTCCGCCAGTCCTGCCTCGGTAAAAACCCGGCGGTGGACGTCGATCGTCTTCAGCGCCGCCGCGGCGGCCGTCGGTTCGATCGTCGTCAGCGCATGGTCGGCCCCACCCGGCGGCGGCACCTCGGTGCCGATGACATAAACCGGCATTGCGCCGCCGGCCTTCTTCGCCGAGACGTCGGCGACTTTAGCCAGCCGGGCGGCACGATGGGCGGTGGTTTCGTCGTCGAGCGCCACCGGCTCGCCCAGGCAGCCCATCGAGGCATCGAGGTGAATCTTGCGGAATCCGGCGTCGACATAGGCGGCAACCATCTTCTCCGCCTCGGCCATCGCCTCTTGCGCCGGGCGATCGCGCCAAGGATTGGGACCGAGGTGATCGCCGCCGAGAACGATCAGATTTTCGGGGCACCCTTCCTCTGCGGCGATCTTCATCACGAGAGACGCAAAGTCGCTTGGCGTCATGCCCGTGTAGCCGCCGAGGTGGTTGACCTGGTTGCAGGTCGCTTCGATCAGGACGGTACTCTCCTGTTGCCGCCCGTGCCGAAGTGCAGCTCGAAGCACGATCGGATGGGCGGAGCATACGGAGGTCACGCCTTTCGGGTGGCCTTCGATCCTCAGCCTGGCGAGTTGGTTGAGATGCACCTGCATCACGGCCGCCTTTCCGTTGAAGCGATAAATGCATCGAGTTCTCGGCGAGTGCCGGCCCCTTCCATCGGGCCCAGCACGGTCACATTGCGGGCGCCGGCAGCCGAGGCATAGGTCAGCGCTTGCTGCTGAGACATTCCGAGCCGCCGGCAGGTGAGATAGGCACCGCCGAAGCAGTCGCCGGCACCCGTCGGGTCGACCTCCTGAACGACGAATGCCGGAGCGTCGATGCGGTCTCCTTGCCCGCCGAAATAGGTCGCGCCATCAGCTCCGCGTTTCAGCACGACCTCCTTGACACCGATCTCGAACAAGCGGCGGATCGCTTCTGCCTCGCCTTCGACACCTGCGGCACGCTCGAGCTCCTCTCCGGACGGCAGAAGGAGATCGGCCATGGCGACGAGCTTGGAAAAGCGGCGCTCGGTGTCCCCATCCAGCTTCAACTCCTTGCGAATGTTCGGGTCCACCGAGAGCGTTCCGCCGCGTGCCTTGACGATATCGACCGCCTTGTCGATCACCTCCCGCGCACTGGGGACCGACAGAGCCGAGCCCATCACATGAAGATGCCCGCTCCGATCGATCAGATCGCCGACCGTTTGCGACCAGCCGAAGCGCGCAGCTGCGGATGTGGCGATGTTGTAGACGAAATCCCGGGAGCCATCCTTGCGGTAGCGGACAAAGGCGCTTCCTGTGGGATAGTCCGGATCGATCGAGATCGCCGACACGTCGACGCCATCGCGTTTGAGGCGATCGGTATTGACGCGGCCGAAATCGTCATCGCCGACGGCGCCGACCATGGCCGCTTTGCCGCCCAGGCGGCCGCATTGCGAAATGAAGATCGCCGGCGCCCCGCTCGCAAACGGGCCGACCAGCGGCTGGGCTTCGAGAAACCCGTCTCCAACCGTCGTGGCGACGATCTCCACGAGGATCTCGCCTACGCAAACCGTGGGACCGAGCGCGTCCGGGGCCAATACTGAAGCCATTTCAATCCTGCTTTCGATCGTTCTTGTCGTCAACTCGTCGCCGATTGAACCGGCGCACCGTCCTCGCTGCCGAATTCCTCGTTCTCCAGTGACAGAAAGCGTTGGTGCAGCATGCATGCCGCCCCGAAGGCGGAACCGAACTCCGCATCGCCGTCGACGACGATCTCGGGCGTGGGGAAAGGAATGTTCTGGCCTTCCGACATGTGCACCGCCACGCGGGCGGCGACCATCGGGTAGAGGGATGCCACGGAGCCGCCGAGCACGATCCTGTCCGGGTCGAGCAGACGACACGCCTGCAGCAAGGCGTATGCGAGATGGCGCGACCAGCTTTCGGCGATATTGACCGCGGCCGGGACACGGTCACGAACGTCGCCGAGGAAGTCCTGCAGATCCGCGTCCTTGCGGCCGACAGCCTCGCGATACTGCCTGATGAGCACCTCGCGACCGATCAACTGTTCGAACTTCTGACCGCCGCTTCCCGGCACCATTGTGTGGCCGATTTCTCCCGCCAGGCCGTGGCCGCCCCGGAACAGCTTGCCATCGATCATGATGCCGCCGCCGACACCGGTTTCCATGAGCAGGAACAGGGTCACACCCGCGGCGCCGTGACGATAGCTGTCACCGATCGCAAAGGCGTTGGCGTCGTTTTCGACCGCGATCGGGAGGGTATCCGGGACGGCGGCCAGGAAGGCAGCGCGGCCAATCTCCTTCAACGGCACGTCCCGCCAGCCGATGATCGGGGCCAGGGTGACAAATCCATCCGGCAGGATATGGGCCGGCGTCGATATGCCGAGACCCTTGCACCTGCCGATCATCCCTTTCGCCATCGCGCCGATAATGAGTTCGACACCCTGCGCTACTGCCGCCTCCACCGTCGAAGACGGCGTATCGAACGCCATTTTCCGGCATGCCCGGACTTCGGCGGAGAGATCGATGACTGCTGCCGATATATGCTCGACGCCGATCTCTATCCCGACGAAGAATGCGGCATCGGCAACCAGTTCAAGCATGATGCCCGGACGGCCGGCACGGGAATGCTCCGAGCGCGGCTTGCCGCTCTCATCCGACTCCTGAACGAACCCGCCTTCCGTCAGTTCGGCGACGATCTCTCCCGAGGATGAGCGATTCATGCCGAGCTTGCGGGCGAGATCGGCTCGGCTGAGGCTTCGGTGGGCGTAGATCGTCTGCAAGGCGGCGACGATATTGTTCTGCCGGATCCTGCGCGGCGAACTCCCGATGGAGACGGTGTCGTTCATATTTCAATTCCCTTCAAGTCGCCCAACCCTTACACGACTGGAACAGGCTGTCAGAAGGATAATCAGGGCCGCGCGTTTGTGGCGCGGCGGCGCTTGGCCTCGTCATATTTCAGCTCGATGTAGCGCTTCGCATGGGCTGCAAGCGGATCATTCTCCTCCCAGGTATCGCGCCAGATCGCGCAGGCGAGCGAAAGGCCTTCGTCGACCACCGTCGTCGAGAAGCTTTCGAACACGATGTCGCTGCTGTAGTCGATGTCGAGCAGCGCGTCGAAGATCAGATCGAAGTTGATGACGCCGTCGCCGAGGTACCCGCGATTGCTCTCGCCGATGTGGAAGTAGCCGATCTTGTCGCCGGCCAGACGGATCGCGGCGGCCGGATTGGCTTCCTCGATGTTCATATGGAACGTGTCGAGATGCAGACGGACATGCGCCGATCCGGTCTCGGCGATGAACTTGAGCCCCTGCGCCGTCGTATTCAGCAGGTTCGTCTCGAACCGGTTGACGACCTCCAGGACGAGGTCGACGTTCGCCTGCCTGGCGACTTCGCCGGTTGCGGCGATCGCGGCGATACTGTTGTCCCAGCCCTTCTTCGTCGGCTGGCGATTGTACTTGGTATGGGCGGAATAGAGAATTCCACCGAGCTTGTTGCCGCCGATATCGCGGACCGCGCGAACGGCATCGGCCAGCGTCTGCCTGCCGGCGGAGACAGCAGACATGTCCTCGCTCGATACGTCCTTGTCGAGCGGCAGACCCATCGTCACGCCGATTTCGACGTCAAGGGATTGCGCAAGCTTCGCCAATCGATCGAGGTTGAATTTCTCGGGGCGCAGATAGGCAAATTCGATGGTGCGATATCCATGTTCGGCCGTCTTGTTGAGGGCCATCTCCAGCCCTTCCTGCGTTTGGCCGCCTGTCCATACAAATGAATGGATCCCCAATCGACGCATAGGTTTTTCCTCCACGATCTGCCTTTGATTGCGGACAGTGCTATGCCTTTTAGTTTGGTAAGGCAACAAATAATTTCAAGCTGATATTTTTTGTTGCCATGCGAAATATCTTTGCAATGCAGCATTTTAGGCCAATTCACACTAATCCGCCTCTGCAAAAGAAATTAGTTTCCGCAAAAATCAAAGAGATAGTCCGCCTATTTGCATGTTTAGACAACAAATGTTGCGCTGTCGGATTTTTTGGCCTACACAAGCACCGGCGAAACGATCTCGCTGCACTCTGGGAGGATTGGAAATGCATCATGCTTTGAAGGCTAGCGCGCTTGCGCTGACGCTCGGCCTCGCCACCACCGCCTCGCCGGCCTGGGCCGACTTCTGGTCCGATGCCGGGGCTAAATACAAGGGCGTGACGCTGCACGGCGTCACCGAAAGCACCCCGCCATCGAACTACATCAAGAACGTGCTCGCCCCGGAATTCGAAAAGAAGACCGGCATCAAGGTCGACATCGAGACGACGTCCTGGGATCAGATGTACGATAAGGCCATCAAGGACATGGAAGCCAAAACCGGCATCTATGACATGGTCTATATCGAGCAGGACATCATCTACTCTTATCTCGCCAGGAATTTCCTCGTCGACATCACCAAGACGCTGAAAGACCAGCCGGATCTGAAGGCGCCGACCTATGACGACTCGAACTTCACCAGCTTTGCCGACTACTTCAAGGACACGAGCGGCGATCTCTTCGGCGTTCCGATGGAAGCCTTCCTGAAGACCTATCTCTATCGTAAGGACCTGTTCGACGATCCGAAGATCAAGGAAGCCTTCAAGAAGGAAACCGGCAGGGAGCTGAAGCCGGCGACCACCCACGCGGAATATACGGAGATTGCCGAATTCTTCACGAAGTACGGCAAGGACAACGGCCTGGAGCTCTGGGGCACGACCGCTCAGGCCCATACCGGCCATCCGGCGTCCTGGTATGAATTCTTCGAGTCCATCGTGCCGACCTTCGGCGTCTACAATTGGGGCATCGACGCCAAGAACAATTATGCGGCGACGGTCGAACACGGCGGCTCGATGAACGGCGACAAGGCGAAGGCCGCGCTGAAATATTGGTTGCACCTGCGCGACATCGCTCCTCCGGAATCGACGCAGTCGACCTGGACGGAAACCGCGACGACCTTTGCCGCGGGTCGTGTCGCCCAGGGACTGATCTACGGTGAGAACGCCGCCTGGATCGCCAGCGATCCGGCACAGTCGAAGGTTGTGGGACAGGTCGGCTTCGCTCTGCCGCCGCTCGAGCCAGGCGTATTGGACGATGCGAAAGCCGGAAAGGGCTATATCGGCTATTACGATGGCGGCGCCTTCGGCGTGCCGATCACGTCCAAGAACAGGGAAGCGTCGCTGCTCTTCCTCGAATTCATCGGCCAGAACGAAGTGCAGCCCGATTGGGCGATCGCCGCACCGCGCATCACCAACAAGGCGACGTTCGACGATCCGAAGGTGAAGGAAATGGACGTCAAGCTCGGCGGCTTCTATACGATGCTGAAGGACGAGGGCAAGCTCTTCGCCGGCGCTCCTCCCTACCCCTTCCATGCGCAGGTGCGTGAAGCGACCGCTCCGATCTTCTACGACATCCTGACCGGCAAGATCGGTCCCGATGAAGGCCTCGACCAGATGGCGGCCAAGGCCGAAGAGGAGCTCACCTCGCTCGGCTATCGCAAATAAACATCCTCCCAACTGACGGGTCGTTTCCGACGACCCGTCATCTTTGCGCTCCTAGACGGAGCGGACGTCCACATAGCGTTCAATGGGGGATAGGCGATGCATTCGCAGAAGCTCGGATGGCTGTTGCTGTCACCGACCATCATAATCCTTGGACTGTTCGGGATCTTCCCGTTCATCTACGTCCTCTGGGTCTCGTTCCACGCGTGGAACCCGTTCGCGGCCAATCCGGGCATGGTCTTCAACTGGGCAGACAATTATCGGCGGCTGGTCTTCGACCCGCAGTTCCTGGCTTCGCTCGGCATAACCCTGGCATTCGTCTTCTTCGCGGTCGTGTCGGAACTGGTCCTCGGCTACATCCTTGCCCAGGCGCTGCTGAAGGACTTTCCCGGAAAAGCGGTGTTTCGCACGATCCATACCCTGCCGCTGATCATGGCGCCGATCATCGTCGGCTCCGTCTGGAAGCTGATGACCACGCCGTCGATCGGCATCATTCCCTATCTGCTCCGAAGCTGGTTCGGCTACGATCTGAATATCGGCCAGAGTGCCGTCGCGGCCTTCACCGTCACTGTCATCATGGACATCTGGCACTGGACGCCGCTCGTCACCCTCTCGCTGATCGCCGCCCTCGTCTCGCTTCCGTCGGACCCGTTCGAGCAGGCGCAGATCGACGGCGCCGGCAAGAGCCAGATCTTCTGGCACATAACGCTGCCTTTGATCCGCCCGGCCCTGCTCGCCACCGTGTTCATCCGGCTGATGGACGCGCTGCGCACCGTCGACGAAGTGCTGATGCTGACCGGCGGCGGTCCGGGTTCATCGACGCGCTACATCGGCGTCCATATTTTCCGGGAAGTCTTTCCGAAGACGAATTACGGCTACGGTTCGGCCATATCCGTCATCGTCCTTTACCTCACCATCGTCGTCTGCTGGCTGCTCTATGTCGGCCTGATTGCGCCCCGCGTGAAGAGAGGTTGACGCGATGAAGACCCAGCCCCCCTGGCTTCCGGTCGTCCTGTGGACCCTGATAAGCCTCGCGACCCTTTTCCCGATCTACTGGCTGTTCGTCATCTCGGTGAAGCAGCCCTTCGACCTGTTCTCGACGCCCGACGTCATTCTCCGGAGCTTCTTCTGGAAGAACTACCAAGACGTGCTGACCAATCCGACCTTGCGCGGCTACATGCTCAACTCGATGATCATTTCGTCGGGCAACGCGCTGCTTGTCACGACGCTCGGCTTTTTTGCCTGCTACGCCCTGACGCGCTTCGAGCTTGCCGGCAAGGAAAGCATCTTTTTCTGGACGATCACGAACCGCATGGCGCCGCCGGCGGTCTTCCTGCTGCCGCTTTTCCTGCTGCTGACGCAGGTCTACAGGATCGGCGACTTCTCGCTCGCCGATTCCAGGCTGGGCATGATCCTGGTCTATTGCTCCTTCAACCTTCCCTTCGCCATCTGGACGCTGCGCCCGACCGTGGAAGGCATTCCGAAGGAGTTGGACGAGGCCGCCTATATGGACGGCGCCAGCCCATGGGTCGTCCTCTATGACATCGTCTTCCCCCTGGCGCGGCCCGGACTTGCGGTGACGCTGATCCTGACCTGGGTGTTTGCGTGGAACGAATATCTGCTGGCGGCGACGCTCACCAATTTCAATGCGCGGACGCTGACCACCGGCCTGTCGGAATATGTGACGACCACGGGAACGGCCTGGGGCATCATGGCGGCGATCTCAATGCTGACACTGGTTCCGGCACTTATCGTGTTTTCGGTGGTGCAACGTCACATCGTTGCCGGCCTGACCTTCGGCGCCGTGAAAGGATGAAGCCATGACGTCTCCATCAGGAAATAATCAACGCAAGCCGGGCTTTCTGCCGATCGAAACGAACTGGTTCGACCGGCTGTTCATCGCGGTGGTGATCTGGGTCGCGCTCTCGCTGTTCTGGATGCGGTTCCTCGAGCCGTTCGGGCTTTCGGTCTGGTTTGCGGCAGCCATCTCGGCGGTGCTCGGCGCCTATCTCGTCTGGAAGGGATGAGCCGATGAATTCCCTCAACGCCAAGATACAAGCTGAACTGCTTTAGGGAGGAACGACATTGGCAAATGTACAGGTGAGCGACGTCACCAAGAAGTATGGCGCACTACAGGTCATGCACGGCGTCAGCGTCGACATCGAGGATGGCGAATTCGTCGTGCTGGTCGGCCCATCCGGATGCGGCAAGTCCACACTGCTGCGGATGATCGCCGGTCTCGAGACCGTCAGCGGCGGCGATATCCGGATCGGCGGCCGTGTCGTCACCAACGCTCCGCCGAAGGAGCGCGACATCGCCATGGTCTTCCAGAGCTATGCGCTTTATCCGCACAAGACGGTCGCCGAGAATATGGGTTTTCCGCTGAAAATGGCCAAGCGCCCCAAGGCGGAGATCGACGAGAAGGTCGGCAGGGCGGCCGAGATTCTCGACCTGACGCGTTATCTCGACCGCTATCCGAAACAGCTGTCGGGCGGGCAGCGTCAGCGCGTGGCGATGGGCCGCGCGATCGTGCGCGATCCGAAGGTCTTCCTGTTCGACGAACCATTGTCGAACCTCGACGCTAAACTCCGCGTCACCATGCGCGTCGAGATCAAGGAGCTTCACCAGCGGCTGAAGACCACGACCGTCTACGTCACGCATGATCAGATCGAGGCCATGACGATGGCCAACAAGATCGTGGTGATGCGCGACGGCAGGGTCGAGCAGATCGGCAAGCCGCTCGATCTCTACGACTTCCCGGTCAACCTCTTCGTCGCCGGCTTCATCGGCAGCCCATCGATGAACTTCCTGCAAGGTCGCATCGCCACCCGTGACGGCAGGAAGGTCGTCGTCACCGACCAGGGTATCGCCCTTCCCATGGGAAATACCAATGCGGACGAAGGAAGAGCCGTAACCTACGGCATCCGGCCGGAGCATATCACGATCGGCGATGAAGGCGTTCCGGTGGAGGTCTCGGTGTTCGAGCCCACCGGTTCGGAGACATTGATCTTCGGCCGCACGGGCGGCGTGCCGATCGACGCGCTGATCCGCGAACGCATCGAGGTCGATCCCGGACGGACGATGTACTTCCACATCGATCCCCGACGTGCACATATCTTCGATCGGGAAACGGGCCAGAGACTGTAAGGGAGACGATCCATGGAGTTCAAAGGAAAGACGGTTATCGTGACCGGCGCCGGAAAAGGCATCGGACGCGAAATTGTCAGGATGCTCATCGAGCGGGGTGCTGAGGTGGTGGCCCTGACGCGGAGTGCCGCCGACGTCGAAGCATTGCGTGGGGAGCCCGGCTGCCGGGCCATACAGGTCGATCTCGCCGACGCCGATGCGACCAGACAGGCTGCGATCGCCGCCCTTCCGGCCGATTTTCTCGTCAACTGCGCCGGCACGACCGAACTCCAGCCGTTCCTGGAGACAACCGTCGAAGCCTTCGACCGGCTTGTCGCGGTCAACACCCGTGCTCCGATGATCGTCGCCCAGGAATATGCTCGTTCACTGATCAAAGAGGGCCGCAGAGGCGCCATCGTCAATGTCTCGTCGGTCGCCGCCTTCGTCGGCCTCCCCGACCACGCTGCCTATTGCGCGTCGAAGGGTGGATTGGATGGCTTGACGCGCGTCATGGCCAAGGAGCTTGCACCTCACGGCATCCGCGCCAACGGAATCCATCCCACGGTGACGCTGACCCCGATGGCGGTGAAGGCATGGAGCGATCCCGAGAAGGCCACGGGGATGATGCAACGAATTCCCGTCGGTCGGTTTGCCGAGCCAGCTGACATTGCCGAAGTTGTTCTCTTCCTGCTTTCCGATGAAGCTGCCATGGTGAACGGGATATCGATGCCGGTGGACGGCGGCTATATGATCGCGTGAGATTCAGGATTAACGTGTCGTACGATCCTGCGATTGCGATACGGGAAACGGCGATTTTGGCCGCCGCACCAATCGGCGCAGCTCATCTTGATCAATAAAATGATCCGTCACGCCGGCCTCTTTGTCCGGATGGCTGAAAACAAGACCGTCGGAATCCTCGAGCTTCAGGGCTTGCTCCGTATTCATGATCCCGAGCGCCTGGCGCTCATACTCGGACTCGAGCGCCGCCTCGACGATGGCTTTTTTCTTGCGCATGTCCATGTCCTCCGTTGCTCAAATGGTAACGGACGGGCGGACTCGCGGTTCCCATCAGGGATTCACGATATGAGACCGGCTGAAACGAACATCCCATCGATACACGGCCCTCTATCGCACGGGTGTAGCAAGCAGTCAGCTGCAAACCTGTCTGAGTCACCCATCAAAATTTTGCAGCTTAACAGCACTTCGAGCTTTGGACCTCCGCGTCGTCACTCGCGACCGGAATGCCGGCGGAATTCTCTCATCACGGACTTGCGATTCCTTTCACTCTTTATGCTCTACCGTCAAAACCATTGGCATGGCCCAGTTGACCTGAAGGATCGGCCAGCGCAGTAATCTGACGTTGTCATCCTCGACCTGCGCCTCCCATCGCGCATAAAATGCAATTTCAAGTGAGGGTTTTCTACGACGGTTGTCTACACGGAGGACAGCCCAGCGCGCCCGTGCTCGGAGCAACATCGTTCGACGTTCGATACCACGTTTCGCGCTGCTACCGGCTGCGGCAGCAAAGCCGCACGTTTTCAGGCGTTCAAGAATCAGCTGATTGGTAAGGAAATCAAAGTGGTGCCCAGGACCGGAATCGAACCAGTGACACGCGGATTTTCAATCCGCTGCTCTACCAACTGAGCTACCTGGGCTAACCTGCTTCCGCTGGTGCTTTTCAGAAAAAGAACCGTGGGGCCTTGGTTCGCCCCGGAAGCGAGCGGGGTTATAGCATCTTGTTCGGCCATGGCAAGCGTCAAATGACTCTTTTTTGACGGTCTTGCCGGTTTTGCCGATTCATGAGGAAAAATAAGAGCTTCGCCGGGAAGTTTCTCTAGTTTTCCTCATCTGGGTAATCGGCCTTCGTCTCGTCGTCGGCCACCGGGATGGCATAGGCGCCGGTCAGCCAGCGGGAGAGATCGACCTCGCGGCAGCGATTGGAGCAGAAGGGGTAATGTTCGCGGTGGGAGGGTTTGCCGCATTCGGGGCAAGGGCGCGCCTTGCGCAGCGGCTCGACCTTGGCGGCCGGTTTGTTGTCGTCTGGCATATCGGTCCGTCCTAGAGCATGTCGAGCAAAAATGTCCAACGGTTTTGCGACAACGACATGCGTAAAAACAAAGCCTTAAAGCGCGAGGGATCTGAAAGATCGTGACGCGCTTCAAGCATCGGCCGTCGGGCTCAGCCCTCGGGCCACCGGCTATGCACATCGAAGCCTTCGCCGGTCAGAAGCAGAATGGTTTCATAAAGCGGCAGGCCGACGACATTGGTGTAGGAACCCACCATCTTCTGTACGAAGGTGCCGGCAAGGCCCTGGATGCCGTAGGCGCCTGCCTTGCCGCGCCACTGGCCGGAGGCCAGGTAGTTTTCGATCTCGAAGCCGGAGAGCCGCTTGAAGCGGACCTTGGTCTCGACGATCTTCTGGCGGATCTTGCGATCCGGCGTCACCAGGCAAACGCCGGTGTAGACCATATGGTTGCGCCCCGACAAGAGATGCAGCGAGCTCAACGCCTCGTCGGCAAACTCGGCCTTGCCGAGAATGCGCCGGCCGACGGCGACCACCGTATCGGCTGACAGGATATAGCTGCCCTTCCAGGTGATATCGCCTTTGATAGCGGCAAGGGCAGCCTCGGCCTTCTCCGCCGAAAGCCGGCGCGCGAGCGAACGCGGGTGCTCCGACTTCTTCGGCGCCTCGTCGATATCCATCGGCATCAGGCGCGATGGCTCGATGCCGGCCTGGTTGAGCAGGTCGACGCGACGGGGCGAGCCCGAGGCCAGAATGAGCTTGTATTTCAGCGTCATGGAACCTCGACCATCGGCAGACGGGAGAAAAACCCTTGCAGGGCCCTGGGCAAGCTTACTTGAAACGGTAGGTGATGCGGCCCTTGGTCAGATCGTAGGGCGTCATTTCCACCAGCACCTTGTCGCCGGCGAGAACGCGGATACGGTTCTTGCGCATACGGCCGGCGGTATGGGCGATGATCTCGTGTTCGTTTTCGAGCTTCACGCGGAACGTCGCATTCGGCAGAAGTTCGGTGACGATTCCCGGGAATTCGAGGACTTCTTCTTTAGGCATATAAGTGTTTTCTTCCTGTGGGTTGAATAGGCAGCGCAGGGCGCGCCTTCAAAATTTGGGCGGAAACTACACAATCAACGATGGTTTGTGAACCTTGTTGATCAGGCTTTCCTTTATTTGTTTTCAAGCCGATTGCGCGGCGATGCCATTTCGCTTGAGTAGCCGGCTTTCGATGAGGCCGGCCAGGTGATCGCGAACCTCGCGGTAGCTCTCCAGAATCTGCTCGCGCGTGCCGCTGACTACGGTCGGATCCATCGTCGGCCAGTAGACGACGTCGATCGCATTCGACCTGGTCAGCTCGAGCGCCGAATGATGGGCCTGCGGCGACAGGGTGATGATCAGATCGAAAAAATCGTCCTCGAGCTCTTCCAGCGTTTGCGGCTGGCGGCGCCCAAGGGACAGCCCGATTTCTTCGAGCACGACATCCACGAAGGGATCACGTTCGCCGGCGCGAACGCCGGCGGACTTGATATAGGTATTGGACGGCAGAATGCTACGGGCAATCGCTTCAGCCATCGGCGAGCGGATGGCATTCATGCCGCACATGAAGAGGATGGCGCCCGGCCGCTTTCCCTCCTCGACGTCGGCGGCGAGATCCATGGCCGTCACCCGCGCCAGTAGAGCACGCAGACCAGGGTGAACAGCCGCCGGGCGGTGTCGAAATCGACCTCTATCTTGCCGGTCAGCCTGTCCTTCAGCGTCTGCGAACCTTCATTGTGGATACCGCGCCGGCCCATGTCGATCGCCTCGATGCGGCTCGGTGTGGCCGAACGGATCGCTTCATAATAGCTCTCGCAGATCATGAAGTAATCCTTGACGATCCGCCGGAAAGGGGTGAGCGACAGGATATGGGTGGCAACCGTGCCACCCTCTTCCGTGGTGATGCCGAAGACCAGCTTCGAATCGACCAGCGAGATGTTCAACCGGTAGGGCCCGCCGGCATGGCCGAGCGGCGCGAAGCTGTTCTCCTCGATCAGATCGAAGATGGCGACGGCGCGTTCATGCTCGACATCGGGCGTCGAACGGCCGATCGTATCGTCCAAGACGACGTCGCAAAGCCGGAAATCGCCCTTCGCCATCCCCTCACCTTTCGAGGTTGAGGCGGATCGCGACCGATCGCGCATGGGCATCGAGGCCTTCGGAGACCGCTAGCGCGATCGCCGCCGGGCCGAGGGTGCGCAGTTGCTGCGGCCCAAGGCGCAGGATCGAGGTGCGCTTGACGAAATCGAGCACCGAAAGACCGGATGAGAAACGGGCCGAACGTGCGGTCGGCAGCACGTGGTTCGAACCGCCGACATAATCGCCGATCACCTCAGGCGTATGGGCGCCGATGAAGATCGCGCCGGCATTGCGGATGCCGTCGAGCAGCCGGTCCGGATCGGCGACGGCAAGCTCCAGATGCTCGGCGGCGATGCGGTTGGCGAGCGGAATGGCCTGTTTCAGATCGGAAACGAGGATGACCGCGCCGAAATCGCGCCAGCTTGCCGCCGCCGTCTCAGCGCGGTTCAGCGTCTTCAGCTGGCGTTCGACCGCCTGCTCCACCGCCTTGCCGAACTCGGCATTATCGGTGATCAGGATCGCCTGGGCGCTGACATCGTGTTCGGCCTGCGCCAGGAGGTCGGCGGCAATCCAATCCGGATTGTTGTCCTTGTCGGCAATGACAAGCACCTCGGAGGGGCCGGCGATCATGTCGATGCCGACGGTGCCGAAGACATGGCGCTTGGCGGCGGCGACATAGGCATTGCCCGGGCCGGTGATCTTGGCAACCGGGGCGATCGTCTCGGTGCCATAGGCAAGTGCCGCGATCGCCTGGGCGCCGCCGACACGATAGATCTCGGTGACGCCGACAAGCTTGGCGGCGGCAAGCACCGCCGGATTGACGGCGCCGCCGGTGGCGGGAACGGCGATGACGATGCGGTCGACACCGGCGACCTTGGCCGGCACGGCATTCATCAGCACCGAGCTCGGATAACTCGCGGTGCCGCCCGGAACATAGAGGCCGACCGCTTCGATCGCCGTCCAGCGCGAGCCGAGACCGACGCCGAGATCATCCTCATAAATATCGTCCTTCGGCAGCTGCCGGCGATGGTGGGATTCGATGCGCAGGGCCGCGAGCTTCAGCGCGCCCAGCACCTCCGATGGCACCGCCTCGACGGCGGCGTCGATTTCCTCTGATGTGACACGCATCGGCACGGTCGCGTAATCGATGCCATCGAATTTCAGCGAATATTCGGCCAGCGCCACATCGCCGCGCGCCCTGGTATCATCGATGATGGCGCGAACGGTGGCGTTCACATCCTCGGAAACTTCACGCTTCGTCGTCAGAAAGGCAGCGAAATGCTGCTCGAAACCTTCCGATGCCTGATCCAGCCAGATTGCCAAGGCCGATATTCCTTCTCAACTCGAAACTGCGATATTCAAACGTCAAGCGTCAGCGATGGCGCGGCTTGGAGGAGGCCTCCCAGGCGCCGCCGATATCGGCCAGCTGGACCTCGATGCATTCGACATCGAGCGCAATCGAGGCGGTGCCGGACAGCGACAGCTCGATCGTACCCTCCGGCCCCTCGCCCTTCTGCTCGAAGCGCAATGCCAGCAGCGACAGCACCTCGTCGCGTTTGCCACGATCGATGCCCAGCGACCGGACGGCAAGCACACGCTTGAAGACCAGGGCAGCACGGCGGCGCTCGAAACCCCGGCGCTTACGCGCGGCACCTTCCCAGACGAAACGATTGACGGCAAGCGCGAACTGCGCGTCACGCGGCGACCAGTCGATATCTCCGACCTTGAAGACGCTGTCCTGCATATGCGCGGAAACGACCGCAAGGTCTTCGTCATCGAGCGCCACAAGCTTCAGGTCGGTCATTCAGCCTCATCCCATCATCGGTCAATGCCGGGGGCACCGCCGGAATGGCGACGCGTCAGACAAGGGAAATAGGATGCTGCGGCGGATTACGCAACCGGGATAAGGGCGCGTTTACTCGCTGATGCGCTCGACGATGGCGCCGCAGCGGGTCAACTTCTCCTCGAGCCGCTCGAAACCACGGTCGAGATGATAGACGCGGGAGACCGTGGTTTCGCCCTCGGCGGCAAGGCCGGCAATGACGAGCGAAACCGAGGCGCGCAGGTCGGTCGCCATGACGGGCGCACCGCGCAGGCGTTCGACGCCCTCGATCTTCGCCGTCTGGCCGGAGAGCGAGATCCTGGCGCCGAGGCGGGCAAGCTCCTGCACATGCATGAAGCGGTTTTCGAAGATGGTCTCGGTGACGTGCGAAACGCCCGAAGAACGGGTCATCAGCGCCATGAACTGCGCCTGCAAATCGGTCGGGAAACCAGGGAAGGGATCTGTGACGATATCGACCGGCTTGATGCCGGCGCCGTTGCGCCGGATGCGCATGCCGTTGTTGGTCGAGAAAATCTCCGCGCCGGCGCGGCGCAGCGTTTCCACCGCGGTTTCGAGCAGCGCCACATCGGTATTTTCCAGCACGACGTCACCGCCGGCCATGGCGACGGCCATCGCATAGGTGCCGGTCTCGATGCGATCCGGCAGGACGCGGTGACGGGCGCCGGAGAGCGAGGTGACGCCTTCGATGGTGATGGTCGCAGTACCCGCGCCCGATATCTTGGCGCCCATGGCGTTCAGGCAGTTGGCGAGATCGACGACCTCGGGCTCGCGGGCGGCATTGCCGATGACAGTCGTGCCGCGGGCAAGGGTTGCGGCCATCATCATCACATGGGTGGCGCCGACCGAAACCTTCGGGAAGGTGTAGCGCGCGCCGATCAGGCCGCCGGCCGGCGCCCTGGCATTGATATAACCGGCATCGATTTCCATCGACGCGCCGAGCGCCGTCAGACCGTCGATGAAGAGATCGACAGGGCGCGTGCCGATGGCACAGCCGCCCGGCAGCGACACGCGGCAATGGCCCTCGCGCGCCAGGAGCGGGCCGATGACCCAGAAGGACGCGCGCATCTTCGAGACCAGCTCATAAGAAGCCGTGGTATCGACGATGGTGCGGCAGGTGAAATGGATCGTGCGGGCGTAGGAATCTTCCTGGCGCTCGCGGCGGCCGTTGACGGCAACATCGACGCCGTGATTGCCGAGGATGCGCATCAGGAGTTCGACATCGGCCAGATGCGGCACGTTTTCCAGCGTCAGCGTATCGCTGGTCAGAAGCGAGGCGATCATCAGCGGCAGTGCGGCATTCTTGGCGCCGGAAATCGGAATGATGCCATTCAGCTCATTACCGCCGACGATTCTGATACGATCCATGTGCGCTTACGGGCCGCGCCCGCCTTTCCTGAAAGTTGTGCCTTGAAAGAAGGAGTGAGGTGTTTAGGGGATTTATCAAAACGCTTCAATTGGCGAGGGACGGAACATTACGATTCGTCCATTTTTGCGGCGGGCAGGCCATTTGTTTCGTCGGCTTGCCCGGAACGGCGGGCGCGCACCTGCTGTTTGCGTCTTGAAAGATTTTCTCTGAGCTTGTCGGCGGCGCGCTCGCGGCGCAGTTTCGCCTGTGCCTCGATCGCCTCTTTGCGGCTCTGCTGGCCGGTTTCGGTCTTGTCGTTCATGCAGACAGGATTAGCCGAATTTGCGCCGATCCAAAAGTCCCTTGCGTGCCAATCCACGCGAAGTTGGAATTTGCTGCTTGCGCTTGCCGTCAAGCTGTGGCAATAGCCGCCCCGTTCCCGCAATTGAGCCGCCCGGCTCCGCACGGGTACTGGTCCTGCTGCCGTAGCTCAGTGGTAGAGCACACCCTTGGTAAGGGTGAGGTCGGTGGTTCAATCCCACTCGGCAGCACCAGTTTTCTTTCAGTATTAGGAATCATTTTGCTCTCTCTCGGTGAGAGTAGCCCCTGATCGCAATGGTGGCGCGCCGGCGCCATACAACTTATTTGCGACCGATAAAAATTCCTCATGGCCTGCGTGCGCACGCAAGCTGACATTTCGCCTCATCAGCAACCAACGATTCACCATTGTTGACCGTGAAAATCACGCTAGAATAGCGATCATGGCGGCGCCTCCCCGGAGGAATAGAGGCGCTGCACCGTTGTTTCTGTCGACAATCGTGGAGGAGCATCGATGGCAACTGAAAGATGGAACAGTCCGGTGACGGTCGGTTTCGAAGGTGCCAGCGCGCGAACGGTCAACGGCCCGTTCGATGCGTTGAAGTGCCTGGCGGATTTCTGGCCGAACGCACGCGGACTTCGTTACATCAAGGCCCGCAGCACCTGCCGGGCAGCACTCGACGGGCGCAAGAGCGTGGAAGAAGCGAGAGCTGAATTCCTGGCGGCGGCCGAAGAAGCGAAGCTGAAGCTGCATTGAACCTGCGCATAATCCTTTCCGAAAATCGATTCCGATTTTCCGGGTTATGCATTGCACTTCGCTGAGGATATCGACCATTCCCGGCGTTTCGGTAAAGGAAACGTGCCGGAACGGGGCAATGCTTTCATTTTGCTTAACCCTGCATCGAACTCGTGGCGGGTTTTGGTGCAACGGGCGTTGCGCCTGATACAGCTGTCTTCATAGAAGATGTTCAGCCATCATGATGATGGTCAGAGGCTCGTACCCTCTGCGGAAACGCAAGGCGAGCCTCGTCCGAGCAAGCCCTTCCTGTTTTCAGTTTTCAGCAGCCCGCGCCGCCCTCATTCTCCACCTCGACATAACCGACGCCGATGATCGTACCGTCTGCCGCGCGGATGAAGGAGGGGAGGTAGTGAGGCTCTGCCGGCTGGCAGGCGACGGTGCCGGTATATTCGTTGAGGGCGATCTGGTCCTTCGGCAAAGCGGAATAATTCGTGCCGGTTTCCAGCGAGGCATAGGCGGAGCCGGCAAGGACACCGCCTGTTATCAAGGTCATTGCCGAGAGGCGAAGAAGCGGCTGCATTAGGATCTCCAGCGTTCAGGTCCGGCCTTTCAACCCGCGGGATGGTATTTTGGTTCCCTTCATGCGTTGCAAAGACATGAGGGCGCGGGACCGGCTAGTGTCGCAGCAAGCGACTGTGCACATAGCCTCGTCCGACGATGTTCTCGGCGATCTCGACCGCCCGCTCGACATCACCACGCCTGTGCACGAAGCCTTCCAGGACGACATAGGCGCCCGATATGCTGACGGTGATTTCTCCCGCTTCGATATCGCCGGTCGCATGAAGGGCGCTTTCCACCGAGGCGCGCGTCGCCGCATCGCTGTGGCCCTGCCGGCCGGGCTCCTCATGGTCGGTGAATGCTGGAAACCCGAGCACCGTGACCGTCTCCTGATGTTGGTAGATGCAGGTTAACGCCGTGCGGGACGTTTCGTTGCAGCCGGGCGGATAGCCCTTGGCGGAAGAGGCTGCGATTTCCATATCTGGCTACAGTCGAAAGAGGGATGACGACGATGAAAGCGCTTCTATCAGCCTTGTTGACCGGGGCCTTGCTTGCCGGCTGTTCCTCGGCAGACAGGCCGGCGCTGGAACCCATTCCCGGCAGCATCACCTATGGCGGCCAGCCGCGGACGAAGCTGACCAAATCGCCGGTCGGCAGCGCCGTCCACCACCAATTCTACAACGGGACGGGCCAGCGGGTGGAGGAAACCTATATTCTTCAGCCCGATCGCAGCCTGAAACTGGTGCGGCGCGTAATCGGCCCGGATTTCCCCGATTGAGACTCGCTCGACGCAGCGCGGCGCTTGACAGCGGCTGAAATCGCGAACATTCAAGGAACATCTAATCTTTCCCCAGTGATTCTGCGGGAGCCCGACCGGACGGCTGGATGTATCTCGAAAAGCTCAATCCCCAGCAGCGCATGGCCGTCGAGCATGGCACGCTCACCGACGGCAGCCATATTGCCGGGCCGCTGCTGGTCATTGCCGGCGCCGGCTCCGGCAAGACGAATACGCTGGCGCATCGGGTCGCGCATCTGATCGTCAAGGGCGCCGATCCCCGCCGCATCCTGCTGATGACCTTCTCACGCCGGGCAGCCGCCGAGATGGCGCGCCGCGTCGAGCGCATCTGCCGGGATGTTCTCGGCGCCAATGCCGGCATCATGGCGGATGCACTGTCCTGGTCCGGCACCTTTCACGGCATCGGCGCGCGGCTGCTGCGCGATTATGCGCAGCAGATCGGCCTCGATCCTGACTTTACCATCCACGACCGCGAAGACAGCGCCGACCTGATGAACCTCATCCGGCACGACCTCGGCTTCTCCAAGACGGAAAGCCGGTTTCCGGCCAAAGGCACCTGCCTTGCGATCTATTCCCGAGCGGTGAATTCGGAGACCGCGCTCGATCAGGTGCTGCGCGATGCCTTTCCCTGGTGCGCGACATGGGAGAAACAGCTGCGCGAGCTTTTCGCCTGTTATGTCGAGGCCAAGCAGAGCCAGAACGTGCTCGATTACGACGACCTGCTGCTCTATTGGGCGCAGATGGTCGGCGAGACTGTCATTGCCGAGGATATCGGCAGCCGCTTCGACCATGTGCTGGTCGACGAATATCAGGACACCAACCGGCTGCAGGCCTCGATCCTCATGGCGCTGAAGCCGCAAGGCCAGGGGCTGACCGTCGTCGGCGACGATGCCCAATCGATCTATTCCTTCCGCGCCGCGACGGTGCGCAATATCCTCGATTTTCCCGCTGCCTTCAGCCCGGTCGCTGATATCGTCACGCTCGACCGCAATTACCGCTCGACGCAGCCGATCCTGGCGGCTGCCAACGCCGTCATCGATCTCGCCTCGGAACGCTTCACCAAGAATCTCTGGACCGAGCGGCAATCATCGGAGCGGCCGCGCCTGGTGACGGTGCGCGACGAGACCGAGCAGGCGCGATATGTCGCCGACATGGTGCTCGACAACCGCGAGGAAGGCTTGAAGCTCAAGCAGCAGGCGGTGCTGTTCCGCGCCTCGCATCACAGCGGCCCGCTGGAGGTCGAATTGACCCGACGCAACATTCCCTTCGTCAAATTCGGCGGGCTGAAGTTCCTCGACAGCGCACATGTCAAGGACATGCTGGCTGCGCTGCGCTTCGCCCAGAACCCGCGCGACCGAGTGGCGGGCTTCCGGCTGATGCAGATCCTGCCGGGCGTCGGGCCGTCGACGGCACAGAAGGCGCTCGACCTGATGGCTGAGGATGCGAGCCCGCTATCGGCGCTCGCCGAAATGCCGGCGCCGCCGCGCTCCGGCGAGGACTGGACTGTTTTCGTTGCCATGCTGCAGGAGATGAAATCCGGCAAGGCCGGCTGGCCGGCGGAGATCGGCCTGGCGCGGCAATGGTACGCGCCGCATCTGGAACGGCTGCATGAGGACGCCGCGACGCGGCAAGCCGATCTGCTGCAGCTCGAGCAGATCGCCGGCGGTTATGCCTCGCGCGAACGTTTTCTCACCGAACTCACCCTCGATCCGCCGGATGCGACCAGCGACCAGGCGGGCGTGCCGCTTCTCGACGAGGACTATCTCATCCTGTCGACCATCCATTCCGCCAAGGGCCAGGAATGGACGCGGGTCTTCATGCTGAACGTCGTCGACGGCTGCATTCCCAGCGATCTGGCCGTCGGCGCCACCGCCGAAATCGAGGAGGAACGCCGGCTGCTCTATGTCGCGATGACGCGAGCGAGAGACGGCCTCGATCTGGTCGTGCCGCAACGCTTCTTCACCTACGGCCAGAATTCGCAGGGCGACCGGCATGTCTATGCCTCACGTAGCCGCTTCATCCCGGCGACGCTGCTGCAGTTCTTCGAGGCCTGCAGCTGGCCGCAGGTGAAATCGGAGACCGCCGCGCAAGCGCAGGCGCGGCAGGTGCGCATCGATGTCGGCGCCCGTATGCGCGGCATGTGGCGATAGGCTGGAACAGTTCAGAGCGAAAGCGGCGGCTCGGCCGGTTTCAGGAAATGCTCGATTGTCGCCGCCCCGACGGCCTCGACTGAGGCGGGCGACCATTTCGGATTGCGGTCCTTGTCGATGACGGCGGCACGGATGCCTTCGAAGAAATCGGGATTATCAAGCATCTGCAGGCAGGCGCCGAGTTCGCGGCCGAGGCATTCGGCAAGCGAGGCGCTGCGGCGGCCGGCCCTGAGCAGCCGCAAAGCGAGCTTCAGGCTGGTCGGAGACCGCGTCAGCAGCACCCGGCGCGTCTCGGCGGCGAAATCGCCCTTCTCCTCGGCGAGTGCTGCCAGGATTTCCCCGACGTTGTCGAAACGGAAGGTGCGATCGATCAATGCCGCGTTCAGCCGCAGCCGGCTTTCTCCGGCGGGCTCCGAAAGCGCCTGCAGCACCGCATCGACGTCGCTCGATGAACTGCCGCGTGCCAAGCCCGACAAAGCATCGATCACCGCACCGAGCCGCGACGAAGCGATCTGCAGGTCGGCAAGCCCAGCGTGGAGCGCGTCGGCGGCACCGACATCCAGCCCGGTCAGCCCGAGCCATGTTCCGGCCTCGCCGGGCGCCTGCGGCAGCAGCCAGGTGGCGCCGACATCGGGGACATAGCCGATGCCGGTTTCGGGCATGGCGAGGCGCGTGCGCTCGGTGACAACGCGGTGGCAGCCGTGCGCCGACAGGCCGACGCCGCCGCCCATGGTGATGCCATCCATCAGCGCGACATAGGGTTTGGGATAGGAGGCGATCTGATGGTTGAGGCGGAATTCCTCGCGCCAGAAGGTTCCTGCCAGGCCATCGCCGGCGCGGGCGCTTTCATGCAGGGCGCGGATGTCGCCGCCGGCGCAGAAGCCGCGTTCGCCCTCGCCTGTCGCCACGACGCTTGCCACCTCGCAATCCTCGGCAAAAGCGTGCAGCGCCGCGGTGATCGTGCGGACCATCGGCAACGTCAGGCTGTTCAGCGCCCGCGGCCGGTTGAGCCGGATCACGCCTGCGGTGCCTCGCCGTTCAATGATGACTTCGTCGTCCTGCATGGTTCACCTCCTCGGTCACGACCATGAATAGACGACGATCCAGCTTCGCTCCAGTCGATTTGCGACTGGTCGATCGGATCCGTTCAGGCAGACAGCGAATTGCGCGCGGAGGCTGCCGCTTCGCACCGGGCGGCATAGTCGATGGCAAGTTCCAGCGGCAGCGGCCGCGAGAAATGATAGCCCTGCGCCAGACGAACGCCCATCGCCTTCAATCCGTCGGCGATCTCTTCGCTTTCGACGCCTTCGGCGACCGAGGCCATGCCGAGATTCTGGCCGAAATTGGCGACCGAGCGGGTGATGTTCATGCAGCGGGTCATGCAGGTCCCGCAGGCACGGGGATGGTCAACAGGCTGGCACCCCGGTAGAAGCGCTTCGCGCCTTGCCTGGCAAAACCGTTACACGCTTTGCCTGGAATTGCTCTAGAAAGACGCGGCGGCGAGTGCCCGGTGGATGCTGTGCAGATCGTCGACATTTCTGTTCGACAGGAAGAGTTCCCAATCGAGCGAGCTCTGGACGATGGTTTCGAGAGAATCGTATCTCGGTTTCCAGTCGAGCACCTGCCTTGCGAGCGAAGCGTCGGCGACGACGCTTGCCGAATCGCCGGCGCGGCGCGGCGCCATGTGGATCTTGAAGGAATGCCCGTGCAGGCGCGTGACCATGTTCAGTACGTCGAGCACGGAATAGCCGCTGCCATAACCGCAATTGGCAACGAGCGAGCCCTTGTCCTTGCGCAGGTGCTGCAGGGCTTTCAGATGTGCATCGACAAGATCGGTGACATGGATGTAATCGCGCACGCCGGTGCCGTCATGGGTGGGATAATCGATACCATAGACACTGACGCTGTCGCGCCTGCCGAGGGCTGCCTCGCAGGCAACCTTGATCAGGTGGGTGGCGCCTGAGGTCGACTGGCCGGCACGGTGGTCGGGATCGGCGCCGGCGACGTTGAAGTAGCGAAGCGCGACATAGTTGAAATCATAGGCGGCGGCGGCATCGCGCAGCATGAATTCGGTTATCAGCTTCGACTGGCCGTAAGGATTTTCCGGATTGAGGGGAGCGGTCTCCTTCACCGGCAGGTCCGTCTTCTGCTGGCCGTAGACGGCCGCCGTCGAGGAGAAGACGAAGTTGCGGATTCCGGCCTTGACCGAGGCGGAGAGCAGCGCCCGGGTCTTGCCGGAATTGTTGTCGTAATAGGAGAGCGGATCGGCGACCGAGACCGGGACGACGGCGGAGCCGGCGAAATGGATGATCGCCTCGATGTCGTTTTCGATGAAGATCTTCTTCAATATGTCGGGATCGGCGACGTCGCCGAGATAGAAACGCGCCGCCGGCGCCACGGCCCAGCGAAAGCCCGTGGAGAGGCGGTCGAGCACGACCACATCCTCGCCCGCATCGAGCAGCGCCCAAACCATGTGACTGCCGATATATCCGGCGCCGCCCGTCACCAAAACCGCCATGTCCCGCATCCCTGCTTTCGTTTTATAGCAGGGGCATCAGGCCCGGTTTTTCTTTCCAATTTTCTTATCGAACGGCCGTTCGAGGACCTTTGAACCGGTATGTTTGGACTTGTGGTTAGAGGCCGATTTCGGGCTTTGCTAGAGTTTTATCGATCGGGCGATTCCGGCACAAAACCAGCCGGCCTGGCCGCTTCTCAGCGCTTGAGGATATAATCGCAGAGACGCTCGGCCGCGATCGCCACCTGCGCGGGGTCGCGCAGGAAACAGGCGCGCAGGAAAAGCTCGCCGCCAGCGCCGAACGCGGTTCCGGGAGCAAGGCCGACGCCCGTCTTGTCGACGATATCGAGCGCTGCCTTGCGGCTGTCGGCGACGCCGTCGATCTTCAGGAAAGCGTAAAGCGCGCCGTCTGGCTTCAGCGTCTCGACGCGGTTGGTGGCAACAAGCGCATCGCAGAGAATATCGCGGGAGCGGGCTGCCTTGGCGATATTGGCAGCGATGAAATCGTCGCCCTTGTCCAGGGCGGCGACGGCGCCCTTCTGCATGAACTGCGCGACGCCCGACGTCGAATACTGGACGAGGTTTTCGAGCACCTGGCCCATCTCAGGGGGTGCGACGATCCAGCCGACACGCCAGCCGGTCATCGACCAGTTTTTCGAGAAGGAATTGACGAAGATGATTTTGTCATCAGGCGCCATCACATCGAGGAAGGAGGCCGCGCGGCCGCCTGGAAAATAATAGAGGGCGTAGATCTCATCCGCCATGATCCAGAGGTCGTGCTTGCGGGCCAGCGCCAGGATATCGGCGAGATCCTTCTTCGTTGCTGTCCAGCCTGTCGGGTTCGACGGCGTGTTGATGAAGAGGCCCCTGGTCTTTTCCGTGATGGCGGCTTCGATGCGGTTGAGATCGACCGCCCATTTGCCGCCTTCGAACTGCAGCTCGACACCGACCGAACATGCGCCTGCGATTTCGAGGGCGGCGGCAATATTCGGCCAGGCGGGGGTGAGATAGACGAATTCGTCACCCGGCGAGGTCAACGCCTGAACGCTGATCTGGATCGCCTGCATGCCAGAACCGGTGACATAGAAATGCTCGACCGGAAGCCGGATTCCGAAATGTCTGGCGTAATAATCCGAAAGCGCCTGGCGAAGCTCGGGAATGCCGCGCTGCCAGGTGTAGAAGGTCTCGCCTGAAGCAAGCGCATCCATCGCCGCCCGGCTGATGAAGTCAGGCGTCGGCAGATCACCTTCACCCACCCAGAGCGGCAGCAGGCCTTCGCGGCCACGGGCATAATTGACGACTTCGACGATCCCGCTTTCGGGCGCCGTAATGGCGCGCGGGCTGAGGCTTTTCACGATCGACATGCATATCTCCGGTTTCCGCCTTCATAGAGGATTTACGTCGGCAAATCCCATGATATCCAGTGATGGCACATCGATTTTCGTGATGGATCGGCCCGGCCGGAACGGATGGGGCTCCAGTGCGAATCAAGCCGTCGGGCGCGTGGCGAGAAGATCGCGGATTTCCGTCAGCAGCTGAACGTCTGCCGGCGGCGGGGGCAACTCTTCCGGTGCGGCCTTTTCCTGGCGCTCGACCTGGGCACGTAGGATGTTCACGCCCTTGACCATCAGGAAGATGATCCAGGCGAGGATCAGGAAGTTGATGAGGACGGTGAGGAAACTGCCATAGGCAAACACCGCTCCCTGCTCGCGGGCGGCCGCAAGCGACGGGGCGTTGACGGCCGAGGACAGTGGCAGGAAGTAATTCGAAAAATCGAAGCCGCCGAAAATGGCGCCCACGATCGGCATGATCAGATCGTCGACCAAAGATTTGACGATGCCGCCAAAGGCGCCGCCGATGATGACGCCGACAGCAAGATCCATGACATTCCCGCGCGCGATAAAGGCCTTGAACTCGTTGAGCATCGCATCCGTCTCCCTTCGATGCATTTCAAAGATATGCAAGTGTCTGTTATAGCGTCACGCGTCTCTACAGCCTCGTAAAAAAGGCTCAACGCTTTGAATTGACGCACAATTTATTCTTAATCAATTCCGATTTGAGGAATTATGCAGTAGCAGCATCTTCATTGCAATTCATCAATCGGCAATCGCAATTATTCGGCAATACCCCTCACGGCCTTTGACTTAAGGCCTAGATGGCCAGGAATTTTCAAAGCGCCTGAAATAACTTAAGCTGACCCCACGTTGCGGAGGTCCCGGCGGGTTTCCGCCGGCGGAGGGTCAATGCTTCCAGGCTGGGTCATATTCGCGTCTGCCTTCGGCTATCTGCTGCTGCTTTTCGCTGTGGCAAGCTATGGCGACCGCAAGAACCGCAGCCAGGGCACGCTTGATCGCGGCCCGGGCATGCTCGGCCCGGGCGCGCTGGAAGGCGGATGGCCCGTCGTCTATGCGCTGAGCCTTGCAATCTACTGCACCTCCTGGACCTATTTCGGCAGCGTCGGGCTTGCCGCGCAGCGCGGGTTGGAATTTGCTGGTATCTATATCGGCCCGATCCTGCTCTTCACGCTCGGCATGCCCTTGCTTCGCCGCATCATCGAGCTCGCCAAGGCCGAAAAGCTCACCTCGGTTGCCGATTTCGTCGCGGCGCGTTACGGAAAGAACCCGACGGTCGCCACCATCGTCGCGCTGATCTCGCTGATCGGCACCATTCCCTATATCGCGCTGCAGCTGAAAGCCATTTCCAGCACCGTCAGCGCCATGGTCAACCCGTCGGATTACGGCATCGGCAGCGGCAATCTCTATTTCCTCGACCTGCCGCTCCTCGCAACGCTGGTGCTTGCCTGCTTCGCCATCATGTTCGGCACCCGGCACACGGATGCGACCGAACACCAGGACGGGCTGATCCTCGCCGTCTCGATGGAATCCGTCGTCAAGCTCGTCGCCTTCCTGACGGCCGGCGTCTGCGTCATCTGGTTTCTCTTCGACGGTCCGGCCGACCTCTGGCGGAAGACCGTCGACAACACGCTGGTTATGTCGGCGCTGAGTTACCATACGCCGATCAGCCGCTGGATCACCCTGATCCTGCTGTCGGCCTTCGCGATCATCCTGCTGCCGCGGCAATTCCACGTGACGGTCGTCGAGAACCGGACGCCGAAACAGTTGAAACTCGCAGGCTTCCTGTTTCCTGTTTATCTCATATCAATCAATCTCTTCGTGCTGCCGGTGGCGATCGGCGGGCTCTTGACCTTCGGTGGCAACGGCAATGCCGATTTCTACATGCTGTCGCTGCCGCTTGCCGGCCAGATGCCGGTGGTGTCGCTGATCACCTTCATCGGCGGCTTCTCCGCCGCAACGGCGATGGTCATCGTCGATTCGGTGGCGCTGTCGATCATGGTGTCGAACGACATCATCATGCCGATCTTCCTCAGGCGCAAACTCGCCGGCCGCGCCAGCCTGCGCGACAATTTCGCCAAGACGCTGCTCAATATCCGCCGCAGCGCCATCTTCGCCGTGCTGCTGTTCGGCTATGCCTATTACCGCTCGACCGACAGCACCGCCGGCCTTGCCTCGATCGGCCTGCTTTCCTTTGCGGCGATCGCGCAGATCGCCCCGGCGCTCTTCGGCGGGCTGATCTGGCGGCGGGCGAATGCGCGCGGCGCCATCCTCGGGCTGATCTCCGGCTTCGTCATCTGGGTCTATCTGCTGTTCCTGCCCTCGCTCGGCGGCCCCGATTATTCCTATGTGGCAAGCGCCGTCCTCGGCTTCATCTTTCCCGGGACGACGCTGTTTACCGCCCCCGACGCCGATCCGCTGGTCAATGCGACCGTCATGAGCCTGCTCGTCAATACCGCCTTCTTCGTCGTCGGCTCGCTCACCCGCAATGCCAGGCCGCTGGAACGCATCCAGGCCGGCATCTTCGTCAAGCGGCATTCGCGCTCGCAATTTGCCACGCGCGGCTGGAAGACCCGCGTCAGCGTTGGCGACCTCAAGGCGGCGATCTCGCGCTATCTCGGCGAAGAGCGCATGCAGCGTTCGTTCACCACCTACGAACAAGGTTCCGGCCGCAAGCTGGAGGACGAACAGCCGGCCGACATGGCGCTCATCCATTTCAGCGAACAGCTGCTCGGCAGCGCCATCGGCTCCTCTTCTGCCCGGCTGGTGCTGTCGCTGATCCTGCAGAAGATCGAGGATGCCTCTTCCGATACCGCCTGGCTGCTCGACCAGGCGAGCGAGGCGCTGCAATATAACCAGGACATGCTGCAGACGGCGCTTTCGCAGATGGACCAGGGCATTGCGGTGTTCGACAGTTCCAACCGGCTGACGATCTGGAACCGGCGCTTCCGGCAATTGCTGGATCTGCCGGAAAGTGCCGGTCAGGTCGGTTTTCCCCTGTCGGAGATCGTCACCACGCTCAGCCAGCGCGGCGATATCGCGCCCGGCGATCTCAGCCAGACGGTGCGGCATTTTCTGACGCTCGACAAACCCTTCTCGCTGGTGCTCGGCGGCGGCGAGCGGATCATCGAGGTGCGCTCCAACGCCATGCCCGACAAGGGCATCGTCGCCACCTTCACCGATATCACTCAGCGCGTCACCGCCGACCAGGCGCTGAAACAGGCGAACGAGACGCTGGAACAGCGCGTCGCCGAACGCACGGCCGAGCTGACCCGCGTCAACCGCGAACTCGGCGAGGCGCGCGCTGCCGCCGACGAGGCGAATATCGGCAAGACCCGCTTTTTCGCCGCCGCCGGCCACGACATCCTGCAGCCGCTGAATGCCGCCCGGCTCTATTCCTCGGCGCTGGTCGAGCGCATGGCGCAATCCGACAACAGCCCGATCGTGCGCAACATCGATTCGGCGCTGGAATCGGTCGAAACCATTCTCGGTGCGGTGCTCGATATTTCGAGGCTCGATACCGGCGCGATGCGGCCACGGCTCGCCGCCGTGGCACTCTCCGACCTGCTCAAGCGCATCGAGACCGATTTCGCACCGATCGCCCGGGAAAAACAGCTGAAACTGGTGGTCATGCCGACGTCGCTCAGGGTCCGCTCCGACCCCAACCTTTTGCGCCGGCTGGTGCAGAACCTGGTTTCCAACGCCATCAAATACACGATCACCGGCAAGGTGCTGGTGGGTGCGCGGCGGCGCGGCAACCAGGTGATCATCCAGGTGATCGATTCCGGCATCGGCATTCCGCCGTCGAAATTCCGCACCGTGTTCAAGGAATTCGCGCGGCTGGATGAAGGCGCCAAAACCGCCTCCGGCCTCGGGCTCGGCCTTTCGATCGTCGACCGCATCGCCCGCGTGCTCAATCATCCGGTCGAGCTGCAGTCGACGCATGGCAAGGGCACTGAATTCCGCATCGCCATGCCGCTTGACGTCTCGCGCCCGGCCGAGGCCGCAGCGGCCGCCGCCCCTGCCGACCGCCCGGGGCAGCCGCTCAAGGGGCTGAAGATCCTCTGCATCGACAACGAGCCGAAGATCCTCGAAGGCATGCGGCTGCTGCTCAGCGGCTGGGGTTGCGAAGTCAAGGGGCTGGATTGTCTCGCCGACGTGATATCCAGCGACGGTCGTGACGGGCCGCCGGATCTCGCCATCGCCGATTATCATCTCGACGACGGCACAGGCATTGCCGCGATCCTGCATCTGCGCCGGCAGTTCGGCGCCGATATCCCTGCCCTGATGATCACCGCCGACCGCACGCCGGAGGTGCGCAGCGAAGCCGAGCGGCACGACATCGCCGTTCAGCACAAACCGGTGCGGCCGGCGGCGCTGCGCGCCTATATCACCCAGATTTCCGGCCTGAAACGCGCCGCCGCAGAGTAAAATTAGTCCGCTGTGTTCATGACGCGGGCGACCAGATCGCGCACACGCGCCGTATCCGGCACGTCGCCGAACAGGATGCGATACATGATCGGCGCCACGACCTGGTCCATGACCAGATCGACATCCGGAAACGGCCCGTGGCGGGCCTTCGCCCGCTCGGCGATGACGACGATCTGCTGGCGGGTATATTCGCAGCATTTGCAGGCATTTGCGCCTGCTTGCGCCGCCAGCACGTCGCGGATCATCTCGCGGCCCGGGCCGGAGGACATTTCCTCGGCATATTGCTCGGCCCAAGCCTCGAGATCGGCACTGCCGCTGCCGGCATCGACCGGCTGCATATCCGGGCGCAAACGCTCGACGGCGACATCGGCAAGAAGCGCCTGCAGGTCGCCCCAGCGGCGATAGATGGTCGACGGCGTCACACCCGCCTTGCCGGCGATCAGCGGGATGGTCACCTCGGCGCGGCTCATCTCGGCCAGCAGCTCACGCACCGCCTTGTGCACCGATGCCTGAACCCTGGCGCTTCTGCCGCCCGGGCGGAGATTCTCCTTCACTGCCATGCCTGCAACCCGACTTTTGCACCTGACGCCCATAGTTCAAAATCTTTGACAGAACCATAAACGCAAATAATTTGCCTTTACCAGGCGCCTACCCTACATGGAGCTAACGCAACTGTTTAGCTTTAAGGGGCTTATATATGGTCGCCGCAGCCAAATCCATAGAGAATTCGCCGCGCCCCTCGATCGGCTTTCATGCGCTGACGCTCGCCACTTTCTTCGGCGCCTCCGCAGCGCCCACGCCGCTCTACCGGATCTATCAGGAGAACTTCGCGCTCTCGCCGGTGCTGATCACGGTGGTCTTCGCCGTCTACGCCTTCGCGCTGCTGGCGGCACTGCTGATCGCCGGTTCGATCTCCGACCATCTCGGCCGCAAGCCGGTGATCTTTTTCGCCCTGGTGCTCGAAATCGTCGCCATGGGCCTGTTCGTCGTCGCCAGCGGTCCCGGCTGGCTGATCGCGGCGCGGATCGTGCAGGGCATTGCAACGGGGATTGCCGGCGCCTCGCTCGGAGCCGCTCTCGTTGATGTCGACCGGGCCAAAGGGCAGATCGTCAATTCGATCGCGCCGCTTTGCGGCATGGCGGTGGGCGCGGTCGGCACCAGCGCCTTGATCCAATACGGCCCCTTCCCGATGCATCTCACCTACGCGCTGCTGCTCGTCGCCTTCACCCTGCAGGCAGCGGCCATCTGGCTGACGCGCGAGACCGGCGGCACACGGCCGGGCGCGCTCGGTTCGCTGATACCGCGGGTCGCTGTTCCGCCGCAGGTGAAGCGGCCGCTGTCGCTGGTGACGCCGATCAACGTCGCCAACTGGACGCTTGCCGGCTTCTATCTGTCGCTGGTCCCGTCGCTGGTCGCCAGCACCACCGGCAGCGGCGCGCCGCTGACGGGCGGCGCCGTCGTCACCGCGTTGATGGTGAGCGGGGCAATCGCCGTCTATCTCAGGCGCGGCAAGACGGCCTCGGCCAACCTCGGTTTCGGCGTGTCGGCGAAGACACTCGGCATCCTGACGGTCGTTGCCGGCGTGCATCTCGCCAACGTGCCGCTGCTTCTCGTCGGCACCGTCTTCACCGGCGCCGGTTTCGGCACCAATTTCCTCGGCTCGATCGGCACGATCATGCCACTTGCCAAACCGGACGAGCGGGCCGGATTACTGGCGGCCTTCTACGTCCAGAGCTACCTCGCCTTCAGCCTGCCGGCGATCCTTGCCGGGTTCCTGGCGAAATCGGCCGGTTACGCGCTGACGACGGATATTTATGCGACGGCGATCTTGTTGCTGATGGGCGTCGGGATCACGGCGGTTCGCGCCGGCCGGCGCAAGGCGGCGGAAAGCGCAGCCTGACATTCTTCATCGGCCGAGATCGACCGGAGCGAAGGGTCTCCGCTCCGGTCAAGGGCTGTGTCAGAAGTCCTCCCAGCCATCGCCGGCCGAAGCTGCTGCCTTTGAGCCGCCGCCCAGAGCGACAGCCAGCGTCTTCTTCAATGCGCGGGCCGGAGAGGGAACGGGGGTCATCGTGTGCGATGATACGACTTTCGGAGCGGCGACCGGACGCGGGACATTCGAACGCGTCGTAGTCGAAGTCATGCCCGCGCCGGTATCGAGCCGGAACTGACCCAAGCGTCCGGAGAGGGCAGAGACCTCGGTCGCAAGCCTGTGGGCCGCCGCGTTGGACTCCTCCACCATGGACGCATTCTTCTGCGTCGCCTGATCCATCTGATTGACAGCCGTATTGATTTCCTGAAGGCCGGTCGACTGCTCGCGCGCCGACTGAACGATCGCGTCGACATTGCGGTCGATCTGCTGCACCTCCTGGACAATGCCTTCCAGAGCATCGCCGGTCTGGCGGACCAAGGCAACACCCTGCTGCACCTGGCCGCCGGATGAGCTGATCAGAGCCTTGATCTCCTTGGCCGCGCCAGCCGAGCGCTGCGCGAGCTCGCGGACCTCCTGAGCGACCACGGCGAAGCCCTTGCCGGCTTCACCGGCGCGCGCGGCCTCGACGCCGGCATTCAGCGCCAGCAGGTTTGTCTGGAAGGCGATCTCGTCGATCACGCCGATGATGTTTGAGATCGACTTGGACGACTGTTCGATGTCGTGCATCGCTTCGACGGCGCGTTGCACGATCTGGCCGGAACGTTCGGCATTTTCCTTCGTCCGAGCAACCATCGATCCTGCTTCTTCGGCACGCGCCGTGGAATCCTTGACCGACGTCGTAATCTGCTCCAACGCTGCCGCCGTTTCCTCGACGGAGGCCGCCTGCTGTTCCGTCCGGCGCGCAAGATCGTCGGCAGCAGAACGGATCTCCTCAGTGCCGCTTTGAATGACCGCAGCATTTTGCGAGAACGACAGCAGCGCCGACCGCAGTTTGACGACCGACTCGTTGAAATTGACGCGGGTCTGGTCAAGCGTCGCCGCGAAAGGCTGCTCGAGTGCGATCGTTACGTCGCCTTCGGCAAGCTTGGCGAGGCCAAGCGCCAATTCGCCGACGGCGAATTTGACGTCGGCTTCCTGAGCCTGGTCGATCCGGGCGCGCTCCGCACGCTCCTTTTCCTGCAGCATACGGTTTTCTTCTGCCTCGGTCTGCAGGCGTGCTCTTTCGCGGTTGCTCTCGAGCAGTGCCTTCAGGGAGCGCGAGAGGTCACCGATTTCGTCCTTCGCGTCGCCGTCTTTCAGGGTCACGTCGAGTTTGCCGGCAGCAATGTCGGCAGTCTCGCCGATCACGCTGGAAATCCGGCCGACGAAGCGGCGGGCGATCAGCCACCCGGCGAGGCCGAGCAGCAAGGCCGCTAGGCTGGTGGCGAGAACGGCATCCCGCACGACCGTATAGAGAGCCCCGAAGAGTGTCGCCTTCGGGACCGAAACGATCGCATACCAATTTGAGCTCTCGGCAAGCTTGACCGCGACGGCAACCGCCAGAGAGACGCTGCCATCCTCATTGGTCACCTCATGCTCGACACCGGGCGTGGCGATCAGACGATCCCAATCCGCAGTCTTTATTCCCGTCTCCGACAGGCTCTTGCCGATGAGGCTCGCATCCGGATGGCTCACGATCTTGCCGGCGCTGGTGACCAGTCCAAGGAAGCCCGCGCCCATGGGTCGAATGGCCGCCAGCGCCTTGTTGGTGTCCTGCAGCGAAAGATCGAGGCCGGCAACGCCGACCGCTTTTCCATCGATGATGATCGGCTTGGTGACGGAGGTCATCAAAACATCCTTGCCGTCGATCGCATAGGAATAGGGCTCGATGACAACGGTTTTGCGCTGTGTGAACGGCAGCTGATAATAGTCGCCCGGCCCAGCCAGTGTGTAATCGGTCAACGCGGTATGGGTGATCTGGCCGCCGCTGCGCACCCAGTAGGGCACATAGCGGCCCGTCGTGTCATGACCTTCCTTGCCGACGAAATCCTTGTCCTTGCCATCGAAGGCATTCGGCTCCCAGCCGGTCCAAGTCGCAAGGATTGACGGGTTGGCTTGCAGCATGTTGAGCAGGACCTTGTCCGCCTTGGTACGATCGGTGTCGCCCAGTTCCTTCATCGTCGTCAGCACGGTGTCCAGTCCGTCGACGATATGCACTGTGCCGCCGATATTCTTTTCGATATTCAGCGCTTCGGCTGTGGCGATCTGGCGCATCTGTTCGATGCTGCCGCTGCGAATTTCGTTATAAGCTTGATAAAAAATGATGCCGGAAGCACCAATAACGGCAATGACGCCGCAAGCCGCCACTGAAAAAAGATTGCGACTTGTCGTAGATTTGAAAAACATGTTCCCGCTCGTTTCGCTGCTGTACTAGCGGACGCCTCAAGTCAATTCGCCGGCGCGCTTGAACAACTGTCACCCAGCAAAACCGAAGGCTCCCGAGATCCATGCTTGCAAATTTTGATTAAAAAAGTTCTCATTCTCCACAAGTCGGCAAACGGAACTATCCGGTTCCAGTTGATATCCCACGATGCACGCCCCACTGCTAATTGCAGGATAGAATTATACAAACAGAGCGTGGCTTCACGGCGTCAGATCAAGCAGCGCGCGGCCGCTGCCATCCATCGCGAAAGGCACCGAGGCGTGCTGGTGGGCAACCAGCCAGCGGCCGTCCTGCTTGACGAGGCCCAGCGTCTGGCGGAACCAGAGATCGACCTCGGCGCCATCAGTCTTGGTTCCCGTCATGTGCATGAGGCCGCTCCAGAAGGCGACATCCCCGCCGACCGTCAGCTTGGCATCGCGCACCTCGCCGCCGATCGGGCCTTCCCAGGTGTCAAACCAGGCCTGCAGGCCCGCCTGGTCCTTGCCGTAATAGACGAGCGGCGGCGCCAGCGAAAATTCGACGGACTCTTCGGCCTCATAGGAAAGCGCCTCCTCGGCGTTCTTTTCCCCCAGCGCCTTGGCGCGCATCATCAGCATGGCGATGACCGCCTCTTCCTCGTGCCTGGCATTCGTTTCATCTTTCACATCCGTTCTCCTTCTCCGCTATGAACCGAGGACGAACGGGATGACGATGATCCGACAAGCTTTGCGCAATTCCAGCAAAACTGCCGCGCATTTTGTTGGAATTACTTCAGAGGTAACTCGTCACTTCAGGTTCGTTCCACCAGGCATCATGCCTGCCGTCGGAGTAACGGACCGGCAGTGCTGCCAGTTCCTCAGGGGTGATATCGTCGAGGCAGGCAATGTTGATCGAGACATAGGCGCCGCCGATCGCTTCGACATAACCATCGCCAAAGGCCGGCACGCCGCAAGTGCGGCAGAAGCGGTGATGACCGCTCATGGTGTTGAACTGGTAGTCTGATGTTTCCGCCGGGTCGCACATCAGCCGGAAATCCTCCGGCTTGACGTTGGCGCCCCAATAGCGCCGCTTGGCGCAGATCGAACAATTGCAGCGGCCGGTGCCTTCTTCGAGGTCCATGTCCACCTCGTAATGCACTTTGCCGCAATGGCAGCTTCCCTTGTAGGTTTTCTTCATGGGTGATCTCCTCCTTCGACGTTGCATCGGCCGATCGCGCATGACAATATGTTGTCATTATGGATGAGATACAAAATCGACAACATGTTGTCAAACAAAATCGACCGGAGCGAACGATGGAGGGGAATGCCTTTTCCGCTTTCGCGATCACGGCGCTTCGCCTTGCCGGCCATCTGACGGCGGCCGGCGACCAGCTGGCAAGACCGGCAGGACAGACCAGTGCCCGCTGGCAGGTGCTGGCCGCAGCAAGGCGCGGCGACATGTCGGTGGCGCAGATCGCCCGCGCCCTCGGTCTCGCCCGCCAGGGGGTGCAGCGGCTTACCGATGTGCTGGAAGGCGAAGGGCTGATCGCCTATGCCGACAACCCGCAACACCAACGCGCCAAGCTGGTGCGGCTAACGGCGGAGGGGGCGACTCGGCTTGACGTCATCGAGGTGGCGCAGGCCGGATGGGCGGACGGGCTCGGTGCCGCCTTTACGGCGGCCGAACTCGATGCGGCGCGGGCGGTGATGGCGCGGGTAATGGCGATGCTGGAGGGTGACGGGGCGGCTGGAGGCTGAGCGGCTTGGCCGTCTTGCGACGAAAAATCGGGAGATTCTTCAAGGTCGTGCCGCGGATGCATTTCTTGGGAAGGGCCTAGCACAAACCACCCAAAAATAAAAAAGGCCGGGCTAACCCGACCTTCCCTGCCATCTCAACGAACCGTGCCAGTACATCCGTGGTCACGATCCGGAGATGATATTCATAAGCCTTTTAAAGGCTCAGGCCGCCTGGAGGCGGTCTGCCGACATCTTGCCGGACTTGTTGTCGCGGACGAGCTCGTAAGACAGCTTCTGGCCATCCTTGAGATCGCGCATGCCAGCGCGTTCAACGGCGGAGATGTGGACGAAAACGTCGGCTGCGCCGTCGTCCGGCTGAATGAAGCCGAAGCCCTTGGTTGCGTTGAACCACTTTACGGTACCAGTGCTCATGACGATATCCTTTTCGAATCGTTCATAGAAGAATGCAGCCCGGACAAATGTCCAGGCGGCGATGAAAACCGATTTTGGAGGAAGTTCGCCAGGAACGACGCGAGCGCCGTTTCAAAGTTCATCTAGCAAGATCGATGCGTGAACGTTTAATCGGGAATTGTGTCCGTGACAAGGCGTCCGCAAGGAAAAGTCGAATTAGGGTTTGGCTGATCGAAAACGAACAATTCTTGAATGTCGTGCAGCAGCACAAGGGCAAAGGCGGCTCACGCCGCCTCCCCCACCCTCGCATAGGGATCGAACCGCCCGTAGAAGGTCTCGCCCTTGGCGGCCATGTCTTTCAAGAGCGGCGTCGGCCTGAAGTGATCTCCGTAAGCCTCCGCTAACTTTTCAGCCAGCTCCACGAAGGCCTTCGCGCCCATGCCGTCGATATAGCTCAGCGCCCCGCCGGTATAGGGCGCGAAGCCGAAGCCGAGGATCGAGCCGACATCGGCCTCGCGCGGATCGGTGACGATGCCTTCTTCCACGGTGCGGGCGGCTTCCAGCGCGATGGTGACGAGGAAGCGTTGCTTCAGGACGGTGACGTCGACCTCGTCCGCCTTTTTCTGCGGGTAGAGGGTCTTGAGGTCGGGCCAGAGCGACTTCTTCGCCGGCTTCGGCGGGTAGTCGTAAAAACCCTTGGAATTCTTGCGGCCGAAACGGCCCTCCTTTTCGACCAGGCGGGAGATGAGTTCCATATGCCTGGGGTCGATGGCTTTTTCGCCGAGATCGGCGACGGTGGCCTTGAGGATCTTCAGCGAGAGGTCGATCGCCACTTCGTCGTTGAGCGCCAGCGGTCCCACAGGCATGCCGGCCATCTTGGCGGCATTCTCGATCATCGCAGGCGGCACGCCCTCGATCAGCATGTCGTAGCTTTCCGACATATAGCGCAGCACGCAGCGATTGACGAAGAAACCGCGGGTGTCGTTGACGACGATCGGCGTCTTCTTGATGGCGGCGACATAATCGAGCGCCACGGCCAGCGCCTTGTCGCCGGTTTCGCTTCCGAGGATAACTTCGGTCAACATCATCTTTTCGACAGGCGAGAAGAAATGGATGCCGATGAAATCGGCCGGGCGTTTCGAATTCTTCGCGAGACCCGAGATCGGCAGGGTCGAGGTATTGGAGGCGAAGATCGCGCCTTCGGGCAGCACGGCTTCGACCGCCTCGATGACGGCTTTTTTCACCTCGCGATCCTCGAATACCGCCTCGATGACGAGATCTGTTTTGGCGAGGTCGGCATAATCGGCTGAGGGCGTGATGCGCGATAGCAGTGCTGCCGCCTCGTCCTGCGTAAGACGTCCCTTACCGACAGAATCCTTGACCAGGCCTTCGGAGACGGTCTTGCCCTTGGTCGCGGCTTCGATGTCGCGGTCGATCAACGTCACGGAAATGCCGGCGGCGGCGGTGACATAAGCGATCGAGGCGCCCATGAAGCCGGCGCCGACGACGCCGACATGTTTCAGCTCGGTCTTGGGGTGACCGGCCGGGCGGCGGGCGCCCTTGCCGAGCTCCTGCATGGAGATGAACAGCGAACGGATCATCGAGAAGGCTTCGCGGGTCTGCAGCACCTCGGTGAAATAGCGCTGCTCGATCTTCAGGCCGGTATCGAACGGCACCTGCAGGCCTTCATAGACACATTTCAGGATGGCAAGCGCTGCCGGATAATTGCCCGATGTTTCCCGGCGCAGGATCGCTGGCGCTGCCGGCCAGAGCTGAGCGGAGGCCGGCGTCCAGATGCCGCCGCCCGGCGCCTTGAAGCCCTTCTCATCCCAGGGGGCGACCGGCTTCAGACCATCCTTGATCATCTGCTTGGCGGCCGGGATGAGCTGATCCGGCTCGACCACCTGATGCACGAGGTTCATCGCCTTGGCGCGGGAGCCGGTCAGCGACTGGCCGGTCGTCATCATCTGCAGGGCATCCTGGGCGTTGGCCAGCCGCGGCACACGCTGCGTGCCGCCGGCGCCGGGGAAGATGCCGACCTTGACTTCGGGCAGCGCGATCTTGACGCTCTTGGCATTGGAGGCAACGCGGCCGTGGCAGGCGAGCGACAGTTCGAAGGCACCGCCCATGCAGGTGCCGTTGATGGCGGACACCCAGGGCTTGCCCGACGTTTCAAGCTTGCGGAACAGGCCGCTCATACGGCCGACCAGACCGAAGAGGGTCTGCACGGCCGTCTCTGGGCTTTTTACTTTCTCCTCCTGATAGGAGCTGAACATCGACTTGATCATCGACAGGTCGGCGCCGCCGGAGAAGGAGGACTTGCCCGAGGTGAAGACGACACCCTTGACGGCGGCATCGGCGGTCGTGGCGTCGATGATGGCGTCGAGTTCGGCCATCACCTCCGCGGTGAAGACGTTCATCGATTTGCCGGGCATGTCCCAGGTGACAAGAGTGATGCCGTCGGCGTCGGTTTCGAGCGTGAAATTGGTGTAGGTCATTGGGTTTCCTCCCCGATCAGGCCGGCAAATGGCTGCGCTGCGCGTCTAAGGTCTTCGTCTTTTCGGTGACGACGTCGCCGGTATGCTTGGTCTGCGATGGTTCGAATAGCACGATCCAGCATTCCTCCGGCGCAACCGGATTATGCTCGACACCTCTCGGGACGACATGAAAATCACCGGCGCTCAGATGCACATGCGGGCGGTCGCGATATTCGATGGTAAGCGCTCCCTTCCAGATGAGGAAAAGCTCGTCTTCATCGCGGTGAGAATGCCAGGCGAGCTGGCCCTGAACCTTGGCGAGCTTGACGCTCTGGCCGTTGAGATCGGCTATGACGCGGGGCGACCAGTGCTCGCTGACCTCGGCATATTCGGATTCGATGGTGCCGGTGTTGAAGCCCATCGTCAGACCCTTTCGATAACCGTTGCCGTGCCCATGCCGGCGCCGATGCAGAGCGTCACCAGTGCGGTGTTGAGGTCGCGGCGTTCAAGCTCGTCCAGCACCGTGCCGAGGATCATCGCGCCGGTGGCGCCGAGCGGATGGCCCATGGCGATGGCGCCGCCATTGACGTTGATCCTGTCGTGATCGATCTCGAAAGCCTGCATGTAGCGCAGCACCACGGCGGCGAAGGCTTCGTTCAGTTCGAAGAGGTCGATGTCGGCAAGGCGCATGCCTGTCCGCTTCAACAGCTTCTCGGTGACGTCGACAGGTCCGGTCAACATCAGCGCCGGATCTGAGCCGATATTGGCGAAAGCCTTGATGCGGGCACGCGGCTTCAGCCCCATGCTCTGACCGCCGGCCCTGGAGCCGAGCAGGACGACGCCGGCGCCATCGACGATGCCGGAGGAATTGCCGGCATGATGGACATAGTTGATGCGCTCGATCTCCGGATGGGCCTGGATGCCGACGGCCTCGAAGCCACCCATCTCGCCGGGCATCTGGAAGGACGGATTGAGGGAGGCGAGCGCCTGCATGTCGGTGCCGGGACGCATATGCTCGTCCTTATCAAGGATCGTCAGGCCGTTCTGATCCTTGACCGGGACGACCGACTTGTCGAACCAGCCGTTTTCCCAGGCATGGGCGGCGCGCTTCTGGCTTTCGACGGCGTAAGCGTCGACATCGGTCCTGTTGAAACCGTATTTGGTGGCGATGAGATCGGCCGAGACGCCCTGCGGCATGAAATAGGCCGGAAAATTCACCGAAGGATCCATGAACCAGGCGCCGCCGGACATGCCGAGGCCGACGCGCGACATGCTTTCGACGCCGCCTGCGATGACGATGTCGTCGGCGCCCTGGGCGATCTTGCCGGCGCCGAAATTGACGGCATCGAGGCCGGAGGCGCAGAAGCGGGAGATCTGCATGCCGGGCGCCCTGGTGGAGTAACCGGCTTCGAAGGCGGCCGCCTTGGGGATGACGGCGCCGGCATCCATGACCGGATCGACGCAGCCCATGATGATGTCGTCGACGGTGTTGGTGTCGAGCCCGTTGCGGTCGCGGATCGCTTCCAGCGTCTTGGCCGCGAGGCGGACGGAAGGCACCTCATGCAGGGCGCCGTCCTTCTTGCCGCGGCCGCGCGGCGTGCGAACGTGATCGTAAATGAAAACCTCGGTCATTTCCTCGTCTCCCTGGCGGCAATCTATCCTGCCTCAAATCCTGGAAGGAGGGGAAAAGACCCCTCCCCAACCCTCCCCACAAGGGGGAGGGAGAACCGGCTCAAAACGCGTCGGCGGCCAATTCCATCATCGTGTCGGCGCCGGCCTCGATGCGGGCCTTGCGCAGCGTGGTTTCCGGCATGATCCGCTCCATGAAGAATTTCGCCGTGATCAGCTTGTTCTTCAGGAAATCCTCGCGGGCGGCATCGCCCGATGCAAGGCCATCCTCGGCGGCTTTTGCCATCTTTGCCCACATATAGCCGAGAACGACGAGGCCGAAGAGGTGCATGTAGTCGGTCGAGCCGGCGCCGGCATTGTCGGGCTTGGCCATGGCGTTCTGCATGAACCACATGGTCGCGGCCTGGACGTCGTTCAAGCCCTTCTTCAGATGCTTGGTGAAGAAGGAGAGCTTTTCGTTGCCGCGGTTCTCCTCGCAGAAATCGCCGATCTCCTTGAAGAGGGCCATGGCGGCGCGGCCGCCGTTCAAGGCGAGCTTGCGGCCGACGAGATCGAGCGCCTGAATGCCGTTGGCGCCTTCATAGATCATGGCGATGCGGGCATCGCGCACATACTGGCTCATGCCGTGTTCTTCGATATAGCCGTGGCCGCCGAAGACCTGCTGGGCCATGACGGCATGATCGAAGCCCTTGTCGGTCATCACGCCCTTGAGGATCGGGGTGACGAGGCCGAGAATATCGTCGGCCGGCTGGCGCTCCTTCTCGTCGGTGGAACGGTGGGCGATATCGGACTTCAGCGCCGTCCAGAGCAGGAAGGCGCGGCCGGCCTCGTTGAAAGCGCGGATGGTCATCAGCGTGCGGCGAATATCCGGATGGACGATGATCGGATCGGCCTTCTTGTCAGGCGCCTTGGGGCCGGAGAGCGAGCGGCCCTGGATGCGGTCGCGGGCATAGCTGGCGGCATTCTGATAGGCGATCTCGGAAATGGCGATACCCTGCAGGCCGACCATCAGTCGCGCCTCGTTCATCATCACGAACATGGCGTTGAGGCCGCGGTTTTCGGCGCCGATCAGGAAGCCGGTCGCCTCGTCGTAATTCATCACGCAGGTGGCGTTGGCGTGGATGCCCATCTTGTGCTCGATCGCGCCGCAGGAGACGGCGTTGCGGGGGCCGAGCGCGCCGTCCTTGCCGACGAGGAATTTCGGAACGATGAAGAGCGAAATGCCCTTGGTGCCCTCGGGCGCGCCTTCGATGCGGGCGAGCACCAGATGAACGATATTGTCGGCCAGATCGTGCTCGCCGGCGGAGATGAAGATCTTCTGGCCCGATATTCTGTAGCTGCCGTCCGCCTGCAGCACCGCCTTGGTGCGCAGCATGCCGAGATCGGTGCCGCAATGCGGCTCGGTCAGGTTCATGGTTCCGGACCAGGCGCCGTCGACCATCTTCGGCAGATAGGTGCTCTTCTGCTCATCGGAGCCATGGACGAGGATCGCGGCGATCGCGCCCTGCGTCAGGCCGGGATACATCATCAGCGACATGTTGGCGGCAGAGGTATATTCGCCGACGGCAGTATGCAGCGTATAGGGAAGCCCCTGCCCGCCGAATTCCTCCGACACCGCAAGGCCGATCCAGCCGCCTTCGCGATAGGCCTTATAGGCTTCCTTGAAGCCCTTCGGGGTCGAGACGCTGGCATCGTCGTGGCGCGCGCAGCCTTCCTGATCGCCGGAATAATTCAGCGGGAAGAGCGCTTCCTCGGCAACCCTGGCCGCCTCGCCGAGGATCGCTTCGATCAGATCAGGCGTCGCATCGGCAAAACCGGGAAGATTGTTGTAGCGTTCGAGGCCCAGCACGTCGTTCAGGACGAAGAGCGTATCGTTCACCGGGGCCTTGTAGACTGGCATCTCTCGAATTCCTCCCATTCGGTTGACCGGATCGCGCCGGCCTCGGGCACTGTCTTACAAAATATTGACGTTTGCGTAAACGTCAAAATCTGCAGCCCGACCCGCTTTTTGCGAAAAAATTTCAACCGGCGACGGTGATAAAGCACCCGAAAGGCACGAGATGTCATCTCCCCTTCCTTGTCCATCTGGGAATGGCGTATAAGCGCAAGCGTCGTTCAACCCGCAATTCGGGAATGCCAAAGGAGGATCGCCGGGGATGATCAGTTTCGAGGCGATAAGGCAGCGTGCGGAGCAACGGAAAGGCGGAGCGGCAGCACTTCAGGCTCTGCTGGAGAAACACCGGCCGGATCACGACCGGCTGCGCGCCATATCAGACGATCGCATTCTCGCGGATATGACCCGGCGCATCTTCTATAGCGGCTTCGTCCAGAAGGTGATCGATGCGAAGTGGCCGGGTTTCGAGGCGGCCTTTGCCGGTTTCGATCCAGCGGCGCTGAATATCGCGCCGGACGATTATTGGCACGCTCTGATGTCGGACGAACGGATTATCCGCAACGGCGCCAAAATCATGTCGGTTCGCGCCAATGCCGCCTTCATCCGGGAGTTGGCAAGGGAACATGGCAGCGCCGGCGCCTTCTTCGCCGACTGGCCGCGGGAAGACCAGATCGGCCTTCTCGAGCTGTTGAGCAAACGCGGCAGCCGGCTCGGCGGCATGACCGGGCAATATTTCCTGCGCGGCATCGGCCGCGACAGCTTCGTCGCCACGATGGATGTGCTCGCCTGCCTCAGATCGGCCGGCGTGCCGCTCTCCTCCTCCGGCACGGCGAAGAAGGACCAGAAGCTGATCCAAGAGGCTTTCAACCACTGGGCCGACGAGACCGGCCTTTCCTTCATCCATCTGTCGCGCATCAGCGCCTATTCGATCGATGCGGCGCAACCGCACTGAAATTCGTCCGGGGCGGTAGCGCGAACCGTGCAGACTTCCTACGTCTGTGCGACGATCCATCGAGGACAAGACATGACCGACTTTCCCTATGGCAGCGCACTGATCGTCGGCGCCGGTTCCGGCATCAGCGCATCGCTCGCCCGGCACTTGTCGGCGCTCGGCGTCAAGGTCGGGCTCGCCGCCCGCAATATCGAAAAGCTGCAGGCGCTCTCCGACGAAACCGGCGCCAGCGTCTTTCGCGCCGACGTCTCGCAGCCGGCAAGCGTCGCGGCGCTGTTCGAAGAGGCGGGCTCTGCCATCGGCGGGCCTGAAGTGGTGATCTTCAACGCCGGCGCCCGCGTGCGCGGCCCGCTCGCCGAACTCGATCCCGCCGAAGTGGAAAAGGCGATCGCGACCACCGCCTACGGCGGCTTTCTGGTGGCGCAGCAGGCGGCGCAGCGCATGATCCCGCGCGGCCACGGCGCCATCCTCTTCACCGGCGCGTCGGCAAGCGTCAAGGGCTTTGCGCAATCGGCGCCCTTCGCAATGGGCAAATTCGCGCTGCGCGGCCTTGCCCAGAGTGCGGCGCGCGAACTCGGGCCGATGGGCATCCATGTCGCCCATTTCGTCATCGACGGCGGGGTGCGCTCGCAGACCCGGCCCGACCGGGCGGAGAAGCCGGATGGCACGCTGCTGCCGGATGCCATCGCCCAGACCTATATCGACGTGCTGCGCCAGCACCGCAGCGCATGGTCGCTGGAGGTGGAAGTCCGGCCGTGGACGGAGAGCTTCTGAGCTCCACCGCAGGCTGACAAAGCAACTTTCGCAGCGGGTCCATACAGGCTAGATTTGCCGTCAACGCTCTGCCGGGAGGAAACCGATGCCGCGTCTGGACCATGTCACGATCGAAACCCGCGATGCGCCTAGAATGATCGGTTTCTTCGAAACCTTGCTCGGCGTCAAGGAAGGTTATCGCCCACCCTTCGCCTCGCCGGGCCACTGGCTCTATCTCGACGAACGCCCGGTTATCCATCTCAGCCTGACATCGCGCAGCACCGATTTTCCGGCCGGCATCTTCAACCATGTCGCCTTCAGCCTTTACGAATTTGGTCCGGCGCTGGAGCGCATCAAGGCGACCGGCTACCGCTACGAATATTACGATATTCCCGACACCGATCTCGGCCAGGTCTTCGTTTACGGCCCCGAAGGCGTGAAGATCGAGCTGCAATATCCCAGGCCGGCCTGAGGCGCCCGCGGCCGTCCGATGTGACGAATTCAGCGGCAATTGCCGCTAAAAATGGCCTTTCGAACACAAACGTTAAAAAATTCTCATCGAGATTAACGGCTTGTTTACCACGTTTCGTGAAAGGTGCGGATTGAGCAGTAGTGATCCGCATTCCTTTTCCTAGTCTCGCGTTTCTAAGGATGCCGCTACATCGTTCAGCTTGAGGAAAGTCTAATTGACTATCTTCTTGTGAATGGTGCGCTCCGGTCCGCGGCAAAGCCGTGGGCAGCAGACGAAAAAGCCAAGGATCGAGCTCTGACGAGAGGTCGAGCAGTCGAAGCGAGCAAGAAGATGAACGGATCGCGATCAAATCCTTCCCGGCAGTCCGACAGGACCTCGCTCGATGCGCTGAACCGCACGATCGAAGGGCTGGAGGCACGCATCGAAGGGCTGATGGGCAGCGGGCGCGAACAGCGGCCGCGCACGGCAACGACCGAGCGCGATGCCTATGCCGGCGCCAACGCCCCGCGCCCCGCACGGGCGCCGCTCGAGCCGCGGCCGGATCCGCTCGCTGAAATCCGCCAGCGCCAGCGCGCCCTCGAAGCGGGCCGCGATCGGCCGTACGGACGCGAGCCTGCCCCGCTCTCACGCGAACCGGCGCCGCGCGCCGCCGCGCCGCTGCCGACACCCGCCTTCCGGGCCGGCGACGACACGATGACGGAGATCGCCCAGGCGCTCGTCAATCTGCGCCAGGACCTGAAGCGCGACATTTCCGAAGGCGTCACCCGCGAGATGAACGCGCTGCGCGCCGAACTGCGCGAGATCAAGACAAGCGCCGGAGACGGCCGTTTCGCCGACGAGATCCGCGCCGACATGGGCCGCCTTGCCCAGAGCATCACCCAGCTGACCGGCCGCTCCGCCGGCCCGGAGGCCGCCGGCCTGCGTGAGGATTTCGAAGATCTGCGCTCGCTGATGGACGGGCTGGCGCGCGAGGATTCGCTGCGCCACATGGAAAACCGCTGGGACGGCTTCGAGAGCCGGCTTGCGGCGCTCGATACCGAGGGACTGCAGGAAGAGCTGGTTTCGCTCGCCTACCGGCTGGATGACATCAAGCGCCATATCGGCGGCATGGGCGAAAGCCCGGCCGTCCGTGCGCTGGAAGACAAGCTGATTGCCATCGCCACGGCGATGGAGCAGTTCGGCAACATGATCCAGCCGCATGACCGGGTCATGTCCGAACAGTTCGCCGCCATGGACACGCGGCTCGACGAGATCAGCCGGGCGATCGCAGCCAGCGGACGCGCCGCCGCCACCAACGACCCGGCGCTGATGCAGCGGCTGGAAAGCCGGCTTTCGGCGCTCGCCGACCTGATGAGCCATGATGCGGCGAACCGCGTGAACCCCGCCGACGAGCTGGCGATGCGGCTGGAGGCGTTGACGACGCGCGTCGAGGAGCTGAGCAAGACGGAAGCGACGTCACGGCTCGACGAACGGCTGGAACAGCTTTCCTATCTTCTGGAGCGCACGCAGAAGGCAGCCCCCCAGCCCGACCTCACCGGCCCGCTGTCCGATATTTCCCGCAAGATCGACGCGCTCGAGAACGGCGCCGTCAACGATGTGCTGGCACAGCGGCTCGATTATCTCGCGCGGCGCATCGACGAGATGGCCTATCAGCAGCCGGCGCCGGCCGCAGCGATCGACGACGGCGCCTTCGAGCGTCTCGAAGGGCGGCTGAGCGACATTGCCGCCCGGCTGGAAGAGAGCACGGCGGCAGCGCCGACCGATTCGCGGGCGCTGAAGAACCTCGAAGACCAGATCGCCAATCTTTCGGCGCTGATGAGCGAGCCGCGCGAAAGCGCTGCGATACCGGCCGATTTCGACCGGCGCATGGGCGCGATCGAAGACTATATGGCGACCAGCGACGAATATATCATCGAGGCGGCGCGCCAGGCGGCGGAAGCGGTGGTCGAAGCCTATGCGCGCAATGGCAACGCGCAGGGTGGCGTGCCCGCTGCCGACATGTCGGCGCTGACGGCGCTGGCCGAGGATCTGCGCCACCTCGAAGATATCAGCCGCGACAGTGAGGAACGCACGCACAAGACGTTCAAGGCGCTGCACGAGACGCTGGTGCATATCGCCGACCGCCTCGACGGCATGGAAGAGCGCGGCCGGCCGGTCGCCCAAATGCCGGTCGCGGACGTCGATTTTGATGTCGATCCCTATGCGCTGATGGTAGCCGAAGCGGAGATGGCCCGGCCGCCGGCCGCTGCCCCCGCGCCGAAGGCTTCACCTGTGATCCGCACCGCCGAGGTCGCAGCCGAACCTGCCGCCCCGGCCCAAGCCACCGCCATGAGCGGAACGAGCGCGATCGCCATCGAAGCCGCGAGCAGGACGCCGGAAACTGCGACATCGGCACCGGCAAAGGTCGGCCTGCTCGCCAGCCTCGGCAAGCGGCTGCTGCCCGGGAAAAAAGCCGAGACCCGCGCAACCGAACGCCCGGTGATCGACCCCGCACCCTCGATCGATCCGACCGACGTGGTGCCGACGGATGCGGCAAACGAGCTGCTTGAACCGGGTTCCGGCACCCCCGACGTGAAGAAAATCCTCGAGCGAGTCCGCGCCAGCCAGAGTGCTGCACGCGGCAAACCCGCCACTGAGACCGATCGCGCCGATTATATTGCTGCTGCCCGCCGTGCGGCGCAGGCCGCCGCGATGGAGGTCGACGCCAACCCAAAACAGACAGCCGTCAAATCAGAAAAGAAGGGTGCCGCTGCCGACAAGGCCGGCAAGACGTCCGACAAGGCTTCCGACAAGACTGGCAAGACCAGCGCCTTTTCGCGCTACCGGCGGCCGATCCTGCTGGCGGTCGGCGCCGTGCTGCTTGCCATCATGGCCTTTCCGCTCGCCCGGACGCTGACGAGCGGCGAGCGCGCACCGCAGGCACCGGCGGAAGTTTCGGCGCTGACCGGGGCGGCGGAAAACCCGTCACCGGCCGTGCCGGAAGTAACACCCGCCCAGCCGGACACCGCCGCTCTCGGGACCACCGCTCCGGCAGCGGAGGCTACCCCTCCCCTCTCGGAGCAGGCGCAGCCGGAAGCTGCCCCGCCGGTTGTCGGCGAGCATCTGACCGACGCAGCGCCGCTCGACGGCGAAGGGGCTGCGACATTTGCTCCCTCGGCTCCATCAGGCGCAGCCCCGGAGACATCGGGCTTCGTTCCCGCGCCGGCAGCATCCGCACCGCAGGCCGCAATCACCATTCCCGACACGGTCCAGCCGAAATCGCTGGCCGACGCGGCAAGCACCGGCGATGCGCTGGCGCTGTTTGAGATCGGCGCGCGGTATTCTGACGGCCGCAACGGCATGACGGTCGATCAGAAGCAGGCGGCAAGCTGGTACCAGCTTTCGGCCGACAAGGGTTTTGCGCCCGCAGAATACCGGCTCGGCAGCATGTACGAGAAGGGCAACGGCGTCGAACGCGACATCGCCAAGGCGAAGGGCTTCTACGAACAGGCGGCCAACCAAGGCAATGCCAGCGCCATGCACAATCTGGCCGTGCTCTACGCCTCCGGCGCGCTCGGCCAGCAGGATTATGCGACGGCGGCCTCGTGGTTCACCAAGGCTGCCAACCTCGGCATCACCGACAGCCAGTTCAACCTGGCGATCCTCTGCGCCCGGGGCAACGGAGTGCCGGCGGATCTCGAAGAATCCTACAAATGGTTTGCGATCGCCGCCAAGGCCGGCGACAAGGATGCGAGCCAGAAGCGCGACGAAGTGGCCAATGCCATGAAGCCCGACCAGCTCGAACGGGCCCGCGCCAAGGCCGATCTGTGGAAGCCGGAGCCGCTCGACCACCGCACCAACGCCATCGACATTCCCGACGAATGGGCGGGAACCGGCCCGAAGACGGCGAGCGTCGACATGAAGAAGGCGATCCGCAACATCCAGGCGATCCTCAACAATAACGGCTTCGACGCCGGCGCGCCGGACGGCGAAATGGGCGCGAAGACCGTGACCGCGATCAAGAGCTTTCAGAAGTCGATCGGCCAGGAGCCGGACGGCAAGGTGACCGACGCGACTGTCAAGGCGCTGCTCGAGCGCAACAAGCAGGGCAGCAAAGCGATCTGAGCCACGGCCTCTCGACTCCCTCTTCTCCCCCCGGGGAGAAGAGAACATGCCGCCCCCCTCTCCGTTCCCCTCCTACCTCTCGCAAGGCTTGACCCCGATAGTTTAGGGGAGAGGCAGCTATAGGCGCGGTCCTGGCGGCACTATGCCGCAAGGGTCTTTCCAATTTTTCCGCCGCCTGTCACAAAACCGGAAAAAAGCCGGATTATGCCCGGACATATCGATCCGCGCATCGGCGAATCCTCTGCCACCGATCTCTCCGTCATTCAGGGCCGATCGAAAGCCTCTGGCAACGATTTCACAGTATGGTGCGCATTCGAACGGGGACGTACAGAAACCGGCCGACAGGCGCGGTCATCATTCGGGGTCGGCTGTGACAATCTATCTGCCCATCGCAGAATTGTCGGTGAACATTTTCATCATTCTCGGCATGGGGGCGGCCGTCGGATTCCTGTCGGGAATGTTCGGCGTCGGCGGCGGCTTTCTGATCACGCCGCTGTTGATCTTCTACAATATTCCCCCGGTCGTTGCAGTGGCGACCGGCGCCAACCAAGTCGTGGCGTCGTCGATATCAGGCGCGATCACGCATTTCCGGCGCGGCACACTCGACGTCAAGCTCGGCACGGTGCTTTTGATCGGTGGCCTCTCGGGCGCGACGGTCGGCATCTGGATCTTCTCGCTGCTGCGCGCCATCGGCCAGCTCGATCTGATCATCTCGCTGATGTACGTCATCTTCCTCGGCACCGTCGGTGGGCTGATGCTGCTCGAAAGCATCAACGCCATGCGGCGGGCTGCGCGCAACGAGCCGCCGGCGCCGCGCAAGCCCGGCCACCAGCACTGGGTGCACAAGCTGCCGCTCAAGGTGCGCTTCAAAAAATCGAAGATCTTTCTCAGCGTCATTCCGATCGTTGCGCTCGGCTTTGCGATCGGCATCCTGACCTCGATCATGGGTGTCGGCGGCGGCTTCATCATGGTGCCGGCGATGATCTATCTCCTGCGCATCCCGACCAATGTCGTCGTCGGCACCTCGCTGTTCCAGATCATCTTCGTCACCGCCTATACGACGATCGTGCAGGCGGCGACGAATTTTTCCGTCGATATCGTGCTCGCCTTCATCCTGATGGTGGCGGGCGTCATCGGCGCGCAATACGGTGTGCGCGTCGGCCAGAAGCTGCGCGGCGAGCAGCTGCGCGCCCTGCTCGGCCTGCTGGTGCTCGCCGTCGGCCTGCGTCTGGCGATCGCGCTGGTGGTGACGCCGGCCGACGTCTATTCGGTGGTGATGGGAGCCGGCAACTGATGCGCCTGCTTGCCGCCGCCATCATGTTGCTTTGCCTGCTGCCGGCGGTGGCCGGAGCGCAATGGCTGCCCGGGCAGTCCACCGAAGCGGTGCGCGAAGGGTTGGAAATCGGCACGTCGACCAGCGAAATCGCCATTACCTCGGACTTCCACGGCGCCGACCTGACGATCTTCGGGGCTCTCTCGAACACCGACCAGCTGCTGCTCGCCATCGGCCAGTATGATGTGGTCGTGGTGCTGGAGGGCCCGCGCCAGGATGCGACGGTGCGCAAGAAGGAGCGCGTCTTCGGCATCTGGGTGAATACGCGCTCGATGACCTTCGAGGCGGTGCCGCACTCCTATTCGATGTCGAGTTCGCGGATGATCGATGACCTGACGACACCGCTCGAACTGACCGATCAGGGGATCGGCATCGATCACATTCCGCTGACGCCGGTCGGCTTCGTCGGCGATGGCAGCAATCTCGGCGAATTCCGGGATGCCTTCCGGCGGCTGCAACAGGGCGGCGGGTTCTACGACCGCAACCCGAGCGGCGTGCGGTTCGTTTCCTCCAACCTCTTCAAGGCGAGCCTGCGCCTGCCGGCGAACATTCCGAACGGCGTCCACACGGTGCGCGCCTATCTGTTCAAGAGCGGCAATCTGGTGACCGAGGAATCGCTGCCGCTGCGCGTCATCAAAACCGGTATCGAGCAGACGATCACCGATGCGGCGCACGGCCAGCCGATCCTCTACGGCTGCGCGGCCGTGGCTCTCGCCGTCATCACCGGCTGGGGCGCCAGCCTGATCTTCCGCAAGGACTGATCCGCCGCAAGCGCGGCGCCGAGGCGCATTCGGATAACGTCAGCTATCCCGGCTGCACAAGGAAACATCCGGGGAAGTTCGTATTCGACTAAAAACCGGTCTTTAACATTTACGAGTTAGTAATCTCTCGGAAACGAGAGGTTTTGTCATGCGTACTCGTATCGTTCTGACCGCCGTGGGTCTCGCGCTGCTTGCCGGCTGCGCGACGGCGCCGAAGCAGACGCGAAACATCTGCGCCGTCTTCGACGAGCGCGACGGGCTTTTCTCCAGCTGGCAGAGTGCTGCCGAGCGGACGCAGAAGAAATATGGCGTACCCGTGCCGATCCTGATGGCGACGATGTATACCGAATCCGGCTTCCAGCCCTATGCGCGGCCGCCGCGCACCAAGCTGTTCGGTTTCATTCCCTGGACCCGGCCCTCGACCGCCTACGGTTATTCGCAGGCGCTCGACGGGACTTGGGATCATTATCAGTCGCAGACCGGAAACTGGACGGCGCGGCGGACGAACTTCGCCGACGCGATCGATTTCATCGGCTGGTATCACTATCAGAACAGCGTGGAGACCGGCATTCCGCTGAACGATGCCTATAATCTCTATCTCGCCTATTATTCCGGCCCGACCGGATACAAGCGCGGCGACTGGCGCTCGAACGGGCAGTTGCAGCAGACGGCGCAGAAGTTCGCGCGGATGGCAGGGACGTATCAGCAGCAATTGCGAGAGTGTGATTGATTTAAGGATGCGCCAAGCGCTATCCCCGCAAATTCCCGTAGCGGACCGAATAAATCCGATCGCGACCCAGTAGATGCGCCACCAGCGAAGCTTTGTCGAACAGGCCTTTCATCGCGTGATGACCGAGGTCGAGGCCGCCGCTCATGACGCCGAAGGCCGGCATCAGGAGGCGAGCGCCATCGGTGGCGAAACACGGGCGGCGGACGGATTTGTCGCGGCGGCGCACGGTCGCCGACGGGTGCAGGTGGCCTGATATTTCGCCGCTCTGCAAGCCGTTCCTCGGCTCGTGACGGAAGGTCAGGCCGGCATAATGCATCTCGTCGGCGGATGTACCCGGCAGATCGACGATGCCGTCGGGATCATGGTTGCCGTTGATCCAGATCCATTCGCGGCCGCGCGCCATATTGACGATCAGCGCCCGAAAATTTTCCGGCAGATGTTTTGAGCCGACGCGGTCGTGGAAATTATCGCCGAGCGACACGACGAGCTTCGGATCATAACGTGAGACGACGGCGGCAAGCACGGTCAGGGTCGCCAGCGTATCGTAAGGCGGCAGCATCATGCCGCGGCGCGCGAAGGCGGCACCCTTTTCCAGATGCAGGTCGGAGACGACGAGCAGGCCGGCATCCGGCAGATAGAGGGCGCCGAGCGGATCGCAGACGGCGCCAATGCCGTTCACCGATGTCTCGATGCCCGGTATCGCGGCCGGTCCCGATATGTCGCGCGCCAGCGCCAGGCGGTTCATCACTGTCGTCATTCCCAAATACAGTCATCATGCCAGAGCTTCGGCGATCAGATCGTCCGCCGCTTCGGCAAGCAGCGCATCATGGGCCTCGCCGGGCACCGCCTCGCGTCCGATTTCCAGCATCACCGGCACGGCTAGCGGGGAAATATGGTCGAGCGGGCGATGGGTGATGTGGCCCCTGATTCGCATCAGCATATCGCCAAGACGCCTAATATCCAAAAGTCCGGTCGCCGCATCCTGGCGGGTTGCCTGCAGCAGGATGTGATCCGGCTCGTGGCTGCGCAGCACGTCGTAGATCAGATCGGCGGAGACGGTGATCTGGCGGCCGCTCTTTTCCTTGCCCGGATGGCGGCGCTCGATCAAGCCCGCAATCACGGCGCAATTGCGGAAGGTGCGCTTCAACAGAAAGGATTCGTCGAGCCAGGCTTCGAGATCGTCGCCGAGCATGTCCGCGTCGAACAGGTCGGAGAGGTTGAGCCGGCCATTGCCGATCATCAGCCCCATATCCTCGAGGCCCCAGACGGCCAGCGAATAATCGGTGGCGACGAAGCCGAGCGGCTTGGCGCCGGCCCGCTCCAGCCGGCGGGTGAGCAGCATGCCGAGCGTCTGGTGGGCGAGACGGCCTTCGAAGGGATAGGCGACCATATAGCCGCGGCTGCCGCGCGGGAAGGTTTCGATCAGGAGCTCGTCGCGCTTCGGCAGCATCGACTTGTCGTTCTGCAGCGACAGCCAGTCGCGCACCTGATCCGGCAGGCGGCGCCAGCGGTCGGGATCGGCGATCATCGTCCGCACCTGCTCGGCGAGATAGGTCGACAGCGGAAACTTGCCGCCGTTGTAGGAGGGGATCTTCGGATCGAGGGAATAGGCCTGCGAGGCCAGGCATTCGTTTTCGCGGATGCCCTCGAAACGCAGCACCTTGCCGGAGAAGACGAAAGTATCGCCGGGCGACAATTGCTCAAGGAAATATTCCTCGACCTTCCCCAGCGTGGCGCCGCCGCGGCCGATCCTGCCGCCCTCGCCGCGCTTGACCATGCGGATGTTCAGCATCGGGCTTTCGACGATGGTGCCGAGGTTGAGGCGGTATTGCTGGGCGACCGCAGGATTGGAGACGCGCCAGCGGCCCTCCTTGGTCTTGCGGATACGGGCGTAACGCTCATAGGTGCGGAGCGCATAACCGCCGGTCGCGACGAAATCGACGATGCGCTCGAAGGTCTCCCAGCTGAGATCGGCATAGGGCGAGGCGCTGATGATTTCATCGTAGAGTTCCAGCATGTCGAAAGGTTCGGCGCAGGCCATGCCGAGCACATGCTGGGCGAGCACGTCGAGCGCGCCGCGGCCGACCGGCGGGGTATCCTGCGCGCCGATATAATTGGCATCGAGCGCTGCCTGGCACTCCATGACCTCGAAGCGGTTGGCGGGCACAAGGATCGCCTTCGACGGTTCGTCCATGCGGTGGTTGGCGCGGCCGATGCGCTGGGCAAGGCGCGAGGCACCCTTCGGCGCGCCGACATGGATGACGAGATCGACATCGCCCCAGTCGATGCCGAGATCGAGCGTCGAGGTGGCGACGACGGCGCGCAGCCGGTTTTCGGCCATCGCCGCCTCGACCTTGCGGCGCTGGGCGACGTCGAGGGAGCCGTGGTGGAGCGCGATCGGCAGGTTGTCGTCGTTGATCGTCCACAGCGCCTGGAACAGCATTTCGGCCTGGCTGCGGGTGTTGACGAAGAGCAGCGTCGTCTTGTGTTCGAGGAGCTGCCTATATACGTCGGGTATGGCGTAGCGGGCGGCATGACCGGCCCAGGGAATGCGCTCTTCGGTCGACAGGATCGAAATATCGGGCTTGGCGCCGCCTTCGACGACGACGAGACCGGCATGGTGCTCCCTGCCTTCCTGTTGGCCAACCAGCCATTTCTGCAAATCCATCGGTTCGGCGACGGTGGCCGACAGGCCGATGGTCTGGAGGCCGGGGGCAAGGCGGCGCAGGCGGGCAAGGCCGAGCGACAGCATATGGCCGCGCTTGGAGGTGACCAGCGAATGCAGCTCGTCGAGGACGATATATTTCAGGTCCTTGAAGAAGCGCTCGGCCTCGCGGTTGGCCAGCAGCAGGGCGACCTGTTCCGGCGTCGTCAGCAGGATGTCCGGCGGGTTGAGCTTCTGGCGCTGGCGCTTGGCGTTCGGCGTATCGCCGGTGCGGTTCTCGATCGTAACCGGCAGGCCCATCTCCGCGACCGGCTTCATCAGATTGCGTTCAATATCGATGGCCAGCGCCTTCAGTGGCGAGACATAGAGCGTGTGGATGCCGGTGAAGGCGGAGCCGGGCGGGATCTTGCCGCGGCGGGTGAGATCGATGAGCGATGGCAGAAAACCGGCGAGCGTCTTGCCGGCGCCGGTCGGCGCGATCAGCAGCGTGCTTTCGCCGGCCTCGGCGCGGGTAAGCAATTCCAGCTGATGGGCACGCGGGCGCCAGCCCTTTTCCGCAAACCAGCGGGTAAAGGCGGCAGGCAGCAGGGCACGGGCTTCGGAATCGATCTGGTCCACGCCCTGAAGGTAGTGAAAGCTCAAGGAAAAAGAAGAGCGTCCCGCCCTTATGAGCATGATGCCGAAAAGTGTGAGCGGTTTTCGGACGACATCATGGCCTGCTTCCTTGATCCAGATCCGGATGATTTCAGGCTGGAGCAGCCAGAAATCATCCGGATCTAGATTGCGATATAGCGGTCCTTGCGGTGGTTGATGGCAATCGTGAGGTTGAGCACGACGGCACCGAGCACGGAGCAGGCGATGATGAAGGGGCTGGCGACGAAGAAGGACAGCGCCAGGATGACGCAGTCGAAGCCGAGCTGAACGAGGCCGGCCCGCCAGCCGAGACGATCCTGGATGTAGAGGGCAAGGATGCCGATGCCGCCGAGACTGGCGCGGTGGCGGAAAAGCGCCAGCATGCCGGCGCCGATGACGAGGCCGCCGAACAGCGCGCCGGCGATAGGATTGACATGCGCGATGCCGATAAAGCCCGGGACGAATTCGGACAGGACCGAGGTCAGCGCAATGGCGGCGAAGGTCTTGATGGTGAAGGCAGGCCCCAAGCGGCGGAAGGCGAGATAATAAAAGGGCAGGTTCACGGCGAAGAAGCACAAGCCGAAGCTGAAGCCCGTCGCATAATGGGCGAGGAAGGCCATGCCCGCCGTGCCGCCGGCAAGCAGTCCGGCGCCGGAGAGCAGCGAGACGCCGAGCACGGCGAGCATGCTGCCGGCGACGATGCCCTGGGCGTCGTCGAAGCGCGAATGACGATCGGCGCTGGAATTCAGAAGGCCTGAGAAGGCGTTGGATGCCATGTTGTTCCCCTGTCGGCTTTTTCCCTCTTCTATCCGGCGGAGGCATAAAGGCAAGCAGGGACGGCGCCTCTTGACATCAGCCTTAATCGTAGATATTTTTTATCCACGAATTGAGGAGGCCGCCTGCATGAAGATGAGCGACGGGGTCGAGCAGGCCATTCACAGCGTAGCGATGCTTTCCGGCCTCACCGCAGGCGGCGTGCTTTCGGCCGCGGCGCTGGCGGAATTCCACGGTGTGTCGACGAGTTATCTCTTGAAGCACCTGCAGGCGCTGTCGGGGGCGGGCATCCTCGATACCGTACCGGGGCCGAGGGGCGGATATCGGCTGGCGAAGGCGGCTGAGGAGATCTCACTGCTCGACATCCTGCTCGCGGTTGAAGGACCGGCCCCGGCTTTCCGCTGCGCCGAAATCCGCCAGCGCGGGCCGAACCCGGTCTCCGACCGCTTCTTCGCCAAGCCCTGCAACATCAGCGCGGCGATGCTTCGGGCCGAGCGGGTCTATCGGGCCGAACTCGCCAAGACCAGCATCGCCGATATCGGCATCGAACTGAATACCCTCGACGACGGATCGATCGCAGCCAGAGGCTGCGCCTTCCTTGAAATCCATGAACGCAAGACGGCTCGTTGAGCCACTCACACCGGAGAAAGACCATGCAACCACGTTTCAACTTCGCCAAAGCCGCTCCCGACGCCTACAAGGCGGTCGCCGCACTCGAGCAATATGTCCAGTCCTCCGGGCTGGAGCGCCGCTTCATCCACCTGATCAAGCTGCGCGCCTCGCAGATCAACGGCTGCGCCTATTGCGTCGACATGCATGTGAAGGAAGCCCGCCATGATGGGCTCTCCGAACAATGGATCAACCTGATGTGCGTCTGGCGGGAATCGCCCGTCTATGACGCCCGCGAACGCGCCCTGCTCGGCTGGGTCGACGCGGTCACCAACATCGCCAAATCAGGCGCCCCGGATGCCGACTACGAGACGCTGAAGGCGCATTTCTCCGAGAAGGAGATGACTGAGATCACGGTGGCGATCGGCGCGATCAATATCTGGAACCGCCTCGCTGTCGGCTTCCGCTCGCAGCATCCGGTCGATGCCGCGCCGAAGGCAGCGTGACCGATATCGACGAGAAACCGACCCGAAAATCTCGGGTCGGTCGAATATCTGATCAATCCTGATCGGCAGCGGCCCGTGTGGCAACGGCGTCAGAGCCATTGTCCGAGAGGTCGATGCTGTTGAATATGTCGCGGACGACTCTGGTAATTTCCTCTGCGGAAGCGCCCTTGGCGTATTCTTCCTGCATGCGGCGTCTCACAAGTTTTTCCAAATCTGACATAACTCACCTCATCAAATCCGGCGCGGGAGGAGTGTCGCGCCGGGGCTGGTATCAGGCAAGTTACGATTTGTTTAGAATGGCTTACCGTTTTGTAAGGTTAGATCTACAGCGCGATGTAGCGATCGGCGCGGTGGTTGATGGCGACGAAGAGGTTGAGGACGACGGCGCCGAGGACGGAATAGAAGACGACCGGTGGGGTGGTGACGAAGAAGGCGGCGGCGAGCACGCACAGGTCGATGGCAAGCTGGACGAGGCCGGCGCGGATGCCGAAACGCTCCTGCAGATAGATGCCGAGAATGCCGACGCCGCCGAGGCTGGCGCGGTGGCGATAGAGCGCCAGCAGGCCGAAACCGAGCAGCAGGCCGCCGAGCAGGGCCGCCCAGGCCGGATGAATGCTCGATATCGAAAAGAACCGCGACTGCACATCTGCCAACACCGAGGTCAGGCCGATGGCGATGAAGGTCTTGATGGTGAAGGCCATGCCGAGGCGCTTCCATGAGAGATAGAAGAATGGCAGGTTGAGCAGGAAGAAGCCGAGGCCGAAATTGACGCCGAAGGCATAATGCAGGAGGAAAGCCACACCGGCGGTGCTGCCGGTGAGAAGGCCGGCGCTGGCGAGCACGTAGAGCCCAAGTGCGGCAACGAGGCTGCCGGAGAATATGCCCTGCATATCTTCGATCGGGGTGTGGCGCGTCGCACTGGTATTCCAGACGCCGCCAAGGGCATTGATGAGCTGTGTCATGTCGCCAGTCTCCACGGCAGACGAGTTGAGAAGCACGCTCGGGAAGACCTGGGCGCGATGGAATTTTGCACAATGAAAGAAGCCAGAGCACCTCGGCGATAATTGCCGCGCTCTCTGCTGATGCGGTGCAGTATCGGGTTTTTCGGGCTTCCGATCAAGCGAAATAGGTAAGCAATACTGACCTATAAAAACATCGCAAGAAAAGTTCGCTCACGCCGCCTTGCGCGTAAGGAACAGAATGCCGGACACCGGCTTTCCGCCATCTTTGCGAATGACCGACTTGACGGTCGCAAGGATTTCGAGGTCGTGGCGGGCAAGAAGCATGCTGACATAGCTTTCCGAATGGGCGTAACGCAGCGACGGGGCCAGATGAAAACCATCGCCATGGCCCGTATCCTCGACGGAAAAGGCGATATCGGCGCCTGGCGCAGCGAGTTCTCCGATGATGGCAAAGACGCTTTCGAGATTGCCGAGATACATCAGCACATCGGCTGCCGTCACCAGATCGGCGCGATGGCGCCCGGCACCCGCAAAGAGCCCGGAGAGCTCGGGCGCGAGCGAGAGATCGGCCCGGGCGAGGTGATCATAAACCCGCTTCTCGGCGGCCTTGGCCAGCATGTTCTGCGAGAGGTCGAAGCCTTCGAGGTGGGCGACATTGGCGCGGATCTCCGGGCCGAGCAGGCCGGTGCCGCAGCCGAGATCGATAGCGCGGTCATAATGCCTGCCGGTGGAGGCGACGAGGGCTGCGAGCTTCTGCGGGACGCTGTAGTCGAGTTTGTCGACAAGGGCTGATTCGAATCGATCGGCATAATCGTCGAAAAGGCGCTCGACATAGGGGCTCGGCGGACGGTCGGGCGTGGCGACATCGCCGAGAAGGGCGAGCTTGAGGGCGGCGCCGAAAATATCATCGGGATCGAGGGCAAGCGTCTTGCGATAGGCTTCGATCGCGGCAACCGCCCTGCCCGCCTTTTCCAGATAGGTGGCGAGGCGATACCAGCCGGCGGCCCAGGCGGGCACGAGTTCGAGCGCCTGCTCCATCAGCTCGGCCGCCGCCTCCGGCTCACCGCCCTCTTCGAGCATCCTGGCATAATCGGCGCGGCGGTCGGCGATGACATCGCCGGAGGAAAGCTGGTGGGGCTGCATCAACGGACCTATTGGTTGGCCCGCATTTGGCGGCGGTCACAAAAAAACTCAAGTCCTATTTCAGAGGCGAAGCGGCCCAGCCACAAAGGGAGCGAATCGGCCAAGCCCGCAAGGGGCTTAGGGGCCAATTCCGGAAAGGGCTTGCGGGCTGAAGGCCGTGACCTTATTCCAAGGGCAAATAGGAGATGGCGTATGTCCGATCAGGCGAACAGATTCCTCGGCGATTCAATCGGCCGCACATTGATAAAGCTTATCGTGGTGTCGCTGATCGTCGGTTTCGTCATGACCGTGTTCGGGCTGACGCCGTGGAATATCATCTATGGAATCCGCGACTTCATCCTGGAAATCTGGCACCGCGGCTTTGCGGCCCTCGGGCGCGTCGGCGATTATCTGATCCTCGGCGCGACGATCGTCATTCCGCTCTTCGTCATCCTTCGCCTTTTCAGCTATCGCCGGTAATATGACATCCATCGATCTTTCCCGGCGCGGGCTGCTGCGCCTTTCCGGACTTGCGCTCGCCGCCGGCATCGCCGGCTGCACCACGACCCCGCGAATCGCCGGCACGCCCTCGGACGGCGAGGACGAGACGGCGCGCGTGCTGCCGCTCGTCAACCAGCTCAGGGCAAAGAACGGCCTGCCGCCGCTGGCCATCGACCCGGCCGCGAGTAACGCCGCTCTGTTCCAGGCCAAACGCATGGCGAGCGCCGGCAAGATGGCGCATCTGATGGGGATGACCGACAGTTTCGGCGCACGTGTGAAAGCAAGTGGTGTCCGGCTGCCGGCGGCCGAGAATATCGCCTCCGGCCAGCAGAGCGTCGATGCGGTGGTGACCGCCTGGATCAATTCGCCGCATCATCTGGAAAACATGCTCGGCCGTTATGACGGCCTCGGCGTCGCCGTCGCCCATAATGCCTCTTCCCGGAACCTGCCCTATTGGGCCATGGTGCTTTCCAGCTGAGGCGATTCCGCCTGCAGCAGTTCAAGTGATGCAGCGTCTGTTGCGCGTCTGAAACGACGCCTGGCGCTGCCGCGACGAGGCCGGCATGGATACACGCAGCAATCACAACGCGCTTGCTTTCGACGTGACGCACCTGATGGTGCTGTCGATCGCGCTTCCGATGACGCTCGGCTTCATGACGACGCCGCTGCTCGGGCTGACGAACACCGCCGTGGTCGGCCGGATGGGCAATGCGGAGGCGCTGGCGGGGTTGGCGATCGGCGCGATGCTTTTCGATCTCATCCTCGGCAGCTTCAACTTCCTGCGCGCTTCGACGACAGGGCTGACGGCGCAGGCTTACGGCCGGCGCGACCAGCACGAGCAGCAGGCGGTTTTCTCCCGGGCGCTGATTTCGGCGCTCGGCTGCGGGCTGGCGCTGCTCTGTCTTTCGCCGCTGCTGATGGCGGCGGGCTTGACGCTGATGGGGGCGGAAGGCGCGATCGCCGAGGCGACCAGCACCTATTTCTCGATCCGCATGCTGGCGGCACCGGCAGCGCTCGCCAATTACGCCATCCTCGGCTTCGTGCTCGGGCGCGGACAGGGCAATGTCGGGCTGCTGCTGCAGGCGATCATCAACGGCATCAACATCCTGCTTTCCATCTATCTCGGCCTGAAGCTCGACTGGGGTGTGGCGGGGGTCGCCTGGGGAACGATGGCCGGCGAAACGGTCGGCGCGCTCGCCGGGCTTTTCATCGTGCTCAGCGGCTTTGACAAGACAGAGCGGCCGGCATGGGCGGAGATCGTTTCCAGGCACCGGCTGGCCGAGCTTTTCGCGCTCAATCGCGACATCCTGATCCGCACCTTCGTGCTGATCGGCGCCTTCACCATCATGACGCGGATCGGCACCGGCTTCGGCGCGGTGACGCTGGCCGCCAATGCCGTGGTGATGAATTTCTTCCTGCTGTCAGGCTATTATCTCGACGGGCTTGCCAATGCCGCCGAACAGATCATCGGCCGGGCGATCGGCGCACATTACCGGCCGGCCTTCGACCGCGGGCTGAAGCTTACGACCCTGTGGTCCTTCGGATTGGCGGCGCTCGGCTCCGCCTTCTTCTTCCTCGCCGGCCCTTGGCTGATCTCGGTGCTGACGACCTCACCCGAAGTGCGGCAGGCGGCCGAAACCTATCTGCCCTGGGCGGCGGTGACCGGGCTGACCGGCGCGCTCGCCTTCCTGATGGACGGGGTCTTCATCGGCGCGACATGGTCGGCCGAAATGCGCAACCGGATGCTGATGTCCTTTGCCGGTTATCTCCTGATGCTCGCGGTCTTCGTGCCGCTCTTCGGCAATCACGGCCTGTGGCTGGCGATGAACGCCTTTTTGCTCTTTCGCGGCGTCTTGCTGGCGATGCTGGTCAAGCGCCGGGCCGATCAGACCTTCCGCGCCGCCCAATAATCCAGCCTGGTGTCGCGCAGGTCGCTGATCGAGGCGGCCTTTTCGCGGTCCAGGAGTTTCGACAGGCCGCGGACGATATCGCCGGCCAAGCCAGGGCCTTCATAGACCATGCAGGAATAGAGTTGGACGAGATCGGCGCCCGCCCGGATCTTTTCCAGCGCGGTTTCGGCCGAGGAGACGCCGCCGACGCCGATGATCGGCAGATCGGGGCCGACGCGCTTGCGCATCCGGGCGAGCACCGCCGTCGACTTTTCGAACAGCGGCACGCCGGAAAGGCCGCCCGCCTCCTTCGCCCGGCGCTGATCCTTGAGGCCGTCGCGCGACAGCGTGGTGTTGGAGACGATCAGCCCATCCAGCGCATGCGAGAGCACTTCCGCGGCGATATCGTCCATGCCTTCCTCGGTCAGATCGGGGGCGATCTTCAGGAAGACCGGGATCTTCCGGCCTGTTGTCGCCGCCATCTCGTCGCGCGCCGCCAGCACGGACGACAGCAGCGCGTCCAGGCTTTCGCGCGCCTGCAGGTCGCGCAGGCCCGGCGTGTTCGGCGAGGAGATGTTGGCGGTGAAATAGCGCGCGACGGAATAAAAGCGGCGGATGCCGGCGACATAATCGGCGATGCGATCTTCGCTGTCCTTGTTGGCGCCGATATTGACGCCGATCATACCGCCGCCCGTGAGCGCGACGAGGCGCCCGAAGGCGGCATCATGGCCTTCATTGTTGAAGCCGAGGCGGTTGATGACGCCTTCATCCTCCACCAGGCGGAAGATGCGCGGGCGCGGATTGCCGGATTGCGGCTTCGGCGTCACCGTGCCGATCTCGGTAAAACCGAAGCCGAGCTTCAGCAGCGCTTCCGGCACCTCGGCATTCTTGTCGTAGCCGGCAGCCATGCCGAGCGGATTTTCGAAGGTAAGGCCGGCGACGGTCTGGCGCAGACGCGGATCAGGGGTAATCTGACAGGCGGGCACCAGGCCGGATTTCAGCGCGGCGATCGACATGCCGTGCGCCGTTTCCGGATCGAACAGGAAGAGACCCTTGCGGGCGAGACGCTTGAAGGGATCGATCATGGCGTAAGCTCCGGGAAGATATGGGCGCCGGCTTCGTCGAGCGGCAGCGCCGCCTCCCAGAGCACGGCTGCCAGCGGCAGATCGGCGAAGAGATGCGGGAAGAGATCGCCGCCGCGTGAGGGTTCGAAGACCAGCTTGTCACCGAAGCCGCTGCCATCAACGGCAATCAGCAGCAGGCCGGACTGGCCGGCAAAATGCAGGGCGGCGGTCTGCTTCACCTGGGCTGCCGTCGAGAAATGGATGAAGCCATCCTTGAGATCGATGCCGGCGCCATGAAAAATGCCGGTTTGTCTGGCTTGCTGCCAAAGCGTTTCCGTCACGATCTTGTAAAGGGTCGGTGTCACGCTCATTATGGCCTCGCAATTGCTGGTCCTTGGGTCACGAGGGCTTTGCCGGAAAGAGGCGGCGATGTCCACGCCCCGGCGCGAAAAACGGGACCAGTGGAAGCAAATTCCGGAGGATGAGACGATGAAGATTTTGGTTCTCACACTTGGCGTTATTCTCCTGCCGTTGGCGGCCGCAGCCGCGGAAGCCGATGCGGGCCGCTTCCAGTTGGAAAAGAGCGGCGACCATTTCGTCCGGCTCGACCGGCAGACCGGGGCGATGTCGATCTGCCAGGACAAGGACGGCGCCCTCGTCTGTCGGATGGCGGCGGATGAGCGGGCGGCCTATGAGGACGAACTCGACCGGCTTTCCGAGCGGGTGACGAAGCTGGAACAAGGCGGCGTCATCCAGCGGGCGCTGCCGAGTGATGCCGAGGTCGAGCGTTCGATCAGCATCATGGAACGGATGATGAAGAGTTTCATGGGGATGGTGAAGGAGTTCCGGGCCGAGGAAAACACCAATCCCCTTCCGCAGAAGACCTGATCTGATATAGTCCTATACCAGCAAACCAGCATTCAACGCGGAGGGACGGCGTCGCATGCCGGCATGATCGGGCTCTTGGGAGGGAGTTTTCGATGCACGAACAGACCATCATCATCGCCGACGATCATCCGCTTTTCCGCGACGCGCTGCGCCAGGCGGTCATCGGCATGGAGGGCCGGCAGTCGATTATCGAGGCCGGCGATTTTGCGGCCGCACGCAAGGCGGCCGGCGCCCATGCGGATGCCGACCTGATGTTGCTCGATCTCGCCATGCCTGGTGTCAGCGGCTTTTCCGGCCTGATGGCGCTGCGCTCCGAATTCGCCAGCCTGCCGATCGTCATCGTCTCGGCAACCGACGATGCGACCACGATCCGCCGGGCGCTGGAACTCGGCGCTTCCGGCTTCATTTCCAAATCTTCCGGCATCGACGACATTCGCCGCAGCATCCAGACGGTGCTGGCCGGCGATATCGCCACGCCCGAAAGCTATCGCGACGGGCAGGAGCAGGATCCGGATGTCGCCGACCTGATCCGCCGCCTGCATACGCTGACGCCGCAGCAAAGCCGGGTGCTGACCATGCTTGCCGAAGGGCTTTTGAACAAGCAGATCGCCTACGAACTCGGCGTCTCCGAGGCGACGATCAAGGCGCATGTCTCGGCGATCCTGCTGAAACTCGATGTCGACAGCCGGACGCAGGCGGTCATTCAGCTCGGCAAGATCAACATGGCGATGGTCGCCTGAACGCCCAGCAGCGAAATGACATCCGATATCGGCCGGCGGCTAAGGGCAGGATTTTATTCCTCTTTTGCCTTTACTCAGGCGGTACGGTCGGTTAATATTCGGCCCGGTTGAAGCGCGGCGTGCACGAGCCGCCGGGATCAGGCGCATATGCTGTCACACGAGCAGATCTGGGGGGCGATCGACAGGCTTGCCGAACGGCACGCGCTGACGCCATCAGGTCTTGCACGGCGCGCCGGGCTCGACCCCACCTCCTTCAACAAGTCGAAGCGGCTTTCCGCCGACGGGCGGCTGCGCTGGCCCTCGACGGAATCGATCGCCAAGGTGCTCGACGCGACGGGGGCGAGCATAGAGCAGTTTCTTGCCTTCCTGCGGCCGGGCGCCGCGCTTTCCGAACAAGGGGCTGAACAGTGGACCGAACAGCCTGATCGCGCGGTTACGCCGCAGGGCAGCTCGATTCCGCTGCTCGGCTTCGCCCAGGCCGGCGCCGGCGGCTTCTTCGACGATGGCGGCTTTCCGGCCGGCCAGGGCTGGGACGTGGTGGAATTTCCGGCAGCCCCGTCGCAGAAATCGGGCGTCTATGCGCTGGAGGTGCAGGGCGAAAGCATGATGCCGCTCTATCGCGACGGCGACGTGCTGATCGTCGAGCCGGCGGCGCAGGTGCGCCGCAACGACCGCGTCGTGGTCAGAACACGCGAGGGCGAGGTGATGGCCAAGGTGCTGCTGCGCCAGAGCCCGCGGTCGATCGAGCTGCTGTCGCTCAATCCCGACCATCCCAACCGCACCCTCGAGCTTTCCGATGTCGATTGGATCGCCCGCATCATCTGGGCCAGCCAATAGGAAGATATTCCATGCGCCCTGCCGCCGTCTTTACAGGTCTCATCGGGATGGCGGTGGTGGCCGGCCTGCTGATGGCCGGCGAAGCAAGGCTTCGCGGCGGCACCGCCGGCGACGAAACGGTATCTACGGAGGAGACGGCAAGCGCCGCGGCGGTTGCGGCTCCCGAGCCCGGCGAACCCGCGATATCGGACGAACAAGCCGAAAGGATCGCCGGCTTGGCGGAACCGGCGCCACCTCCAGCGCCGGGAGCAGGCGCAGGACCGGGCGACCGCGAGGCAGCCAAACCCACCGATGTCACTCAGCAAGCCCAAACCGCCACCCAGCAAGCGGCAGGTCCGGCCGCGAAAAAGCCGGTGGAGCTGGCGCGGCCGGCGGTCGAAAATGCCGGCAGTCTTTCGTTCGGCGAGCGCCGGCTTCAGCTTGCCGGCGTCATTCCGACAGCCGCCGATAAAATATGCGGGCCGGCGGGCCGGCAATGGCCCTGCGGCATGATGGCGAAGACGGCGCTGCGCCAGCTGCTGCGCAACCGGAGCGTCAGCTGCGATCTCGATACCGCGGAATGGAAGGGAACCGTGTCGGCAACCTGCCGGCTCGGCCCGCAGGATCTCGGCGCATGGCTTATCGAAAACGGCTGGGCGGAAGCGGCGGCGGGTTCGCCGCTTGCATCAGCCGCCGAGACGGCCAGGCAGGCGGGAAAAGGCATTTACGGCGACGACCCGCGCCGGAGATAACCGGCGGCCTTGACAGGGAGCCGATCCCTTGTAATGCCGGCTGCCAATTCCTACTCTGGGCTGATTGAAAAGGGAATCAGAGATGAACAAGCCGCTTTCCGCCCATGACGCGCTGATCTACGTGATGGTGATGGCCTCCGCCGTCGACAGCACGATGAACGACCGGGAGATGGAAAGGATCGGCCAGCTGATCGGATTCCTGCCCGTCTTCCGGGATTTCGATGACGACAAGCTGATTTCGGTGGCGCGCGACTGCGCCTCACTGCTTGCCGGACCGGAAGGCCTCGACGTCGTTCTCGAAACCGTGCGCGACACCCTGCCGGCAAAACTCTACGACACCGCCTATGCGCTGGCCGTCGAAGTCGCTTCCGCCGATCTTTCGGTCAAGGCGGAGGAACTCCGGCTGCTCAGCCTGCTGCGCGACCGGCTCGGCTTGGACAAGCTCACCTGCGCGGCGATCGAACGCAGCGCGATTGCTCGTTTCCGCAAGGGCTGAACAAATTGGACCGCGGCTTCAATAGAGCCCGTAGGGAAAATACCTGAGATAGATTTCCTGAAGACGACCGTTGCGCGACAGCGTAGCGAGCGCGTGGTCGATGGCCGCCGTCAGCACGCTGTCCTTCTGCCGCAGCATGATCGTCATGCCCTCGCCGAGGAATTGTTCGGAGAGATAGGGGCCGTCGAACAGCGCGCAGCATTTGGCCGAGGCCGGCGCGGAAACCCAGAAAGAAAGTTGCAGCGCATCGGCAAAGGCGGCATCGACCTTGCGGTCCTTGAGCGCCGCCAGCAGGGCGTCCTTGGTGTCGAAGGCTTGCGCTTTGATCGCCGGAAAGAAGGCTGAAAGCATCGCCTCATGCACCGTCCCCCTGACGACACCGACCGGATGGCTGGAAAGCGCAGCAGCGGTCTTTCCGTCGAGCGGCAGGGCGAGATTGCGGACGAAGCGTGCCGGCAGCATCAGGTAGGGCCGGGAGAAAAGGAATTGCCGGCGCAGCTCCGGGGTCACGGCAAGACCGGCGATAACCGCATCGCCCTGCGAGGCGGCGAGCGCATCCTTCAAATCGGCAAAGGGAATCGCCTGGATCTGGCACTTGTCCGAGATCTCCAGCTCGCTGCAGATTTCGCGGGCGAGGTCGACATTGAAACCGGACAGCTTGCCGTTCTGATCGGTGAAATTGAACGGCGGAAAATCGACCGAGGTCAGGAAGCGCAGCCGCACCAACGAAGAGAGATCGGGCTTGGCAAGACGCTCGCGGGCATCGAAAAGCAGCGGCAGCGAAGGCGCCGCCTGCTGCGCGGATGCGGCAAGACCCGACAAAAGTGCTGACAAAAACAGGCCGAATGCGAGAAAGCCCTTCAGAGTCAGGGATGCCAGCTTGGATTGTGTCATCGTGGTCTTGGTCTCGGGGTTCAGGGGCAAGCGTTGCGGCGTCGGCAAGATGTATCAGAGTCATACGGGACGGGGAATATGGGTGGGAGTGACGGGAGCGGACGACAGTCGCGTCGGCACACCCGCCTCGCCCTTCGAGGCCCCTGGCGCTCCAAGGCTTTGTCTTGGGTGCCATGGGCACGAACCTCTCAGCCCCTAAAAATTGCCGGCATCCACCGCCCCCGTGTTAGCGCAGAATTAAAGAATATCGCCTTTTATTTGTGGCGACGACATCGGACCCCGCCAGCCGATCGCATGATGCACCCGTCAGTCCAAACATATCCTTGAACCACGATATTGAAGCAGCACCTTTTCTGCAGCAATTGATTTCAAAAGCACCGGGCGCGCGACACGCCCCGTCAATCGGGTGACATTTCCATGTTGAAGCATCTGAAAATCCGTACGAAAATCATCTCGGTCGTGGCGCTGCTCGGGCTGGTCACGATGGCCGGCCTGATTTATGTCATCGCCGAGTTCCGCCGGGCGGACGCCGCCTACAGCGCCTTCATCGATCATGAGGCCCAGGCCTCGATGCTGAGCGCGCGCGCCAGCGCATCGGCGGTGGCCTCGGTGCTGCAGGTCACCCTGCTTGCCGACATGAAGCCGGATACGCCGGCGTACCAGACGGCGCTTGCCAAGCCGAGCAAGCTGCCACAGGCGCGTGACCAGATGAAGCAGGCGCTGGCGCTGGTGCCCGGCCGCAAGGCAGCGATCGATGAGATCCAGGCCGGCATCAATGAGATCGAAAGCCTGGCGAACAAGATCATCGAGCAGAGCAAGGTCAAGGACAGCGCCGGCGCGCTTTCGAATGTCGCGCTGATCAATGCCAAGCTCGGTGCGCTGACGCCGAAAATGACCGCCAACAACGACGCGATGATGGCAATGCTCAACGACGGCGGCGACGCGCTCTCGGCGTCGGTCAACAGGCGGATCGTCTTCTGCTTCGTGCTGATCGGCATCGCCGTTCTTCTTGCCGTCGGCTTCAGCGTGGTCGTCGCCCAGCTCGGCATCGCCGGCCCGATGATGCAACTGCGCCAGCGCATGACCCGGCTTGCCGAGGGTGACACCACCAGCGATGTCAGCGGTCTCGACCGCGGCGACGAAGTCGGCGAGATGGCAAAGGCAGTCTCGATCTTCCGCGACAACGCAATCGAGCGTGCAAAAATCGAGGCGCGCGCAGAGGCCGACCGCAATGTCAGCGACAGCGAGCGCCGCGAACGCGAGGCGCAGAAGACCCGCGAAGCCGCCGAACTCGACCGCGCCGTCGCAGCCCTCGGCGATGGCCTGCGCCGCCTGGCCGCCGGCGATCTCGCCTCGCATATCGACGAGCCCTTCGTCGCCCATCTCGATGCGCTGCGCCAGGATTTCAACAACTCGGTCGAAAAGCTCGACGAAACCATGAATACGGTCGGCGCCAATGCCCGGGCGATCGGCGCCGGCGCCAATGAGATCCGCTCTTCTGCAGACGAGCTTTCCAGGCGGACGGAACAGCAATCAGCCTCCGTCGAAGAAACGGCGGCAGCACTCGAAGAGATCACCACGACGGTGCGCGACGCCGCCAAGCGTGCCGAGGAGGCGAGCCAGCTCGTCGCCCGCACCCGCCTCGGCGCCGAGAAGTCGGGCGAGATCGTCCGCAAGGCCGTCGCGGCGATGCAGCAGATCGAGCAGTCCTCGGTCGCGATCGGCAATATCATCGGCGTCATCGACGACATCGCCTTCCAGACCAACCTGCTGGCTCTGAACGCCGGCGTCGAAGCCGCCCGCGCCGGTGAAGCCGGCAAGGGCTTTGCGGTCGTCGCCCAGGAAGTGCGCGAACTCGCCCAGCGCTCGGCCAATGCCGCCAAGGAAATCAAGTCGTTGATCACCAATTCCGGGACGCATGTGCAGACCGGCGTCTCGCTGGTCGGCGAGACCGGCAAGGCGCTCGATGTGATCGTCACCGAGGTGCAGGAGATCAACCAGCACGTCCACGCGATCGCCGAAGCCGCGCGCGAGCAATCGATCGGGCTGCAGGAGATCAACACCGCCGTCAACACCATGGACCAGGGCACGCAGCAGAATGCGGCGATGGTCGAGCAATCGACGGCGGCCAGCCACGGCCTCGCCACCGAAGCGGCAGCGCTCAACAACCTGCTCGGCCAGTTCCGGCTGACCGGCACGGGCGGTTTTACCGCCAGCGCGCCGATCGCGTCGGCCCGGCCGCCGGCAGCAGCACCGCGCGTGGCTCCCCGCCCGGCAGTCGGGGCCGCCCCGATCCGCGTTGCCAAGGAAGGGACAGCCCGCCCCGCCGCCTCACCGGCCCGCGCCCTCGGCCAAAAAATCGCCAACGCCTTTGGCGCCGGCCCCAGCACTCCGTCGAGCCAGGATCCGGACTGGACGGAATTCTGAGCAGCAGATCTTCGGCGCAAGGCACGGCTGCCTGGTTCGGACCACCGATTGCCCCTCACCCTAACCCTCTCCCCGCTCGCGGGGCGAGGGGACGTGCCCTGCGAGAGATGAACGAGGAACGGAGAGGTCGCGGCATGGTCCCTTCGCCCCGTTTACGGGGGTCCGAAGGACGGGTCGAGACCCGTGGCTCGACCCCGGTCGGTGGCGGCAGCCGGATGAGGGGCGGACGGCGGACGCCGCCCTTTCCCTTTGAGGCTTCGCCTAACCCGGCCGCCAACCAATCTCGACCAGAATGTTTCCAGGCGCCGTGCAATAAAACAGCCAGCCGCCGCGCATGGCGACCGGCGGGCCGGACAGCGCAGTACCGGCAGCAGCCAACCCGGCATGAACGGCATCAACATCCGCCCTTTCGGGCAGGATGAAACCGATATGATAGGTCTGGCGGCCGATCTCCACCTGATCGGCGGTGCCGAACTTTGCGATGGCGTGGCTGAGGACGATTTCGAGGCCGGCATCGTCTTCCAGGATCGCCAGGCCGTTCTGGCCGCGCATATCCTTCAGCGTCAAGCCGAAATGGCGGATGAAGAAATCCGCCGTCGCGGCGATATCCGGTACGTGAAAATCGAGATGGTTCAGGCGCATGACAGTCTCCGTTCGAAAAAATCCCGGGACTGCCTTTTGCCGTCTCCGCACGCCGCCGGGATCCCGCATCTTGATGCGGATCACGTCGCGGGTTCTCGTGCCATGGCACGGAGCAGAGCTTCGCGAGAGCGCTCTTGACGCTCCAGCGGAAGGAATCGGGCTTACCTCAACCGATCCTGCCTTTTTCGACGCTGCCGATCTAGCAGACGGCATCGATTTCGGCAATGGATGACGGTGCGGCTGGTGAAACGGGATTTTCAGCCTAATATCTATAAGTGGCTGCCGACCGCGCGATCACGGTGTCCCCGGCGACGCTTCTCGAAGGTTGGAGAGCGGCATGGGCGTTCGTGTCGTGAACTCTATCCGGCAAGGCGCTGAGTGATATTATTCATGGCATTGCGAGGGGGTAAATATGAAACCTGCAGTCATCGGCCTGATCGGCACGCTCGCTCTCGCGGGATGCAACACCGTCAGCTACAGCGGACCTGGCCTCGAACCCATCCCCGGCAGCATCACCTATAGCGGCCAGCCGCGCAGCAAACTCACCAAATCACCCCCAGGCTCCGCCTTCCCGCATGATTTCATCGACCAATACGGCCGGCAGGTCGAGGAAACCTACATCATCCAGCCCGATCGGAGCCTGATCATCGCGCATCGGCGGTACAAGCCGATCCGCTTTTTCGGGGATTAGGCTTGGTCGGCGTGAAACTTGTTGGATCAACCCGTCAGGGCCAGCCAATCACCGATCGTTTTTCCGTAACGCCGCGTGGAGCGGATGGCCGGAGCCGGCCGCTGTTGGGTTGCCACCGTCCTTCGGATTTCACGCGGGCTCAGCCTGAATTCGTGGATGAAGGCGCGCGTAAAATTGGCGGCGACCTCGAAACCGGCGGCTTCTGCGATTTCTGAAATCGGCCTGTGGTCGGCCGAATTGCTGAGATCCGCATAGGCCTGCAGCAATCGCCGCTTGCGAATATAATTGAGCACGCCTCCGTTCGCTTCAAACAGCTGGTAAAGCCGCGTACGCGAAATCCCCAACGCGCGGCACATCATGTCCGGTGTCAAGTTTTCCGAATGGAGATTGACGTGAATGTAGCGGTGCGCCCGCTCCATCAGTCCCATGTTGGTCTGGCTTTGACCGGTATCAGTCCTTGTGGACGATGCGGCGCCCGCAACGACCATATCGCCGATGGTTTGGATGATCCGGGGCACTTCCTCTATCGTCAGATTGCCGAGGTTCGTTTCGAGGCCCGTGAGATAGCCCGTGAGCAACTCGGCGTGGCTGCCCGAAAGAACCGTGCTGCCGGCGTTCTGGAGAAGGCTCGCATCGCGAGCCAGCAGCTCATAGGGCAGGAACACGAGCAAAGCTTCGGCATCGGTCATCCGTCCGCGATAGGGGCTGCCGAGAGACATGAAAAATATCTCGCCGGCACTGGTCTCGGTGACACGACGGTTGACCTCAGTCCAGGCTTGGCCGCTGCGCTGCAGGCCGACGTTCCAATGGTCGATGGGGCTCGATCCAAGCATGGCCTGATCACGGATATACCTGTGGGCATGCGCGCGCTGCTGGACGATGAGGATATCGCCGAGATGCCAGCCGATCTGCTCCGCGAGGAACCCGTCTTCCGGTGATTTTCCCTCCGGCAGATGAACATCCACGAGCGGCGCCATATGTGCCCCCCAGGCCTGGAATTGTTCTGCCGGTGGCAGGTCCTGCGTCGAGAATCGCAGCGGCACGAGTGCAGGGGAGCCATGGGGTGGGCGTTCCTTGCGCATGGCCGGTTCACGCGGCCAGCGCCGCCGTTCCATATGCGCCGGCCGTTCCTGTTCCGCGGCAGGATCATCGTCGGATTCAGACCCTGTAGCCATCCAATTCCTCCAGCGCATAACCCGACCCGAGCCATGGAAATTGAGAAAAGCAATTGTTTTTGCGGCTGAAATCTCCGCAGAACTCCGTCTGCAAAAGCGGAGGTGCTCGAACAGTCACCTCCATAAGTTGTTTATCATATTCCCCTTCGCTCTGAAATGTACGGAGCGATAATTTCCAGGACGTGAGGATAACGACAATTGCCTCCCTTAGCTGTATCTAAATAGACATCGGTGCTTTCCAAAAGAAAAACCGGACGAATAAAATATTCGCATGATCGAACGACTTAGTTTCGCGGTGTAGCGAAGTAACTATCGAAGATCCCATAGCAAAATCTGAAAACACGGGAGGTAGTCGTGAACTATCTTGGTAAGATTCATGCTCGCTCTGCGCAAACTTCGGCTCGTGATGCAAATGATCCATCCGGAATATCCCGTCCTCCCAAGAGAGTTCTTGTCGCCGGCGGTGCAGGTTTCCTCGGATCACATCTGTGCGAGACGCTTTTGGCCGCCGGACACCAGGTGATCTGCCTCGACAACTTTTCCACCGGCATGCGGCCCAATATCGCCCATCTGAAGCGAGTCGATCGCTTCAATGTCGTCGCCCACGATATCGTCCACCCGCTCGATCTGGACGTCGACGAGATCTATAACCTCGCCTGCCCGGCATCGCCCCCGCATTATCAGGCCGATCCGGTCCATACGACAAAGACCTGCGTGCTGGGCTCCCTCAACCTTCTGGAGCTGGCCGCGCGCACCGGCGCACGCATCCTTCAGGCATCCACCTCCGAAGTCTACGGCGACCCGAACGTCCACCCGCAAGTCGAAAGCTACTGGGGCAACGTCAATTCGTTCGGGCCGCGCTCCTGCTATGACGAGGGCAAGCGGTGCGCCGAGACGCTGTTCTTCGACTTCCACAACACGCACGGCGTCGAGATCAAGATCATCCGCATCTTCAACACCTACGGCCCGCGGATGCGTCCGGACGACGGCCGCGTCGTCTCGAATTTCATCGTACAGGCCCTGACGGGGCAAGACATCACGATATATGGCGACGGTTCGCAGACCCGCTCGTTCTGTTTCGTCGATGATCTCATCGGCGGCATGGTCCGCATGATGGCCTCACCGCCATCGCTGACGGGGCCTGTAAATCTCGGCAATCCGGGCGAATTCACGATCCGGGAGCTGGCCGAGCAGGTAATCGGATTGACCAGCTCCCGGTCGCAAATCATCCATCGCGCTCTGCCGGTTGACGATCCCCGGCAGCGTTGCCCCGATATTTCGCTTGCCATGCAGGAACTCGACTGGCGGCCGAAGATCGACTTGTCGAGCGGCCTGCGTCACACGATCGACTATTTCGATGGCCTTCTCACCCGTCCGGCACGCGAACTGGAGGCGGTCTGATGGATGCGCCCCGGGTCCTTGTCACGGGCGGTGCCGGCTATATCGGCAGCCACACCGCCAAGCTCCTCCGCTCGGAGGGAATTGAGCCTGTCGTCTACGACAATCTCACGACCGGAAACCGTTCGTCCGTGCGCTGGGGCCCTTTCGTCGAAGGTGACGTCCTCGACTCGCCATGCCTGATCGAGGTCATCGAGAAATATGCTCCCGATGCCGTCATCCACTTCGCCGCCTCGGCCTACGTGGGCGAGTCCGTGCAAAACCCAGCGAAATATTACAACAATAATGTCTGCGGTGCATTGTCGCTTATCGATGCCTGCCGGCAGACGGGGCTTCAGAACGTCATCTTCTCATCGAGTTGTGCCGTCTACGGCGTCCCCTCCGTGCTGGCGATCGATGAGACGTTGCCGAAGGCTCCGATCAATCCCTACGGCAAGACCAAGCAGATCGGCGAGGATATGCTCGCCGATTATGCGGCGGCCTACGGCCTGCGGTATGTTGCCCTGCGTTACTTCAATGCGTGTGGAGCCGATCCGGACGGCGAGCTTGGCGAATGGCACGTTCCGGAAACCCATCTCATTCCGCGGGCGCTGCTGGCCGCGGCCGGCCGGATTCCGCACCTGGAGATATTCGGCGATGATTACGATACCCCTGACGGGACCTGCATAAGGGACTATATTCACGTCGCAGATCTCGCGCGCGCCCATGTTCAGGCCTTCACCCATCTCGCCAAAGGCGGAGCAAACCTCGCTGTCAACCTCGGCACCGGGCGGGGTTTTTCCATCAGGGAAATCCTGCGCGTGATCCAGGAAACGACCGGGTGCGAAGTCCCGGTCGTCATCCATCCACGCCGGCCGGGCGATCCGCCCAGCCTCTACGCCGACGCCAGCCTGGCCCGCCAGACGCTCTGCTTCCAGCCTCGATATTCCGACCTCGAAACCATCGTGCGGACGGCGGCTCCGTTCTTCGGACTGGAGGCGCGCGCGTGACCGAACTTGCGATTACCCAAGCGACGCATGCTCCGGAACTCTCCCACGAGCCGCTTCTTGTCCCGGTTCTGACCGGACATCGGCGGACCGAATATCTGGTCTCGGCGGCCGTATGGGCCTGCGCCCTCGCCTATTTCTGGATCTGGTGGCTGGAGCCGCGCCATCACGTCGATGCTTTCGGCACAATTACGGTGAGCCTCGTTCTTTCCTGGGTTACCGCTCTGCCGGCCTATTTCATCGTCGTCTTCTATCGGGCGGCAAGACCGAACGGTCCCTTGCGCCTGCCGGCGGGCAGTCGAGTGGCCATGGTCGTGACCAAGGCGCCGGCCGAACCCTTCTCGGTCGTCAGTGAAACCCTGCTGGCGATGCTTGCCCAGGAGGTGGAACACGACACCTGGCTTGCCGACGAAGATCCTTCCCCCGAGACTCTCGACTGGTGCTCCGGGCACGGGGTCCTCGTCTCGACCCGCAAGGGGCGATCCGATTATCATCGGACGTCGTGGCCCCGACGCACGCGGTGCAAGGAAGGCAACCTCGCCTTCTTCTACGACCACCACGGCTACAACAGCTACGATTTCGTGGCGCAACTCGATGCGGATCATGTTCCCGCGCCCGACTATCTCTTCCACATGCTGCGTCCGTTCGCCGATCCAAAGGTCGGCTATGTCTCGGCCCCCAGCATTTGCGACAAGAACGCTTCCGAAAGCTGGTCGGCACGTGGAAGGCTCTATGTCGAGGCCAGCATGCATGGCTCGCTCCAAGCCGGTTACAATGGCGGCCTGGCGCCGCTGTGCATAGGGTCGCATTACGCGGTACGCACCGTCGCCCTCAAACAGATCGGCGGCCTCGGCCCGGAGTTGGCTGAAGACCATTCGACGACATTGATGATGAATGCCGACGGCTGGCGGGGTGTGCATGCGCTGGATGCCATCGCCCATGGTGACGGCCCTAGAACCTTCAGCGATCTCGTGACGCAGGAATTCCAGTGGTCGCGCAGCCTGGTCATGGTGCTGTTGCGGTACTCGCCGAGCCTCGTCGGCCGGCTGCCGCCCCGGCTCAAGTTCCAGTTCCTGTTTTCGCAACTCTGGTATCCGCTTTTTGCGTTCTTTATGTTGCTCATGTTTGCGTTGCCGATCATCGCGCTCATGCGCGGCCAGAACTTCGTGACGGTGACCTATCCAGATTTCCTGGCGCATTTCGCACCGCTTTCTATCGCTCTCGTGGTGATGGCTTATCGCTGGCGCGCCAGCAGCTCGTTCCGCCCCTACGACGCCAAGATCCTGAGCTGGGAATGCATGCTCTTTCTCTTCGCGCGCTGGCCCTGGGCGCTCGCCGGCACGCTGGCTGCGGTGCACGATTTTGCGACAGGCTCCTTCGTCGATTTCCGCGTCACGCCGAAAGGGCGGTCCGAAGTCGATCTGCTGCCGGTGCGTGTCCTGGCGCCCTACGCTTTGCTGGCGCTCATGGCGGTATTGCCCGCCCTGGCAATCGGCGATGCCGGCGCCTCCAAGGGGGGTTACTTCTTTACAATCCTGAACGCGGCAATCTACTGCGCGCTGCTGTTGGTCATCGTCGGGCGCCATTCGAAGGAAAATATGATTGCGGCGGCGCCGCGTTTCTACCGTCCGGCGATGGCGACCGTGCTTCTTGCGCTCGTCGCGCTGCCGGGGGTTGCAACCGTCATGCGCGGACAGGATGCGACCGAGGCACTCGCCTGGGGCAGCGGCCGCCTTCAGCTGTTCGAAGAGCGCTATGCCGTCTCCGGTGCAGGCCGGGGCGGGACTGCCCTGCGCACAATCTTCTTCAAACCACGATGGATTTCCGCTCCGGAGGAGATCCAACTGAGAACGGATGCCGCTCACCCGGATGTGCGGCCGAGCGTAGAGGAAGTACACAATGCATAGCCCATCCAAAATAGCCCTGTTGTCGTTAACCGGCCTGTTGCTGTCGGGAGTCGCGGTCCTGCCGACCGCTCTGGGCAGCTTTGCCGAAGGGCAGCCGCTTGCAATGACGACATCGTCCATTGCGCCGCCGACCAAAATGCCGGTCGTCACGAAGGAGTCGATCACGTTCGGCGCCTATGATCCGCACGGAGATTTAGGCGCCTCGCCCGATTCGAAGATCGAACACCTCTTCCTGCCCTGGGAAGATGTCGATCTGGGCACGCTCACCCTCGCCGACAATTATGCGCAAGCGCGTGGCCGCACCCTGCTGATCTCGGTCGAGCCGTGGACCTGGTCAGCCGATTGGCGCCAAACCTCGCAGGAACTGCTGCACAGCATCCTGGACGGTTCGCGCGATGCGAACATGGCCGCCATCTGCTCGACTGCTGCCAAGCTGAAAAGTCCGGTCATCATTCGCTGGGGACAGGAAATGGACGAAACCGACAGCCAGTTCTCCTGGTCGCATTGGCAGGGCGCCGATTATGCCAAGGCCTATCGCCGGATGGTGGAGGTCTGCAAGGTCCACCTGAAGACGGCCAAATACATGTGGTCACCGAAGGGCAATGAGGGGCTTCAAGCCTTTTATCCCGGCAACGATGTCGTCGATCTCATCGGGCTCTCGGTCTTTGGCCTGGAGCAATACGACAGGGACAAGACTGGCCGTGACCAGACGTTTGCCGAGCACCTTGCGCCCGGCTACGCCCGTGTCGCTGGTTACGGCAAGCCCATCATGGTTGCCGAACTCGGCTACGAAGGCGACGATTCCTTCGTGCGAAACTGGGCTGAGAGCGTAACGAAACGCTATCCCCAGTTCCCGGCGCTCAGCGCCGTCATCTACTTCAACGACCGTGAAGTCTATCCGTGGCCGGACGGCTATGGCCGCCCCGACTGGCGGGTCGTCCGCGAAAGCATCAATTGAACAAGAAGGAACCTGAACATGTCCATGCTTCAAAAAATGCTCCTGGCCGTGGCCCTGACCAGCGGTATCGCCACGGCCGCGTCCGCTGCCGGAACCAATGAGCCTGCGGGGATCGAGACCGCAAAGCCGATGAGCAGCGCGGAAATCTATCGGCTCTACAACCAGAATTCCTGGATGTGGAAAGCCGGCGCCGGCTACTTCTCCACAAAGGCGCGTCGCTTTACCGCCTGGTCGCGGGAAAATGGCTCGCCATCCTTCGGCATGGGCCGCTGGTTCATCACGGAGTCGGGGAAACTCTGCTTCAACGCCGACTGGCACGCCAAGACCGGAACGGCGACGGCAATCACCTGCTTCAGCCACCGCAAGAAGGGCGGCCTGATCTATCAGAAACGCGAACCGGACGGTGAATGGTACGTTTTCAAGAGCGCACTGGCACAAGCCACCGACGAATTCGCAAAGCTTCGCCACGGCGACTACGTAAGTTCTCAATTGGGGAGGATTGAGACGAGCGTCAGTAGGACCAAATAAAGGCGAAGCTAGGGGTTGCGCGCGGCCGAGGCGCCATCTGTTTCCTTGTAGGAGCCGATGCCTGCGCGCAACCCTTTTCATAAAAGATCGCGAAGCGCCTTCAAAAGGCGGCGAACGGACGCCCGGGGCCTCTTTATGCCACTGATTTACATGGATTTATTGGACGTCTGTGGACGTTAGTAGACAACTAGCCTGAGGGGCAGCTGGAGCGGGTGAAGGGAATCGAACCCTCGTATTCAGCTTGGGAAGCTGCTGCTCTACCATTGAGCTACACCCGCGATGCGCTGAGATTTCCAACAGATGGGGGCCGCTGTCAAGTCGCGGCCGCCGGGAAGCCTCAGATGCGGAAGTGCTTCGAGAGCTTGAGGCCCTGGGCCTGGTAGTTGGAGCCGAGGCCGGAGCCGTAGAGGCTGGCGGGCTTTTCCTGCATGTGTTCGTAGACCAGGCGGCCGACGATCTGGCCGTCTTCGAGGATGAAGGGCACTTCGTGGCTGCGGACTTCGAGCACGGCGCGGCTGCCGCGGCCGCCGGCCGGGGCATGGCCAAAGCCCGGATCGAAGAAGCCGGCATAATGGACGCGGAATTCGCCGACCAGCGGATCGAAGGGCGTCATCTCGGCGGCATAATCCGGCGGCACGTGCACCGCCTCGCGCGAGACGAGGATATAGAACTCGTCGGGATCGAGGATCAGCTCGTTGCGACCGCGGCTATAGAGCGGCTCCCAGAAATCATAGATGTCGTGCTGATCTTTCTTGTCGACATCGACGACGGCGGTGTGATGTTTGCCGCGATAACCGATCAGGCCGTCCTTGTCGCCGGCAAGGTCGATCGACAGCGCGATACCGCCGCCCGATACGTTCGGCTGCTTGCTGGCGACCAGGGTCTCGCTTTCATGCAGCTTCAACAATTCCGGCTCGCCGAGCAGGGAATGGCCGACGCGGAAGCGGATCTGCGACAGGCGCGAGCCGCGGCGCACGACGATCGGGAAGGTGCGCGGGCTGATTTCGAGATAGAGCGGGCCGGAATAACCCGCCGGGATCTTGTCGAATTCCTGGGCGTAGTCGGTAATGACGCGGGTAAAGATATCGAGGCGGCCGGTCGAGCTCTTCGGATTGGCCGAGGCCGACATGTCGGCCGGCAGCGCCAGGCTCTCCATCAGCGGCACGATGTAGACGCAGCCGGTTTCGAGCACCGCGCCTTCGGTGAGGTCGATGACATGCAGGCTCAGCCGGTCGAGCTTGTCGGACACCAGGTGCGAGGGCCCGGGCATGAAGCTGGCGCGCACGCGAAAGGCCTTGGCGCCCAAGCGCAGGTCGAGACTTGCCGGCTGGATCTGGTCGCGGTCCAGCTCCCGTTCGGAGATCAGACGCTCCGCTTCGAACAGCGCGGAGATCGCGCGATCCGCCAGAATTCCCGTTTCACGAGCCATCATGCCTCATCCATCATTTGCCGCCGACAAAACCAAACTCGGGGAATTGACGCAAGCAGCTAACAGCAGTATTGCAGAATTATCCCGTGGTGATTTGGCCGGTCGGCTTGCAGCCACGTTAAACAAGTGGCTAAAAAGACCGGGTTGAAACCGGTCTGCTTTTGCGACCGGTTTTTTTGTTATGTGAAGGTGATGGCATGAGCAAGACCTGGCGCCCGGCAACCCAACTCGTCCACGGCGGAACGCTGCGTTCGCAATATGGCGAGACCTCCGAGGCAATCTATCTCACGCAAGGTTTCGTCTATGACACCTCGGAAGCGGCCGAAGCCCGCTTCAAGGGCGAGACCGACGGCTTCATCTATGCCCGCTACGGCAGCCCCACCAACGACATGTTCGAAAAGCGCATGTGCATGCTCGAAGGCGCCGAAGACGCCCGCGCTACCGCCTCCGGCATGGCGGCCGTCGCCGCCGCAGTCCTCTGCCAGGTCAAGGCCGGCGACCATATCGTCGCGGCCCGCGCCCTGTTCGGCTCCTGCCGCTGGGTTGTGGAAACATTGGCGCCGAAATACGGTATCGAATGCACGCTGGTCGACGGCCGCGATCTCAAGAATTGGGAAGAGGCGATCCGGCCGAACACCAAGGTGTTCTTCCTGGAAAGCCCGACCAACCCGACGCTCGAGGTGGTCGATATCGCAGGGGTCGCCAAGCTCGCCAACCAGGTCGGCGCCAAGGTCGTGGTCGACAACGTCTTCGCCACGCCGCTGTTCCAGAAGCCCTTGGAGCTCGGCGCCCACATCGTCGTCTATTCCGCCACCAAGCATATTGACGGCCAGGGCCGCTGCCTCGGCGGCGTGGTGCTTGCGGACAAGGAATGGATCGACGAGAACCTGCACGATTACTTCCGCCATACCGGCCCGGCCATGTCGCCGTTCAACGCCTGGACGCTGTTGAAAGGCATCGAGACGCTGCCGCTACGGGTGCGCCAGCAGACGCAGAATGCGGCGAAGATCGCCGACTTTCTGGCCGAGCAGGGCAAGGTCGCCAAGGTGATCTATCCCGGCCGCAAGGACCATCCGCAGGCCGATATCATCGCCAAGCAGATGACCGGCGGCTCGACCCTCGTCGCCTTCGAGCTGAAGGGCGGCAAGGAAGCGGCCTTCGCGCTGCAGAACGCACTCGATATCGTCAAGATCTCCAACAATCTCGGCGACAGCAAAAGCCTGATCACCCATCCGGCCACGACGACGCACAAGAACTTGACGGAGGAGGCGCGTGCCGAACTCGGCATCTCTCCCGGCACGGTGCGCCTTTCGGCCGGCATCGAGGATACCGACGACCTGATCGAGGATTTCGCCAAGGCGCTTGCCAAGGTCTCGGCCTGACCGACTGGAATAGCGGCCGGACCCATTCGCGGTTCGGCCGCTGCCGGACCTCGCTCCGTGAGGTCGGGGGGAACAAGTTCGCCCGCGCCGGCGTTCGGAGGTAAAATTAACACTGACGATTAGGCTTAACGATCGAAAACCCTTCGATCATGACGGTTTCATCACTGATCAACGTTCCGTTCCTTGACGGACATGGCCTCTTTATAAGATACGGGTAACATATCTTGACTAAGGTGCAAGGCATGTATCGCGCCCTCACAAAGGATATCGAAGTCGTCGTCGAACCGTTCTATCTGGAGGAGCAATCCGATCCGGAAGACGATCGCTATGTCTGGGGTTACCGGATTGTCATCAGCAACAATTCCGGCATAGCCGTTCGCCTGGTCAACCGTTACTGGAACATCACCGACCAGAACGGACAGGTGGACGAAGTGACAGGCCCCGGCGTCGTCGGCGAACAGCCGCGGCTCAGCCCCGGCGACACCTACGAATATTCCTCCGGCTGCCCGCTCGACACCCCCTCCGGACTGATGTTCGGCCATTACCAGATGGAAACGGACGAAGGCGAGATATTCGATGTCGACATCCCCGCCTTCTCGCTGGATTCACCGGGGCTGCTGCGGGTGCTTAACTGACGTATGATCCCGAAATCGAGCGCAGATTGAAAGCGGCAGAGGGGCCCAGCGCGTCCTATGAGCGCAGGGCATCCAGACGTCATCTTCCGTCAATCATCTGCTAAGGCGCGTCGCGATCTTTCAGGTTCGCGTGCCGCGCTTTAGGTCTTTGTTTTTCGTATGTCTTTGCTAAAACTGCTGCACGCGCGACATGCTTTAAAGGTCAAAAGGATCCGAGGCCTGAGTACCTGGCTTTGCTTCAAACGGATCTTTTGATTGTGGCGGCGCCGGCTGTTGGGCAACGGCAGCATTTACCGCTTTTTGGCAGGCGAGCATCTCGTCGGTTGCCTTGACGGAATTTTTTAAACTCAGGGCAACAATCTGTTTTCCGTTAAAGGTCGCGCGAAAGCTCAATTTACGAGCGAACTCGGCAACCAAGCTCGAATCCTTAAAATCGATCCATAATGCCTTAAAGCCATCAAGGTCCACGGCGCTCGCATCAACTGTCCATTTTGAGCGATCTAAATAAAATTCAAGGGGATACTGCTTCCCGTCTTCCAAGGATTTCCAATTTACATTTCCAATCAGAATGTAAAAAGGACTTTCCTTTTTGACATAATTGAGGCCAAGACGAAAAACCGTGCCGTCTTCGAAGGAAGTCAGAACAAAGCAGCCGTTGCCTAGGGTCTTGTCGACAGCCACCTTCCAGCCGCCGACTTCTTTCCATTGGACTGTCTCGTCATCAGCCAAGCTCATTCGTGGCACCGCAGCTATGAGTGCGAGTACAAAAAACAAAAGTCGCATCAACGCCCCATCCCGCTTTCTTAGGCCAGAACCAAGAAACAGAATAGGTGCACAGTGACTACGCAAAGTCGAGTCACCGTGCTGCATCATCGCTAATCTTTTATTGCTCGCTGTGCGTGTCCTCAACCTTCGGCCGGCTGAAGCTCGGCCGGCTCGAAGCGGTAGGTGGTCGAGCAGAATTCGCAGGTGACGGCGATTTCGCCGTTTTCCTGGCTGGCCTCGATCTCCTCGGCGGTGAAGCCCTTCAGCACGCCCTTGATCTTGTCGCGCGAGCAGCTGCAGCGGTCGAAGACGGCGCGCGGTTCGTAGACGCGGACACCGCGCTCGTGGAACAGGCGGAACAGCAGCCGTTCGGTACCAACCAGCGGATCGGTCAGTTCATCGGCGTCGATGGTCTCGACCAGCGAACGGGCTTCGAGCCAGGCATCGTCCTCACCATGCGGGCGGCTGCCGGTGTCGCCGTCGCCGCCGTGGAGATCCGGCCGGCGCATGCGCTCGGGTGCTTCCGGCAGGAACTGGGCGACAAGGCCGCCTGCCCGCCAGCGATGGCGCGGCTTGCCGGCATCGTCGCGATCGAAGAGTTCGGCTGCGGCCAGGCGCACCCGTGTCGGGATCTGCTCCGACTGACGGAAATAGACGCCGGCAATCTCCTCGAGCGAGGTGCCGTCGAGTTCGACGATGCCCTGGTAGGGCTGGCCGAACTTGCCCTGGTCGATGGTGAAGGCGAGCACGCCCCGGCCGAGCAATTGCTCCGGCTCGGTTTCGCCTGCTGCGATCGCTTTGTTGAGCAGCGCCTGATCGAAGCGGGCATAGGCGCGGACATTTTCCGGCGTCGCGAAATCGGCGACGAGAAGATCGACCGGGCCATCGCCCTTGGTCTGCACCGTGAACTTGCCGTCGAATTTCAGCGAGGTGCCGAGCAGCACCGTCAAGACGACGACTTCGGCAAGCAGGCGGGCGACGGGTGCGGGGTAATGATGGCGCTCGAGGATCGCATCGAGCATCGGGCCGAGCTGGACGGCGCGGCCGCGCACGTCCAGACCCTCCACCTGGAAGGGGACGACATGGTCATCGCCGGCGAAATCAAACTGGCCGAGGGCGGCTGCAGCTTCTGCCATGGCTTTACTCCTAGTTTCGGAGCGATGGGTCAGCGTGCCCTTCGCTCGCGCGGCCGCAGGTCTATGACTCGCGGCATCCGATTATGGTTCAGATCGCGCCCAGGCACCAAGCAAGAATCGACTTCTGCGCATGAAGACGGTTTTCCGCCTCATCGAAGACCACGGATTGCGGACCGTCGATCACCTCGTCCGTCACTTCCTCACCACGATGAGCCGGCAGGCAATGCATGAACAATGCATCATTGCCGGCCTTCGCCATCAAGGCCGCATTGACCTGGTAAGGCTGGAAGACATTGTGACCCCGGGCCCGATGTTCCTGATTCATGGAGACCCAGGTATCGGTCACCACGCAATCGACGCCTTCGACCGCACGGTCGGCATCATGGCAGAGCATGATTTCGGCGCCCTCATTGCGGGCCCAGTTCAGATAGTGATCCTTGGGCTCCGAACCAAGAGGCACGGCCATGTTCATGCGATAGCCGAAGCGCGCAGCCCCTTCGACCAGCGAATGCAGCACATTGTTGCCGTCGCCGGTCCAGGCGATGGTCTTGCCCTTGATCGGGCCGCGATGCTCTTCGAAGGTCATGATATCGGCCATGATCTGGCAGGGATGGGTGTCATCCGTCAGCGCATTGATGACCGGCACGGTCGCATGCTCGGCGAGTTCCAGCAGCCTGGAATGCTCGGTGGTGCGGATCATGATCGCATCGACGTAGCGCGACAGCACCTTGGCGGTGTCGCCGATCGTTTCGGCGCGGCCGAGCTGCATTTCGGTGCCGGACAGGAACAGCGTTTCGCCGCCGAGCTGGCGCATGCCGACATCGAAGGAGACGCGGGTGCGCGTCGACGGCTTTTCGAAGATCATCGCCAGCATCTTGCCGGCGAGCGGCTTGTCGCCGGTGCCGGCCTTGAAGGCCTGCTTGCGGGCGAGCGCATCGTTCATGATGGTTCTGAGATCGGCAGAGGTGACCGCCGAAAGATCGAGGAAATGTTTAGGAGCCATGGTCTTCTTACCTGTCTGCGCCCGAGGGCGGCAATCTCTTCAAGCCGTCTTCTTGACCTTGGAGGCGCGAATGCTCTCGGCGGCGCGCTCGATGCGGGCAAGACCCTCGCGGGCTTCCTCGGCGGTGACGACGAGGGGCGGAAGAAGGCGGATGACGTTGTCGCCGGCGGGCACGCCGAGCAGATGGGCGGCGCGGATCGCCTGCAGCAGTTCGGCCGAGGGAATGGCGGCCTTGACGCCGAGCAACAGCCCCTCGCCTCTGATATCCTCAATCACATCGGGATAGCGATCCTTCAGCGAGGCGAGGCCCTGGCGGAAAACCAGTGCTACGTCGCGCACCTGCTGGAGGAAGCCATCGGCGAGAATGATGTCGAGCACGGCGCTGCCGACGGCCATGGCAAGCGGATTGCCGCCATAGGTCGAGCCATGCGTGCCGGCCTTCATGCCGGAGGCAGCCTCTGATGTGGCAAGGCAGGCACCGAGCGGGAACCCGCCGCCGATGCCCTTGGCGACCGCCATGATGTCGGGGGTGACGCCCGACCATTCATGGGCGAAGAGCTTGCCGGTACGGCCGACGCCGGTCTGGACCTCGTCGAGGATCAGCAGCAGGCCGTGTTCGTCGCAGATCTGGCGAAGCGCCTTCATGAATTCGGGGGTGGCGGGACGCACGCCGCCCTCGCCCTGCACCGGCTCGATCAGGACTGCGGCCGTGGCATCGGTGATCGCGGCGCGCACCGCTTCGATATCGCCGAAAGCCACCTGATCAAAACCCGGCGCCTTGGGGCCGAAGCCTTCGAGATATTTCTCCTGGCCGCCGGCGGCGATCGTCGCCAGCGTCCGCCCGTGGAAGGCGCCTTCGAAGGTGATGATATGGAAGCGCTCGGGATGGCCCTTGGAATACTGATAGCGGCGCGCCGTCTTGATCGCGCATTCGAGCGCCTCGGCGCCCGAATTGGTGAAGAACACCTTGTCGGCGAAGGTGGCGTCCGTCAGCCGTTTGGCCAGGCGCTCCTGGCCGGGGATCTCATAGATGTTGGAGAGGTGCCAGACCTTGTCGGCCTGCTCCTTCAGGGCGCCCACCACATGCGGATTGCTGTGGCCGACCGAGGTGACGGCGACGCCGGCGCCGAAATCGAGATATCGCTCGCCGCTTTCGGTGATCAGCCACACGCCCTCGCCTCGCTCGAACCGCAGCGGGGCACGAGAATAGGTGTCATAAAGCGGCGCGGCTTCAGCCATGGCGCGATCTCCCGATCTAAAGTTATGGGGCGACTGACTCCGGCTAAGAAAACCAGGCCCGAAAAATCAAAAATGCCGCCTTGCGGCGGCGACTGGCACTATTTCCTTTTCGCGCTGCAATGTCAACAAAACTGCGCCCTTAGCGCATGCAGCAAGGGTGTGCAGCGGCATTTTCAGTCTTCAACAGGCATTATTGCAGAAATGCCACGCAGGGGCAGCAAGTTGGGGAAAACTACGAATTCGATTCATCCGGATTCATGCGACTCTTGTCACGGAGTCAGCCTCACACTAGGTTAAAGTTCAATTACTAGACTGCATGCGGCGGAACTAGTCACCAAAATTGATCAAGCGTTTCTTGTTTCGGAGCTCCCGGGACAACGGTGAGGGATTCTGCCATCACCAACGCAAAAGGTGGAGACAGGGCATGAACTGGACAGACGAGCGGGTCGAGAAACTCAAGAAGCTTTGGGCCGAAGGACTGAGCGCCAGCCAGATCGCGGCGCAACTTGGCGGTGTCAGCAGAAACGCTGTTATCGGCAAGGTTCACCGACTGAGCCTTCCGGGCCGTGCCAAGGCCGGCGGCACCAGCACCGCGGCGCGAACGCCGAAGCGCAATACAGCGGCACCGCGCGCGCCGAACTACGCCTCTCGCGTCACCACCCGCACCGTTACCCGCCAGCAGGGCGCAACGATGCTGAAGGAAGAGATCGAGATCGAAACGATCGAGGAAATGGAATATGTGCCGAGGGGCAACGTGGTCGTGCCGATTTCGCGCCGCCTCGGCCTGACGGAACTGACCGAACGCACCTGCAAGTGGCCGGTCGGCGATCCGCTGAAGGACGACTTCCACTTCTGCGGCTGCGAATCCCCCGACAATTCGCCCTATTGCAGCTATCACCAGAAGCTCGCCTACCAGCCGGTCAACGAACGCCGCCGGGCGGCAGCGCGGGCTGGCTGAGAAGAACAGCATCGTTAGAATGCAGAAAACGGGCCGCGTGGCCCGTTTTTTTATGCGTGGATGGAAGCGCTCATTGCGGCTATGGCTGCCCCTCACCCTAACCCTCTCCCCGTAAACGGGGCGAGGGGACGTGCCACACGAGAGGTGTAGGAAGGGGAACGGAGACGTCGCGGCGGGGTCCCTTCGCCCCGCGAGCGGGGAGAAGGTGGCGGCAGCCGGATGAGGGGCAGTCCATCGCCGCGAACCGGACAGCAGCGGGACAAGCCCGAGCATCACGAAAGAGCCGTCGGCCGAGCTGTAGTGACGCAGCCCTCAGGCTTCCATCGAATACCCGGCGCCGCGGACGGTGCGGATGACGTCCTGCATGTTGGAGAAATTCAGCGCCTTGCGCAGCCGGCCGACATGGACGTCGACGGTGCGTTCGTCGACATAGATGTCGTGGCCCCAGACGCCGTCGAGAAGCTGCGAGCGGGAGAAGACCCGGCCCGGCGACGACATCAGGAATTCCAGCAGGCGGAATTCGGTGGGGCCGAGGCGGACTTCGCGGCTCTTGCGATGGACGCGGTGGGTTTCGCGGTCGAGCTCGATATCGCCGCACTTCAGCACCGTCGACAGCACCTCGGGACGGGCGCGGCGCAGCATCGCCTTGACGCGGGCAACCAGCTCAGGGGTCGAGAAGGGCTTGACGACATAATCGTCGGCCCCCGTCGAAAGTCCGCGGACGCGCTCGCTCTCTTCGCCGCGCGCCGTCAGCATGATGATCGGCAGGCGCTCGGTTTCCGGCCGCATGCGCAGGCGCCGGCAGAGCTCGATGCCGGAGACGCCGGGCAGCATCCAATCGAGGATCAGAAGATCGGGCGTGCGCTCCTGAAGCCGCATTTCGGCTTCGTCGCCACGAAGGATGGTATCGACCTCGAAGCCTTCCGCTTCGAGATTGTAGCGAAGAAGCACGCTCAGGGCTTCTTCGTCTTCAACAACTGCAACTCTCGGGATCATGCGTCTCGGTCTCCTCGCGCATGATCCTTAAACCGGGGGTGATTTAAGCAATGCATCCTGCGCAAATTCACAAACTGGCTGCGACCTCTTTGCGCGCCCGCACGGGCGCGCATGCAATTGACTGGTCCGGGCGACTGGCCCGGGCTGTCCGGGCGACTGGCCCGGGCTGTCCGGGCGATTATTCCGTAACCGCGCCGACGGTGTTGGCGCTGTCGTCCTTCGGACGATCGCCTTCCGGCTGCGCGCCGGTCGCCATGTAATAGATCGTCTCGGCGATGTTGGTGGCGTGGTCGCCGATGCGCTCGATGTTCTTGGCGCAGAAGAGAAGATGCGTGCAGCTGGTGATGTTGCGCGGGTCTTCCATCATGTAGGTCAGGAGCTCGCGGAACAGCGAGGTGTACATCGCGTCGATCTCGTTGTCGCGCTCGCGGATCGCATTCGCCTTGTCGGCGGCGCGCGTCGTGTAGACGTCGAGCACTTCCTTGAGCTGGACGAGCGCCAGCTCGGACAGATGCTCGAGGCCGCGGGCGAGCTTGCGGGGAACGCCGGTGCTTTGGACGGCGATGACGCGCTTGGCGGTGTTCTTGCCGAGGTCGCCGACGCGTTCGAGATCGGCGGCGATGCGGATCGAACCCATGATCTCACGCAGGTCCGCGGCCATCGGCTGGCGGCGGGCGATGGTGACGATCGCCTTGTCGCCGATTTCGCGTTCGGCGTGATCGAGGATCACATCGTCGGAGATGACCTTCTGCGCCAGCGCGGTATCGCCGTTGACCAGCGCCCGTACGGATTCGGCGACCATCTGTTCGGCCAGGCCACCCATTTCGGAAATCCGCCTGGAAAGGAACTTCAGATCATCATCATAGGCAGAATAAATATGTGTCGATGCCATGGGGCTTTATCCTCGAATAACGGAAAGGCTTGGTAACGCCAAAATCAGCCGAAGCGACCCATGATGTAGTCCTGGGTGCGCGGATCGTCGGGATTGGTGAACATCTTGTCGGTGTCGTTCTCCTCGACGAGATTGCCGAGGTGGAACATGGCGGTGCGCTGCGAGACGCGCGCGGCCTGCTGCATGGAGTGGGTGACGATGACGATCGTGTAGTTCTCGCGCAGTTCGTGGATCAGCTCCTCGACCTTGGCGGTGGCGATCGGGTCGAGCGCCGAGCAGGGCTCGTCCATCAAGATGACTTCAGGGCTGACGGCGACGGCGCGTGCAATGCAGAGGCGCTGCTGCTGGCCGCCCGAAAGACCCGTGCCGGATTCATGCACGCGGTCCTTGACTTCGTTCCAGAGACCGGCGCGCTGCAGGCTGGTCTCGACGATCTGGTCGAGATCGGCCTTCGACTTGGCGAGGCCATGGATGCGCGGGCCGTAAGAGACGTTTTCATAGATCGTCTTCGGGAACGGATTCGGCTTCTGGAAGACCATGCCAACGCGGGCGCGAAGTTCGACGACGTCGATATCGGGATCATAGATATCGTCGGTATCAAGCGTGATCTTGCCGGTGACGCGGCAGCCGTCGATCGTGTCGTTCATGCGGTTGAGGCTGCGCAGGAAGGTCGACTTGCCGCAGCCCGAAGGGCCGATCAGCGCGGTTACGGTGTTTTCGCGGATGTTCAGGTTCACGTCGAAAAGCGCGCGCTTCTCGCCGTAGTAAACCGAAACATCCTTTCCGATCATCTTATACGGGACGTTGCTCATCTTGTGATCCAGCGCCTTTTCAACTGCAGCTTCCGTCAACATGTTCATGATGTTTAACTCCGTTTACCAGCGGCGCTCGAAGCGACGACGCAAGAGGATGGCGCCCATGTTCATGACGATCAGGAACAGGAGCAGGACGATGATGGCACCCGAAGTCCGCTCGACGAAGGCACGTTCGGCCTCGTTGGCCCACATATAGACCTGCACGGGCAGGGCCGTCGAGGGATCGAGCGGTGTGGTCGGCGCGTTGGCGACGAAGGCGACCATGCCGATCAAAAGCAGCGGCGCGGTTTCGCCGAGCGCGTGCGCCAGGCCGATGATCGTGCCGGTGAGGATGCCGGGCATGGCGAGCGGCAGAACATGATGGAACACCATCTGCATCTTCGAGGCGCCGAGGCCAAGGGCTGCGGCGCGGATCGACGGCGGCACGGCGCGAAGTGCTGCGCGCGTCGCGATGATGATCGTCGGCAGGGTCATCAGCGTCAGCACCAGGCCGCCGACCAGCGAGGCCGAGCGCGGCAGGCCGATGAAGTTGATGAAGACGGACAGACCGAGCAGGCCGTAGACGATCGAAGGGACGGCGGCGAGGTTGTTGATGTTGACCTCGATCAGATCCGTCAGCTTATTCTTCGGCGCAAACTCCTCGAGATAGATCGAGGCGGCAACACCGATCGGCAGAGCGAGCACGAGCACGATCAGCATCAGGTAGAGCGAACCGATGAGGGCGACGCCGAGGCCGGCGGCCTCGGGACGGCTGGAATTGCCGTTGACGAAGAGGCCAGTGTTGAACTGCTTGTGGAGAGCGCCGCTCGCCTTCAGCTCGTTCATCCAGGCAACCTGCTTGTCGTTGACCTTGCGGTTCTTCTCATCGACCTTAAGATCGATCTGGCCCTTGCTGGCGCTGTCGACATTGGCGTCGGCGAGGACGGTGACATTGACTGTTTTGCCGATGATCGACGGATCGGCGATCACCATATCGCGCAGCTGGATCGGCGCACCCTTGGAGAGCATAGCGGTTGCATCGCGCACGTCAGGGCGGCTTGCGGCATTGATGTTCAGCTGCTTGACGATCGCGTCGCGCAGGAGAACCGGATAGTTGGCGGCGACCAGAACCGAGGGGTCGGTCGCTCGCTTATTGTCGGGGTCGATCGTCTTCTCGGTGAATTCGATCGGCAGCGTGATCGCCGTCTGCTGGAAGGCGGTGTAGCCCTTGCCGATCACCGTCCACAGCAGGATGAACAGGAAGACGAGACCGAAGGTGATGGCGGCGATGCCATAGGCCTGGAACCGGCGCTCGGCGGCGTAGCGGCGCTTGATGCCGATATCGCGGCGCGCAGGCGCCTTGGAGACGGTGACGCCTGATGTGGGAGAAACAATATCCGTCATTCGTACTGCTCCCGGTATTTGCGCACGATGTAGAGCGCATAGATGTTGAGGCAAAGCGTGATGCAGAACAGCGTGATGCCAAGGGCGAAGGCAACCAGCGTCTGCGGCGAGGTGAACTCGAGGTCGCCCGTCAGCTGGTTGACGATCTTGACGGTCACCGTCGTCATCGGCTCGAAGGGGTTGATCTGGATGCGGGCGGCGACACCGGCGGCCAGCACGACGATCATGGTTTCGCCGATGGCGCGCGAGGCCGTCATCAGCAATGCGCCGACGATGCCGGGAAGAGCGGCCGGCAAGACCACTTTCTTGATGGTTTCGGAGCGGGTGGCGCCGAGACCGAGCGAACCGTCACGCAGGGCCCGCGGCACGGCGGTGATGATGTCGTCCGACAGCGAGGAGACGTAGGGAATCAGCATGATGCCCATGACGATACCGGCGGTCAGAACGCTCTGCGCCTGAATGAAGTTGGTGTAGCTGCCGGAGAGCAGGCCGCTGACCTGAGCCGAGAAATCGCGCAGGAACGGGCCGACGGTGACGAGGGCAAAGAAGCCGTAGACGATCGTCGGAATGCCGGCGAGCACTTCGAGCAGCGGTTTGGCGACGCCGCGCACCTTCGGCGAGGCGTATTCGGCCATGTAGATGGCGGCAAAGAGACCGACCGGCACGGCGACCAGCATGGCGACCAGGCCGATATAAAGCGTGCCGAGCAACAGCGGGATCAGGCCGAACTGACCGAAGGACGAACTGCCGGCACCGGCAAAACGCGGATCCCAGACGGTGCCGAAGAAGAAGTCGGCGGCGGGAACGGCGGCAAAGAAGCGCGCGGCTTCCGACAGCATCGAAAGCACGATGCCGATCGTCGTCAGAATGGCGATCGAAGAGGCGAGCAGCAGGCCCCAAAGCATGACGCGCTCGACGCGGTTGCGGGCGCGGAAGCGCGGGGCAATGGCGCGCAGCGCATAGAAGGCGCCTGCGACAGCCAGAATGAAGACAACAGCCGTCATGACGAGGCGGCTCGTCATGCTCATGGCGTTGAGCTTCTTGGCGGCGTCGAGCATGTAAGGCTGGGGCTGGCCGGCAAGCGGCACACCCTTTTCGCTGAGCTTGGCCTGGAGTGCCGCCGGATCGCCGGCGACCGCTGCGGTTTCATCCGCGGTCAGCATCGTCAGGCCGCGGGCGACCGTCGCCACCATGGAATAGCCGAGATCCTGCTCGACGGCGGCTTGCGCCTTGACGTCGGCAGGAAAGGCGCCGCGAACGGAGGATTGGATGATGCCGGGGCTGACCGACAGCCAGACGCAGAGGACGATGAGGGCCGGAAGAACCGCCCAGATCGCCGCATAGGCGCCGTAATAGGCCGGCCGTGAGTGCAATGCCGAGGATCTGCCGCCGGCAAGCGCCGTGGCCCGGCTGCGCGCGACCAGATAGGCGGCGGCACCGATCACCACAAGGCACAAAAGTATGATGGATGTGCTCATTCGTTACGTCCCCAGGCCCGTAGCCCCCAAAGCCCGGCAGCTTCATCAGCCGCCTTCAGCTTCCAATCATGCAGAATGAATTCACCCTGCAGCACCGAAAACATCGGTGCGCGGGGATAAGGCAATGCCGGCGCGGGCCTGAAGGCGCCGCGCCGGCAAAGTCATTACATAGCCTTACCGGCTTCGACGTCCTTGCGGATCGCTTCGCGCTCGGCATCCGGAGCGGCGACGAGGCCGTATTCGGCGAGCGGGCCGTCAGGGCCGATCATCTGGTCGGATACGAAGAAGTTGACGTATTCCTTCAGGCCCGGAACGGCGCCGAGATGTGCCTTCTTGACGTAGAAGAACAGCGGGCGCGAAACCGGGTAGGTGCCGTTGGCGATCGTTTCCGTCGACGGAACGATGCCGTTTACGCTGGCAACCTTGAGCTTGTCGGCGTTGTTTTCATAGAAGGAAAGGCCGAATACGCCGACGCCGGTCTTGTTGGCGGCGATGCGTGCGAGGGTTTCCGGATAGTCGCCGTCGATGTCGACTGCAGCGCCGTCCTTGCGGACCGCGACGCAAGCCTTGCCCTGGGCGGCCTTGTCGGAGATTTCCTTGGCGATGACGTCAAGAGCGCCCGCAGCCTTGCAGCCGGCAGCGAGGACGTTCTGTTCGAAGACTTCGCGGGTGCCGTGCTTTTCGCCCGGGATATAGGCAGCGATATCAACAGCCGGAAGCTTCGGGTTGACTTCCGACCACTTCTTGTAGGGGTTGGCGACGAGCTTGCCGTCGACGACGACCTGGGCTGCGAGGGCCTTGTAGATGTCTGCCGGAACGTAGGCAACGTCAGGGTTGGACGAGTCGGTTGCGAAGACGATGCCGTCATAACCGATCTTGACTTCCTGGATGTCGGTTACGCCGGCAGCCTTGCAGGCTTCGGCTTCGTTCTTGTTGATCGGACGCGAAGCGTTCGCAATGTCGATGGTGTCTTCGCCAACGCCCTTGCAGAATTCCTTCAGACCAGCGCCCGTGCCGCCGGATTCAACGACCGGCGTCTTGAAGTTGGTGAAGGTTTCGCCGAAGGATTCGGCAACGATCTTTGCGTAAGGCAGGACGGTGGACGAGCCAGCAACCTGAATCTGGTCGCGGGCGACGGCAGCGCCAGCGAAAGCAGCGGTTGCAGCGAGCGCGGCAACGGTGAGCTTGAAGGTGTTCATTAGAAATCTCCCGGCATTTGGGCTTGTGTGAGTGCGGCCTGTAGAGAGGCCCTCGCAGTGCCTTTTTTCATCGGCGGGACTCTCTTAGCGCTTTAAGCACCGTCCTTTTATGTCAAATAGGTGAAACATTTGTGACAGCTTAAATAGTTGATTTATAATAGAAAATTTTAATTCGACCAGCCGATCGTGTCGGCGAACGGCAAAGTCTGGCTGTCAATCTACCTCGCGTTGTAAAAACCGATCACATATCGCCAACGGACAGGTTGGGCGGCGGTTTTCTGCTTTACGTCCTATCATGAAAGTCGTTCCGTGATGTGCCCCTCATCCGCCTGCAGCCACCTTCTCCCCGCTTGCGGGGCGAAGGGACCATGCAGCAAGCTCTCCGTCCCCATCAACCTCCCGCAAGGCAAGTCCCCTCTCCCCGTCTTTTACGGGGGTCCGAAGGACGGGTCGAGACCCGTGGCTTGACCCCGGTAAGGCTAGGGTGAGGGGCAAATCACGCGGCACGCCCGCGCGCTAAAAGCGAACCGTAAAATCGGTGCCCTTGCCGACTTCGGATTTGACGATCAGCCGGGCGCGGTGGCGGGTGAGGATGTGCTTGACGATGGCAAGGCCGAGGCCGGTGCCCTTTTTCGAGCGGCTGTCCTCGATGCTGACGCGATAGAAGCGCTCGGTCAGGCGCGGCACATGCTCGGCCGGAATGCCCGGCCCCTTGTCGACGATGCTGACCTCGACCGGCTGGCCGGTGCCGTTCTTCAGCCAGACGTCGACGACCTCGCCCTCCTGGCCGTATTTGCAGGCATTTTCCATCAGGTTCTCGAAGACCTGGACAAGCTCGTCGCGGTCTCCGAGCACCTCGACCTTACCATCAGGCAGATGCAGGTTGATGTCGACGCCGACATCCCTTGCCAGCGGCACCAGCGCGTCTCTGACATGGCCGAGCAGCGGCACCAGATCGATCTTCTCGTCCGGCGCGATATGCGATTTCAGCTCCAGCCGCGAGAGCGACAGCAGGTCGTCGACCAGCCGGCTCATGCGCGTCGTCTGATCGAACATGATGGCGAGGAAACGCGCCTGCGCCTTCAGATCGTTCTTTGCCGGTCCCTGGATGGTCTCGATGAAGCCGCGCAGCGAGGCAAGCGGCGTGCGCAGTTCATGGCTGGCATTGGCGACGAAATCCGACCGCATGCGGTCGATACGGCGAACCTCTGAAATATCGCGGAAGGAGAGGATGAAATAGCGCTCACGCGGCCCGTCATCGGCCGAGAATTCAACGGGGGCGCTGCGCACGATATAGACGCGCTCGGAGGGCAGCCGCTCGGCATGCTCTATCTGGTTCGGGGCGTTGGTGGCGATGGTTTCGCGCACCATGTCGAGCACACCAGGCGAGCGCAGGCGGGCCGATATATGGGAGCCGAGCGCCATCTCGCCGAAGGCCTTTTCGGCAGCGCGGTTCTGGAACAGCACCGAGGCGTCGTCCGACAGCACCATGACCGGGATATCGAGGCCGGAAAGCGTGGCGGAGATCTCAGGCAGGCGGCTCGGCGGCGCCTCCGGCGCGATCTCCGCCGGTTCGAGCGGCTCGGCCTTGATCACCGGCGCCTCGTTGAACAGTGCGGTCAGGACCATCGCCAGCAGCAGGACGAGCACGACCCATTTGTTCATGCCGGCGGCAAGCGCGACCAGGGCGCTGAGGATTGCTGCAAGCAGCACCGGCCGCTCGCGCCGGATGCGCGCCAACAGGCTTTTTCTCCATGGAGTTTCGTCTTGCAAGTGCCCTCGCGGCGTCGATTCGTTTTTCTTTATATTGGAACTCTGCCTGATAGCGGCAATTCATGACAGAAGTTTTCGGACTGCCGCCCCGAAGCGAAAGGCCGCAGCCGAAACCCACGAAAAATTGCCGGTCATCCGTGAAAGATTTGATTTTCAACGATAACTATGTTCGCCTGTGGGAAGAGAACAATCAGGCTGAGGAGGAACCTATGGACGAGGACGTCGAAACCAGGGCCGTGGAGCTGGAGATCCGCGGGAAGAAGCGCATCTTTGATGTCGACAATCCCGTTCTGCCGGATTGGGTGGAGGAACATGCGCTTGCTTCCGGCGAATTTCCCCACAAGAAGAAACTCAAGGAAGAAGATTATGTCGAGCAGCTGGAAAAGCTGCAGGTGGAACTCGTCAAGGTGCAGTTCTGGCTGCAGGCGACCGGCAAGCGGGTGATGGCGCTGTTCGAAGGGCGCGATGCGGCCGGCAAGGGGGGCGCGATCTCGGCCTCTTCGGAGAATATGAACCCGCGCCTTGCACGCGTCGTGGCGCTGACCAAGCCGACCGAGCGCGAACAGGGGCAATGGTATTTCCAGCGTTATGTCGCGCAGTTTCCGACCGCTGGCGAATTCGTGCTGTTCGACCGATCCTGGTACAACCGCGCCGGAGTCGAGCCGGTCATGGGCTTCTGCACGCCGCAGCAATATGAGGACTTTCTCAAACAGGCGCCGCAGCTGGAAAAGATCATCGCCCATGAGGGCATCTTCTTCTTCAAATTCTATCTCGATATCGGCCGCGAGATGCAGCTGAAGCGCTTCCACGACCGCCGGCACGATCCGCTGAAAGTCTGGAAACTATCGTCGATGGACATTGCGGCGCTGACCAAATGGGGCGACTACAGCGACAAGCGTAACCGGATGCTGAAGGAAACCCATACGGATTTCGCACCCTGGACGGTGATCCGCGCCAATGACAAGCGGCGGACGCGCCTCGAACTCATCCGTCACATGCTGAACAGGATGGATTATGACGGCAAGGACAAGACGGTGCTCGGCACGGTCGATGAAGAGATCATCGGTTCAGGGCCTGGATTCTTGAAATAGGGCTTTCTGACATCGAGCTTTCTGAAATGGACGGGGCTGAGCGGAGCGTCATTGCCCCGGCAGGATGCGGATGGCGAAGAGGTTGATGCCGCGCGCCTTGCCGTCGAGATCGCTGTTGATCGTCAACGTGCCCGGCGCATTCGGCGCCAGCGAGCGGTCGAACTTCACCTGCAGCAGCGCATCCGATTTTTCGCGGGTGACGTTGAAGCGATGGCGGGCACAATTGCCGAGCGTCTGGAAATTGCATTCAACGGTGACCTGGGTCGGCTCGTCACTGGTCGATTGCAGGGTCAGCGCGATGGTCGAGGATTTGCCGGCGAGCTGCTGCAGCACCGAAGCGGGCACGCTGATGGCGATATTTCCGTCGGCAGCCCCGCTCTCGGAAATCAGCCGGATGGCCGGGCCGTCATTTTCTGTGATTTTTTCGGTGTGCGCCCGCGGGCTGCTCTTGATCTTGTCGGCATCGTCAGGCTTGAACACCGGGATCCAATCGGCCGAGAAACTGTTCTGCGGATCGATGGTCACCGGCTGATCGGTGGGGGAAGCAGCATTGCCGGCGCTGTCGTCATTGCCGGTGAAATCCTCGGGTTGGGTGCTGGCCGGCGGATTGGCGACGCTGGTGTCGCGCTCGGCCGCCGTCAGCAACAGGCCTGATGTATGCGCCCACCAGGCGCCGATGCCGACGAAAGCCAGCAACACGCACCAGACGAGCAGCCGCGAAAAGAATTTGCGCGGCTTGCGGCGACCGGCCGCCCGCTCCGGGCGGAAATCCATATTGGTGGCGCGCTGGCCGCGGGCAAGCCGTTCCTCGCCGACGGGGGCGGCAGCCAGATGATCGGCACTGCCGGCATGCACGTCGTCGAGGCTCGCCTCATCGCGGCGGCCGAAGATCACCTCGGGGGCGCGGGTCTCGCCTGACAGCGCGGGGCTGTCGATATCGTCGACTTCGGCGCGGTGAACCGCAGGTGGCATTTCCACGACAGGCGGCACCGGCACTTCGGGCGGCCGCTGGCGGGGGTGGAGGCGGTCGCGCTCCTCGCCTTCGATGGCGTGGATGGTGCTTTCCAGGCGATGGCGGTGATGGGCGACGACCTCGGTATCGGTGATATCCTGCTTGCGGAGACCGGCTTCAAGCGCCTGGCGGGCCGACTGATAGATCCTCGCTCGAACCTCCGGATTGTCGCGTTCGGAATTTTCGAGCGCTGTTCTGATGGCCGTTTCTAATCCGCTCACGTCTAGTCCTTCACCTTGAACTCGGCATCGGACTGCAATCCCCGCCGTTCTCCATCAAAATTCGGTAGCGGCAAGTGCGGCAAACCGCAAGCCTTGCGGGGCCGGGGCGCGGTTGATCGGCGGGGATAATCGGCAGGTTTCAGCGCTTGCAGGCCTCATTTTGTCAGCTATTGCAGACATATATTCGGGGTGAAATCGGCAAACGCATGGCAGCCACTCTTTTATCGGCTTTCCTTCTCTGTTATGAAATTGACGTTTTCGTAAACGTCAATGGAAGCGATGAGCCATGGCCCTGCCCCCGATCCTCAAAGACAAATTGAGACTGCCGGTCATCGGCTCGCCGCTGTTCATCATCTCGCATCCCAAGCTGACGCTGGCGCAATGCAAGGCCGGCGTCGTCGGCGCCTTTCCGGCGCTGAACGCCCGGCCGGAAAACCAGCTCGACGAATGGCTGGCGGAGATTACCGAAGAACTCGCCCGCTACGACGCCGTCCATCCCGAGCGGCCGGCCGCCCCCTTTGCCGTCAACCAGATCGTCCACATGTCGAACAAGCGGCTGGAGCACGACCTCACGCTCTGCGTCAAATACAAGGTGCCGATCGTCATCTCCTCGCTCGGCGCCGTGCCCGAGGTCAACGCCGCCGTGCATTCCTATGGCGGCATCGTGCTGCATGACATTATCAACAACCGCCACGCCCATTCGGCGATCCGCAAGGGGGCCGACGGGCTGATTGCGGTCGCAGCCGGCGCCGGCGGCCATGCCGGCACGCTGTCGCCCTTTGCGCTGATCCAGGAAATCCGCGAATGGTTCGGCGGGCCGTTGCTGCTGGCCGGCGCGATTTCCACCGGCGGCGCCATCCTTGCCGCAGAAGCGATGGGCGCCGACATGGCCTATATCGGCTCGCCCTTCATCGCCACGCAAGAGGCGCGCGCCGCAGACGCCTACAAGCAGGCGATCGTCGAAGGCGCCGCCGGCGATATCGTCTATTCCAACTTTTTCACCGGCATACACGGCAACTATCTCAAGCCCTCGATCGTGGCTGCCGGCATGGACCCCGACAACCTGCCGCTCGCCGATCCCTCGAAGATGGATTTCGAACAGGCCACCGGCGGCGCCAAGGCCTGGAAGGACATCTGGGGCAGCGGCCAGGGCATCAGCGCCATCAAGGCGGTCGAGCCGGTGGCAAATCTCGTCGACCGGCTGGAGGCCGAATACAGGGCGGCGCGCGCCCGGCTGGCGCTCTGAGGCGCGCTTTCCCGCCCCTCCCCTCTTTTTTGCCAAAGCCATGACAGGGCGCTTGAAATCTTCGGACAATGGCTGTATCAGCGCCATGCAAATCGCGGGCCGCATGCTTCGGCCGTGAAATGCCGCTTTAGCTCAGGTGGTAGAGCACATCATTCGTAATGATGGGGTCGCAGGTTCGAGTCCTGCAAGCGGCACCATTTTTCTTTCATCGCGTGCTGAAACCCCGCATTTTAAGCCTCTCTTAAAATTCTGCGTCCACCTTTGGCCATTCGGCAGGCAAAGCCTCAACAGCTTGAGCGCTATTTCACTCAAGGCGGCTGGGCTGCCCCTCATCTATATGAGCGCGACCGATATCGATCGAACGAGAGTAGGTTAGCGATTAGGAGGATCTATGAGGACATCGCTTTTAAGTCTCGCGCTTTTCACATTTAGCTTGTCCGCTGCGCAGGCAGAAGACTTCCCTCTCGCCTCCTGTGCCGGATGGAATGGAACGCTTGTCCGCAAGACCGGCATCGATTCAAGCACTGCAGTTATGGAAGGAAAGGTCACTCGAGCCGACTTCCAGGAATATTGCAAGCGAGACCCAGGATGGGAGACAACAGCCCATGGCGGCAAACTGACCGTCAAGCAGTGCGTAGCGATGTACACAAAAACCGATGGGAAAGACACGTTCCGCTCCACCGCCAATTGCAGCGAAGGCACCTTGTCCTTCGAACCTTCTGCCGGAGAACCGCTGCGTGTCACTTTCCCATTACCAGAGAATGCGGACGTATCATGCGCTTCGGGGATGCCGCCGCTGATCGAGCAGTTCAGGCTTCTCTGCCCTCAGGCGGCGCGGGAGTTTCATTTGATGGATGACGAATGACAGGAGGGCCGTCTCGGCACTCCGGTCAACAATGACATTTGCTCGGTACTTTCTGCTTCGGTACCGGGGGAGCCGGCGCCGGTAGCTTTGCAGGGAAGTTTCTCCCCGATCAAACGACCGTGAATCCGCACCGACGACAGGAACAATGCCACGGCAGAGCAGGTTTTCTTCCTGAGACAAAAACGACGGAGAAAATCATGTCCTGCAAATTCATCGCGATATCCCTCCTTTCGATCGGTTTTGCCGGCTCGGCGCTGGCGCAGACGGCCGGCGGGGCGGATGCCAATGGGCGACTTTCGGCGGCACCGATCGTTGGCGGGTCGGGGAGTTCAGGCGCCGGTTCCACCGGCACCGGTTCGGGCGGAACTGGTTCTGCCGGCGGCAGAGCGACGGGCACCGGGTCTGTCGGGACCGATCCCGGCACAACAGGCAGCACGACCGGCAATGGCGGCGTCGATCTCAACAGCGGCCGGAGCACGATCAATCCCGGTGGGGTCAATCCCGATCTGCAGCCGACGCCGGGTTGTACCGCCGGTTCCGCGGATAGCGGGTCGGCCGGCGAGGCCTGCCCGCAATGAGGATAGGGCGGATGCCGCCTGACTTCCTGACGGAATGAAAGGCTCCGGGCGAAGTGGCACCGGGACTTCGCTTCGGCCGCTCCCACGTCGGGCGAAATATCAGCTGCCGCGGGAACGGCTTTACGACTCGCGCTTGCGGACGTAAAACTACCCATCACTCCGCACATGGCACACCGCCCCACACCAGCCAGCCTGCCGATTTTTCCGGCATCCGCGGAGCACCCGAAGAGGATCGTCATGTCGAATGCAGCGCAACGCTCGAACCGCGTGCTTATCGTCGCCACCATCATGCTCGCGACCTTCATGGTGGCGATCGAGGCGACGATCGTGGCGACCGCGATGCCGCGCATCGTCGGGCAGCTCGGCGGCTTTTCCTATTACAGCTGGGTGTTTTCGGCTTTCCTGCTGGCGCAGTCGACGACCACTGTGATCTACGGCAAGCTTTCCGACATCTTTGGGCGCAAGCCGGTGCTGATCGGCGGCATCCTGATCTTCCTCGCCGGCTCTTTGCTCTGCGGGTTTGCCTGGTCGATGATGTCGCTGGTGCTGTTCCGGCTGCTGCAGGGGCTGGGTGCGGGCGCCATCCAGCCGGTGACGATGACTGTTATCGGCGATCTCTTCAAGCTCGAGGAACGCGGCCGCGTGCAGGGCGCGATGGCGACCGTCTGGGCGACCTCGGCCGTCGTCGGGCCGCTGGCCGGCGGCATCATCGTCGACACCTTCTCCTGGGCCTGGATCTTCTGGATCAACCTGCCGATCGGCATCATCTCGATCATCGCCTTCATGGTCTTCCTGAAAGAGGACGTGGCGCACAAGCAGGCGAAAATCGACTACCTCGGATCGGTGCTGTTTTCGATCTCGATCGTTGCGCTGCTGATCATGCTGACGGAAACCGATGCCAGCGGCTGGATCCTGCTGTCGCTTTTTTCCGTCTTCGTGGTCGCGGGCGTTCTCTTCCTCGCCCAGGAGAGGCGGGCGCCGGAGCCGATCATTTCGATCCCGCTCTGGAGCCGCCGGCTGATCGCCACCAGCAATGCGGCAACGCTGCTGGCCGGCATGGCGCTGATCGGGCTTTCCACAATCCTGCCGATCTATGTGCAGGGCGTGCTCGGCCGTTCGCCGATCGTTGCCGGCTTCACGCTGACCATGCTGGTCGTCGGCTGGCCTTTGGCGGTGATGCTCTCCAGCCGCCTCTACAAGGCGTTCGGCATCCGCCGCACCTTGCGCGTCGGCAGCCTGATGTTTCCCTTCGGCGCCTGCTTCCTGTTGTTCCTCACGCCGGAGAGTTCGCCTGTTATTGCCGGCGTCGGCTCCTTCTTCATGGGCTTCGGTATGGGTCTGATCAGCCTCACCAGCATCGTGCTGGTGCAGGACAGCGTCGAATGGTCGATGCGCGGCAGCGCCACCGCCTCGATCATCTTTGCCCGCAGCCTCGGCAATACGCTCGGCGCCACCGTGCTCGGCGCGATCCTGAACGCCGGCATCAACCACTATGCCAGCGGCGAAACGGCGGCGGGCCTGCATGAGGCGCTGAACCAGCCGACCGGGCTCTCGGCGCTCGCCGCCGATCCTGCCATCCGCGCCGTCTTCAATGCGGCGCTGCACTGGAGCTTCTGGGGCGTGGTCGTCGTCGCGGTGCTCACCTTCTTCACCACCTGGCTGATTCCGGTCGGGCCCGGCCGCAAGCGCGAAGGCGGGGCTGTGACAAGCGAGGCGGCTTCGCACTAAGCCTTCGACGGGGCCCATAAGGGAGATCAACGAGAACGGAAATGGGCGTCAAAAACTATTTGATCGAAGGCGTTTCCGGCAGCGGCAAAACAACGGTGGCGGAAGAGTTGCAGCGGCGCGGTTACCACGTCATCCACGGTGACCGGGAATTGTCTTATGTCGGCGATCCCGAAACGGGTGAACCCTTGCCTGTCGACAAGACCGTGACGGACAGTGTCACTTGGGTGCACGCGCATCACATTTGGGATGTCGGCAAAGTCAGATCCATGGTCGCCGATCAAGGCAAGGCGATCTCCTTCTTCTGCGGCGGCTCTCGAAATTTCTCCCGCTTTATCGATCTGTTTGACGGGGTTTTCATTCTCGACGTCGATCTCGACACGTTGAACCGGCGGCTGGCCTACAGACCGGCAGACGAGTTTGGCGGAAAACCTGCCGAACGGGCGCTGATTGTGCGATTGCATGCAACGAAAGAAAACACGCCGCAATCTGGTGTCGTCATCGACGCCACCGCGCCGATCGCCGTCGTTGTCGACGAGATTCTCTCGAAATGCGAAAATGGCTTTGCGGATATGTCGGCCGCGACGCGCCGAGAGCGGTCATCCCCGGCATAGTTCGTGCAAACTTACAGAGCATCCCAGGCTTACCGGGCATCCCGGATATCGAAGCGAACGATCTTACCACCTTCGATGCGGAAGATATGCGTGACGGTCTTGTCCTTCAGGCCGTGGCTTTGCCCCTCCAGCGGCTGGCCATTGAGATCAAAGACCGACTGGATCACCTCGACCGCGACGGCGCGGTCTTCCGTTTCCTCAAATGCGACCGGCTCGACATGTGGGCTGATGACGGCCCACTGGCGGGTCCAATAGTCGCGCACGGCCTCGCGACCATTGATATGGCCGCCATCCATGCCGTTGGCCCAGGCGACGTCATCGGAAAGGACGGCAATGACAGCGTCGATGTCTCTGGCGTTGAAGCCGGCGTAGATGCGCTTGAGCATTTCGACGTCATTGTTGGACATATCGTTTCCTCAGCGGAGGTTGAAAGATCGGCTCGGCGGCATCGAAACGGCATTGCCGAATGCGGTGCGTGGAGATATATACGTACATATGTATCTTGTGGTCAAGGAGGGGCAAGCGGAATGAATGAAGACGTGCTTTCGACACCGGGGCATCTCGTCAGTCTTGCGGCGCGAGGATTCGCGCGCTTGAGCGAGTCACGCCTCAAACGGCTCGGCTTCGGTGTCGGTCAGTTGCCTGTGCTGGTCGCGCTGCAAGATGGCAAGGCAAGCACGCAGCGCGATCTCGCCCGCTTTGCGAGAATAGAGCAACCGCCGATGGCGCAGATGCTCGCCCGCATGGAGCGGGATGGCTTGATCGAGCGGACACGCGACCCGGCTGACGGGCGCAGCAGCCGCATCGTGCTGACGAAGGCTGCACAGAAAAGCATGCCGGCGGCAATTGTGGCCTTGTTCCAGGGAAATAGGGAGGCATTGATCGGGTTCACCGATGCCGAAGCGGCACAGCTTGTCGATCTGCTCAAGCGGCTGATCGACAATCTGGATCGGATGGTGAGCACGACGTGATTTATATGGAGCGTCCGAGAACTCCGCGGCAACCAGCGCGATCCTCGGCTTAGAGGCAAGTTTGGCTTATTGGAGGAACGCTGGTGCATAAAGGATCCTGTCTGTGTGGTGCGGTAACTTTTGAGATCGAAGCCGATCTACGAGCGCCGGACGCATGCCACTGCTCCAAATGTCGAAAACAATCCGGGCACTTTTTCGCTTCAACCGACGTACCTCGACATCAGATCAGGATCCAGGGAGGCGAAAATGTGACCTGGTATCAATCCTCGGAAAAGGTGCGGCGTGGATTTTGCGCGATATGCGGATCATCACTGTTTTGGGATCCACCTCATCGCGACTGGCTTAGTGTCGCGATGGGTGCATTTGACAGCTCGACCGAAACCAAACTGAAAATGCATATCTTTGTCGCTGACAAAGGCGACTACTACGACATCACCGACAACCTGCCCCAGAATGAGCAATAGGTAACTGCTGCAGCGACGTCTGCTTCGGGCCTAGCAGGCGCACGCTTCCGGCCCCGACGAAGGACATTTCATTCTGGGACCGTGCTGTCTTTATTCGAACTCGGGCCGTCTTTCAGCACCGAGGGGTTCTTCAAAACGCGCACAAGCAGGTTCGGTTTTCGCTTGCGCGGAAGATCGATATCGCTGACGAGCTTTGCACCGCCCTCGCGCCGCTCCAGCGTGATCTTGCGGCTATGGAAGGCTTCCAGCTCGGCGCGGTGCGCGACGCTGATGATGGTAACCTCAGGGAGTTCATCGATCACCATCTGCATCATCTTTTCCTGGCTCTTCTCATCGAGTGCCGACGTTGCTTCATCCAGCACGATGATATCGGGATGGTGCAGCAGCAGACGCGCAAAGGCGAGCCGCTGCTTTTCGCCGCCCGACAATGTCTGGTCCCAGGGCGCCTCTTCCTCGATCTTGTCATTCAGATAATCCAGTCCCACCTTGTCGAGGGCCGCCCTGATCTGATCCAGCGTCCAGCTGTCGGCGGCGCCGGGATAGGCGACGGCACGGCGAAGCGTGCCCGAAGGGATATAGGGTCGTTGCGGCAACATGAACAATCGTCGGTCGGCGTGGAAATTGACGCTGCCCTCGCCCCACGGCCAAAGACCTGCGATGGCCCGCACCAGCGTGCTCTTGCCCGACCCGGATTCTCCGGCGACGAGCACCCGCTCGCCTGCTTCGATCACCACCTGGGTTTCCTTGACCACGGCGGTGCCGTCGTCAAGCGACACGGAGAGATCGTTCAGGCTGAGCATCGCATCGCCTTCCGTTTCACCGCGCTTGATGCGCCCGAGCGCATTGCTCTGCTCGGCGCGCTCGAGCCCATCAAGCGACATCATCAGCGAAGCGATGCGGCGGGCACAGGCGTTCCAATCGGCAAGACGGGGGTAGTTATCAACAAGCCATCCGAACGCGCTCTGCACGATGGCGAAGGCAGACGCCGCCTGCATGACCTGTCCAAGCGTCATGCTGCCTTCGAGAAATTTCGGGGCGCACAGCAAAACCGGCACGACTGGGGCAAACAGACTCGATCCCTGCGACACAAGGGCTGTGCGCATATGCTGACCTGCTAGGAGCGCCCACTGCCTGAGCACTTTGGCGAAGGTCTTGTCGAGGTCGTTGCGCTCCTCCTCTTCACCGCCGAGCAATGCAATGCTCTCGCCGTTTTCCCGGACATGCGTCAGCGTATAACGAAATTCGGCTTCCGCTTGATTTTTAGCCTCGGAGACCTGGACGAAATGGCGGCCGATGACCGTCATCGAACTTGATGTGATCGTGGCATAGAGGACCGCAGTGATGACGAGAAAACCGGGAATGGTAACGGTCGAACCTGCAATCGTCAGGGTCAGGGCGCCGCCGATCGTCCAGAGGACCACGATGAAGGTCGAGGCCGACAGAAAGGCGGCAATGACGCCAGAGATGAAATCGACAGGGGCTTCTGTGGCAATCCGCAAATCCTCCGCGATGCGGGCTTCGGGGTTCTTGTGGTCACCGCCGATGAGGTTCAACTGATAGTAGCGACCGCTTGCGAGCCAGCGCGCGATGACGGTGGTCGTCAGCCACGAACGCCAGCGGCGCTGGATCATCATGCGAAGAGCCACTTGTGCGGTGACAAGGGCTGCAGTTCCGAGCGCCAGCGGCAGGAATACGATGCTCAAGGTATAGACGGTGCGGGCATCGTGTTGCTCCAGGGCGTCAAAAATCGCGCGGTTCCAGAGATTGATTCCGTACTGGAAGCCGACATTCATGCCGATCAGGGTCAACAGGCCGATTGTGCACGGCCAGGCAAGCTTGTCACCACTGCGGCCCCAGTAGCGGCGCGCGCTGATCCAGAAACGCTTCAGCAAATACCGCTTGCGTGCCTGCTCGGCCTCCTCAGGCGTCAACTCCGGATCGGGTGGGATGGCATCTGGCGGCAACACGACGTCGACAGTCGATGCCTTCCCCTGGCGCGACTTCTCGGCACCGTGCGGTTCGGTGCCATCGACCGATTTGGGATTGGGTTTAGCGGCCGTCATGAGCACGATAACGGCTTACAAATCAAAAGGTTTCATGATGCCGGTGTGGAGGGTGATATCGGAGACTGCTTCGTGCCGCTTGGCGGCACGCCTTTCATTTTCCTTTCCACAGTGACTTCCCACCTCACGCAGTTTCGCTGGCGATCTGCGGCAGGGATTGCAGCAGGGTCTGGCGGGCGGAGCGCAGATGCGCGCGGCAGGCGGTTTCGATGGCGGCCTGGTCGCCGGATTCGAGCGCTGCGATATAATCCAGATGTTCGTGGATGGCGCGCTCGTTGCGCTCGCGGGCGGCGGTCTTGTTCCACTGGTAGTGATAGTGGAAGACGATGGCGATCGCGTCGTAGAAATCGGCGATGAAGCGGTTTTTCGAGGCGCGGTGGATCAAGAGGTGGAAGCGTTCGTCGATGACGGAGAAATCCCTGAAGCGCTGGTTGATGTCGGCAAGCATGGCGTGATGTTCGTCACGGATGGCGGCAAGATCGGTCCAGGCCTGATGATCTCTCGGAAGCCGGCCGAATTCGGCGGCGGAGTGCAACTCGAACATCTCGCGCACATCGGCCAGCTCGAGGGCGAATTCGCGGGTGAAGCCTTTGAGCGTCCAGTGGCTGTTCGGCCGTTTCTCGATCAGGCCGAAGCGGGAGAAGCGGATCAGGAATTCGCGCACGCTGGTTGTGCCCGTGCCGATCTCGCGGGCAAGCTCCAATTCGTTGATCTGCATGCCCGGTGCGGCATCGTCGGCGAGGATGCGCTGCATGAAGCTGCGCTCGATGATGTCATGCAGGGAGTCTGTTTCTTCGGAGGGAAAGAGGTCGCGGTCCGTCGGTTGGCGCAATACGATCTTCTGGCGCTTGTTCCAGCGGATGATGCCTTCTTCGCTGAGCCGCGTCAGGATGGCGCGCGCCGTCGAGCGGCTGACGCCGAGCTGGGCGGCGATCTCCGGTTCCGAAGGCAGTGCGGTATCCGTGCGCAGGGCTGCGGCATACCTGTTGTAGGCTTCCTTGAAGACCGTATTCTGCCTTGCCACCAGACCCCGCTTTCCGCCCTCGTGCCCGTCGCCCTGCTCTAAAGCTGGGCAAACCGACCGGGGCTTGTTCAAACGACCTTTAACTCATTTCCGGTCGCCTGCGGCCCATTGCCTCCCTCGTCCACAGGATCAATATTCCCGTTGACTTGAAAATGTTTATTGTAGATAAAAAACAAAATCAATGCGCATTCGCCGATGCAGCGGGCGTTTTGTTAGGGAGAAGAGACTTGGACAAACTGCCTTGGATCATCCTGTCGGCCGGTGACAATGTCGCGGTCGCAACCGCGGCCATCGCGCCGGGTTCGACGGTTGCCGGCATTCAGACCCGTGAGAAAATCGACCCCGGCCACAAGGTGGCGATTGCCGATATTCCGCTTGGGTCGCCGGTGGTGAAATACGGCCAGGCAATCGGCCGCACCACGGCCGAGGTCAAGGCTGGCGACCATGTGCACAGCCACAACCTGCATTTCGAAAACGACCGGCTGGCGGCGACCGCCAATTCGGCGCCGGAGACGGCGACGGCCGACGACGTCGCGCGCACCTTCATGGGCTACCGCCGTGCCGACGGACGGGCGGCAACGCGCAACTATATCGGCATCATCGCCAGCGTGAACTGTTCCACCACGGTCTGCCGGGCGATCGCCGACGAGGCGAACCGGACGATCCTGCCGCATTACGAGGGCATCGACGGTTTCGTGCCGATCGTGCACGACCAGGGCTGCGGCATGAGCTCGACCGGCGACGGCATGAACGTGCTGCACCGGACGCTGGCCGGCTACACCAGACATGTGAATTTTGGCGGCGTGCTGATGATCGGCCTCGGCTGCGAGGTCAACCAGTTGACGCTCTACGGCCAGAGTGGTGCCGGCGCCTCGAAGCGGCATTTCAACATCCAGGATGCCGGCGGTTCGCGCCGTGCGGTCGAGCGCGCCATGGGCATGCTGCGCGAAATCGCCGCCGATGTCGGCAGGGAAAAACGCGTGCCGATATCGATCGGCGAGATCATCATCGGCCTGCAATGCGGCGGCTCGGACGGCTTTTCCGGCATCACCGCCAATCCGGCGCTCGGTGTCGCCGCCGACTTGCTGGCGGCCGCCGGCGGCACGGCGATCCTGTCGGAAACTTCGGAGATTTACGGCGCCGAACATCTGCTGCGCAGCCGCGCCGTCAGCGACGAGGTGGCAAAGAAGCTCGACGAGAAAATCGCCTGGTGGGAGGACTATGTCGCCCTGCACGGTGCCTCGCTCGACAACAACCCGTCGCCCGGCAACAAGCGCGGCGGTCTCACCACCATCCTGGAAAAATCGCTCGGCGCGGTTGCCAAGGGCGGGCGTTCGCCGCTGACGGCGGTCTATGGTTATGCCGAGCGGGTCACCGCTCCCGGCCTCGTCTTCATGGACACACCCGGTTACGATCCGGTTTCGGCGACCGGCCAGGTGGCCGGCGGGGCGAATATGATCGCCTTTACGACGGGCCGCGGCAGCTGCTTCGGCTGCCGGCCGGCGCCGTCGCTGAAGCTTTCCAGCAATTCAGCGCTCTATGCCTCGATGGAAGAGGATATGGACATCGATTGCGGCACGATCGCCACGGGTGACGCGACGATCAGCGGCAAGGGCCGCGAGATCTTCGAGCTCATCGTCGACACCGCCTCGGGCAAGAAGACCAAGAGCGAGCTCTTCGGCTACGGTGATAACGAATTCGTGCCCTGGCATCTGGGCGCAACGCTCTAGTTTTTTTGTTTCTACGCAATCCCGGACGGAAAACCGCTGCACACTTTTCCTGGGATTGCTCCAGAATCTCGAGTTCTTCGCGAGGAGGAATGATGCAGACGAGAAAGATCGGCAAGACCAAGCTTGAGGTGACCGAAATCAGTTTCGGCGCGGCAGCGCTCGGCGGTCTTTACCGCGCCTGCCCGCGCGAGCAGGCTATGGAGACGCTGCAGGCGGCCTGGGACAGCGGCATCCGCTATTTCGACGTGGCGCCCTGGTATGGGCTCGGCCTTGCCGAACGCCGGGTCGGCGATTTCCTGCGTGACCAGCCGGATGGCAGTTACGTGCTGTCCACCAAGGTCGGCCGGCTGCTCAGGCCGGTGCCGACCGGCACCGTGCCTGACTATAGCTATGTCGATCCGCTCTCCTTCGATGCCGATTACGACTATTCCTATGACGGCATCATGCGCTCGGTCGAATTCAGCTACGCCCGCCTCGGCCTCAATCGCATCGATATTCTCTATGTGCACGATCTCGGCGGCTACACCCATGGCGCGGCGAAGAATGCGGTCCACCAGAAGCAGTTTCTCGATTCCGGCGTGAAGGCGCTGGAGGAGCTCAAGTCCTCGGGCGCAATCTCCGCCTTCGGCCTCGGCGTCAACGAAGTGCCCGTTTGCCTCGACGTCATGCGCCATGCCGATCTCGACTGCATCCTGATGGCCGGCCGCTATACGCTGCTCGACCGTTCGGCCGTTGCCGAACTCTTGCCGCTCTGCCGGCAGAAGGGCACCTCGCTCGTCGTCGGCGGCGTCTTCAACTCCGGCATTCTCGCCACCGGCCCGATGCCGGGCTCGCATTTCGATTATATGCCGGCTGATGACGAGGTGCTGGCCAAGGTCGGCGCCATGGAGGCGATCGCCAAAAGCCACGGGGTGCCGCTCGCCGCTCCCGCCCTGCAGTTTCCGCTGCGCGATCCGATCGTCGCATCGGTGCTGATCGGCACGGCCAAGCCGTCCAGCCTGATACGCAACATGGAGATCGTCGAGCCGCGGCTTGCCGACGAGATCTACGCCGAATTCGAGCCCTATACGCTGGTCGCGCCGCCGCTCGGCGCCGAAGCGGTCCGGGTCTGAGGAGAGACTATGCTTAGGGGTATTCATCCGCTGCTCGGTCCCGACCTGCTTCATGCCCTGAAGACTATGGGGCATGGCGACGACATCGTCATATCGGACGCCAATTTTCCCTCGGGCTCGATGGGTCCGCCGGTCATTCGCGCCGACGGCGTCAGCGCCACTGACATGGCCGAGGCGATCCTCACCCATATGCCGCTCGACACTTTCGTGCCGGAAACGGCGTGGCGGATGGAAGTGGTCGGCGACCCTGATGCGGTGCCCGAAGTCTGTGCCGAGTTCCAGCAAATCGTTGCCAAGCGTGCCGGCGATTTCCGCATCGTGCCGGTGGAGCGTTTTGCCTTCTACGCGATGGCCCGCAAGGCCAGCTATATCGTCGCGACGACGGAATTCCGGCTGTACGGCAACCTGATTTTGAAAAAGGGCGTCGTGCATCCGCATGAGGTCGATCTGGGCTGAACCCTATTTTAGGGTATTATTGTATTGAAATAAAATCAGTTGCTTGGGCGGAGTTTAGCAAAGCAAAAAAGCCGGATCGGCGCTCTTGCAATTTGAATGCGCCTCGGCTAGCTTCTGCCGGCAAATGTTTTTTATCGATAAAAACCCTCCGCCAGCGTTCAGCGGTCCGGTTTATTGGAGGAGAACGCATCCTGAGAGGAGAACCCTTATGACTATCGTGAAATCCCTTCTGTCCCGCCGTGCCTTTACGGCGCTTGCGGGTGCCGCCGTCATCGCCACGGCGATGCCGGTCACGTCCTTTGCCGCCGACGTGACGATCCCGATCATCGTCAAGGATACGACGTCCTTCTACTGGCAGATCGTTCTGGCCGGCGCCCGCAAGGCCGGTAAGGATCTCGGCGTCAACGTGCCGGAGCTCGGCGCCCAGGCCGAATCCGACATCAACGGCCAGATCAGCATTCTGGAAAACGCCGTGGCCGGCAAACCGGCCGCCGTCGTCATCTCGCCGACCGAATTCAAGGCACTCGGCAAGCCGATCGATGAAGCCGCCAAGTCGGTTCCGATCATCGGCATCGACTCGGGCGCCGACTCCAAGGCATTCAAGTCGTTCCTGACGACCGACAACGTTCAGGGCGGCCGCATCGCCGCCGACGGTCTTGCCGCCGCCATCAAGGAGATGACGGGCAAGGAAGAGGGCGAAATCGTCATCCTCACCAACCTGCCGGGCGTCGGCTCGCTCGAGCAGCGCCGCGAAGGCTTCCTGGATCAGATCAAGACCAAACATCCCGGTCTCAAGGTCATTGCCGACAAGTACGGCGACGGCCAGGCGACGACCGGCCTTAACATGATGACCGACCTGATCACGGCCAACCCGAAACTCGTCGGCGTCTTCGCCTCGAACCTGATCTTGGCACAGGGCGTCGGCCAGGCGATCGCCGAAAACAAGCTCGGCGACAAGATCAAGGTCATCGGCTTCGACAGCGACGACAAGACGGTCGGCTTCCTCAAGGACGGCGCGATCGCCGGCCTCGTCGTTCAGGACCCCTATCGCATGGGCTATGACGGCATCAAGACCGCGCTTGCCGTCTCCAAGGGCGAGAAGGTTCCGGAAAATGTCGACACCGGCGCCAACCTCGTCACCAAGGCGAATATGGCCGATCCGAAGATCGACGCACTGCTGAACCCGAAGATCAAGTAACGAAGACAGACGGGCCGCGCCGGCTTCAAAAACCGGCGCGGCCTTTTTCATCCATGGTATGGTTACCAGGGTGGAGCAGACGTGACACAAGGAGGAGAGGTCCATGATCGGACTGGAAGAGGTCAGTCATCGCCATGATGACAGCGCGACGCTGAAAGAAGCCAATCGAATTCCCGCCGGATCGCCTATCCTCGAACTCAAGGGCCTGCAGAAGAATTACGGCCATGTCCAGGCACTGAAGCCGGCGACGCTGACCTTCCTGGCCGGTGAAATCCACGCCATCGTCGGCGAAAACGGCGCCGGCAAATCCACCCTGATCAAATTGCTCACCGGCGTCATTACCCGCACGGCCGGCGAAGTGCTGTGGTGCGGCCAGCCGGTGGGGCTGTCGACGCCGAACGAGGCGATCGCCCGCGGCATCAACGCCGTGCACCAGGAGGTCGTGCTCTGCCGGCACCTGACGGTGGCCGCCAACCTCTTTCTCGGCGACGAGGTCAATCGCTACGGGCTGATGCGCAAGAAGCAGATGGAGAAGCTGGCGCAGGCCGTGCTCGACGATCTCGGCTTCGGCCTGCCGGCCGGTGCGCTGTTGAGCTCGCTGACCATCGGCCAGCAGCAGCTCGTCGCCACCGCGCGCGCGGCCATGCGCGGCACGCAGTTCCTGATCTTCGACGAACCCACCGCCTATCTGACGCGCCAGGAATCCGCACAGCTCTTCAAGCTGATCCGCCGCCTGCAGGGCGAAGGCGTCACCATCGTCTATATCAGCCATCGCATGGAGGAAGTCTTCGAGCTTGCCGACCGTGTCTCGGTGCTGCGCGACGGCACGCATGTCGGCACGCGGCTGATCGGCGAGACCAACGATGCCGAGCTAATCGCGCTGATGATCAACCGCTCGATCGAACAGATCTATCACAAGGAAGAGATTGCAATCGGCGAGACGATCGTCGAGGTCAACGGCCTCTCCGGCCCGGGCTTCGAAGACGTGTCGCTCAGCGTCAAGGCGGGACAGATCGTCGGCCTCTACGGGCTGATCGGCGCCGGCCGCAGCGAATTCGCGCTCGGCCTCTATGGCCGCCAGCCGATCAGCGCCGGCGAAATCCACTGGAGAGGCAAGCGCGTCGATATCAGGAACGAACGCACGGCGATGGAGCTCGGCATCGCGCTCGCGCCCGAAAGCCGGCGCGACCAGGGGCTCTGCCTCAACCTGCCGATCGGCCTCAACATCAACCTGCCGGTGTTCGGGCGCCTCAGCCACGGACCTGTGATCAATCACGCACGCGAATCGGCCAATGCCGACAAGCAGATCCGCGATCTCAGCATCAAGACGCCGAGCCGGCGCGTTCCGGCCTCCAGCATGTCGGGCGGCAACCAGCAGAAGATCGTCATCGGCAAATGGCTGAGCCACGGCGCCCGGCTGTTCATCTTCGACGAACCCACAGTCGGCGTCGACGTCGGCACCAAGGCTGAGATCTACCGGCTCTTCGCCAAGCTTCTGAAGGAGGGAGCAGGCATCATCCTGATCTCCTCCTACCTGCCCGAGGTCTACGAACTGGCCGACCGGCTGCACGTCTTCCGCGGCGGCAGGATCGTCGCCAGCCATGATTTCCACGCGGCGACGCATGAAGAAGTGCTCAGCGAAGCGATCGGCGTCTGAGCACAAGCAATTCCAGCAAAAGTGCGCTGCGGTTTTGCGTCCGGAAATTGCGTAAAACAAATAGATGGAGAATTCCCGCGCTTTTGGAGAAAAGCGGAAATTCTCTAAGAGGGAGAAATTTCATGACTGCCACCCCCACCGAAATCGTCGCGCCGCCGCCGCGCCGGAAAATGAACATCCTGTTCGGCCTGACGCTGATCGGCCTGCTGATCTTCCTCTGGATCGTGCTTGGCTTGGTCACCCCGAGCTTCTGGACACCGCTCAACATCTCGAACCTGCTGCGTCAGGGTGCGATGACGGCGATCCTGGCGCTCGGCCAGACCTTCGTCATCATCACCGCCGGCATCGACCTCTCGGTCGGCGCCATCGTCGGCTTCTGCACCGTCATCATCGCCTGGCTGCTGCAGGCGGGCGTGCCGCTCTGGGGAGCAATCGTGCTGACGCTCGCCATCGGTGTGGCAATCGGCGCCTTCCATGGCTTCGGCATCGTCCATATGGGCCTGCCGCCGTTCATCATCACGCTGGCAACGCTGACGTCGCTGCGCGGTATCGGCCTGTTGATCACCAACGGCTCGACGATCAGCATCACCGACGAAGGCTTCAGCAATTTCGCGCGGGCCGATTTCCTCAGCATTCCCAGCCTGTTCTGGATGGTCATCCTGGTGGCGGTGCCCTCCTTCATCTTCCTGCATCTGAGCCGCTGGGGCCGCTATCTCTTTGCGGTCGGTTCGAATGCGGAAGCCGCGCGCCTTTCCGGCGTCAACGTCAAGGGCATGATCTATCTTGCCTATATCCTCTCGGCCGGCTTTGCCGCCTTCGTCGGCGTGCTGCTCGCCTCGCGCATCGCCATCGGCAATGCGACGCAGGCCGACGGCTGGGAACTGCAGGCGATCGCCTCCTCCGTCATCGGCGGCACCAGCCTGTTCGGCGCGGTCGGCTCGGTGCATGGCCCGCTGATCGGCGCCTTCATTCTCGCCACCATCAACAACGGCGCCAACCTTCTGAACGTCAACTCCTTCTGGCAGCGCATCATCACCGGTCTGCTGATCATCGTGATCGTGTTCTTCGACCAGCTGCGCCGCCGCCGGAGCAATTGATAGGCGAGCAAGAGATCGCCGCCTGCCCCTCATCCGGCTACCGCCACCTTCTCCCCGCTCGCGGGGAGAAGGGAAAATACCGCAAACCTCTCCGTCCCCATTGACGTCGTGTAGGGCACCTCCCCTCGCCCCGTTTACGGGGGTCCAAAGGACGGGTCGCGACGAGTGGCTCGACCCCGGTAAGGTTAGGGTGAGGGGCAGCTATCTGCACGAACCGAACAGCAGTGGCACGACACAGAGTAAAAACCAGGAATGCGAGACCCGTCATGAAAGCAGTTGTTTGCCGGGAGCCCGGCGTGCTCGATATCGTCGAGCGTCCTTCGCCTGCGGCACCGGCAGCCGGCTGGGTGCGCCTTGCCGTCAGCCATGTCGGCATCTGCGGCACCGACTACCACATTTTCGAGGGCAAACATCCCTTCCTCGAATATCCCCGGGTGATGGGCCACGAGATCTCGGCGACGGTGCTGGAAGCCGGCGATGGAGTGGACCTCGCGGCCGGCACGCCTGTGATCGTCAATCCCTATCTCTCCTGCGGGCAATGCATCGCCTGCCGCCAGGGCAAGCCGAATTGCTGCACCAATATCAAGGTGCTCGGCGTCCATACGGACGGCGCCTTCTGCGAGGAAATCTCGGTTCCATCAGGCAATCTCTATCCCGCCAAGGGCTTGAGCCTCGAGGCGGCGGCGACGACCGAGTTCCTGGCGATCGGCGCCCATGCGGTGCGCCGATCGATGACGGGTGCGGGAGCGCGGTCACTTGTGATCGGCGCCGGCCCGATCGGGCTCGGAGCGGCGCTCTTCTCGCGCATTGCCGGCCATGAGGTGACGCTGCTCGATACCAGCACCGAGCGGCTGCAGATGGCGTCGGACCGCTTCGGCTTCACCTCCGGCATCGTTGCCAACGACCAAACGGCAGACGCCGTCAAGGAAAAGACCAATGGCGACGGTTTCGACGTGGTCTTCGACGCGACCGGTTATGGCCCGTCGATGGAAAGGGCCTTCTCCTTCGTTGCCCATGGCGGCGCACTGGTGCTGGTCAGCGTCGTCAAGGACGATATCCGCTTCTCCGATCCCGAATTCCACAAGCGCGAAATGACGCTGATCGGCAGCCGCAACGCCACCCGCATCGATTTCGAACATGTGGCGGATTCGATTGCCAAAGGCCTGGTGCCGGTGGAAAAACTGATCACCCACCGCACGACGCTTGCCGACGCGCCGCGCGATCTGGCGCGCTGGGCGCATGAGAAGAATGGGCTGATCAAGGCGGTGATCAGGGTTGGTGGTTAGAGTGCGATGCGTAACATGCACGCTGCGTGCTGGGCGTGGATGCTCGGGTCAAGCCCGAGCATGACGGAGGTGGGGGCAAAGACCGGCAGGAGGCGGGACGTCTGGAGGAATTCCAACAAAACCGCTGCGCATGCGGTACTTGCCGTAAAGGCTCCCCCACACTCCGTCTTCCTCGGGCTTGACCCGAGGATCCACAGCCGCAAGCGCTGCATTCGCGTTCGAAGTATCCAAAACGCAAAGCGGGTTCGCCTGAAACTACGGCACTGCTAAGCCACCGATTCGATCGCCCTACGCATCTCCCTGACAACCGTGACATCCGTCTTGTTCATACTCTTCGCCTCAAACCCGAAGGCGACCGCGCGCGGATCGGCGCTTTCGACCGGCGAACTGCAGGAGCCATGGACCTCGCGGGCGCCGGTCGCCTGCAGGATCTCCCCGACATTTCCAGGGCGGATGCCGCTGCCGGGCATGATCGTGATGCGGCCGGCGGCTTTTGCCGAGAGGCGCTTCAGCGTGTCGAGACCGTCGGTCGCCTTCAGCGCGCAGCCTGACGTCAGGATACGTTCGCAGCCGAGTTCGACCGCCTGCTCCAGCGCCTGATCGGCATCCGGCACCAGATCGAAAGCGCGATGCAGCGTCGAGCCGAGGCCGGCCGCATGCGCCTTCAGGCGGTGGATCAGCGGCAGGTCGAGCGTGCCGTCCGGCCGGTTGGCGCCGATGACGACGCCGGCGAGGCCGGCGGCGCGCACCGCATCGATATCGAGCATCATCGCTTCCTCGTCCGTCGCGCCGAAGATGAAGGGGCCGGCGTGTGGGCGGATCATCGCATAGACAGGAATGGGCGCGCGGGCGGCGATCCGTATCAGGCCCGGCAGCGGCGTCAGGCCGCCGAGCTCGAGGGCCGAGCAGAGCTCGATGCGGCCGGCGCCGCCCTCGATCGCGGCGGCAAGGCCCTCGGCGCTGTCGACGCATACTTCGAGCAAGATCGTCACGCTGCAGTCTCCCTGGTTCCGATGTCCGCCTGCCGCACGGTGTGCGCGACGGGTTGCGACGTCATTCTCGCCGCCGCCTCGATGATGACGGTGCAGGCATCGGCGGCGGCTTTGCGATGGTTGAAGGCGACGTGATAGGACATCGGCAGATGCACGTCGAGATCGACGATGCGCACCTTGTCGGCGATCGGCAGGGCGCTGACCCGGCCGAGAAAAGAGACATAGCCGTGATTGGCGACGAGATCGACGATCACGGGCAGCGAATCCGCCGCGGTGATATCCTGGCCGCGGAACCGCCGATCGGGCGCGCGCTCGTAGCTGAAGGCCATGGCCGCATGGCCGAGGCCGGTGCGCGGGCTCGGCATGCAGATCGGGTGGCCGGCGACCAGATCGGCGACGCTGGTCTCGGTGCTGTCACGCGGGGCGATCACCACCATGTCGGTCTGCAGCAATTCGCGATGCCGGAAGCTTTCGAGGCCGAAGACCGAATCCAGGATCGCCACATCGATGCGGCCGTTCTTCAGCGCCTCGCGCAGATCGTCGGCGGTCATCGACACCAGCGAGATCGCATTGTTGTTGCGGCGGAGATTCCATTCGGAGACCAGCACGCCCAGGCAGCGCGCCACCCAGCTTTCCGATCCGGTCGGGATGATCGAGCCGATGCGCAGCGACCGGGCGGTGCGCCGATAACGCTCGTCGGCCGAGGATTTCAGGTCGTTCCACGCCTGGCTGATCGCCATGAAGATCTGGTAGGCGCGCCTGCCCTCCTCCGTCAGCACCGAGCCCTGCGCCTGCCGCTCGAACAGGCGGCCCCCCAGAAATTTCTCAAGATTGGCAAGCTGAAGCGAAAGCTGTGGCTGCCCCAAGCGGAGGCGGCGCGCGGCCCGGTTGATGCTGCCCTGATCGGCCACTTCGAGAAAACGCTCGATGGTGACGATCTTGACCGGAATGCGGGATGCCCAGGCCTCGTAGGCCTCGGCGGCGGCGGCGTCATGGTCCGTGAATTGGCCGAATTCAGCGATCGCCGCCGTGATCGGCGCCAAGCCTTCCAGCACCCTGCCGCTTGCGATCAGCGTGACCAGCTCGCCGGAGGCGCGTTCCGTCAGCTTCATCGCCAGTTCGGTCTCGAGATTATGGATAGCCGTGGAGACAGTGGAGGGCGACAGCTGGAAGCGCCGGGCGGTCTCGCGCACCGAACCGGATGTCAGCACATGGCTTGCAATGAACAGGGCCCCAAGATGCAAACGACCGCCTCCGGAAAGTGCTGGAAAAACCGGACGATATGATGTGTTCATGAAAAAAGATATCCCTGCCTCCAAGGCGGCGGGCTATCGTTCCCGTCATAAAATATCCGGGCGGCGGGAAACCGCGAGAGAGCACCGGAGCATCGTGGAAACACGCAAGGGGATAAAAACAAATCGCGCCGGCCCCGGAAAAGGGAATGCGTTTCCGCGCATGGAGATGTGTTCGACGCCATAATCGGCCGCGTGACCGCAAATACTGGAGGGGGCTTGCATCGATTTTTCCGAAGGGCACGCTATTTCCATGACGCACGCAATTCCGGCATGATGGCGGCTCGGTCGCCCTCGCCGGCGGATTTCCTGCGCGCAAGCCACCGCCAACGGCTTGTGCCTCATTCACGGTGTTTAACAAGGGGACTTTCCATGCTGAAGAAACTCGCACTTGCCGTTTCGCTCTCCGCCTTCGCGGTGGGTGCGGCCCAGGCCGCCGACGTCGTCGTCTCGTCGAAGATCGACACCGAAGGCACGCTGCTCGGCAACGTCATCGCGCTCGCGCTCGAAGCCAACGGCATCAAGACGCAGGACCGTATCGCGCTCGGCGCGACACCGGTCGTGCGCAAGGCGATCACTGCCGGCGAAATCGACATCTATCCGGAATATACCGGCAATGCCGGCTTCTTCTTCAACAAGGCCGACGACGCCGCCTGGAAGAATATCGACCAGGGTTATGAGCTGGCGAAGAAGCTCGATTACGACGCCAACAAGATCGTCTGGCTGACGCCGTCGCCCGCCAACAACACCTGGGCGCTTGCCGTGCGCAACGATGTCGCCGGCCCGAACAAGCTGAAGAGCCTCACGGACTTCGGCAAGTGGGTTGCCGGCGGCGGTGACGTCAAGCTTGCCGCCTCCGCCGAATTCGTCAATTCGGCCGGCGCGCTTCCCGCCTTCCAGACGACCTACGGCTTCCAGCTGAAGCCCGACCAGACGGTCGTTCTCTCCGGCGGCGACACGGCAGCGACGATCAAGGCGGCCGCCGACCAGACCAACGGCGTCAACACCGCCATGGTCTATGGCACCGACGGCGCTATCGAAGCGGCTGAACTCACCGTTCTCGAAGACGACAAGAACGTGCAGCAGGTCTACGCGCCGACGCCGATCATCCGCGAAGAGGTGCTGAAGGCCAATCCGAAGATCGAGGAAGTGCTCTCGCCGATCTTCAAGAGCCTGACCGCCGACGAGTTGCGCAAGCTCAACGCCAAGATCCAGGTCGACGGCGAGCCGGCAAAGTCCGTCGCCGAAGCCTATCTCAAGGAAAAAGGCTTCCTGAAGTAGTCGTCGCTCGCTCCGCCCGATCGCGGGCGGAGCCTCCCTTTGCTGATAGGCTTGGCCAGATAGGGTTGGCCGGACAGGGCTGAATTGATGGAAGAAACTTCAGCGGTCCGCAGGCTGGACCGGCTCGGCGTGGTTCTGGTGGCCGGCGGCATCGCGGCGACGGCCCTGATGCCCTTCATCTATGTGAAGGCCAACCGTATCGCCGCCGGCAAGCCGATGCTCTTGACGCAGCTTCTTCCCCAGCCTTCCGTCATCATCCTGACCGTGCTTCTCGTTCTCTCTGCCTTCGCAACGCTGTTCCTGCGCAATGCCTTGGCGCGGCTCGTCATCGCGACCCTCTGCCTTGTCGCGCTGATCGTGGCGATCGGCCTGGTCTCGGCCGCAGCGACGCCGCCCGGCAGCACGGTGGCGCGGATGACGCCCGGCGGCGGTTTCTGGGTGCTGTTTGCGGTGATCGGGCTCGTCATCTCGGATGCGCTGGTCAAAATCCGGCTGGCGCCGTGGATGCGGGTTGCGGCCCTTGCCGCCTATACCGCACTGCTCTTCCTTTCGCTTTCGTCAGGCCTGCTCGACAGCCTGTCGATCATGAAGGAATTTTCCACACGGGCGCCGCAGTTCGAGACCGAGGCGATTTCGCATCTGCTGCTGGCCTTCGGTTCGCTTGCCATTGCCATCATTCTCGGCCTGCCGCTGGGCATCCTTTGCTTCTGGGTGCCGAAGCTGCGCGCCATTGTGCTGCAGGGGCTCAGCCTCATCCAGACGATCCCGAGTCTGGCGCTCTTCGGCCTGCTGATGCTGCCGCTCGGTTATCTCGCCACTCATGTGCCGCTCGCCGCCGCCATCGGCATCCGCGGCATCGGCACGGCGCCGGCACTGATCGCACTGGTGCTCTATTCGCTGCTGCCGATCGTCGCCAATACCGTCGTCGGCCTTGAGGGCGTCGACCCCTCGGTGCGGGACGCTGCGGCCGGCATGGGGCTGACACGCCTGCAGATCCTGACCGGCATCGACATGCCGCTCGCCTTCCCGGTCATCCTCACCGGCATCCGCATCGTGCTGGTGCAGGCGATCGGCATGGTGACGATCGCCGCGCTGATCGGCGGCGGCGGCTTCGGCATCTTCATCTTCCAGGGGCTCGGCCAGACGGCCATGGACCTCGTCCTGCTCGGCGCCGTGCCGACCGTCTTCTTCGCCTTCTCATCGGCCGTCATCCTCGATGCGGTCATCGACAGCATCCGGGGATCCGCCGCATGAGCATGATCGAGATCAGGAACGTCACCAAGCGCTACGGCACCGCCACCGTCGTCGACGACGTCTCGATGCGCGTCGAGAAGGGTGAGATCACCGTCATCGTCGGCACCTCGGGCTCCGGCAAATCGACGCTGATGCGGATGATCAACCGGCTGGTGCCGATCAGCGAAGGTCAGATCTTCGTCGGCGGGCAGAATGTTGTGGACGTTGAGGTGACCGAGCTTCGCCGCAAGATCGGCTACGCCATTCAGGGCCACGGCCTGTTTCCGCACCGCACCGTGGCGCAGAATATCGCCACCGTCCCGCAGCTTCTCGATTGGGATTCCGCCCGTATCGCCAGACGGGTCGAGGAACTGCTCGGGCTCTTCAACCTCGATCCGGCGACCTTTGCCGACAAATATCCGCATCAGCTTTCCGGCGGCCAGCAGCAGCGCGTCGGTGTCGCCCGGGCGCTGGCGGCAGAACCGGAACTGTTGTTGATGGACGAACCCTTCGGCGCGCTCGATCCAGTCATCCGCGGCAAGGCGCAGGACGACCTGCTGGCGATCCAGAAGCAGTTCGGCACGACGGTCATTCTCGTCACCCACGACATGGACGAGGCCTTCCATCTCGGCAACCAGATCGCCGTGATGAGCCAGGGCAGATTGCTGCAATGCTCGACGCCGGAAAAGATCCTCACCGAACCGGCCGATCCCTTCGTGCAGCAATTGACCGGCACCTCCGACCGGGCGCTGAAGCTGATGTCGCTGCTGCCGCTGAAAGAGAGCATGGAGCCGGCGAAGAGCGGCCTCGCCTATGCCCTGCCGCAATCGCTGAGTCTCCGCGATGCACTCGCCGAAATGATCTGGCAGGGGGTCGACGAGGCGGCCGTTGAGAACGGCGAGAAGGCGCCTGTCGGTTCGATCTCGATGAGCCGGCTTCTCGAACTGGGCCGCAAGGCATGAAACTCCTCGTCGCCAATCTCTTCCGCCTGGCGGCGCTCGCCCTGCTTCTGATCCTGCTGTTCAGGACGGAGTGGCTTTCCTTCCTGCTGGTGCCGCTGACCAGCAACAATGCGCCCGCCGTCTATACGCAAAACAGCCTTGCCTCGCTGGCCGTCGGCCATCTGCAACTGGTGATCGGCTCGATTGTCTGCAGCGCCGTGCTTGCCGTTGTCGGCGGCATCTTCGTGACGCGGGAAAGCGGGGCCGATTTCCTGCCGCTGTCGCGCGCGATCGCCAATGCCGGGCAGACCTTTCCGCCGGTCGCGGTGCTGGCGCTCGCCGTGCCCGCGACGGGCTTCGGCGCCATGCCGACGCTGATTGCGCTCTTTCTCTACGGCCTGCTGCCGATCTTCGAAAACACCGTCGCCGGGCTCAAGCAGGTTTCGCCGCAAATTCTCGATGCCGCCGACGGCATGGGCATGAACGGCACGCAGCGGCTGTTTCGCGTCGAGTTGCCGTTGGCCCTGCCGCTGATCCTCGAAGGGCTGAAGGTCGCGACCGTCATCAATATCGGCACGGCGACGATCGGCTCGACAGTTGCCGCAAAGGGCCTCGGCGAGGTGATCATCGCCGGGCTGATATCCGACAATACCGCCTTCATCCTGCAGGGCGGCCTGATCGTCGGCCTGATGGCGGTGCTGATCTATGACGCCATGGGCCTCGTCGAAGCGGCGATCACCCGAAGAATCGGCTTGCGCGCGGCGTAAGAGGACGGGTACCAAGGCTGCAGTAATTCAAAGTGCTACAGCGTCCTTTGCGCGTCTAAAAAGACGCGCGGCGCTGTAGTGCAATGGGAGGCCGCCTTGGCGAAGATGATCCACTCCATGATCCGCGTTCTCGACGAGGCGCGCTCCGTCGATTTCTACAGCAGGGCCTTCGGCCTTTCGGTCGCCGACCGCGTCGATTTCGAAACCTTCACGCTGATCTATCTGAGCAATGCCGAGACCGGCTTCGAACTGGAACTGACGGTCAACAAGGGCCGCACCGCGCCCTATGATCTCGGCAATGCCTATGGCCACCTTGCCGTCTCGGTCGAAGAGGTCGCCATCGAACGGGAGCGGCTGTCGAAGCTCGGGTTTCATCCCGGCGAACTGGTGGAGCTCAATCGCGACGGCAAGCTCTTCGGCCTGTTCTTCTTCATCAGCGACCCCGACGGCTACAAGATCGAGGTGCTGCAGCGCCACGGCCGGTTTCTCTGACGCTTCTCAGAGCGACACAGTTCCACTCCACAGAGAATCCCACAGCTTCGAGCGGCATGAATGAGGAGCCCGCCATGATCGAGAAGACCGCGCTCAATTCCGGCTGGACGCTCACCTGTAACGATACAGGAAGATCCGGCCTGCCCTCTGCCATTCCTGCAACGGTGCCGGGCTGCGTGCATCTCGACCTTCTCGCCAACCGGCTGATCCCCGATCCCTATATCGACGTCAACGAGATCACCAATGACTGGATCGGCAAAACCGACTGGACCTATCACTGCCGTTTCGAAGCGGCGCCTGACGATGGCAGGGTGCAGGAGCTGGTCTTCGAGGGGCTCGATACGATCGCGGTGATTGCCCTCAACGGCGAAGAGATCGGCCGCACCTTCAACATGCACCGCACCTATCGCTTCGATGTGTCGGCACTGCTGAAGGTTGGCCAGAACGACCTCACCGTCACCTTCCGCTCGGCTTACGCCTATGGCGTGGAGATGGAGAAGCACTACGGCTACCGGCCCAACAATTATCCGGGACCGGGCAATCTGATGCGCAAGATGGCCTGCAATTTCGGCTGGGACTGGGGGCCGACGCTGGTGACGGCAGGGCTCTGGAAACCCGTTCGGCTGGAGAGCTGGGATCGGGCACGGCTTGCCGAAACACGCGTATCCGCAAGCCTTGCCGGCGGCGACGGGCTGGTGAAGGTGCATGCGACGCTGGCGCGCCATGGCGATCACGGGCCGTGCCGGCTGGTCGCCGAGATCGGCGGGGTGACCACGACGGTGGCGATCGGCGCTGACAACGACGCGGTTTCCTTCGAGCTCCGCCTCCCCTCGCCGCAGCTCTGGTGGCCGCACCATCTCGGCGCGCAGCCGCTCTATCCGCTGACGCTGAAGCTGATCGACGATGCCAGCGGCGGTCTGCTCGACAGCTTTCAGCGCGACCTCGGCTTCCGCTCGCTGCGGCTCGATACCGCGGCCGACGAACACGGCTCGGCCTTTACCTTCGTCATCAACGACGTGCCGCTGTTCATCTGCGGGGCGAACTGGATTCCAGACGATTGTTTCCCCTCGCGGGTGACGGCCGAGCGTTATGCCGCGCGGATCGAGGAGGCGAAGGCCGCCAATATCCACCTGCTGCGCGTCTGGGGCGGCGGCATCTTCGAGCGCGAAGCGTTCTACGAGGCCTGCGACCGCATGGGCATGCTGGTCTGGCAGGATTTCCTCTTTGCCTGCGCCGCCTATCCGGAGGAGGAGCCGCTCAGAAGCGAGGTCGAGGCCGAGGTACGCGACAATGTCGTGCGGCTGATGCCGCATGCCTCGCTGGTCCTCTGGAACGGCAACAACGAGAATATCTGGGGCTTCGACGAATGGGGCTGGCGGCCGATCATCAAGGCGGGCGAAAGCTGGGGCCTCGGTTATTATCTCGACCTGCTGCCGAAACTCTGCGCCGAAATCGATCCGGACCGGCCCTATTATCCCGGCAGCCCCTATTCCGGCTCGATGGAGATCGAACCCAATGCCGACGCACATGGCTGCAAACATATCTGGGACGTGTGGAACGATGTCGGTTACGAGGTCTATCGCAGCTACATCCCCCGCTTCTGCTCCGAATTCGGCTGGCAGGCGCCGGCGGCCTGGGCGACGATCGAAGAAAGCGTGCACGACGCGCCGCTGACGCCGCAATCGAACGGCGTCTTCCACCATCAGAAGGCCACCCAAGGCAACGACAAGCTGATCCGCGGCCTCTCCGGCCATCTGCCGGAGCCGCAAGCGATGGACGACTGGCACTTCGCCACCCAGCTCAATCAGGCCCGCGCCATCCGCTTCGGCATCGAGCACATGCGCTCGCATCGGGATATCTGCAAGGGCGCCGTCGTCTGGCAGTTCAACGATTGCTGGCCGGTCACCTCATGGGCGGCGCTTGATTCGGCCGGGCGCCGCAAGCCGCTCTGGTATGCGCTGAAGGCGGCCTATGATCCGCGCCTGCTGACGATCCAGCCGCGCCGCGATGGCCTTGCGGCGGTGGCGGTCAACGAACGCACCCTGTTCTGGCGGGCGAAGATTGCCGGCAAACGCCTGAAGCTCGACGGCACCGTGCTGGCCGAATTCGAATTCTGGCGCCTGCTCTGCGACCGCTTCGAGGCCAAGGAATTTCCGCTGCCTGGGGATATCGTCACGCCGGACTTACCAAAGAACGAGGTTGTTGTCGTCGACATGCTCGATAGGCGGGCTTTTCATTATTTCGTCGAGGATATCGACCTTGCCTTGCCGGCGCCGCGGTTGGTGGTCGATGTCAGCGGGATCGACGGTGGGGTCGCCGTGAAGGTGACGGCGCAAAATTTCCTCAAGGATCTCTGCTTGATGGGGGATCGGCTGGATCCGGATGCCGTCGTCGATTCGATGCTGGTGACGCTGCTGCCGGGCGAGAGCCATGTCTTTGTGGTGAGGACGGCGGAGACGATCGTGGCTGACGACATTATCGTCGGCACCGTATTGCGCTCGGCCAACGATCTTGTTGCAGGGGACTAAAGAGGTCTCACATCCGGCTGTGCCGGCTACTCGGTTGAAAATGTGGTCTGTTAGCTGCCGTGGTCTCTACCTCCCTCATTCCTGTGCTCGTCACAGGAATGAGGGTGAGCAAGTCTGCCGGATCGGGTAAGAGCGAAGCTCATCGCCAAACACCAAAAAGGCCCCGCATCCCGCGGGGCCCTTCCAGCTCGGCCTATCGGACGACGTTACATCCAGTAGGGCGGCACGCCGTAGTAATCATAGACCCGGCGGCCATTGTCGTTGTACCAGGTGTCGTCATCGTCCGAATAGCTCGGGGCGCCTTCGATCTGCTCCTTGGTCAGGTCGATGCGATAGCCGTCCAGCTGGGTGTCGTAGTTCAGCTTTTCCCAGGGAAGCGGATAGTGGTCGTGACCGATGCCGAGGAAGCCGCCGAAGCTCAGTACGGCATAGGCGACACGGCCATCGAGCTTGCCGATGATCAGGCGTTCGATCGAGCCGATATGCCTGCCATCGGCACCATAGACACGGGTGCCTTCGACGCGATCGCTGGCGATCAGCGAGTGCGTGACCTTGGCATCCGGGTCACGGCGGCTGGCGTCAGAATCCTGATTCAACATTGTGGATCTCCTTTTGGTGTTCCTCATGGTTGGGTATGCAAGATCAACGTCATGGTAACCTCAAAGTTCCCCTCCCCATCTCACGCAAGGGGCGAATGTTGACGTTTACGTCAAGGTTAGTATAGCTTCATTCGGCTTGAACCGTTCAGGCAATGGCATAAGCTGCCGGACTGGAAGATGGAGGACTGCTTCCAGTCGATTACCGGCTCGGGTCGGTGCGGCGGCCGCAAGGGAGAGAGGATACGATGAACAGCATTTCCGTCCATCCGAACGGAGCCAAGCCGGATAAGCCCTGGCTTGCCAGCTATCCCGATGTCGTACCGGCCGAACTCCCGCCGCTGGAATATGCCTCGCTTGCCGAACTGCTCGAAAAATCCTGCGCCCGTTACGCCGACCGCACCGTCTTTTCCAGCATGGGCAAGGCGATGCGCTACCGCGAACTGGAGAGCCAGACGCAGAAGGTTGCCGCCTGGCTGCAGAGCATCGGCCTGGAAAAGGGCGACCGCGTCGCGGTGATGATGCCGAACGTGCTGCAGAACCCGGTCGCCACCTACGCCATCCTCAGGGCCGGCCTCGTCGTCGTCAACGTCAACCCACTCTATACGCCGCGTGAACTCGAACATCAGCTGCGGGATTCCGGCGCCAAGGCGATCTTCGTGCTGGAGAATTTCGCCCGCACGGTGGAGCAGGTTTTGAACAAGACCGATCTGCGCCACGTCGTCGTCACCTCGCTCGGCGAAATGCTGGGGGCCAAGGGGCTGATCGTCAATTTCCTCGTGCGCAAGGTGAAAAAGCTCGTTCCCTCCTGGTCGATCCCTGAGCACAAGAGCTTCAGCCAGGTGCTGCGCGACGGGGCGCAAAAGACGCTGCAGCCGGTGACACTTGCGGGCAGCGATATTGCCTTCCTGCAATATACGGGCGGCACGACAGGCATTGCCAAGGGCGCGGTGCTGACCCATGCAAACCTGCTCGCCAACAAGCTGCAGCTGTCGCTATGGCTGCGATCGGCTTTCGAGCGCAAGAAACAGCCCGAAGTGCTGAATTTCCTCTGCGCCCTGCCGCTCTACCACATCTTCGCGTTGACGGTGAATTCGCTGATGGGCTTGTCGCTCGGCGCCCACAATATCCTGATCGCCAATCCGCGCGACATACCTGGCCTCGTCAAGGAATTCGGCAAGTCCGACGTGCATATCTTCCCCGGCCTCAACACGCTGTTCAATGCGCTGATGAACAATGCCGATTTTGCCAAGCTCGATTTCTCGCCGCTGATCATGTCGCTCGGCGGCGGCATGGCCGTGCAGCGCCCGGTCGCCGACCGCTGGCTAAAGATGACCGGCACGCCGGTGACGGAGGGCTACGGGCTATCCGAGACCTCGCCGGTTGCCACCGCCAATCGTTTCGATTCGGCCGAGTTCACCGGCACGATCGGCCTGCCGATGCCCTCCACCGACCTCGATATCCGCGATGAGGAAGGCCATTCGCTGCCATTGGGCGAAGTCGGCGAGATCTGCATCCGTGGGCCGCAGGTGATGGCCGGCTATTGGCAGAAGCCGGAGGAAACGGCGCGGGTGATGACCGAGGACGGCTATTTCCGCTCCGGCGACATGGGCTTCATGGACGCGCGCGGCTTTACCAAGATCGTCGACCGCAAGAAGGACATGATCCTGGTCTCGGGCTTCAACGTCTATCCGAACGAGATCGAGGAGGTCGCCGCCATGCATGCCGGTATCCTCGAGGCCGCCGCCATCGGCGTGCCGGACGGACATTCGGGCGAGGCCGTCAAGCTCTTCGTCGTCAGGAAGGATCCGAACCTGACGGAATCGGAGGTGAAGGCCCATTGCATCGCCAACCTCACCAATTACAAACGGCCGCGCTTCATCGAGTTCCGCACCGAGCTGCCGAAGTCGCCTGTCGGCAAGATCCTGCGCAAGGATCTGCGCGGCTGAATTGACGAATTCAAAGTGAGACAGCGTCCTTTGCGCATCTTTCGGCCGCGCGGCGCTGTCATGAAATTGACGGCCATCCGCTCGCCACGGGTGGCTTTTTTATATGTTGAGCGGCGGCTGAACTTGATTTGCACTGGAGAAAGCGAATAGTTTCCGCAACCTTTCCGCCTCCAAAGGAGCCTCCCATGAACGCCATCGTCGAACAGCTGAAAAGCACCGCTGATGCCACCAAGGCGACCGATATCCGCGCCGCCTTCGCCGCCGATCCGCAGCGCTTTTCGCGTTTTTCCGTCGCGCTTGACGACCTGCTGATGGATTTTTCCAAGACGGCGGTCAATGACGACATCCTCAAGCTGCTGGTCAAGCTTGCCGAAGAAGGCGGCGTCGAAAAGAAGCGCGAGGAAATGTTCTCCGGCAAGGCGATCAATTTCACCGAGGACCGCGCCGTTCTGCACACCGCGCTGCGCAACCGCTCCAACACGCCGGTTCTGGTCGACGGCAGGGACGTCATGCCCGATGTCAACGCGGTGCTTGCCGCCATGGGTAGGTTTGCCGACGAGATCCGCTCCGGCGCGCTGAAAGGCGCCACCGGCAAGGCAATCACCGATGTCGTCAATATCGGCATCGGCGGCTCGGATCTCGGCCCCGTCATGGCGACGCTGGCGCTTGCCCCCTTCCATGACGGCCCGCGCGCGCATTTCGTCTCCAACATCGACGGCGCCCATATCGCCGACATCCTGAAGCTCGTCGAGCCCGAGACGACGCTGTTCATCGTCGCCTCGAAGACCTTCACCACCGTCGAAACGATGACCAATGCACAGACGGCGCGCAATTTCATCGCCAAGGCGCTCGGCGAAGCGGCCGTGCAGCATCATTTCGCCGCCGTCTCGACGGCGCTCGACAAGGTCGCCGCCTTCGGTATCGACAGCGCCCGCGTCTTCGGCTTCTGGGATTGGGTCGGCGGCCGCTACTCGATCTGGTCGGCCATCGGCCTGCCGCTGATGATCGCCGTCGGGCCGGAGAATTTCGGCAAATTCCTCGACGGCGCCCATGCCGTCGACAATCACTTCCGTAAGGCGCCGATTACCGAGAACCTGCCGATGCTGCTCGGCCTGATCGGCTTCTACCACCGCAATGTGCTCGGCTACCCCACCCGCGCCATCCTGCCCTACGACCAGCGCCTGTCGCGCTTCCCGGCCTATCTGCAGCAGCTCGACATGGAATCGAACGGTAAGGGCGTCACCATCGACGGCACGCCGGTCGAGGGCAATTCCGGCCCGGTCGTCTGGGGCGAGCCCGGCACCAACGGTCAGCACGCCTTCTACCAGCTCATCCATCAGGGCACGAGCATCATCCCGGCCGAATTCATGATCGCCGCCAACGCCTTCGAGCCGGAGCTGCGCCACCAGCACCAGCTGCTAATCTCCAACGTGCTCGCCCAGTCGGAAGCGCTGATGAAGGGCCGCACCTTCGCGGAAGCCAAGAAGCAGCTGACCGACAAGGGCATGGACGACAAGAAGGCCGATTTCATCGCTCCGCACCGCGTCTTCACCGGCAACCGTCCGTCGATCACCTTCGTCTACGACAAGCTGACCCCCTACGCCCTCGGCCGCCTGATCGCGCTCTACGAACATCGCGTCTTCGTCGAAGGCGTGCTCTTCCGGATCAACTCCTTCGACCAATGGGGCGTCGAGCTCGGCAAGGAACTGGCGACTGGCCTGCTGCCGGTTGTCGAGGGCAAGCAGAGTGCGGCATCGCATGATTCGTCGACGCAGGGCCTGGTTGCGGCGCTGGCGAAGCTTGCGAAGTAAGCGAGAGATCGCCCCTCACCCTAATCCTCTCCCCGTTCTGACGGGGAGAGGGGACGTGCCATGCGAGACGTAGATGAGGACGGAGAGCTTGCGGCATCGTCCCTTCGCCCCGTTTAGGGGGAGAAGGTGACGGCAGCCGCATGAGGGCTGACGCTGGCTCCAACCTTACAAACCAATCTCATGCACCCAGAGCGGATTGGCGCCCACATCGTCATTGCGGCCCGCAAAAGGTGAACGTATAGCGGCCTGTCTGATGCATTCCTGTCTACAGGGCCCACGGCGCAAAACCGGATTGAACGTTCTTCTAATAGAAAATTTTAGAAAGAATTCTTTCAATTCCCCCGCAATCGCCCTAGATTCAAGCAAATTCTATGCGCAGGGTATTCCGACGACATGGCCTACAAGCCGGGGACGACGCCCCGTTTCGTTGTTTCCGCTGGCGTATGCACCGGGCCACTCGCGTCCGGATTTACTCTTTCGCGCCCAGTTCACGAGATTGCTCGAGACGCTCGCAACAGAGCGTTTTCACGATCGATCGTCACCAAAGGAAGTTCATGAGCCGTCTTATCGTCGTATCCAATCGTGTTCCCATGCCGGCCAAAGATGGGAGCGCCGCGGCCGGCGGGCTGGCCGTGGCGCTGCAGGCAGCCCTGCAGGCGCGCGGCGGCATCTGGATGGGATGGTCGGGAGAGTCGAGCGGAGACAGGGAGCCTGGTCCGCTGGCGCACCTGCAGAAGGGGAACATCACCTATGCGCTGACCGATCTCACCGACACCGACGTCGAGGAATATTATCGCGGATTTGCAAACCGTGTTCTCTGGCCCATCTGCCACTACCGCCTCGACCTCGCCGAATATGGCCGAAAGGAAATGGCCGGTTATTTCCGCGTCAACCGGTTTTTCGCGCACCGGCTGGCGCCGATGATCGAGCCGGACGACATCATCTGGGTTCATGACTATCACCTCATTCCGCTGGCCGCCGAACTGCGCCAAATGGGGCTGAAGAACCGGATCGGCTTCTTCCTGCACATTCCCTGGCCGCCGGCCGACATTCTCGTCACGATGCCGGTCCATGAAGAAATCATGCGCGGGCTCTCGCATTACGATCTCGTCGGCTTCCAGACGGACTACGACCTCCAGAACTTCGCCGGGTATCTCAGAAGGGAAGGCATTGGCGACGACCTTGGAAATGGATCGTTCGATTCACATGGGCGGATATTCAAGGCGGGCGCCTATCCGATCGGGATCGAAACCGCGGCCTTCGCCGACTTCGCCGAGAGCGCCGCAAACAATGTCATGGTGCAGAAGACCCGGCGCAGCGTTGAAGGCCGCGACATGATCATCGGGGTCGATCGCCTCGATTATTCCAAGGGCATCATTCAGCGGCTAGAAGCGTTCGAACGCTTCCTCACCGGCAATCCCGCCTATCAGAACAAGGTCACCTATCTGCAGATCACGCCGAAGTCGCGATCGGAAGTTCCCGAATACGAGCATATGCAGAAGATGGTCGCCGAGCAGGCCGGCCGCGTCAACGGCGCCATCGGGACGGTCGACTGGGTGCCGATCCGCTATGTCAACCGTTCGATCAACCGCACCGTGCTCGCCGGCCTCTACCGCCTGGCGACGATCGGGCTGGTCACGCCGTTGCGCGACGGCATGAATCTCGTCGCCAAGGAATATGTCGCCGCTCAGAACCCGGATCGCCCGGGCGTCCTGGTGCTATCGCGCTTTGCCGGCGCGGCTCGGGAGCTGAAGGGTGCGCTGCTGGTCAATCCCTACGATGTCGAAGGCACTGCCAATGCGCTTGCCAGGGGCCTTGCCATGTCGCTTGGGGAGCGCCGCGAGCGCTGGAGCATGATGATGGAGCATCTGCTCTCTCACGATGTCTCGCTTTGGTGCGAAAACTTCTTGCGGGACCTGGTGACCGCTCCCGAGCTTGCCCGAACAGGCGCCTGATCGATCAGCGTCCAGCCGCGTCACCACAAAGAGCCTCGCACCGGCCGGGGCGCGAGGGTTAAAGAGCGATCTCATGCGCCCAGGGCGGGTTGGCGCCGGCGCGGGAGACGGTGACGGCCGCAGCTTTGGCGCCGAGCGCCAGGGCGTTGCGCAGCGCCTTTTCGTCAAGATTGGCGACCTGCCCCTTGGTCAGCAGACCATCCATCTTCAGCGACGCCAGCACGCCGGCATCGAAGGTATCGCCGGCGCCGACCGTATCGACGACGGTGACGCGCTCACTCGGCACCGTGACCTTGCGCTCGCTTGTATAACCGGAGGCGCCTTCCGCGCCCTTGGTGATGACGACGAGCTTGGCGCCGTGGGCAAGCCAGTGGGCGGCGAGCGTATCATGGTCACCTGAAAGACCGAACCAATCGAGATCCTCGTCGGAGAATTTGACAATGTCTGATTTGGCCGCCATGCGCTTGATGCGGGCCATATGCGCCGGTTTGTCCTTGATGAAGCCGGGGCGGATATTCGGATCGAGCGAGATGACGCGGGTCGCGGCTTCACGGTCAAGCAGCGCCTCGTAGGTTTCGCCGCAGGGGCTGGGGATCAGGCTGATGGCGCCGAAATGCAGGGCTTCGCAATCGTCGCCGAGCACAGGCAGATCGGCCTCGGTGATCATCCGGCCGGCCGTGCCCTCGTCGTAGAAAGCATAGGTCGCCTGGCCGTTGACCAGCTTGACGAAGGCGATGGTCGAGGGACGCGGGGTGATGGCGCATGGGCTGTAATCGACATTGCTCGCCTTCAGCGTCGAAAGCAGGATTTCGCCCATCATGTCCTCGGCGATGCCGGTGAAGAAGGCGGTGGGGATGCCGAGGCGGCCGAGCGCGATGGCGGTGTTGAAGATCGCGCCGCCGGCATAGGGGGCAAAGCCCTTTTCGCCCAAGGTGGTGTCCCTCGGCAGCATGTCGATCAAGGCTTCGCCGCAGCACAAAATCATCGAATTCCTCCCAACAGCATTTCTACGTTCATCAACCGATTAAGCGAGCTTTTGTCAATAGCTAGAGCGAAAGCTCACTGACGCCGCCATTCCTGCCCGACCATGCGAGCGGCGCATCGAGGAAGGCCTCGACCTCTTCAAGCGTCTTGTCGTCGAACAGCTTCTGCGCCTTGGCGACGGCCAGAACATTGCGCCAGGTGGCGATGTGATGCAGCCGGACCTTGCCGTCGGCAAAACGCTGGTCGCCGAAGATGCCGTAGAAGAACAGCGCGATGCCGTGATCAACGATGCCGCCGGCGGCCCGGACCGCGTCGATGAACTTGAACATGCTGCCGCCTGCTGTCGTCAGGTCTTCGATGACGAGCACGCGCGAACCTTCCGGCATATTGCCTTCGATCTGGGCATTGCGGCCATGGCCCTTCGGTTGCTTGCGGACATAGATCATCGGCAGGCCGAGACGATCGGCCAGCAGGGCGGCGAAGGGGATGCCGGCGGTCTCGCCGCCGGCGATGCAATCGAACTGCTCGAAGCCGGCATCGCGCAACAGGGTGCTGGCGGCGAAATCCATCACCGTCGAGCGGATGCGCGGGAAGGAGAGCAGCTTGCGGCAGTCGATATAGACCGGGCTCGCCATGCCGGAGGAGAGTTTATACGGCTGGGCGGCATTGAAATGCACCGCCTTGATCTCCCAGAGCATCTTGGCCAGCAACTCGGCCATCACGGCGCGATCGGGAAATGTGGTCTGGATCATGCGGCTCTCCTTCGGCTTGGATCCTTGCGGGAATAGCAGCAAGAGCCCGCCGTTTCCAGACGAAAGGCGGCGATCACTGCAGCAGACGGTCGATATCGGCGTTCTGCATTTTCTTGAGCAGGGCAACCGCCTGGGCGCCCTCCTCCGCATCCAGCGAAACGGCGTAACGCACGCCGGCGGCAAGCAGCTGCATCGTCAGCCTTGCGATCGCGAGCAGCGCCTTGCGGTCGCGATCCGGCCCTAGACGGATAAGCACGCCGAGAAATGCCTGGGCATGGAATTCCATGTCCTCGGCATCGATCTGCTGCAGCAGCTTGTCGGTATGGGTCGCATGCCAGATGTCGCGCATCACAGGCTCGCGGCGGAAGAAGCCGTAATATTCGTCGACGATATTGGCGAGCGCGCCCTGCAGGCCGGCGGCGTCGGCGACCTTCGCCAGCTCCGCCTCGACGCACCGTCTGCCCTCTTCGTTGAAGCGCTCGGCCAAGGTGCGGATGATCGAGCTCTTGTCGGGGAAATATTGATAGAGGGCGCCGAACGAAAGACCGGCCTTTTCGACGATCTCGCTCATCTTCAAGCCGTCGCTGCCATGGCTTTCGATCAGCTCCGAGGCGACGGCGAGGATCTTTTCGAAACGCTCGCGGCCGCGCTGCTGGCTGGGAATCCGGCGCGGCTGGCCGGTATGCTCCGACTGGCGTCTGCGCGTGGCGACCGGCTGTTGCGACATCGTCTGCTCCTTTTCCAAGTTGACAAAGAAAATAAGAGAGATTATCTCATTTTGCAAATGAGAGAGTTTCTCTTGTTTTGAGATTTGGGAGGAGTTTTGACATGCAGACTTCCGAAATTGTCCTCGTCGGTGGATCGGGAAAGACCGGCAGCCGCATCATCAAACGTCTGGAAGCGCGTGGGCTCACCGTTCGCGCCGCATCGCGCTCGAGCGCCCGTCCCTTCGATTGGGAGGACAGATCGACCTGGTGCGGCGCACTCGAGGGCGCATCGAGCGCCTATGTCGCCTTCCAGCCGGATCTTTCCGTCGCCTGGGCGGCATTGGTGATCGGGGCGCTCGCCAAGGTCGCGGTAGACTGTGGCCTTGAGCATATCGTGCTGCTCTCCGGTCGCGGCGAAGAGGGCGCGCAACGCAGCGAGGCGGCGCTGAAGGCCTCCGGCATTGACACGACCATCCTGCGTGCCTCCTGGTTCTGCCAGAATTTCAGCGAGGGCGCCTTTGTCGAACAGATCCTCGCCGGCCGGCTGCAATTGCCGGCGGGCGAGATCCGCGAACCCTTCATCGATGCCGACGATATCGCCGATGCGGCCGTCGCCGCCTTGACCGATCCCGGCCATCGCAACAAGGCTTACGAACTGACCGGCCCGCGGGCGCTGACATTCCGACAGGCGGTCGCCGAAATCGCTGAGGCCGCCGGGCGGCCGATCGAATATGAACAGGTGTCGATGGCTGAATTCACCGGCGGGCTTGCGGCTGCCGGCCTGCCGCAGGGCCTGACCGATCTTCTGGAGGAACTGTTCGGCCAGGTGCTCGACGGGCGCAATTCCAGCACTATGGACGGTGTCGCCGAAATTCTCGGCCGCCCCGCCACCGATTTCGGCCACTATGCGCGGGAGACCGCGGCAACCGGACTATGGAGCGCCTGACCATGCAGATCGTTCTCACCATCTCCCTCGCAGCCGCAGCGATCGGCAGCGGCCTCGTCGCCGGCATCTTCTTCGCCTTTTCGACCTTCATCATGACCGCCTTCTCGCGGATTCCTGCAGAGCAAGGCATCGCGGCGATGAACTCGATCAACGCCACGATCGTCCGCTCGCCCTTCATGGGCCTGTTCGTGCCGACGGCGATCCTCTGTGTCGTCATCGCCGTGCTGGCGATGATCGACTGGCGCGGCGGGGCATCCCTGCTGATGGTGGCGGGTGCGGCACTCTATGTGCTGGCCTCCTTCCTCTCGACCATCATCTTCAACGTGCCGATGAACGATGCGCTTGAGAAGGTCGCCGGTAGCGGGCCGGACACGATGGCGTTCTGGGCCACCTATCTCAGGGACTGGACGTGGTGGAACCATGTGCGGACGATCGCCTCGCTGCTTGCCTCGGTCGCTTTCGTGCGGGCGCTGATGATTGTTTGAAAGATTGCTTCTCGGCGATCCGCCGCGCCTTTCAGGAATCGGGTGGTTGGCCCCGGGCGGGCATGCGATGTTGGGCAATCGCCGCGAAAGGACCGTCATGTTTACGCTTCACGATTACATGCCGTCGCAAAATGGCTGGAAGGTCCGGGTTTTGCTCGGCCTGCTCGACATACCCTATCATAGCCGTATCGTCTCGATCTTCGAGGGCGAGAGCCGCACCGAGGCGTTTTTGAAACTCAATCCGGTGGGCGCCATCCCGGTTCTCGAACTCGACGACGGGCGTCCGATCGCCGAATCCAATGCGATCCTCACTTTTCTCGCCGAGGGCACGCACTTCCTGCCGTCAGATCACTATCTGCGCGCCAAGGTCATGCAATGGCTGTTCTTCGAACAGTATCATGTCGAGCCGGTCATCGGCTCGCTGCGCTTCTGGACGTTGACGGGACGGCTGGAGCGTAACCAGAGCATGGTTGCGGGCAAGCGCGAAGCCGCAACCCGCGCGGCCGCCGCAATCGATCGCGGCCTGACCGACAGCCTGTTTCTTGTCGGCCGGGAGCTGACGATCGCCGATATCGCCGTTTACGCCTATAGCCACCGGGCCGAGGATTGCGGCTTTTCTCTCAAATCTTATCCCGCCTTCGTCGCCTGGTCAGAGCGCGTTCGGGATGCCATCGGGGCGGATTATCCGGTCTATCCCTATAGCATCGACCCACATTCCGATGCCGGCGCGACACGGTAGACTACGTCTGCTCGCAGAAGGCGATGCGGTTGCTGAAGGGGTCGATGACGGTCATCTCCAGCCCCCACGGCGCTTGCTCGACGCCGGGCTTCATGTAGCGGTAGTCCTTGCCGGCAAGTTCGGCGTGGTAGGCCCGCACATTGGCGACGCGGACAAAGGCCTTGGCGCCGGGGCTGGCGTCGCCGGAATGTTCGCTCAGGTGCAGTGCCATGCCGTCACGCGAGACCTGGCAATAGAGCGGAAAATTTTCGCCGAAACGGTGCTCCCAATCGAGACGGAAGCCCAGGAAGCCGCAATAGAATTCCTTGGCCTTTTCGACCGAGAAGATGCGGAAGATCGGCATCGGCGGCTCGATGCCGATGACCGAGCGGGAGGTGCCCGCCTCCTCTATCTTCGCCGAGAGAATATTCCATTGATCGAGCCCGAACTGGCGGGCAACGATTTCGAGCGTTTCGCTGTGGGTGAGCGAAATGTCGCGGTCGGCGAGGGCCTGCCGCAATGTCTTTGCCATGAGCTTGGCATCGCGAAAATCGCGCATGATGTCATCCTTCCGTTGACGGCAAACAGGAAGATCAGTGCCCGCGTCTGCTGACCCGTTCGCCATCGATCGCCAAACGGCACGGATGTGAAGGATGTTGTCTGGATGCATTCACCATAACGCCAGAGCGTCAAACTCGAGCGTCGCGGGGCGGCTGGCCGCATCCGGCCGACGGCGATAGTATGAGAGGATCGATCGGCGATCAAGACGCGGTGCGCGCTGCCTCGACGGGAACGGCCTGCAGGTGGCCGGCAAGCTCGACCCGGTTGCGGCCGGCGCGCTTGGCAGTGTAGAGCGCCTTGTCGGCGGCGCTTAGCATGGCGTCGAAATCCTGCGGCTTCGAGCGGCCGGGCGCGACGCCGACGCTGACCGTGCATGTCAGCACTTCGTCATCGATATGGATTTCGCGCGCCTCAAAAGCCCGGCGGATGCGCTCGGCCGTGAGTTCCGCCCGGCCGGGCATGATCTCCTTCAGCACCAGCGCGAATTCCTCGCCGCCGAGCCGGGCGGCAATGTCGCCGCTGCGGCAATGGGCGGCGAGTTCGCCGGCGAAGACCTTGAGCACACGATCGCCGGCTGCATGGCCGAAGCGGTCGTTGACGGATTTGAAATGATCGATGTCGAAGACGATGACGGCGGTGGTCGCGCCCATCGGGCGCGTGCCGTACTCGTCGAACAGGGCGCGGCGGTTGAGCAGGCCGGTCAGCGGATCGGTGATCGCCTCCAGACGATGGCGGGCGGCCAGCCGCCACTGATGCAGCGCCAGCGATAGCGCGCCGATGCCGGTCATGCCGGCGATGCAGACGGCGAGGCTCAGGTCTTCGGCCCAGTTGCTGGGAGCCTTGCCGAGCACCAGCTTGCCATCGGAGATCAGCACGGCGGCGCAGAGGACGAAAGAGATCGCCGTCAGCGTATAAAGCGCGGTGATGCCGAGGAGCGGCGCCGGCGCCTCGGCGCGGGCGAGCCAATACTGCCGGGCGGTGGCAAAGAGCAAAAGGGCGATGGCGATATTGTCGGCGATGAAGGCCAGGCCGTCATAGCCTGATAGCATCGGCACGACGGAGAAGACCATCGCCGCAAGGGCGCGGATCACGATCGCCGGGACGGACGGGCGGCCGGTGAGGAACTGCCGGCCGGCCCCCCATATGGTCGCAAAACCGGCATGAAACAGCACGAAATTGGCGACGCCCAGCCATGTCTCCGGCCTATTGACATAGGCGCTGTAGACGAAAATGCCGCTGACGACGAGGACCAGGCCGACGGTGGCGGTCAGCAGCACCGTTTCCGCCCGACGGACAATCCAGCTTCCCATCAGCGTCACGGCCAGGCATGCCGTGGAAACGCCGAGCGCCAACAAAAGGGAGTTGTAGTCAAGCGTCATGCTTTTCAGTCTCCGCAGCTTTTCCAGCGCCTGATGTTGGCAGCTTATGGGGTCCGCGGCGAGGAATGTCTTATGCATCCGTTAACAAATGATGCACTGCACAATGCGAATGTTACGCGTTTAACGTCGCGCCGAAACTTAAGATGAATATTCCATTTAAAATTGAATTCTGAACGCTTACGCTTGCTGCACGACCTGCCAATGCAAGGGAAACATCGGATCGAACACCGTCACCGGACCGGCGCCGGTTTCAATCCTCGCGGGAAAGACGACCGGCTCGGCCTGCCGTGACAGGGTTATGCGCTCCTCGTTCGGCTGAAGCCCGTACCAGGCCGGTCCGTTCAGCGAGGCGAAGGCTTCGAGCCGCTCCAAAGCGCCCTCCTGTTCGAAGACGTGGGCAAGGCAGCTCATCGTGTTGATCGAAGTGTAGATGCCGGCGCAGCCGCAGGCGCATTCCTTCAGCGGGTCGACATGCGGGGCGGAATCGGTGCCGAGGAAGAAGCGGGCGTCACCGCTTACGGCAGCCGCACGCAAGGCCAGCCGGTGGTTTTCGCGCTTGGCGACCGGCAGGCAGTAATAATGCGGACGGATGCCGCCGACCAGGATGGCGTTGCGGTTGATGATCAGGTGATGGGTGGTGATCGAGCCGGCGAGATTTGATTTGGCCGCCTTGATGTAATCGATGCCATCTGAGGTCGTCACATGCTCCATCGTCACCTTCAGTTCCGGCAGGCGCTGCCGCAGCGGATCGAGCACGGTGTCGATGAAGACGGCCTCGCGATCGAAGATATCGACCTCAGGCGTCGTCACCTCACCATGGACGCAGAGCGGCAGACCAATCTCAGCCATGCGCTCCAGCACCGGCAGCGCCTTTTCCATGTCGCGCACGCCGCCATGCGAATTGGTGGTGGCGCCGGCCGGGTAAAGCTTGACGGCGGTGATGAGACCGCTGTTCTTCCCCTCCTCGACATCGTCGGGGCTGGTGTGTTCGGTGAGATACAGCGTCATCAGCGGCTGGAAGCGATGGCCTTGCGGCAGGGCCTTGAGGATACGCTCTTTGTAAGCCTTGGCGTCTGATGTCGTGACGACGGGCGGCACCAGATTGGGCATGATGATGGCGCGGGCGAAGGTGCGGCTCGTATCGGCGATCACGCCTTCCAGCATGGCGCCATCGCGCAGATGCAGGTGCCAGTCGTCGGGACGGCGGATGGTGATCGATTGCATGGCAGGCCTCCGAAGCGATGCGTCTGCGGCCTCGATAGCACTAAAGCGCGTCGCATTGAAATTGAATCATGCGACGCGCTTTCGCTCTTTTTTCGTGCATGTCGTTGCCCCAAAACCGCCGCACACTTCCGGGCGATATGCATTATCCCTTATGTGAAAACAATCGCCGCGGCATCACGCCAGCGCGATCTCCAGCGTCACATCGGCCGGGCGGCGGTTTTCGAGGATCAGCCGGCCGTTCGGCAGGTCGTTGCCGTAGACCTTGGCACTCGCCTCTTCCTCGGTCAGCTTGTAACCGCGCCAGCGGTCCCAAAGGCGCTCTTCCAGCACCTCGATCGGCGGAGCGAGCATGATCGTGTAGTCGAAGATGCCGTCGAGCTCAGCCCATTTGCCCTGTGTGAAGAGCAGATAGTTGCCTTCGATGATGATGAAACGATCCTCGGGAGCGATCGGGCGGGCGGAGGCAATCGCAAGTTCGCGCGAGCGGTCGAAGACGGGAACGAGAACTTCCTGATCAGCGGGGCGAACCGCGCGGACGATATCCAGGAAGCCGCGCACATCGAAGGTCTCCGGAATGCCCTTGCGGGCAAGCAGGCCGCGTTCGATGAGAATGGCATTGTCCATGTGGAATCCATCCATGGGCAGCACCGCGACGCTCTCACCTTTTGCCTTCAGGGCGTCGGCGAGATTGTCGGCCATGGTGGATTTGCCGGCACCGGGCGGCCCGGCGATCGCCACCAGGAAACGCCTGGAGTTGCCGGCGCGGCTCAGAACCTCGCCGGCAATTTCGTCTACTCCAGCCGTCATGCAGCGACCGGCTCCGTCGGCACCGCCTTGGCGCCGGTCATGAAGGCGACGGCGTCGGACATGGTGTATTCCTTGGGATTGATCACCGTGAGACGCCGGCCGAGACGGTGGATATGGATGCGGTCGGCCACCTCGAAGACATGCGGCATGTTGTGGGAGATCAGCACGATCGGCAGGCCGCGCGCGCGCACGTCGAGGATCAGTTCCAGCACGCGGCGGCTTTCCTTGACGCCAAGGGCTGCCGTCGGTTCGTCCATGATGATGACCTTGGAGCCGAAGGCGGCGGCACGGGCGACCGCGACGCCCTGACGCTGACCGCCGGAGAGCGTTTCCACCGCCTGGTTGATGTTCTGGATGGTCATCAGGCCGAGTTCGGACAGCTTGTTGCGCGCCAGCTTTTCCATGGCCGGCCGGTCGAGCATGCGGAACCAGGAGCCGAGCGGACCCGGTTTGCGGATCTCGCGGCCGAGGAACATGTTGTCGGCGATCGACAGCGCCGGCGACAGAGCGAGGTTCTGATAGACGGTCTCGATGCCGGCCTCGCGCGCTTCCATCGGCGAGCGGAACTGCACCTGCTTGCCTTCGAGCGTGATCACCCCCTCGTCCGGGGTGACGGCGCCCGAGATCGCCTTGATGAGCGACGATTTGCCGGCGCCGTTATCGCCGATGACGGCGAGGATTTCACCCGGATAGAGGTCGAAATCGGCATTGTCGAGCGCAGTCACGCGGCCATAGCGCTTGACGAGACCCCGGGCAGTGAGAAGGGGGGCGGTGAGAAGGGGTTCGCGAGCCATGATTACACCGAAACCTTTCTGATCCACTGGTCGATGGCGACGGCGGCGATGATCAGCACGCCCGTCAAGAGGACTTTCCATTGCGGGTCGGCGCCGAGCATGTTGAGGCCCATCGAGACGACGCCGACGATCATCGCGCCGAAGAGCGTGCCGAGAATGGAGCCACGGCCACCGAAGAGCGAGATGCCGCCGATCACGGTCGCGGTGATCGCCTGGAGGTTATAGTCGGTGACCGCCGAGGACGGCGAGATCGAGCCGTTGCGGCCGATCGAGACCCAGGCGGCGAAGGCGGCGATGACGCCGGAGATGGTGTAGACGGTGAGCAGCACCTTCTTGGTCTGGATGCCGGAGAGCTTGGCCGCTTCCGGATCGTCGCCGACCGCATAGACATGCCGGCCCCAGGCGGTGTGATTGAGCACGTACCAGAGCAGCATGACGAGCAGCACCATGGCGATGACGCCGAGGGTCAGCACGGCTGTGCCGGCTTTGAAGCTCATGGCGAAAAGATGCAGCAGCGGCGCCTGTTCGTCGACGTCGGTGTCGCGGATCGTCTCATTGGCGGAATAGATGAAATTCGTCGCCATGACGATATTCCAGGTGCCGAGCGTGACGATGAAGGGCGGCAGCTTCATGAAGGCGACGAGAAAGCCGTTCAGCAATCCGCACAGGCCGCCGACCAGGAGGCCTGATATGACGGCGATCGGCGTCGGTATGCCGTAGGTGATGGCGACATTGCCCATGATGACCGCCGAGATCACCATGATGACGCCGATCGAAAGATCGATGCCGGCCGTCAGGATGACCAGCGTCTGGGCAGCACCGAGAATGCCGACGATGGCGATCTGCTGCAGGATCAGTGTCAGCGTATAGGACGAGAAGAACCGTCCGCCGATGGCGATGCCGAAGATGATGATCGCCAGCACCAGCACGATCAGCGGCACGGCGGCCGGCGTCGAGTGCAGAAAATGCTGGGCGCGCTTGATCAGCGAGACATCCTGGTGCTCGAAGGAGGCGACGCTCTTGTCGCTGCCGTCGAGGACGCGTTCGAATTCCTGTGTTCCGGTCATGGTTCCTCCTCCGCATCCGCGCGCCGAACTCGCGCGGGGGCCGTCACCGATATCCTTCCGGTCTTTGCTGAGCCGGTTCGTGAGGCGACGGTACATCGTCCGTCGAAAACGGCCGGGGATCAAGCCCCGGCCGGTCTGCTTTCAATAAAGCGGGCTTAGCCCCAGCACTTGTCGGTGCCTTCCTTGGTGTCGATCGACTTGACGCCGGAGACCGGCTTGTCGGTGACGAGCGAAACGCCGGTGTCGAAGAAGGACTTGCCTTCGGTCGGCTTCGGCTTTTCACCGCTGTCGGCGAACTTCTTGATCGCCTCGATGCCGAGCGACGCCATCAGCAGCGGATATTGCTGCGAGGTGGCGCCGATGACGCCTTCCTTGACCGACTTGACACCCGGGCAACCGCCGTCGACCGAGACGATCAGCACGTTCTTTTCCATGCCGACGGCCTTCAGCGCCTGATAGGCACCGACTGCGGCCGGTTCGTTGATCGTGTGGATGACGTTGATGCCAGGATCCTTCTGCAGAAGGTTTTCCATGGCCTTGCGGCCGCCTTCTTCATTGCCGTTGGTCACGTCATGACCGACGATGCGCTTGTCGTCTTCGTCGCCGATCTTGTCCGGGTTCTTCGGGTCGATGCCGAAGCCGATCATGAAGCCCTGGTCGCGCAGAACGTCGACCGTCGGCTGCGACGGGGTCAGGTCGAGGAAGCCGACCTTGGCGTCCTTGGCCTTGTCGCCGAGCGTTTCCTTGGCCCACTGGCCGATCAGCTTGCCGGCGAGCAGGTTGTCGGTGGCGAAGGTGGCATCGGCGGCATCGGCCGGCTCGAGCGGCGTGTCGAGCGCGATGACCAGCAGGCCGGCATCACGCGCCTTCTTGACCGAAGAGACGATGCCCTTGGTGTCGGAAGCGGTGAGCAGGATGCCCTTGGCGCCGTCGGCAATGCAGCTTTCGATCGCGGCCACCTGGCTTTCGCTGTCGCCATCGATCTTGCCGGCATAGGACTTCAGCGAAACGCCGAGTTCCTTGGCCTTGGCGGTCGCACCTTCCTTCATCTTGACGAAGAAGGGGTTGGTGTCGGTCTTGGTGATGAGGCAGGCAGCAACGTCAGCCGCCATGACAGGAGCGGAAAAAGTGACACCAAGCGCGAGCGCGCCGAAAGCGAGAACAGATTTCTTCATGGAACTCCTCCCAGAGTTTGCCGGCGCCGCCCCTGCGGGACCGGAATTTAAAGATATGACACTTCGCCGTGGATCGCCAATGCCTCCCAGCGGTCCCGTGCCCTTGACGACGGCAATTAAGAGCGAAAAGAAATCGGCTTGTCAATAAATAAATCCAATTGAATTATTAATTCGATGTGGCATGCTCGATCGAATTAGGGCATAGGCCAACAATCGGGAGGAGCGGCCATGTCGTCCTTGGATGGACCGGCGAATATACCGGTCCCGCCACCAATTCTGAATCCGGCCGGCGGTGCGAACCAGGTCAGGGTGCGGGCCTATAACGAACGGCTCGTGCTGTCGCTGGTGCGTCTCTACGGCGCGCTGTCGAAGGCCGATATCGCACGCCGCAGCGGCCTGTCGGCGCAGACCGTCTCCGTCATCATGCGGGTGCTGGAGAAGGAAGGGCTGCTGTCGCGCGGGGAACCGGTGCGCGGCCGAGTCGGCCAGCCGTCGATCCCAATGCATCTCAATCCCGACGCCGTCTATTCCTATGGTTTAAAGATAGGGCGACGCAGCGCCGATCTGGTGCTGATGGATTTCGTCGGCCGCATCCGCATGCAGCTGCACAAGACCTATGCCTATCCGCTGCCGGAGGAAATCCTCGCTTTCGTCACCTCGGGCATCCAAGATCTCGAGGACCGACTCGACGACAAGCAGCGCGGCCGCATTGCCGGCCTCGGCATCGCCGCGCCTTTCGAGCTCTGGAACTGGGCCGAAGAGGTGGGTGCGCCGCCGGGCGCCATGGAGGTCTGGCGCGAGGTCGATCTGCAGGCCGATATCGCCGCGCGCGTCGCCCATCCGGTCTTCCTGCAGAACGATGCGACCAGCGCCTGCGGCGCCGAACTCGTCTTCGGCATCGGGCCGTCCTATCCGGATTTCGTCTATTTCTTCATCGGCTCCTTCATCGGCGGCGGCATCGTCCTGAACTCGGCGATCTTTTCCGGCCGCACCGGTACGGCCGGGGCGATCGGGCCGCTGCCGGTGCGCGGCAAGAACGGCGAGACCAAGCAGCTGCTCGAAATCGCCTCGATCTTCGTGCTCGAAAACATGCTGCGCGAACGCGGCATCGATCCCGAGCCGCTCTGGTATTCGGCCGACGACTGGGTGGATTTCGGCGAGCCGATGGAAAGCTGGATCCAGGATAGCGCCAAGGCGCTGGCGCAGGCGATCGTCGCCGCCGCCTCGATCCTCGATTTCAGCGCGGCCGTGATCGACGGCGGCTTTCCCCACTGGGTGCGCAGCCGCGTGGTGCAGGCGACGATCGACGAAGCCGCCAAGCTCGACCTGCAGGGCGTCGTCATGCCCGAAATCATCGAGGGCGCGGTCGGCGCGCAGGCGCGCGCCATCGGCGGCGCCAGCCTGCCGATCTTTGCGCGTTACCTCACCGACCAGAACGTACTCTTCAAGGAGGTAGACCATGCTGAAAGGACTTGACCCGCTGTTGAGCCCGGAGTTGCTTTCGACACTTCGGGCCATGGGCCACGGCGACGAGATCGCCATCGTCGATGGCAATTATCCGGGGGTCGAACATGCGCGCCGGCTGATCCGGCTCGACGGCCACCACCTCATCCCGGTGCTCAACGCCGTGCTCAGCGTGCTGCCGATCGACGATTTCGTGCCCGAGGCGATCTTCCGCTCGACCGTCAAGGCCGAGCGCGACAAGCTCGACCCGGTGCATGAGGAGATGATCGACTGCTGCGCCCGCCACGAGCCGCACCGACAGGTGGTGCCGCTGATCGGCCAGGATTTCTACGGCCGGGTGCGGGCCGCCCATGCGGTGATTCAGACCAGCGAGCCGCGGCTCTACGCCAACATCATCCTACGCAAGGGGGTGATTTATCCGAAAGAGGCGGGTGCGCAGGCGGCCGAGGTGGATCCGTTCGTTTACTAGGACAGGAATGGCTTCAGGCCGAGTCAGCAGAGATTTCGGCCTGCAGACAAGGTGGCCAACTGCTCTTTGTCGTAGGCATGCGTTACAAGAGAACCGAGAGGCCGCGGCATGCCCTCTTTTCCCCGCTGGGGAGAAGTGCCGGCAGGCGGATGAGGGGGCCACAGGGCGCATTACTAAATAGCCCTTACACGCATCCTTCGCGTACATTCCTGCATGCCCTGAACAGAAATCAAAATGGTTTCTTAGCGTCATTTGGGGAGTCCCGAGGATGATGACTCGCCAGCGCGAACGCAAGGCGGGCGACAGCCGACGGGTCAGCCGCCAGATCGCGTCGCCCGCCGCGCCGTCACTTCGTGGCGAGCTGTGTGTTCAAGGCCTGAACAAACGCTGTGCCGAACGCCGCGTCGGACATCGGCTGTTGGCCGGTTATCAGTTCGCGATCGACCACAACATTACTTGCCCAGGGTGCCGACGCATTCTGCACAACGGCTCCCGCCGAGGCTAGCGCCTCGTCAGCGTAGAACACGACATTACCGCCCAGTAGCACATCGCCTTCGACCTGCTTTTCCTCGGCGGCAGAGAACGCTGTCAGGCGATAGCCGGCATAAGGCCAACCCTGGCTGAGCGATTGCAGCTGGGTGCTGTCGTTCGCGCTGAGTGCGAGACGATAAGCCTGCGGGTCAGGTAGCGTGGAAAGCAGCGCCACCGGGCCATGACAGATAATGCCCGTCGGTCGGCCGCCGTCGTGGAATGCGCGCAATATCTGTCCCAGCGATTGATCCTGGACAAGGTCCTGCATCGGCGCATGCCCACCGGGAATAAAGACGCCGACGAACTCCCTAACGCCTGCAGATTGAACAGCCGAGAGGCGAAGCGGTTGCTTCAGGTTGTCGAAGCCGTTGATGTAATTCTCCGCCTCGGCACGCTTGGCATCGTCGCCCCCGAAATAGTTCTTGTGATTCGAGTTCGAGTCCATTTGCGGCGTATCGCCGTTTGGATTGGCAAACACAGGTGTGTAACCAGCATCGACGATCTGCTTCAGCGGAACGGCGAGTTCATTCAGGAAATAGCCGGTTTTGTAGGTCTTGCCGTCTCGAAGTTCGAGCTGATGGGCGCTCGACATCACCACCAGAACTTTGCCCTTGCTCTGCGCGGAGGCCGCCGTTGGCGCTACGATCGCCAGTCCCATCGCCAATCCCATCGCGAGGACAGCGCTACCCATACGTACAATACTCATCTGCTTTTCCTTTGTGTTGATCGGTTTGGTCGAGCTCTCTCGGAGCCAATTCGTCCGAGAGCAATCCCTTCAACGGGTTGGGAAGCACCTAGCCAAACCAATTTCAAAATACCGGCATATGCCGATAATTTATCTATGGTATATACCGATATCTTGTCAAGACGACGGAATAGGGCTAGTGAAAATGAGAAAACAATCGCCTGTGTCCGAGGCTCAAAGGAGGTTTGTCGGTTGAAGAAGAAAGCCAGTGTCGACCCGAATTATTGCAACAACACCGTTTTACGGCAGGCCACGCGGCGAATGGGCCAGCTCTATGATAGCATCATCGCACCGAGCGGTTTGAGGGCCACTCAGCTGGGATTGTTGACCCATGTGGTCTCACTGGGCGAGCCTACAATGCGGGAACTCGCCGAGGACATGGTCATGGACCAGTCTGCGCTTGGCCATACGTTGAAGCCGCTTGAGCGCAGCGGCTACCTTGAGCTGATCGTCGATCCTCAAGATCGCCGTGCCCGTCGGATTCGTCTTACCCAAGCGGGGACACGCAAGTTCGAAGACACGTTGGTCCTGTGGAAAACGGCCCAGGATAGCTTTGAGGCCGCCTTTGGGGCAGAGAAGGCGGCCGAATTACGAGCGGTCCTGACGTTCCTGGCATCGGACGATTTTGAGTTGGCGTTTAACGCGCCAACACCCAGCGCCCCCGGCGATTAATCGAAACATCGCTTGCCGGTTCTTTTTCGGTGCCAGGGTCAAGGCGTGGCCGCGCTGATCTCTCTAGTTGCGCATTCGTATAGGCGACAAGCGGCCGGCATTTCGCTTCCGTCGGATTGAGAACAAGCCACGACACCGCCTATCCCAAGCGAAAGGCGTTCACCGAGCTTAGGACAAGGCGATCATCCTTTCAGACTGCGACGCGCCTCATAGGCTTCTAGGAATTCCGGAGAGGCGACATCATCCGCCAGCGTGCGGAGCGCAGCCGCGGAAGGACCTAGTACGACCTCAACGCGCTGATTGGCGTCAGCCCAATGGACCAACGCCTCGTGCATGCGGTGCTCGCCAGATCTCGTCAGCATTGCGTGCTTCGTTCGGCCGTCATGTTCGTCAGGCACGAGTTCGACGAGCCTGTCCCGGACCAGCGGGCGAAGGGCGTGGGTCAAAGCGGAAATGCTGACGGCAAGGCGCTCGGCGAGCGATTGCAAGGTGGGCCATGGATGGCCGCCCTCGCGCAACGCGGCTATCTGGGTCAGAAGCCCGACTTGAGTAGCCTTTAGCCCGGTTGGCGCTACCGCATCATCGTAAAGCTGGCCCAGCCGCCGTGACGCGCGCCGAAGAGCAGTGTTGGTGCACACGAGTTCAGACAGAAGCTCCGGCGGGCTCAGCCTACCCGTGCGCAGTTCCTCTGCCGCATCGTCAATCGAAAGTTTCTTACCCATCACACAAAAATAGTTGAGCACTCATCCATTGACAAGGGCCAAACGTGGCCATACTTAAACTTGAGCACTCAACAAAAAGGAGCTTCACATGTCTGCATCATCGTTCAAGCCCGTTGCTGTCGTTACGGGCGCCTCTGCCGGCATCGGCGCCGTCTATGCCGAGCGGCTCTCCGAAAGGGGCTATGACCTTATCCTTGTTGCTCGGCGCGCTGAACGCCTGAAGGCGCTCTCGGACAAACTGGGTGCGGCCCACGGCACGAAAGTTGAGGTGGTGGAAGCCGACCTCACGAATGACGCCGACCTCGCGCGTGTCGAAAAGGTGTTGAAGGCCAATTCGGCGATCACGCTCCTCGTGAACAATGCCGGCAACGCGACGCTGGCTCCCATCGCCAAGACCTCTGAGGAAGACGCGGCCTCAATGATCGCACTCAACGTCATCGCGCTCACACGCCTCACGCACGCCATTCTGCCGGAATTCCTCGGCCGCAACGAGGGTGCAATTATCAACGTCGCTTCGGTCCTGTCCTTCCACGCACTGCCGATCAGCGCGATCTACAGCGGCACCAAGGGCTATGTGATGAACTTCAGCCGCGGCCTGCAGCAGGAATTGGCTGGGACCAATGTCCGCCTGCAACTTGTCATGCCGGCATCTACGGCAACCGAACTCTGGGATTTGTCGGGAATCCCGTTGGCGTCCCTCAACCAGGCCGCGGTGATGACGTCCGAAAACCTGGTGGATGCTGCTCTGGCCGGGTTCGATAGCGGCGAAGACATCACGCTGCCATCCGTTGCCGACGCCACTCTCTGGGACAGGTTCGACGAAGCCCGTTCCAAGCTGTTCGCCGCGACACAGACCGGTGAACCTGCACCTCGCTACCGCGCCGCCTAATCCAGCGGCGTAAAACCCAATGGATCGACTGCACCGGGTAATGCGTGCGCCAGCCGGCGTAAGCAGCTCCATGCAGAAAATCTGCTTTCCTTATTGAGGAGAAACCAATTGCCCAATTTATTCGACCAATTCACGCTGAAAGGCGTGACCCTCCGAAACCGGATTGCGGTTTCCCCCATGTGCCAGTATTCCGCGATCGATGGCGTCCCCAACGACTGGCACAACGTCCATCTCGCCAGTCTGGCGCGGGGTGGCGCGGGCCTTGTCAACGTCGAAGCCACAGCGGTCTCTCCTGAGGGCCGGATCACACCGGGCTGCACCGGTCTTTGGAACGATGACCAGGCCGAGGCCTTTGCGCCGATCGTCGCCAGCATCGAAAAGGCCGGTGCGGTCGCAGGGATTCAGATCGGCCATGCCGGCCGCAAGGCCAGCGCCAACCGCCCGTGGGAAGGCGACGATCATATCGCCGACGGCGACCCGCGCGGCTGGGAGACCATCGCACCCTCCGCCATTGCATTCGGCGGCGGCCTGCGGAAGGTCCCACGTGCGATGACGAAAGCCGACATCGATCGCGTTCGTGGCGATTTTGTCTCTGCGGCGATCCGCGCGCGCGATGTTGGATTCCGCTGGCTCGTGCTGCATTTTGCCCATGGCTATCTCGGCCAAAGCTTCTTCTCGTCGCATTCGAACCAGCGCGACGACGAATATGGCGGCAGTGCGGAAAACCGCGGACGCTTTCTCCTCGAGACACTCGCGGCCGTTCGTGAAGTCTGGCCCGAGGATCGGCCGCTTACGGCTCGCTTCGGCGTTATCGAGTTTGACGGCCGTGACGAAGAGACCCTGCAAGACGCGATCGATCTTGTGGGGAAATTCAAGGCAGCCGGCCTCGATTTCCTTGATGTCAGCCTCGGTTTTTCGACCCCGACGGCCAATATTCCGTGGGGTCCTGGGTTTATTGCGCCTTACGCCGACCGAGTCCGGAAGGCCACTGGCCTCCCCGGCTCGGCGAGTTGGAATATCACTCAGCCGGAGCAGGCGGACGAACTCATCCGCAGTGGACAGCTCGACCTGGTGATGGTCGGCAAGGCGATGCTCGCCGATCCGCATTGGCCGTACACAGCCGCGCGCAAGCTCGATGTCGAGCGTCCGTCCTGGACATTGCCCGCCCCCTACGCACATTGGCTCGCATCCTACCGCGCGGCCTGAATGATCGGGCGCCTTCGACATTTTTCGAAGGCGCTCGTTTTCTTTATGGCGATACACGCAAACAGGACGACGCGCCTCATCTCAACCCTGTTCGCATCCTACTCTGGGGAGTTTCTCATGTTCAATAATTCGGAGTTGGGTCCCAGATGGGCCGGAACAAACTTCGAAAGTATGTTGGAAACCTTGGTCGAAGTCGCTCCTTTTGAGGGCTACACGACTGATGCCATGGAAGACTTCACTTGGAGTGCCAACGCTTGGTCGAATGGGACGTTGACCCTCAGCGAGATGGCTTGCAACAGGCCGTGGCATCTCTCGGCGACATCGGGCACGCCGGAGTGGCTGACGATCATGGTCCCGCGAGACGGCATCTGCGGCGTAACCCTGGGGCAGAACACCGCCACAGCGTTGCCGGGTCAACTTCTGCTCGGCCAGAATCACGAGGTAGATCGTTTCTTCGTGCAGGGTACCCTTCATCGATCCGAGAAACTTCATCTGGACTGGAGCGTGATATCGCAGACAGTTGGGGAACTGCTCGAGGCGCCAGTGAGCGGATCGCTTGATTTGTTGCCTCAAGTTGACCAGCATAGCCCCGCTGGGATTCTGTTCAAGAATCTGGTCGAGACCATCATCTCCGGCATGCGTGAGGACGGCGTCCTGCTTCATTCGCCGATCGCGATGACCAACCTCACACAAGCGCTCGGTCATTTGGTCGCGCGCTCAATGCCCCACCGTTATTCCAGGCAACTGGAAAAGAAGATCTTTGCGCCGGCACCTTGGCACATTCGTCGCGCCATCGATTTCATGCGCGCGAACATCAGCACGCCAATTACCATGTCGATGGTGGCTCATGCTGCCAACGTATCGGTTCGGACATTGGAAACCGGTTTCCGCACATTCAAGGAAACAACGCCGGCGGCCTACCTGAGAACATTGCGGCTACGAGCCGCCAGGCAAGACCTTCTCGACCCGTCGAACCGGCTAGAGATCAAGGACATCTGCCTGAGGTGGGGCTTCTTCCACGGCGGCCGCTTCTCGGCAATGTATAGATCGGTTTACGGGGAGACGCCCCAGGAAGCGAGAAGGCGTCGAGGTCACCCGCTTGCCAATAGTCGCCTGAAATCATAGCTGCCGCGACCTGATCGCGTGACTGCGCTCCGGTGCAATGGTCCGAATTTTACTCCGACGCAGGGGTAAAAGGATGACGCCTGAGAAACGCAGCCACTTGTTCTGTAACCTCGCCCGGTGAGGAGTCAGGGAAAAAATGCCCGCCCGGTATAGCTCGGGCGTCCATGGTCGTGCAGCGATCCGCCCAGGTGGCTGGGAGATTATAGAGTTTGGCCATCACGCCACGAGCGCCGTAGAGGATCAGCGCCGGCGCGGATATACGTCTGCCCTGTTCCGCCAGATCGTCGGCGAGATCGACGGCCAGCGCCGCGCGATAATCGTTGCAGCCGCCGGCAATCGCCTTGGCATCATGCCATGACGCCCGGTAGGCGGCGAGCTGGTCGGCGTCGAAATCCTGTCGACCCGTCGCGCCCCATCCAAACAGGCAGGTTTCATAAAAGAGATCGGGGCTTGCTTCGATCATTCGCTCCGGGAAGGGCGCGGGTTGAGCGAGGAAGAACCAGTGCCAGTAGTGTTGAGCGACCTCCCTGCGCAGGTCGGTCAACAATACGGCCGTCGGCACGATGTCCATCAGAATGACACTCGCCACAACCGCAGGATGGTCAAGCGCCAGCCTGTGCGCTGCTCGGGCACCACGGTCGTGACCCACGAGGTGAAACCGCTCATGCCCCAGGGTTTTCATCAAACCGACCTGATCGGCGGCCATGGCGCGGAAGCTGTAGTTGGCCAGATCAGGTCGAGCCGGTGGTTTGTCGGAGGAGCCATAACCGCGTAAATCAGCACAGATCACCCGATAGCCGAGGGTGACCAGATCCGGTGCGATCCGTGCCCACAATGCCTTGGTCTGCGGAAAGCCATGCAGCATCAGCAGTGGCTCTCCCGCTCCCGCGGCGACATAGGCGATCTCCACGCCATCGACAGCAATACGGCCGCTTTCAAAACCGTCAAACATAATCCCCTCCCCGCTTTCGCAACGACAACAGTGCCTCAACGGTCAGGGCGCCAACCCTGGCCGCGGAAGATGCAGAGAGCCGCGACAGGCGAGTTACCCCGACCTTGACGAAACGGGCGGGTTCCGTGAGATGCGTATCTGCCATCAGGTACTCATACTGGCTACCGTTATTAATGATATACATCATCAATAAGTCAAGCTACAATGGCACATGACATCATAGCTCGGCATAGCGGTCGAAAGGGCTGTAAAGTGCGGATCACCAAGGAAAAGAAGCAGGAAAACTACGAGCGGATTATCGCCACCGCGTCGGAGCTGTTTCGCGAGCGCGGATTCGACGGCGTGGGCGTGGCGGAATTGATGGAGCGCGCGGGGCTCACCCATGGCGGCTTCTACAATCACTTCCGCTCCAAGGAGGAGTTGATCGCGGAGTCGACCGAGAATGGTTTGAGCGAGACCTTGAGGCGCTATGCCGGTCATGACGTCCTCGCCGTCATGGAACTTTATCTGGCGCGCGAACACCGGGATGGGCGCGGCCAGGGATGCACGGCCGCGGCGCTGAGTAGCGATGCCGCTCGACAGCCTGAAGAAACGAAGGCCGTTTTTGCTGCGGGAATAGACAATCTGGTGCGCGCGCTGGAGGGAGGCATTGCAGGAAGACACGCTTCCGGCGTCGGCGGGCGCGCGCAAGCCATCACCATCCTCGCGCAGGCCGTTGGAGCAATCGTGCTTTCGAGGGCCTGCCCGGACGATTCCCCGCTGGCGGACGAACTGCTTGATGCCTGCCGGGCGGATTGCCGCGACGCCATCGAAAATCGAACGCGGGAAACATAGGGCCGCCTGTAGCGGCCCTATTGCCACCCCTATATTGGCACGGCCATGCTGGGATAGTCGGTGTAGCCTGCCGCGCCGCCGCCATAGAGCGTCGCCATATCCAGATTGGCGAGCGCCGCACCGGCTTTCAGGCGGTCGACAAAATCCGGATTGGCGATGAACGGCTTGCCAAAGGCGAACAGATCCGCCAGCCCCTGCTCCAGCCTGGTCGTCGCAAGTTGCAGATCGTAGGCGTTATTGGCGATGTAGCTATTCCCGAACCTGCGGCGAAGCGCCTCATAGTCGAAGGGTGCGATGTCGCGCGGGCCGCCTGTCGCACCTTCGACAACATGGAGGTAGGCAATGCCCAACTCGTCGAGCTTCTCGACGATGTAATTGAACTGCGCCTGCGGATCGGTTGCCGATATCCCGTTGGCCGGCGACACCGGTGAAATCCGAACTCCGGTTCGCTCCGCCCCAATTTCCTCGATGACCGCGGCCGTCACGTCGAGCGTCAGCCGGGCGCGATTTTCGATCGACCCGCCATAGGCATCGGTGCGGGTGTTAGCTCCGTCCTTGGCGAACTGGTCGAGCAGGTAGCCGTTCGCGCCATGAACTTCGACGCCATCGAAACCGGCGGCAATCGCATTGGCGGCGGCGCGACGGAAATCCTCAACAATGCCGGGGATTTCGTCCGGCTCGAGCGCGCGAGGTTCGGATACATCGACGAAAGCATTGTGCACGAAGGTCTTTGTCGCAGCCCTGATCGCCGAGGGCGCGACCGGCGCCTGGCCATTCGGCTGCAGGTCGACATGCGATACCCGACCGACGTGCCAGAGCTGCAAGAAGATACGGCTGCCCTTGGCATGCACCGCCTCGGTCACCTTTCGCCAGCCGTCGATCTGCGCCTGCGTGTAGATGCCGGGTGTGTCCTGATAGCCCTGGCCCTGCTGCGAAATCTGGGTCGCCTCCGAGATGATCAGGCCGGCCGAAGCCCGTTGCCCATAATATTCGGCCATGAGATTGCCCGGCACAAAACCGACGCCGGCTCTGTTGCGCGTCAACGGCGCCATGACGATGCGGTTGGATAGCGTGAGGGAGCCGAGTGTGGCGGGCTCAAAGAGTGTCTTGCTGGTCATTTTTCACTTTCACCAAGAGTTGGAAGTTATGTCTGGCGTTCGCCTCACAACAGACGCCGCGTCGGTCAGGTCGACCTCAGTCCGCGACCGTGATGACCACCTTGCCCTTCGCAAGCCCGGTCTCGACATAGGTCAGCGCATCGCCGGTCTTCTCGAACGGGAACACCTTGTCGACGACCGGTCGGATCACGCCTGACTCGATCAGGCGGGCAATCTCGCCCAGTTGCTGTCCCTCGGCGCGCATGAACAGGAATGAATAGGTGATGCCGAGACGCTTGGCCTTTTTCCGAACCCCGCGGCTGAGCAGGCGCAGCACCAGTTTCAGGAACAGGTTCAGGCCGAGTTCCCCCGCGAAGGCAGGATCGGGCGGACCAGAAATGGAAATGAGCCGGCCACCCGGCTTCAGCACGCCCAAGGATTTTTCGAGCGTCGTTGGATCCTGACTGTTCAGCACGAGATCGTAGCCCGACAGGAGCTTCTCGAAATCCTGCGTCTTGTAGTCGATCACCACATCCGCCCCGAGGCTTTTGACCAGCTCGGCATTCGCAGCGCTCGTCGTCGTCGCCACCGTCGCGCCGAGATGCTTGGCGAGCTGAATGGCGAAAGTCCCGACACCGCCGGAACCGGCCTGAATGAAGACCTTCTGGCCAGGCCTCACCTTGCCCACCTCGACCAGCGCCTGCCAGGCAGTCAGCCCCACCAGCGGGATGGATGCCGCTTCGCTCATGCCGAGGTTGTTCGGCTTCAGCGCCACATCGGCTTCATCGACGGCAATGAATTCGGCGAACGTGCCGACCCGATGATCGCGCGGCCGTGCATAGACCTCGTCGCCCACCTTGAAGCGCCTGACCCTGGATCCGGCTTTGACGACCGTTCCGGCAAGGTCGTGCCCGAGGATGAAGGGCGGACGATAGGGGAGAATGAGCTTGAATTCTCCGTCCCGGACCTTGGAGTCCAGCAGGTTTACGGCCGTCGCCTGAATCCGGATCAGGACATCATTGTCCTGCAATTGCGGTTCCGGCAGATCGGCCAGGCGCAGAGCGCCCTTCTTCTTGTACTTATCAACGACGAATGCCTTCACGGGGCCTCTCCAATTCGAATTTTATTGCGGCGTCAGGCGCCGAGGAAGGACAAAGCCTTCGGTACGAAATCGGCGTGGTTCTGGAAAATCCCGCCATGCCCGGCGTCGTCGTAGATCACCAGTTGCGCGCCGGGGATGCGGCGGGCCATATCGGTGCTGTTTACTGTGGGGACCATGATATCATTGTCGCCATTGGCGATCAGGACCGGGATATCGATGCGGCCGAGATCCTGAGGCGCCTGCTGCCCCCAGGCCTTGATCGCCTTCAGCTGCCGCAGGAATGCCCTCGGCGTCGGGCCCTTGTCCCTCCCCGCCTTCCGCACTTTCAAGTGATCCAGAAAGGCTTTCGCGGCTTGCCGGCCATTGGCCGTCGAGGTGAAAAACAGATAGGTTTTCGGATCGCGCAGCGTCAGCAGGCCTTTGATGATCAGCGGCCAGGAAACGGCTCCGACCTGCTTGATCCCTTTGCCGCCGGCCGGGCCTGTTCCGGTCAAAATGAGCTTCCGCACAAGGTCCGGCGCCTTCAGCGTGATGTCCTGTGCGACAAATCCCCCGAGAGAAAAGCCGAGCAGATCGACTTTTTGGAACCCAAGCGTTCGGATCAGCGCGATCGCGTCGTGCGCCATCTCGGCGATGGTGAGCGGGGCCGTGCCGCCCGAGGTGCCGATGCCCCGGTAATTGGTGGCGATGACGTGATGCTTGGTGGCAAGACCATCGACAATCCGGGGATCGAAATTGTCCAACACCGCGCCCCAATGGTTGAGAAGAACGACCGGCACGCCGCCTTGGGGGCCAAGGTCGCGATAGGCAAAAGCTGTTTCCCCCACATTGATCCAGAGATTGGGCGCCTCGGCATAGCAGGTAGCAGGCCGAAGGTACCTGATAGGCGTGTTCATCGTTTACTCCATTATCCCGGAACCGGCACGCTTGAGAGCCTTGCCGATGCCGCTCGATGTCCCGGCGAGAAACGCCGTTTTCCCAATCATCGCCTTAGCCTTCCGTATGACCGCCGACCGTCGCGGTGGTCAGCTTCAGTCACTCACTATAATGACAACTATCATCATAAATATTAATGATATTCATCATCAAAGCTGTCAAGCGGAATTTTCCGGGAAACGCCGACATTCAAGAGAGCCTCATCCTGAGGCGCCCCGCAGGGGCCTCGAAGGACGAGGCGGGCATTCCAACGCTCGATGCGTGCAACGAGCAACGTTGCGGCGTGTCCTTCGAGGCTTCGGCCTCTGGCCTCCGCGCGGGATGAGGGAGGTTGGCGGATGCCGCAGCCCGGCCCCTCTTCTTCTCATCGAGCTCATCCACGAAGGAAGACACGATGGAATCGAAGAACCGTCCGATTTGCGGGAAGAATATCCGTTTCGCGCAGCGAAACGCCCGCGCCTTCGTCAAAGCAACGCGCCATTAACCTTCAAAGGTCAGACGATCTTACGGATTTGTCGATACTGTGCAGCTTCATCAACGACTGTAATGCCCGACCCTTGTAATGCCGCCCGAATGAGTTGTGGCGGTCTTCGATCACGGTAGGGCGACCGGGGACGATGCGGTCCTGCAAACTGGCCATGACGGCTCTTCAGATAACAGGAGCCTGTTCATATGCCTCGCATCCAACCAACCAGACCGCAGATGGAGATCGTTGCCTGGCTCGCGGTCTTCCTGCTTCTCTTCAGCCTGTCGTGGTCCTTCCACTGGCATGAGGGGCTGGATGCGTTCATCGAGAAGCATGATCACTATCCGCTGGACCACGCGCTCCTTGCTCTGAATATCTCCGGGTTTCTCGGGCTGATTTATTCCGCGCTGAGGATCAGGGATCTTTCGAGAGAGATCAATCGCAGGCTGCAGGCCGAAAAGAACGTGGACTGGATTGCCTGTCACGACACGCTGACCGAACTGCCGAACCGCAGATTTCTGGAATCCATCTGCGCGCAATCAATGAGCGATCAGAGGGTGCAAGAGACCTATGCCGTGTTCAGCATCGATCTCGACGGCTTCAAAAAGATCAACGACCTGCTGGGGCACGATCATGGTGATGCGGTGCTGAAGACGGTTGCTCAGCGGCTCTCCTCGCTCTTTCCGCGTGAGCATGTTTTCCGTCTTGGCGGAGACGAGTTCGTCATTCTGGCGCGGCGCACTGGAAATCCCGATCTTGCCGCACTGGGGAGCCGCATCGTGAGCGTGATCGGCAAGCCCTTCTCATTCAATGGGGTCGCCGCCGACCTCGGCGCCAGCGTCGGCTTCGCGCTCTATCCGGAGAACGGCGACGACCTCAGCCAGGTCATTCGACATTCCGACTGCGCGATGTATGTCGCCAAGAAGCAGGGGCGCAATCTGGTGAAGCCCTTCGTGGCGTCGATGCAGGACGAGTTGGCGAAACGCATTCGGGTGGAGGCCGATCTAAGATCAGCCATCAGGAAGGCTGAAATCGTTCCCTATTATCAACCGCTCGTCGACCTGAAGACGAACAAGATTATCGGCTTCGAGGCGCTGGCACGCTGGAAGACCGCCTCCGGCGAATTCATCCCGCCGAACGAATTCATTCCCGTGGCGGAGGAAGCCGGGCTGATCGTCGAATTGACCGACCAATTGCTTCGCCATGCCTGCACCGATGCGCTGTCCTGGCCAAGTGAGCTTGTCCTGTCGTTCAACCTTTCTCCGATCCAGTTGAGCGACCGGCTGCTGGGCCTCAGAATTCTCAAGATATTGGGCGATGTCGGTCTGCCTGCGCACAGGGTCGAGCTCGAGGTGACGGAGAGCGCCATCATCCAGGACGCCGTCACCGCACGAATCGTCCTCGACGATCTGGTGAACGCCGGCGTCAGGATCGCTCTCGACGATTTTGGAACAGGCTATTCCAGCCTCTCGCAGCTCTCCAACTACCGGTTCGACAAGATCAAGATCGACAGGAGTTTCGTCGCTTCATTCGAGACCAACGACAAGCAGGACAAGGTGATCAAGGCGATCATCGCGCTCGGCGCCGGACTTGGCGTGACGATCACCGCCGAAGGCATCGAAGAAGAGAGCCAGCTTCAGCGGCTTCAGGATTTGGGCTGCGACATCGGCCAAGGCTATCTGCTTGGCAGGCCGGCCCCGGTCGAGGAGCTTGCCACAGACCAGGTCAGCGCCAGAATTTTGCAACGCGGTTGATGGAGGCCGCGGTATATCGGCTCAATCAGAGCCGACACGTGCTTAGCGACTTATGCCTCACTTTTCGCCCAAAGCTGCTTGGCTTTGTCGGCGTCGAGCGCACAGGACCTGACGCCATCGGCGAACGGGTTAGCCGTGTCATGTTCGACGCGACCGCGCAATCTTCGAGATAGTCTCCGCCGATCTCAGCCACGACTGCGTCCCAGACCGAGGTTGCCGCTACCTGCGGAATCTCTTTCAACTCTGCCGGCGGAAGACCGGCTTCGGCGCGGGCTTTTCAATGGCGCCGTGGCGGGAATCGGATGAAGCGGAACCTGTGCGGCAAGTTGATCGACTTTCGTGCGGCTGCTCAGGCGCAGCTTCGTGAACGGCTTCGCACGGGCCAAGGCTGAGGGCGACCTACCGGAGACGGCCAAAGCCGATGCCCTTGTCGTCATGGCTCTCACGCATGGCGTGGCGGTGCAGGCCAAAGCCGGATTCAGCTGCGAGATGCTGGAGGCCGTTGCCGAGCAAGCGCTGTCCACCTGGCCGACCGGCCGTTCCGCGCTCTCCGAAACGTCATCCTAAACCTTAAGCGACGGGTGCTGGCCGTCGCCGCGCTCACCATCGAGCAAAGCGCCTGCGACGATGGTCGTTCGGGCCGTGAAGATTCTTCATATCGATATCTTTTTGATAGTGACTTAGTTTTAAATTGATAGTAACCAGACGCGGGTCGATGTTCCGCCGCAGAAGACAGGCTGAAAGAGGCAAGGCTCAAGTGTGGGGGCGTAGCGACCGTCTTCAATGTTCCGGCAACTCAGGAGCCAGATATGAAATACTACCTGTGCAAATACATTCCGCCGCGCCCAGACTTTCTGGCGACCATGTCTGCCGACGAGCAGCAATGGATGAAGCAGCATGGGGTTTTCCTCGATACGCACCTCCAGGAAGGAAAGATCGTCGCGCATGGTCCGGTGATGGATCCTGCCGGCGGCTACGGCGTCTCGCTCTACCAGATTGGCGATGATCAAGACATTCAGGCGATCACGTCGGAAGATCCCATCGTGAAGAACGGCGCCGGCCATTATGAACATCATCCGATGCTTCATCTGAAGGCGCGCGGCTGACGTCGCATCGGCGCCGTTGCCGGCCCAAGAGGGAGCGCTTTTCAGCGAGCTGTTGACCGGCTCATCGCAGATCTCTCACCGGCCAATGAAAGTTCAACATCGACGGCAGCAAGGTGCCCAGCAGCTCGGCTTCCGGCTCGTCGCTTCTGAGTACGAACGAGAATTTGTCTTCGATTGCCATGTGGGCAATCCCGTGGATCGTCGACACAGCCGCGACGATGCCGGGATGCACGGCTTGGTCCGTTTCCGGTGGAAAAGTCGATCCATAATATTCTGCGGCGGCAAGGACGAAGCCAGCCATGGCGGAATAGACGGCAGGCTCGAAGTCGGGGTGATGGCGGTTGACCAGATCCTTGCGGCAGATCAGGCGGAAATGGCCGGAATTGTCGAGGGCGTATCTGACATAAGCCGTCCCGAGCGACTGGAGCTTCTGCTCAGCAGTTTGATCCTCAACGAGAGCATCGGATAAATACCGAGCTAGTTGGCCATAGGCTGCGATCGCCACCTCGGTGAGCAGGCCGACGATGCTGCCAAAATGGTGTTTCGGCGCGCCGGGCGACACGCCGGCCCGGCGGGCTGCCTCCCGCAACGAAAATCCCTCGACGCCGCTTTCCCGGATGATCTCATCGGAGGCCGCGATCAAAGCCGAGCGAAGTTCGCCGTGATGGTAGTTTTCCCGGGTTGTCACGCTCACGTCAATTCCTCAAAAATTGCACCCAGATCTATACACTGCATAAATTCCCCTTTACACGGGATTTATGCAGTGTATAGATAGCATCTGTCCAGTTCACGCATAGCCGAAACTTCAGGGATTTGCATCCATGAGTATATCAATCGCCCATATCGGCCAGGAAGATGGCCTCGCGGATCTGCGCTCGCCGAACAGACCGACTTCGTTCGAGAGGGTGGATCGCAAATCCCCTACGCGCTGCATCGGTGGCTCCGTCGAGTTTGCATCTCGCCACGGCGATCACTCAAGAGATTTCCGCGGGGAACGGCATTTGCTTGAACTCGGGCCCGGCGCTGGCGTGCTGAACTAAGTCACACCGGCAATCCCTTTCAACATCAGGTTCCAACCGGGCGGTCCCACGAGGCCGCCCGACCCAAAACGACGACCGTAATATCCCACAACCCATTGCCGTTGGCGGCACGATCGGAAGGAAATTGAAATGAGCAACAACAACCGCGGCGTCGCCGTCGTCACAGGTGCAGCGGCCGGTATCGGCCGCGCCACGGCAAAGGCTCTGGTAACCGCGGGCTACCGCGTCTTTGGAACCAGCCGCAAGGCGACAGCCGGGTCCATCAATGGCATCACGATGTTGACCTGCGACGTGACGGACAGTCAATCGGTCGCGGGCATGATCGCCGAGGTCATCAAACAGGCTGGCCGCATCGACGTCCTCGTCAACAATGCCGGTGGCGCACTGATCGGCGGAGCGGAAGAGTCCTCGATCGAACAGGCTCAGGCACTTTTCGACTTGAATGTCTTCGGGATCATTCGTGTTACGAACGAGGTGTTGCCGATCATGCGGAACCAGCGCAACGGCCGCATCATCAACATCAGTTCGGTCGTCGGATTCATTCCGAGCCCGTTTAGCGCGCTCTACACTGCGACGAAACATGCTGTCGAAGGTTATTCCGAATCGCTCGATCACGAAGTCCGCACGTTGGGGATCCGCGTCCTGCTCGTCGAACCTGCATTTACCCGCACCGCTCTCGACCATAACTCGACGCAGCCCGACCGCATGACTGGTGTTTACGACGGCGGCCGCAAGACGACACAAGCTGTCTGGAACAGCGCGATCAAGGCAGGCGATGCGCCCGAAGTGGTTGGCGAAGCGGTCGTCAAGGCAGCCACCGCGAAATCGCCGAAACTGCGCTATCCCGCCAGCAAAGCCGCCCGTCAACTGCACTTCCTGCGCCGCTTCGTTCCCGCCAGTGCATTCGACAAGAGCCTGCGCAAGCAGATGAAGTTGCCGGTCTGACATGTTCTGCGGCTCAACAATGCGCCCCTGGCCGTGACCCCGTGTGGTTAATGCCGATGCCCACGCCCGCCCCGCGGGTTCATGCCTGAGCGATCAAATCTCCCCGGCCGACGGTCCCCAGACATCCGTCAGCGCGAAGCCGTTCGGGTGCGGGTCGAAGGGGTCGAGGGCTACCTGGGTCAGGCCGAAGGTGAAGCCGCGGCCGGTGATGGTGGGGATGACGGCCGGGCGGCCGGCCACTTCGGTGACCGCCTGCAGGCCGACCTCGAATTCCGAGCCAATGATCGATTTCGAGGTGAAGGTATCGCCGACCTTGGCCTTGCCGCGGGCATAAAGCGTGGCGAGATTGGCGGAGTTGCCGGTGCCGCAGGGCGAGCGGTCGGCCCGGCCGGGCCACATGGTGGTGCAGGTGCGCACCGTGCCATCGGCTTCGGTATCGCGGAACATCACATAGGCGACGCCCGAGATTGCCGGGATCTCGGGGTGGACGACCTTGATGTCGCGGTTGATCAGTTCCTTGAGGATCATGCCGGCCTGCACGAGGCCGGCGGCATTGGCCTTCTCGATCTTGAGATTGATCTGGCCGACATCGACGAGCGCATAGAAGATGCCGCCATAGCAGATATCGGCCTTGATCTTTCCCCAATGCGGCGTGTTGATCTCGACATCGAGCTCATGCACGAAGGACGGCACCATCGTCAGCCGGACCTTCTCGCAGCGCCCGTCGCGGCAGGTTGCCGTCGCCTTGACGAGGCCGGCCGCGGTTTCGAGCGTGACGATCGTTTCCGGCTCCTGCATCTCGATGATGCCGGATTCGAGCAGCGCCGTGGTGACGCAGATCGAGTTCGAGCCGGAGCTCGCATGCGCCTGATCGGGCTGCAGGATGATGAAGGCGGCGTCGGCCTCCGGGTGCCTCGCCGGCAGCAGCAGGTTGACCGAGCCGATCGGGGCGCCGCGCGGCTCCAGGCAGAGGAAACGGCGAAGCTCGTCGCCCTTCGGATCGGTGTTTAACCAATGCAGCTGGGCGGCAATGGTATCGCCGGGGATTTTCGGGACGCCACCGATCGCCACACGGCCGATCTCGCCCTCGGCATGGACATCCAGCAGCTGGATCGTGCGCTTCCATCTCATATCGAAACCTCCGGTTCAGACGGCGGGTGACGCCGTCATTAGTATCGGCCTATGCGGAACGGGGTCATGTCGACCGGCGGCTCAGTGCCGGTCACCATATCGGCAATCACGAGCGCTGTCGTTGCGGCATATGTCAGGCCGAGATGGCCGTGGCCGGTCGCATAGAAAACGCCTGATATCTTCGACGACGGCGAAATGATCGGGATCGTGTCGGGCAGCGCCGGACGATGCCCCATCCATTCCGTCGCCTCCTCGACCTTCAGGCCGGGCAGCACCCGCTGGGCATGGCGCACCAGCACCCTGGGGCGGCGGAAATCCGGAGCCGCATCGAGACCGGCGAGTTCGACATTGCCGCCGACGCGGATGCCGCCCGCCGTCGGCGTCACCATGAAGGCGCGATGGGGCCAGATCACCGAATAACGCATGGAGATGCCGGGCTTCATGATCTGCGTGTGATAGCCGCGCTCGGTTTCGAGCGGGATCGGCTCGCCGAGCTTTGCGGCGAGGAAACGGGTGTGGACGCCGGCGGCGAGCACCACCGAACCCGCCTCGATGCGCCTGCCATCCTCGAGGAGAACAACGGCAGTGCCATCGCCCTTGCGCTCGATATTTCTCACAGCGCCGGAAACGAAGTTTGCGCCCGCAGCCTTTGCGGCGTCGGCGAGTTTGACCACCAGCCTGTAGGGATCACGGATCGACTTGTTGTCGGGCAGCAGCACGGCTTTGGCGATCGTCTGCGATAGCGTGGGTTCGTAATATTGGATGGCGCCGTTGCTCAAGACCTCGAATTCGAGACCGTAGCGCTGCATCGTGGCGAGATGAGCACGATCGGCGGTAAATTCCGCCTCGGTCTCGTAGATCGCCAGGCACCCTTCTTCGGTCATCAACTCGGGCGCGCCGATCGCCGACAGCATTTGCCTGAAATCGCCGAGCGCCCGGTGCGACAGGCTCATGCCGGCATCCTCGATCGCTCGGAGCCGCGACGGCCGACCAGCGGCGAGGAAACGCAAGAACCAGGGCAGCATTTTTGCCGCATAGGAGGGCCGCAGCCAGACCGGGCCTTCCGGATCGAGCAGCCAGCCGGGGATCTTCTTCCAGGTCGAAGGGCCAGAACCGGCGGCAAAATCCAGTGCGATGCTCGCCATATTGCCGAAAGAGGTGCCGCGTCCCGGCTCACCTTTGTCGATCAGCGTCACCTGCAAACCACGCCGCTGCAGCTCGAAGGCGATCGAGGCGCCGATCACGCCCGCGCCGACGACAACCACGCTCTTCTTCGTCTCATCCGCCATGAATCAACCCATCGCACAGCACACAGGATTGCCGTCGCGACTCTGATATATCAGATCAGCGGTGCTGCCTACGAAATTTTTATTGGCTTTCGGGCAGGCCGGCGCCGACGCTGTCGCCGACCGAACCGACGGTATTGTTCATCGACTGGCCGAGACGTTTCAGCTGGGCGTCGTAGTTGCGCCGGGTGCGTGGATCGAAGATCGCGATCGGTGTGCTGACGGCGACGCTGACCGCGCTCCCGGCGGTCTGGGCAGCGCCCATCGCCACCGCGCCGACGGCCTCGCCAAGGCCGACATTGGAATCGCTGATCGTCTGGCCGGCAATCAGCCGGTCGCCGATCAGCTTCACCACTTCGGGGCTTTCGGCGAACTTGCCGTGGTTCAGCCGGTCGCCGCCCTTGAGCTTGGTGAGGTCGAGCACGGTGATGCCGGCTGCTTCGAGCTTGCTGCGATAGGGTTCGGCGGAGGGATCGATCTGGCCGAGCCGGTCGACATTGCCGGAGATGCGCCGCGACAGCGCCAGAGCCCGGTCATCCTGCGAGACGAAGATGGTGAAGTGCGGCCTGTCCTTGCCGAGGCTTGCGAACTGGCGGCCGAAGACGTCGACATCGAGATCCGGCGAAGCGAGGATGACATTGTTGATCTTCGAAGCGACGTGACCATTGCGGATCGCCATTTGCCGGAGCGCCTCGACGGTCAGCCAGGTGCCCATCGAGTGGGCCATGATGGTGACGTCGCTGACGGCCGGATTGGCGGCGGTGCGGGTCAGCAGCTCTTCCAGCGCGTCGCGGGAATAGTTGGTGCTTTCCTTGTCGTAATTATAATCGAAAATGCTGGCGCGCGACGGCCAGGTGAAGACGACGGGCGCGACGTCGGCATGGGAATCATGGACGATCTGCGCGAAGCGGTAGACGGCATCCTCATAACGATTGTTGAAGCCGTGCACGAAAACCAGCACGCGGCGGCTCTTCGGCATATGGCCCTTCAGCCAGGTCTCGCCGGCCCGCTCGCCTTCCAGGGGATCGACGGATACGGTGACGAAATCGCGCAGCGGATCGGCCGGCAGCCGCTTTGGCCATTGCACCTGCCCGACCTTGCGATTGGCTTCCGGCGGGATCGAGACATCGACGGCATTGACGGCGAGCCCGGTGCCGCGTTCACCGGAGAACAGCACGGCGGGATTGTCGTCGGCAGCCCGTGTCGTCGCGACGAGGAGATCGACCTTGGAGGTGCCCGGCGGCACGGTGCCGGCCGCCTGCATGACGCCGACCGGCCTGCCGCCACAGCTGGAGAGCATAAGCGCTGTAACCAGAAGACCTGTCAGGGCCGCATGCGAGGCGCGCCATTTGCCGATCATGACCAAACTCCAACCGGTTCACGCACCGGACAGGCGGCACACGTTCAAATAGTCCGACGACGCGGGCCGAGTCAAACCGGATGAGGTGGAACGCTTGAGCGGAAAACGAAAAGAGCCTGGCGCGGGAGGAGGTGCGCCAGGCTCTTGATCCTGACTGACAACTGGGAGGAGGAGTGTTGTCAGTCCGACGTAAGAGCGCTGGGAGGAGGAGTGCGCTGCTTACGAAGATAGTAATACCGCATTCACTTGACCGGGAATAGCGAAAATACCGCAATGCAGCAATGCATTGAATGCAAGGCTTGCCCTTAAAATGGCAGGTTGGCGCCTCATTTTGCAGCATGTTTGACCAGATGGTCAAATTTTTGCTGAAAAATGAGGCCGGGGAGATTGCCCTTCACCTGGCTGCCGCCACCTCTGCCTGGGTCGAGCCACGTGTCTCGCCCCGTCCTTCGGACCCCCGTAAACGGGGCGAAGGGACCACCGGTCAAAACCGACACCGGTCCGCGCAAATCAAGCCGCCTTGAAAACCCTCCGACCCTCCGCGTCCAGCGCCGAAAACTCCTCATCCGACAGCGTGATCTCCACCGCCGCGACGTTTTCCTCGAGATGCTTGACCTTGGAGGTGCCGGGGATCGGCAGCATGACCGGGCTGCGCTTCAGCACCCAGGCGAGTGCGATCTGGCTCGGGGCGGCGTTGTGCTTCCTGGCGATGATATCGAGCAGGGAGCCGGGTTTGGCGAGATCGCCGGCGGCCAGCGGGTACCAGGGGATGAAGCCGATATTGTGCTTCGTGCTGTAATCGAGCACGTCCTCGCTGGTGCGGTCCACGAGATTGTAGCGGTTCTGGACGGTCGCGACCTTGAAGTGCTTCGACGCCGCCTCGATGTCGGCAACGGACACTTCGCTCAAGCCGGCATGGCGGATGAGACCGGCATCGAGCAGCGATTTGATCGCATCGAACTGTTCCTTGGCCGGTACCTTCGGATCGATGCGGTGCAGCTGCCAGAGGTCGATCTGCTCGAGGCCGAGATTGCGCAGGCTCTTATGCACCTGCTGGATCAGATATTCCGGACGGCCGACGGGCAGCCAGAGATTCGGACCATGGCGGGTCAGGCCGCCCTTGGTGGCGATGACGGACTTGGCGGCATAGGGATGCAGCGCCTCCTTGATCAGCCATTCGGAAACATCGGGACCGTAGGAATCGGCCGTATCGATGAAATTGACGCCGAGTTCCGGCAGGCGCTTCAGCGTTCGGATCGATTCGGCATGATCGGCGGGCTCGCCCCAGATGCCGTCACCGGTGACGCGCATGGCGCCGAAACCGAGACGGTTGATCTCGATTTCGCCGCCGATCTTGAAGGTGCCTGACTTGGCTGCGTTGTGACTGGACATGGTCTTTCCTCTCTTGGTCAATGGAATCGTTCAAAATCGGCGGAGCGGTCGGAAACCGCCCAGTCCAATGGCCGCGGCATGCATGGCGCGGCCATTGGAGATGCCTTCGAATTCGAAATGTCTGCCCTGATCGAAGCGATGCCGGCATGGTGAGGTGATGAATGAGATGCGGACGCTGCGACGCCTGCACATATAGGACGGCGCCGTCGGGATTACAGTGACGGCGCTGAAAACAGCCATCACTCTCAGGCGAGGCCCGTCAAAGCCTGGCCTTTGCCTCGTCGCCGAATTCCGCCAGGATGTTCCAGAGTTCGGCGAGGATCTCATGAGCGAAATTCTGCGGCGAGGCGCCGGGCGGACGCTGCTGCCAAAGTTCGCTGCCGACGCGCAGCGCACCGATGACAACTGCTGCAAGGACGCGCATGCGGGAGCGCTCGGGAGCGCTTCCCTTGCGCAGCAGCAGCGCCTCGGCGAGCTTTTGTTCGAGCCGGGCATATTTCAGCTGGTCGCGAGCCTTCAGCGCCGGCGTGTCATGGATGAGTTCAGCCAGCGCCAGGCCACGCTCGTCGACAGAGGCGATGACGGTTGCGGCGATCGCCGCCTCGACCGCCGCGACGGAAGATTCACTCGCGGGCCTTGCGGCGACCTCCGCCGTCAGCCGATCGGCGAAACTATCCTGCCAGGCGAAAACCACCTCTTCCTTGGAGGGGAAATAATCGAAAAAACTGCGCTTGGAGACGTCGGCCGCCTCGGTGATGTCCTCGATGGTCGTGGCCTCGAAACCGCGCCGGAGAAAGAGGCTCACCGCCGCCTGCTCGATGCGCTCGCGCGTCTGCCGCCGCTTGCGTTCTCGCCGGCCTTCCCCCGTCTGCGTCCGTTTGCTCTCAGCCATTCCTGCCCGGCATCATCGTTCAGCGGCCGGTTTCGTTGGAAAAGGCGGCGACATCGTCGAGTTCCGCGTCGCCCTCACGATAGCTGAAGCGCTCGCGCGACAATTCCAGCGGCTCGCGGCGCGAGATCCGGTAGACCGAGGCCGGCGGCAGATTGCGCACCGTGCCGCCGATGCGCACCGCCTCCAGGCCGAGGCGGTCGAGGATCGGCCGCGGCGCCGGGCAGCGCGGACCATAGGTAAACTGATAGACGGCCCCGCCCGGCCGCATATAGGCGAAGGCGCCGGCCAGGATCGAGGCGATCTTGCTCGGCGACATGGACAAAAGCGGCAGGCCGCTGACGACAGCGCCGACCGGCTCGCCCTCGAAAATATCGGCATGGGCGAGTTGGGCCGCATCCATCTGCAACACACGCGCCGTCGGGAACCGCGCCTGCAGCGCCGTGATGAACTCCGGACCGTATTCGATCAGAGTCAGATCCGCTTCGCTGACGCCGCGCGCCAGGAGTGCCCGGGTGAAGACGCCGGTTCCGGGACCGAGCTCGATGATCGGCCCGTCGAGTGCGGCAATCTCACTGGTCATGATCCTGGCAAGCGAATCGCCCGAGGGCGCGATGGCCGCGACCCGAAGCGGGTTGCTGATCCAGGAGCGGAAAAAATGCAGGAAATCGGCGCATGCAGCCTTTGCGGTCATGACTATCCCACCTGTCTGAAATTCGATTGATTATGAAAAGCGACCATCGCGGCGAGCATGGCAATTCCAAGGCAGACACGTCAATCACTCTTCGATGCGGCGTTTCGCAGCGCCACCATCGATCATTTGCTTGATTCTGTACTTATGGGATTTTTGCACTTGATGCAAGATTTGCGCATAGGAGTTAGGGAAAGACAGGACGGCACTCCCAGCAAAAGGGTGGCGGCTCCCGCCACCTTCTCCCCGCTCGCGGCGCGAAGGGGATATGCCGCGACCTCTCCGTTCCTCACCCACGTCTCGCGAGGCACGTCCCCTCTCCCCGTTCTTTGCGGGGCGAGGGTTAGGGTGAGGGGCAATACCCGAACCGGACCGCTGCAGATGTCCTCAGTAATTGCAGCTGGAACTGCTCGTTGGGTTGAAACCGAGCTTGCAGTCCATGTTCAGCGGCTTCTTCGGGTTCATCATATAGTGCGTCGAGCCGGTGGTTTCCGCGGCGCGCTCGCCGATCGAGCCGGTCGTGCGCCGGTCGTGTTCAACCTTGGTTTCCTGGTTGGCAACCGGACGCGCGGTCGCACCCTGCTCCGTCGCGCTCGACTGGAGGGGAGCTGCCGCGGCGGAAAGGGCCGAGAGGCCGAGCATTGCACTGAGCGTCGCGGCGATCAGGCCGGTCTTGAAAGTGGTGGTCATCATCGTCTCCTTGGGAGGATTTCAGGGAATTTACTCCCCGCAATTAGGAAGGCGATCTGTCACAAACCACAGCCCGCAAGCAGGGATCACAGACATGTGAGGGGAGGCCATGATCGAGAAAAAGGCGGCTCATCGCCGCCTTTTCATTTGCCGGCTCAATAGCCGTTATCGCAGGGCATGCTGCCGGGACCGATCGATCCCGAGAACGTAGGGTTGCACATTTCCGGGGCTGCAGGTCTGTTCACCGGCTGGCGGACAATGGAGCCCGTGGTGCCGGGTTCGACGCCGAAGGCGGCAAGCGGATACCAGTAGCCATCGGAATAGCGCCGCGTGCCGGGGCGTTCGGTGCGGAAGCCTTGATAACCATGCCAGGATCCGGCATGTGGTTTATATTGCACCATTTTTACATCAGAGATACCGGGCGGGAAAGCCGTCTCGACAGGGGCTGCCTGCACTGATGCGATCGACGCGAAGGCGAGAAGGGCACCGAGCGCGACGGTGGAAGGGGAAAGTCTGAGCATCTTCATGATAAACCCTCCTTACTGGATTTATCCGACGAAAATGCCTTTCCCACATGCGGAGTTCCGCGTTCCCATGCAACTTCCAAAACTCGTGATTGCAGGCGATCCGGCGTGACTAAATCGCCGAAAAACGTGAAAAGTCGCGATCAGCAGAAGAGGCTCAAACAGCACAGGGGCGGAAACGTGAATTCTGTGTTCTTAATTCGCGTATAATGTCCGGTAGCCTTGGCCGGAGAGGCAGGCGACATATTGCCGATGGGCAGCGGCGCGCGCCGTCGTTTCCGCCTCCAGTTCATCGGCTCCGACATAGCCGGTCAGCTGGGCGCGCAGCTGATACTGCTTCCTCGCCTCATCATACATGGCGTTGCCGTCGGTCATGCAGATACCGTGTGCAACAGCAGGCGGATTGACCGGCACGCCGATCGCCAGGAGCACGGGATCGTTGGCGTGGTCGATGCAGCCGGCAAGCGCCGTCATCATCGCCAGGACTGCCGGAGCCCGAAAAATTCCCACCGTCATGCATTCCTCCGGCCGAAGCGCCTCTGAGATCATCAGACCCGCGGATACATCAGGAAGGTTGCGCGAAACTAATGCATGTCACCGTGGGTTAAGAACGGCAGCACCGCGCAAGTTTGAATATTGCTTAAATATTATATTAGCGATTACTAATAATCACGGACATTAATCTCTTCGGGGGAGGAAGATTATGGTTTCGCCGTGGGTAAACGACGCGCTGTCGCATGCGCAATCAGCATTTCCAGCAAGATCAACACTGATATTCTTGAGGTTGGCGGCGGCTCCCGCACGCATATCCTACTGAAAGGCGCGCGATATACGGTCCTCGACATCTCGAAGGAGCAGCTCGAGAGGAACAAGGACGCCGCGGAGCGGATCCTCGGCGATGCTCAAACCACAGATTACGGAGACCGTCACTTCGACGCCTGTGTCTTCTGGGACGTTCTCAGCGTTTGGAAAGCCCGCGCTCTGCCTTGTTGAGAGCTCATGACACCCTGCCTCCCGGTGGCCTGGTGTTCGTCAAAGGCCCGATCCTCAGCTCGGCCAAAGGCATCTTCACCGATCTCACGCCTTGGTGGAGCCACGTGTTGTTCTATCGCTATGTCATCAGGCAGAAAAACGCCGGCAAGCCGGGCTATGCTCCATTTCGCGTCGAGCACGCCGCCGAGGCATCCGATTCGGAGAATGCCGGGACATTGAAGGACCTCGGCATGGATATCGTCTTCGTCGGCGAATATGTGTCGACCCAGGTGCATGCGCTCAAGGACCGAATTCCCCCGCTTTACTGGCTCTATGAGGCTTTCGGCCTTCTGCTTCGGACAGTTTCGGCCGGGAAGATCGGCGGACGGGAGACGGAGTTTCTGACCGTGGCAAAGTGCCTTCGTCAGCAACTCCCCACCAGACTCTATATAGCACCTCGGAATCCCGAAATTGGCTGCTGCCTTGAAATCCTTCACTATTTCCTCGGCCTCACCCATCATGAAGCGCGGCGAATTTCGGAATCCCGAAGCGGCAGTATTTCGGGATTCCGAAGCGGCGTTTTTTTCTTCCTGCCGAGGCGACCGCGTTTGTCGGCGGCGAGCTTGCGGTCGGTCTCGGACCATTTCCGGCAGTTTTCGGCCGTGCACCGCTTCCACTCGTCGGTGGGTGGCGCGCCCTCGTGGTCGCCGACAAATGTCAGCGTGAACCGGTTGGGATGCGCGACCCCGCTGCCCGCCCGGCCGCGGCGAACTTTTATCAGCCCCTTATATTCCAGCTCATCGAGCGCATCGGCGACATATTCGCCGGTAACGCCGTAGGACACGAATTGCGGATGGGTCACCACAAGCTTGCCGTTCTCAAGGGCTGCGTGCGAGGTATGCTCGATGACGATGCGGAAGAAAGCCCGGCAGGCATTGGCGCTCAATGTCGTGAAAGCCGGGGATTCCAGCAGCTGAATGGTGAACCATTGCCAGCGAAGGCTGCCGTCATCCGTGCCGCTCGGCGGAGCAGTATGCTTGCGCACCATCGCCCGCGTCTTGCCGGCACTGGTTCGGCTCTTGTCACGAGGGTTGAATTCCGCCATCAGCCCCTCGCCCCTGTTACCGGCCGATCCTTCGGCAAAACGCCGGTGCTGCGAGACCGGGAATTCCATTCATAGCGCGTGTCATGGCCAAAGCCGGTCCAGACGACCACCTCGCCGATAGGGAAAAATTTGCTCGACATCCGGCATTCCATGGTTGCAATTGCGGGCAACCTAGCGCAAGAACGATCCATGAACTAGGAAAATATTCTTAGTTTTGATCTTATATTCTCCGATTGCGTCTGCTAGGATCAGGGCACTAAATCTCAGGGGATAGGAGCGCGATACGAATGATCGGCATGGGGGAAAAGAGCGTGGTTGTTTGCGGCAAGCGATTGCTGGCCTTGTTTTCGATCTTGCTGGCAAGCGCCGTCCAGGCCTTTCCCTGCGATCAGCCGGTCGTGATCTCGAACTGGTCCTTCTGTGCGACCGGCAATGTGAGCGCTGAGGGCGGCGCCGCTGATTGGAAAATCGTTCCCGCATGGACTCACCAGGACGCCATAAGCGCGTATTTCGGAAACGATCCGCGGCTCTTGGCAAACCACGGGCTTTGCAACGCCAAATTCCGTCGCGTCGTCCTCTGCCAGCCGGGATGGCAAACGGGCAACCCGGATGAGTGCTCATACCTGGTTTGCAGCGGCTATTACTCAGCCTTGTTCGGGAAGGAAGAAAGGGAAGCCTATATGAAAGACCATCCGGACGAGCAATAGTTTTTCGCTTCGCTGTCTTGGGGCAGAGACCGGAGCGGCCGCTGAGAAGTTAACCATAATCTCCCGATCTCGATGTTGAAAACCTGAAGCAGCTTCGCGCAAAACGATTATTGCGACAGGGGTACTACCCATCCTCTTCATCGGCAAATATGCTCGCTGCCGGCAGCCGGAAGGTGCCGCAACCTTCAATGTTCAGAGGCCTTGCCAGCATGACATCATTGTACTGGAAGAGTTTTGTCTGGTTTTGCCTGGGCGTCACACTCTCCCATCCGGCATGGTCCGACGATGGCATCACAATTCCGGGCTATGAGCCGGCGACCGGCGTCGAGCATGGCTACAGCGTTCAAAAAGCCATCGAAACTGATATGTCGTTCTGGTTCGACAAGCCAGGCGCCTCGGTGACAGTGCGCGGTGCGTTTCGCCAGCGCATGACGGTTCTGTCGCGGGATGAAAACGGCATGCGGGTCCGCTGGTCCCTCAGCGCCGATCTGCCGGCAGGCACCGCAGGCTCTCCCGACAGCTATCAGATGAACCTGCCTTATCGGAATTCGCTGACAGCCTATGGCACCCCAACGCTCGAGCTGGAAACGGACCTGAACGGCTCTCCTAACACTCTGTTCGGTGCCGATCGGATCCTCGCGCATATGCGCGAGATGGCCGCCAATGGGCCGGGTGGGGTCGCCGAAACGGGTGCCTCCGCGACGCGGGCAAGCGGCGTCTATGACATCCTCAGCAAGATAGAGCAGAATCCTTTGCTCATTGCGGCCGCCTTGGTGCCGGAGGCACAGTTGCTTGCGATGGGGCAATCCGATCAGGATGACGTCATGCAGATCGGCCAGCCCCTGGAGGTGTCGCAAACCGAGGATTATAGCGGCGTCGATGTCCCCGTGGTGTCGACCTGGACCCTGGAATCCACCGACGCGGTCTCGCGCACAGCGACCCTTTCCCTGTCGGAGGAATTCGATGCCGCGGCGTTCAGCCAGTCGCAGCAGTTGGCGATCACAAAGATGATGGCGGCCTTTCCCGACCGGGTAAAAAGTCTTGCCGCCGATCAACTGGCTTCGGTCAAACGCGCCAGCAAGACCCGAAGCGCCAAATTCGTGGTGTCGCTGGACGATGGTTCGGCGGTCGAAGCAACCGAGACCATCAGCATGACGACCGGCGGGGCAACGTTCCGCACATATACCCACATCCTGCGCGAGGATATGCCGGCGCGCCTGCCGCTTCCCACGGCCCTGACGGCAACGGATCTGCCGACGCCCGATCTGCGGGGGGAGCCCCTGCCATCGGCCACCACCCGGCCGGGCATCCTGGATGAACTTTCAACAAAGCCGGTTCCGCCAACGGCATCGCCGGATACAACCGTTGCCGCAGGCAATGTGGAGGCCAAGGCGATCGCGCCGGTCTCGCTTAAGGTGCAGAGCGCGGAGGTAGTCCGGTCTCCCGTGTCCTCCGACCAGGGCCTGAATATCGTGCTCACCCCGGAAAGCGCCGCCACTTTCCGCGATTTCACCCAGGCAGCATTGGGACGGCAGACGCAGGTGCTGATCAACGACAAGGTGGTGATGGAACCCTGGATGAGGGAGCCGATCATGGGCGACCACTTTGTTCTGGGGGGAACGGATGGGAAAGAAGTGGAGGCGCTCGCCGAACAGTTGCGGATTCCCGAAGCTTCGATTGTCGTGCGGCTGCGCCCGTGAGGGCGCCACCGATCCCTGTCATGGATTGACCCATTGGCTGGCTGCAAGAGCGCCCGTCTCGTCATAGGTCAGCAGCGCTCTTCGGTTGCCCTGCCGGCGCAACTGGAACCAGTCCAGCGCCCGAGCGCGAAAGATCAACAGGCCGAAATGCGGCTTTCCCTCAGCCGCATCCACAGGCTTCGGCAGAGCTGCCTCATCAACGGCGTCAAAGCCAAGCTCGTCGCCGGGTGGACCGCCGGCATAGGTCATCCGCGTCCAGGCGGAGAGCTTGTCCCAGGCGGCGTTGGCCTGATGACTTCCAGGAGTATGGCGTTCGACCGTCCCCTGAAGCCGAAACTGCAACTGCGTCTGCGCGCAGAAGCCGAGGACCGTGGCATGGGGATTTGCCGAAAGCTCACGCCATTTCGGGCTGCGCGCATCGGTGTGAAACTCCAGAAGCAGCAACGACCGGTCAGCGCGCCGCAGCACCACCATGCGCGCCTGCGGCCTGGCCTCGGTATCGACGGAGCAGAGGTTCAAGAACCGGAAACCCGACTGCGGGTTTGACGCCGCCGTTTCCAGCTCTCGCCATGCAGAAGCGTCTATCTCGGCGAGGTTCGGTGGCACGGCCTCATGATCTATCTCCATGGCCTGGCTCAGACGGAACGGGTAATGCCGCCATCGACGCGGATGTTCTGGCCGGTGATGTAGCCGGCGCCTTCGGAGAGCAGGAAGGCAACCGTCGCTGCGATTTCCTCGGCCGTGCCATAGCGGCCCATCGGCACGCTGTCACGCCGCTCGTCGGTGGCGGGCAGGCTGTCGATCCAGCCGGGCAGGACGTTGTTCATGCGGATGTTCTTGGCCGCATAACTATCCGCGAAGATCTTGGTGAAGCTCGCCAGCCCCGCCCTGGCAAACGCCGAAGTTGGGAACATCGCCGAAGGCTCGAAGGCCCATGCCGTCGAGATGTTGACGATGGCGCCGCCCCCTTGAGCCTCCATGATCGGCGCGACCAGCCGGATCGGCCGCACGGCGCTCAGGAAATAGACCTCCATGCCCTTGTGCCAGTCCTCGTCTGATATTTCAAGGATCGGCGCACGCGGGCCATGGCCGGCGGAGTTGACCAGCGCGTCGATCCGCCCCCATGTCTCCATCGCCAGATCGACGAGCCGCTTCACATCGTCATTCACCAGGTTCGAGCCGGTGACGCCGACGCCGCCCAATTCCCGGGCGAGCGCCTCGCCCTTGCCCGACGACGACAGCACCGCAATGCGATAGCCATCCCCAGCGAGTTTTCTGGCGGCGGCGGCGCCCATGCCGGAACCGCCTGCGGTGATGAGAGCGACTTTTTCTTTCGACATCAGAGCCTCCAATCGTTGAATTGCGCAGCAGTATGCCAGAGACAGCGTCGACTTTCGCGCCAGAAAGAAACGTGTCAGACTGTAGAAAATCTACTGGAATGCCCTCGGAAAACCAATGGTCCAACCCCGCCGCAAGCTGCCGCCGCTGAATGCCCTGCGCGCCTTCGAGGTCTCGGGCCGCAGGTTGAATTTCCGCGCCGCCGCCGAGGAGCTGGGCGTCTCGCAAGGGGCGGTGGCGCAGCAGGTGCGCGCGCTGGAAGATCAACTCGGCCTGATGTTGTTTCAGCGGCTGGCGCGTGGGCTGGCTCTGACCCCGCAGGGGGCGGCCTATCTTGCCGATGTGACCCGTGCCTTCGATACACTCAGTGACGCCACGGGTCGGCTGCTCGCACGGCCTGATGCCGTGACGATCAGCGTCACCCCGACGGTCGCCGCCAAGCTGTTGATCCCCCGCCTCGCCGAGCTCAAGGCGGCCCTTCCCGACGTGGAGCTACGGACGGTCGCCACCGAGGCGCTGTCCGATTTCGATCGCGATCAGGTGGACATTGCGGTGCGGCTGACACGCCAGCCTTTTCCGGCATCCCTGGAGGCGAGGCTGCTGTTTCGCCAGGAACTGGTCGCCGTCGCCAGCCCTCATCTGGTCAAGGGCCTGGCCCTTCCTCTGACAGCCGATGCGCTTCGCAAGCTGCCGCTCCTACATGACACACTCAGCCCCTGGCCGCTCGTGCTGCGATCGCGCGAGAAGCTGCCGGGCGCCGTGTTCAACCACACGACGCTGGCGCTTGATGCGGCGCTCGCCGGCCAGGGCGTCGCCCTGGCATGCCGGGCTTTCGTGGCGGCGGATCTCGAGGCCGGGCGGCTGGTGCGGGTGACGGATGCGACCACAACAATCGAACCCGACTATTTCCTGATCCGCAAACGCTCGTCATCGCCGCGAAAGGCGGTCGATGCGGTATGGCACTGGTGTGCAGCACGGTTATCGGTCGGCTAGATGTTTAGACTAGACCCGGGAGCTTTATCCCGCATGGCGGCAAGTCTCGGGGGCCCCTGCCCTTTTGGGAGGATCGTCAGCCTATGAGGCGGCGGCCAGAACGATGGCGATAGCGAGCAGCAGAGGATCCATCCACTTGAAGTGGCCCACGGCGGGTTGGTTTTTCATGGGTCTGTTCTGTCATGCCCTGTAACTGCCTGCCAAGCCGCCTCAGGGCAAGGTTCGGACGGACGGCGGTTTGACCTTGCCGTTCGAGGCGTTAACGCGGATCTGCAGTGACAGAAGAGAAATGGCGCACCCGAAGAGATTCGAACTCCTGACCCCCAGATTCGTAGTCTGGTGCTCTATCCAGCTGAGCTACGGGTGCGTGCAAATGCGGCGGTGCCGCTTGCGTGGGCGATCCTCTAAAACGTCCTTCGGGACAATGCAAGAGCAATTCTGAAAAAATCGCGTCTTTGCCAGTTTGTATCAGCGCCTTCCGAAGCCTGTCACTTTTCGCTGTGCGTCCGGCTGCGGTAATCCTCCAGTGAAACCGGGCGATCGGGGATCTCGATGCGGAACTGCGTGCCGACCGTCGGTTTTTCCACAAGCGCGATCGTACCGCCATGGGCGAGCACCAGCTCGCGGGCGATGGTGAGGCCTAAGCCGGTGCCGCCGGAGCGGGCGGAACCGCGGAAGGCGGCAAAGAGGTTCTGGCGCGCCTTCAAAGGCATGCCGGGGCCGGTATCATCGACGGTGATGCTGACGACGCTGCCGACGCGCTGGGCGGCGACGGTGATGCGCCTGACGGCGCCCGGGGAGGCCTCGCCCGGCGCGGTCAGCGCCTGCAGCGCGTTGCGGCAGAGATTGTGGATGACCCGGAACAGTTGCTCGCCGTCGGCATCGACCTTGAGATCGGCGCCGATCTGCTCCGTGAATTCGATGCCGCTTTGCGGATCGATCGCCAGCATGTCCTTGACGTCCTGGGTGAGCTCCAAAAGCAGGATATGGCGGCGGCGCGGGGCCGATTCGCTGGCCTTGCCATAGGACAGCACCTCGGTGGTGTAGCCGACGGCGCGGTCGATGGTGCGCAGCAGCTTCGGGGCGAAGCTCTTGACCATCGGATCATCGACATCGACCAGCCGGTCCGACATCAGCTGCGCCGACGCCAGGATATTGCGCATGTCGTGATTGATCTTGGAGACGGCGAGGCCGAGAGCGGCAAGGTTCTTCTGCTGCTTCAGCGTCTTCTGCAGCTCCATCTGCATCGAGGTGAGGTTGCGGCCGGCGACCGCCAGTTCGTCGCGGCCGCCGTCGCCGATATAGATATGGGCGGGGTTTTCGGGATCGGAGGAGAATTGCTGCATGCTGCCGGTCAGCCGGCGGATCGGGCCGATGAGGATGCGGTTGATCGCAAAGAAGATCAGCGTCGCGGTGAAGAGCGAGATCAGCACCGACAGCAGCAGGACGTTGCGGGAATAGGCAAACATCGCCGTGCGCAACTGCCTGTCTCTCATCACCACCTCGACGCCGGTATTGGTGTCGCCGACCGGGCCGTAGACGCGGATCATCCTGGCGCCGCCGAAGACCAAGGTGTCGAGCGCATCGCGGATCGCCGTCATTGGCGGCACGTCGGTGAGATCATAGGCCTCGTCGACCGAGGTCGGCATATCGGTGGTCGCCAACAGCCGCGAGGTGCCGTCCTTGCGCAGCACGATCGCCTTGGTGCCGGTCGCCTCCAGCGTTTCCTTCTGCAGCGCGCGCGGCAGCTCGACCGGCTGCAGCCCGTCGATGACGATGGCGGCGGCGGCTGCCGTGTTCAGCCTGTCCTGCAGCCAGCGGATGCGCATGCCGGCGACCGAGGGGAAGAAAATCAGGATTTCGGCGAGCATGATGAAGACGACGGTGAGCCAGAGCAGCTTGCCGGACAGCCCGCCGAACATGCCGGCAGACGGGCACGGCGCCCTTGCGGCCTCGCCGGCCGCGGGGGTTTCCGCCGAAGGATTGTCGCCCTGATTTTGAATCGGCATTCTGGTCTCGCCCGATCGGCAGCACGTCGGCCGCCCTCACCGTTGGAGCTCTATATTAGACCAAAAGCCTCCGCTTTCAAATCTTTGCGAGCAGCGTCACGTCGTCACAAAGAAACGCCCGGCCTGGAGGAAAAAGTCCCCTCCCAAACCCCTCCCCACAAGGGGGAGGGCTAATTCGCGGCGCCCGCACGCAGCAAATATCAGCCTTTCCGCGGATGAGACGATGAAGTCGGAAGCGCCGGTGCGGCAGGTTGAGCCCCTCCCCCTTGTGGGGAGGGGTTTGGGGCGGGGTCTTTGCCCGATGCGGTCCAGACAGAATAAACTAACGCCGCCCGGAGGCGGCGCTAGAAGGTGGTGTGACAGTAAACCTTAGAACTCTTCCCAGTTCTGTTCGGCGGCTGCCGCATTGCCGCCGAAGGCGCGGGCGACCTTGGCGATGGCGCGGCGAGCCGGAGAGGCGGCTGGCCGGTGCGGCTCGTTGCGGACGAGCGCCACAGGTGCCGGCGCGTCATCCGAGAGTTTGAAGCGGGCAATCAGGCTCACCAGCCCGTTGGCTTCGGCCGAAAGCCGGTGCGTGGCCGCGGAGGTTTCCTCCACCATCGCCGCATTCTGCTGGGTCACCTGATCCATCTGGTTGACGGCGGTGTTGACTTCCTTGAGGCCGGTCGACTGTTCGGTCGCCGCCGTCGCGATCGAATGGATATGGTCGTTGATGGCGATGACCCGGGTGCCGATTTCGGCCAGCGCCTCGCCGGTCGCCTGGACGAGCTTGACGCCGACCTGCACCTCGTTGCCCGACTTGGTGATCAGCGCCTTGATGTCCTTGGCGGCCGTTGCCGAACGCTGGGCGAGCTCGCGCACTTCCTGGGCGACCACCGCAAAGCCCTTTCCGGCCTCTCCGGCGCGCGCCGCCTCGACGCCGGCGTTCAGTGCCAGCAGGTTGGTCTGGAAGGCGATCTCGTCGATGACATTGATGATCTGGCTGATTTCGCGCGACGCCTGCTCGATGCGGCCCATGGCCTCGACGGCATTGCCGACGACGACGCCGGAGCGGCCGGCATTCTCCTTGGCTTCGGAGACCATGATGGTTGCTTCATGCGCCCGCTCGGTGGAATTCTGAACGACGGCGGTGATTTCGTCGAGGGCGGCCGAGGTCTGTTCGAGGGCGGCCGCCTGCTGCTCGGTGCGCTTCGACAGGTCGTCGCTGGCATTGCGCAGTTCCGCGGTGTTGCCGTTCATCCCTTCCGTGGTCTCGCGCACTTCGCGCATGGTCGCCTGCAGGGTGACGAAGGTATTGTTGACGTTTTGCTGCAGCTCGGCGAAGGCGCCCTGGAAGTTGCCGTTCATCGTCTGGGTGAGGTCGCCCTCGGCAAGGCTGGCGATGACGCGGCGGGTCTCGCCGATGCCGGCATCGACGCTCGACAGCAGCGTGTTGATGTTGCCGGCGAACTGATTGAGGTTGTCGTCCTCATAATCCTTATTGATGCGGTGGCTGAAATCACCGGCCGCAGCCGCAGCCACGACGACGGACATGCTCGACTGCAGGTCATCGCTCTTGGCGCGCATCGCCGCTTCCTGGGCGTTCAGCCGCTTGATCGCAAGGCCGTTCTCCTTGAAGACCGCAACGGCCGCGGCCATCTCGCCGATTTCGTCCTGACGTCCGGCAAAGGGAACCTCGGCTTCGAAATTGCCGTCGGCGACCGCCTTGATCGCATGGGTGACGCGCTTGATCGGTCGGCTCAGATGGCTGGTGCCGATATAAAAGCCCATGCCGATGCCGGCCGCGATGCCAATGCCGGTAATGCTGAGGACGAGCATCAGCACCCAGGAGCGGAAACTTTCGATTTCGGCGTTGACGGCCTCGAGGGCGGCCTTGTCGGTAGCGACGACCGCGTCGATTTCCGCCTGGAACGCCTTGCGGTTGGCGCGGTTGGCGTCCGTGTTGCCCTGCTGGCTGGCGGCCTCGGGACCGACCTCGGTACCGAGGCGGGCGGTTTCGGTGCGGAAGGTGCGGAATTCGGCGGCGCGAGCGACGAGCTTGGCGAACGTCTCCTTCTCGCTCTCGCGAACGAGCGGCGCCCAGCCCGCGATGACCTTGTCGATCTCATCGAGATCGGCCATCAGGCCCTTGGCGAAGTTCGGCGTATCCTTGATCGTCTTGGCCGCATAGATGCCGCGCGATTCCATCACCACCGCCGTGACGAAACGGTTGAGGCGCTCGCCGGCATAGGCGCGGGCGGCGGCCTCCTCATAAGCCGTCAGGTTACGGCTGTATTCGTGCATGGCCGACAATGCCGTTGCGCCGATCAAAAGCGCGACCGCGCCCATCACGCAAACCAGCAGATTAATTTTGCCGCGGATCTTCAATGCGATGCCCTCCTAGCGCCAACACTGCCTGGAAAGCAAATTCCCAGCCCGTGACGCTAGATATCGGCGAAATTGATTAAAGTTAGATTTCCAATGTTTACGATTATGACCGACGAAAATTCGCCGTGTCGACTTGAAGGACGGGCGCGAGCGGGGCTGGAAAACCGAGCCATCCGCAATAAACTACCTGTACTTGCCACAAAAGATACAACCGTTCGGCGCGCGTGGAAATTCTTAACACCAGAGTGCGAAAAATAGCAGTCGGGCAGCACCGCAAAGTGAAATTATCCGGTATAATTGACTTTCGCAGGCTTCATCCGTATAAGCCGCCGCACGTTCGGTCACCCAGGCCTTTCATGGCCCCGCCCGTTCGAAAAACAACGCTCCTTGCATTATGCAAATTCAAGAAGGGCCGCACTCCGCGGTGTTTAAATAAATGAAGCGTACCTACCAACCATCCAAGCTTGTTCGCAAGCGTCGCCACGGCTTCCGTGCGCGCATGTCCACCAAGGGTGGCCGCAAGGTCATCGCCGGCCGCCGCGCGCAGGGCCGCAAGCGTCTTTCGGCTTAAGGCCGGGTTGCCCGGTAAGAGATGGCGGGCGAATTGACGACCAAAGACCAGAAACACACTGTCGGGCGGCTGAAAAGCCGCCCGCAGTTTCTTGCCGTGCGCGAAGGCGAAAAACGCCGCGGCGGCCTCTTCCTGCTCGAAGTCCTCGACCGGAAGGAACCCGACAGCCAAGCCCGTGTCGGTTTTACAGTCACCAAAAAACATGGCAACGCGGTCGAACGGAACCGCATGCGCCGCCGCCTGAAAGAGGCGGTGCGGCTTCATGCGGGGTTTGCAATGCAGCCCGGACACGACTATGTGGTTGTCGCGCGCAGGGACGTGCTTGAGGCGTCCTTCAAAGAATTGGCCGCGGAACTAAAATTTCGCGTGGAAACCAGGCCGAAACACCGGCGCTCCGGAGACGGACGCCCCAGGAACGTATGATGGAAAACAACCGCAATTACTTCATTGCGATCGCTCTCTCGGTGCTGATCGTCCTCGGCTGGCAGTTTCTCTATATGAATCCGCGCATCGAAAGCCAGCGCAAGGCGCAGGAAGCTCAGAAGGCGCAGCAGCAGACCGAGCAGGCGCAGCAGCCCGCCGCAAGCGGTGCGACGCCGGCCCAGACGAGCGGCGCGGCCCCTTCCAGCCAGGCGGCCGCGACGGCGACACTCGAGCAGGCGCTGCAGAAGTCCCCGCGTGTCGTCATCGATACCCCGGCACTTTCCGGCTCGATCAACCTTGCCGGCGCCCGCCTCGACGACCTGAAGCTTAAGGGCTATCACGAGACCGTCGACGACTCGAGCCCGATCATCACGCTGTTCAGCCCGGCCGAAACCAAGGACGGTTACTTCACCGAACTCGGCTATATCGGCAGCGACGCCACAGGCAGCGTTCCCGGTCCCTCGACGCTCTGGACGGCGCCCGAGGGCGCCAAGCTCACCGAGAAAACGCCGGTGACGCTTACCTACACCAATGACAAGGGCCTGACGTTTACCCGCACCATCTCCGTCGACGAACGCTACATGTTCACCGTCGCCGACAAGATCGAGAATACAGGCCAGGCGCCCGCCTCGCTCAATTCCTACGGCCGTGTCACGCGCTACAACAAGCCGACGACGCCGTCGGTCTACGTCCTGCATGAAGGCTTCATCGGGGTGATCGGCGATGACGGCCTGGTGGAAACCAAATATACCGCCGCCGAGAAGGAAGCCGTGAAACCGGCTAAATCCACCGGCGGCTGGCTCGGCATTACCGACAAATACTGGGCCGCGACGATCGTTCCGCCGCAGACTAGCCCCTATGAGGCAAGCTTCTCGCATTTTCCCGACGGTCAGCCCCGCTATCAGGCCGACTATAAGGAAGATGCCTTCACCGTTGCGCCGGGCCAATCGATCGAACTCAAGAACCTCGTTTTCGCCGGCGCCAAGGAAGTGCCTGTCATCGACGGCTATGAGGCCAGCTACTCGATCCCGAAGTTCGACCGCCTGATCGACTGGGGCTGGTTCTATTTCATCACCAAGCCGATGTTCAAGCTGATGGACTTCTTCTATCGCTTCTTCGGCAATTTCGGTGTGGCGATCCTGTGCACTACCATCGTCGTCAAGGCGCTGTTCTTCCCACTCGCCAGCAAGCAGTATGCTTCGATGGCGAACATGAAGCGCATGCAACCGAAGATGGAAGAGCTGAAGGCGAAATTCGCCGACGATCGCATGGGGCTGCAGCAGGCAACGATGCAGCTCTATAAGGACGAGAAGATAAATCCGATCGCCGGCTGCTGGCCGGTGGCGCTGCAGATCCCGATCTTCTTCTCGCTCTACAAGGTGATCTACATCACCATCGAGATGCGGCACGCGCCGTTCTTCGGCTGGATCAAGGATCTTTCGGCGCCCGATCCGACGACGATCGTCAATCTCTTCGGCCTGCTGCCCTTCGAGGCGCCGACGCTGCTGCATCTTGGCGTCTGGCCGCTGATCATGGGCGTTACCATGTTCCTGCAGATGCGCATGAACCCGACGCCGCCCGATCCCACCCAGGCGATGATCTTCAACTGGATGCCGCTGGTGTTCATGTTCATGCTGGCAAGCTTCCCGGCCGGCCTGGTCATCTACTGGGCTTGGAACAACACGCTCTCGGTGGCGCAGCAGTCGGTGATCATGAGGCGCCACGGCGTCAAGGTCGAACTGTTCGACAATCTGAAGGGTCTGTTCCGGCGAAAACCGGCGCCATCGAAATAGCGCTTGCAAAGCCCCGCTCCGGCGGGGCTTTCCGTTTCCGGTGGGCCGACGACGGCGGCGAAGCATCGCCTGCGAACCGCCGCAAAGCTTGACATCCGTCCGCAAAACCACGAAGCCCGGTAAAAGACCGAACCCAGAGATTGCAGAGCCCGCATGCCAGACACCGAAAAGCCGCTCTTCGGCCACCCATGGATTTTCATCCGCGGCGTCCCATCGCTCAACTTCCTGCCGCCGGAAGGGCCGCTTGAGGTGGCCTTCGCCGGGCGTTCGAATGTCGGCAAGTCATCGCTGATCAACGCGCTGGTCGGCCAGAAAGGCTTGGCGCGCACCTCGAACACGCCGGGGCGCACGCAGGAACTCAATTATTTCGTTCCGGACGGCTATTCCGGCGAAGGCGGTGACCTGCCGCCAACGGCGATCGTCGACATGCCGGGTTACGGTTATGCGCAGGCGCCGAAGGAGCAGGTCGACAAGTGGACCAAGCTGGTTTTCGACTATCTGCGCGGCCGCGCGACGCTGAAGCGCGTCTATGTGCTGATCGACAGCCGCCACGGCATCAAGAAGAACGACGATGACGTGCTTGATCTGCTCGACAAGGCGGCCGTCTCCTACCAGATCGTGCTGACCAAGACCGACAAGATCAAGGCGGCTGGTGTGCCGAAGCTGCTGGCCGAAACCGCGGAAAAGATCCGCAAACGGCCGGCCGCCTATCCCGGCGTGCTGTCCACCTCGTCCGAAAAGGGCGATGGGCTGGATGAACTGCGCCAAGCGATCGCCGAAACCGTCGGCATCGCCCGCTGGAAATAGCGCGCGCGCCCCGACGCGGTGCCCTGTTTGGTGTAAAGCTCTCCACGACATCCTAACGTTGAATATGCTGCCAATTGAAAACTAAAAGTTGACGACACCGCTTTGTTGAGTTAGATAGCGATCATCGAATTTTGCTTGCTGGCTTGGTTATCGCGCGATTGGCACCGTGCTCTGAACGAACTTCCTTTCAAAAATCGCTATCATCATCCGCATCGCCTTGGCGCTGCGGTTCTTCAATATTGCTATGAAAGGGTTCATCATGACCACTGGCACAGTTAAATGGTTCAATTCCACCAAAGGCTTCGGCTTCATTCAGCCTGACAATGGCGACGCTGACGCCTTCGTTCACATCTCCGCCGTCGAGCGCGCCGGAATGCGCGATCTCGTCGAAGGCCAGAAGATCGGCTTCGACCTTGAGCGTGACAGCAAGTCTGGCAAAATGTCCGCTTGCAATCTCCAGAACGCTTAATCGATATCTGCTTTCCTTTGACCACGGATGTACTGGCACTGCCGGAAGCACGTTATCAATTCAAGGCCAGGCGATTTGCCTGGCCTTTTTGTTTTCCGACCACAAGGCAAGCCGAGCGTGGTCGATCCGCCGTCACCGGGAGATCGTCTCCGGCACATGGACTTCACCGCATCGCCATCTCCGGAACATCGCGAAATCAGGTGATGCTCACGGTCCACTTGCACCCAAGGAAGCATCGATGACAGAGAATACGAAGGAACTTCAGGCGATCAATACGGCTTGGCAGATCGCCATTCAGGAGATCTTACGCATGGTTATCCGAGACATGTATCACGGCGGCGGCGAGGAATCATTCAAGACGCATATCAAGCGTATCGAAGAGGCGGCCGTGGACAGCATTTACACGGATTTGCGGCTGCGCGGGACAGATGAATGGACTGAAGTCCTGGTCAAGGATAAAGCCAGCAATTTCGTCACGATGCTGCTGACGTCCTTTACCTATGATCGGGCCTAGAGCAATTCCAGCAAAAATGCGAAGCGGTTTTCCGTCCGGAATTGCGTAAAAACAAAAGGATAGAGCGGTTCTGCGCTTCCGTTAAAAGCTGAACCGCTTTAGATCACGGCCCGGCATAATCGCCGCGCCGGAAACTGCCTACATGGGCTGACCGGCGTTGATTGCGCTTGCCTCCCCGCAGTTTTTAAAGCAACCCTTCACTCTCATGCTGTGCAAGAGCAGCCGTGTCCGCGAGTAATGTTTGATGACTGATAGCAAAGACCAGCCCCTTTCGCCCGAAGGCGTCGGCAATTTGCCTCATCTTGCCGAAGCCCTCGATGACGACCGGTTTCGACATTTTCTCGATCATGTTCCATTCGCAGTGGCCGTCTCCGAACTCGGCGGCAACGAGGCGCTGATTTACGTCAACCTCGAATTCGAGCGGCTGACGACGCTGGCGGCAACGCAGGTCCAGGGAAAACGCTGGTCGGAAATCGAATTGAATTCGACCGCCGTTTCAGGAGAAGCAACGCTCACCGCGGCTGTGACCTCTGCGGAGGAATATGTTGGTGCCTTCTCGCTGGCAGCCGAAGCTGAGAGCACGGCGATAATCGATGTCTGGTCGAATACCATCATCGACGACGACGACACTCCGCTTTTCCGATTGGTGGCCTTTGCGGCTCGCAATGAGGCAGCGGCTGATCAGAGCTTCAACGAGTTGCTGACGGAGAAAGATGTCCTCCTGCGCGAACTTCAGCACCGCGTGAAGAACAATCTTCAGATGATCACGGCGCTCATCCGGATGGAGGCGCGCAATGCTCAGCAGAGTGAGGAAAGCGAAAGGTTTGCACGCCTTGCCGGGCGGATTGAAGCCTTGGCTCTTCTCTATCGCTCGCTATCAGACGAAGAAAAGGGCGGGACAATCGATCTTGGCACCTATGTGAGCCAAATCGCCGCCTCGGTGATGGCGGCCCACGCAGTGGAAGGTATCCGGCTGGACATGAAGGTCGATACCTGGCCGGTTTCGGTCAATGTGGCCATGCCGGCCGGACTTGTCATCAACGAACTCCTCACCAATACGCTCAAACATGCCTTCGTCGGGCGTGATGGCGGGGAGATCACGCTTCGCTGTGTCGTCAGCGATACCGGGTGCAGGATCACCGTCGCCGATAACGGGATCGGTCTTCCTCCAGATGTGACCTGGCCGCATCCCGGCAAGCTGAGCGCGATGATCGTACAGTCCCTGAAACAAAATGCCCGCGCCGAAGTGGAGGTGACCTCGTCGCCGCACACCGGCATGAGTGTCTCACTCGTCTTCCCGAGAACCGAAGCGGCCCAATAGCCTCCTCAGCGGTTATCGCACCCCTCTCCTGGACGCATTAGATTTCAGACAGCACGCATCATTCTCGCTGGCATCAGGGGCGCCCCGAAGAGCGCCCCATGTGTCACGCGCCGGCTTACATCTTCGGCAGCAGCACCTTGTCGACGACGTGGATGACGCCGTTCGACTGTTTGACGTCGGCGATCGTCACATGTGAGACACCGCCGTTTTCATCGGTCAGCGTGATCTTACCCTTGCTCTCCTTGGCTTTCAGCACGCAGCCGCCTACGGTCTTGATGTCGTGCTCGCCGCCGTCATCCCTGATCATCTTGGCAACGGTCTTGGCCATCGCATCGGCGGCCACGACATGGCAGGTCAGCACCTTGGTCAGCGTCGCCTTGTTTTCCGGCTTCAGCAGCGTGTCGACGGTGCCCTTCGGCAGGGCGGCGAAAGCCTCGTTGGTCGGCGCGAAGACGGTGAAGGGGCCTTTACCCTCGAGCGTGCCGACCAGGCCGGCGGCCTTGACGGCTGCGACCAGGGTCGTGTGATCCTTGGAATTCACGGCGTTTTCGATGATGTTCTTGCTGTCGAACATCGCCGCACCGCCGACGATCGGGTTCTTGGCGGCAGCAAAGGCGACGGCGGACAGGGCGGTGGCGAGCGCGAAGCCGCGCAATACGGACTTGATCATGATTTTCTCCTCACCGGACAGCATCCGCGGGCCTTATGCCTGAGCGTCGTCCGGACATTTCGAACTACGGAGGTTTGCGCCGAAGAGTTTCAGAGAGGAGAAAATGATTTTACGGGCGGGGCGATTGGCGGCCGGCGCCCGATCATGGCCGATGCAGGGGGCCGCTTGCGATCACCGGACCGGTCGCCTGGCCGGTTGGTGAGCCGCCGAAAGGTTCGAGGCTGACGGCAAGGGTCGCGCCGTCGGCGAGTTGGCTGCGCAGATCGGCGGGTATGACCAGTTCACCGCTCTCGCCCGGCTGGAAGACGCCCAGCGATTTCGGCAGGCCGCTGCCCGGCACCAGCCAGAGTTCCAGCGACTTCTCCTCCGGCTTGCCGGCGGCGACCGGCACGATCTTCAGCCGGCCGCTCTGCAGTTCGTAGGAGGCGAGAAGATTGATGGCGTTGTTCTGGCCGGAGAGCGAGGCGACGAGCGGTGTCGGCCCCTGTGGCTGCGGCACCACGCCGGAGGCGAAGATGACGGCGCTGACGGCAACGACGATGCAGGCAAAGCTCAGCGAGCGCCAGAAACCGGCCGAATTCCAGAGCCCTTGTGAAAAGGATGCGGGTTTTCCAGCATCGCCGAAAAGCCGCGCCTCGATCTGTTTGAAGGTTTCCCGGCTTGGAGCAGCGGCTTCATACTCGTCATTGAAGGCGGAAAGATTGGTTTCCCAGCGGCTGACGATGGCGGCGAAGGGCCGATCGTGGCGCATGCGCTCTTCCACCACCCGCCGGTCCTGCAGCGACAGGACGCCAAGCACATATTCGCCGGCGAGAACCTCGTCGCGGGAGCGGTCTCCCTTGCTTTTGTCGGGCGATGTCATCGTTCCATGCACTCTCTCAGTTTCAAGAGGCTGCGCCTGAGCCAGGTCCGCATCGTGTTCAGCGGGACACCAAACTGATCGGCCAGTTCCTGATAGCTCAGTCCTTCGACATAAGCCCGTTTCACCGCGACCGCACGATCAGCTTCCAACTCTTCCATGCAGGTGTCAATCCGCCTTCCTTCATCCTTCGTCATCGTCTGCATTTCCGGGTCGGGCAAGGCATCGGCAAGATCGTAGGCGCTGTCGAGTTCGTCGGCGACAGGTTTGCGCGCCCGCAGTGTATCGATCGACCGGTTGCGGGCAATCGCCGAGAGCCACGCCGAGGACGAACCCGTGGCTGCCTGGAAGCTTCGGGCCCGTTGCCAGATGCTGATATAGACTTCCTGCAAGGCTTCTTCGGCTTCCGTGCGATCCTTCAAGATACGCAGGCAGATCGCAAAAAGTTTCGGTCCGGTCTGGTTGTAGAGGGCCACGAAGGCCCTGCGGTCGCCGAGCGCGACGCGGCCGATCAGGTCTGCAATGTCATCGCCTTGCATGCCGTTCCTCATATCATGCTTGCGCTGCCGGACGGCGACAGCGTCCTGCTCCGCGCCAGATACGAAAAACTATTGCCCTCTGGATTATTCCCTCTGTCGGAAACTTGCGATAAAAGGCCGCGAACAATTCTGCGGGGTCCCCATGAACGAGTCCGAAAGCGAACTGCAGGCACGGCTTCTGGCCAAGGCGCTGCCCTTCATGCAGCGTTACGAGAACAAGACGATTGTCGTGAAATATGGCGGCCACGCCATGGGCAATCCCGAGCTCGGCAAGGCCTTTGCCAGCGATATCGCGCTGTTGAAGCAATCGGGCGTCAACCCGATCGTCGTTCACGGCGGCGGCCCGCAGATCGGCGCCATGCTGAACAAGATGGGCATCGAATCGAAATTCGAAGGCGGGCTTCGCGTCACCGACCAAAAGACGGTCGAGATCGTCGAGATGGTGCTGGCCGGCTCGATCAACAAGGAAATCGTCGCGCTGATCAACCAGACCGGCGAATGGGCGATCGGACTTTGCGGCAAAGACGGCAACATGGTCTTCGCCGAAAAGGCGCGCAAGACCGTCAAGGACCCGGATTCCAACATCGAACGCGTGCTCGATCTCGGCTTCGTCGGCGAAGTGGTCGAAGTCGACCGCACGCTGCTCGATCTGCTCGCCCGCTCCGAGATGATTCCGGTGATCGCACCCGTCGCCCCCGGCCGCGACGGCGCCACCTACAACATCAATGCCGATACCTTCGCCGGCGCCATTGCCGGGGCGCTCAACGCCACGCGGCTGCTCTTCCTGACCGATGTGCCCGGGGTGCTCGACAAAAACGGCCAGCTGATCAAGGAGCTTTCCGTCGCCGAAGCGCATGCGCTGATCGCCGACGGCACGATCTCCGGCGGCATGATCCCGAAGGTCGAGACCTGCATCGATGCGATCAAGGCCGGCGTCCAGGGTGTGGTCATCCTGAACGGCAAGACCGCCCATTCCGTGCTGCTCGAGATTTTCACCGAGCACGGCATCGGAACGCTGATCGTTCCCTGAGCGAGGCTGCGCAAGGAGCAGCGCTGCGGCGTATCCTTCGAGACTCCGCCCTGCGGGCTGCGCGCTTGGGATGTGAGGGATGTTGGGGGATGCCGGGGGGGAGCAGAGGCGTCGGAGGATGCCGCGGGGATAGCGACTGACCATCATCAGGCGTGTCCCTGCAAACCTCCCAAGCAACGATATCCGCTCCGACAGGCCGCAAATCGCACGATCTAGCCTTGGCAAGATTTCGAATCGTGCTTTAGGTTGCGGCCCGAAACAAATGGGTCGAGCAAAAGATGCGCCTCACAGACTGCTATAATTTTCACGATTTCCGGCGCATGGCCAAACGGCGGCTTCCCGGGCCGATCTTCGACTATATCGATGGTGCTGCCGATGACGAGGTGACCTATCGGCGCAATAGCGCGGCCTTCGAGGCGTGCGATCTGGTGCCCGACGTTTTGCGCGGGGTGGCCGAGGTCGATATGTCGGTGACCGTCATGGGCCAGAAGCTGGCCATGCCGGTCTATTGCTCGCCGACGGCGCTGCAGCGGCTGTTCCATCACCAGGGGGAGCGGGCGGTCGCGGCGGCGGCGGGAAAACACGGCACGATGTTCGGCGTCTCCTCGCTCGGCACGATCAGCCTGGAGGAAGCGCGCCAGATCAGCAGCGGGCCGCAGGTCTATCAATTCTATTTCCACAAGGACCGCGGCCTCAACCACGAAATGATGGCGCGGGCCAAGAATGCCGGCGTGCAGGCGATGATGCTGACGGTCGACAGCATCACCGGCGGCAACCGCGAGCGCGACAAGCGCACGGGATTTGCCATTCCCTTCAAGCTCAATCTCGCCGGCATGATGCAATTTGCGATCAAGCCGTCCTGGGCGATCGACTGGATGACGCACGAGGCTTTCCGGCTGCCGCAGCTTGAAAACCACGTGAAGATGGACGGCGGTGCGCTGTCGATCAGCCGATACTTCACCGAGATGCTCGATCCCTCCATGTCGTGGAACGACGTGGCTGACATGGTGCAGGCCTGGGGCGGGCAATTCTGCCTGAAGGGCATCATGTCGGTCGAAGACGCCAAACGCGCCGTCGAGATCGGCTGCACCGGCATCGTGCTGTCCAACCATGGCGGCCGCCAGCTCGACGGTTCGCGCAGCGCTTTCGACCAGCTCGCCGAGATCGTCGATGCCGTCGGCGATCGGATCGACGTGATGATGGATGGCGGCGTGCAGCGGGGAACGCATGTTCTTAAAGCGCTGTCGCTGGGAGCAAAGGCGGTCGGGCTCGGCCGCTACTATCTCTTCCCGCTGGCCGCTGCCGGACAGCCCGGCGTCGACCGGGCGCTGGAGACGATGCGCACCGAGATCGAACGCGACATGAAGCTGATGGGCTGTACCTCGGTCGACCAGCTGAGCCGGCGCAATCTGCGCTTCCGTTCCTGAGCACAAGCGGAATGTTATTCCGGGCCGCAGCCCTTCGTGGGATGCGGCCCTCGCATCGATCGGCGTCAGATCAGGTTATAAATCGCCGCCGCTTCCTGCTTCAGCTTCTCCATCATCGACCGGTAAGGCCCCGGGCCATAGCTGATGCGGCCGACGCCGAGCCTTGCCAGGGTTTTCACATCGGGGGCGCCGGCCCGCATCATGATGTTGACCGGCAGCGACGATGCCGCGCAGATCTGTTCGATCAAGGCGGGATCGATCAGGCCGGGCACGAAGAAGCCGTTGCCGCCGGCGGCCGCATAGGCCCTGCCCCGCTCGATCGCCTCGTCCACCAGGCCGGCGTGTTTGGAAAGATCGCTCTCGGCCAGGAAAAGGTCGGTGCGGGCGTTGATGAAGAAGGGGATATCTTTGCCGTCGGCCATGGCGCGAATGGCGCGGATGCGGGCCGCCTGGCTCTCGACGGGATAGAGCCCCTCGCCGGCGACCACCCGATCTTCGAAATTGATGCCGACGGCGCCGATTTCCACCAGCCTGGCGACATTGGCGGCGGCGACCTGAGGCTCTGCCGAATAGGCGCCTTCGAAATCGACCGAGAGCGGCAGGTCGATGACATCGATGATGGATTTCGCCGTCTCCACAAGCACCGACATCGGCAGCTTCTCGCCATCGGCAAAGCCGTGGGCGGCGGCGACCGACCAGCTTCCCGTCGCAAGCGCCTTGGCGCCGGCATCGGCAACGGCCTTTGCCGTGCCGGCATCCCAGATATTGTAGAGGACGATCGGATTGCCCTTGCGGTGAAGCGCGCCGAATGCCTTGGCCTTTTCAGTCTGGTTCATGCTGTCTCCTCCATCTTTGCCTGCGTGCTGATCTTCTCTTCATGCCGCAGCAGCCACTGCTTGCGCCAGAGCCCGCCGCCGTAACCGGTCAAAGAACCATCGGCGCCGAGCATGCGGTGGCAGGGCACGATGATGGCAAGCTGGTTGGCGCCATTGGCGCGGCCGACGGCACGCACCACTTCCGGCCTCTCCATCTCCCTGGCGAGATCGCCATAGGCGCGTGTCTCACCGACAGGGATATCGATCAGCTTTGCCCAGACATGCTTTTCGAACGGCGTGCCCCCGAGCGCCAGGGGCGTCGTGAAAACGGTGCGCCGCCCGTCGAAATAATCGCGGATCTCCGCTTCGATCCGATCGATAACAGGGGTGCGGCCGATCGCGACGGAGGAGCGGATGCGCTTCTGCAGCGCTTCGAGTTCGGTCGGCAGCGCCTTGCGATCGTGAAATTCGAGAAGATGCAGATGCGTCTTGTCGGCGACCGCGATCATCGGCCCGAGCGGGGTGTCGAACCAATCGGCAAAGAGCAGTTCGCGGTTCTACGCGAGCGCCGGCGTCTTGCCGATAAGCCGCTGGAAAGCCGCCCGGAAACCACTCGGCGACTCGTATCCGGCGTCGATCTGCGCATCGATGACGCGCACGCCATCGGCCAATTGCCGGGCCGCCTCGCCGAGCTTGATATAGCGGACGATGTCGTGGAAGGTCATGCCGAGCGCCCGCTTGAAGGCGCGGCGCACGGTCGAGGGATCATGGCCGCGGCGCACGAGCTCATCCTCGCTCCAGCGAACCTCCGGCTCGCCGTCGAGCGCGGCAAGCAACGCGTCGACCACAGGCTCCCTGCCCGGCTGCTCCAGCGGCTTGCAGCGACGGCAGGGTCGGAAACCGGAATGCATGCAGGCGGCGATCGTGTCGAAGAACAGCGTATTTTCCCGCTTCGGCTTGCGCGCCGGGCAGGTGAGACGACAGAAGATGCCTGTCGTCTTGACGCAGACATAGGCCTGGCCCTCATAATCGGCACTGCGCGCGATCAGGGCTTCATAGAGCGTATCGTCATCGGGGCGTTCGAAAAGCATGACCACTTTCTAGCACCGCACGCCTGCCGCGTCCGCCGAAAATCGGGCGTCTATTTTATTCCGCCGCGTCGAGGCTTTTCACATGCCGCTGCGGGCGCAGCATGGATTCCTCCTCGGCATCCTGCGGCGCACCCCAGAAATTCTCGAGCGTCGGGCCATCCGTGAGATGGCGGCGGCGGAAGAGGAATTCGACAATCTCGTGAAACCAGACGCGGCGCCCCATCTGCGTATACCAGCGCATGGAATGGCGCTGCTCGGGATCACGATGGAAGAGGATGCGCAGCAGCGCCTTCGGCCGCGCCTGGACGGCCACCTCGATGAGCTTGACGCAGGCGACCAGCACGATCGGGCTGAGATACCGCATCTTCAGCACCTGATGCTTGTAATCCCATTTGCGGATATCGGTTTCGATAACCTGCCGATCACGGGCGATGCGGAAGAACGGCGTCCAGCGATGCGGCGTGACATAGAGCGCCTGGATCTGGTCGGGATCATAGGAGAGCAATTGCCGGAAGCCGCGCCAGAGATGGCCCAGCGTCTCCTCCTCGAAACCGACGACCCAGGTCGCCATGGAGAGGATATCGTGTTGGCGTAGAAGGCGGATCGCCTCCCGGTCGGTTGCCTTGGCTCCCCCCTTCTTGATCAGCGTCAAGGTCGCCTCGTCGGTGTTTTCCATGCCGATCAACCAGCGCACGACACCAGCCTTGCGATAGAGATGCAGGATATCCGCATCGCGGACGATATCATCCGCCCGTGTCGAGCCGACGATCTGCACCGGCACATTCTCGGCGATCATCGCTTCGAGAAAAGCCAGCCACGCCTTGCGCGAGGAGGTCGGATTCTCGTCGGCCAGGTTGATCAGTTCCACACCCTCTTCGCGATACAGCCTGGCGATCTCGCGGGCAAACAGTTCCGGCGAGCGGTGACGCCAGCGGGTCCAGAAGCCGCGCTGGCCGCAATAATTGCAAAGATGCGGACAGCCGCGTGAAAACTGCATGACGACGGCACGCTTGCCGCCCCAGTAGCTGTAACGGCGATGATCGATCAGCTCCCAGCCGACGCGATAGGCATCGAGATCGGCGATCGCCTGCGCCGGCTGCGTCGCCAGGATTTCGCCATGGTCATCGCGAAAGGCGATGCCGGGAACGGTTGCGAGCGGGCGGCCCGTCGCCAGGCAATCGGCAAGGCGCCGCATCGTTTCCTCGCCTTCACCGCGCACGAGAATGTCGAATGCCGCCGTCTCGGCCAGAACCTCCCGCCAGTGATAGGTCGGAAAGACGCCGCCATAGATGATGGAGATTTTGGGATCACGGCATTTGATCGCCTCTGCGATCGCACGGGCTGTGGGATGGGCCGAGGTCGAGCCGGAATGGCCGATCAGCACCAGATCCGGGTGGCTGCCCACCGCCCGGCTGACAATCTCCGCTATCTCCATCGGTCCGAACTCGGCATCGATGAGACTGACGATATGACCGTCGTCGATCAGCGGGCCTGCGACCGCGAGAAGGCCGAGCGGTGGAAGGTGATCATCGGGAATGCGACTGCCGATCGCCGTATGCGGCGGATTTATCAGAACGATCCTCATTGCGGCTTTACCCTTGCGGGTCCCCCTGTCTGACGCAGGCAGAAAGTCACCGCGATCGATGGCAATATTCAGCCGAAATCCTCTTAAAGTTGTGAAAATCTGACGGCTTTTTTGCGGAAGCCGCCGTCAGGCGAAGGCCTAAGGCAAAGGCCTTTGGTTTCCGCGGCAGCCGTGCCATAAGACCGCCATGACCAAGATCGACCGCACGCCTGATAAAGCCGATTTCGAGCACGTCACAGACTGGGTCTTCGACCTCGACAACACGCTCTATCCGCATCATGTCAATCTGTTCGCGCAGATCGACAAGAACATGACCGCTTATGTCGCGACGCTCTTACAGATGGAGCGGGAAGAGGCGCGCAAGCTGCAGAAGCAATATTACCTCGAGCATGGCACGACGCTGCAGGGGCTGATGATCCATCACGGCATCGACCCGAACGACTTCCTCGAAAAGGCGCATGCGATCGACTATTCGGCGCTGACGCCGCAGCCGGAACTCGGCGCGGCGATCAAGGCGCTGCCGGGGCGCAAATTCATCTTCACCAATGGCAGCGTCAAGCATGCGGAAATGACGGCGGAGGCGCTCGGCATTCTCGAGCATTTCGACGACATCTTCGATATCGTCGCGGCCGATTACGTGCCGAAGCCGGCGCAGGCGACCTATGACAAGTTCACGGCGCTGAAGCGGGTCGAAACCGCCAAGGCGGCAATGTTCGAGGACCTGCCGCGCAATCTGACGGTGCCGAAGGCGCTCGGCATGCAGACCGTGCTGCTGGTGCCGCGCAATCTGGAAGACACGGTCGTCGAATGGTGGGAAAAGACCAGCGGCGAAGAGGATCATATCGATTTCGTCACCGACGATCTCGCCGCCTTCCTCGGCAGGATTACCGCTCCGGACTGATTCGGCCCCCGCGCTGACGGATTACCAAAGTTTCACCCAGCTTACCGATGTTTAACTGGGACTTTCCGCCCCGTTGCCATAGCTTTCTTCCTGAGGGGACACCTCACGAAAGGCTAATACGATGTACCGCAACAAGCTGATACTGGCAGCGCTTTCCTCCAGCCTCATCTTCGGCGCAGCCGCCGGGGCAGGCTATGCCGCACCCGGTGACGGGCCGCGTCAGCACCCTGGCAGGCACGGTTCCATGCACGGTCCGGGGCCTGCCGCCTTCCGCGAAATCACCTATGTCAGAATGCTCAAGCAGTTCGACACCAACAAGGACGGACAAATCTCCAAAGACGAGGCGACCGCCGGCATCGACAAGATCTTCGCTGCGATCGACACCAATCATGACGGCTCGCTGACCCCGGGCGAAATCGGCGCATACCAGAAAGCGCAGTTGCAGGCGATGAGAGATCAGCGCAAGCAGGACGCCGGCGACAACAAGGATGCCGATACCGCAGACGCGACGCCTGATAATAACGACCAGGGACAGCCGCCGCAGGCTGGTCACGAGGGTCGCGACGGGCATCGCTGGATGCACCATGGCGGCAACATCATGCGCGCCTCGATCATGATGCACCGCGTCGATACCGACCAGAACGGCCAGATTTCCAAACAGGAGGCCGAAGCCGCCATCGACAAGCTGTTTGCGCGGATGGACCGCAACAAGGACGGCGTCATCTCGATCGACGACATGCCGGACCGGCCGCTTCTGTAAGGCCGGGCGCACCATGCTCCCGTTCTATCCTGCTTGGGAAAGAGCGGGAGATTGGTTCAAGCACCGCGCTGAGCTCTATTCGCGGTGTTCGTAGAAATCCTGGACGATCTTCCAGGCGGCTTCGGCGGTGTCGACGAAGCTGATCAGCTTGACGTCGTCGGGCGCGATCGTGCCGAATTCGGCCAATGCGTCGAAATTGATGATGCTCCGCCAGAAGGCCTCGCCGAAGAGGATCAGCGGCAGGCGCTCCATGCGGCCGGTCTGGATCAGCGTCAGGCATTCGAAGAACTCGTCCAGCGTTCCGAAGCCACCCGGGAAGACCGCGATCGCCTTGGCGCGGACCATGAAATGCATCTTGCGGATGGCGAAATAGTGGAAATTGAAGCTGAGCTCCGGCGTCACATAGGCGTTCGGCGCCTGCTCGTGCGGCAGCACGATGTTGAGGCCGATCGAGGGGGCGCCCTCGTCGGCCGCGCCGCGATTGCCCGCCTCCATCACGCCGGGACCGCCGCCGGTGACGATGACATATTCGTGGAAATTGAAGGTGGCCGAATATTTCGAGCAGAGCCGGGCGAATTTGCGCGCCTCGTCATAATAGACGGAGGCCGCCTCCAGATTGGCGCGCTGGATATCGTTGCGGGCCGCCCAGGCGCTCTGGCCGGGGGCGGGAATGCGGGCGCCGCCGAACATGACGACGGTCGACCTGATGCCGCGTTCGGTCAGCATCATTTCCGGCTTCAACAGTTCCAGCTGCAGGCGGATCGGCCGCAGCTCCTCGCGGCAGAGGAAATCCTCGTCGACATAGGCAAGGCGGTAGGCGGGCGACATCGTCTGCGGCGTCTTCGGCACGGCCTCGGCGCGCTGCCTGTCGGTCGAGCTGCTCTTTAGTGGGTCCCATACGCCATCCTTGCGCCGCGAACCGCCGTTTCGTCCTTTCGCCATGTCGAAATGCCTTTCAGTAATGCCGGCCAAGAGACCGGATATGTCGCTATAACGCCTTGAATCCAGATATGATCTTGTCGGAAAAATCATTCCGTTCTACGGGTTCATGCTGTAGAGCAGGATAAACCCCGCCAACCGCACTTCCGGAGACCTTGCCGTCTCCACGATAAAGATCGAAGTTTAAGGAATTCTCATGAGCGCCACCGACCTCGCATCCCTCGAAAAGATCATCGAAACCGCCTTCGACAATCGCGACAATGTGAACACGTCGACCAGGGGTGAGGTTCGCGATGCGGTCGAAGCAGCACTCGATCTGCTCGATGCCGGCAAGGCCCGTGTCGCGACGCGCGGCGCCGACGGCGCCTGGACGGTGCATCAGTGGCTGAAGAAGGCCGTGCTCCTGTCCTTCCGCCTGAACGACATGGAGGTGGTCAAGGGCGGCTCCGGCAGTTCCACCTGGTGGGACAAGGTGCCTTCGAAATTCGAGGGTTGGGGCGAGAACCATTTCCGTGCCGCCGGCTTCCGCGCCGTGCCGAACTGCGTCGTGCGCCGCTCGGCCTATATCGCCCCGAACGCGATCCTGATGCCGTCCTTCGTCAATCTCGGCGCCTATGTCGGCGAAGGCACGATGGTCGACACCTGGGCGACGGTCGGATCCTGCGCGCAGATCGGCAAGCATGTGCATCTTTCCGGCGGCGTCGGCATCGGCGGCGTGCTGGAGCCGATGCAGGCCGGCCCGACGATCATCGAGGACAATTGCTTCATCGGCGCCCGTTCGGAAGTGGTGGAAGGCTGCATCATCCGCGAAGGCTCGGTGCTCGGCATGGGCGTCTATATCGGCAAGTCGACCAAGATCGTCGACCGCGCCACCGGCGAGGTGAGCTACGGCGAAGTGCCGCCCTATTCCGTCGTCGTCGCCGGCTCGATGCCGTCGGGCAATGCGACGATGGGCAACGGCAAGCCGGCGCCGCATCTCTACTGCGCCGTCATCGTCAAGCGCGTCGATGAACAGACCCGCTCGAAGACCGGCATCAACGAGCTGCTCAGAGATTGATGACATCGGCAGAGTGATCCGGTAAACAGACGGCGTCTTTTCCGCGAGGCGCCGCCTTGCCATGTCTTTGCCATTCCCGCCGGATAGTTCGACTGCCATGACCGCTACCGATCCCGTCGCCAATCTCCAGACGCTGATTCGCTGCCCCTCCGTGACGCCGGCCGAGGGCGGCGCGCTGTCGGCGCTCGACGCCATGCTTGCGCCGCTCGGCTTTGCCGTCGACAGAGTGAAGGCGAGCGAGGAGGGAACGCCCGATATCGAAAACCTCTATGCCCGCCTCGGCAGGTATGGCCCGCATCTGATGTTTGCCGGCCATACCGATGTCGTGCCGGTCGGCGACGAGGCCGCCTGGACGCATCCGCCCTTTGCCGCCGAGATTTCCAACGGCGAGCTTTTCGGCCGCGGCGCCGTCGACATGAAGGGCGGCATTGCCTGTTTCGTCGCCGCCGTCGCCCGTCATATCGAGAAAAACGGGCCGCCGGCCGGCTCGATCTCCTTTCTCATCACCGGCGACGAAGAAGGCCCGGCGATCAACGGCACGATCAAGCTCTTGCAATGGGCGGCCGAGCGCGGCGAGCGCTGGGATGCCTGCCTTGTGGGCGAGCCGACCAATCCGGACAGGCTCGGCGACATGATCAAGATCGGCCGGCGCGGCTCGCTGTCGGGCAAGATCACCGTGCACGGCGTCCAGGGCCATGCCGCCTATCCGCATCTTGCCGACAATCCGGTGCGCGGCATGCTGCAGCTGACCCAGGCGCTGATGGACCCGCCGTTTGATGGCGGCACCGACGACTTCCAGCCCTCGAACCTCGAGGTGACCACGGTCGATGTCGGCAATCCAGCGACCAATGTCATTCCGGCCAAGGCCTCGGCAAGCTTCAATATCCGCTTCAACGACAGCTGGACGGCCGAGACGCTGCGGGCCGAAATCCTCCGGCGCCTCGATGCCGCCGCCGGCAACGGCCAGCTGCGGCCGGGCCGCGAACCGGTGAAATACGATATCGTCTGGGCCGACCGGCCGAGCCATGTCTTCCTGACGCGCAACAATGCGCTGATCGCCTCGCTGTCATCGGCCGTCGAGGGTGTGACCGGCCAATCGCCCAAGCTTTCGACCACCGGCGGCACGTCGGATGCGCGCTTCATCAAGGATTATTGCCCGGTCGTCGAGTTCGGCCTCGTCGGCCAGACGATGCACATGGTCGACGAGCGCGTCGCTGTTGCCGATCTGGAGACGCTGACGGCGATCTACGAAATCTTCATCGCCCGTTGGTTCGCCAATGCCGGGGCTTAGGGAAGTCCAGTATTATCTGGCCGGCCTCTGGCTGCTGATCCGGCTGGATCCGCGCGGCTTCCGCTATCTCGACATGTCCGAGCGCGGCGTCAACCGCTCGTTCTGGGCGATCGCCTGGTGTCTGCCGCCGATGGGCATTTCCTGGCTCTGGTGGCGACAGGTCTTTCTGCGGTCGATGCCGCCGGAAGCCGATGTCGGCTTTGCCTTCTATATCAGGCTCGGCTTCGTCGAGCTCGCCAACTGGTTCGTGCCGCTGGTCTTTGCCGGGCTGCTGCTGCTTGCCTTCCGCATGGGCGAGCGTTTCGCGCCGGTCGTCGTCAGCGTCAACTGGCTCGGCGTGCCGCTCTCCTATATCAACGGGCTGCTGCTGGCGATGGTGGTCTTCCTTCCCGGCTCCGTCGGCCTCGTCTCGCTGCTGCTGCTGGCCTTCATGCTGGCGCAGGTCTTCGTGCTGGCCCGCATTCTCCGGATGATCTGCCACGGTCACGCGCTGATGGTCGGGGCGATGACGCTGGTGCTGTTGGTGCCGTCGATGATCCTTTCGGAATATCTGCAGCACTTCCTCGGCATCTATCCCACCTGAGCAAGCTTACAACGGATCATCAGTCTCATCGGCATCGATATCGGCGTTGGTGACAGGCCTGCGGCGGTCGATGATCACCTCGGGATAATCCACCTGCATGAAATAGAGCCCGTCCGGCGGCGCCACCGGGCCGCAGGCCTTGCGGTCGCGCGCCTCGAGTGCTGCCTCGACATCGTCTGGCGTCCATTTGCCTTCGCCGGCGAGCTTCAGCGTGCCGGCGAAGGAACGGATCTGATTGTGAAGGAAACTCTGCGCCGTGGCGCGGATCTCGATCAACTCGCCATTGCGCGTCACATCCAGCCGGTCGAGCGTGCGCACCGGGCTGTTTGCCTGGCAATGGGCGGATCGGAAAGTGGAGAAATCGTGCCGGCCGACCAGCCGCTGGGCAGCGGCATGCATGACCGCGTGGTCGAGCGCCTTCGGCACCCACCAGGCCTTGCCGGCCTCGAGCGCGAGCGGCGCGCGGCGGCTGATGATGCGGTAGAGATAGTGGCGCCGCAGCGCCGAGAACCGGGCATCGAAGAATTCAGGAACCGCCTCGACCTCGATAATCGAGACACGCTCGCCGGCGAGCCTGAGATGCGCGTTCAAGGCATTCTGCAGCTTGTAGGGCGACCACTCCTTCGTAAGATCGGCATGGATTACCTGCCCCATGGCATGAACGCCGGAATCGGTGCGGCCGGCGCCGCGGATCGATACCGTCTCGCCGGTCAGAGACAGCACCGCCGCTTCGATCGCGCCCTGCACCGAGGGACCGTTCTCCTGCCGCTGCCAGCCTACATACGGCCCGCCGTTATATTCGACGGTCATGCGGAAACGCGGCATCAGCGAAGCCTCGTGCCGGCTGCAAGCGGCGTGCCCCTAAGGAAATCGGCCGCGGCCAGCGGCTTGCCGCCGGCCTTTTGCAGCCTGGTCAGCCGCACCGCACCCGAACCGCAGGCGACCACGAGATCGTCCGTCAGCAATTCGCCCGATGCGCCTTGGCCGTCAGCCAACTCGGAAGCCAACACTTTCACCCGTTCCGGCTTGCCGCCGATTTCGAGCTCGAACCAGGCGCCCGGAAACGGCGCCAGGCCGCGGATATGGTTGTGAACATCCCCGGCATTTCCAGCGAAATCGATGCGGGTCTCGGCCTTGTCGATCTTGGCGGCATAGAGCACGCCCTCGTCCGGCTGCGGCGTCAGCGGCAGATCGTTCATCTCCAGCTTCACCATGGCCTCCGCCATCGCCTTGGCGCCGACGAGCATCAGCCGGTCGTGCAGCTCGCCAGCCGTCATGTTCGGGCCGATCTCGACTTCGCGGGTCAGCGCCACGGCGCCGGTATCGAGCCCCTTGTCCATCTTCATCACCATCATGCCGGTCTTTGCGTCGCCCGCCATGATCGCCCGCTGGATGGGCGCGGCCCCCCGCCAGCGCGGCAGCAGCGAGGCGTGGCCGTTGTAGCAGCCATCCCGCGTGCCGTTCAAAATCGCCTCCGGCAGCAACAGTCCGTAGGCGACGACGACGCCGACATCGGCATTCAAGCCACGAAATCGCTCGCGCTCCTCCGGGTCCTTGAAATTGACCGGGGTGAAGACCGGCAGACCGAGCAGTTCGGCGGCCTGATGCACCGGCGATTTCTGCAGATCGAGCCCGCGCCGTCCACCCGGCCGCGGCGGCTGGGTATAGACCGCAACGATCCTGTGGCCGGCATCGACGAGCAGGCGCAGGGTCGGAACCGAGAACTCCGGGGTTCCCATGAAAATGATGCGAAGAGACATTCTATCTCGCCAATTGAGGATCAGCCGTCTTCAAACGGGTTTACGAGCTTGAGATCAAGCTCCTCGAAATCTCTGGTGTTGCGGGTGGCGAGCGTCGCGCCGTTGGCAAGGCAGATGGCGGCAATCATGGCATCCTGGACCGAAATCGGCCGCCCTATGCTTTCGCGTTTCGCCCGCAAACGACCGGTTACTATAGCCGTTTCCAAATCCCAGCCGACGATACGCTCACGAAATTGGCCCTTCACCAAATTCTCGATAGCCCGGAAGAAGCGGTCCGATCCTGTTTTCAGGAGGACCCTTTCGGCTCCGTAAATCTGCTCCATCAGCCCGACCGTGCAAAGCCAGATTCTCGAGGCATCCTGCAGCGATATCCAGGCCTTCACCTTTTCACTTGGCAATGGCCTGGCGAACTCGGAAACCACATTCGTATCGAGAACGATCATTCGAAATCCTCGAACGGCCGGCCGAAATCCTTTTTCCGCGCGGCCTCGATTTCGTCCATGATTGCAGCAAATTCATCGTCCACTGCGTTTTCGCTGACAAAAGCGGCGCGTATTGCTTCGTAGGCCGACAGACTCTCGGGCTTTGCTTCGGTTTTCCTTTTCAGCGCTTCCCGCAAAAGTTCCTTGGCCTCGTCGGAAAGGCTGTTTCCGCTCCGCTGTGCCGATTCCGCAATGTCTCGCTTCATCGCCTCGGAAATATTTCTGATCAGAAAATCACCCATGCGGCGCCTCCATCATGATATCAGTGATATCATAGTGCCTCACCGGTGAATTTTCAACGTGCTGCTCAGAGCACCTTGGACTTCGCCGCCTTGGTGAACTTCTTGATGACCATTTCCCGCTTCAACCGCGAGATATGATCGATGAAGAGCACCCCGTTCAGATGGTCGATCTCGTGCTGCAGGCAGGTGGCGAGCAGGCCGTCGGCTTCAACAGTCTGTTCCTTGCCGTTGCGGTCGAGATATTTGACCGAGACGACGGCGGGGCGTTCGACCTCGGCATAATAATCCGGGATCGACAGGCAGCCTTCCTCATAGACCGAGCGCTCGTCGGACGATGTGACGATCTCGGGATTGATGAAGACCTGCGGCTGCTTTTCTTCACCCTCGCGCGACACATCGATCACCAGCATGCGGCGCGGTACGCCGATCTGGATCGCCGCAAGGCCGATGCCCGGCGCGTCGTACATGGTTTCCAGCATGTCGTCGGCAAGGCGCTGCAGGTCGGCGTCGACCCGCTCGATCGGCTTGGAGAGCTGGCGGAGAAGGGGATCGGGAAGAATGATGAGTGGCTTGATGGTCATGGCGTTCCCATAACCCATCTTTTCCGACTATGGAATTATCCGGCGGGCGGGGAAGACGCTTTTTTCCCATCCCCGCCCGGAATTTCGCCATATTCGCCTCACGCCGCCCGGCGGGCAGCGGTGACGGCACGGCCCTCCGGCCGGGCGCGGAAGCGCCGCAGCAGCTCGATCAGGCTTTCCACCTCGTCCTTGAGGCGGCGGGTTTCCGCCGACGATTGTTCGACCATGTCCGAATTCTGCTGGGTGATCGCCCCCATGTTGCGGACGGCGACGCTGACCTCGTTGACGCCGGTCGCCTGATCGCGGGCGGCGGCGGCGATATCGGCGACGAAACGGTTGATGATGTCGATGCGGCTGATCATGTCATTCAGTGCCTCACCGGTGCTGGAAACGATGCCGACACCCTCGTTGACCTGGGTCGAGCTCTGCGAGATCAGGTTCTTGACCTCCTTGGCCGCTTCCGCCGTACGCTGGGCAAGCTGGCGGACTTCCTGGGCGACGACGGCAAAGCCCTTGCCGGCATCGCCGGCGCGGGCGGCCTCGACACCGGCGTTCAGCGCCAGAAGATTGGTCTGAAAAGCGATCTCATCGATGACGCCGATGATCTTGGAGATCCCGGTCGAGGATTTCTCGATGCCGGCCATCGCCGAGACGGCGCTGGTGACGAGTTCGCCCGAGTTCTTCGCCTTCTCTTGCGTTTCGCGCACGGCGGCCGAAGCCTTCTCGGCATTGGCGGCGGTCTGGCCGACGCTGACGGAAAGCTGCTGCAGGGCGGCCGAGCTCTCCTCGACGCCTGCCGCCTGCTGGGCGGTGCGCAGCGCCAGATCGTTGGTGGCATTGGAAATGACGTCGGCGCCGCTCATGATCTGGCCCGAGGTCTCGCGCACGGAGGCGAAGGACTGGCTTAGCGCCCTGACGGCGCGGTTGTAATCCTCGGCCATCTGCCTGAAATTGCCCGGCAGGTCGGACGGCAGGGTGGCTTCGAGATCACCTTTCGACAGTGCTTCCAGAGCGCGGCGCAGCTGCTCCAGCGCGGTCGCCTGATCGGATTCGGCCTGGGCACGCTCCTCTTCCAGAGCGCGGCGCTTTGCTTCGAGCGTCTCCAGATAGACCGAGATGGAATAGTCCATGTCGAGCATGCCGGCCTTGATAACGGCCGACAGCTTCTCGGCCAGTTGCTTGCCCTGCTGGCGCGCGAAGACCGACGGCCACTGCTTTTCCATGATGCCCTTGACCAGCTCGGACATGACGATGGCGTAACCGCCGATATACCAGCGCGGCTCCAGCCCGATGCGGGCGTGCGTCCGGCCGACCGCGGTCACGCCGTTGACATAGCTCTCGTCGAAGGCGCCGCCGGCAAGATTGGCCCAATGATCCTGCTGGCGCTTCTTGGCATGGCCGACATGGTTCTTATCGGCGAAAAAGCCTGAAACAGCAGGGGTCCTGGCGATCTTGGCATAGAATTTATCAAGGGCGCCGCCGATTAGCTCGGATATGACAGGGCGCAGATCCCGCATCGACTTGCGCGCCGCCTCATCCAGTTCGATGAAATCGAGGCGTTGCCTGAGGGCACTGTCGGTCTGCTGGGATGTCATGGAGGGTCTCTGTACTTGGCGCGAGGCGCGGGAAGGAATTTCTGCGCCACAGGTTTTGGCGAATATGGTTGAGCAATCGTTAAATCGGCGCGCGATTTTTTCTCAGGCGCCGGCAGGAGCCGCAGCGGGGGGAAGATAGTGAGGACTGCCAATTTCGTTCACGTTTTGATCTATATATCGCCGTGTCTTCTGTTATGCTCGCGGCATGACCGTCCATTCCGAATCGCTCGCCCTTTCCCTTGCCTCGATCAGTCCGGCCATGCTGGCGCTTGCCGGCGGGGTTCTCGCCGCCCTCGCCCTGCTGGTGATCGTGCTTCTGCTGCGCAGCGCCAGCCTTCGCCGCGAACAGGCGGAGGAGGCGAGCTTCCGCGCTGGGGAAAACGAAGCGCGCATGGCCGAGCTTTTGAAGATCCAGGCGGAGATGCAGGGCCGCATCGCGGCGATGACCGAAGTCTTCGGCGCGCGGCAGAGTGAACTCAACCAGACGATCAGCCAACGCCTCGACGGCATGTCGCAGCGTGTCAACTCGACGATCACCGAGCAGACCAGATCGACGCATGAGAACCTGCAGCGGCTGCAGGAACGGCTGGCGGTGATCGATGCCGCACAGAACAATATCCAGACCCTCGCCAAGGATGTCGTCGGGCTGCAGGCCATTCTGTCCAACAAGCAGACGCGCGGCGCCTTCGGCCAGTCGAGGATGGAAACGATCGTCGCCGACGGCCTGCCGATGGGCGCCTATACCTTCCAGCAGACGCTGTCCAACGGCTCGCGGCCGGACTGCACGATCCGCATGCCGAACGGCGCGCCGCCGCTGGTCATCGATGCGAAATTTCCGCTCGAAGCCTGGAACGCCATCCGCGACGCCGGCAGCCCGGAGGCCGGCAAGATCGCCGGCCAGCAGTTCCGCCGCGACATGGAGGTCCATATAAGGGACATTTCCGAGAAATATCTGATCCAGGGGGAAACCCAGGATACGGCCTTTCTCTTCGTGCCGTCGGAATCGATCTTCGCCGAGATCCACGAGAACTTCGAGGCCGTGGTGCAGAAGGCGCACCGGGCGCGCATCGTCATCGTCTCGCCGTCGCTGCTGATGCTGTCGATCCAGGTCATCCAGGCGGTGCTCAAGGACCAGCGCATGCGGGCGCAGGCACATCTGATCCAGGGCGAGGTGGCGATCCTGATGGAGGATCTCAGCCGCCTCGACGAGCGGGTGCGCAAGCTGCAGGGCCACTTCGCCATGGCGCAGAAGGATATCGACATGGTGGTCACCTCGGCCGACAAACTCACCAGGCGCGGCGCCAAGATCGAGGCGCTGGAATTCGAGGCCGGCGGCGGCGACGAAAAGCCTGCCCGCGACAGCGAACCCGCCGCCAAATCGGTGGAAAGCCGCACCGGTCTTCTCAAGCTCCGGGTGGTTGACGAGGAGTGACCGCTTCGGGCAGTGTCTCGCCCGCAAGAAACAGCAGGAGCATGATGCCGTCGGAAAACCACGCTGAGTTTTCGGCATCACGCTCTATCGAAGAATTGGAGCATGACGTCAGTTGCTGGCTCCAAAAGACGGGACACCCTGATGATCACAGTTTTCGGGTCCATCAACATGGACCTCATCGCCACCACCGAGCGCCTGCCGAAGCCCGGCGAAACGGTGGCCGGCAACGGTTTTGCCACGGCCGCCGGCGGCAAGGGCGCCAACCAGGCGCTCGCCGCCCGCCGCGCCGGCCGCTATGTGCATATGGCCGGCGCCGTCGGCAAGGATAGCTTCGCCGCGGATGCCCTTTCGCTGCTCGATGCGGCGGGAACCGATCTTTCTCTCGTCAGGCATGTCGACGGTCCCACAGGCACGGCGCTGATCCTGGTCGGCGGCGACGGCGAAAACATGATCGCCGTCGTTCCCGGCGCCAATGGCCAGGTCACGCCTGACGACGCCGCAACGGCAATCGGCGGCATGAGCGAAGGCGACATCCTGATGCTGCAGCTCGAAGTGCCGGCCGCCGCCGTCGAACGCGCATTGTCGGCCGCCCGCGCCAAGGGCGTCACCAGCATCCTCAACCTTGCTCCGCTGATCCCCGATGCGGCCCGCCTCGGCCGGCTCGCCGATATCGTCATTGCCAATGAGACCGAGTTCGAGCGGCTTGCCGGACAGGACGGCATGGATGCCCAAGCGCGTGAGGCAGCCCTTCAGCGCCTGCACGCCGAAACCGGCCAGACGCTGATCGTGACGCTTGGCGGCGACGGCGTCATCGCCATCCGCGACGGGGCGATTTCAAGGGCGCAGGGGCTGAAGATCGAACCGGTCGACACCGTCGGCGCGGGAGACACATTCTGCGGCTATTTCGCTGCAAGCCTCGACGACGGCCTCGATTTTGCCACGGCGCTGCGCCGCGCGGCCGTTGCCGGCTCGCTCGCCTGCCTCAAATCAGGCGCGCAGCCCTCAATTCCCTTGAGTGAGGAAGTCGCAGACAGAATATAGTCTGCGCCCCTCGCGACACGTCGTCAGGCCTCCCTCAATTTTGAGGGGTGTTTCTGCGGCTTTCCTCATATGAACCACTAAAGTTTCACTCAAATTTAAGAGGTCTCCGGCGATCTTCCCGGTGATCGCCGGATCGTCGCATTTGCGGATCCGCGGCTTACACGGCTGCTCCATGACGGGGCGATGCCTTTGCTCCTGCGCCGGAGAATGCCCGTTCGGCGCATGCTTGCCCGAGGATCCCATGTTCACTTTTCGAATGAAATCGCTTGCGGCGAAACTCATCGTCATCACCGGCGTCGCCATCGCCCTTGTCCTCATCGTTTCTAACTTTTTCCTCATCGGCCAGACCCGGGATCGCGTCCAGACGCTGACGATGGATCAGGCCAACCTCGAGGCAAAATCGATCGCCAATGAAATCGCCGCCAATGTCGGCGAACTCGCCAGCGCCGCCCGCAGCATGATGGGTGTGCTCGGCCGAGCCCATGAAGGCAAGTCGCTCGATCGCAAGGGCATGATCAACGTGTTGAAGGCCAATCTCGAGCAGAATGCCTTCGCCTTCGGCAGCTGGTTCTGCGAGCAGCCCGGTGCGCTTGACGGCAAGATCACCGAGCTTGCCAACAACAAGGACGAAGGCGTCAACAAGAACGGCGTCTTCACGCCCTACTGGTCGAAGACCAAGGATGGCGGCGTCCAGTATTCGACCTTCGATGAAGATTATACCGCCGAATGGTGGAAGCTCGCCGCCGACAGCGGCAAGGGCGCGATCACGACGCCTTACATGGCCGAGGGCACCGACGTGCCGACGCTGCTGACCTCGATTGCCTATCCGGTCATATCAGGCGGCAAGATGATCGGCGTCGGCGGCGTCGATATCTCGCTGAAGTCGCTGACCGACAAGCTGCAGGCGCTGCATCCTTTCGGCTCCGGCCGCGTGACACTGCTGTCGCAGGCCGGCAACTGGATCGTCGCGCCGGTCCCCAACCTGATGACCAAGCCGTATGACGGCGAAGGCGCCGACGTCGTCAAGTCGACCCTGTCGAGCAAACAGCCCGGCCTGGTCAGCAACCTCACCTATGACGGTCTCGCCCCCTTCGACCGCGTCGTCTATCCGTTCGCGGTTCCCGGCGTCAACGCCACCTGGGTCGTGCTCGTCGACGTACCGCACACCGCGATCAACGCGCCGGTACGGGACCAGACCTACATGATGATCATCAACGGCCTGATCGTGCTCGGCGCTGTCATGCTGGCGCTCTATTTCGCCGTCCGCTCGCTGGTGCAACGGCCGCTCGGCGGGCTCGTTGCCAGCGTCGAAGCGCTCGGCAACGGCAAATATGACGAACCGGTCGCAGCCCAGCACCGCACCGACGAAATCGGTTCGGTCGCCAAGGCGCTGGAAGGCTTCCGCTTCACACTCGCCGACAGCCGTCGCCTCGAAGACGATGCCGCCAGAGAGCGGCATGCGGCGGAGAGCGAGCGCAGCCGTTCGGAATCGGAACGCCAGCAATCGGTGTCGCTGCAACGCCATATCGTCTCGATCGTCGGCGCCGGCCTTTCGGAACTGTCGCAGGGCAATCTCGGCTACCGCATCACCGACGAATTCCCCGGCGAATACGGCAAGCTGAAACAGGATTTCAACGCCGCCCTTGCGAGCCTTGAAGAGACCATCAACACGATGACCCTCAGCGTCGCCAATATCGGCTCGGGCACCGGCGAGATCAGCAACAGCGCTTCCGACCTCGCCAAGCGCACCGAACAGCAGGCGGCAAGCCTGGAAGAGACGGCGGCCGCGCTCAACGAGCTCACCGCACAGGTCGATTCCAGCGCCGATCATGCGCGTACCGCCGCCGACAATGTCAACCTCGCCTGCCAGGATGCCGAAAAATCTGGCGAAGTGGTGCAGAAGGCGATTGCCTCGATGCAGGGGATCGAGCAGTCTTCGACGGAGGTTTCCAGGATCATCGGCGTCATCGACGAGATCGCCTTCCAGACCAATCTGCTGGCGTTGAACGCCGGCGTCGAGGCGGCCCGCGCCGGCGAAGCCGGCAAGGGTTTTGCCGTCGTCGCCCAGGAGGTGCGCGAGCTCGCCCAGCGTTCGGCAACCGCCGCCAAGGAGATCAAGACGCTGATCAACACCTCGGCCGTCCAGGTCAAGGAAGGCGTCGACCTCGTCGGGCGCGCCGGCGGCACGCTGCACAAGATCGCCGAGCAGGTGATGGGCATCAACGAGCTCATCCGGCAGATCTCGGCATCGGCCAGCGAACAGGCCGTCGGCCTGAAGGAAATCAACCAGGCCATGAACCAGATGGATCAGGTGACGCAGCAGAACGCAGCGATGGTGGAGGAAGCGACGGCCGCGAGCGTCGCGCTCAACGACGAAGCCCAGACGCTGAAGGCGCTTGCCACGCGCTTCAACGTCTCGGGCTCGGGCAACGCCGCGGCGCTTGCCTCCGTCGCGCAAAAGATGCGGACGCCCGTTGCCGCGGTCGCCTCGCACCGCGTGGCCGCTCCAGCAATCCGCGCGGCCGCTCCTGCGGTCCGCCGAGCGGTTGCCCCGTCGCGCAGTTCGGCGGCCGTGGCTGAGGACAGCTGGGAAGAGTTCTGATCGTTCCGCCGTCTAAATGCAAAGGGCGCCTGATTTCCAGGCGCCCTTCACATTTCGCGGATGATGGGCTTAAGCGGCGTTCGACGTCTGCTCTTCGTTGAGGAAAGCGTAGATCGCCGAAGCGGAATCGGTGGCGCGCAACTTGGCGACGAGATCGTGATCGCGCAGCACGCGGGCGATACGCGACAGCGCCTTGAGATGATCGGCACCCGCGCCCTCCGGCGCCAGCAGCAGGAAGACGAGATCGACGGGCTGGTCGTCCAGCGCCTCGAAGTCGACCGGCTGCTCCAGCCGGGCGAAGATACCGACGATCGAATGGATGTTGACCAGCTTGCCGTGGGGAATGGCGATGCCGTTGCCGACGCCGGTCGAGCCAAGGCGTTCGCGTTGCAGGATGACGTCGAAGATCTCCCGTTCGGACAGCCCGGTGATCCTGGCGGCTCTTGCGGCCAACTCCTGAAGCAACTGTTTCTTGGAATTTACTCTGAGGGCGGGAATGATCGCATCCTGATGGAGCAAATCTGCCAATGCCATTTCTTTTTCCTTCTGTCGCCGGGATCAAATGCAAGGAGCGGCGGCATTACCGCCGCTCACCGCCCAGATCTCAGCCTTTGATATTGGCTGAATCGATCCAGCCAATATTTCCGTCGTGCCGACGGTAAACGATGTTCAGATGTTCCTTGCCGGGGCTGCGGAACAGGAGAAGCGGCTCGTCGGTCATGTCGAGCGCCATCACGGCGGTAGCGACCGACATGGTCTTCAGCTGCTTCGTGCTTTCGGCGACGATTGCCGGGGCGAAATCGTCGGGAATTTCATCCTCGTGGTCAGGAACGGAATCCATGACCGTGTAGGAGACTTCTGCAAAACCGTTCAGATGGTTTCCGGCATGATGGTCCTTCAGCTTGCGCTTGTAGCGGCGCAGCCGTTTTTCGATGCGCTCCGAAGCGGCGTCGAAAGCCAGCTGGGGATCGGTCGCTTCACCGGCCGCATGCAACACCACCCCGCTGTCGAGATGAAGCTTGCAGTCAGCGGAGAAACGAGAACTCGCCTTTTCCACGGTCACCTGACCCGAGTATCCCCCGTCGAAGTATTTCGTGATGGCCATACCAATTTGGTCCTCGATCTTTTGACGGAACGATTCACCAATTTCCATATGTTTACCGGACACACGCACACTCATGGAGTTTCCCTTCTTATCGTCGTTTGCGGGTATCAGTTTACGCCAAGCCTCAGGTTCATCCAAGCACTTCGCGCAATCTCAAGCAAGATCGGCGTCAGCCTGCTGGTCCTTGGTGCCCTTCTGATGTTGGGGATAACTCCAGACGCCGTTCGCGGCATCGATTGCGGCGGGCTTCTAGCCAGCCGCTGCCGAAAAGTCAATAGGGCGAAAAACTGCGATCACTAATGCTCGCCTTGCGTGCATGCGGCACACTGCTACACAGCGCTTATCACCGATCGCCAACCAATGGCTTCCAGGGTCTTCCCGTTATGAGTGCGGCCATCCTTGCCGGGATCGTCATGGCTGCGACACCTGCTATGACGCAAACGAGTCCGATCCATGCCGTCGGGCTCAGCCTTTCGCCGAGGAAGACGATGCCGATCGCAACGCCGATCGGCACCCTGAGATAGGCTTGCGAGGTCGTTCCGACCGAACCCAGCGTCTGGACGAGACGGAAATAGATCGCAAAGGCAAGCGCGGTCGAAAAGGCGGAAAGGCCAAGCAGCGCCAGCATCGATGCCGTCGACGGATCGAGTTCCCAAGGCCGATCGACGACGAGGCCGACGGGCAAGAGAATGACGGCGCCCGAGATCAACGAGCCGGCCGCCGGCACAGCGGGATCGAGACCCTTGAAGTTCTTGCCGAAAATCGCGGCACCTGCATAACAGACGGTCGCCAGGATGATGGCAAGCTGGGCCATCAGGCTTTCGCCGAGCCCGCCGAGCGCTTCAAGGCCGATGACGAGGCAGATGCCGGCAAGGCCCGCCATGACGCCGAAAAGCTTTCGCACCGTCACCTGCTCATGGCGGGTGATCAGCACGGTCAGCAGAAAGGTGAAGATCGGCGTTGCCGAATTGAGAATCACCGCCAATCCCGCATCGACGGTTTGTTCCGCCCAGGCGATCAGGGTGAAGGGAACGACGCTGTTCAGACAGGCCTGGAGGAAGAACCGCTGCCACGTCGCGAGGTCATTGGGCAGGCGGATTTTGCGGTGGCGGAGGACGGCAAGCAGAATGGCGCCGGCAATCAGCGTGCGCGCGGCGATCAACGTAAGCGGTGGAATGGTTTCGACACCGATCTTGATGAAGGTGTAGGAGGAGCCCCAGAGGGTCGCCAGCGCCAGCAGCAGGGAAAGCTCCCTGGCAAGATTCGGATTTTGCGGCATGGTTGGCATTTCGCTGTTGGTTCAAAACACCGGAGAAATAGCGCAATTTGCGGGCGGGATGCTTCGATCGAGGCCGAAGCATCCCAGCGTCAGAAGCCGGCGACCTTGGCGAGGGCCCGCTTTTCGCGGCGGCGTTGGACCGAGGAGGCGATGTTCATGGCCTCCCGGTATTTCGCAACAGTGCGGCGGGCGAGATCGATGCCGCCCTTTTTCAGCATGTCGACGATATCGTCGTCGGAGAGCACCGCGTCCGGGCTTTCCTGCATGATCAGCGCGCGAATCTTGTGACGCACCGCCTCGGCCGAATGGCTGTCTCCGCCCGCAACGGCGCTGATCGAGACGGTGAAGAAATATTTGAGCTCGAAGAGACCGCGCGGCGTCAGCATGTATTTGTTCGAGGTGACGCGGCTGACGGTGGATTCGTGCATCTTGATCGCCTCGGCGACCGTCTTCAGGTTCAGCGGGCGCAGGTGGTCGACACCGTTCAGCAGGAAGGCGTCCTGCTGGCGGACGATCTCGCTTGCCACCTTCATGATGGTCTTCGCCCGCTGGTCCAGGCTGCGCGTCAGCCAGTTGGCGCTTTGCAGGCAATCGGAGAGGAAGGCGTGATCCTCGCCATTCCTGGTCACGCGGGAAAAATAGGACTGATTCACAAGCACGCGTGGCAGCGTATCCGGATTGAGCTCGACCAGCCAGCCGCCGTCCGAGGAGGGCCTGACGACCACGTCGGGCATGATCGCTTCGGAAACGCCGGTCTCGAATCCGCTGCCGGGTTTGGGATTGAGCTGGCGGATTTCGCCGAGCATGTCGAGAAGGTCTTCCTCATCGACACCGCAGAGCCGCTTCAACGTGGCGAAATCGCGCCGTGCCAGCAGTTCGAGGTTTTCGACCAGCGCCTGCATGGCGGGGTCGTAGCGGTCCTTCTGCCTCAGCTGGATCGCCAGGCATTCGGCGAGGCTGCGGGCGAAAACCCCCGGCGGATCGAGCGTCTGGAGGGCGGCAAGCACGCGCTCGGCCGCGGTGAGGCTCGTGCCCAGCCGCTCGCGGGTCTCGACGATATCGGCTTGCAGATAACCGGCATCGTCGAGCTGATCGACGAAGTTCTGCGCGATCAGCCGGTCGGCCATGTCGGGCAGAACGAAAGGGATCTGCTGGGCGAGATGATCGCGCAGCGACACCTGGCCGGCGACGAAATCGTCGAGATCGTAATCGGTGCCCTCGCCGCTGCCCGGCATCGATTTCCATTGGCCGACGAGCTCCGGCGCATCGAGGCGCTGCGGCGCGCTGTCATCGGGAAAGACATTGGTATAATTGGCGTCGAGCTCGTCGTTCAGCCGGCTGGTGCTGGCGCTGCCGCCATTGTCGTACCAGTCGCTGGAGAGCGCCTCGGTGCGGTTGTCGTCACCGTCGTCCGAGCCTGCATCCTCGGGTGAACGAGCATAAGGCTCGTCTTCGGCTTCGCCGCGTTCGGACCCTGCCTCGCCGTCATTCGACGGAAATTCGAGCAGCGGGTTCTTCTCCACTTCCTGGGCGATGAACTGGCTGAGTTCGACATGCGTCATCTGCAGCAACTGGATGGATTGCATCAGTTGCGGTGTCATCACCAGGGATTGGTTCTGGCGCAGGAAAAGACTGGCGGACAGTGCCATGACGGACGCGAAACTCCCTCAATTCCTCCGGGAAACCGCGTCCGATCAAGGCTTCGGGCCGCGGAAATCCAACTTGGCCCAAAAATTGCTTTTTTATCTCATTTGGTCAAGCGGAACTATGCCGCAAGGTGAATTTCTGAGGGATCAGCCGCTCAGAGGCTGAAATTGTCGCCGAGGTAGAGCCGGCGCACTTCGGGATTGTTGACGATGTCGTTGGCCCGGCCATGGGTCAGCACCTCACCGGCATGGATGATGTAGGCGCGGTCGATCAGACCCAGCGTCTCGCGCACATTGTGGTCGGTGATGAGAACGCCGATGCCCCGCGCCGTCAGGTGGTGAACGAGATTCTGGATGTCGGCGACCGAGATCGGGTCGACGCCGGCGAAGGGTTCGTCGAGCAGCATGAAGGTCGGGTCGGTCGCAAGCGCGCGGGCGATTTCAAGGCGGCGGCGCTCACCGCCCGACAGGGCGACGGCGGCACTCTTGCGCAGCTTCTGGATATGAAACTCCTCCAGCAGTTCGCTCAGCTTCTGCTCGCGCTCGGCCTTGTCCTTGACATGCACTTCGAGAACGGCGCGGATATTCTCTTCCACCGTCAGGCCGCGGAAGATCGACGCTTCCTGCGGCAGGTAACCGACGCCGAGGCGCGAGCGGCGGTACATCGGCATGGTCGTGACATCGTTGCCGTCGATCTCGATCGTGCCTTCATCGACCGGCACGAGGCCGGTGATCATGTAAAAACAGGTGGTCTTGCCGGCGCCGTTCGGGCCGAGCAAGCCGACGGCCTCGCCACGGCGCACCACCAGCGAGACGCCATTGACGACGCGCCGCGTCGCATAGGTCTTCGTCAGACCGCGTGCGATCAGCGTTCCGTGATAGCGGCTCTTGTCGGCGGCACCCGCAGCTTGTGGCCCGGGCTTACCGAACATGGTGGATAGCGATGATAATTTCACGTGGGAGGCCGGCTTCTCAGTTCTGCTTCTGCTGCGTATTCGGCTGCGACTTCGGATCGAGCTGAATCTGGACACGCCCACCGCAGCTTTCAAGCTCCGCCTGGCCGGTTTGCATGTGAACCGTCAGCTTGCAGCCGGTAAAGACGTTCGGCCCGTCCGACAGAATAACCTTGTTGCCCTGATCCGCCGTGAGGACGAATGTCTGCGAGGCCATGTCGAAATTGCCGTCATCGGCAGTCGCCGTCTGCGTGCCCGAGGTCAGGAGGACCTTGTCCGTGACCAGGATCTTGTCGATATCGGCGCTTCCCGATGCCAGCGAGCCCGACTGCTGCGGCTGCGCCGCGGGCTGGGCGGCAGGTTGCGTCCCGTCGGCGGCCGGCTTTGCCGCCTTGTCCTTGTAATAGACGGTCATCTTGCCGGACTGCATCGTCGTCGTCCCCTGGACGACCTTGACCTTGCCGGTGAACAGCGCCGTGTGTTCCTGGTCGTGAATCTCCAGCTTGTCGCTTTCGATCTGGATCGGCTGGTCGTTGGAAAGCTTCATGCCCGACATCGTGGCGGCCTGCTGCGCGCCCGCGCCCGAGGCCGTCAGCATAAGGGCAAATGCGCCGGCAACGAATGCCATGCCTGTCTTGCAAGTGGAAATGCGACAATCTTTTGTCATGGATGACCCGGCTGGTTAAGTGCCCTGTTTATGGATGGTGGATGGATCGACATTCATGCGAACATTCCCCTCGAATGTGATCACCCGCCCCTTATCGGTTATCTCCATCGTCTGCGCAAGAATGGAGGCATTGTCCTTGGTGATGGTGACGGGATCGTCGCTCCGCATGTTTCCGCCCTTGATGTCGAGCTGGGCGGACTGGAAATTCGCATTGAGGCCGCTGCTCAGCACCAAAGTGAAGGGGGCCGTCATATGCAGATTGTCGGTAGCGCGGTTGTAATCGGCGGTCGAGGCGACGACGCGGGCGATCAGGCCGTCATTCATCGGCACGGCGGCCTTGATGGTTTCGAGCGTGATAAGATTGGGATTGCGGATGTCCTGCAGCGCCCGTTCGGCCAGCATCGAATAGTTGATGCCGTCGGAATTTCGGCCTGATATCGCCGGCTTTTCCATCACGACCTTGCCGTTCTCGATCTTGGCGCCTTCCAACTTGATATTCTCGGGCAGATAGATGCTGACCAACGCCACCGCCGTGAGGCCGGCCGCGATGATGAGGGCGGCCAAAGGCAGCAAAATCTTCAGCCGCCGCACCCGGGCGGAATGGAACAACGCATCGCCATAGGCGCTCTTGCCGGACCCGGCATAGGCGGCATGTCCGTTGTTCTTCAGGGTATCGAGCATAGGCCTCGTCCATGTGCGGTGATCGCCGCGCCTTCAGAACAAAGCCGGCCGCCAATCACAGTTCGTTTCGCATTATTACATTGGCTTGCCAATATGGAATTTTTTCTGCAACAAGCAACAAAACGGAAAAACATCAAAAAGTGGCATTCGTACGCGCCGCTGCCACCTATTTCACCGGACCTCTCGGCGGCGTGCCGAAGCCGGGGCCTGCGCTGGAGGTTTCTATGGACAGTTCGATGATTGCGGATCGCCGGCGGCTGCGCCGCAAGCTCTGGTTCTGGCGCCTCTTCACGATGGCCCTCGTCGTGGCACTTGGTTTCGCCTTCTACCGCTTCGCCGTCGGCGATGCCGCGACGGAGCGCCCGCATATCGCCCATGTGACGATATCAGGGCTGATCGTCGATGACGACGAGCTTCTGGAGCGGCTGAAGAAAGTCGAGACCAGCGATCAGGTGAAGGCCGCGGTGATTTCGATCTCCTCGCCCGGCGGCACGACCTATGGCGGCGAAAAAATCTTCAAGGCGATCCGCGCGATATCAGCCAAGAAGCCGGTCGTCTCCGACGTGCGCACCCTTGCCGCCTCCGCCGGCTACATGATCGCCACTGCCGGCGATACGATCATTGCCGGCGACAGCTCGATCACCGGCTCGATCGGCGTCATCTTCCAGTATCCCCAGATCCAGCCGCTGCTCGACAAGATCGGCGTGTCGCTGCAGGAGATCAAATCCTCGCCGCTGAAGGCCGAGCCCTCGCCCTTCCACGAGGCGAGCGAGGAGGCCAAGGCGATGATCCGCAACATGGTGGTCGACAGCTATAACTGGTTCGTCGATCTGGTCGCCGACCGGCGCAAGCTGCCGCGCGACGAGGTGCTGAAACTGGCCGACGGCACGATCTATACCGGCCGCCAGGCGCTGAAGGTGAAACTCGTCGATACGATCGGCGGCGAGCCTGAGATCCGTGCCTATCTCAAATCGCGCGGCGTCGACGCCGACCTGCCGATGGTGGACTGGGACAAGAAGAGCAATACGCCGTTTCTGCTCGCTGGGGCTGTTTCGCGGTTGATTACGATCTTCGGTTATGATGATCTCTTGAAAGGCCAGGATATCAATGGAATCCTGCCCCCAAAGTTGCTTCTTGACGGGCTGCTTTCAGTTTGGCAGGTTGGCCGGGATTGATAAGAAATCAATAATTTAAGGGGGCGAATGTGATCAAGTCCGAATTGGTGCAGATTGTTGCAGCACGCAACCCGCATCTCTATCATCGCGACGTCGAGAATATCGTCAACGCGGTTCTCGACGAGATCACGGATGCACTGGCTGCGGGCAACCGCGTCGAATTGCGCGGCTTCGGCGCGTTTTCGGTCAAGAACCGCCCTTCCCGGTCCGGCCGCAACCCGCGCACCGGCGATACCGTCTTCGTCGAGGAGAAGTGGGTTCCCTTCTTCAAAACCGGCAAGGAACTGCGCGAGCGGCTGAATCCCGGCCAGGCCGACGAAGAGGATTGAGCGGCGGCCGCCTGCGGCGAAACCGCACTTGAACTCGGGCGCCGTTTTCCTATTCTAGATCAAGAGTGAGCGCATGATGTCGTCCGAAAACCGCTCACATTTTTCGGGCCGATGCGTAGATGCAAAGCGCCGCGCAAAGACACCGGCGCATCCGACGCATGGAGACTTCAAATGGCCAAGAAGATCGTCAACCTGTTGATTCTGCTGCCGCTCGGTGTCATCCTCATCGTCTTCTGCGTCGCCAACCGGCAGAGCGTCACGCTCGCCTTCAACCCGTTCCGGCCTGACGATCAGGTGCTTGCGCTTTCCGCGCCCTTCTTCGTCTTCCTATTCATCGCCCTCATCACAGGCATGCTGATCGGCGCGGCCGCCACCTGGTTCAGCCAGGGCAAACACCGCAAGCGCGCCCGCACCGAAGCCAAGGAAGCCATCCGCTGGCAGGGTGAGGCCGACCGCCACAAGAGCCGCGCCGAGGAAATCGCCGGGCAGCTGCCGGCGCGGTAAAACCGGCTCAAGCTCTTTGTGCATGCATTGGGATTTCGACGAGACGCCGGCGGTCAAACCGGAAAAAAGCTCAGTTCCTCATAGTCGCCCTCCGGCGACGCGCCGTTGCCGGTCACGCTGAAACCATGGGCGAGGTAGAACGCCTTCGCCCGTCGGTTCTTCACCAGGCACTTCAGCCGGTACTGGTGTTGCGGCCATTCGGGCAGCGCCCGCAGCAGCGCCGTCCCGGCACCCTGCCCCTGGAAGTCCGGGCTGATATAGAGCATGTGGATGAAATCATCGGCCGGCCAGAGCGACAGGAAGCCGGCTACACCGCCGTTTTCATGCTCGCAGACGAAGACCGTCTCGCCATTGGTGTGGGCGGCGAAATCCTCGCGGTGGAACTTGCCGGGATCGACCCAGACGAATGTTTCGCGGCGCACGGAAAGATAAATCTCCGCGAGCATTTCCTGGTCTTCCGCACGCGGCGGCCTGATGGTCCACGTCATGACGTCGATTTAACCCAAGCCCCGACCCGCGCCAAGCCCCAAGCGCGTGGCCCAAAGCCTGGCATTGTGCCAGGATCAGCCGGCCGCCATCTTCGCGACGACGGCGGCATTGAAATCCGAAAAGAACCCCTCGGCGAGCCTCTGCGAGGTCGAATCGAGCAGGCGTGCGCCGAACTGGGCAAGCTTGCCGCCGAGTTCTGCTTTTGCCCGATAATGCAGGATGGTCTCGCCGCCGCTTTGTTCGAGCACGATATCGGCGCTGCCTTTGGCGAAGCCGGCAAGACCACCCTTGCCTTCGGCCGACAGCGTATAGCTCTTGGGCGCATCGACATTTGAAAGCGTCAGCACACCATGGAAGGTGGCCGACAACAGGCTGAACCTGACCTTGATCGTCGCCTCGAAGGTCTCAGGCGACAGCCGCTCGATGCTCTGGCAGCCTGGAATGCAGCCGCGCATGATCTCGGGATCGTTGAGCGCTGCCCAGACGACGTCCCGCGGCGCGGCGATGCGTTCTTCGCCGGTGAAATCCATTCGATAGCCCCATCTCCGATTCGCTCACCTTATCCCAGCGGGAAAGCGCTTTGCCAAGGCGGGACGGAATGTTATCTGCCGGGTTCTGATGACACACATCTGACACACAAGGGATGGGCCGATGACCGACGAACTAAAGCCCTGGAGCGTGACGACAAGCCGTATCACCTATGAGGACCGCTGGATCCGGCTCCGGAGCGACGATTGCGTCACCGCCGATGGAACCGTCATCGCGCCCTTTCATGTGCTCGATTATCCCGACTGGATCAACGTCATCCCTGTGATGCCCGACGGGCGCGTGCTGCTGACGCGGGAATACCGGCACGGCCGCGGCGAGATCGTGCTCGGTCTCGTCGCCGGCGGCGTCGAACGCGGCGACAGCAACAGCGGCGATGCCGCGTTGGCGGCAGCACAACGCGAGCTCCGGGAGGAAACCGGCTATGAAGCCTCGACCTTCATCAAACTGCTCACCTCCTATCCGAATGCCGCCAGCCACAGCAACGCGGTGACGAGCTGGCTGGCGCTCGGCCTGAGCAAGGCCGGCGAACCGCGTTTCGACCCCGGCGAGAAGGTCGAGTTGCTGTTTGCTGATCTTATTGCCATCCTTGGCGACCTGCAGTCCGGCGCCGTCATCATGCAGTCGATGCATGTCGCAGCCCTCTATGCGGCGGAAAGCTGGCTTCGCACGCAGGCGTCCGAAGGCTTGAAATAGGCACCGCGCCGGGACAACCCTCTCCTCTTGCCCAGGCTTGGCCGGTTGCGCAGTTGATCCGCCACGCTTTTCTGGGCTACTGCATATTCAAAGTGCTGCAGCGTCCTTTGCACGTCTGAAAGACGCGCGGCGCTGCAGCGGACGTACAGCCGACAAGACACCCCGACAGAGACGCGGAAGAGCACGTTGAAACAGAGAGAAGGCCGGCCGGGCCAGAAGAAGACATCAGGTTCTTCCGGTGAAAGCCGAAGGAACGATCGGACAGGCCGGCCGCCGAAGCCGGTCGCACGGCCTGCGGCCGCCGGCGAGATGGTGCGCCAGGCGGCTCCCCCCGCCGCCGTCGAGCGTCCGCTGATGACGCGCAGCGGCGAGCGTCCGGCTGAGCGCGTGCCTGTCATCCTCGAATCGATCGGGGCCGGCGACTTCCACCTGATCGACAGCGGCAACGGCGAAAAGCTGGAGCAATACGGCCCCTACCGCATCATTCGCCCGGAGGCCCAGGCGCTGTGGCGGCCTTCGCTGCCCGCGCACGTCTGGGAGAAGGTCGATGCCGCCTTCACCGGCGATACCGACGAGGAAGGCACCGGCCGCTGGCGCTTCCCGAAGGAGGCGCTCGGCGAGACCTGGCCGCTCAATCTGCTCGGCGTCGATTTCCTCGGCCGGTTCACCTCCTTCCGCCATGTCGGCGTCTTCCCGGAGCAGATCGTGCACTGGAGCTGGATGAAGGATCAGGTCGAAAAGGCCGGCCGGCCGCTGAAGGTGCTGAATCTTTTCGGCTATACCGGCGTCGCTTCGCTGGTTGCCGCAGCAGCCGGCGCCGAAGTCACCCATGTCGACGCCTCGAAGAAGGCAATCGGCTGGGCGCGAGAAAACCAGGCGCTCGGGCGCATGGAAAAGCTGCCGATCCGCTGGATCTGCGAGGATGCGATGAAATTCATCCTGCGCGAGGAGCGCCGCGGCAGCCAGTACGACATCATCCTCACCGATCCGCCGAAATTCGGCCGCGGCCCGAACGGCGAAGTCTGGCATCTCTTCGAGCATCTGCCCTTGATGCTCGATGTCTGCCGCGAGATCCTGTCGCCGAAGGCGGTGGGCCTGGTGCTGACGGCCTATTCGATCCGTGCCAGTTTCTATTCGATCCACGAGCTGATGCGCGAGACGATGCGGGGCGCCGGCGGCGTTGTCGAATCCGGCGAGCTGGTGATTCGCGAGGCGGGCACCGACGGCAAGACCGAGGGCCGCGCGCTTTCCACCTCCCTCTTTTCCCGCTGGGTGCCGAAATGAGCAAGGACTTCCACGATCAGGGACCGCGCAGGGTCGGGCAGGTGAAAGAAGTCACCTCGCTCGCCAATCCGATCATCAAAGACATCAAGGCGCTGACGAACAAGAAGTCGCGGGAGGAAAGCGGGTCGTTCCTCGCCGAAGGACTGAAGCTCGTCATCGATGCGATCGAGCTCGGCTGGACGATCCGCACGCTGGTCTATGCCAAGGCGGCCAAGGGCAAGCCGCTGGTCGAGCAGATGGCGGCAAAGACCGTCGCCTCGGGCGGGCTGGTGCTCGAAGTCAGCGAAAAGGTCATCGCCTCGATCACCCGCCGCGACAACCCGCAGATGGTCGTCGGCATCTTCGAGCAGCGCTGGAAGATGCTGCGGGACATTCGGCCGAGGGATGGCGAGACCTGGGTGGCGCTCGACCGGGTGCGCGATCCCGGCAATCTCGGCACCATCATCCGCACCGCCGATGCGGCCGGCGCCTCCGGCATCATTCTGCTGGGAGAGACGACCGATCCCTTCTCGCTCGAAACGGTGCGGGCCACCATGGGCTCGGTCTTCGCCGTTCCCGTCGCGCGGGCGACGCCGGAGGAATTCATCGCCTGGCGGAAATCGGCCGGCGTCTCCGTCGTCGCGACGCATCTTGCCGGCGCCGTCGATTACCGCACGATCGACTACCGGAAAAAACCCGTCGTGCTGTTGATGGGCAACGAACAATCTGGCCTGCCGGACCAGCTGGCCAGGGAAGCCGATGCGCTTGCCCGCATTCCGCAGCAGGGCCGCGCCGATTCCCTGAACCTCGCCGTCGCCACCGCCGTCATGCTTTTCGAGGCGCGCCGCCATCTCCTCTCACTTGCCGAGGGCAAATGACCGAACAGACGCTTGCACGCCCCGCACTGTTTTCACGCCCGGCGCCGATCCTCCTCTTCATCGTCGTCGCCGTTCTCATCGACCAGGTCGTCAAGATCACTGTCGATCATTACCTGCCGCTGCAGGAGGCCGTGCCGGTCATTCCGATGCTGGCGCTCTACCGCACCTATAATCTCGGCGTCGCCTTTTCGATGCTGTCGGGCATGGACGGCTGGTTCATCGTCGGCATGCGGCTCGTCATCGTCGCCTTCGTCATCTGGCTGTGGTACCGCACGGCGAAGGACCGCTGGCTTGCCCATCTCGGTTATGCGCTGATCATCGCCGGCGCGATCGGCAATCTGGTCGACCGCTTCGCCTATGGCCATGTGATCGATTACATTCTGTTCCACACCGAAAGCTGGTCCTTCGCGGTGTTCAATCTCGCCGACAGCTTCATCACCATCGGCGCCGGCTGCGTCATTCTCGACGAGCTGCTGCTGCCGAAAAAGGCCGGCCGCTAAAATCTTATCGAATTCCTGAAGGCATTCGGAAGAGGCCTCATGTTAGCCATATACCATGCAAAGTCTGGGACAATTGCAGGAAACATTGTCCGCCGCCTTCGGCGGACCCGCCGCCAAGCCGCATGAAGAGCGGATGGCGGGCTCCTCCTTGCGACCCGGCGCATCGGCGCGTCAGACAGCCGACGACCGCAAGATCGGGCCTGCAACGACGCGGCGCCTGCTGTTCTACTGGCTTGGTGGGGCCGGCCTCCTTGCCGCGATGATCCTGACGCTGCTTGCCCATGCCGGCGATCCGCTGCTGCTGTCGGGCGGTCTTGTCGTTCTCGGCCTTGCCGTCATATCAAGTTATGCCGTCCTGATGATTCGCAGGCGCAGAGCCCGGCGCGGCGGCAAACCCCTGCCGGATTGGAACGATGGCGCAAAGCTGTTTGCCGACGTGCACGACGTGCTCGGCGACATCACCGTCAGCCGCAGCATGGACCGGCGTATCATCTCCGCCAACGACACGTTTTGCCGCCTGACCGGGCGGCTGCATCCGGAGGGGCTGAGCTGCGAGGAGATCGGGCTTGCCTTCCGCCCCGGCCCGATACCGCACTGCTACGACGTCGAGATTTCGACGCCGGACGGCCAGCGCATCTTTGTCTGGCGCGACGTCGTCACCCGCGACCCGGCAAACGGCCGCCTGCTGCTGCAGAGCGTGGCGCGTGATGTGACCGACGAGCGGCTCATCGCCCAGGGCCGCGAGGAGGCCCGTCAGAAGGCCGAATATAACAGCGCCGCCAAATCGAGGCTGCTCGCCACCGTCAGCCACGAGGTGCGCACGCCGCTTTCCGGCATCCTCGGCATGACACACCTGCTCGCCGAGACGCGGCTGACGCAGGAGCAGCAGGACTATCTGGCGAATATCCGCCAATCCGGCCACGCACTGACGCAGCTGGTCGAGGATCTGCTCGATTTCTCCACCATCGAGGTCGGCCGCTTCGCGCTGCACCCGCGCTCGGAATCGCTGCGCAAGCTCTTGGAAAGCGTCGTCGAGATGCTCGCCCACCGGGCGCATGAAAAGGGTATCGAGATCGGCGCCACGGTGTCATCCGATGTGCCGGAGAATATGAACTTCGATCCGGCGCGCCTGCGCCAGGTTCTCTTCAACGTCATCGGCAATGCCGTGAAGTTCACCCAGGTCGGCGGTGTCTTCATTCGCGTGTCCCTCGACGCGGACGACCTATCGATCACCGTCACCGATAGCGGTCCCGGCATGACGGCGGAGGAGCAGGCGCGCGTCTTCGGCGAGTTCGAGCAAGGCGGCAGCGTTACCGACAAGAGCAGCGGTACCGGGCTCGGCCTTGCAATCTCCGCCCGGATCATGCGCGAATTCAACGGCACGCTGACGGTCACCGGCGAAAAGGGCAGAGGCAGCGAATTCACCATCCGCTTCCCTATCGATATCGGCAGCGAGCGCCCCGACCGGCGAAACACGCTGCTTGCCGGCAACAGCGTCGTGCTTTTGGCGCCGGTAGGTGCGGCGCGCGCCGCCATTGCCGAGACGATCACCGCGCTCGGCGGCCTCTGCCACCTCGTCGCCGACGGCGAAAGCGCGCGGGCAACGCTGCTCGGCTTGGCAAAAGGCGGAAAGCGGCCGACCGATATCATCATCGACCATCGCATGTCGGCGGAATTTTCCGCCCATCTTGCCGATCGCGCCGAAATCGCAGCCCTTGGCCTGCGCAAGGTGCTGCTCGTCAATCCAGAAGAGCGCAGCGCCCATCCGCTCGACCTTTTCGATGCCTGGCTCATCCGGCCGCTGCGCGAACAATCGCTGATCGACGTGTTGCGCGGGCGCATGCGCGGCATGGAGAAGCGCGACGCGCTGAACGACAATCAGCCGGGCTTCGGCCTTTCCGTGGCGGAGACGATGGCGACAGCGAGCGGGCTCAACATCCTGCTTGGCGAGGACGATCCGATCAATGCCATGCTGGTGCGCGTCGTCCTGGAAAAGGGCGGGCATAAGGTGCGCCATGTCGAGGATTTCGAGGCGCTGCTCGATTGCGCCCTTGGCGAGGCGAATGCCCGGCCCGATATCATCATCAGCGACCTGTCGATGCCCGGTGGGAACGGCATCGACATGCTGGGACGCCTGCGCGGCCACGAAAGGCGGCTCGACCTCGTCTCGGTGCCGGTGATCGTTCTCACCGCCGACAAGAGCGACGAATCGCGCCGCCAGGTCTTACTCAACGGCGCCAACCGCGTCATGGTCAAGCCGGTCGACCCGGTGCGGCTGCTGACCGAAGTTCAGGCGGTCGCCGCACTTTCCGCCCGCCGGGCAGAGGCGCGGTAACGTGCCGCGGGACCGGCATGCTTCTTGCGTTGGGAAATTCAATATGTCACTTTCCTGTCGCAGAGAAGTGTTTTATGGCGTCGATAAGCCGGCAACGGGAGAATCGCCATGTCCGCCATCGACATCCTCAATCGTGACACCACCGCGGAGGCTGCACGGCCCTCGACGGCTGCTGCGCAGAAGGACGGCGACATCCTCGGCCGCATCGGCAATCTGGAAACTCGCCTTGCCCGCACGGCGCGCGAGATCGATGCCGCCCAGGCCGTGCGGTATCGCGTCTTCGTCAATGAAATGAAGGCGCAACTGCCGCTGGACGCCATGCGCCGCCAGCGGGATGTCGATGCCTATGACGCTGTCTGCGACCATCTTCTCGTTCTCGACCGCACGATCGAGGGTGACCCGGAAGACCAGATCGTCGGCACCTACCGGCTGCTGCGCCAGGATGTCGCCATCGCCAATGGCGGTTTTTACTCGGCTTCCGAATTCGAGATCGAAGGCCTCATCGCCAAACATCCGGACAAGCGCTTCATGGAGCTCGGCCGTTCCTGCGTGTTGCCGGAATACCGCACCAAGCGCACCGTCGAGCTTCTCTGGCAGGGCAACTGGGCCTATGCGCTGAAGCATGGCGTCAGCGCCATGTTCGGCTGCGCCTCTTTCCCCGGCATCTACCTCGAAAGCCATGCTCTGGCGCTGTCTTTCCTCTACCACAATGTGCTGGCGAAGAACGAATGGGCCGTGGGCGCCCTGCCGGATCTCGCCCGCAACATGGATCTGATGCCGGTCGAGGCGATCAACCCGAAGCGGGCGCTGATGGCCCTGCCGCCGCTCATCAAGGGTTATCTGCGCCTCGGCGCCATGGTCGGCGCCAGCGCGGTCGTCGATCACGCCTTCAACACGACCGACGTGCTAATCGTGCTGCCGATCTCCAGCATTTCCGACCGCTACCTGAATTATTACGGCGCCGACGCCGGCCGCTTCGCGAGCTGATGCCGGTCTTCCCGGACATGTGCAGCGGTTGCGGGCCGCTTGTGAAAAACCAGTGACGGCCGGTCTAACGGATGAGCGCCCTCATCCACCATATCGCTTTCTCGTATCCGACGGCTTTTCTCCATAGGCCGCCCGATAGATTGCCGAAAAACGGCCAAAGTGAAAGAACCCCCACTTCAAGCAGAGGTCCCGCAACGGCTGTCGGTTCGACGGATCACGGAGATCCTCGCGGACGGCGTGCAGGCGGAGCGTCCTGAGATAGGCTGCCGGTGTGGCTCCCTTGAAGTCGCGAAAACCGACTTCGAGAGCGCGAATGGAAACGCCTGCCGCCTCCGCGACGCTCTGCATCGTCAGCGGCTGGGCGATGTTGGCATGCATGAATTCGATGGCTCGACGGATATGCCGCGGCGTTATCAGATGGATTTTCTTGTCGAGCAGATGCGAGAGCCGATGAGGAATCAAGCGCACCACGAGATCGGCAAGCGCCTGGGTCAGGTTCGCCATGGCGATCGGCGAGTGAAGCAGCGGCCCGTTGTTGCGCAGGCCCATGATCATCGTTTGGACGAGATTGCCGAGCAACTGTCCCGCTGCCGTGGAAAAATCGATGACGGGCGCCAACTCCATTGTCCCGATCAGCGGTCTCTCCAGTATGGCGGCGGCGGCCTGAGCGATGATTGTCCAGTTCAGACTGAGTGTGTCCGACCGGTGAGGCGCTGCTCGGATGGAAACCCATTCCGACTCAAGATTGTTCATCAACAGCAGCCGCCCAGGCGTGGCTTCGACCACTGTCCGACCAAGCCTGACATTGAGGGCACCCGTACGCGGAACGACGATTGCCAGAGTTTCCGGCGTTCCATGTGCCGTTCTTGCACCCCAGTCGCCGGAATCCTGGTTGCTGACCAGCGACAAGCTTTCATCACCCCAAAACCCGACCTTCCAGTCGAGCGGTTTCTCCCGGCCATTGCGCCATGCGTCGAGCGAACCAAACCCCTTGGTCAGGGCCTCGACCATATCGTCGAAAGTTGCCCCCTGAAATCGGGCGGTGAAATCGGCGGATGCGTCTAGCATGGGAAACCAACCGGCTGATATTAAAACAACTGAGCTGCGAAACCGCATCGATTGCCCGCAGTTCTTTAATGTCCCTGCGGGCAGATTCATGCCGCCCCTATAGGTTCATTGTATCAAAAGTATGATTTATCGAAAGAGTCGTCTTCATCGCGACTGCCCATGAAAACTTATGCCCGACCGACGGGAAGTCGGCCGGGCACGGAATGCCGTCTGTTATGTGGGCGGGACGCGGTTTACGAGCCGCTATAGGCCGCGATCGCCGCCATGTTGACGATGTCGGAATCCTTGGCGCCCATCGAGGTGATCTGCACCGGCTTGTCGAGACCGACGAGGATCGGGCCGATCACCGTGGACCCGCCGAGTTCCTGCAGCATCTTGGTCGAGATCGAGGCCGAGTGGAAGGCCGGCATGACAAGCACATTGGCCGGGCCGGAGAGGCGGCAGAAGGGATATTGCTCCATCACCTTGCGGTTCAGCGCGACATCGGCGGCCATCTCGCCGTCATATTCGAAATCGACGCGGCGCTTGTCGAGGATCTTCACTGCCTCGCGCACCCGCTCGGAGCGTTCGCCCGAGGGATGGCCGAAGGTGGAATAGGCGAGCATCGCGACCCGTGGCGGATAACCCATGCGCCGTGCGAGACCGGCAGCCTCCTCGGCGATGTCGGCAAGCTGCTCGGCCGTCGGCATGTCGTGCACCGCCGTATCGGCAACGAAGACGGTGCGGCCTCGGCAGAGCGCCAGGGATACGCCGATGACCCGGTGGCCGGGCTTCTCGTCGATGCAGCGGCGCACATCCTCGAGCGCCGTCGAATAGTTGCGGGTGATGCCCGTCACCATGCCGTCGGCGTCGCCGAGCGCCACCATGGAGGCGGCGAAATGGTTGCGGTCGTTGTGGATCAGCCGCTGGGCGTCGCGGTGGAGATAACCGTGCCGCTGCAGCCTGGCATAGAGATAGTCGATATAGGCCTCGACGCGCGTCGAGATACGGGCATTGACGATCTCGAGGCCGGGACGGTTGAGATCGATGCCGGCGCGTTCGGCCGTCGCCCGGATCAGGTCCTCGCGGCCGAGCAGGATGGCGGTGCCGAGCTGCTGATTGGCGTAGGACAGTGCGGCGCGCAGGACCTGCTCTTCCTCGGCCTCGGCAAAGACGATCCGCTTCGGGTGCCGGCGGACGCGCTCGTAGAGCCTGGCGAGCGTCGAGGCGATCGGATCGCGGCGCGCCGACAGCTCGCGGGCATAACCGGCCATGTCGGTGATCACCTTGCGGGCGACGCCGCTTTCGATCGCCGCTTCAGCCACCGCAACCGGGATCGCCGAGATCAGGCGCGGATCGAAGGGGACGGGGATGATGTATTGCGCCCCGAACCGCGGCCGGTTGCCCTGATAGGCGGCAACCACGTCATCCGGCACATCCTCGCGGGCAAGGTTTGCCAGCGCCTTGACGGCGGCAATCTTCATCGCGTCGTTGATTGTCGAGGCGCGGACGTCGAGAGCGCCGCGGAAGATATAGGGAAAGCCGAGGACGTTGTTGACCTGGTTCGGGTAGTCCGAGCGGCCGGTCGCCATGATGGCGTCGTCGCGGATGCGGGCGACCTCCTCCGGCGTGATCTCGGGATCGGGATTGGCCATGGCGAAGATGATCGGCCGGTCCGCCATCGAGCGGATCATCTCGGCCGAGAACGCCCCCTTCTGCGACAGGCCGAAAACTACGTCGGCGCCTTGCATCGCCTCTTCCAGCGTGCGCGTGTCGGTCTTTGCCGCATGCGCCGATTTCCACTGGTTCATGCCCTCGGTGCGGCCCTGGTAGATGACCCCCTTGGTGTCGCAGAGGATGACGTTCTCAGGGGCAAAGCCCATCGCCTTGATCAGCTCGACGCAGGCGATCGCCGCGGCACCCGCACCGTTGCAGACGAGCTTCGTCGTCTTCAGGTCGCGGCCGGTCAGCTCCAGCGCGTTGATCAGGCCGGCAGCGGCGATGATCGCCGTTCCATGCTGGTCATCATGGAAAACCGGAATGTCCATCAGTTCGCGCAGCCGGCTTTCGATGACGAAACAATCCGGCGCCTTGATGTCTTCGAGATTGATGCCGCCGAAGGAGGGACCGAGGAAGCGCACGCAATTGATGAACTCGTCGACATTTTCGGTATCGATTTCGAGATCGATGGAATCGACGTCGGCGAAGCGCTTGAACAGCACCGCCTTGCCTTCCATCACCGGCTTGGAGGCCAGCGCACCGAGATTGCCGAGACCGAGAATGGCCGTGCCATTTGATATGACGGCGACCATGTTGCCGCGCGCGGTGTAATCATAGGCCGTCTGCGGATCGGCGGCGATCGCCTTGACCGGAACGGCGACACCCGGCGAATAGGCCAGCGAGAGGTCGCGCTGCGTCGCCATCGGCTTGGTCGGGTTGATTTCCAGCTTGCCGGGCCGGCCCATGGCATGAAATTCAAGCGCCTCCTGGTCGGTAACTGATGTCGCCGGCCGGTCCTTCTTATCGATATCGGGCATAAATCCTCCAACGTCCTGTGGGCGACGCTTTGCTCTTCCTCAAATGCTGTTGTCATCTATAGCGGCGCGCGGATAGGGTTGGCACCTGTTTTTTTGGGAAAAACTGCAGCTCCGTGAACGCACGAATAGACACAGAGAACGAAGCCTTTTCGGCTGCCGAGCTTGCCACGGCGGAAAGCCGTGCCTCGGCGACGCCGATGATGGAGCAATATATCGAGATCAAGGCGAACAATCCGGGTTCGCTGCTCTTCTATCGCATGGGCGATTTCTACGAGCTGTTCTTCGAAGATGCGCTGGAAGCCTCGCGCGCGCTCGGCATCACGCTGACGAAGCGCGGCCAGCACATGGGCCAGGATATCCCGATGTGCGGCGTTCCGGTGCATGCTTCCGACGATTATCTGCAAAAGCTGATTTCACTGGGTTTCCGCGTCGCCGTCTGCGAGCAGATCGAGGATCCGGCCGAGGCGAAGAAACGCGGCGGCAAATCCGTCGTCAAGCGCGACGTCGTCCGCCTGGTCACTCCAGGGACGATTACCGAGGAAAAGCTGCTTTCGCCCTCGGAATCCAACTATCTGATGGCGCTGACCCGCATTCGCGGCGGGGCCGAACCCTTGCTGGCGCTGGCCTGGATCGATATTTCCACCGGCGTCTTCCGGCTTGCCGAGACCGAAGTCTCGCGGCTGCTTGCCGATATCCTGCGCATCGATCCGCGCGAGCTCATCCTGCCCGACACGATCTTCCACGATCCCGAGCTCAAGCCGGTCTTCGACGTGCTTGGCCGCACCGCGGTGCCGCAGCCTGCCGTGCTCTTCGACAGCGCCAGTGCGGAAGGCCGGATCGCCCGTTATTTCGGCGTCGCGACGCTCGACGGCTTCGGCACCTTCTCGCGTGCCGAGCTGGCAGCAGCTGCCGCTGCCGTCGCCTATGTCGAAAAGACGCAGATCGCCGAGCGGCCGCCGCTTGGCAAGCCGGAGCGGGAAAGTGCGGCGTCGACGCTGTTCATCGACCCGGCCACCCGCGCCAATCTGGAATTGGCGCGCACGCTGTCGGGTGACCGCAACGGTTCGCTGCTGAAGGCGATCGACCGCACCATCACCGGCGGTGGGGCGCGGCTTCTCGCCGAGCGGCTGATGTCGCCGCTGACCGACCCGGCCCGCATCAATGCCCGGCTCGATTCGATCGGCTTCCTGATCGACGAACCCCTGCTCTGCGGCAGTCTGCGCGACACGCTGAAACATGTTCCCGATATGCCGCGCGCCCTATCCCGCCTCGCGCTCGACCGCGGTGGCCCGCGCGATCTCTGGGTGATCCGCCAGGGCCTGGAAGCAGCGGCGGGACTTGCGGATCTGCTCGCAAGCGCGATGCTGCCGGAAGAGCTCGGCCAGGCACTATCAGGACTGCAGGCCCTTCCCGCGGGCCTGGAAAAGCTGCTGGCCGAGACGCTCGCCGACGAATTGCCGCTGTTAAAGCGCGATGGCGGTTTTCTCCGCGACGGCGCCAGTGCCGAACTCGACGAGGTCCGGGCGCTGCGTGATCAGTCGCGCCGGGTCATTGCCGGGCTGCAACTGCAATATGCCGAGGAGACCGGCATCCGGTCGCTGAAGATCAAGCACAACAACATCCTCGGCTATTTCATCGAGGTGACCGCCGGCAATGCCTCGCCGATGACGGACACGGCGGAAGCGAAGGCGCGTTTCATCCACCGCCAGACGATGGCGAGCGCGATGCGCTTCACCACCACCGAACTTGCCGATCTCGAAAGCCGCATCGCCAACGCCGCCGACCGGGCGCTGACGATCGAGCTTGCCGCCTTCGACAGGATGACGGCGGCCGTGGTTGCGGAAGCCGAAGCGATCAAAACGGGCGCCCGGGCGCTTGCCGTCATCGATGTCGCAGCAAGCCTCGCGCTTCTCGCCGAAGAGCAGGCCTATTGCCGGCCGCAGGTCGACGGCTCGAAGATGTTTGCGATCGAAGGCGGGCGCCATCCGGTCGTCGAGCAGGCGCTGCGGCGGCAGGCGGGCGGCCCCTTCGTCGCCAACAATTGCGATCTCTCGCCGAAAACCGGCGACAAGGACGGCGCGATCTGGCTCTTGACCGGGCCGAACATGGGCGGCAAGTCGACCTTCCTGCGGCAGAACGCGCTGATATCGATCCTGGCGCAGATGGGCTCCTTCGTGCCGGCGACATCGGCCCATATCGGCATCGTCGACCGGCTTTTCTCGCGCGTCGGCGCGTCCGACGATCTGGCGCGCGGGCGCTCCACCTTCATGGTCGAGATGGTCGAAACCGCTGCGATCCTCAATCAGGCGAGCGACCGTTCGCTCGTCATTCTCGACGAGATCGGCCGCGGTACCGCCACCTTCGACGGCCTATCAATCGCCTGGGCCTCCGTCGAACACCTGCATGAGGCGAACCGCTGCCGCGGCCTCTTCGCCACGCATTTCCATGAACTGACCGTGCTTTCGGAAAAGCTTGGCCGGCTATCGAACGCCACGATGCGCGTTAAGGAATGGGACGGCGACGTCATCTTCCTGCACGAGGTCGGTCCGGGTGCGGCGGACCGCTCCTACGGCATCCAGGTCGCGCGCCTTGCCGGGCTTCCGGCCTCGGTCGTGACACGGGCCCGCGACGTGCTCACCCGCCTGGAGGATGCCGACCGCAAGAATCCGGCGAGCCAGTTGATCGACGACCTGCCGCTATTCCAGGTGGCGGTGCGCCGCGAGGACACCGCCCGCGGCCCGTCCAAGGTCGAAGAGGCGCTGAAGGCGATGAGCCTTGACGACATGACGCCGCGCGAGGCAATGGACGCGCTTTACGACCTCAAGAAGAAACTGAAATAGGAGCTGCGCGCCATGTTCATGGAAAAGCTGGTTCGCGAAACCGAGCGTCTGTCGCTCATCTGCTCCATGCTCGACACGATGCGGCGCGCCGATAAGGACCGCAATGCACGCGGCTGGACCTCACCGATCGGCATGCTGAAAATCACCCGCTGTTGCGCTGCGATCTCGGAGCTCGCAACGTCGATCGCCAAGGCGGGCTATCGCGAATGCGACAGGCAGTCGCTTGAAGAGATCATGAGCGAGACACGGCAGGTGCTGTATTTGCTGAACGCGCGGGCCGCCGGCTGAAGATTTCCGGAAAAGCCCTGCGGTTGCGTCAAAGCGCCCTCGCCTCTTGCCGCGAACCAACACCATTTCGCCAAATTTAAAGGTTCTTGCAGTATGAAAGCCCGTGTCAATCGCCGGGCAAAGGGGCTATAGCGCATGCAGACGAAACAAGCGGCAGGCCGTGAACCGGCCGTCCGGCATGAACAGGAAACCGCCCCGGCGACAGCGATGCGCGACCTCGATTTCTCCCATATCCTCGATGTCGAGCTCCTGCAGAAGCAGTGCGATGCCGTTGCCGAGGCCAACCGCAACCGCCCGGACGTCCTGCGCGCCGATCTTCTGGCGGTGCTGAAAAAGGCGAGCACGGAAGGCCGGCAGAAGGCGCGCGCCGCCCTCATGGCCGATGGCGGCGGGCTCAATTGCGCCTACCGGATTTCCTGGCTACAGGACCAGATCATCACTGTCCTCTATAAATTCGCCACCGCCCATATCTTTCCGCAGCAGAAGGACAAGTTCGCGGTCACCGCCGTCGGCGGCTACGGCCGCGACACGCTGGCGCCGGGCTCCGATATCGACCTGCTCTTCCTCTTCCTGCCGCGGCCGGCGGAAGAGACGCACAAGGCGGTCGAATTCATGCTCTACGTGCTCTGGGACATGGGCTTCAAGGTCGGCCACGCCACCCGCACGGTGGAGGAATGCATCGCGCTTTCCAAATCCGACATGACGATCCGCACCGCCATCCTGGAGATGCGCTACATCTGCGGCCTGCAGCAATTGGAAACCCAGCTCGAGACCCGCTTCGACAAGGAAATCGTCACCGGTACCGGCCCGGAATTCATCGCCGCCAAGCTTGCCGAGCGTGACGAGCGCCACCGCAAGGCGGGCGACACGCGCTATCTCGTCGAGCCGAATGTCAAGGAAGGCAAGGGCGGGCTTCGCGACCTGCACACGCTGTTCTGGATCTCGAAATATTATTATCACGTGCGCGACCAGGCGGAGCTGGTCAAGCTCGGTGTGCTGTCCAAGCACGAATACCGCCTGCTGGAGAAGGCCGACGATTTTCTCTGGGCGGTGCGCTGCCATATGCACTTCCTCACCGGCAAGGCCGAGGAGCGCCTGTCCTTCGACATCCAGCGCGAGATCGCCGAAGCCTTCGGCTATCACACCCGCCCGGGCCTTTCGGCTGTCGAGCGCTTCATGAAGCACTATTTCCTCGTCGCCAAGGATGTCGGCGATCTCACGCGCATCCTCTGCGCCGCGCTCGAAGACCAGCAGGCGAAGTCGATCCCGGGGCTTACCGGCGTCATCAGCCGCTTCACCCACCGCAACCGCAAGATCGCCGGCAGCGTCGAATTCGTCGAGGACCGCGGCCGCATCGCGCTCGCCGACGCTGATGTCTTCAAGCGCGATCCGGTCAGCATCCTCCGGCTCTTCCACGTCGCCGACATCAACGGGCTGGAATTCCATCCGGACGCGCTGAAACGCGTCACCCGGTCACTTGCGCTGATCGACAACAGCCTCAGGGAAAACGACGAGGCGAACCGGCTGTTCATGTCGATCCTGACGTCGAAGCGGGATCCCGCGCTGATCCTGCGCCGGATGAACGAGGCCGGCGTGCTTGGCCGCTTCATCCCCGAATTCGGCAAGATCGTCGCGATGATGCAGTTCAACATGTATCACCACTATACGGTCGACGAACATCTGATCCGCACCGTCGACATTCTCTCCGAGATCGACAAGGGGCGCGCCGAGGAGCTGCATCCGCTTGCCAACAAGCTGATCTCAGGCATCGAGGATCGCGAGGCGCTTTATGTCGCGGTTCTTCTGCACGACATCGCCAAGGGCCGCCAGGAGGATCATTCGATCGCCGGCGCCCGCGTCGCCCGCAAGCTCTGCGCCCGCTTCGGCCTGTCGCAGAAGCAGACGGAGATCGTCGTCTGGCTGATCGAGGAACATCTGACCATGTCGATGGTGGCGCAGACCCGCGACCTCACCGACCGCAAGACGATCACCGATTTTGCCGACCGGGTGCAGTCGCTCGAACGGCTGAAGATGCTGCTGATCCTGACCATCTGCGATATCCGCGCCGTCGGCCCGGGCGTGTGGAACGGCTGGAAGGGCCAGCTCCTGCGCACGCTCTACTACGAAACCGAGCTGCTGCTTGCCGGCGGCTTTTCGGAAGTCTCCCGCAAGGAGCGCGCCAATGCCGCCGCCGAGGCGCTGCGTGCGGCACTTTCGGACTGGAGCCAGAAGGACCGAAATACCTATACCAGACTGCACTACCAGCCCTATCTGCTGTCCGTGCCGCTGGAAGACCAGATCCGCCACGCCGATTTCATCCGTCAGGCCGACAGAGCCGGCCAGGCGCTTGCCACGACGGTACGCACCGACAGTTTCCACGCAATCACCGAGATCACCGTGCTGTCGCCCGACCATCCGCGCCTGCTTGCCGTCATCGCCGGCGCCTGTGCGGCGGCCGGGGCCAACATCGTCGACGCGCAGATCTTCACCACGTCGGACGGGCGGGCGCTCGACACCATCCATGTCAGCCGCGAATTTACCGACGATGCCGACGAGCTGCGCCGGGCCGCGACGATCGGCCGGATGATCGAGGACGTGCTGTCCGGCCGCAAGCGGCTGCCCGAGGTCATCGCCACACGGGCGCGCAATCGCAAGAAAAGCAAGGCCTTCGTCATTCCGCCGTCAGTCAACATCACCAACAGCCTGTCGAACAAGTTCACCGTCATCGAGGTCGAATGCCTCGACCGGCCGGGGCTGCTGTCGGAGATCACCGCCGTGCTCTCCGATCTGTCGCTCGACATCCAGTCGGCCCGCATCACCACCTTCGGCGAGAAGGTGATCGATACCTTCTACGTCACCGATCTGGTCGGCCAGAAAATATCAGGCGACAGCAAGCGCGCCAACATCACCGCCCGGATGAAAGCCGTCATGGCCGAGGAGGAGGACGAACTGCGCGAGCGCATGCCCTCCGGCATCATCGCGCCGGCCGCCACAGCCCGGACATCGCCGTCAGCCGAAAAGAAAGCCGATTCCTCCGCATGAGTCCCCAAGCATGAGCCCCCACGCATGAGCCTCGTCAAGAAATTCGCCACCGTCGGCGGCGCCACCCTCGGCAGCCGCATCTTCGGCTTCGCCCGCGAAACGCTGATGGCGGCGGCGCTGGGCACCGGGCCGATGGCCGACGTCTTCTACGCCGCCTTCCGCTTTCCGAACCTGTTCCGCCGGCTGTTTGCCGAAGGCGCCTTCAACGCCGCCTTCGTGCCGCTCTTTGCCAAGGAGATCGAGGCGAACGGCACGGAAGGCGCCAAGCGCTTTTCGGAAGAGGTCTTCGGCGTGTTGTTTTCGGTGCTGCTGCTCATCACCATCGTGATGGAGCTTGCCATGCCGCTCTTGGTGCGCTTCGTCATCGCGCCGGGCTTTGCCGACGATCCCGACAAGTTCTCGATCACCATCCGCATGGCGGCGGTGATGTTTCCCTATCTGATGTGCATGTCGCTGACGGCGATGATGAGCGGCATGCTGAATTCACTGCATCATTTCTTCGCCGCCGCCATTGCGCCTGTCTTCCTCAACGTGGTGATGATCGGGGCGCTGTTTTATGCGCTCTATACCGGCGCCGATCCGCTGGCGACGGCCTGGTATCTCTCCTGGGGCGTTCTTGCCGCCGGCGTGTTGCAGCTCGCCGTCGTCTATATCGGCGTGCTTGCCGCCGGCATGAGCATCGGTTTCCGCTTCCCGAAAATGACGCCCAACGTCAAGCGGCTGCTGATTCTGGCGGTGCCGGCTGCGGTGACGGGCGGCATCACCCAGATTAACCAGCTGATCGGCCAGGCGATCGCCTCGTCGCGCGACGGCGCGATCGCAGCACTTCAATATGCCGACCGCATCTATCAGCTGCCGCTCGGCGTCGTCGGTGTCGCCGTCGGCGTGGTGCTGCTGCCGGAACTTGCCCGGGCGCTCAAGGGCGGCAACCTGCGCGAGGCCGGAAACCTGCAGAACCGCTCGATCGAATTCGTGCTGTTCCTGACCATCCCCGCCGCCTTCGCGCTCTGGATCCTCTCCGACGAGATCATCCGCGTGCTCTACGAGCGCGGCGCCTTCCATCAGGAAAACACCGCCGTCGTCGGCGCGATCCTGGCAATTTACGGCATCGGCCTGCCGGCCTTCGTGCTGATCAAGGCGCTGCAGCCGGGTTTCTACGCCCGCGAGGACACCAAGACGCCGATGCGCTTTTCGGCGATCGCGGTTGCCACCAACTGCGCCACGGCGCTGACGCTCTTCCCCTATATGGGCGCGCCCGGCATCGCCGTTGCCGAAGCCACTGCCGGCTGGATCAGCACCGTGCTGCTGTTCACCACGCTTTTGCGCCGCGGCCATCTGACATGGGAATGGGCGCTGGCAAAACGCGCCGCCCTCCTGATCGTCGCCGCGGCCGTCATGGGCGCGGCCATCGTCTTCCTCAAGCAATATTTTGCGCCCTGGCTCGCCTCCGGTGCGCCGCTTCTGACCAAGATCGGCACGCTGGGACTGCTGATTGCGATATCCATGCTGGTCTATTTCGCCGCCGCCTTCCTGATCGGCGGGGCAGATCTCGGCATGATAAGGCGCAACCTGAACCGCAAGCCGGTGCCGGCAAAGGACGCGTGAGATCGCTTTAGCAATCGACCCATCGCCTTCGCGGTCCGACGTCGACATGGACAATGCCGTTGCAATAGGTGCCGATGCCGCCGATGCCGGGGGCGCTTCTTGCGGCCGCAATGATGGTGCGCTCCGAGAGACCCGGCATCCGGATATCGGCGGCCAGGCATTTTCCATGCAGGGAGCCATGGCGGCGGGGATGCAGCCTGTGGCCGGAGGTGATCACCGGGCGGCGGCCGGTCTTTGCGGCGATGTGCGACAGCACCGCCCGCAGCCGCGCGGGAAAGCAGCCGGCCCGGACGCTGACGGTCTGCACCGTGTAGGCGGTGCGCGCCTCGTGCTTGGGAAGATGAATGGCCTGCCTTTTGAGCTCTTGACCGACGGCACCCGTTGCTGATTGTAGGGCGAAAAGGCCCGCCATGGCCAACAAAGCTGCGTTCTGCATGGTCGCTCCGATCGGCTATCCCGGCGCCCCAACAGTGCCGGCGCCAAGCGGAGGATTTTCAGTTCAAAAAAAGCTTTTCTGTGAAATTTTATACTCAATTGTGAGTAAACAACTTGATCAATTTGGCTTAAAATAACGGAAACTGCCGATCCAAAATGGAATAAACATCTCAGTCGGGAGGTAGACATGACGATCCAGTCGCTTTTCCTCGTCACCCTCGTGGTCGACGACTACGACCGCGCCAAGGCCTTCTATTGCGACGCCCTCGGTTTCGATTGCCTGCAGGACGAGCGCCAGCCGGAGGGTAAGCGCTGGGTGGTGGTGCGGCCCAGGGGCGGAGATGGAGCGGCCTTCCTGTTGGCGCAGGCGGCAAATGCGGCGCAGCGGGCGGCGATCGGCAATCAGACGGGCGGGCGTGTCGGCTTCTTTCTGAAGACCGATGATTTCGCCCGCGACCATGCCGCGATGCTGGCGGCCGGCGTGCGCTTTTTGGAAGCGCCGCGCCACGAGGTTTACGGCACGGTCGCCGTCTTTGCCGATCCCTACGGTAACAGCTTCGATCTGATCCAACACGCCGATGCGTGAACCTCTTGATTGCGACCGGTCGCCCGTGCATAAGCCGCGGCGTTAGCAACATAGGCAAAAAAAGCCTTGGGGCCCTCCACCAGCCTATTGAGGACGACATGAGCGAATTCAAGAAACTCGTATTCTCCGGCGTGCAGCCGACCGGCAACCTGCATCTCGGCAATTATCTCGGCGCGATCCGCCGCTTCGTGGCGCTGCAGGAAGGCAATGACTGCATTTACTGCGTCGTCGATATGCATGCGCTCACCGCCCAGCTCGTGCATGAGGACATGCCGAGCCAGACGCGCTCGATCGCCGCCGCCTTCATCGCCGCCGGCATCGACCCGGAAAAACATATCGTCTTCAATCAGTCGGCCGTGCCGCAGCATGCCGAACTCGCCTGGATCTTCAACTGCGTCGCCCGCATCGGCTGGATGAACCGCATGACGCAGTTCAAAGACAAGGCCGGCAAGGACCGTGAGCAGGCCTCGCTCGGGCTTTACGCCTATCCGAGCCTGATGGCCGCCGACATTCTCGTCTATCGCGCCACCCATGTGCCGGTTGGAGAAGACCAGAAGCAGCATCTGGAACTGGCTCGTGACATCGCGATGAAGTTCAACCTCGATTATGCCGAACATATCGGCAGGACCGACTACGGCATCGACATCACCGTCGGCAACGAGCCGGTGCATGCCTATTTCCCGATGGTTGAGCCGCTGATCGGCGGACCGGCGCCGCGCGTCATGTCGCTGCGCGACGGCACCAAGAAAATGTCGAAATCCGACCCGTCTGATCTCTCGCGCATCAACCTGATGGACGACGAGGATGCGATCTCGAAGAAGATCCGCAAGGCAAAGACCGATCCGGACGGCTTGCCGAGCGAGATCGACGGGCTGCAGGGCCGCCCGGAAGCCGACAATCTGGTGGCGATCTATGCCGCACTCGCCGACACGTCGAAGGCCGACGTGCTGGCCGAATTCGGCGGCCAGCAGTTCTCTGTCTTCAAGCCGGCGCTGGTCGATCTCGCCATCCATGTGCTGGCGCCGATCACCGGCGAGATGCGCCGGCTGATGGATGATACCAGCCACATCGACGCCATCCTGCGCAAGGGCGGCGAGCGCGCCAGGGCACGCGCCGAGGTGACGATGAGCCAAGTTCGCGACGTCATCGGCTTCCTCTATTGAGGTAGATCTCCTCTTCTTCCCGCTGCGGGAGAAGAGGACCTTCTTTGGGGCATCAGCCCAAAAAACTGGGCTTGCAAATTTTCCGCTTCGGGTGTCAGAGTCCGCGTCATGGTATCGAAGCGACTCTCCCGGCTCGAAGGTCATCGCCGCAAATTCATGGCGGTGATCGACGGTACACCCGAATGCCAGCGCGCCGTTCATTATGCCGGCCGGCGGGCAAAGAATTCCAATGGCGGGCTGGTGCTGCTCTACGTCATCCCCGACGGGGATTTCCAGCAATGGCTCGGCGTCGAGGAGATCATGCGGGCGGAAGCGCGCGAGGAGGCCGAGGCGGTCGTTGCCAAGATCGCCCAGATCGTGCGCGAGACGATCGGCATCGAGCCCGAGATTGTCATCCGCGAAGGCGGTGCGGCCGAACAGATCAACACCGTGATCGAGGAAGACCGCGATGTGGCGATCCTGGTTCTGGCCGCCGGTTCGGCGAAAGAAGGTCCAGGGCCGCTGGTCTCGTCGGTTGCCGGCCGCGCAGCGGCCTTTCCGATCCCGGTGACGGTGCTGCCTGATACGCTGACCAACGAGGAAATCGACGCTCTCTGCTAGCTTTTCTTGAGTACAAGTCTCTTGATTAGAACAGGCAATGAGCTTATCTTCTTTTGAAGAATTCTAAAGACGGCCGTGCTATGGGCCGGCCGCATGGAGAACCAGATGTTCATTCAGACCGAAGCCACGCCGAACCCCGCCACGCAGAAGTTCCTGCCGGGCAAGGTGGTGATGGAAAACGGCACGGCCGAATTCCGCAGCGCCGACGAGGCTGAGGCTTCGCCGCTCGCCGCCCGCCTGTTCGACATTCCGGGCGTCACCGGCGTCTATTTCGGCTATGATTTCATTTCCGTCTCCAAGGACGATGCCGAATGGCAGCATCTTAAGCCGGCTATATTGGGCTCGATCATGGAGCACTTCATGTCCGGCAAGCCTGTCATGGGCGATGCCTCCATCCTCTCCGAAGACGCCGATGCCGGCGACGAATTCTTCGACGAAGGCGATGAATCGATCGTGCTGACCATCAAGGAACTTCTGGAGACCCGCGTGCGCCCCGCCGTTGCCCAAGACGGCGGCGACATCACCTTCCGCGGCTTCAAGGACGGCAAGGTCTATCTGAACATGAAGGGTTCCTGCGCCGGCTGCCCGTCTTCGACGGCGACGCTGAAGCACGGCGTCCAGAACCTGCTGCGCCATTTCGTTCCGGAAGTGCAGGAAGTGATTGCCGCTTAAAAATCTTGAACCCATCCGGCCGTTCATCGCAGGTTCGGCTGGGCGGATTTATCGATAGGCGACAATAGTTTATTCGGAAATTGATGGCATGATCGTTCTGGCGCTGGACACGGCAGGTGTGGATTGCGCTGCCGCCGTTTATGACAGCGGCAGGAATACGGTGCTGGGGGAGGCATCGGACATGATCGGCAAGGGGCATGCTGAACATCTGATCGGAATCGTCGACCGCGCGCTGGATCAAGCGGGACTGGCCCTTTCTCATATCGACCGTCTTGCCGTCACCATCGGCCCCGGCTCCTTTACCGGTATCCGCGTCGGCGTTGCCGCAGCCCGCGGCTTTGCGCTTTCCCTCAATGTGCCCGCCGTCGGCGTCACCACGCTCGAGGTCATGGCATCAGCCCAGCGCGACAAGACGCCCGGGCGGGCAGTGCTGGCGGCGATGGATGCCAAGCGGGACGAGATCTATCTGCAATCCTTTTCAGCCGACGGTTCGCCGCTCGATGAGCCGCGGGCGGTCAGCGTTGCGGAAGCACAGGCATATGCCGCCGGCTTCGACGGCGAAATCACCGGTTCGGCGACGCCGCTCCTGAAGGCCGACGGCGGCGGCGATCATGCCAACCAATTCCCGATCTCCGTCGTGGCGCGCCTCGGTGCAGCCGCCTCCCCCGATGCCGGAAAGCCGAAGCCCCTTTATCTGCGCGGACCCGATGCCAAGCCGCAGGCCGGGTATGCGATCGCCCGACGAGTATGACCATGCTGGAAGCCTATCTGACGCTGAAGCCGGAATTCGAAATCATCGCCATGGAACGCGAGGATTGCCGCGATGTCGCCGCCCTGCACGGCGAGCGCTTCGCCCGCCCCTGGGGCGACGGTGAATTTCACGGCTTGCTGATGCAGGAGACCGTGTTCGGCTTCGTTGCGCGGCAGACCAATGCCATCCTGAAAAAGCCGCTTCCAGGGTTCATCCTTGCCCGCCATGTCGCCGGCGAGGCGGAGATCTTGACGATCGCCGTGCAGGCGAAGGTCGCCCGTGCCGGGCTTGGCTGGCGGTTGATGCAGGCGGCGATGCGGGAAGCTCGTACACGCGGCGGCGAGAGCATGTTTCTCGAAGTCGACAACGGCAATACGGCAGCCCTTGGCCTCTACCGCAAGCTCGGCTTCGAAAAGGTCGGCGAGCGTCAGGGTTACTACAAGCAGGAGAACGGCGCCCTCTCCACGGCGCTTGTCATGAAGCGCGTTCTTCGGTAGTTCCGTCAGCGAGATGACATGCAGGCCGGCGCAAATGCCGTGCGGCGTTGTCGAAACACGAATATCTTTAAAGGCGGGCCATGTCTGATGTAGCCAAGACCCTTGAGGAGCTTTGCACCGAACGCGGCATGCGCATGACCGAGCAGCGCCGCGTGATCGCGCGCATCCTGGAAGACTCGGAAGACCATCCCGACGTCGAAGAACTCTACCGCCGCTCGGTGAAGGTCGATGCGAAGATTTCGATTTCGACCGTCTACCGCACCGTGAAACTGTTCGAGGATGCCGGCATCATCGCCCGCCACGACTTCCGCGACGGACGCTCGCGCTACGAAACGGTGCCGGAAGAGCATCACGACCACCTGATCGACCTGAAGACCGGCACCGTCATCGAATTCCGCTCGCCGGAGATCGAGGCACTGCAGGAGCGCATCGCCCGCGAGCACGGCTTCCGGCTGGTCGACCACCGGCTGGAGCTCTACGGCGTTCCGCTGAAGAAGGAAGATCTCTGAAGCAATGGCAGCCCGGGAGACCAGCATTTGATCGCCTGGCTGCGCATCACGTTGGCTGCGATCGTCATCCTTGCCGTCAGCATCGTGCTCATGCCGCTGCAGGTGCTGGCGCTCCATTTCGACTGGCGGCTGCGCCGCAGGCTGCCACGCGTCTGGCACCGTATCGTCTGCTATTGTCTCGGCATCCGCGTTCGCGTCACCGGCAGGCTGGAAGAGCGCCGGCCGCTGATGCTCTGTTCCAACCATTCGTCCTGGCTCGATATCATGGTGATGTCGTCGGTTGCCGACGTCGCCTTCATCGCCAAGATCGAGGTCAGCGACTGGCCGATTTTCGGCACGCTCGCCAAGCTGCAGAAGAGCGTCTTCGTCGTGCGCGAGGAGAAGCGCAAGACCGGTCACCAGGCAAACGAGATCGCCGGGCGCATGGCCGACGGCGAGATCGTCGTGCTTTTCCCGGAAGGCACGACCTCGGACGGCAACCGGCTGCTGGAGGTCAAGTCGTCGCTGTTCGGCGCCGCCGCCATGGCGGTGCCTTATTCGCCGACCGGAACCGTCGTGGTGCAGCCGGTGGCGATTGCCTATACCAAGGTGCACGGCATCGCCATGGGGCGCTATCACCGGCCGCTCGCCGCCTGGCCGGGCGATATCGAGCTGCTGCCGCACCTGCTCGACATCGTACGCTGCGGCGCGATCGACGCCGAGGTGTCCTTCGGCGAGGCGGTGGATTACCGCACTGACACCAACCGCAAGGAGGTGAGCGCGACGATCGCCTCGCGTATCCGCAAGCTGCTGAACAGCCGCCTGCGCGGGCGGGAAATCTTCTAGAGCCTTTCCTGGTCAGATTGCGGCATTCTGCCGGAGCAGGTTTTCGTCAGGGCAGAGGCGATTGGCGAAGGGCATACCCCAAGGTACGTCCGAGCCGATCGCCTCTGATCCTGGCGCAAAGATGCCCGGCCCTTCGGGTTGGCTGAAACGGGTCGCCTGCTCGACCGGCTGGCTTGGCCGTCGAGCTTACTACGACGCGCCGGCCGGTCGACCATCCGACTCCGTTTGAGCCAGCAGGATGCTGCAATCTGACCAGGAAAGGCTCTAAAACAAGATTTCGATTTTCTCGGGCGGCAAAAACCACTAAATAGCGCGCCATGACACAGGACAGCGCCCTTCTCCAGGCCCCGGAAGCAATCCTCAACGAGGGCCTCCGCGACGGCAGCAACAGCCGCAAGGTCTTCATCAAGACCTATGGCTGCCAGATGAACGTCTATGATTCAACGCGCATGAGCGATGCGCTCGCCCGCGACGGCTATGAGCCGACGGAAGACATGGAAGAGGCCGACCTCGTTCTGCTCAACACCTGCCATATCCGCGAGAAGGCGGCCGAGAAGGTCTATTCGGCGCTCGGACGGCTGCGCGAGATGAAAAAGCGGAAGGCGGCGGACGGCCGGGAGATGATGATCGGCGTTGCCGGCTGCGTCGCCCAGGCCGAAGGCGAGGAGATCCTGCGCCGCGCCCCCGCCGTCGACGTCGTCATCGGCCCGCAGACCTATCACCGCCTGCCGGAGGCGCTGCGCCGGGCCAAACAGGGCGTCCGCGTCGTCGATACGGAATATGCGATCGAAGACAAGTTCGAGCACCTGCCGATCGCCGAGAGCCGGAAGATCCGCGCCCGCGGCGTCACCGCCTTCCTGACCGTGCAGGAGGGCTGCGACAAGTTCTGCACTTTCTGCGTCGTGCCCTATACGCGCGGCTCGGAAGTGTCGCGGCCGGTTTCCCAGATCGTCGAGGAAGCCGAAAGGCTCGTCGAGGCGGGCGTGCGCGAGATCACCCTGCTCGGGCAGAACGTCAATGCCTGGCACGGCGCCGGGCCGCAGGGCGAGGCATGGAGCCTCGGCGACCTGCTCTATCGCCTTGCCGAGATCCCGGGCCTGGCGCGGCTGCGCTATACCACAAGCCATCCGCGCGACATGGACGACCGGCTGATCAACGCCCATCGCGACCTCCGGGCGCTGATGCCCTACCTGCACCTGCCGGTGCAATCGGGCTCGGATCGCATCCTGAAAGCGATGAACCGGCGCCACACGGCGGCCGAATATCTGACGCTGATCGAGCGCATCCGCTCGGTGCGGCCCGACATCGCGCTGTCCGGCGATTTCATCACCGGCTTTCCGGGGGAGACAGACAGGGATTTTGAGGATACACTCAGGCTTGTGGAGGAGGTCCGTTACGCACAGGCCTTCTCGTTCAAATACTCGACACGGCCGGGCACGCCCGGCGCGGAACTGAAGGACCAGGTGCCGGAAGAGATCAAGGCAGAACGGCTGGAACGCCTGCAAGCGCTTCTCCTGAAGCAGCAGCAGGAATTTGCCGAATCCTGCATCGGCAAAGAGATCGATCTGTTGCTGGAAAAGCCCGGTCGCATGCCGGAACAGCTGATCGGACGTTCTCCCTGGCTTCAATCCGTGAATGTTGATGCAAAAGCATCGCAAATCGGTGACATTATTAAAGTGCGAATCACCGGAACCGGAACAAACAGCCTGTTTGCCGAACGCGCAGAGGCTGCGGTTTAACCCAAGGAGCCCGACCGCTTGAACGGACAAGAATTGGTTTCTTCTTCACCGCGCCATCCCCCCCGCACGCCGAGCGATACCAATCACTTCGTCCTGACGTTCGAGAACAATCGCTTCGCCAGCGAGCTCTTCGGTCAATTCGACCAGAACCTCAAGCTGCTCGAGGAACGGCTCAACATCGATGCGCGGGCGCGCGGCAATTCGGTCGTCATCACAGGCGATGTCGTGACCACGAACCAGGCGCGGCGCACGCTCGACTATCTCTATGAAAAGCTTCAGAAAGGCGGCAGCGTGGAACGATCCGACGTTGAGGGCGCAATCCGCATGGCGGTCGCCGCCGACGATCAGCTCAGCCTGCCCACCATGGAGCGCAAGGCTAAGCTGACGATGGCACAGGTTTCCACCCGCAAGAAGACGATCATCGCCCGCACGCCCACCCAGGATGCCTATATCCGGGCGCTTGAGCGTGCCGAGCTGGTCTTCGGCGTCGGCCCGGCCGGCACCGGCAAGACCTATCTCGCCGTCGCCCATGCCGCCCAGTTGCTGGAGCGCGGCGCGGTCGAAAAGATCATCCTGTCACGCCCGGCGGTCGAAGCCGGCGAGCGCCTCGGCTTCTTGCCCGGCGACATGAAGGAAAAGGTCGATCCCTATCTTCGCCCGCTTTATGATGCGCTCTACGACATGATCCCCGCCGACAAGGTCGATCGGGCGATCACCGCCGGCGTCATCGAAATCGCGCCGCTCGCCTTCATGCGCGGCCGCACGCTGGCCAATGCCGCCATCATCCTCGACGAAGCCCAAAACACGACATCGATGCAGATGAAGATGTTCCTGACGCGTCTCGGCGAAAATGCCCGCATGATCGTCACCGGCGACCCGAGTCAGATCGACCTGCCGCGCGGCGTCAAATCCGGCCTCGTCGAGGCGCTGCAGCTTCTGAACGGCGTCGAGGGCATCTCGATCGTGCGCTTCAAGGATACCGACGTCGTGCGCCATCCGCTGGTCGGGCGCATCGTCAGGGCCTATGATTCCACCTATGCCGTCGAAGCCGAAGTCAGCCGGCAGGACTGATGGCCGAACTCGACATCCAGATCAGCGTCGAAGACATCGGCTGGCCGGGCGAGGAGACGCTGCTGTCCTTTTGCGAACGTGTGCTCGGCGCCGCAGTGGTCTATGTCAGAGACAGCGAGAAGCAGCCCTTCCCGACGATGCCTCCCGAGGTTTCGCTGGTCTTCACCGACGACGCCTCGATCCAGGACATCAACGCCGAATGGCGCGGCAAGGACAAGGCGACCAACGTGCTCTCCTTTCCTGCCTTTCCGGTCCAGCCCGGCAAAATGCCCGGTCCGATGCTCGGCGACATCATCATCGCCCGGGAGACGGTGGAGCGGGAAGCGCAGGAGTTTGAAAAGAGTTTCGACGACCACCTGACCCATCTTCTGGTGCACGGTTTCTTGCATCTTCTCGGCTACGACCATATGAATAATGCCGAAGCCGAAATTATGGAGGGGCTGGAGACTCGCATTTTGGCGCAGCTCGGCCTATCTGATCCCTACGAGGGTCAAGACCTTAAAATGGAACCATGAGCGACTTTACGACGAAGCCGGCGGCAGACGCCAAGGACTCCGAGCCATCCTCCTCTTCGGACGAGGCGGGCAGTAGTAGTCGGCCATCCGGCCGATCCCAATCCTTCTGGTCGCGCGCCGCGCGCATCCTTCGCCCGCAGCAGGGCTCACGGCTGCGCGAGGATCTTGCCGACGCGCTGATGACCGATGCGGCCGGCGACGACGCCTTTTCGCCTGACGAACGGGCGATGCTCAACAACATCCTGCGCTTTCGCGAGGTGCGCGTCGCCGACGTGATGGTGCCGCGCGCCGATATCGAGGCGGTCGACCAGAACATCACCATCGGCGAGTTGATGATCCTCTTCGAGGAATCCGGCCGCTCGCGCATGCCCGTCTATGCCGATACCCTCGACGATCCGCGCGGCATGGTGCATATCCGCGATCTGCTCTCCTATGTCGCCAAGCAGGCGCGCAACAAGCGCCGCGGCCCGGCGAAACCGACTGCCGCCCTGCCGGCGATCGAGGTGGCGCCCGAGAACATCCAGAAGCCGACGCGGTCGGCCAAGCCGAATTTCGATCTCGCCCGTGTCGACCTGCAGAAGACCCTGGCCGAGGCCGGCATCATCCGCAAGATCCTGTTCGTGCCGCCGTCGATGCTGGCCTCCGACCTTTTGCGCCGCATGCAGGTGAACCGCACGCAGATGGCGCTTGTCATCGACGAATATGGCGGCACCGACGGGCTCGCCTCGCATGAGGACATCGTCGAAATGGTGGTCGGCGACATCGACGACGAACATGACGACGAAGAGGTGATGTTCAAGCGTGTCGCCGAGGATATGTTCGTCGCCGACGCCCGCGTCGAGCTGGAAGAGATCGCCCAAGCGATCGGACCGGATTTCGACATCAGCGAGCAAGTCGACGAGGTCGATACGCTGGGCGGCCTGATCTTCTCCGCACTCGGCCGCATCCCGGTGCGCGGCGAGGTCGTCCAGGCGCTGCCCGGCTTCGAATTCCACATTCTCGACGCCGACCCGCGCCGCATCAAGCGGCTGCGCATCACCCGCAAGCGCCATGCGATGCGCCGCCGCGCCAAGGCGGATGGCGACATCGCTCCCGGCTCCGACGCCGGCGACGACCGGCCGGCGGAATCGACCGCCAACTAAAGTTGTTTGGTTTCATGCATGTCGTTCTCCCGGAACCGCCGCACAGGTCCGGATGGCATGCATTACAGCGCCGCGCGTCTTTGGACGCGCAAAGGGCGCTGTAACACTTGGAAATTACGCATCGTGCTTTCCGAAATCGATTCCGATTTGCGGGCCGATGCGGCAACAGGACAAAGCGCCGCTTTTTTGAAAGACTGCGAACGGGTTGATTCGCGGTTTGATGGGAGTGTGCATGGAGCGGCTTGCGGACAGGGTTATCCTCGTCTGGGGGTTCAAACGGTCGCTGCTGGCCGTCGCCGCCGGGGCCTTCGCCGTGTTGGCGCTGCCGCCCTTCGGCTTTTTCGCGGCAATGTTTCTTTCCTTCACGCTGCTCGTCTGGCTGATCGACGGGGCGGCGGCTTCGCCTGAAAGCGGCCTGATCGGCAGGCTGTGGCCGGCATTTACCACCGGCTGGCTGTTCGGCTTCGGCTATTTCGTCGCCGGCCTCTGGTGGCTCGGCCATGCGCTGCTCGTCGATCAGGAGGAATTCGCCTGGGCGCTGCCCTTAGCCATTCTCGGGCTGCCGGCCTGTCTGGCGATTTTCTACGGGCTGGCGGCCGCTCTCGCGCGGATCTTCTGGTCCGACGGCATGGGGCGGATCGCCGCACTTGCAGCCGGCTTCGGGCTGATGGAATGGCTGCGCAGCGTCATCCTGACCGGCTTTCCCTGGAACGCCATCGGCTACGGCATGATGCCCGTTCCGCTGATGATGCAGTCGGCGCATGTGATCGGGGCGATGGGGGTGACGACACTTGCCGTCTTCATCTTTTCTGCGCCTGCCCTTGCCGGCACGCGGCAAGGTGCGCGGGTGGGCATCGCGCTCGCCGTGGCGCTGTTTGCCGCCCATCTCGGTTATGGCGCATATGCCCTCTACCTCGCGCCGCGGCCGGAAGCCTTGCCCGAGGACAAGCGGCCGGTGGTGCGGCTGGTGCAGCCTGATATCGACCAGGCGGCGAAGATGGACAACGACGCGGACCGCAATGCGATCTTCGAGACGCATCTGAAGCTGTCGGCCGAATCGCCCAGGAATGGCGGACGCAAGCCCGATATCATCGTCTGGCCGGAAACCTCGATCCCCTTCATCCTGACCGACAATCAGGATGCGCTGACGCGGATCGCCGATACGCTCGACGACAACCAGATCCTGATCGCCGGCGCCGTGCGCGCCGAGGAGATGGGACCCGGCACGCCTGTGCGCTACTACAATTCCATCTATGTGATCGACGGCCGCGGTCAGATCATCGCTGCCTCCGACAAGGTGCATCTGGTGCCTTTCGGCGAATACCTGCCCTTCGAGGACGTGCTCAACGAATTCGGTATCCAGAACGTCGTCGAGATGCCGGGCGGGTTTTCGGCGGCGGCAAGCCGGCACCTGCTGGCGCTGCCCGGCGGGCTCAACCTCTATCCGCTGATCTGCTACGAGATCATCTTCCCCGACGAGATGACCGGCGGCATTAAAGACGCCAATGCGATCCTCAATATCACCAATGATGCCTGGTTCGGGGCGACGCCCGGACCCTATCAGCACTTCCAGCAGGCGCGGGTCCGGGCTGTCGAAACCGGGCTGCCGCTGATTCGCGACGCCAATAGCGGTATTTCGGCGCTGGTGAATGCGCATGGGGAAATTGTCGCAGGCCTCGATCTTCAGGAAACCGGTTTCATCGATGCAACTGTCGATAGGTTTGGCGGAGAGCTTGGAACGACAATCCCCCGGCAAACATACTTCTGGTTGACCGAGGCGCTGCTCATTTTGATTGCGCTAATTTCTCGTAGAGGTTTTATTTCCGGGTTGAATTGACCAAAAACCCCTAAAATTGCATAGTGATGACAATCGGCGTTCTGAGCGTTTGTTGACAGGGGGATTCTCACCGCTTGCAACGTGGCGTTTGGGATGGATCAGGGGCATGCCGGTTAGAAACAGATTGAAATTCTTAGCTAGGGCACGACCATGATTGAAAATAAAAAGAAGCCTAACCCGATCGACATCCACGTTGGCAGCCGTATTCGCCTTCGCCGAACAATGCTTGGCATGAGCCAGGAGAAACTCGGTGAAAGCCTCGGCATCACCTTCCAGCAGATTCAGAAATACGAAAAGGGCACCAACCGCGTCGGCGCAAGCCGCCTGCAGAATATCTCGAACATCCTCAATGTTCCGGTTTCCTTTTTCTTCGAGGACGCGCCCGGCGAACATACCGGCTCCGTCGGCGGCATGGCCGAAGCCTCCAGCTCGAATTACGTCGTCGATTTCCTCTCCTCCTCGGAAGGCCTGCAGCTCAACCGCGCCTTCGTCAAGATTTCCGATCCCAAGGTTCGCCGCAAGGTCGTGGAGCTGGTGAAGGCGCTGGCCGCTGAGGCCGACGCCGACTGAGCCACCCCCTCGCAGAAATCGAAAGGCGGTCGAAAGGCCGCCTTTTCTGCGTTTTTAGGGCAAAATTTGTCACTTTGCCGCGGATATAAAGATATATTTATGTCCTTCTGCGCTTGTCATCGGGCCTCGAACTGAGTACCTACTAGCTAGCTTTTGTTCTTTGAGGGGAATCCCGGAATGCGCGCGAATTATCTCTTTACCAGCGAATCTGTTGCCGAAGGTCATCCGGACAAGGTCTGTGACCGCATCTCCGACGAGATCGTCGATCTGGTCTACCGCGAAGCGGCCAAAACCGGCGTCAATCCATGGGGCGTGCGCATTGCCTGCGAAACGCTGGCGACGACCAACCGCGTCGTCATCGCCGGCGAAGTCCGCCTGCCGCCGAGCCTGATGAAGAAGGACAAGGACGGCAAGGACGTCATCAATCCGTCGAAGTTCAAGGCCGCGGCGCGGCGCGCCATCAAGGATATCGGCTACGAGCAGGACGGCTTCCACTGGAAAAAGGCCAAGATCGACGTGCTGCTGCACTCGCAGTCGGCCGACATCGCCCAGGGCGTAGACAGCGCCGCCGACCAGCAGGGTGACGAGGGCGCCGGCGACCAGGGCATCATGTTCGGTTACGCCTGCAAGGAAACGCCGGACCTGATGCCGGCCCCGATCTACTACTCCCACAAGATCCTGCAGCTGCTCGCAGTCGCCCGCAAGAAGGGTGACGGCGAAGTCGCCAAGCTCGGCCCCGACGCCAAGAGCCAGGTGACCGTGCGTTACGTCGACGGCAAGCCGTCGGAAGCGACCTCGATCGTGCTGTCGACCCAGCATCTCGACGAGAGCTGGGATTCGAACAAGGTTCGCGCCGTCGTCGAGCCTTATATCCGCGAAGCGCTGGGTGAACTGAAGATTGCTGACGATTGCAAGTGGTACATCAACCCGACCGGCAAGTTCGTCATCGGCGGACCGGACGGCGATGCGGGCCTCACCGGCCGCAAGATCATCGTCGACACCTACGGCGGTGCCGCTCCGCACGGCGGCGGCGCATTCTCCGGCAAGGACACGACGAAGGTCGACCGTTCGGCCGCCTATGCCGCCCGCTACCTTGCCAAGAACGTCGTTGCCGCCGGTCTTGCCGACCGCTGCACGATCCAGATCTCCTACGCGATCGGCGTCGCCCAGCCGCTGTCGATCTATGTCGACCTGCACGGCACCGGCAAGGTCACCGAGGATCAGATCGAAGCGGCTATCCGCAAGAACATGGACCTTTCGCCGACCGGCATCCGCCGCCACCTCGACCTCAACAAGCCGATCTATGCCAAGACCTCGGCCTACGGCCATTTCGGCCGCAAGGCCGGCCGCGACGGCTCGTTCTCCTGGGAGCGCACCGACCTCGTGAAGGCGCTCAAGGAAAGCCTGAAGGCCTGAGATAAAGCATGACGGATATGGAACGCCGCGGCCGGGCGACCGAAGCCTTTTTCGGTCGCCGCAAGGGCAAGGCCCTGCGCGAACAGCAGGCCGAGACGCTGAACAGTCTGCTGCCGGCATTCCTGATCGATCTCTCGGCGGCTCCCCCGGAGCCGCTGACCTCCCTCTTTCCGGTTCCAATCGAGAGATTGCGGCTGGAGATCGGTTTCGGCGGCGGCGAGCACCTGATTCACCGCGCGCTGGAAACGCCGTCGACCGGCTTCATCGGTGTCGAACCCTTCGTCAATTCCATGCAGAAGCTGCTGTCGCGCATCGGCGAGACCGGCGCCTCCAATATCCGCGTCTATAATGACGACGCGACGCAGCTGCTCGACTGGTTGCCGGACGCTTCACTCGATCAGATCGACCTGCTCTATCCCGACCCCTGGCCGAAGCGGAAACACTGGAAGCGCCGCTTCGTCTCGAAAACCAACCTCGACCGCTTTCATCGCGTGCTGAAGCCCGGCGGCCTGTTCTGCTTCGCCTCCGATATCGACACTTATGTGAACTGGACGCTGCTCAAATGCCGCGACCATGGCGGCTTCGACTGGATGGCCGACAATGCAGCGGATTGGCTCACCCCTTATCAGGGCTGGCCGAGCACGCGTTACGAGGCCAAGGCCCGGCGCGAGGGCCGCTCTTCGGCCTATCTGACATTCCGGAAGATCTGAGTCCCCCCTGGGGCCAAGTCGGTGCAGACGCAGTCTCCAGCGCTCCCCCAGCGCCTTGAGAGTGAGGATTGGGCAGCCTGAGCACGGGGCGTTCACGCACGCCCCAAAAACCGATTGCGATATAAAATCAGTCGATCTATGCTGTAACCGATTGCACAACACAATTAGACCCGCGCGGATGTGCCATTCACGAAAGGAAGCTGAGATGGCTAAGCTCGTGTTCGGAATGAACCAGTCCCTGGATGGCTACGTCGATCATATGGCGTTTGGGCCAAGCCCGACGCTCTTCCGCCACTTCATCGAGGCGGCTGAGCGGCAAGCGGGCAGCGTATATGGCCGGCGAATGTATGAGGTCATGCGTTACTGGGACGACGATCATCCCGAATGGGACGCAGAGCGACAGGCCTTCGCGGCAGCATGGCGGAACCAGCCGAAATGGGTCGTCTCGCGCTCTTTGAAGTCCGTCGGTCCCAACGCCATGCTTGTTGGGGAAGATCTTGAGGGCGCGATCCGCAAGCTGAAGGGCGAACGCGACGGGGAGATCGAAGTTGCCGGCCCGGACCTGGCGCAAAGCCTCACCGAACTTGGCTTGATCGACGAGTATCAAATCTACCTGCACCCTGTCGTGCTCGGTCACGGCAAGCCATATTTCGCCAGGCCCCGGGCGCCGCTCCGCCTTGTGACCACTGATCGGATCGACGAGGATGTGATCAGGTTGACCTATGTTCCCTCTCGCGACCCGCCGGATGGATATCGACGCTGAAGCCTGAGCGGCGACGCGCATATATCGCGACACCAGCAAACCGCGGCGAAATCGGATCAAATGGCCCGCGCACCGGCATCACGGTGAAACGCAAGAGCGGTCGTTGACGGTCAGTGCAGGCTGACCGTCTTCAGTTCGTCCTCGGCAGCCTTGAAAAAGGTGCTGGAGCGGTTGTCCGTCAAGAGGATCGGCGTGCCGTCGGCGCCGAAAAGTGCCCAGAGATCGACGTTCGGATCGATATCCGGCGCCTCTGGAAAACACTTGGCGACCTCTTCGGTGCGCATCTTTCTGATATAGGCGACCTCGCCGTTGCCGATGTGGGCAAGCTCGGATTTGGTCAAGTGAGACGTGGCTTCTTTCATCAACATTCCTGTTCCTCCGGGAGAAGGGACCAACGGTTCGACAAACCGTTGTGCTACTGTGAGACCGAAATGTTAATTTTCTTGACCATGCGAGCGGGCTCCGGACGAATTAGATCGACGGAGAGCAGACCGTTCTTCAGACCGGCTCCGAGCACCTGCATGCCATCGGCAAGAACGAAGGTGCGCTGGAACTGGCGGGCGGCGATGCCGCGATAGAGATAGTCGCGCTCACCCTGCTCCACCTGCCTGCCGCGGATCAGAAGCTGGTTCTCCTCAATGGAGACATCGAGTTCCTCCTCGCTGAAACCGGCCACGGCAAGAGTGATGCGCAGACGTTCCGGCGCGCCGCTGTCAGCGCCGATGCGTTCGATATTATAGGGCGGATATCCGTCGCTCGCCTTGGAAATGCGCTCCAGCGTCTTTTCCATGGCATCGAAGCCCAGAAGCAGCGGGCTGGCGAAAGGGGTAATGCGGCTCATCTCTTTTCAAGTCCTTGATGCAAGCGACCATCCCGGACCTCAAACGCAGCATCCGGATGCCGCTAATATGGGGAGAGCAGCCCGGCGCTGCAAGGCGCGGCGCGACGTGTCGGCCCCTTCTCAATTTTAAAGCGCTGTCGGCGGCTGTTGCTTGACAAAGCGCCGGCTGCCTCGCATCAAAACGTGCCCGCACGCACTGTGCTGATTTGTGACGAGACATGAAGAAATTGGTGCATGCTGAGACAGCGGGCACCCCCGTGAGGATGGAACGATCGGAATGGCAAGCGCAAGAAAGATCATCATCGACACCGACCCCGGCCAGGACGACGCGGCCGCCATCATGCTGGCCTTCGGCAGCCCCGATGAGCTTGATGTGCTGGGGATCACCACCGTCGCCGGCAACGTGCCGCTTTCGCTGACCAGTCGCAATGCGCGCATCGTCTGCGAGCTCTGCGGCCGGACGGAGACCAAGGTTTTCGCCGGCGCCGACGCGCCGATCGCCCGCAAGCTGGTGACCGCCGAACATGTGCACGGCAAGACCGGCCTCGACGGCCCTGATCTCAGCGAGCCGACGATGGCGCTGCAAACAGGCCATTCCGTCGATTTCATCATCGAGACGCTGCGCCGCGAGGAGGCAGGCACGGTGACGCTCTGCACGCTCGGGCCGCTCACCAATATCGGCCTGGCCTTGCAGAAGGCGCCCGACATCGTCCCCCGCATCCGCGAGCTGGTGATGATGGGCGGCGGCTTCTTCGAGGGCGGCAACATCACGCCGGCGGCCGAGTTCAACATCTATGTCGATCCCGAGGCAGCCGATATCGTCTTGCGCTCAGGCGTGCCGATCGTGATGATGCCGCTTGACGTGACGCACCAGTTGCTGACCCGCAAGGACCGGGTGAAGCGGATGGCCGAGATTGGCACGGCGCCTGTTAAGGCGATGGTCGAGATGCTGGAATTCTTCGAACGCTTCGACATCGAGAAATACGGCTCCGACGGCGGGCCGCTGCACGACCCCACAGTTATCGCCTATCTGCTGAAGCCGGAGCTTTTCACCGGCCGGGACTGCAATGTCGAGATCGAGGTGCGCTCCGAACTGACGGTCGGCATGACCGTCGTCGACTGGTGGCATGTCACCGAGCGCAAGCGCAATGCGAAAGTCATGCGCCATGTCGATGCGGACGGCTTCTTCGATCTGCTGATCGAACGCTTCGCCCGCATCTGATTTTTTGGCCTTCCCTTCTCCTCGACGGAGAAGGGAAGGATTTCAGGCGTCTTTTTCGTCGAAGACGGAATTGGTTTCGGCTTCGGCCGGCTTCGGGCCGCCCTTGGCGACACCGACCATGGCCGGGCGCAGCACGCGCTCGCCGATGGTGAAACCGGCCTGCACGACCTGGACGACCGTGTTGTTCGGCACATCAGGGTTCGGCACTTCGAACATTGCCTGATGGAAATTCGGGTCGAACTTCTGGCCGACCGGCTCCAGCTTGCGGACGCCGTGGCGCTCCAGCGCCGACAGCATGGCGCGCTCGGTCATTTCGACACCCTCGATCAGCGTGCTGAGGCCGGCATCGGCCGCGGCCTTGGTCTCCGGAGAGATGGCATCGAGCGCGCGGCGCAGATTATCCGAGACGGCGAGCATGTCGCGCGCGAAACCCGCGACGGAATAGGACTTGGCATCCTTCACCTCGCGCTCGGTGCGCCGGCGCAGATTGTCCATTTCGGCAGCAAGGCGCAGATAGCGGTCGCGCAACTCGCCGTTTTCGGCTTTCAGGAGCTCGAGCGGGTCCGGCTGGGGGGCCTCTTGCTGCGCAGTATCGTTCTCGACGTAGGCGGCAGCGTCGGCTGCGGCATCGGCCGCAGTTGCGTCAGGTCCGTTTTTCGTCGTGTCATCGGTCATGACGGTCTCCGGTTGGTGTCTTCAGATGCGCCCGATATCGAGGTTTGACCGAAAAAAATCAAGTCTGCGTGACAAAGAAGCGAAAATTCCGCGCGCCTTATAGCGCCGCCCGCCTTTCAGACGCGCAAAGGGGCTGCGGCATCAATGCGGATTGCGCGAAAGCCGGGAGACCAGCTGGGCGGTGTAATCCACCATCGGCACGATGCGGGAATAGTTGAGCCGCGTCGGGCCGATGACGCCGACGGCGCCGACGATGCGGTCGTCATCGTCACGATAGGGCGCGACGATCAGCGACGAGCCGGACAGCGAGAAGAGCTTGTTTTCCGAACCGATGAAGATGCGCACGCCCGAACCGCTTTCGGCGAGATTGAGGATCTCGATCAGACTGTCCTTCTTTTCGAGATCGTCGAACAGCAGACGCAGCCGGTCGAGATCCTCGGCGCCGGCGAGGCCTTCGAGCAGGTTGGCGCGGCCGCGGATGATCAGCTGCGTGGGCTTTCCCTCGTCCGGGCTGCCGGCCCAGACGGCGATGCCGCGCTCGACGAGATCACGCGACAGGGCATCGAGTTCGTGACGGACATTATCCTTCAGCTGGCTCAATTGTTTGCGCAGCTCCGGCAGCGTCTGGCCGGACATATGGGCATTGAGAAAATTGGCCGCCTCCGTCAACTGCGAGGAGGTGACGCCCGCCGGCAGCTCGATGATGCGGTTTTCCACCTGATCGTGATCGCCGACGAGCACGGCCAGCGCCTTGGTCGGTTCGAGCCGGATGAACTCGACATGTTTGAGCACCGGATCGCTTTTCGAGGTGATGACGAGGCCGGCGCCGCGCGAAATGCCGGACAGCATGCGGCTTGCCTCGTTCATCATCGATTCCAGAGGATTGCCGCCGCTTTCGGCCCGCACCTGCCGATCGATATTGGCGCGATCCTCGGCCGAGAGGTCGCCGACCTGCATGAAGGCATCGACGAAAAAGCGCAAGCCGATCTGGGTGGGCAGCCGGCCGGCGCTGATATGCGGCGAATAGATCAGGCCGAGATCTTCGAGATCGCTCATGACGTTGCGCACCGAGGCCGGCGACAGCGACATCGGCAACAGGCGGGACAGATTGCGCGAGCCGAGCGGCTCGCCGCTCTCCAGATAGCCTTCGACGATGCGGCGAAAAATTTCCCTGGAGCGCTCGTCCAGCGCCGCAACGGCATCCGAAACCGACGTCGACCTGATGCCCATGAAGCTTACGAACCCGCGCTGATGATACTTCCCGAAAAGTAAGTCAAACTCGCACCCGTGGCAAAAGGGAATTTGCAAATAGGCGCCGCCAATCGTAGAAGCGGTCAACAAACCCCAGGAGATAAGTATGCGGCCTTCAGGCAGAAAAATCGACCAGATGCGTAAGGTCACGTTCGAGCGCAATTTTTCCAAGCATGCGGAAGGCTCCTGCCTGGTCAAGTTCGGCGACACGCATGTGCTCTGCACCGCCAGCCTCGAAGAAAAGACGCCGCCATGGCTGCGCAATACCGGCAAGGGCTGGGTCACGGCCGAATACGGCATGCTGCCGCGGGCAACCGGCGAGCGCATGAAGCGCGAGGCCGCCGCCGGCAAGCAGGGCGGCCGCACCCAGGAAATCCAGCGGCTGATCGGCCGGTCGCTTCGCGCCGTCGTCGATCTGCAGGCGCTCGGCGAGCGGCAAATCACGCTCGATTGCGACGTCATCCAAGCCGATGGCGGCACGCGGACAGCCTCGATCACCGGCGGCTGGATCGCGCTTTACGACTGCCTGAAATGGATGGAAAGCCGCAACATGATCAAGGTCGACCGGGTCCTGAAGGATCATGTCGCCGCCATCTCCTGCGGCGTTTTCGCCAGCCAGCCGGTGATCGACCTCGATTATCTCGAGGATTCCTCAGCCGAGACCGATGCCAACTTCGTCATGACGGGCGCTGGCGGGATCGTCGAGATCCAGGGCACGGCCGAAGGCACACCGTTTACCGAAGAGGAATTCACCTCGCTGATGGGGCTTGCCAGGAACGGCATCGGCGAACTCGTCGCCCTGCAGAAGCAGGCCATCACGGGATGAACTCCATGCTGGAAGGCATGTTGGAAACGGCGCTCTACGCGCGGGATCTCGACCGGGCGGAGGTCTTCTACGAAGACGTTCTCGGACTTGAAAAGATCGCCCGCGCCGGCAACCGGCATGTCTTCTTCCGCTGCGGGCCTGGCGTGCTGCTGATCTTCAATCCAGAGGAAACGGTGAAGCCGCCGGCGCCTGGATCCCTGCAGGTGCCGCCGCACGGCACGACCGGCGAGGGTCATGCCTGCTTCCGGGTGTCCGGCCGCAATATCGATGCGATGGCCGAACGGCTGAAAGCGGCTGACGTGGCGATCGAATCCGAGGTGCATTGGCCAAACGGCGGCCGCTCGATCTATTTCCGCGATCCGGCCGGTAACAGCCTGGAATGCGCAGAGGCTAAAATCTGGGGCATCGAACAGGATATCTGAATGCGCAAGCTTGAAACGAAGACCATCGTCGTCGCCAGCCATAATGCCGGCAAGATCCGCGAGATCCAGGAATTGATCGGGCCGCTCGGCTTCACCGCCAAATCGGCCTCCGAGCTGAACTTCGTCGAACCGGATGAAACCGGCACCAGCTTCGAGGAGAATGCGACGATCAAGGCCGTCGCTTCGGCCAATGCCTCAGGCATGCCGGCGCTTTCCGACGATTCCGGGCTGGTGGTCGACGCACTCGGCGGCGATCCCGGTGTCTACACCGCCAATTGGGCGGAGACCTCAGACGGCACGCGTGATTTCGACATGGCGATGGCCAAGGTGGAAAAGGCGCTGCAGGATGCCGGTGCGACGGCGCCGGAGCAGCGCAGGGCGCGTTTCGTCAGCGTGCTCTGCCTCGCCTGGCCGGATGGGCATACCGAGCTCTTCCGCGGCGAGGTGGAAGGCAACGTCGTCTGGCCGCCGCGCGGCACACAGGGCTTCGGCTACGATCCAGTCTTCCAGCCCGAGGGTTATGGCGTCACCTTCGGGGAAATGAGCGGCGAGGAAAAACACGGCTGGAACGTCGGCAAGCCGCAGGCGCTGTCGCACCGGGCCCGCGCATTCAAACTCTTTGTCGAAACCTGCCTGGAGGCATAAGGTCACCACGTGGACAATTTTGACACGCCAGGCTCCTCGCGCGATGCGACGCTGCTGCCCGATACCGGCGAGCCCGGCTTCGGCGTCTATGTCCATTGGCCCTTCTGCGCGGCGAAGTGTCCCTATTGCGACTTCAACAGCCATGTGCGCCACCAGCCCGTGGATCAGGAGCGCTTTACATCAGCCTTCCTGAAGGAGATGGCGACGGTCCGGGCCATGAGCGGGCCGAAGACCGTCACCAGCATCTTCCTCGGCGGTGGCACACCCTCGCTGATGAAACCGGAAACGGTCTCGGCCATTCTCGACGGCATTGCCCGGCACTGGCATGTGCCCGATGGCATCGAGATCACCATGGAAGCCAATCCTTCGAGCGTCGAGGCCGACCGCTTCCGCGGCTACCGGGCGGCCGGCGTCAATCGTGTCTCGCTCGGCGTGCAGGCGCTGAATGATCGGGATCTGAAATTCCTCGGCCGGCTGCATGATGTCGCCGACGCGCTGAAGGCGATCCGGCTGGCGCGCGACATTTTCCCGCGCATGTCCTTCGACCTGATCTACGCCCGGCAGGAGCAGACGGTCGAACAGTGGGAAAGCGAGCTGAGGCAAGCGATCTCCTATGCGGTCGACCACCTCTCCCTCTATCAACTGACCATCGAGGAAGGCACGCCCTTCTACGGCCTGCACAAGGCGGGCAAATTGATCGTCCCAGACGGCGAGCAATCGGCTGTGCTCTACGAAGCGACGCAGGAGATCACCGCGCGCGAAGGCATGCCGGCCTATGAGGTCTCCAACCATGCCCGGCCGGGTGCCGAAAGCCGGCATAACCTGACCTATTGGCGTTACGGCGATTATGCCGGCATCGGCCCCGGCGCCCATGGAAGGCTGACGCGCGGCCCCGAAAAGATCGCAACGGCCACCGAGCGCAAGCCGGAAGCCTGGCTCGACATGGTCGAGCGCGACGGTCACGGCATTCTTGACGAGGAGCGGCTCGGCTATGAGGAACAGTCCGACGAGCTGCTGCTGATGGGATTGCGGCTCCGGGAGGGCGTCGACCTTGCCCGCTGGCAGCAGCTTTCGGGCCGCGAGCTCGACCCGAAACGCGAGGAGTTCCTGCTCGAACACAAATTCATCGAGCGGATCGGCAATTCACGCCTGCGCTGCACGCCATCCGGCATGCTGATCCTCGATTCCGTCGTCGCCGATCTCGCCTGCTGACATATAGGCAGCGGGTTGATCCCGGCGCGGCAGCGATGTCGCTATCCGCGCCGAAAGCATGTCTCAGCCGTGGCTGGTGGCGCCTGATTTGAACAGGCTGCCGGTCGGCGTCTTCAAGAACATCTCCAGCGGAATATGCTCCTGGTGCAGGAAACCGGTCGCCGGCAGCAGGCCGTCGCGGACCATCTCGATGACGGCAACGACCGAGGCCGACGTCGTCCAGGCGATCGCCGTGCGGCGCGCGCCGGCAATCTCGATCGGATAATAGGCGCGCACGAACTCCTTGCGGCGCAGGCTGCCGTTCTCGGTCCCCTCGGCAGCGACATGGACATAGACGACGTCGTCTTCGACAGGCGGCTTGGCGTTGGTCAGGATCTCGCCGGCAAGCTTGCGCTTGTCGCGCATCAACAGCTCGTGGAAGAAGAAATTCATCAGTTCCATATGGCCGGGATAACGCATCGTCTTGTAGTCGAGATTGTCGATCTTGCCGAGCATGGTGTCGCACATGGTGCCGAGACCGCCCGAGGTCGTGAAGGCCTCGAGCTTGACGCCGCCGACATAGACGGTCTCGTGCCATTCCATCGGCGAGACCAGCTTGCGCACGCCGCCCTCGATGACCTCGCAATCGTTCAGATATTCGTTGACGACGCCCTCGGGCGACCAGTTGAAGGCGTAGCCGAGCAGTCCCGTGGGATGCTGCGGCAAGGCGCCGACGCGCATGCGGATCGAACGGCAGCGATCGAATCCGTCGGCAAGGCTGGCGCCGACGATGCCGACGAAACCCGGTGCCAGACCGCATTGCGGCGCCATCAGGCCGCGGGCGGTCTTTGACAGTTCGATGATGAAATTGGTTGTCGGAACGTCTTCCGTCAGGTCGAAATAGTGAATGCCGGCGAGATGGGCGGCGCGCGCCAATTCGATGTTCAAATGATAGGGCAGGCAGGAGAGCACCGCCTCGACACTGGAGAGCAGTTCGCCGATCACTTCGGGATCGGAAATATCGCCGGTGCGGCATTTGAACGGGACGTCGCTCAGCGGCAATTGCGCATCGACGCCGATCACCTCGAAGCCGCCTTCATGCAACAGCGTCGCCGCCAGCCGTCCGACCTTGCCCAGGCCGAGAACGGCGATCTTTTCGAAACTCATTGATTTCCTCCCACGCGCCGTTTTGACGCTTCAGTCTCTATCTTCATGCAGGCCGTTCCCCAAAACCGCTGTGCTTTGGGCGACATGCACGGGATGCGCCGGAGGTATAGAATAAAAAGCTTATAAAGGAAAACGGCCGGAATCGCTTCCGGCCGCCCAATCCTCAAGAAAACCGTCGATTATTCGTTGATCAACCGCTTCAGAAGCTCGACTTCGTGCGAAAGCTTGGTGTCTCCCGAAATCAGCTCCTCGATCTTGCGCACGGCATGCAGCACGGTCGTGTGATCGCGCCCGCCGAAACGGCGGCCGATCTCCGGGAAGGAGCGCGGCGTCAGCGTTTTCGACAGATACATGGCGATCTGGCGCGGCTTGACGATGACGCGGGTGCGGCGGTTCGAGACCAGTTCCTGGCGCGAGACGTTGTAGTGCCTGGCGACGATGCGCTGGATGTCCTCGATGCGCACCCGGCGGGGCTCGCCGGAGCCGACCAGATGGGCGAGGAGTTCGTCGACGCGCTCGATCGACAGGTTCGGCTCGAAGGAGCGGCGGAAGACCAGCTGGTTGAAGGCGCCTTCGAGTTCGCGGCCGCTGGCCGTGACGTTGCGGGCGACATGCTGGAGCAGTTCGGCCGGAATTTCGAGCGACGGATCTTCGAGCCGGGCTGCGGCAAGGCGACGCTTGAGGATTTCGAGACGCATCTCGTAATCCGGCGCGTCGAATTCGATCGCAACACCGCCTTGCAGACGCGAGCGGACGCGGGGATCGAGCGACTCCAGTTCCCAGGGCGCGCGGTCGGCGGCGACGACGACCTGCTTGGCGCTGTCGAGCAGCATGTTGAGCAGATGGCAGAATTCATGCTGGATCATCTTACCCTGCAGGAACTGCATGTCGTCGATGATCAACAGATCGATGTTGCGCAGCGAATCCTTCAGCGTCAGCGCATCATTGTCGCGGATCGCTGTGGCGAAGCGCCACATGAAATATTCGGCGGTGAGATAAACGACGCGCAGAGCCCTGGGGTTCTGCACCGCGGCATTGGCGACCGCCTGCAACAGATGGGTCTTGCCGAGGCCGACCGTCGAATGGATGAAGAGCGGATTGAAACGCACAGCGCCGGAACCGGCTTCGGCGATCGTCTTCGCCGCCGCAAGCGCGACACGGTTCGAGCTGCCTTCGACGAAGGTGTCGAAGGTGAAGCGGCTATCGAGCGGCGAACCGAAGAGCGGCGAACCGAAGCTTGCGGGCCTTGCCGCAGCAACAGCCGAAACCGCCTGCTGGACGGCCTGACCGGCCGGCTGGGCGCTTGCGGGACGGCGCGCCTGGGGAGCAACGACCGGCTCGGGCTGAGCCGCCTCGTCGAGCGCCTTGGCGCCGCTGCGCGTTGCCGTGCGCACCAGGACTTCGATCTTCAGAATTTCCGGATCCTCGGCCTGGAACAGACCGGTGATGAGATCGAGATAACGATTGTTGATCCACGACTTCAGGAAGGTCGTGGGAACCGAAAGGCGAACCACGCTCTTCGATACCGAATGCAGCTTCAGCCTGGCGAACCAGCTGGCATAGACGTCAGGACCGACCTGGGCCTTCAAGCGCGCGCTGACACGCTCAAACAAGATGCTGTGCTTCATTTCCGCCTTTGCTTCTCCCATTTCCAGGCGAATGGAGCCAAACGCCTGCGGTGCCACATCCCCATTGTCGAGCCCGCCCGTCGTCATCGTATTCATCTGCATAATGCCGCCTTTCAATTCCACCGGGCGGCCTCCGCTAAAATAGCCGCCCGATCATTCCCCGCTTTGGCGGGCTGACGGATCCTCATGAGCCGCTCACCTGCCGGTTCACTCAAACACTGCCCCCGAAGGGACCGGCACAAAATTCCGTTCCAGGGACCGCATTCATGCAGCACCTTCATCGGCGTTCCGTGCCAGGCTGGCGGTCGATCCTCGTTTTCGGCCGACAGCCCGAACGCAATATTACTTTAACCTTCTCCGGCGGCCTCGCCTTAAACGTGTGGCCGCTGAAGGCACAAAACATCCCTGCCCGTAACAGCCACGTTACGGCCCAAATCCGTCGAGTGCTTGAAAAAACGGAAGCGCTAGGCTCCGTAACAAATGGCGCAAACTTATCGCCCTGCCGACGTGGCAGTTAAGACCGAGCCTCTGCAGGTGATGTCCGCGCCCTCTGTTGGAAGCCATTTAGGCAGGATCAAAAGGCAATATCAACGATGAATTTTACGCAAAATTAAGAAGCGGCCATTGACTCCGCCCGCCCCTTTCGGGCGTCACACCAGCGTCAAAAAAGAATCGCTTTTGAATCAAGGAGATTCCCCGTTCGGGCTATTTTGACACGCATGGAAAGAAAAAAAATAAAAATCTTCTTGACTCCCCCCTGGTCCCGGAAGCGTGGGGCAGAGTCGCGCAATGCAGAAGCATCCTAGCGCAAGTCTTTGTTTTTAAACGCTTTTTCCTGTCATGGCGCTGACACGAAACAGTCGTGAGGTTAACCATACGGGGGCTGATCGGCGGAATCGAAAAAGCCCGGTAAAATTACCGGGCTAATCATAACGAGGAGGTCGTTAATGGAAGATTACGCGGTCGCGGTGACCGAAAGCGCCTTCACACGAGCGGCCAGACGCGAGACCTTGCGCGAGGCCGTGTTGGCGTGCAGCACGCCCTTGCTGGCGGCGCGGGCAAGCTCGGGCTGAGCAGCCAGGAAAGCTTCCTTCGCCTTGACGGCGTCACCGGATGCGATGGCCTCTTCGACCTGGCGAACGAAAGTACGAACGCGCGAGCGACGAGCCTTATTGACGTCGGTACGGCGGGCGATCTTGCGGGTCGCTTTTTTCGCCGAAGTTGTATTGGCCATGGATGCCTCTCTCAAGAATTCGAACAAACTCCGCCATTACCGCGGGCCTTGCGGCCACAAAATCCAGCAATGCGGGAGCAATCGCGGAAAACCAGACCGGCTTTCCGAACCGTGGGCGGGCATATAACTCTAAAGCCGGCCCACGTCAACGCGGATTTTCAAGCTTTGCCGCGGGAACCGCCGAAAAGCCTTCAACGGTGCGTAAAAGCCGGTTTGCGCTTCTCGACGAAGGCCGCCATGCCTTCTTTCTGGTCGTCGGTGGCAAAGAGGCTGTGAAACAGCCGGCGCTCGAAACGCAAGCCCTCCTCCAGCGTCGTCTCGAATGCGCGACTGACCGCCTCCTTGGCCATCAGGACCGAGGGCCGCGACAGCGAGGCGATCTTTTCGGCTGCGGCAAAAGCCTCTTCCAGCAGACGCTCGGGCGCCACCACACGCGAAACGAGTCCCGATCGTTCCGCCTCGGCTGCATCCATCATCCGGCCGGTCAGGATCAGATCCATCGCCTTCGCCTTGCCGACGGCGCGCGTCAGCCGCTGCGAGCCGCCCATGCCGGGAATGACGCCCAGGGTGATTTCCGGCTGGCCGAACTTCGCCGTTTCCGAGGCGATGATGAAATCGCACATCATGGCGAGCTCGCAGCCGCCGCCGAGGGCAAAACCGCTGACCGCGGCGATGACAGGCTTGCGCGCCTTGGCGACATCATCCCAGCCGCTGATGAAATCACTCTTATAGATATCGGCAAATTGAAGCGCCTGCATCTCCTTGATATCGGCGCCGGCGGCAAAGGCGCGCTCGGAACCGGTGAGCACGATCGCGCCGACCGTCTCGTCGGCGTGGAAGCCGGCATAGGCCTGCTTCAACTCCTTGAGCACGGTGGAATTCAGGGCGTTCAGCGCCTGCGGCCGGTTCAGCGTGACGAGGCCGACATTGCCTCGGGTTTCGACGATCAGGGTCTCATAGGCCATGCTGTTCTCCCGGGTTTCTCACTCTTATTTCTGGCAGGTGGCGCAATAGAAGGTGGAGCGGCCCGCCTGGACGATACGGGTGACCGTACCGCCGCAGCCGGGCGTGCGGCAAGCCTGACCTTCGCGATCATAGACGGAGAAGGAATGCTGGAAGTAGCCGAGCGATCCGTCGGTCTGGATATGGTCGCGTAGCGACGATCCGCCGGCGGCGATCGCATCGGCGATAACGTCGCGGATCGCGGCGACGAGCAGGTCGAGCTGCGCCTTCGGCCGGCCCCCTGCCGTCACCAGCGTGCCGGCGGCGCGGATCGGCGAAAGATGCGAGCGCCACAGTGCCTCGCAGACATATATATTGCCGAGACCGGCAATGTTTTTCTGGTCAAGCAGCGCGCTTTTCAGCGGCTGCGCCTTGTCGCGGAAACGTTCGGCGAGATAGGTGGCGCCAAGCTCGTTTCCCGTCGGCTCCGGGCCGAGATCGCGGAAGAACGGATGGGCGGCGAGATCGGCCCGCCCCACCATATCCATGAAGCCGAACCGGCGCGGATCGTTGTAGACGACGCGGCGCGGGCCGCCCGAACCTTCGAGATGAAAGACGACGTGATCGTGCTTCTCGTCCTTCGCACGGGCATGGTGGAATTCGCCTGGTATGGCGGAGGCTGCACCCTCCTCGATGCGAAAGGAGCCGGACATGCCGAGATGGGAAATCAGCGTGTTGCCGTCGTCGAGATCGACCAGCAGATATTTGGCGCGACGGCCGAGACCGATAATGGTGCGGCCGGAAACCCTGTCGGCGAAAGCATCGGGAAAGGGAAAGCGCAGATCGCCGCGGCGCAGCTCCAGCCTGGTGACGCGAGCCCCCTCCATCGCCGGCGTCAGGCCGCGTTTCACCGTTTCGACTTCTGGCAATTCCGGCATCTTAACCCATCTATATCTAACGTGTTTCAACCGACGGCGATGTGCGCTATAGCGCCAAGGTGCCGCGGAGAGCGCGGCCCAGTGATAACGTCGCGCGCCGTCTTTCGCTATGGCCGCCGCGCCCGAATCTTAAGGAATGGAGCAGTCTGATGTCAGAAAGCCGCACCTCCGCCGACGGCGGCATGGAGACCTCCTATGGCTTCCGCGAGGTGTCGGACGGCGAGAAGCAGGGCCTGGTCAACCAGGTGTTCCACAAGGTCGCCAAGCGCTACGACATCATGAACGACGTCATGTCGATGGGCATGCACCGCGCCTGGAAGGATGCGATGATCTCGGCGCTGAACCCGCGCAAGGAACCGGGCTACAAGGTGCTCGACGTTGCCGGCGGCACCGGCGACATCGCCTTCCGCATCGTCGAGGCCTCGGGCAGACAGGCGCATGCCACCGTGCTCGACATCAACGGCTCGATGCTCGGCGTCGGCGCCGAGCGGGCTGAGAAGAAGAAGCTTTCCGGCAATCTCACCTTCGTCGAGGCGAATGCCGAGGAACTGCCCTTCGAGGCAGGCAGCTTCGATGCCTATACGATCGCCTTCGGCATCCGCAACGTGCCGAGGATCGACGTAGCGCTGTCTGAGGCCTATCGCGTCTTGAAGCGCGGCGGGCGGCTGCTGGTGCTGGAATTTTCCGAAGTCGACATGCCGCTTCTCGACAAGATCTACGATGCCTGGTCGTTCAATGCCATTCCGCAATTCGGCAAGGCGATCACCGGCGATGCCGAACCCTATCAATATTTGGTGGAATCGATCCGCAAGTTCCCGAACCAGGAGAATTTTGCGGCAATGATCCGCCAGGCCGGCTTTTCGCGCGTCACCTACACCAATTACACCGGCGGCATTGCCGCACTCCACTCCGGCTGGAAGCTCTGAGGGATGAGGGTGGAGAAATTGGTCGCGGCTTCGCAAGCAGGCAAACCTGCATGAGCACTTTCGGAGCTTATTTCCGCCTCTGGCGCGTCGGCTGGGTGCTCGTGCGTGAGGGCGTCGTGTCGGCGCTTCCGTCCGAAGGCTTGCCGCCGCCGATCGCGCTTGCCAAATCCTTCGTCACGGTTTTCGAGCGAAGCAAGGCGCGGCATCAGAAGCGCAGCGACCGGTTGGCCCAGGCTGTCGAGCGGCTCGGTCCCTCCTATGTGAAGATCGGGCAGTTCCTGGCGACGCGGCCGGATGTCGTCGGCGTCGAATTCGCCAACGACCTGTCGCAGCTTCAGGACCGCATGGCCTTCTTTCCCTCGGCAGCCGCCAAGGCCAATATCGAAGGCTCGCTCGGACGGCCGATCGGCGAGCTCTATGCGAGCTTCGGCGATCCGATCGCCGCCGCCTCGATCGCGCAGGTGCATCCGGCCGAGGTCGATAGCGCCGAGGGCCGGAAGAAAGTCGCCGTCAAGATCGTGCGGCCCGGCGTGCGCCAGCGCTTTGCCCATGACATCGAGGCGATGTATCTCGTTGCCCATATGCAGGAGCGTTTCCTGGCGTCCAGCCGGCGGCTGCGCCCGGTCGAGGTGACGAAGACGCTGGAGCAGACAACCAAGGTGGAGATGGATCTTCGCCTGGAGGCAGCCGCCCTTTCCGAGATCGCCGAGAATACCGAAAAGGATCCCGGCTTCCGCGTGCCGAAAGTCGACTGGGAGCGCACCGGGCGCGACGTCATCACCATGGAGTGGATCGACGGCACGAGGATGTCCGATGTCGAGGGCCTGCGCGCGGCCGGCCACGATCTCAACCTGCTTGCCGATACGCTGATCCAGTCGTTCCTGCGCCACACGCTGCGCGACGGCTTCTTCCATGCCGACATGCATCCGGGCAACCTCTTCGTCGATGCGGACGGGATGATCGTCGCCGTCGACATGGGCATCGTCGGGCGGCTGGGCAAGAAGGAGCGGCGGTTCCTCGCCGAAATCCTCTATGGCTTCATCACCCGTGACTATATCCGCGTCGCCGAGGTGCATTTCGAGGCCGGCTATGTGCCCGGCCACCACAATGTCGAGAGCTTCGCCCAGGCGATCCGGGCGATCGGCGAGCCGATCCATGGACAGCCGGCCGAGACGATCTCGATGGGCAAGCTGCTGACATTGCTGTTCGAAGTGACCGAACTCTTCGACATGGCGACGCGGCCGGAGCTAGTGATGCTGCAGAAGACCATGGTCGTGGTCGAAGGCGTGTCGCGCATGCTCAATCCGCGCTTCAACATGTGGAAGGCATCCGAGCCCGTCGTCGGTGACTGGATCCGCACCAATCTCGGGCCGAAGCGGATCGCCACGGATCTCAAGGATGGGCTGAAGGCGGCGGTAAAGCTCGCCGAAGCCGTGCCCGAAATCGCAGCGAAGACCGAAAAATTCCACCATCAGCTTCTGCATATGAGCGAGCACGGGCTGCGCTTCGACGCTGAGACGGCGGAGGCGATCGGCAAGGCCGAAGCGCGGTACAACCGCTCGGCCAGGATCGCGCTTTGGATCATCGCATTGACGCTTGTCTATATTGCCTGGATGCTGAGCTGACCGCCTGCCAAAAACATGCTGTGTTCGGCATTTGGGATATCCCATGTGACGGAGTGCTCGCTTAGTCTGAGATTCAGAGCATGATACCGAAAAGTGTGAGCGGTTTTCGGGCGACGTCATGCTCTGACTCTTTAATTTAGAACAGGATTCAGATTTTAAGCCGATCCGGCCTAGAATCATCCTGTTCTGGGGAGATAGGCACATGAAGCACGAACGCCTTGGCATCGAACTTTCCGGACAACCGCTCGGTTTTGCCGAGATGGTGACGATTGGTGCGGGCAAGGCTAAGATTTCGGCTTCGGCGACAGGCATGGCCCGCATCGCGATCGCCCGCGAGATCGTCGAGGATGCGATTGCCTCCGGCATGCCCGTTTACGGCTCGACGACCGGCGTCGGCGCCATGAAGGATGTGGAGTGGTCGGCCGACGAACTCGACACCTTCAATCTCGGCCTGGTGCGCGCCCATCATTTCGGCACCGGCACCCCCTTTTCCTGCAATATTGTGCGCAATGCCATGGCGATCCGTATCAACACGGCGCTGACCGGGCAGGTCGGCTGCACGCCGGAGCTGATCCAGGCCTATATCAGGATGCTCGAGGCCGATCTCATCCCGGTCGTACGCCGCACCGGCTCGATCGGCTGTGCGGATATCGGCCTGATGGGGCAGATCGGCGCGGTGCTGACCGGCGTCGGCGAAGCGATCTATCGCGGCAACCGGATGCAGGCGGCCGAGGCCTTCCGGGCCGCCGGGCTGGAACCAATGCGGATGGCGCCACGCGACAGCCTCGCCTCGCTCAGCATCAATGCGGTGAGCTTTGCCTCGGCGGCGGAAACGACGCGCAATGCTGCTGCCTCGATCCGCGTCCTGCTGGCAACGGCGATGATGGCGGCCGGCGCGCTCGGCGCGTCCCGCGATCCCTGGAAGGCGGTCCGGCATGTCGGAACGGCGCGCGAAGCGCTGATCGGCGCCTGGCTTTGCAATGCCTCCGACGAATGGAACTGGCCCGTCGCAACACATGTGCAGGATCCGCTCAGCCTGCGCATGATCGCCCAGGTGTTCGGCGCGGTGATCGAAAACCTTTTATCGACCGGCCACAAGATCCTTGCGGCCACCGGGCGCTCGGACGACAATCCCGTCGTCGTCGAAGGCCGGGTGATGACGTCGGGCGGTTCTCTGCCGCTCGATGTGACGATCCTGCTCGAATCGGCCGCGCTCTGCATGGCGCATGCGGCGCGCAACGCCTTCAACCGCTGCGTCATTCTCGGCAACGGCCAGCGGCGCGATCTGCCGGTCAATCTGGTGCCGCCGGGGCGGATCGCCACCGGTTTCGGGCCGATCATCAAACTTGCCGGCGAGATCTTCTCGCGCGTGCTGTCGATGTCGAATCCCGTGTCGGCCCAGTCGCTGGTCGTCGCGGCGGGTCTTGAGGACGAGGCCGCCTTCCTGCCGCTCGTCATCGAACGCTTCGATCGGCAGATGCGGGCGCTGAAGCGCCTCGCAGCCCTCGAGGCGCTGCTGTCGGCCCAGGCGATCGACATTCTCGGCGATGAACCGAAGGGCGTCGCCGCCATGCTCTACGCGGTCGTGCGCAAACATGCCGAATTCTATACCGTGGACCGGCCGCTTTCGGCGGAGGTGGAGGCGATCGAGGAAGAGCTCGGCTCGGACGAGTTCCTCTCGAAGCTGATCGAGCAGGTGCCAATCGCCTCCTTCGACGACTTCTTCGCGCTCGGCTCGCTGCAGCGTATCGAAGAGCGGCTGCCCAGCCAGGAGCCGGCAATAGTCTGATTGAGCTTAGGGAGAAGCGGCATGGATTTCGATCTCGTTCTGCAGGGCACGGTGGTGCTGCCGGACCGCATTCTCGAGCAGGGCTATGTCGCCGTGCGCGACGGTGAGATCGCCGAGGTCGGCCTCGGGGCGCCGCCGGCGGCGCGCGAACGGCATCTGCTCGGCAAAGCGCTGATCCTGCCCGGTGCGATCGACGCGCAGGTGCATTCGCTTTCGCAGAAGGACCAGGAGGATTTCATCTGGTCGACGCGCTCGGCGGCGGCAGGAGGCGTGACTGTCATCGTCGACATGCCCTATGACGAGGGCGATCTCGTCTGCTCAGCAGCGGCGGTGAAGCGGAAGATCGACCATGCCGGTCCGCAGGCGCGCGTCGACTTTGCGCTTTACGGCACCATCGATCCGGAAGAAGGCCCGGCGCGGATCCGCGAAATGGTGGAGGCAGGTGTCGCCGCCTTCAAATTCTCGACCTTCGGCACCGACCCCAAGCGCTTTCCGCGCATTCCGCCGGCTCTGCTCGACGCCTGTTTTGCGGCAATTGCGCCGACGGGGCTGACGGCGGGCGTGCACAATGAGGACGACGAGGCGGTGCGCAGCTACATCGAGCAGGTGAAGGCAAGCGGCATCAGCGACTGGCGGGCGCACGGCCTGTCGCGGCCGCCGATCACCGAGTTGCTGGCGATGCACACGATCTTCGAGACGGGTGCTGCCACCCACTGCCCGGCGCATGTGGTGCACTGCTCGCTCGGGCGCGGCTACGATATCGCGCGCTCCTATCGCCGCGACGGTTTTGCGGCGACGGTCGAATGCTGCATCCACTACCTGACGCTCGACGAGGAAAACGACGTGAAGCGCCTCGGCGGCAAGGCGAAGATCAATCCGCCGGTGCGGCCGCGCGCCGAGGTGGAGAGGCTCTGGAGGAAGGTGGCGGAGGGCGATGTCTGGCTGGTCTCGACCGATCACGTCAGCTGGTCGGAAAACCGCAAAACCAATCCCGACATGCTCGCCAACGCCTCCGGTGTTCCCGGCCTTGAAGTGATGGTGCCGCTTTTCGTCAAAGGTGCCATCGAGCGCGGCATTCCGCTGACATGGGCCGCCAGGCTGATGGCGGAGAACCCGGCGAAACATTTCCGGCTCGACCATATCAAGGGCGCGCTGACGCCTGGCAAGGATGCCGATATCGTCGTGCTGGAGCCGCGCGATAGCGTCTATGACGCCGCAGCGAGCGGCAACAACGTCGTCGGCTGGAGCCCCTATAACGGCATCCGCCTGCCCTGGACCGTCTCGGCCACTTACCTGCGTGGCGAAAAGATCGCCGAGGGTGCGAAGGTGCTGGCCGAGCCCGGTACCGGGCGCTTCGTGCGGCCGTTGCCGCGCCAAGTCATTGCGGAAGCTGAAGCATGAGCCGCAATCTTCCCGTCAATGCCGACCGGATCGCTGCAGATATCGAGGCGCTGGCCGGGATTACCGAGCCGGGGCATCCCTGGACGCGGCGAGCCTTCTCTCCCCTCTTTCTCGACGGCCGGGCCTATATCGAAGCGCGGATGAAGGCGGCGGGACTGGAAACGCGGATCGATGCCGCCGGCAATCTGATCGGCCGGCGGACAGGCCGAAAACCGTGGCTCGGCACGATCATGATCGGCTCGCATTCCGACACCGTGCCGGACGGCGGCCGCTTTGACGGCATCGCCGGGGTGATCTCGGCGCTGGAGGTGGCGCGCGCATTGACCGACCAGGGTCTGGAGCTCGACCACGATCTCGAAGTCGTCGATTTCCTGGCGGAGGAGGTCAGCATCTTCGGCGTCTCCTGCATCGGCAGCCGCGGCATGACCGGCCAATTGCCGGAGGCCTGGCTTTCGCGCGCCAGCGACGGACGCGATCTGGCCGAAGGCATCGCTGAGGTCGGCGGCAGACCGGATGTGCTGATGCAGCAAAACAGGCCCGATATAGCAGGCTTTCTCGAGCTCCATATCGAACAAGGCCCGGTGCTCGAAGCCGAAAAAGAGGATATCGGCATCGTCACCGCGATCTCCGGCATCACTCGGATCGAGATCACCGTCGAGGGCCGGGCCGACCATGCCGGCACGACGCCGATGGACCGGCGGGCCGACGCCCTGGTGGCGGCTTCGCAGCTGGTGCTCGATATCCGCAATGCCGCCGCCGAGCTTGCCAAAACGCCGGGGCATTTTGCCGCGACGGTCGGCGAATTCCGCATCGAGCCGAATGCCGCCAATGTCGTGCCGTCGAACGTAGTGCTGCTGATCGACGGGCGCGCTGAGATCCGTGCCGATATGGAGGCTTTCTGCCGCTGGCTCGACGGCCACGTCGAAAAGCTGGCGACGGCCAACAGCGTGACGATCAAGGCGCCGAACCGGGTTTCCGACAATCTGCCGACACCCGGCGATGCCGGGCTGCTTTCGACCTTGGAGGCCGCCTGCGACCGTGTCGGCGCCAAACATCGGCGCATGGCCTCCGGCGCGGGGCACGATACGGCCTGGATCGCCAAGGTGGCGCCGGCGGCGATGATCTTCGTGCCGTGCCGGGACGGCCGCAGCCATTCGGCCGACGAGTGGGCCGAGAATAACGATATCGCGCTCGGCGCCGCCGTGCTTTTCGAAGCGGTGCGCGAGATGGACAAGAGCTTGAATCAGGAGAAGGCGAATGGGACGCATACTCGTTGAGAAGGACGTGGAAGCTGCCGTCAAGGGCGGCTCGGTCTATGCCGCCGGCGGCGGCGGCTGGGCCGATCACGGACGGATGCTCGGACTTGCCGCCGTCAATATCGGCAAGCCGGAGCTGGTGTCGATCGACGAGCTGAAGGATGAGGATTGGATCGCGACCGCAGCCGCGATCGGCGCGCCGGCTTCGACCACGCCCTGGGAAATGCAGGGCATCGACTATGTGAAGGCGGTGCAATTGCTGCAGGAGGCGCTGGGCGAGAAACTATCCGGGCTGATCATCGGCCAGAACGGCAAATCCTCGACGCTGAACGGCTGGCTGCCATCGGCGATCCTCGGCACCAAGGTGGTCGATGCGGTCGGCGATATCCGCGCACATCCGACAGGCGACATGGGCTCGATCGGCATGGCCGGTTCGCCCGAACAAATGATCCAGACCGCGGTCGGCGGCAACCGGGCGGAGAACCGTTATATCGAACTGGTCGTGAAAGGGGCGACGGCGAAGATCTCGCCGGTGCTGCGCGCCGCCGCCGATCAATCCGGCGGCTTCATCGCCAGCTGCCGCAATCCGCTCCGGGCCTCCTATGTCCGCAGCCATGCCGCACTCGGCGGCATCTCGATGGCGCTTGCGCTCGGCGAGGCGATCATCGCGGCGGAGAAGCGCGGCGGATCAGCCGTCATCGACGCGATCTGCAAGACGACGGGCGGCCATATCCTTGCCGAGGGCATCATTACCCGCAAGGACGTCGTCTACACCAAGGAAGCCTTCGACATCGGCACGATCACAGTCGGCTCGGGCGGAACATCGGTGACGCTGCATGTGATGAACGAATATATGGCGGTGGACGACGCGGATGGTGAGCGACTTGCCACCTTCCCTGCCGTCATCACCACGCTTTCGCCGGAGGGCGAGCCGCTCAGCGTCGGCCAGCTTCAGGAGGGCATGCATGTCTTCATCCTGCATGTGCCGATGGATATCATTCCGCTTTCGGCAAGCGTGCTCGATCCGAGCGTCTATCCCGTCGTCGAAAAGGCGATGGGGATCGAGATCGCCCGCTATGCGCTGGCGGCGAGGGCCTGAGTCATGGCGCGCGACCGGGGTCTCGAAGAACTGCTGCGCGAGGAACTCGGCGATCGGCCGGGCCTTGCCGAGAAATCCATGTTCGGCGGCTGGGCCTTCATGCTGAACGGCAACCTCCTCTGCGGTGCGCGCCATGACGGCATGCTGGTCCGTCTCGGCAAGGGCAATGACGGCTGGGCGCTGGCATTGCCTGATGTGATCCAGATGCTGTCGGGCGAGCGAGTGATGCATGGCTGGGTGCGAGGCGGTGCCGAGGTTTACGGCGACGATGCCCTGAGACGGCGTCTGCTCGATGCGGCGCTCGCCTATGTGGGATCGCTGCCCAGCAAATAACGAACGAAGGCAGAGCAAAACGAGGAACCCACGATGCCGAAGGCCAATCCACGTCATCCGAAATTTCCGATTCCCGGCGGGCCGGAACTGCGCGCCAAGGGCTGGCGGCAGGAGGCGCTGCTGCGGCTGCTCGAAAACGTGCTGTCCGTCGGCGAGGATCCCGACAATCTGATCGTCTACGCCGCGCTTGGCAAGGCGGCCCGCAACTGGGCGGCGCACAGGGGCATCGTCAAGGCGCTGATCGAGATGGAAGAGGACCAGACGCTGCTCATCCAGTCCGGCAAGCCGATCGGCCTCGTTCGAACCCATGCCAAGGCGCCGCTGGTGATCATGGCCAACTGCAATATCGTCGGGCAATGGGCAAAGGCCGAAGTGTTCTACGAGCTGCAGCGCAAGGGGCTGATCTGCTGGGGCGGGCTGACGGCCGGCGCCTGGCAATATATCGGCAGCCAGGGCGTCATCCAGGGTACCTATGAGATCTTCATGCGCATCGCCGAGCGGCGCTTCGGCGGCGATCTCCTCGGCCGCTTCGTGCTGACGGCCGGCCTCGGCGGCATGGGCGGAGCGCAGCCGCTTGCCGGCCGCATGGCAGGGGCTGCGATCCTCTGTGTCGACATCGATCCGGAGCGTGCCCGCAAGCGCCAGCAGATCGGCTATCTCCAGGAAATCGCCCCCGATCTCGACACCGCCCTTCAGATGATCGATGCAGCGGTGAAGGACAAACGGGCGCTTTCCGTCGGCCTCGTCGGCAATGCTGCGGAAGTCTATCCTGAGATCGCCCGCCGCGGCATCGTGCCCGACATCGTCACCGACCAGACCTCGGCGCATGACCTCGTCTATGGCTACGTGCCGAAGGGCATGAGCCTCGAGCAGGTCAAGGGCCTGCGCGACGACGGCCAGGGGCAGTTGATGGCGGCAAGCCGCGCCTCGATCGTAGACCATGTGACGGCGATGCTGGAGTTTCAGAAGCGTGGCTCGGAAGTCTTCGACAACGGCAACCTGATCCGCACGCAGGCCAAAGAGGGCGGCGTTGCCAATGCCTTCGACATTCCGATTTTCACCGAAGCCTATCTCAGGCCGCTGTTTGCCCGGGCGATCGGCCCGTTCCGCTGGATGGCGCTATCTGGCGAGGAGAGCGATATCGCCCGGATCGACGATCTGCTGCTTGAGATGTTCCCTGATAACAAGATCATCACCAACTGGATCCGGCTGGCGCGCGAGCATGTGCCCTTCGAAGGGCTACCGGCGCGCATCGCCTGGCTCGGCCACGGCGAACGCACCGCACTCGCCCGGCGCGTCAATGCGCTGGTTGCGAGCGGCGAACTCAAAGGCCCGGTCGCCTTCTCCCGCGACCATCTCGACGCCGGCGCCATGGCGCATCCGAATATCATGACCGAGGGGATGAAGGACGGCTCCGACGCGATCGCCGACTGGCCGCTGATCGATGCGATGATGCTCTGCTCGTCGATGGCGGATCTCGTCGTCATCCATTCCGGCGGCGGCGGCTATGCCGGCTACATGACGAGCTGCGGCGTCACCGTCGTCGCCGACGGCACGGATGCCGCCGACGAACGGCTCGACCATGCGCTGACCAACGATACGGCGCTTGGCGTCATGCGTTACGCCGATGCCGGTTACGAGGAGGCACTAGATGAGGTGGCGAAGAAGGACGTGCCCTATATCCGGCTTGGTTGATGTGCGGGAGGCGGACGTCAGGCAATCAGATTGGAGACTTCGAGGAGGTTGCCGTCGGGGTCCCTGAAATAGACCGAGCGCAGACGTCCGGTCGCGCCGGTGCGTTCGACCGGGCCTTCTTCGATGGCGATGCCTGAGGCCTGCAGATGGGCGATGACATCGGCAAGCTGTGTCTCGGCGATGAAGCAGAGGTCGCCGGAGCCGGGTGTGGGTTGCCTTGCCTTGGGATCGAATTCGTGGGCGGCCTGATGCAGGTTGATCTTCTGCCCGCCGAATTTCAGCGCCTTGCGGCCTTCTGCAAAGGTTTCGACCGACATGCCGAGGATGCGGGAATAGAAATCGCAGCTGATGGCGATATCGGCGACGGTCAGCACGAGATGATCGAGGCGGTCTATGCGGATCATGCTTTTCTCCTCGCGAGGTGCTGGGCAAAACAAGCGGAGACAAAGGCAAGCGCCAGCAGGACGAGCGTGAAGATAACGACGGCGGCCCAGCCTTCAACCGCGAAGAACCAGCCGCCCGCCGAACCCATGAGGCTGGAGCCGACATAATAGGCGAGCATATAGAGTGACGAGGCGTGACCTTTGGTGCCATGCGCCAATCTGCCGACAAGGCCGCTGGCGATGGAATGGCTCATGAAGAAACCGGTCGTCAGCACGATGATACCGAGGATAATCGTCGGCAGCGAGGCGAAGAGTGTCAGCGCGCTGCCCACGGCAGTCAGCGCGAGACCGAAAAGAAGCACGGAAAAGTGGCCGATCCGGTCTCCGAGCAGGCCGCCGATCGAGGAGGCGCCGATGCCGAAGAGATAGACGGTGAAGATCAGGCCGAGTTCGGTCTGGTTGAGGCCGTAAGGCGGCGCCACCAGGCGGAAACCGGCATAATTATAGATCGTCACGAAGGAGCCCATCGCCAGGAAGGCGATGGCGAAGAGGAAGGGCAGCGCCGGATTGCTGAGATGGCCGAGCCAGGCTTTTGCATGAAAGCGCGGATCGAAGCCCGGCCGGCGGACGAAATTGCGTGACGGCGGCAGCAGGGCGATGAAGCCGATTGCGGCGGCAAGGCCGATGGCGCCGATGAGAAAGAGCGCCGGGCGCCAGGTGAGATATTCGGCGAAGATGCCCGTCAGCACCCGGCCGGACATGCCGCCGAAGGCCGTGCCGCCGACATAGAGGCCCATGGTGGCGCCGAGGCCGCGCGGATCGATTTCCTCGGCGAGATAGGCCATGGCGACGGCCGGCACGCCACCGAGAACGAGACCCTGCAGGGCGCGGATGACGAGCAGCAGGTGCCAATTCGGAGCAAAAGCGGTGGCAATGGTCAGCAATGCCGCCCCGACCAGCGATATCGACATCAGGCTGCGGCGGCCAAGGCCTTCCGAGACGGCGGCGGCACAGACGATGGCGACCGCCAGGAAACCGGTGGAGAGCGAGAGGGACAGTGAACTTTCGGCCGGGCTGACGGAAAATTGCTGCGAAAAGATCGGCAGCAGCGGCTGGACGCAATAGAGCAGCGAGAAGGTGGAAAAGCCGGAAAGGAAGAGCGCCACGCTGGCGCGGCGATAGGCGCCGGTGCCACGGGTCAGGTAGTGCTTCTGCCCTGGGATCGCGGCTGTTTCGGCGGTCTTCATTGCATGTACTGACGTTGGCATATCTCATCCTTCCAGCCTCCGATCTAGTCAACGCCACGCCATTTGTCCAATATATGACACTGTCGATTCCGATAGGTTTTGGAGATGGCGATGGAGCTGCGGCATTTGAGATATTTCCTGGCAGTGGCGGAGGAAGGAAATTTCACCCGTGCCGCCGGCAAGCTCGGCATCGGGCAGCCGCCGCTCAGCCAGCAGATCCGCGACCTGGAGAGGGAGGTGGGTGCGGCGCTGTTTCACCGCGTGCCGCACGGCGCCGAATTGACGGCGGCGGGTACAGCCTTCCTCGGCGAGGCAAAGGCTTCGTTGGCGGCTGCGGAAAAGGCGAAGCTTGCGGCGCAAAGCGCCAATCGCGGCGAGACCGGCCGGCTGTCGCTCGGCTTCACAGCCTCCTCCGCCTTCAATCCCGTGGTCAGCACGTCGATCCGACGGTTTCGCGCGCGCTGGCCGGAGGTGCAACTGTCGCTGACGGAAATGAATACGCTGGCGCTGATGCAGAAGCTGGAAGCCGGCGAGCTCGACGCCACCTTCATGCGCCCCAGCCTCGACGATCCCACGGGCATAAGACTGCGGCGGCTGTCGGATGAGCCGATGGTGATCGCCCTGCCGGCCAGCCATCCCTTGGCACGGCATAGCAAGCTGCCGCTCGCGGCGTTGGCAGACGAACCCTTCATCCTCTTTCCGCGACTCGTGGGCTTGAGCCTCTACGACGATGTCGTGCTCGCCTGCCGCAAGGCGGGATTCGAGCTGACCGTGGCGCAAGAAGCGCCGCAGATTTCCTCGGTCGTCAATCTGGTGGCGGCCGATCTCGGCGTCTCGATCGTGCCGGCTTCGATTTCGCAGATCAAGCTCGAAGGCGTGGCCTACCGGCCGATCGAAGGGCCGCCGGCCGTGGCGCGCCTGGCGCTGGCAATCCTGAAAACACACTGCTCGCCGGTCACCGAGAACTTGATCAGCGTGCTGAGCTCTTGAATCAGCCCATCGGATCCCAATAAGGCGGATCGCCGAAGCTCTTCTTCAGGTGATCGGCGATGGCGCGGAGCTTGGCAGAGGGATTTCGGCCCTCGGGATGGGCCATGTAGATGAATTCGGCCTCCGGCCTGTGGCCGACATCGATTTCGGCAAGCCGGCCCTCGCGAATGGCCGGGCCGGCGATGAAGGCCGGCAGCAGCGCGATGCCGAGGCCGGCAATGGCGGCGTCGCGGAGCATGTCGCCATTGTTGATGCCAAGCGCCAGTTTCGCGCGAACGACGACCGCTCCCTCCGGCGTCTGGAAGCGCCAGTCGGCAACGCCGCGATTGGTGTAGAAGATGCCGCGATGGCTGTTGAGATCATCAAGTGACGACGGCATCCCCTCGCGGGCGAGATAATCCGGCGAGGCGCAGAGAAGACGGCGGCTGCGGGTGAGCTTCCAGGCGACCAGCCTGTTATCGGCGATCGGGCCGTTGCGAATGATGGCGTCATAGCCGTCCGAAGCGGCATCGACGCGCCGGTCATCGATATCGAGCGTCAGTTCGATCTCGGGATGGTCGGCAAGAAAGGGATAGAGCGCCGGGCCGAGATGCATGCGGCCGAAGGTGACCGGCGCGGCGATGCGGATCGGGCCGGACAGTGTTCCGCGCCGCTCGGCCATATCGGCGGCGGCTTCCTCGATCTCGCGCACGATGCGCGCGGCGCGCTCCAGGAAGACCGCACCATCCTCCGTCAAAGTGAGCTTGCGCGTCGTTCGGTGCAGCAGCAGGCCGCCCAGCGACTTCTCCAGTTCCGCCAACCTTTCGCTGACCACGGATTTGGAGAGGCGCAGGCGTCTGGCGGCCTCGCTGACCGAGCCCGCCTCGACCACGGCGACGAAAGCCGCAATACCTTCGATCCTGATCATCGTTCGGTTTTTCCGAATTCGAGTTCCACGATCTGGAGACTAATCCGAACGAAAGGAAAATGCCATCTTCCATCCAACGAAAGGGGCGGCAGGGGCCGCCTCACCTCAAATCCAGGAGATGAAATCATGAACCGCTTGAACAACAAGGTCGCGATCGTCACCGGCGCAAGCTCCGGCATCGGCCGCGCGACGGCAAAGCTCTTCGCCGCCGAAGGCGCCAAGGTCGTCGTCGGCGCCCGCCGCCAGGGCGAACTCGACAGCCTCGTCGCGGAGATCAAGGCAGAGGGCGGCGACGCCATCGCCATTGCCGGCGACGTGCGCTCGGAAGATTATCACAAGGCGCTGGTCGCCGCCGCCGTGACGAATTACGGCAAGCTCGACATCGCCTTCAACAATGCCGGCACGCTCGGCGAAGCCGGTGCGAGCACCGCTGTTTCCGAAGCAGGCTTCAGCGAGGCACTGGCAATCAATCTGACGGCCTCCTTCCTCGCCGCCAAGCACCAGATCGAGGCGATGGTGGAAAATGGCGGCGGCTCGGTGATCTTCACCTCGACCTTCGTCGGCTACAGCTTCGCCTTTCCCGGCGTTGCCGCCTATGCCGCCAGCAAATCCGGGCTGATCGGCCTGACGCAGGCGCTTGCCGCCGAATTCGGCCAGCAGGGCGTGCGCGTCAATGCCATCCTGCCGGGTGCGGTCGATACAGACATGTATCGGGACATGAACGATACACCTGAGAAGCAGGCCTTCGTCACCAATCTGCATGCGCTGAAGCGTGTCGCAACACCCGAAGAACTCGCTCGCTCGGTCCTCTATCTCGCCTCCGACGATGCGAGCTTCGTCACCGGCACGGCGTCGTTGGTCGACGGCGGCGCTTCGATTACCCGCACCTGACGAAGGCGGGCGATCCCTCCCATTGACCAACAACGGGGCTGCGGCCCAATATCCATCGAAGGAGCTTCATCATGTCACGTCTTCAGAACAAGACAGCCCTCATTACCGGCGGCACCAGCGGCATCGGCATCGAAACCGCCCGCCAATTCATCGCCGAAGGCGCCCGTGTCGTCGTTACCGGCAGCAGCGCGGCAAGCGTCGAGGCGGCCCGCGCCGAACTCGGCGACAAAGCCACCGTCATCCAGGCCGATGCCGGCAATGCGGCCGGCCAGAAGGCCGTGGCCGACACGGTGAAAGAGGCTTTCGGCACGCTCGACATTCTCTTCGTCAATGCCGGTGTCGCCGAATTCGGGCCGCTGGAACAATGGAGCGAAGCCGCCTTCGACAAGTCGGTCGCGATCAACGTCAAGGGGCCGTTTTTCCTGATCCAGTCGCTGCTGCCGATCTTTTCGAAGCAGGCTGCGATTGTGCTCAATACCTCCATCAACGCCCATATCGGCATGCCGAACTCCAGCGTCTATTCCCTGACGAAGGGTGCGTTGCTGACGCTTGCCAAGACCCTGTCGGGCGAACTCATCGGCCGCGGCATCCGTGTCAACGCCGTCAGCCCGGGGCCGATCGCCACGCCGCTCTACAGCAAGCTCGGGGCGTCGGAAGCCGATTCCAAGGCGATGACCGCGCAGATCCAGTCCCAGATCCCCGTCGGTCGTTTCGGGAGCCCCAGCGAAGTCGCGAAGACGATCATCTTTCTCGCCTCCGACGAGGCCGCCTATATCGTCGGCAGCGAACTGATCATCGACGGCGGGATGAGCAACCTCTGAACCCACGAAAATGGCGGGCTGACGTCATGAACGGGGCGGCACCCGCCGGCTGCGGCCGATGCGTGCCGTCCCTGCGATTGCATGTTCTGCGCCAAAGGCTTAGGGTCGGGACCAGTCAAAAAGGCGACGGGTAGAAAAGCCATGGCTCTCAGCGGCAAACGCATCCTCCTCATCATCTCCGGCGGTATCGCCTGCTATAAGAGCCTGGATCTGATCCGCCGGCTGCGCGAGCGGGGCGCGAGCGTGCGCCCTGTGATGACCAAGGGCGCGCAGGAATTCGTCACGCCGCTGGCCGTCGGTGCGCTGGCGGCGGACCACGTCTTCCTCGACCTGTTTTCGCGGCAGGACGAACAGGATGTCGGCCATATCAGGCTGGCGCGCGACTGCGACCTCGTGCTGATCGCCCCTGCCACGGCCGACCTGATGGCGAAGATGGCGAACGGGCTTGCCGACGATCTCGCTTCGACCGTGCTGCTGGCAACCAACAGGCCGGTGCTTGCCGCACCGGCGATGAATCCGGCCATGTGGGCGCATCCGGCGACCCGGCGCAATGCCGCGATGCTGAGGGCCGACGGCATCCGCTTCGTCGGGCCGATGGCCGGCGAGATGGCGGAGAGCCGGGAGGCCGGGCTCGGCCGGATGGCGGAACCGCTGGAGATCGTCGCGGCGGCCGAAACCCTGCTCGACGAAGGAGAAACGCCGCTCAAGGGACGCAAGGCGATCGTCACATCGGGACCGACCCATGAGCCGATCGATCCGGTGCGCTACATCGCCAACCGCTCCTCCGGCCGGCAGGGCCACGCGATTGCCGCAGCCCTTGCCAAGCTCGGAGCCGAGGTGACACTGGTTTCAGGGCCGGTGACGATCGCCGATCCGGTCGGCGTCAACGTCATCCACGTCGAGCGGGCCGAGGAAATGCGCGATGCCGTGCTGGCGGCGCTGCCGGCCGACATCGCCGTGATGGTCGCAGCGGTGGCGGACTGGCGCGTCGCCTCGGCCGCCGACCAGAAGCTGAAGAAACATCCGGGCGAATCCATTCCGACGCTGGCGCTGACCGAGAATCCGGACATCCTGAAAACCGTCGGCCATCACACGATGCGGCCGAAGCTGGTGATCGGCTTTGCCGCCGAGACGCAGGATGTGGAAAACAATGCCAAGGCGAAGCTCGAACGGAAGGGCGCCGACATGATCGTCGCCAATGACGTTTCTCCAGCGACCGGCATCATGGGCGGCAGCCGCAACAGCGTCAAACTCGTCCGTCACGACGGTGTCGAGCAATGGCCGGATCTTGCCAAGGAAGAGGTTGCCGAAAGGCTGGCCGCCCTGATCGCCAGGCAGCTTAGCTGATCGCGAGCGGGCTCAGCTGGACGCGAGCGTTCAGGCAGAAACAGCCACAGGCTGCAGCCTGGCGGCGCCGCGCTTCTCCGGCCGGAAATCGGCGACGTCGATGCCGTTTTTGCCGACGGTGACGGCGCTGCCGTCCGGAATCTCCGCCCAGGCATCGCCATCGTCGTTCAGCGGCTCGGAGACGAGGCAATAGCCGGCTCCGACCGGTGAGGCATAGAGCGTCGGCGCCTTGCGATCGGTGGCATAACGGATCGCATAAAGCGTGTTACCGTCGGAGAAGGCGGCGGTAAAGCGCAGCAGGATCGAGCCGATGACGCTGCCGGCCAGATCCTCGACGACACCGATCATTTCAGCCATCGCGGCGATCGGCGCCTCACGCAGGCCGAACTGCAGCGCCAGCAGGAACATCAGCTCGGAATCGGTGGTGCCGCCGCGGGCATTGAACAGCTCGTCGTCAAGCAGCGCCTCCATCGGCCGGCGCAGGCGCTCGAAGCCTGCGATCTGGCCGTTATGCATGAAGGACCAGGTGCCATGGGTGAAGGGATGGCAGTTGTCGCGGCGCGTGCCGCCGCCTGTGGCAGCACGGACATGGGCGAGAAAGAGCGGCGAACGGATCTGCCGTGCCAGGCTCTTCAGATTGCAATCCGACCAGGCCGGGAGGATATCGCGGTAACGGCCGGGCTCGGGCCTGTCGCCATACCAGGCGATGCCAAAGCCATCGCCATTCGTCGCCGTCTTGGCGCGGGTGGCGCAATGGGACTGCTCGATCAGCGAATGGGCGGGCGAGGATACCAGCTCCTCGAGATAGAGAGGGTCTCCGCGATAGGCTGCCCAGCGACACATGGCTTTCCTGCTCCGAAACCCGCCGCCGCACCGGCGGGCATGCTCTAAATTGTCTGATGTCACGGCTAATAACAGCTTAACGCGCGGCCGGTTTGCAAGGGCAAGATGACCGTTTCGTGGCGCAAAACATCTTCAAATTCGGCGACCAGCTGTGTTCTCTCGTGAACACCTGCGTTCCGCAAAGACAGCGCATACGTGCATTTCTGCTTGCATCTCAAAAGAATCAGCCTAACTTTAAGCCATCAGCAACAGAACGAAAGGAAGGTGATCCAATGTCTAATGAGATTTCGGACCTCGTAACGGGCATGGGAGAGGTGATGAAAGCGAGGCAGCCCTCGCACTAATCCCCGCCTTCCTGGGGCTGCATCGACAGTCCAGGCCAGTTTGAGGCCAAACTCATGGAAAAGGGTCGCCGAGGCGGCCCTTTTTTATTGCCTTGACGCGATCGCATTGACGGAGGAGCGAAATCCCATTACTCATAAAGTCATCAGATGACTTTATGAGTAATGGGATGCGCGCCCTCAGCAAGACCAATCTCGCCGATGAAGCAATCGAAGCGATCCGCGGCGACATTCTCGGCAAACGCTGGGCGGTCGGCGAGAAATTGCCGAACGAAGCCTCGCTGTCGGCGATGCTCTCCGTCAGCCGCGGCACGGTGCGCGAGGCGGTGCGGGTTCTGGTCTCCCAGGGTTATCTCGAGACACGGCAGGGGTCTGGAACCTATGTGCGCTCGACCAGCGATGCCGGCCGGCCGCTGACGATGGCGCGGCGCGCCAGCCTGCGCGACCAGTTCGAAGCGCGCCTGGCGCTCGACGTCGAAGCGGCCCGGCTGACGGCAGTCCGCAAGACGCCGGCGACCATTGCCGGGCTTCGCCGGCTGCTTGCCGAACGCGGCAGTTACGATGGCGTCGATCAGGCGGCCTTCATCGAGCGCGACCTCGCCTTCCACAAAGCCGTCATCGCCGCTTCCGGCAACCGGGCGATGATCGAGATCTACGATTTCTTCTCGGCCTCGATCGCCGACACCATCGCCGCGACGCTCGGCACGGATATTCCGGAACCCGATATGCAGGCGCATGCCGCTATCGTCGACGCCATCGAAACCGGCGATCCCGACCGGGCGGATGCGGCGGTGCGTCGCTTCATGGCGCCGGTTCTTGCCGCCCTCGACCGGATGATCCTGTCATGACCATGCCCGCCACCGATGCCCACGCACTCGACGCCGCCGACGAACTGCTTGTAGACGCCGAGGCCGGCAGCCTTCCTCCGCCGCAAGCAACACCGGTGCGGGGTTCCGCAGATCGTTTTCTGCTCGGCGCGAGCCTGGTGCTGATCGCCTTCAACCTGCGACCGGTGTTCTCAAGCGCCTCGGCGCTGCTGCCGGAAATCCGCATTGAACTGGGGCTGAGCGCGCTGGGCGCCAGCCTGCTCACCACCCTTCCCGTCGTCTGCCTCGGCGCCTTTTCGCCGCTTGCGCCTCGCCTTGCCCAGCGCCTCGGCACTGAGCGCACGCTGCTCGGCGTTATCCTGCTTCTGGCGCTCGGCACGGCTTTACGCGGACTTTCCTCCGTGCCGCTGCTCTTCATCGGCACCGCGCTCGCCGGCGCCTGCATCGCCATCGGCAACGTGTTGCTGCCGGGGCTGGTGAAGCGGGACTTCGCCGGCCGCGCCGCACTGATGACCGGCTTTTACACGATGGCGTTCTGCGCCGGTGCGGCAAGTGCCGCCGGGCTGACGCTGCCGATCGAGCACGCACTCGGCGGCTCCCTTGCCGGCGCCCTCGCCATCTGGGCGTTGCCGGCGCTTGCCGTCGGTCTCATCTGGCTGCCCCAGGTTCTTCGCACCGGCGGCCAGGCGAGACGAAACGGCTTCCACGTCAAAGGCCTCTGGCGCGACCGACTCGCCTGGCAGGTGACGCTGTTCATGGGGCTGCAATCGGCCCTTGCCTATTGCATCTTCGGCTGGCTGGTTCCGATCCTGCGCGAACGTGGGCTCGACGGCGTTACATCAGGGGCGATCGTGTCGCTATCGGTGATGGTGCAGGCGGCATCCTGCCTTGTTGTGCCGCATATCGCGGTGCGCGGCCGCGACCAACGGCTGATCAATGCCAGCCTCTGCGGCGTCGCCGTCACCGCCCTGCTCGGCCTGCTGTTTGCGCCGCTGTCGACGGTCTGGTTATGGGCGGTGCTGCAGGGCGTCGGCCAGGGTGGGCTGATCGCCGCGGCGATGACGACGATCGTGCTGCGCTCGCGCGATCCCGAGGTCGCCGCCCATCTTTCCGGCATGGCGCAATGCGTCGGTTACCTCCTGGCCGCCATCGGCCCGCTCATCGTCGGCCTCATCCGCGCCTGGACGGGGAGTTTTTCCTGGTGCGCCGCCCTCTTCGTCGCGCTCGGGCTGGGAGCGGCGATCAACGGCTGGAGGGCTGGCCGAGCGGTCGAAATCAACGTTCACGCTGTGGAGAAGGCCGGCTGAGCCGCTCGTTCACTTGCTCGTTCACTGGCCCATCACCATCTCTTGATGCCCGTCGCCGATCGCGGATGCTACGCTATCTCAAGCTCATATCCCGCACCGCCGGAGAAGACATGTTGCGTTTACATCTACTGTTTCTGCTTGCCGCACTTGCCGGGTCGCTGGCCCCTGCCCTTTCCCCGGCGCAGGAAAGCGGTCACGAGAGGGCCAATGTCGAAAGCGCCGCGCGCGAGGGCGTGCTGAAGCTGCTGCCGGCCGATTCCGTCACCGAGCACGAGTTGACGATCGGCGGCCGGAAGGTCGCCTATACTGCCACCGCCGGCACGCTTGACCTCTTCGGCCAGGATGGAGCGCAGACCGGCGCGATCTTCTATACCGCCTATGTCGCGAAGGACGGCGGCCCGGATCGACCGCTGACCTTCGCCTTCAACGGCGGGCCCGGTGCTGCTTCCGCCTTTCTGCATCTCGGGCTGGTCGGGCCTGCGGTGCTCGACTTCGGACCGCAGGGACGCGACGGCGCCAATGCGAAGCTCGTCGACAACCCGCAAAGCTGGCTCGATTTCACCGACCTGGTGCTGATCGACCCGATCGGCACCGGCTGGAGCCGGACGGCAAAGGCCGACGACGCCTCCAATTATTACAACGTCAATGCGGATGCTGAGAGCATCGCCAAGGCGATCGCCCTCTATGTCGCGCACAACAACCGTTCCAACTCGCCGAAATATCTTCTCGGCGAAAGTTATGGCGGCTTCCGCGCCGCCAAGGTCGCCTCGGCGCTGCAGGAAAGCCAGGGCATCATCGTCGCCGGCGCGGTGATGCTTTCGCCCTTGCTCGAAGGCCAGCTGATGTTCAATGCCGATCAGTTCGCGCTCGGCGCCGCGCTGGAGCTGCCGTCGCTGGCGGCGGCCGAACTCGACCGGCGCAACGTTTTCGACAAAGAGAAGCAGAAGGAGGCCGAGACCTTCGCGCTCGGCGACTATCTGACGACACTCGCCGGGCCGCCGCCGACGGGCGCCGATGCCACGGCCTTCTATGGCAGGATTGCCAGGCTGACGGGCATTCCCGAGGATATCGTCACCCGCAACCGCGGCTTCCCAGGCAATTCCTTCGTCAAACATTCCGACGCCGGCAGCGGCGCGGTGACGAGCCCCTACGACGCCGCCTTTGCCACCCCCGACCCCTATCCGGAATCCGATTACGACCGCGGCGACGACGCCATCCTCGACGGCTTCACCCGCGCCTATGGCGGCGCCTTTGCCGGTTACGCCCGCAACCAGCTCGGCTTCAGGACGGAGATGACCTATTCGCTGCTCGACAGCGATATCAGCCGGCGCTGGGAATGGGGCGGGCGCGGCGGCGGCTCGCGCTTGCAGGCGAGCGCCACCGACGACATCCGGCAGCTGCTCGCCTCGAACCCGGCCTTTCACCTGCTGATCGCGCATGGCTACAGCGACCTGGTGACGCCTTACGGCGTCAGCCGCTACGTGGTCGACCATCTGCCAGCGTCGCTTGCCGGCGGCCGCGTCGGGCTGAAACTTTATCGCGGCGGCCATATGTTCTATACGAAAGCCGATCAGCGGGCCGCCTTCACGGCCGATGCCAAGGCCTTCTACGCCACACGGCCGGCCGCACCGCCGGCGGACTGAGGAATCGCCGATGCATATCACCGGGGGATGCCACTGCGGCGCCATCCGCTACCAGGCGGAGATCGATCCGGAACGGATCTCCATCTGCCATTGCACCGATTGCCAGCGGCTGACAGGTTCCGCCTATCGCGTCACCGCACCGGCGCGGTCGGCCAGTTTCACGCTCACTTCAGGCGCGCCGAAAGCCTATGCGAAATATGGCGACAGCGGCGGTCTCAGCCGGCAATTCTTCTGCCCCAATTGCGGATCGCCGCTTTACCGCACCGATGGCGAAGGCGGCGCGATCGGCATCCGCGTCGGCAGCATCGACCAGCGGCGGGAACTCACGCCTAGGAAACAGATATGGTGCCGGTCGGCTTTAACAGGGGTGGAGAATATCGAGCACCTGCCGCGCTTTGACGGCGAGGACTAAGGAGACGATTGCATCTGGACTCGGCAACGTTCGCCCCCAGCCTATTCCGGCAAAGGCATATCCGGCCAGCTCTCGGTGAAGCCGGCCTGCACGGGACGCTCCAAATAGGTGGAAAGCGCGATGTAGCTGCGGGTGCCGGTGACGCCGGGAACGGCATGGATCTGCGCCAGAAAAGCCTCCAAGGCCTGCGGGCTGGCGGTGCGGACCTTGAAGAGAACGCTCGCGTCGCCCGCGACCGAATGCATCTCCTCGACCTCGGGAAACTGCAAGACCTGCATCAACCGCTCGCTCTTGCCCCAGCCGGCCGCTTCCACATGCACGAAAGCAAGCAGCGGTTTGCCAAGCGCCGCACCGTCCAGCGCAGCATGCACGCCTTTGATCGCGCCGGATTGTCTGAGGCGGCGCGCACACGCTCATGCACGGCCGGCGTAACTCTGGCCGCTGTCGGCGGCGAGTGCCGCTAATATTTTTCGGTCGAAGACATCAATGGCCGGCTGCTGCGGGTGCCTCTGCCGAAGATCCTCTGTATTTTTAGCCACTCGGTAAACTCCTCTTCCTGCCGAAAAATAATCGCCGATACTGGCATTTTTCAACAGAATTCGGCGGAAGGGAAATCTCATGGAGATGATCGAGCGCAGTCCGGAAAGCGGGATCTATGCGGCGAGCCCCGACTACATCCACGCGCTGGAGGTCAGGCATCCCACGCGGCTGCTCTTCGTCAGCGGCACGATGGGTCTCGGTGCAGAGGGAATGGCGGCACCTGATCTGGAAGGACAGCTGGAGCTTATCTGGTCCAATCTGCGCGCCATCCTCGCTTCGGCTGACATGACCGTGGACAATATCGTCCGGCTGACGAGCTATCTGCGCGACGGCGCCTTTGTGGAGGCGAACCAGAATGCCCGTCTTCGCGCACTTGGCGGCCGCGCCGTCCCGACCACGGCCATCATCGTCGAAACGCTGCGCAACGACTGGCTCGTCGAGATCGAGATCATCGCTGCCGGATGACGGCAGATTGGCCATCGCACCCAAAGGCGCGATGGCCATAATTTTCAGGCCGCCTGTTTCAACAGGCCGAGGGCCTCGGCCAGATCGACCTCACCGAGGAAACCGCCGCTGCTTTTCGCCTCCTGCCGATGCTCGATCGCATGGGCAAAACGCACGGCCGGCTGCTGCTGCATGCGCTCATAGAGGCGGTGCAGGCCGGGAAACTGCCGGCGGTCGACGACCTTGTGAAAATCGTTCCAGCGGGCGATGCCGACGAAATAGGCATCGGCCAGGCTCGGCCCGTGGCCGAGAAGCCATTCGCGGCCGGCAAGCAGACGCTCCAGCGTATGATGCGCTTTTTCGACCCCAGCGATGCCATAGGCCGTGAGGGCCTGTTTCTGCTGCGGCTCCAGCGGATGTTCGAACGCATACCAGAGCGGACCGAAGGCCTTGAAGTAGGTGGTATTGAGAAAGGCCAGCATCTGGTTCAGCCGATCGAAATCCGCCGACCCCTGCGCAAAACCCAGGCCGGTGCCGATCGCGCGGGCGCCGATATGGTGGAGGATCGCCATGCTTTCGCTGATCGTCCTGCCATCTTCGAGCAGCAGCGACGGGGTTTCGCCGACTGCATTGATCCTGATGTAGTCGTCGGAGGAGACCATTTCCGGCATCGCGACGCGGCAAAGCCGATAAGGCAGACCGGACCATTCCAGCGCGACGATCGAGCCGAAGGAGCAGCCTTCCGGCACGCCGTAAAACAATATGGGTGACATCAATCGTTCCTTTCAGAATCGAACTCTTTTGGACGTGATCAATGTGCTGATGTGGACGATCCTGCGGTAGAGGCTATAAATGCATCGCAATGTCTACATTTGTGGAAGATGGTCATGGCGCCTTTCAACCTCAACGATCTTCATCTCTTCGTCCAGGCCGTCGACAGCGGCAGTTTTACCGCCGCCGCCAGACATCTCGGCATTCCGAAATCGACCGTCAGCAAGCGGGTTGCCGAGCTGGAGGGGCGCCTCGGCGTCCGGCTGATCCAGCGCACGTCGCGCAGCTTCGCGCTGACCGAGCTCGGCCGGGAATTTTTTCAGCATGCCCAGGCCTCGATCATCGAGGCGGAAATGGCCGAAGGCATCGTGCGGCGACATCTGGCTGAACCGGCCGGCAGCGTTCGCCTCACCGCCTCGGTGCCGACGGCGCAGTTCACCCTGACGGAACATCTGCCGGCGCTGGCAGCGCGATATCCGAAGCTTCGGCTCTCCGTTCACGTAACGGACCGCTTCGTCGATATCGTGCAGGAAGGCTTCGATATCGCGCTGCGCAGCCACCGCGGGCCGCTGCCGGATTCGGCGCTGGTGCAGCGGAAGCTCGCCAGCCACCCTTTCCTCGTTCTGGCTTCGCCGGATTATATCAGTACGCACGGACAACCGCGCCGGCCGGAGGAGCTGGTCGAGCACGCAACGATCATGACCAGCCTGACGGAGAACCAGTGGCGGCTCACCTCCGATGACGGCGATGAGGCACTCGTGACACTGCAATCCGTCATGGCGGCGGATGAGCCCTATGTCCTGATGGAAACGGCCGCTGCCGGGCTTGGCATTACCTGCCTGCCGACATCCGTCTGCCGGAAGGCGCTGGCAGATGGGCGGCTGGTGCGGGTGCTGCCGGAATGGACGGCCGGCAGCATCGAGACGACGATCCTTATGCCGCACCGGCGCGGCCAGCTGCCGGCGGTGCGCGCCGTCGTCGATTTCCTGGCCGAGCGGCTCGGCGGTTAGCTATCACGCCGCCTTGGCGGCGTGATATTCCTTGATCGCGACCATCTTGATTGCCGGATAACGCTCGGACTCGTAACGCAGCGAGAAGCCGTCCTGGGCGAGGAAGACCGGATCGCCGTCGAGGTCGCGGGCGATATCGCCGCGCTTGACGGTGAGGAATTTTTCCAGATCGGCGGGCTGATCGGCCGAGATCCAGCGGCAGACGGAGAAACGCGACATTTCGAAGGAGACCGGCAGGCCGTATTCGGCCATCAGCCGCTCCTTCAACACGTCGAGCTGCAGGGCGCCGACGACGCCGACGATTGCCGGCGAGCCGTCTTCCGGCGAAAACAGCTGGACGACGCCCTCTTCGGCCATCTGCTGCAGAGCTTCCTTGAGCTTCTTCGCCTTCATCGCGTCTTCCAGGCGCACCCGGCGCAGGATCTCCGGCGAGAAGTTCGGCACACCCTGGAAGACCAGCGATTCACCCTCGGTCAGCGTATCGCCGATGCGGAGCGTGCCGTGGTTGGGAATGCCGACGACGTCGCCGGCATAGGCGGTGTCGGCGAGCTGGCGCTGCGACGCGAAGAAGAATTGCGGCGCCGTCAGGCCGAGCTGCTTGCCGGTGCGGGCAAGCCTTGCCTTCATGCCGCGCTCGAGCTTGCCGGAGCAGATGCGGGCAAAGGCGATGCGGTCGCGGTGGTTGGGATCCATATTGGCCTGGATCTTGAAGACGAAGGCCGTCATCTTGTCGTCGGTGGCGTGCACCGTCCTGGTATCGGCGACCTGGTCACGCGGCGGCGGCGCAAACTCGCCGAGCGCGTTGATGAGGTCGCGAACGCCGTAATTGCGCAGCGCCGAACCGAAGAAGACCGGCGTCATGTGGCCTTCCAGGAAGGCTTGGCGGTCGAACGGACGGCAGGCCTCGATCGCCAATTCCGTCTCCTCGACGAAGGCCTGGCGTTCGTTTTCCGGCAGTCTGCCGGCCACGCTCTGCGGGCCGTTTACCGGCGTTCCCTCGACTTCGGTATCCGATCCGCGCACGGTGTTGGCGGCAATATTGTAGGAGCCGCAGAAGGTCTTCGAGCGGCCGATCGGCCAGGTGATCGGCGCCGTATCCAGCGCCAGCTTCTCTTCCACCTCGTCGAGGATCTCGAAGGGATCGCGGCTTTCGCGGTCCATCTTGTTGATGAAGGTGATGATCGGGATATCGCGCATGCGGCAAACTTCGAAAAGCTTCAGCGTGCGCGGCTCGATACCCTTGGCGGCATCGATGACCATGACCGCGGCATCGACGGCCGTCAGCGTGCGATAGGTGTCGTCGGCGAAATCCTCGTGACCCGGCGTGTCGAGGATATTGAAGACATTGTCGTTATATTCAAAGGTCATCACCGAGGTGACGACCGAGATGCCGCGTTCGCGCTCGATCTTCATCCAGTCCGAGCGCGTCTGCATGCGATCCTTCTTCGCCTTGACTTCGCCGGCAAGCTGAATGGCGCCGCCGAACAGCAGCAGCTTTTCGGTGAGCGTCGTCTTGCCCGCGTCCGGGTGGGCGATAATAGCGAATGTGCGGCGGCGGGAGACCGCCTCGGCGAGACTTTCGGCCATAATGTGAATCCTGTGGAATTGCCGCTTAACTAGCGACTAAAGGCCGGCTTTGCAATTGACCTTGCCCTTCCACGCGCAAAGTAATGGGCCATGACCATTCATCACGATATCAGACCGACGCTGAACCTCATCCGCTTGGCCAACGGCGAAGGCCTCGACCTGCCTGCCTATGAAAGCAAGGGAGCGGCCGGTATGGACCTGCGCGCCGCCGTCGACGAGGCGGCCCCGCTGACACTTCTGCCCGGCAAGCGGGCGCTGGTGCCGACCGGCTTCATCTTCGAAATCCCGGAAGGTTTCGAAGGACAGGTGCGACCGCGCTCCGGCCTTGCCTTCAAGAACGGCATCACCTGCCTGAATACGCCCGGCACCGTCGACAGCGACTATCGCGGTGAAGTGAAGGTGCTGCTTATCAATCTCGGCGAAGAGCCCTTCATCATCGAGCGCGGCATGCGCATCGCCCAGATGGTGATCGCGCCGGTGACGCAGGCACGGGTGGCGGAGATCCCCGAAGCCAGCGAAACGGCGCGCGGCGCAGGCGGCTTCGGCTCCACCGGTGTGTGATTGGCCAATTAGACCATTCAAGCCATTGGTCGGTTGATGAATGGCAGGAACAGCATTCTCGGGGGAACTTATGCGATTTAAGGGCGCGACATGGCGCGTGATTGCAATGCTGGCTGCAGCACTCGTTGCGACACCGACGCTTGCGATCGATTCAACAAAGCTTCAGTCGATTCGCTCTTCGTTGTCTGTGGAAGAGATCGTCGCATTTGCAATGGCGAAATCGACGGTGCCGATTCTCGACATCGACAAAACAATCGAGATCAACATCGTCCTCAATGCAAAGGGTATGGAGAGGAGCGATATTCAATCTTTTCAGATTGAGCTTTTGCGCGTCTTCTCTGCGATCAGCGCTTACGCGGAGATCAGTATCAATCTCAATGCCAGTAGATCCATAGATTACTCGTCTGCGGTGCCATATGTGCCTTTCGGTGATCAGAACCAGCCGTCAAATACGCAGACATTCGACGTATTCATCGATCGTGATGTACTGAAACTGGCAAAATTGGGCCAAATAGCAGTTCACGATATAGACACCCTCCGAAGCACGTCGGACGCGTCGACATGCTATCGCGAGAGCCGGATAGGAAATCCGGTTGTCAATGTGCTCGTCGACCGCAACATCAATCCGGTGGGCTGCCTGTATGGAGTTCTGCTGCAAACGATTGGACTTAAAGATGCTTTTGGCCGAGATGCTGCGACTTTCAATCCCGGAAGAATTCCCGGGTTTAGGATCAACGCTGAAATGGCGGCGGCATATGCAATTCGTGAGTGTCAGTCTCTCATCGATGAAAAAAATCCGTTTGAAAAATGCCTGCGGGATGTTCTGGACGGCGGCAAATCAGAAACTCGTTAGGCGACGCCAGCACGAAGTCTCCCCTTTTCAGTATCGTCGGTGGCGACTTCAGAGGCGGCCCGGACGTCCGTCTATTTCCGGCGGGACAGCGGCGGCAGGCGTCGTTTGACGGGTGAGGCTTTGATCATCGAGGTGTTGGTCTCCGCCCTTTCGGCAACCCGGTCGAGGAGGCCGTCCAGTTCCGACATCGAGCGGATGACCAGGCGGGCGATGAAGCAATCCTCGCCCGTCACCTTGTCGCATTCGACGATTTCAGGAATGTCCTGGATGATGCGCTCGACGATGTGCAGCTGTCCCGGCAGCGGGCGCACACGCACGATCGCCTGCAGGGGATAACCGACGGCGGCGGGATCGAGATCGATGGTGAAGGCCTTGATGACGCCGCGTTCCTCCAGCCGGCGCAGGCGCTCGGCGGCACTCGGCGAGGAGAGGCCGACCTCTTGCGCCAACTCCTTCAGCGAGATCCGGGCATTGCCGGCCAGCGCCTCCAGAATGGCCTGATCGATTTCGTCGAACGATTGCACGTCATTAGCCACGGCTACCTATTTCCCTCTTATGATTAGGCGATATCGGCCATCTTCCTTTTTATCATTATATAAAATCGTCTCCCGCCGCAATATTCTCATGTCTTCGAAAGCGGAGGTTATCATGGGCAGCGACATCAGACGGGGCACAGTGGAAATGACGGCAGCGATGCTGATCTCGGGGACGATCGGCTGGTTCGTCGTCATGTCGGGCCAGCCTGTCAGCGGCGTGGTCTTCTGGCGCTGCCTGTTCGGCGCGCTCACCTTGCTGGTCATCTGCGGTGCTCTCGGGCTGCTACGGCCCGGCATCATCACGTTGCGCGCCTTCGGCATCGCCATTTTTGGCGGCGTCGCCATCGTCTTGAACTGGCTCTTGCTGTTTGCCTCCTATTCACATGCGACGATTTCGATCGCGACGACGGTTTATAACACCCAGCCTTTCATGCTGCTGGTGCTCGGCGCGCTCTTTCTCGGCGAGAAGATCACCGCCACCAAGCTGTTCTGGCTGACACTTTCCTTCGCCGGCATGATTGCCATCGTCGAGGCAAAACCGGAGACAGGCGGGGCGGCATCGGAGGGTTACGGCCTCGGCATCCTGATGGCGCTCGGTGCCGCTTTCTTCTACGCGCTCGCAGCCCTTGCCGCGAAATGGCTGAAAGGCACGCCGCCGCATCTGATCGCGCTCATCCAGGTCGCCACCGGCATGCTGATGCTGGCCCCGATGACCGACTTTTCCCATCCGCCGCAGGATGTCGGGGGCTGGGCAATCCTCGTCACCGTTGGCGTCGTCCATACCGGGCTGATGTATGTGCTGCTCTACGGCGCGATCCAGCGGCTGCCGACACATCTCACCGGCGCGCTGTCCTTCATCTACCCGATCGCGGCGATCCTCGTCGACCGGCTGGCCTTCGGCCATGCGCTGCAGCCGATGCAGATATTAGGTGCGGCAATCATCTTGCTTGCCGCCGCCGGGATGAATCTCGGCTGGACGCCGCGCTGGCTGCGGCCGCGGGCGGTGGAGAGCTGAGAACCGGGCGCTCTGACACGCCCGGTTGCCGACATTACCTCTGCGGGCGCGTCGTTTCGAACAGGAACCAGGTGCGGCGCTCGCCCTCGTCGATCCAGTTCTCGATCAGGCTGGCCGTTGCGACATCATTATGCTCGTCGCAGAGGTCATGCACCTCGCGCAGCAGCGAAACGAGCTGCGCATTGTCCTCGCGCAGTTCCGACAGCATGTCCTCCGGCGTGACGAAATCCGCGTCATTGTCGGCAATGCGCTGCTGGCGGGCGATTTGGCCGATGGAGCGCAGCGTCGTGCCGCCGATCTTGCGGGCACGCTCGGCAATGTCGTCGGTCATCGCGAAGATCTGCTCGGCCTGTTCGTCGAGCAGCAGATGATAGTCGCGAAAATGCGGGCCGGACATGTGCCAGTGGAAATTCTTGGTCTTCACGTAAAGCGTAAAGACATCGATGAGCAGCGCGGTCAGCGCCGCCGAAATATCGGTGATGGCGTTGGCCGACAGGCTGGACGGCGTCTTGAGGGGCGAAAGCCTGCGGGTTTCGGCTGAGCTAGGGGACATCCATTCTCTCCTTGGTGATGAAAATCGCTACAGCGCCGCGCTCCTCTTCGAGAAGCGCGCAGGACGCCGAGGGCGCGTGCAGAGAGAAAACTAGCAAGGCCGGATCGCTTTCCAAGTGGATCATGGTTCAGCGGACCTATTCCTGATGCTTATGGACTGATCAGCGTCGAAGCATTGATGAAGCTTCAACACGCGATATAGAGAGGTTCAGCCAATCCAGTGGATATGAAAGGTGAGCCTCACCGCCCTGATCGCCTATGCCGGAGCGCTGTTCATCGCCGCGGCCATTCCGGGACCCGGGATCACCGCGATCGTCGCCCGCGCGCTCGGCTCGAATTTCCGCGAGACCTTCTTCATGGGTCTCGGCCTGGTGCTCGGCGACATGACCTATCTCACCGCGGTCATTCTCGGCCTTGCCTTCGTGGCGCAGACCTTCACCGAGGTGTTCGTCGCCATCAAGATCGCCGGCGCCCTCTATCTCGGCTACATCGCCTGGAAACTCTGGACGGCGGGACTGCTGCCGCAGGATATCGCCGCGAAGAAATCCAGCAATATCGGCCTATCCTTCCTCTCCGGCCTGCTGGTGACGCTCGGCAATCCGAAGACGATGCTGTTTTATGTCGCCCTTGCGCCGACGCTGATCGATATCGGCAATATCGGGCTGCGTGACTACGCGCTGCTGCTCACTGTAACCTTCGTGGTGCTGATCATCGTGCTGGTGCCCTATATGCTGCTTGCCTCGCGGGCCAGGACGATGCTGAAAAAGCCGCGCGCCTTGCAGGTGCTGAACCGGGTTGCATCAGGCATCCTCGCCGGCACGGCGGCCTTCATCGCCACGCGGGCTGCCTGAAATAAACATTCGGCAAGAAACGGTTTCCAAAGGTTTTTTTCTCTCCTGATCGTGCCTGCAGGGCGAACGCGCTCTGGCCTAGACCGGGCTTTGACCCTATTCTCCCCCTCGATTCCAGGGTCAGGATTTCAAAGGGAGAACACCCATGTCGCACAAGCCCGGCCGCGGCCGCATCTATTCCTCGATCACCGAGACCATCGGCGATACGCCGCTCGTGCGCTTCGACAAGCTGGCGCGGGAAAAGGGCGTCGTCGCCAACCTGATCGGCAAGCTCGAATTCTTCAACCCGATCGCCTCGGTCAAGGATCGCATCGGCGTGGCGATGATCGAAAGCCTCGAAGCGCAGGGCAAGATCACCCCCGGCAAGACGGTGCTGATCGAGCCGACCTCCGGCAACACCGGTATCGCGCTTGCCTTTGCCGCCGCCGCCAAAGGTTATCGGCTGATCCTCACCATGCCGGAAACGATGTCGGTCGAGCGCCGCAAGATGCTGGCGCTGCTCGGCGCCGAGCTGGTGCTGACCGAGGGACCGAAGGGCATGAAGGGCGCCATCGCCAAGGCCGAGGAACTGGCGTCCTCCCTTCCCGATGCCGTCATTCCGCAGCAGTTCGAAAACCCGGCCAATCCCGAGATCCACCGCAAGACGACGGCCGAGGAAATCTGGAACGATACCGACGGCACGGTCGATATCGTCGTCTCCGGCATCGGCACCGGCGGCACGATCACCGGCGTCGGACAGGTGCTGAAGAGCCGCAAGCCCGAGATCAAGATCATCGCCGTCGAACCCGCCGACTCGCCGATCCTCTCCGGCGGCAACCCCGGCCCGCACAAGATCCAAGGCATCGGCGCCGGCTTCGCGCCAAAAATCCTCGATACCGGCATCTATGACGAGGTCGTCACCGTCACCAACGATGAAGCCTTCGAACAGGCGCGCCTGGTTGCCAGGCTCGAAGGCGTGCCGGTCGGCATCTCCTCGGGTGCTGCGCTGACCGCCGCCATCAAGGTCGGCATCCGCCCCGAGAATGCCGGCAAGAACATCGTCATCATCATCCCGTCCTTTGCCGAGCGTTATCTGTCGACGGTGCTGTTCGAGGGGCTTGGCAGCTGAGGCAAGGCTTGGTCGGGGCTTTCCTGGCGCTCTATATGCAAGACGGCGCGCGGCGCACCGTCTTGCAGTTGTCACCTACTCGAACCGCAGAGCCTCTTATTGCAGTCGGATGAAAGCTCCGCAGCAGATCAGGCATCCGTCGGATGAGATCGGCGGCGGAGATGGCCGACACATCGATGCGAGGTAATCCGCCTCCGGAGTCGACTCACGCGATGGAGAGGGGCCATCTCGCAGCTCTGCCACTTTCCGACGGAGCACAGAAGCGCGTTATAGCAACGCGTCGGATTCGAAGAGTTTAAGAACAAATATTCTTATACCTCTCTTTGTCTAAAGGACTTTTTTCAGTTCTTTCAGGTAGCGCATATCTTCAAGGAAATGAGGTTCCTTCGTCACGAAAAAAGCGAAGTTCAACCTTCCCATCAGCCGATCTACGTAGTTTGGACTACTGTTATTGGTCTTTCGAAGATGCCCATTTATTCCAAATTTTCTGATATAATACATTTCTTGGCGAATATTTTTCCGATCTATTCGAAGAACATTTAGACGCTCATTTACGACAATACCCGTTACGTATTTGCGGGCGCCTGGGCCAGAGTACGATGTTTTCTTTTGATTTATTTCTAATCCATATTTTTTCAGTTCGGATCGGATGAAAGGGATCAGTGACTTCACCCGATCATCAGATGCGCTGAAGGCCATGTCGTCGGCATATCTTGTGTAAAAAATATCGTTTTGGACGCAATGCTCAAACACGGTGTGATCGAATTCCCGCATCACCAAATTCGAGAGCATCGGGCTTGTCGGCGCACCTTGCGGCAGGCCGTTATTAAGTGTGCAAAGGCCTGTGAGAAGGCGAGAAACCTGACGAGTATATCCGATCTCAAAAAACATTGTGTATATTGCATGCTCAGTTATATTTGAGAAAAAGTCTTTGATGTCGATCTTCAGCATGAATGGTCGTCGGCGATGAATGACTGCGTTGCCGCGCAGGGTATGATTCTTGCGGAACGCCTTGGCCACTTTATGCGGCTCGACGTCGTTCAGAATCTCACCTGCAATAAATTTTTGCACTGCCTTTAGTGTTGGCAATGGCTCATTCAGCGTTCGAACGCCGCCGTTTTTCTTGGCAATTTTATACTCTCGATAAAAATGCAACGGAGAAGCAGAAACGGAAAATAGAAACTGCTCCGTGTATCCTACTAATTTAGACAGGTGCTGGGTGTCGAGTATCGGCTTGGCTTTATTGTCGGAAATACACTTAATGTACTGCTGTACTACCGCGCCTCTGTCTTCATTTCCGAAATCATCGAATAGATCCAGCTGAACATATTCTTTCGAAAAGCGGAAGTTGAGCATCAAACGTTCCAGTTACTAAATAACCATTACCTTTAGGTATTGCGCCGTAAGGCGCTTCAATGGAAATTACATTTTTCCTCCGTGAAAAATTCATTTCCATTGAATGGGCCTAAAGTACCATCCAATCCAGATCGCCGACTCGCCGATCCTGCGGTCTTACCGCTGGGTTCTAACTCGCTCTCTTATTTGAGTGAACGTTTGATGCTCAATCACATACTGCGCATTTCTGTCCAATTTTTCAACCGCATATTCGGTAAGTTGGGTTAGTAGTTTCGGATCGGGTCGCCTAATTGTCGGGAGTGTCACATTGGGTCCAAGGGCAAACTTCGCCTCGTTCCGAACCAGGCGACCTTCTTTTAGCAGTTGCCGAATTGCTCCGGCAATTTGCACGGCGGTAAAGCCCATTTGCTCGACTGACGAAAGGGAGCCATCGCGAGCAACCGCAACAAGAACCGCATCCTCGATTGATATCGCCATTCTTTCAGCCTCTTGGAAAAATCGCTGGCCATAGCTTTCCATTTTGGTCGTGCTTACACCAAAATATCGGCAAGGTGTTGTTAGGCGTCTTTTTCATGGTTACGAGTGCCTCAGATCGTAAAAATCCGCGACGAAAGTTTCTTCCAACGTCAGCCCTACCTTCGATCCGACCATAAACTTGGAGCGGGTCTATAGCTTGACCTAGGTCCGATGGATCGGACAAAGACCGTGAGAGTTCCACCATTGGAATCGCGGCATAGCAAAAATCGCTAATGCGTTCCCTCGCCTTTGCCATCATCGCTATTGAGTACAAATAGACGTTCGCCGCTTGCAACCCGTAACTCGCTGCGCATTTCTTGACGAACGCGCGAAACTGGGACCCGCTGCCGACAAAGTCATCAACAACGATGATATTGAAGTCTGCTATGCGATCGCCAACGGATTCAAGCGACTCCAGGATCAGCATTTCGGAAAATTTATCATCGTCTAGGAAACGAGTGAGATCGTAGCTGACAGCATGCCCGCTTTTAATTTTGCGATCTTTGTCACTTACCGGAATAATGATAATTGCCTCATCATAAAATAGGCCCTCAATATGCTTTGCAATTTTAAAGCAATATTGGTCATATTCCGTGCACAAGAAATATCTGCGTATAAGAGATTTTAGTAATTCGAACTCTTCGTGATCGTTTACTCGCTCGAATAACTCGAATGTGATGCTGTTTATCATATCTCCCTTGTTGTTTATTAGATCATTCCAGCCTTTTTGCAAAATTATTTCATCAATTTCGTTTAACTGTTCAAGGCTAATGTCCATTATGCGTTCCGGGATTTTGGCTTCAAGAAAATCGACTGGCGAATGAAGTTCCACACTCTGTACCTGCATAGATAGATGCACTATCACCTTACCAAGCAATTGGCGACAGTATCAACCACAGGTATCGAGTGTTCAACAGCCCGTGGATTTTCTCTTCCATGGACTAACCGCATCACGATCCGGCCTTCGTCGACCATCAACATGTTGTCGTCAATTCTATGAAGAAATAACAGCAGCGCAGACTAGGTTATTCCGCTAAGAACTCAAAAAGTTGCGGTCCAGGGTGCTAATTAGCGCGATAAATTCACCAATTCGGAAGGCTCGGCCACCTTAGTCGCCAAGCCGCATTCCCACGTCGTTTTTGACGTCCATTGTTGCTTGCCCTCCGAGGTTTGGAAAGGCTCGTAATGGACATATTTCGTATAGTATCGAGTTAGGGATACTTTTCCTAGCGCGTTGAAATTAATCTTCGTTTCTTGCGTCGTACCTCTTGTCTGACATTTGTTGTCTCGAGAATATTTGCAGTAGTTGGTCTCAAAACGCCGCTCTGTCGCGAGGTCTCTTGAACGCTCTACCGGCCGATCTAAGATGCCGCCCTGCGAGGACTCTAGCGTAGCCCGAAGATGCTCATAATAGGGGCCGCACATGCGTTCGACGTGTGCCTTTTTCTTTCTATTTGCAGGGTCAAGGGTTCCATTGCTGTTGACGTCATATCTAGCTACCGTTTGAAACTCCGCTTTCTTCACATCCTGACCGCCGTTGTAGGTTGTGAAAATCAAAGTCATCTCTTCGCCGAGGACGTCTGTGATATAGAAAAAAGCACCACCATCGTCGTCGGCTGCATACCACTTGCCGCTCGGATACTTCGCCGAAAGATCTCCGACTGAGGCGGTGACCGGTGGCCCTACGTAAGGGAACAGCGGCTTGGCTATCTTCTTTGGAACGACGCTGCCCCCGCAAGTTTCAAATCCTTTTCTTGCCGCGGCAAGGCTTTCATTTCTGTTCGGATACTCATCGTCCTTCACATTTCTTAAACGACTGAGAACATCTTCCAGGCCCGCCCAATCGCCATTCATTCTTGCTACGGCACAACCGGCAAAGCGGTCCGCCTGCGTTTCTTGGACTTTAGTTGAAAGTTTCCTTTGTGCAGTAAAGTGGCGATTAAGGAGGTGACCCAGTTCATGGCCAAAGATAGCAATCGCCTGGGTACGATCATCGCCGATCACTTCCTGGATCCACTTAGGATTGTATATCAGGTACTCCCCCTCAGGCACACCGTCTGAGTCGGAAGACGCATACCACGCGTGGGCTTTCTCTTCGATGTAGCAGGGGACCACGGTGAACCCCTTATCCAAGCCAATTGAAGAAGCGACCTCCTGAACGAGTCGTTCTGCGTCCGTGGCAGCAATCCCGGCTGCAGATCCTTCTGATACCCGTTCTTTGTAATATCGTTTCACACAAGTTTTAGGGTTAGCCAGCGCCGTGCAGGTGAGGCTGAGATAGGCAGCTACCACGATAATGAAGGTCCTCCGGATCCACCAAACGGCCTTCACTTTACTCTCCAACAAAAATATCGATGACTGGACCCGCGCCACTCGCTACACCCAATCCGGCGCAATCAGACCGGTCAAACGTACTATTTTTTCCTGATTGGAGATTTCCTCGAAACAACGCAGCTTCACATGCACGACGATCTTTCAGTCCAGGCAGAACCTTGCCCTTCGCCTTTATCCATCGGCCGAATTGATTCGCAGCTGCGTCAAAATCGCCATCGTTCACCAGTTCAAGCAGCGTTGAATCTGCAAACTTTTCCTTGCCTACGTTAAACGTGAAAGATGCCAAAGCGCTAAATTGCTCATCCGAGAGATCTACTTTCACATATCGCTGGACTGCGATTCTTGCAGTACGCGTATCTTTCTCCAAAAGCGCGGCTCCGGCCCCCTTTGACAGAGGTCTGGCAAACTCACCAAGATCTATACTCGCACAGGCTTGTAGTGCAATAAGATGGCCATAACCGATGGTACAGTAGGCCGCTGGATCATCATAAGCGGACGGATACCATCCCTCGAAGTACTTTATGAGTTCGCTCGCGATAACTAGTATAGGCCTTGCTTCTACTCCTTTTGACGCACCGCGAGGCTCATTGAAATCTTCAACCTGACTTTGCGAAGGGACGTGGCTTAGCTGTACTTGGCTTTCCGCGTGCGCAGATGCGAGGAACAATATTGATAAAGAACTGGAAAGCGAGAATAGCTTAAGCATAGAAGTCCCCAATTTTTTATTAGTTGTTACCAGGAAAACGCGGTTGCGCAATTAAAAAGTGTAGGTTTGTAATGAAAGTGCCGGTAATAGCGCTAAATTTTCGTTGAAAAACTGCCCGTGAAGGCTGATGAAAAAACAGAATAATGCACCTTAAAAAGATTGTGGCCCCCCGGCGTTGCGATCTCAAGCGCGCGCTTGGCGCTTTCCTGGCCCTTGATCTCGGCAAGATCCGGCAGGTTGGCGGCATTGGCGCGGATCGACGGCTCCGGCCTCGACAGCACCTGCGTGCCGCGGAAATGATTGGCAAGGGCAATCAGGCTGCGGGGTGCGAGAATATCGACATCCGCGCATGCCCAGGCGGCTTCGGGGCCGCTTTCGGCGGGGCAGATCAGCCCCTTGCCCAGCGCATTGGCGCCGATCGCGGCCGGCAGATCGAAATGCGAGCCCCCCTTCAGCAGGCCGGCCAGCGCCAGATTGACCAGCTTCGCCGCAGCACCGGGGCCGAACGCTATCTCTCGACGGCGCTGTCCGGGGGCCTCGGTAACTTAGGCAGGGACTCTGGCCGGGGCTATCCCGGTCAAGTCATCTTCGCAGAGAATCGAGCCGCTCGGCGCCCTTATTTCCTACGCCGCAGCCGTCAGCCTTTCGCCGGCGATCCTGTAGGAGATCGCTTCGGCGAGATGGATGCGGCCGACGGTTGGTTTGCCGTCGAGATCGGCGAGCGTGCGGGCGACCTTGAGGACGCGGTGGTAGCCGCGGGCGGAGAATTTCATCTTTTCGGCGGCGTCGCGCAGCAGCTGGAGGCCACTGGCATCGGGCTCGGCCAGTTTCTCGATCATCGCGGTGGAGCAGCGGGCATTGGTGCCGATGCCTTTTGCCCCGGCGCTTTCGAAGCGTTGCTGCTGGATCTCGCGGGCGCGGGCGACGCGGCGGGCGACGTCGGCGCTGCTTTCCGCCGCCATCGGCCGGATCAGATCGGCGGCGGAGACGGCCGGCACGTCGATGCGGATATCGATGCGATCCATCAGCGGGCCGGAGATGCGGGCCTGGTAATCGCTCATGCAGCGCGGGCCGCGGGCGCAGGTATGTCCCGGCTCGCCGGCCATGCCGCAGCGGCAGGGGTTCATCGCCGCGATCAGCTGGAATTTCGCCGGATAGGAGACGCGGTGATTGGCGCGCGCGATGACGCATTCGCCGCCTTCGAGCGGCTGGCGCAGCGCATCGAGCGCCTGCGGCGTGAATTCGGGAAACTCGTCGAGAAACAGCACGCCGTGATGGGCAAGCGAGGCTTCGCCGGGACGGACGCGCAGGCCGCCGCCGACGAGGGCGGCCATGGTGGCGGAATGATGCGGGGTGCGGAAGGGCCGGCGGTCGGAAAGCTTGCCGCCGGAGAGCTGACCGGCGATCGAGTGGACCATCGACACCTCGAGCAGCTCGGCGGCCGAAAGCGGTGGCAGGATCGACGGCAGCCTGGCCGCCAGCATCGACTTGCCGGAACCGGGAGGGCCGACCATCAAGAGATTATGGCCGCCGGCGGCGGCCACTTCGAGTGCGCGCTTGGCGCTTTCCTGGCCCTTGATCTCGGCAAGATCCGGCAGGTTGGCGGCATTGGCGCGGATCGACGGCTCCGGCCTGGATAGGACCTGCGTGCCGCGGAAATGATTGGCAAGGGCAATCAGGCTGCGGGGTGCGAGGATATCGACATCGGCGCCCGCCCAGGCGGCTTCGGCGCCGCTTTCAGCCGGGCAGATCAGCCCCTTGCCGAGCGCATTGGCGCCGATTGCCGCCGGCAGCGCGCCAGATATGGCGGCGATCGTGCCGTCGAGATTGAGCTCGCCGACGACGACAAAATCCGACAGCGCATCGGCGGGAATGGCGCCGAGGGCAGCCATCAAGGCCAGCGCGATCGGCAGATCGAAATGCGAGCCTTCCTTCGGCAGATCGGCAGGCGCCAGATTGACGGTCACCCGCTTTCCCGGCAGCGCCAGGCCGGAGGCGTGAAGGGCTGCCTGCACGCGCTCACGGCTTTCGGCCACCGCCTTGTCGGGCAGGCCGACGATCTGCATGCCGACCTTGCCGGGAGCGACCATGACCTGCACCTCGACCGGCACACCTTCGATGCCCTGAAATGCCACCGTACTGACACGCGCGACCATATGCCCATCCCTTGTCCCGCAAACTCTTATAGCGCCTGCAACCCTTCAGGGCCAGCGGTTGCAATCTGGCACGGAAACAGGACTAAAACAAGAACAATCAAGGAACGCAGTCAGACATACATTGTGACCGGGGTTGTACCCGGTCATAGCAGGCGCGTGGGGTTACGAGCCGAGATCAGCCGCGCTTGCGCTCGATCGCGTCCCAGAGCAGGCTCGCAATATCGGCGCCGCCGAATTTCTTGACCTCGCGAATGCCGGTGGGAGAGGTGACGTTGATCTCGGTCATGTAATCGCCGATCACATCGATGCCGACGAGCAGGAAACCACGCTCGCGCAGCGCCGGGCCGATGCGGGCGCAGATTTCGCTTTCGCGCGCGGTCAACTCGGTCGCCTCGGCGCGGCCGCCGACATGCATGTTGGAGCGGCTGTCATGTTCGGCCGGCACGCGGTTGATGGCGCCGGCGAATTCGCCGTCGACCAGGATGATGCGTTTGTCGCCCTTGCGCACGTCGGGCAGATATTGCTGGGCAATGAAGGGCTCACGGAACAGCTGGCCGAACATCTCGAGCAGCGAGGAGAGGTTGCGGTCGTCGCGGGTCGAATGGAAGACGCCGGCGCCGCCATTGCCGTAGAGTGGCTTCAGGATGATATCGCCCATCTCGTCGCGGAAGCGGCGGATCTCGGCGGCATCCTTGGTGATCAGCGTCTTCGGCATCAGATCGGCAAATTCGGTGACGAAGATCTTCTCCGGCGAATTGCGCACCCAGGCCGGATCGTTGACGACGAGCGTCTTCGGGTGGATGCGCTCAAGCAGATGCGTCGAGGTGATATAGGCCATGTCGAAGGGCGGGTCCTGGCGCAGCAGCACGACATCCATGGTCGAGAGGTCGACGCGCTCGGGCGTGCCGAGTTCGTAGTGATCACCCTTGATGTCGCGCAGCAGCATCGGCTCGACGCTGGCAAAGAGCTTGCCGTCGCGGAAGCTCAGGCGGTCGGGCGTGTAATGGAACAGCCGGTAGCCGCGCGCCTGGGCTTCCAGGCTCATGGCGAAGGTGGAATCACCTGCGATATTGATGCCTTCGACATGGTCCATCTGGACCGCTACATTGGTGATCTTGGCCATTTCCGTCCCTTCCTGACTGCCGGACAGATGTAGGTCGGCCAGGGCTCAAACGCAACGGCCAATCAAGGGCCTACGCACCCCCGACTAACGCGTCTCGAGGATCCGCATCAGCCGGCCGCGATAGCTGTCGAGAATGACGGCGAGCACGATGACGGCGCCGATGACGATCGGCTTGATATTGTCGTCGGCGCCAAGCAGCTGCAATCCCGTCGACAGGACCTGCAGAATGCAGGCGCCGACCAGCGTGCCGATGATCGAGCCTTTGCCGCCAGAGAGGCTGGTGCCGCCGATGATGACGGCGGCGATGGCATTCAGCTCATAGCCGATGCCGGCAACCGGGCTGCCGACATTGAGGCGGAGCAGATAGACCATGGCGGCAATGCCGGCGGTCAGCCCGGAGATGGTGAAGACCGCGATCTTGTATCGTTTCGGCTGGTGCCCGGACAGCCGCACAGCCTCTTCATTGGTGCCGATCGCAAAGACGAAACGGCCGAAGACGGTGTAGCGCAGCACGAACCAGCCGATCAGGACGACGACGATCGCAATCAGGAAGATCGACGGAAAGATGCCCCAGAAGATCAGGTTGCCGAAATCGACGAAGGGCTGCGGCAGGCCTGTGATCGTCGAATTGTCGCTGACCACGCGGGCCAGGCCGCTGGCGACGTTCAGCATGCCGAGAGTGACGATGAAGGACGGCAGTTTCCATTTCTCGCAGATCCAGCCGTTGACGGCGCCGAGGATGGCGCCGGTGCCCATCGAGGCAAAACAGGCGAGAACAATCGCCTGCCATGGCGAAAACGCCGGATTGATCATGATCGTCGCACCGATCACCGTGCAAAGGGCGAGCAGCGAGCCGACCGAGAGATCGATGCCGCCGACGAGAATGACGAAGGTCATGCCCGCAGCCAGCACGGTGTTGATGGCGATCTGCACGAAGATCTTCAGAAAATTCTCCGGCGTCGCGAAATAGGGCGCCGTCGCCGAGAAAAACGCCAGGATCAGGACGAGGGCAATGGCGACACCCGCCTCCTTCATCGAGATCCGGATCAGCTTGTCCCAGACGCTCACCTGTTTCGCCCCAGTTTTCGCCTCAGTCTGTTTTTCAATGTTGGCGGACACGGCTGTACTCCTTGTAGGCGAGCGAAAGGATCCTGCTTTCGTCAAATTGTTCCCGGGCTATTTCACCTGATATCTTGCCGTCGGAGAAGACGATGATGCGATGGCAGATGCCGATCAGCTCCGGCAGATCCGAAGAGACGACCAGGACACCTTTGCCCTCGGCCGCGAACTTCCACAGAAGCTCATAGATTTCGGCCTTGGCGCCGACGTCGATGCCGCGGGTCGGCTCATCGAAAATCAGCACCTTGGGGCCGCGGAACAGCCATTTGGCGATGACGACCTTCTGCTGATTGCCGCCGGAAAAGGTTCGGACGGCCTGATGGATGGACGGGGTCTTGATCCTGAGCTCGCGCACAAGGCGCTGCGCGTGATCATTCTCGGCCTTCCCGATGATCAAGCCGTTGCGGGAGATCTTGTCGAGAGCGGTGATGGTGGCATTTTCGGCGCAGCTCATGTCAAGCATCAAGCCTTGCATCTTGCGGTCTTCTGTCGCCAGGCACAGCCCCGCCGCAACCGCATCCTTGGGCGAATTGATCTCCACCGGCTCGCCGTTCAGCCGAATTTCGCCGGCCGCCTTGACGTCGGCGCCAAACAGGGCGCGAACCGCCTCGGTGCGACCGCTGCCGACGAGGCCGGCAATGCCGACGATCTCCCCCTTTGCCACGGAAAAGGACAGTTCCGGGCTATGTCGCGTCACCTTCAGGCCGGAAACGCCGAGCGCCTCGCCTGAAACAGTGCTGTCGCCTTTGAAAATGCCGTGATCGGAAAGCTTGCGCCCGACCATCAGCTCGACGATCTCAGGGATGCCAAGTCCTGCGAGCGGCCGGGTGATCACGTGCTGGCCGTCGCGGAGCACCGTCACATCGTCACCGACCTCGAAGATCTCCTCCAGCCGGTGCGAGATATAAAGCGTGGTGACGCCACGCTGCTTCAGCCGTTTCAGAATTTCAAAGAGGCGATCGACTTCCTTGGAGGTCAGCGTCGCCGTCGGCTCGTCGAGAACGAGAAGCTTGCTTTCGTAGCAAAGCGCCTTGGCGATCTCGACCAGCTGCAGCTGCGCGACGCTGAGGCGGCTTGCCAGTGTCGTCGGGGCGACGTCGAGGCCGACCTCATCCAGCAGTTCCGCCGCTCTGGCGTTCATCGCCTTGTAGTTCACCAGACCGTATCGGCGCGGCAGATGCTCAAACAGCAGGTTTTCGGCAACCGTCAGGTTGGAAAGCGGGTGCAGCTCCTGGTGAATGACCCGGATGCCCGCCCTGAACGCCTCCAGCGGCGAGGACGGATGATAAGGCTTGCCGTCAAACAGGATATGGCCGTCATCCGGCCTGAAGACGCCGCCGAGCAGATTGATCAGGGTCGATTTTCCGGCGCCATTCTCGCCAAGGAGAACGTGCCCCTTGCCGCGGCCGATCCGCATGGAGACATCCTTGAGCGCCACGACGCCGGGGAAGCGCTTGCCGATCCCCTCCAGCCTCAGAATCTCGTCATCTGCTGTGTCTGACACGGCGACCTCATGCATGGTCTCTTCAAACCCTCGCGCAACGCGCATCGGAGAGGCCCGAAACGAGCCTCACCCGGAGCGATCAACGCGTCAATCGATTGGTGGCGATGGCGTCGGCCGCAGCCGGCGCCACGTTTGCTTTGGGGCAACCCGACTATTTCAGATCGGCTGCCGTGACCAGCTTGACGTCGGTCTTGACCCAGCCGGTGAATTTTTCGCCGGCCAGTTCCCGCAGGCCATAGTCGATGCCCATGACCGCCATCTGCGCGCCATACTGCTCGACTGTCGCAAGCATCTTGCCGTCCTTGATCAGCGGCTGCACCGGCGGGATGTTGTCGAAGCCGACAACCTTGATCTTGCCGGCCTGGCCGGCCGCATCGAGAGCCTTGACGACGCCGAGAGCCATGGAGTCGTTGGCAGCCATCACACCTTGAATATCCTTATACTTCGTCAGGAAATTCGTCATGACGGTGTTGGCTTCTTCCGTCTCCCAATGGGCGGTCTTGCTGTCGAGAAGCTCGAGCTTGCCAGACTTGACGGAATCCACGAAGCCTTCCTTGCGCTCCTTGGCATTGTCGGCCTCGGGGTTGCCCTCGAGGATGACGACCTTGGCGCCGGGGCCGAGATCCTTGGCAAGCGCATCGCCTGCAAGCTTTGCCCCTTCCTTGTTGTCAGGCCCGAAGAAAGCGAGATCGATCCCGGCCTTCTTCTTGGCATCGGCATCGAGCGGTACGTCGATGTTGATGACCTTGACGCCTGATTTCACGGCCTTTGCCAGCGGCGTCGCCATCGCCTTGGAATCGGCCGGCGCAACGACGATGATATCGTATTTCTGGGTAACGAAGTTTTCTACGGCATCGACCTGCGAGGCGAAATCGCGCTCGTCCTTCATGCCGACGGCCTTGAAGTCGAACTTGTCCTTGTTCTCGGCCGCATATTTGTCGGCGCCGGCCTTCATCTGCTTGAAGAACTCATTGGACAAGGATTTCATGATCAGGCCGACCTTCGGCTTGCCGGCCGCAAAGGCGGGCGACACGCCGCAGGACAGCGCAAGCACCAATGTGCCGGCAAGCCCGAGCTTCAAGGCCGCACGGCGCGGCGCACTGATCATGACGGATTCACGCTTAGAATTGGACATTTTTTCCTCCCGAACGGCTCTGGGCTCAGCTCCATCTGAGTTGCCCGCGGCAATGAACCGTTTCCAACGCCATCTGGGTAGCATGCCCTCGGGAATTGTCAAGCGGCCGAAAATGAGACCGGGCAATCTTCCGGATCGCTATATCCGACATATATTGACATGCATGCGATGAACCGTTTCCATAGAGGGCCTTGCCAGACTTGCATGCAAGTTCAGCCGTCGAAATTGCAATACAGCCCTTTGACTAGGGAGCTGAAGACCATTAGCTGAAAGCCTCGATCCGGCGCCCCGTGGGTGTTTTTCGAAGGCGAAGATGAAGGGCCACTGTTTCTGTCATGTCAAAGGTCGGGATTAGGGACGTTGCCAAGCTTGCGGGAGTTTCCACCGGCACCGTTTCGCGGGTTCTGAACGATCATCCCTCGGTTACGAAGGAAGTGCGGGTGCGCGTCGGAGGGATCATCAAAGACCTCGGCTATACGCCCGACCCGTCGGCCAGAAGCATGCGCAGCAAGGTCAGCCGGCTGATCGGCATCGTCATTCCGGATCTGACCAATCCGTTCTTTGCGGAACTTGTCCAATCGGCGGAACAAGCGGCGGCCAATCACGGCTATAACATCATCGTCATGACATCCTTCGATCATGCCGCCAAGGAGGCTGACCGCATCAGTCAGCTGACGAGCCGAAAGGTCGACGGCATCATGCTCGTTCCCAGCAATGATTTCCATCGGATCAAGCCGCCGAAGGGAGTGCCGATCGTCGTCGTCGACCGCCTCATGCCGGGATATTCCGGCATTGCCGCCGATCACCGCAACGGCGTGCGCCTCGGCGTCGAGCATCTTCTGAAGCTCGGCCATCGCCGCATCGGTTTCATCTCGGGGCCCGGGCACTCCGTCCCGGCCAACGATCGCCTCAGGGGCTATCTCGACGCAATGGAACAGGCAGGGGAACAGGCGGGAGAGCAAACGGATGGCGGCACGGCAATGGCCGGGCCACCGCTGATTGCCGAGGCGGCTTTCGACTATGAAAGCGGCCGTTCGGCGGGAAATTACCTTCTGGCGCGCGCCCGCAACGAACGGCCGACGGCGATCTTTGCAAGCTCGGACCAGCAGGCGATCGGCTGCATGCGGGCAGCCCATGATCTGGGGATCCCGGTCCCGGCCGCGCTTTCGATCGTCGGCTTCGACGGCATCCCGCTCGCCAGCATGACGACGCCGCGGCTGACGACGGTGAAGCAGCCGATCCAAGACATGGCCGCAGCGGCAGTCGCCGTTCTCTTGAACAAGCAGACTGCGCCCGAGCTCGACAATCCGATCCTGTTTGCCTGCGAGGTTTTAAAAGGGGAAACGACCGCCCCGCCCCAGCCGGATTAGAGCAATTCCAGGAAAAGTGCGAAGCGGTTTTCCGAGGCAAAGCGCGAAGCGCTTTTGCCGGGAGTTGCGTTAAAACAAAAAGTTGTGGCGGTTCTGCGCTTCCATCAAAAGCTGAACCGCTCGTGCCTCTGAAAATCGAAGCCGATCTTCAGGCGGCGATGCCCTGGTTGCCGCCATTGCGCAGCATGTTACGCAGGCGATAGGCGATCGCCAGGGGCTTCGGGAAGGGCTTGCGGAGGAAAGCGACCTTGCGGACGTAATTGTCGACCCGCCAACTCGCCCAGGTCCCCCCGGCGAAAAAGGCGACGTCGCCGGCGCCGAGGGTGCGTTCGGTGCCGTCCTCGGCGGTGATATGGACCTCGCCCTCGAGGATCATCACGGTCTCGTCCCAGCCGAAATACCAGCGGAATTCGCCCGCCGTGCAATCCCAGATCGCCGTCAGCGACGCCTCGTCATGGCCGCGCGAATGTTCGGCGGTGCGCGCCTGCGGATCGCCGCTGACGATCCAGTCCGGATTGATCGGCGTCGACTTCAACGGCAGCAGGTCGCTTGCATGGGCGATGAAGGATTTGGCGGCCGGCTTCACCACGGCATAAGGCACCGAGCGCGCGGCCATGGCGACCGCACTTGCAAGCATCAGCTTCCAGGCCATGAAACAATCCCCAATTGTTATCCCTGCCGAGGGCGTAGCAGAGAGTCGTAAGAAGCTGGTTCACGCGGGGACTAAAATTTTAACGATCGGGAAAGCCGATGGGTCGAAAGAGGTCAGAAGGCATCAATAAAGTGCCGCGGCAGCCGGCCCGGCATGATCGCCACGATATCATAACGCTGGGAAAGGCGGGCCTGATCCGCCTGGCGGGCAAGCCAGAGGTCGCTTGCCGCCCGTATCCGCTTCTGGGCGGAGACAGAGACGGCGTCGACAGCCGCTGCCTCGCCATGGCGGGCCTTGACCTCGACGAAAACGGCAAGATCGCCCTTGCGGGCAATGATATCGATCTCGCCGAGCCGGGTGCGGTGGCGCAGAGCCAGGATGCGGTAACCCTTCAGCATCAGGAAGACGGCCGCGACATATTCCGACATGCGACCGCGGCGCAGCGCCTTCCTCCTGATGGCGGTGAGGTCGCTATCGGCCATCGGCGCCCTTCAATTCCAGCAGGCGTTGATAGAGCACCTTGCGCGGCAGGCCGGTGAGGCGAGCGGCTTCCGTCGCCGCCTTGGCCGTCGGCATTGATTTCGAGAGATCCGCCAGCACGGCTTCGACATCGGCCTCATCCGTCTCCACCGGCTCCGGCGGGCCGATGACGAGGACGATCTCGCCCTTGACGTTTTCCACCTGCTGATAATGCGCGGCGAGGTCGGCAAGGGTGCCGCGGCGGAACTCCTCATAGGTCTTGGTCAGCTCGCGGCAGACGGAGGCCGGGCGCGTGGCTCCGAGCACATCGGCGGCGGCGAGAAGCGTCGCGCCGATGCGATGCGGCGATTCAAAGAAGATCAGCGTCGCCGGGGCTGCGGCCAATTCACCGAGACGGTCGCGGCGGGCCTTGTCCTTGACCGGCAGGAAACCGGCGAAGAGGAAGGCGTCATTCGGCAGGCCGGAGCCGACAAGGGCTGCAAGCGGCGCCGAAGCGCCGGGAATGGGAATGACGCGGTAACCCGCCGCAATCGCCTGTTGCGCCAGCCGATAACCGGGATCGGAAACCAGCGGCGTGCCGGCATCGGAGACCAGCGCCACCGACCGGCCGGCTTCGAGCGCCTGCAGCAGTCGGGGGCCGGCCTCGTCGGCATTGTGCTCGTGATAGGAAAAGGGGCGGTTCTGGATGCCGTAGCGGTCGAGCAGCACGCGGGTGACGCGCGTATCCTCGCAGGCGAGCACATCGGCGCCGGCCAGCGTTTCCAGCGCGCGCAGCGTGATGTCGCCGAGATTGCCGATCGGGGTGGCGACGAGATAGAGCGCCGCCTCCAGCGGCCGGGCCGGCACCGTTGCATTGTGCAGGCGGAAGCTTCGCCGGGTGGCTGCTTCCGCTGTCGTTTCCTCATTCATGCCATTTGCTTTCGTCCCGCCGTCATCGAACTCTTATGGGCGAGCGGCAGCGCTTCGGCAAGGGTTCGGATTTCTGTGAGCATTGCTCCGGAAAACCTGAAATGCAGGCGCTTGGCCCTGCATGCCTCTTGCATTCCGATGCTGAAGTCTGCCATTTTGCCCGTCCACTCCCCCGGCCTCAAGTCGGGACAGCATTCTTCGGGTGCTCGATGCGCCCGGACAGTCACGGTCGAAAGCGGTAGCATCCCATGCGTATTACTATTGAGCGGTCAAACCTGTTGAAATCGCTGAACCACGTCCACCGCGTGGTCGAACGTCGCAACACGATCCCGATCCTGTCCAACGTATTGCTCAAGGCCGACGGCCAGAACCTCGACATGAAGGCGACCGACCTCGACCTCGAAATCACCGAGGCGACGCCTGCCAGCGTCGAGCAGCCCGGCGCCACCACCGTTCCCGCCCACCTTCTCTACGATATCGTCCGCAAACTTTCCGACGGCTCGGAAGTGCTGCTGGCCACCAGCACCGACGGCGGCTCGATGACCGTGCAGTCCGGCCGATCGAAATTCTCGCTGCAGTGCCTGCCGGAATCCGACTTCCCGGATCTGACCGCCGGCACCTTCACCCATAGCTTCAAGCTGAAGGCGACCGATCTGAAGATGCTGATCGACCGCACCCAGTTTGCGATCTCGACGGAAGAGACGCGTTACTATCTGAACGGCATCTTCTTCCACACGATCGAGAGCAAGGGCGAGCTGAAGCTCAGGGCGGTCGCCACCGACGGCCACCGGCTGGCGCGCGCCGATGTCGACGCGCCCTCGGGTTCGGAAGGCATGCCCGGCATCATCATTCCGCGCAAGACGGTCGGCGAGCTGCAGAAGCTGGTCGACAATCCCGAGGCTGTCGTGACCGTCGAGGTCTCCGACGCCAAGATCCGCCTGACGATCGGCTCGATCGTCATGACCTCGAAACTGATCGACGGCACCTTCCCGGACTACCAACGCGTCATCCCCACAGGCAACGACAAGGAAATGCGCGTCGACTGCACGAGCTTCGCCCAGGCCGTCGACCGTGTCTCCACAATTTCCTCGGAACGCGGCCGCGCCGTGAAGCTGGCGCTGTCCGAGGGGCAGCTGATGCTGACCGTCAACAATCCCGATTCCGGCAGCGCGACCGAGGAAGTCGCCGTCGGCTACGACACGGACGCGATGGAAATCGGCTTCAACGCCAAATATCTGCTCGACATCACCGCCCAGCTTTCCGGCGAGGAAGCGATCTTCCTGCTGGCCGATGCCGGCTCGCCGACACTGATCCGCGACACGGCGGGCGACGACGCGCTCTACGTGCTGATGCCGATGCGCGTCTGACGGGAACGAAGCCTGCTTGCCTCCGTTTTACCCTGTGAAGGCGGAGGATCCTTGATGAAGAAGACTGGAACGGTTCGCATCGGCATATCCGGCTGGACCTATGCCCCCTGGCGCGGCCAATTCTACCCGAAGGACCTGCCGCAGAAGCAGGAGCTTTCCTACGCCGCCCGGCACTTCCCATCGATCGAGATCAACGGCACATTCTATAGCCTGCAGCGGTCCGAAAGCTTCGGCCGCTGGCGCGATGAAACGCCCGACGATTTCGTCTTTGCGGTCAAGGGCCCGCGCTTCATCACCCATATGCTGCGGCTGCGCGATATCGAGACGGCGCTTGCCAATTTCCTCGCCTCCGGCCTGTTGCGGCTTGGCCCCAAGCTCGGGCCGATCCTCTGGCAATTTCCGCCGAACATGGCCTTCGATGCCGATCTTTTCGAAAACTTCCTGGCGCTGCTGCCGCAGGACCGCGATGCGGCGACAGCGCTTGCCAAGCGGCATGACGGGCATGTCAAGGGACGCGCCTGGCTTCGAAGCGATGGCGACCAGCCGATCCGCCATGCGTTGGAAATCCGCCACGACAGCTTCCGTTCTCCCGGCTTCATCGAGATGCTCCGGCGCCACAAGGTGGCCCTCGTCTGCGCCGATACGGTGGAGTGGCCGCTGTTGATGGATATCACCGCCGATTTCATCTATTGCCGCCTGCATGGCTCCGAGCAGCTTTATGTCAGCGGCTACGAGGATGAGGCCCTCGACCTCTGGGCGGACCGGATCCGCTCCTGGGCAACCGGCGGAGAGCCGGAGAACGCGCCGCGGGTGCTGGCGCCGCTCAACGCGCCAGCCAAGGGCCGCGACGTCTATCTTTATTTCGACAACACCGACAAGAAACTGCGCGCCCCTGTCGACGCCGATCACTTAAGCGAAAGGCTTGCCGATCTCATGCCGCGTTCGCACCGGAAAGCCGCATGAGCTGTTGATGCCGATATCCTTGTTGCGAAAATCCTTGTCCCGGGAGCGACAAGCAGCATATTAAGACAGTCGATCAACATGCGGATGGGTGGAGAATGCGCTTAAAGGTCAAGGTGAAGGAACGGCTGGGCAAGAAGTTCGACGACGAGATTCGCTTCTTCCGGGGCATGATGCAGGGTCCGAAGACGGTCGGCTCGATCGTGCCGACCTCCTCGATCACCGCCAAGCGCATGGCAAGCGTCATCGACATCAATTCCGAGCTGCCGGTGCTCGAACTGGGACCAGGCACCGGCGCCATCACCAAGGCCATTCTCGGCCGCGGGGTGAGGCCGGAAAATCTGGTCGCGATCGAATATTCGACGGATTTCCATCAACATCTGCTGCGGACCTATCCCGGCGTACACTTCATCAACGGCGACGCCTTCGATCTCAAGACCACGCTCGGCGACTACGGCGACCGGACGTTCGATTGCGTCATCTCCTGCATTCCGCTGCTGAACTTCCCGATGGCAATGCGGGTCTCGCTGCTCGAAAGCCTGCTCGACCGCCTGCCTCCGGGACGGCCGGTGGTGCAGATTTCCTACGGCGCGATCTCGCCGATCGCCGCCAACGCCGATCGTTACAGCATTCATCATTTTGATTTCGTCGTCCGCAATATTCCTCCAGCCCAACTCTGGATCTATCGGCGAGGATAAATGTTCGGACTTTATATCACCCACCCCCAGGTCAAAATCGACCCGGAGGTTCCCGTTCCCAAGTGGGGTCTCTCCGACATCGGCGCCGAGCGTGCCCGCAAGGCTGCGTCGAGCAATTGGGCGAAACGGCTGACCCGCATCATCTCCAGCGACGAGACGAAAGCGATCGAAACGGCGGAAATCCTCGCCGAAGCTGCGGGCGTGACAATCGAGATCGTGCATGGCACGCATGAGAACGATCGCTCTGCCACGGGTTTCCTGCCGCCGGACAAGTTCGAAGAGGCAGCCAACTGGTTCTTCGCTCACCCGCAGGAGAGCTTCAGGGGCTGGGAGCGGGCCGCCGATGCGCAGGCCCGCATCGTCGAGGCCGTCAACACCGTTCTGGCCACGCATGATGCGGCAGCACCGATCGCCTTTGTCGGCCATGGCGGCGTCGGCACGCTGCTCAAATGCCATCTGGCGGGCAGGCCGATCGGCCGCGACCGCGATCAGCCGGGCGGCGGCGGCAATCTCTATGCTTTCGGCCTTGCGGATCGCCGCTTATCATGCGACTGGACGCCCATCGAAGACTGGCGGGGGTGACTTCACATGGACGCACGCGAGCGGTTGATCGTCGGCCTGGATGTTCCAACGATCAGCGAGGCGGAGAAACTGGTTTCCACGCTCGGCGACGACATCCTCTTCTATAAGATCGGCTACCAGCTGGCCTTTGCCGGCGGGCTCGAATTTGCCCGCGATCTCTCCGCCAGCGGCAAGAAGATCTTTCTCGACATGAAGCTGCTCGACATCGACAACACGGTTGCTTCAGGCGTCGAAAACATCGCCAAGATGGGCATGTCGATGCTGACGCTGCACGCCTATCCCAAGGCGATGAAGGCGGCGGTCGAAGCCGCGGCCGGCTCCGGCCTCTGCCTGCTCGGCGTCACCGTGCTGACCTCGATGGATGCCGAGGACCTTGCCGAGGCCGGCTACAGCCAGGATCCGCACAGCCTGGTGCTGCGCCGGGCCGGACAGGCGCGCGCCGCCGGCATGGGCGGTATCGTCTGTTCGGCGGCGGAAGCGGCCGAGGTGCGCGAGATCGTCGGCCCCGATATGGCGATCGTCACCCCGGGCATTCGCCCGACCGGCAGCGACCACGGCGACCAGAAGCGGGTGATGACACCTTTCGACGCACTGAAGGCTGGCGCCACGCATCTCGTCGTTGCCCGGCCGATCGTCAGAGCGCCCGATCCGAGAGATGCCGCCCGCGCGGTGCTCAACGAAATGGTGGGCGCGCTCTGGCCGGCCAACCGCTGAATTCAAAAAACAAAGGGAGAAGACCATGGCCAAGGGATATTGGATCGCCCGCGTCGACGTGCGCGATGCCGAGCGCTACAAGGATTACGTGGCGGCGGCCAAGCCGGCCTTCGAAAAATACGGCGCGAATTTTCTGGCGCGCGGCGGCGCTTTTACCGAACTGGAAGGCAAGGCGCGCGCCCGCAACGTCGTGATCGAATTTCCCTCGATGCAGCATGCGGTCGACTGCTATCATTCGCCGGAATACCAGATCGCCGCGAAAATCCGCCAGGAAGCGGCGGATGCGGAAATGGTCGTCGTCGAAGGCGTCTGAACGGTCTCGCATCCCCAGAAACTGACGGCGCGATGGGCCTTCCCGTTGCGTCGGGATTGGGCTAAGACGAGTGCCGAACAGCATCCCGCAAAGCCTTTCGAGGAGCCTGCCATGACCCTTGCCAACCTGCCGCCACTCGTCACCGTGTTCGGAGGGTCCGGCTTCGTCGGCAGGCACGTGGTTCGGGCGCTGGCCAAACGCGGCTACAACATCCGGGTCGCGGTGCGCCGTCCCGATCTCGCCGGCTTCCTGCAGCCGCTCGGCAATGTCGGCCAGATCTCCTTCGTGCAGGCGAACCTGCGCTATCGCAACTCGATCGACCGCGCCGTCGACGGTGCAAGCCATGTCGTCAACTGCGTCGGCATTCTGCACGAGACCGGCCGCAACACCTTCGACGCCGTACAGGAATTCGGCGCCCGCGCAGTCGCCGAAGCGGCGCGCAACGCCGGCGCAACGCTCACCCATATTTCAGCGATCGGCGCCGACGCCAAATCGACTTCGGACTATGGCCGCACCAAGGGCCGTGCCGAAACCGCCATCCTCACCATCAAGCCCGATGCGGTGATTTTCCGTCCGTCGATCGTCTTCGGGCCGGAGGACAGCTTCTTCAACAAGTTTGCCGACATGGCCCGCATGTCGCCGATCCTGCCGCTGATCGGCGGCGGCAAGACGAAATTCCAGCCCGTCTATGTCGAGGATATCGCCGAGGCCGTCGCCCGCGCCGTCGACGGCAAGGTCGCCGGTGGCAAGGTCTATGAGCTTGGCGGCCCTGAGGTGCTGAGCTTCCGCGAATGTCTCGAGATGATGCTGAAGGTTACCAGCCGCAAGAACCCGCTGGTCTCCCTGCCCTTCGGCGTCGCTTCGCTGATCGGCAGCATCGCCTCGCTGGTCCCCTTCATCACGCCGCCGATCACGCCGGATCAGGTGCGCATGCTGAAGCGCGACAACATCGTCTCGGCAGAAGCCGAAGCGGAAGGCCGCACGCTGAAGGGCGTCGGTATCACGCCGACCATGCCGGCATCGGTGCTCGGCTCCTATCTCGTGCAGTATCGTCCGCACGGCCAGTACACCGGCACCGGCAAGGCCGCCTGAACAATTTCGAGCTTGGAAACAACGCCGTTCGCGGATAACGCGGACGGCGTTTTCGTTGGAGCATTTCCGTTTTTCTTCGAATCACGAAAATGCTCTATCTCTTTCTTTTCACGCAATTCTAGGCAAAGCGTTTCACGCTTTGCCTCGCAAAACCGCTGCACACTTTTGCTGGAATTGCTTTAGCCGTCTCAAGCAAAGCCGGCGCAAGTTTGAAATGTTGTTGTGCTGCTCGTATCAAGTGCAGTTGCATAAAAGACGCATCGGAAAATTTGTGGAATTAACGCCAAATTTAGCAGGAACATTTATTGCTATTTGCCATTCCACTGACTACCAAACCCGCGCGTCTTCCAACGGACTCAACGCTTGGGATCGCGTGCGGCAATCACTGTGAAAGGCATTTCTCGATGGGCAAGTCAATCGCGCTTCTTTTTGCGTGTGCGGCGCTAATTATCCTGGCAGGCTCTTTCGTTGCGCCAGGTTCTGTCGCGGCGGTCAAGGGTGACTGCTCGCCGGCCTACGGCGTCGATCCTTGCTCGACGGCTTCGATCAGCCATTGACGACAGGCCGGCCTTCTGCGCCGCCATTCCAATCAAAGACAAACAGTCAGCCCGAGCGCCTGAATCAGAGGGGCGTCACAATGAGTGCTCCGTTTGGAGTGCTCAGTATTGCCGGCTTAAAAGAGCGGCGGCGACGTATATTCTCTTAATATCACCTGTCTGAAAGACCGGCGCCTCGCCGGTCGTCGGGCTTCTGTTCGCGAAGCCCGACAGGGCATTTGCATTCGCGCCTGGGACGCGAATGCAATGCAGTGGGGATGTCTCAGGCGATCACGCCGGTCGCGGCCATGCCGAGCAGCAAGACGCCGAGAATGATGCGGTAGGTGGCAAACAGCGTGAACCGGTTGCTTCTGATATAGGCGAGCAGCCATTTGACGGCGACGAAAGCGACGATCGTCGACACGACGAAGGCGATGCCGAGCGCAGTCCAATCCTCGTTTGCCGCGCCGCCATCCTTGAAGGTCTTCAGCAATTCATAGCCGCTTGCGGCATACATTGTGGGAATGCCGACGAGAAAGGCGAATTCGGTCGCGGCGGCGCGGTTGCCGGTGCCGGCGAGCATGGCGACGAAGATCGTGGCGCCCGAGCGCGACGTTCCCGGGAAGATGCCGGCAACGATCTGGGCGATGCCAACCAGAATGGCGACGAGCCAGGTGATCTCCTTATGGGGGGCCTTACGCGCCGCAGCCCATTCGGCAAAGATCATCCAGATACCGCCGATGATCAGCGCCCAGGCGATCGGCGTCGCCGTCTCCGGCAATTCAAAACCGAGCTTCTTGACGACGAGGCCGAGGATTGAGGTGATGAGAAAGGCGACGATCAGCTTGGCGGCATAATCGCGGTTGGCCGGATCGCGCCAGCCGAGCACCAGATCCAGCAGACGACGCCAGTAGATGATGGTGACGGCGAGGATGGCGCCGGCCTGAATGACGATGTTGAACATATCAGACCGGTGTCCGAGCCATTGCTCGGCAATGATCAGGTGGCCGGTGCTCGAGATCGGCAGAAATTCGGTGATCCCCTCTATGACACCGAGAATTGCAGCATTTATATAATCCATACATTGTCTCCGGTTTAAAGTTCGGCCGGGCCTGAGCGCTTGGGTCGATCAGGCTGCCGCTTCCATTCGTTCGTTAGACCGTGTTTCGCCATCGTCAGATGGGGTAAAATCCGATTCGCTTGTATTGGCGGGGCCAAGCTCCTATAGCTTCAACCAATGAGTCATGACTAGGGCGCTATAATCGAGCTGCCACACAGTCCTGTAACAGCAATCACAAAGCCCGAGTATCGATGCCCACGCTTTATCATCATCCCATGTCATCCGCATCTCGCTTCGTCCGGCTGATCCTGGCGGAATACGGCTATCAGGCGGATCTGATCGAGGAGCAGACATGGGAAAAGCGCCGGGATTTCCTGGCGCTCAATCCGGCCGGCACATTGCCGGTTTATGTCGACGACAGCATGCGGGCGCTCTGCGGCGCCACCGTCATTTCCGAATATCTGGACGAGACGCACGGCGTGTTGAAACGCGACCGGCGGCTGCTCGCCGAAGACCCTTTCCAGCGGGCGGAAATCCGCCGGCTGGCCGAGTGGTTCATGCAGAAGATGGAAAACGACGTGACCAAGCCGCTCGCCCGTGAGCGTGTCTACAAGTTGCAGATGACCGCCGATCAGGGCGGCGGAGCGCCGGATTCGAAGATTTTGCGCACGGCCCGCGCGAATATCCGCCAGCATATGCGTTACCTCACCTGGCTGGCCGGCTCGCGCCAGTGGCTTGCGGGCGAGCGGATGAGCTATGCCGATCTTGCCGCCGCCGCCTCGATCTCGATCCTCGACTATCTCGGCGAGATCGAATGGGCGGACGCGCCGGTCGTCAAGGACTGGTACCAGCGGCTGAAGTCGCGGCCATCCTTCCGGCCGATGTTGACCGAGCGCGTGCGCGGCCTGACGCCGGTTTCGCATTATGCCGATCTGGATTTCTGACGAGGGCTCTTCATGCCCGAAGCTGATGACAATGACAAAGAGCGCCGCCGCCGCGACAATTTGACCGCGTTCGTGCGGGCAGAATCTGCCGCCAAGGGCTTCGATCTCTGCCGCATCACCCGTCCGGATGCGATCCCTGAAGCGAAAGAGCGTCTCGGCCAGTTCATCGATGCCGGGCGCCATGGGACGATGGACTGGATGGTGGAGACGCGCGACCGGCGCGGCGATCCGCGCACACTGTGGAGCGAGGTGCGCTCCGTCGTCGTCTTCGGCCTCAACTACGCCCCGGAGGAAGATCCACGCGGCATTCTCGACAAGCCCGATAAGGCCGCGATCTCGGTCTATGCCCGCAACCGCGATTACCACGACGTGATCAAGGGCCGGCTGAAGGAGATCGCCACGCGCTTTGCGGCACGGGCCGGCGCAGATGTGAAAGTGTTCGTCGATACCGCGCCTGTGATGGAAAAGCCCCTGGCGGCGGCGGCCGGCTTGGGCTGGCAGGGCAAACACACCAATCTCGTCAGCCGCACCCACGGTTCGTGGCTGTTTCTCGGCACGATGTTCACCACCGCCGATCTCGTGGTCGACGCAGCTGAGGCCGATCATTGCGGCTCCTGCCGCGCCTGCCTCGATGCCTGCCCGACGGCCGCCTTTCCGGCGCCTTACCAGATCGATGCGCGGCGCTGCATTTCCTATCTCACCATCGAGCACAAGGGGCCGATCGATGCCGATCTGCGCGTGCTGATCGGCAACCGCATCTATGGCTGCGACGACTGCCTTGCCGCCTGTCCGTGGAACAAGTTTGCAAGCTCCGCTTCCGAGATGAAACTTAAGGCGCGGGAAGAGCTGAAGGAACCGTCGATCGCCTTTCTGCTGACGCTCGACGATGCCGCTTTCCGCGCCTTCTTCAGCGGCTCGCCGGTGAAACGGATCGGCCGCGACCGCTTTATCCGCAACGTGCTGATCGCCGCCGGCAATTCCGGCGAGACGGCGCTCATCGGGCAATGTCGCAAGCTTTCGGGCGATGCCTCGCCTGTCGTCCGCGGCATGGCGATATGGGCGCTTTCGCGGCTGATGGAGGCTGACGAATTTTCAGCCTTTGCCGCACAAAGGGCTGATGAGCGCGATGACGACGTGCTGAACGAATGGCGGCTGGCAGGAGTGGGCTGATGCATGTGATGATCTTTGGCTGCGGCTATTCCGGCACGGCAATCGCCAAGGCCTTCGCCGGTGAGAACATGCGCGTTTCCGGCACCACGCGTTCGCCTGATAAGATGGACGTGCTCCGCCAGAACGGCATCGACGCATTCCTTTTCGACGGCGAGACCATGGAAGAGGGGCTGCGCCGGGCTTTGGCTGATGTTACCCATCTCGTGCAGTCGATCGCGCCTGGGAAGGCCGATCCGCTGCTGCGGCTGCTCGGCGAAGATGGCGCAAGCCTGCTGCCGAGGCTCGAATGGATCGGTTATCTCTCCACCGTCGGCGTCTATGGCGATCACCAGGGTGCCTGGATCGATGAGGAAACGCCGTGTGTGCCGGTGTCCGGGCGCTCGAAGGAGCGGCTCGAGGCGGAAGCGGGCTGGCTGGCTATGGGTGAGACGTGCTCTGTGCCGGCGGCGGTGCTCCGCCTTTCCGGCATTTACGGGCCGGGGCGCAATGCCTTCTGCAATCTGGAAAGAGGCACGGCGCGGCGCCTGATCAAGAAGAACCAGGTGTTCAACCGCATCCGCGTCGAGGATATCGGCGCGGCGACCCGCTTCCTGTCGGAGCATGGCCTTAGCGGCATCTATAATGTCACCGACGACCGGCCGGGCCCGCCGCAGGAGGTGATCGTCGAGGCAGCCCGGCTGATGGGCGTCGAACCGCCACCGGAGCAGGCGTTCGAGACCGCCGAGCTGACGCCGATGGCGCGCTCCTTCTACGGTGAGAACAAGCGGGTTTCGAATGCGAAACTCAAGGCGGCCGGCTTCGAATTCTCCTTCCCCGACTATCCCATGTCGCTAGCGCAATTGTGGCGGGACGGACGCTGGCGCGGTTAGATCCGGGCCGCTGCCTGTGACCAGGGTCATAACCCAAAATGAGTAGGAAATTCCTACTTTCCGCCTTGAGCAGAACAATTCTCGCCGCACATTATGGTTAACAGCCTTTGAATTTGCTCAAATGTGGCGGTAAATATGGCGAAAGCAGAAAAAAAATTTCGTGATTTTTGTGAAGGCCGTGGAGTTTAAAACTTCGTCGGAAAAATCATTTGAATTTTAGCTGTTTTCATTGCGTTTTTTCCATGTTCCGCCATGCGCGGCCAATTCTCATAATTTATCAATGGTATCACAAATATTACAGACTGTAATATTACGTGATCGTGCGTGGCACTTTTTCGCCACTTTTTAACAGATTTAAGCCCCGCCGCCTGCAAGGGCGTGAGTTCAATAGTTGAGGGGTACTCTGTTTTGAAGAAAATACGTCGTTCTATTATCGCTGCCGCAACTATTGCAGCCTGCTCTTCCTTGCTTCCGGCGGAGAGTTTTGCTGGAAATGGATGTGGTGGTGCTTCATGGTACGCACTTCACTCCAAAACTGCTTCCGGGGAACGTATGAACCCTGCCGTCTTGACTGCCGCACATCGTTCGCTCGCCTTCGGCACCAAGGTCAAGGTCACCAACCGCAACAATGGCCGCACCGTCGTCGTCCGCATCAACGATCGCGGCCCGTTCATCCGCGGCCGGGTGCTCGACCTGTCGCGGGCTGCCGCGCAGAATATCGGCATGGTGAGCTCCGGCACGGCGAAGGTATGCTACCAGGTGATCAGCTAAGCCCGGAGCTTGCGACCGGCTGTGCTGTCAGCGGCGCTTGCTCTTGCCGTCAATCGCGGTTACCACGCGGTTGAGACTTGTGAACAATCCGCCCCGCGACCGTCGCGGCTGCCAGGATCCTTCGCAGGCACGGCAACAGGAGATTTGTGAATGCGTCTGGGCGGCCGCCTCGAAGGGGCGATTTCTGTGCTCGCGGACATCGATGCCCGCAAGCGGCCCGTCGCCGACGCGCTGAAGGACTGGGGCCTGGCGCATCGTTTTGCCGGCTCCGGCGATCGCGCGGCGATCGGCAACATCGTCTATGACGCCCTGCGCATGCGGCTCTCCCATGCCTGGCTGATGGATGACGACAGCGCTGCAGCCATCGCCCATGCCGTGATGTTCCGCCAATGGGGTTTCACCCCTGGCAGCCTTGCCGCCGAACTGGCGGATGACAAGTTTGCGCCGACACCACTGTCGACCGAGGCCGCCTCGGCCTTTGGGAGCCGCTCGCTTGACGATGCGCCGCCGCATATCCGCGGCGATATTCCCGAATGGGTCCAATCCTCCTTCGAACAGGCCTTCGGCGCCGGCTGGCTTACCGAGGCACAGGCGCTCGCCGCCCGCCCGACGCTCGATCTGCGCGCCAACAGCCTAAAGGCGTCCCGTGACAAGGTCGTCAAGGCGCTCGAAAGGGCCAGCGCGCATGCAGCCAAGATCGCCCGCTACGGCATCCGGATTGACGCCGGCGAAGGCGCCTCGCGTCTCCCCAACGTAACAGCCGAACTTTCGTTCCAGAAAGGCTGGTTCGAAGTTCAGGACGAGGGATCGCAGATCGTCGCCGATCTGGTGCTGGCGAGCGACGGCGAACAGGTTCTCGACTATTGCGCCGGAGGCGGCGGCAAAACGCTGGCGATGGCGGCGGCCATGCAAAACAAGGGACAGGTTCACGCCTATGATGCCGACCGCAAACGGCTGGCGCCGATCATCGAGCGGCTGAAGCGGGCGGGCACGCGCAATGTCCAGGTGCATGACGACGCCAGGGCGCTTTCGGCCCTTGCCGGACGCTGCGACAAGGTGCTGGTCGACGCGCCCTGCACCGGCACCGGCACATGGCGCCGCCGCCCCGACACGAAATGGCGGCTGACGACAAAGAACCTCGACGAACGCACCACCCAGCAGCAGGACGCGTTGGCGCAGGCGAGCGGCTTCGTCAAACCAGGCGGCGAACTGATCTACGTCACCTGCTCGGTATTGCCTCAGGAGAACGAGGAACAGGTGCGCCGCTTCACGGCTGAGAATTCCGATTTTCAAATCGTCAGCGCCCTGCCTGCCTGGGATCAGCTGTTCGGAAAAGACAGCCTGCGTCCGCACTCTTCCGACGGCCTGACGGTGACGCTGACGCCCGCCTCCACCGACACGGACGGTTTCTTCTTCTGCCGCATGCAGCGCAAGGGCTGACGCGGCCGGGACAATGGATGCCGCGGCGGAATGACGCTGCGCAGCACGGCGCAACGGTCCGATTGCCGCCGATTTTTCACATAAATGCCGTTCAAAAGGGCAGGTTGGCAACAACTGCTCAATGTTAAAATTATTCCAAACTAGAGCGTTTGACACCAGTTTACTTTTGCGCGAAGAGACGGAGCCCGATTAGACGGAAGATCCGTCACAGGAGAGGATCATGAAGCTCAACACATTCCGCGCAGCCTTGGCGATTGCCCCCGCCGCCCTGCTCGCCCTTCCCGCGCATGCCGAGACCGATGCTGCCGCGGTGGTGAAACACTATGCCGACGTGGCGCATGCGAAATACGAAGACTCGCTGACGACGGCCAAGACGCTCGACGCCGCCATCGACGCCTTCCTGAAGGCGCCTGATGACGCGACGCTGAAAGCCGCCAGGGAGGCCTGGATCAAGGCGCGTGTTCCCTACCAGCAGACGGAAGTCTATCGTTTCGGCAATCCGATCGTCGATGACTGGGAAGGCAAGGTCAATGCATGGCCCCTCGATGAAGGCCTGATCGACTATGTCGACGCCTCCTACGGTACCGAGAGCGACGAAAATTCGCTCTATGTGGCCAATGTCATCGCCAACAAGACGATCAAGATCGACGGCAAGGATGTCGACGCCTCGAAGCTGACGCCGGAATTCCTCTCCGGCACGCTGGCCGAGGCCGGCGGCATCGAAGCCAATGTTGCGACCGGCTACCACGCCATCGAATTCCTGCTCTGGGGCCAGGATCTGAACGGTACAGGCCCCGGCGCCGGCGACCGCCCGGCCACCGATTACGACCTCAAGAATTGCACGCACGGCAATTGCGACCGCCGCGCCGAATATCTGAAGTCCGCCTCCACCTTGCTCGTTTCCGACCTGCAGGAAATGACCGACAACTGGACGCCGGACGGTGCGGCGACGAAGAACGTCGAAGCCGATCCGAAGGCCGGCCTCGTCGCGATCCTGACGGGCATGGGTTCGCTTTCCTACGGCGAGCTTGCCGGCGAGCGCATGAAGCTCGGCCTGCTGCTGCACGATCCGGAAGAAGAGCATGATTGCTTCTCGGACAATACCTACAACTCGCATCTCAACGATGCGATCGGCATCGCCGCCGCCTATACCGGCAACTATACCCGCGTCGACGGCACCAAGCTCAGCGGCCCGTCGCTGCACGATCTGGTGGCCGCCAAGGACAAGGCGCTCGACGCCGAAGCGGAAGGCAAGCTCACCAAGACGCTCGATGCCATGAACGCCATGGCAAAGCGCGGCGAGACGGTCGAGAAGTACGACCAGATGATCGCCGAGGGCAACAAGGAAGGCAACGCCGTCGTCCAGGCCGCCATCGACGGGCTGATCGACCAGACGAAATCGGTACAGCGCGTTATTGCCGCACTCGATCTCGGTACGGTTCAGCTTGAAGGTTCCGACAGCTTGGATAATCCTAACGCCGTCTTCAAATAAGTAAAAAGGCGGGCCGCTTCGAAAGCCGGAGCGGCCCGGACCCTGAAATGTCGCATGCCCCGGCCCGCCGATTGATCGCCAGCGCAACGCTCTGCGCCACGCTTGCCGGTTTTTCCGTCAGCATTGCTGCCGGTTTCGATCTGCCGACGAAACGCACCGACCTTTCCGCGGCCGATCTGAAACGTGTCGCCGACGTCACCCGGCCGACGACAAATTTTTCCAAGGCAGAACAATACGAAGCGATGCAGGCGGGGGCTGCGACCTCGATCGACCCTGTCACCGAGGACAGCTTCTCGCATATTTCGGCCAACATCCCCTTCGAGGAAGAGCAGAATTTCAAGCTCGGCAATGCGCTGTTCCGCAAGCTCTGGGTTTCCGCGCCCTCTTCGACACAAGCCTCCGATGGTCTCGGGCCGCTGTTCAACGCCCGCTCCTGCATGAGCTGCCATGTCAATGACGGCCGCGGCAAGCCGCCGGAGGGAGGCCCCAGCGCCACCTCGATGTTGCTGCGGCTTTCCCGCGCGGCCGGGACACCGGAGGAAGAAAAGGCGATCGCGAGTGCTGATGTCGTCAATTTTCCCGATCCGGTCTACGGCCACCAGCTGCAGGATCTTGCCGTTCCCGGCCTTGCCGCCGAGGGAAAGTTGGCGATCAGCTACCGTGAAGAACCGGTGACGCTCGGCGACGGCGAGATCGTGTCGCTGCGCCGGCCGAGTTATGCGGTTGTCAATCCCGCCTATGGGCCGCTCGATCCCGCAACGACGATTTCGCCGCGAGTCGCCTCGGCGATGATCGGCCTCGGGCTGATCGAGGCCATTCCCGAAGCCGATATTCTTGCCCATGCCGATCCGGACGATGCCGACGGCGACGGCATTTCGGGCAAGGCTGCGATGGTGCGCGATCACCTGAGCGGCAAGATCGCGCTCGGCCGGTTCGGCTGGAAGGCGCAGAACGCCACGGTGCGCGACCAGAGTGCCGATGCCTTTGCCAGTGATATCGGCATCTCGACGCCCGATCAGCCGAATGCGCAGGGCGACTGCACCAAGGCGGAAGAAAAATGCCTTGCTATGCCGACCGGTGTGCAGAAACGGCTGGGCAAGGAAGAGGCGCCCGGTTCCATTCTCGACCTCGTTACCTTCTATTCCTCAAATCTCGCCGTCCCGGCGCGCCGCAAGGCCAGCTTTCCCGAGACGCTGCGGGGCAAGCGGATCTTCTACGAAAGCGGCTGCATGTCCTGCCATGTGCCGAAATTCGTCACCCGCCGGGATACGCCGGACAAGGCACAGTCCTTCCAGCTGATCTGGCCTTATTCCGACTTTCTTCTGCACGATATGGGCGACGGCCTTGCCGACGGGCAGCAGGTCGGCCTTGCAAGCGGACGTGAATGGCGCACGCCGCCGCTATGGGGTATAGGACTGACCCGGACTGTCAGCGGACACAGCTTTTTCCTGCATGACGGCCGTGCGCGTGATCTCACCGAAGCGATCCTCTGGCATGGCGGCGAAGCTGAAAAGGCCCGCAACGCTTTCTCCTCTCTGTCGAAAGACGACAGGGCGGCCCTGATTACATTCCTGGAGTCACTTTGATGCGCCTACCGCACCCCCTGCTCTGCCTCTCTCTGCTCGGCCTCGCCACGTCAGCGACCGCCCAGACCGCCGCTCCTCCGGCAGGGGTGAACGAGGATGCCGTTCCCGCCGTCATGCAGCGCGCCGTCGACGAAGTGATCCGTCCCGGCTATCGCAACATGCAGCAATCGTCTGCCCGGCTGACGACGGCGATGAAGGATCTTTGCGCCGACGGCACGCAGCAGACGCTCGACAAGGCGAAATCCGCCTTCGACGATACGATCCGCTACTGGTCGATCATCGAGATCGTCCAGACCGGACCCGTCATCCAGGACAATCTCTTCGAGCACATCCTGTTTTATCCCGACCGCAAGGGTGTCGGCCTGAAGCAGGTGCAGGCGCTGATCGCCAAGGGCGACCCGAAGGATGCGACGGTCGATGCGATCGCCGGCAAGAGCGTCGCGCTGCAAGGCCTGACGGCCCTGGAATATGTGCTTTACGGCAACGGCTCCGACGATCTCGTCAAACAGAAGGGCGGCTTCCGCTGCCTCTACGGCCAGGCAGTCGCCGGCAATATCCAGCGTGAGGCCGGCGAAGTCGTCGCCGCCTGGGAAAAGCCCGACGGGGTGCAGGCAAGCTGGAAACATCCAGGCCCGCAAAGCAACGATTTCATGGACAACAAGGAAGCCGTGACGGCGCTGCTCGGCATTCTCGTCCACGGCGCCGAAAATGTCCGCGACCAGCGGCTGGAGCAATTCTACAAGGGCAAGGATACCGCGCCGCGTCCGCGCATGGCGATCTACTGGCGCTCCAAGAATACCTGGAAATCGATGGCCGCCAACATCGACGGCCTGCGCACGCTCTGGCAGAAGGCCGGCATGGCCGAGCTTCTGCCGCCGGACAAGCAGCCGATCGCCGCTTCGATCGACGAGGATTTCAAATCGCTGCTCGACAGCGTGCCGAAGCTCAATCCCGACATCGACGTGGCGACAAGCGATGCGGAGAAGGCCAAGCTCGATACGCTGCTTGCCGAGAGTCGCGACCTGATCACCAGGATCAGCGACGAATATGGCGCAGCGATCGGCCTTTCGGCCGGCTTTTCCTTTTCGGATGGAGACTGAAGCGATGATGCGAAGTGCCCCAATCGACCGGCGCAGCTTCATCAAGGCAGCCGGGATCGGTTTCCTTGCGGCCTTGACGCCGAGGTCGCTGATGGCCCTGGAGCAAGCCGATGCGGTCTATGCTTCGGGCATTCGTGCTGCCGATGGCTCCTATGCCGTCGCGACCGTTACGGAGCGCGGCGAGGTCGTCGATCAGGTGGCGCTTCCGTCCCGGGCGCACGGCATGGCCTTCAGCGCCGCCACCGGCAAGACCGTCGCCTTCGCCCGCCGGCCCGGCACCTATGCGATGATTTTCGATGGCCGGAATAAGGGCGAACCAATCGTCATCAGCTCCAGGGAAGATCGGCATTTCTACGGCCACGGCGCGTTCTCTCCCGATGGTCGTCTGCTCTATGCCAGCGAGAACGACTTCGACGGCAATCGCGGCATGATCGGTCTCTACGACGCCACCGACCGCTTCACCCGCATCGGCGAATTCGAAACCTACGGCATCGGCCCGCACGACATGACGGTTTCCGATGACGGACGCCTTCTGATCGTCGCCAATGGCGGCATCGAGACGCATCCGGATTTCGGCCGCACGAAGCTCAATCTCGGGGCGATGCAGCCGTCGCTGGTGCTGATCGATGCGGCGACCGGGGCGCTGATCGAAAAACATATGCTGCCTGCGCAATGGGCACAACTCTCCACCCGCCACGTCGATCTCGACGACAAGGGCCGCATCTGGTTCGCCTGCCAATACGAAGGCCACCGTAACGACCTGCCGCCGCTTGTCGGCCATTTCGCCAAGGGAGAGGATCTGTCCTTCATCGACCTGCCGGAGGAGACGACGCACAGGCTTGCCAATTACGTCGGCGCAATCGCCGTCAACCGCAGCGAGGGCCTCGTCGGCGTGACGTCGCCGAAAGGCGGCGCCTCGGTGACCATCGACGCAAGGTCGGGCAAGGTGCTCTCGGAGACGAGCATTCCGGATGCCGCGGGCATCGCGCCGGCAAGAAGCGGCTTTGCCGTCTCCTCCTATGACGGCGATTTCCTGTCGACCCGCAGCGATGTCGCCTGGGACCAGCACATCGTGCGGATCTCTTAGAGCATGACGCCGTCCGAAAACCGCTCACACTTTTCGGCGTCATGCTTTAACGGCCGCGTGCATAGGCTTTCTGCTCGGCACTGACGCTCGATGCGGCGGCCCTTGCCGCCTCATGCAGCCATTCAGGCCCCCGGGCCTGCAGGTCCCGCAGGATCACTGCCGCCGCCGCATCGTCGGAATGGCAATTGGCGATCTCAAAGCCCATCAGTTCGAGCATCGTCGGCGAAAGCAGCACCTCCTGGTGCTTGTCGATCTCGATCTTGCGGCTGTTCGGCGAAAGCCTGCGCACGAGAATACGGCCGGAGACGCCATAATGGGGATCGGCGGAGCGCGCCCGTCCGCCGGCGATTTCGCCCACGCGGATCGCCAGGTCTTGCGGCCTGTGGCGAAGCGACCAGGCCGACGGCACCAGCGCCTTCGCCTCGCGCAGCACCGGCCCACCCTGCCACTCGGCGTAAGCGACGAAACGCGGCCGGCCGAGACTGCCGGTGCCGCCGCTGCGCGGCTTCGCCACGAAAGGTCCTGAGCCGGGCGGCAGTGCATCTGCGAGCGCCTTGACATAGGCTGATGGCGGCGGTTTGCTGCCGGCAGGCAGCATTTCATATTTCTTCCAGAATTCGCGGCGTTCGGAATTCGGCAGCATCAGCGCCTTGCGCAGCCATTTGTGATCGCGTTCGAGGATAACGGGCAGCGGATTTTCAAGACCCCTGCGATAACCGGCAAGGATCACTTCGCCGATCATCCGAACCGAGGGGCCGTCGCCGTTCCGCGCCAGGATGGCGCTTGCCGTAAGGCGAACGAGATCCAGTGCATAAGGCATCACCGCCGCGTCGTCGAAATCATTGACGCCCCAGACGAGCCGGCCCTCGGCATCGCGCCAGGTGCCGAAATTCTCCAGATGCGTATCGCCGATCGCCAGCACTTCCGGCGCGGAGCCAAGTTCCGGACAGATATCGAGGATGATCTCGCACCAGCGCCAATAGGTGGCGCGCAGGAAGACGAAATCGTCGCTGCGCATCTTCTCGTGCTTTTCGCGGAGATCGTCCTTGACGAGATCGGCCCCGAGTTCGCCGGCCAGCCAGCTCTCGAAATTCTGGACCGATTGCGATATCGTCGTCATGCGCCGGCGCTCCTTCGTTTCCAGACATGACGCGGAGAATACGCGCTGGGCGCGAAGCTGCAATCGTCTTCGCACCGGCTTGCACAGCGGCAAAAAGTCGAAAGGTGGCCCCGGCGACACGGTGCGCGCTTTCCGCCGCGGTCCGGACCGATTTCAGCAATGTGCAGCTTGTCGAATCCGGCCCGCCATGCCACTTTCGCCGCTGCAAGAGGGGCAGACATGAGCGAGACTGACAGGGGCGATTTCCGCGCGCGAATTCGCCGCAATTTTGCGCGGCAGGCGGCGATGGAGACGATCGGCGCGGAGTTGACGCGTGTCGAGCACGGCGTCGTCGAGATCGAGCTTCCCTTCGACGTCAAACTAACACAGCAGCACGGCATCCTGCATGCGGGCATCATTTCCGCCGCGCTCGATTCGGCCTGCGGTTTTGCCGCCTACAGCGTCATCGACCCCGAAGCTTCGATCCTGACGATCGAGTTCAAGGTCAATCTCATGTCTCCGGGGCGTGGCGATCGTTTCCTGTTTCGCGGGGAAATCACCAAACCCGGCTCCACCATCATCGTCGCCGACGGGCGAGGCTACGCGATCAGCGACGGGCCGGCCAAACTCATCGCCTCCATGACCGGAACGATGATGGTGATCCGCGGCAGGGAAGGAATTACGGGATGAAGTTCGAACTGAAATCGGTCGCAGGAAAATCCATCCTTTTCGTCATGGCGGCCGAGGCCGAATACGGTCCCTTCCTGCGGTCGCGCATCGAACCCCTGATGACCGGCGTCGGCCCTGTGGAGGCAGCGGTTGCGCTGACCAAGACGCTCGCGCGGCTCGATGCGGCCGACGATCTGCCCGATCTCGTCGTTTCGCTCGGCTCGGCCGGCTCGGCGAAACTGGAGCAGACCGAAATCTACCAGGTGACCTCGGTTTCCTACCGCGACATGGACGCCTCGCCGCTCGGCTTCGAAAAGGGCAAGACACCTTTCCTCGACCTGCCGGCGGTGCTCGATTTGCCATTGCGCATTCCCGGCATTCCGGAAGCAAGCCTTTCCACCGGCGGCAACGTCATCTCAGGGGCGGCCTATACCAATATCGACGCCGACATGGTCGACATGGAGACCTTTGCGGTGCTGCGCGCCTGCCAGGGCTACAAGCTGCCGCTAATCGGCCTTCGCGGCATTTCCGACGGCGCCGTCGAGCTGCAGCATATTTCCGGCTGGACCGAATATCTGCATATCGTCGACCGCAAGCTCTCCTATGGCGTCGACAGCCTGTTCACGGCGCTGGAGGACGGGGTTTTCTGGTTCTAGAGCATGTCGCGCAAAAGTGTGCAGCGGTTTTGCGATAACGACATGCGTAAAAACAAAAACCTGCCAGCGCCGCGCGTCTTTACAGACGCGCGGGGACAATCGGAACAATAAAAACCTGATGCCGCCGATTTCCCGGATTGCCAGGCGAAGCGCTTTTCATTAAAGCCTCGCCATGACCCAGACAGCACATCCCGACTCCGTTCTCATCGTCGATTTCGGCAGCCAGGTGACCCAGCTCATCGCACGTCGCGTGCGCGAGGCCGGCGTCTATTGCGAGATCGTTCCCTTCCAATCGGCCGAAGAGGGCTTCAACCGCCTGCAGCCGAAGGCCGTGATCCTGTCCGGCAGCCCGGCTTCCACGGTGGACGAGGGATCGCCGCGAGCGCCACAGATCATCTTCGACAGCGGCCTGCCGGTCTTCGGCATCTGCTACGGCCAGCAGACGATGTGCATGCAGCTCGGCGGCAAGGTCGAAAGCGGCCATCACCGCGAATTCGGCCGCGCCTTCCTCGAGGTCGACAGGGATTGCCAGCTGTTCGAGGGCCTCTGGTCCTCCGGCTCGCGCCATCAGGTCTGGATGAGCCATGGCGACCGCGTCACCGCGCTGCCGGATGGTTTCGAGGTCGTCGCCACCTCCTCCAACGCGCCCTACGCCTTCATTGCTGACGAGAAGCGCAAATATTACGGCGTGCAGTTCCACCCCGAGGTCGTGCATACGCCTGATGGCGCCAAGCTGATCGGCAATTTCATTCACAACATCGCCGGCATCAAGGGCGACTGGTCGATGTCAGCCTATCGCCAGAAGGCGGTCGAGCAGATCCGCGAGCAGGTGGGCGACAAGCGCGTCATCTGCGCGCTTTCGGGCGGCGTCGACAGTTCCGTCGCAGCCCTCTTGATCCACGAGGCCGTCGGCGACCAGCTGACCTGCATCCTCGTCGACCACGGGCTGATGCGCAAGGATGAGGCGGCCGGTGTCGTCGCCATGTTCCGCGAGCACTACAATCTGCACCTGCTGCACGTCGATGCCGCCGATCGTTTCATCGGCGAACTCGAAGGCGTCAGCGACCCGGAAACCAAGCGCAAGATCATCGGCCGGCTGTTCATCGAAACCTTCGAGGAAGAGGCAAGGAAGCTCGGCGGCGCCGACTTCCTCGGCCAGGGCACGCTCTATCCCGACGTGATCGAAAGCGTTTCCTTCACCGGTGGCCCGTCGGTGACGATCAAATCGCACCACAATGTCGGCGGCCTGCCGGAGCGCATGAAGATGCAGCTCGTCGAGCCGCTGCGCGAGCTCTTCAAGGACGAGGTGCGCGCGCTCGGCCGCGAGCTTGGCCTGCCCGACAGCTTCATCGGCCGCCACCCTTTCCCAGGCCCCGGCCTTGCCATCCGCTGCCCCGGCGGCATCACCCGCGAAAAGCTGGAGATCCTGCGCGAGGCTGATGCGATCTATCTCGACGAAATCCGCAAGGCCGGCCTCTACGACGCCATCTGGCAGGCCTTCGCCGTGCTGCTGCCCGTCCAGACCGTCGGCGTCATGGGCGACGGCCGCACCTATGAATTCGTCTGCGCGCTGCGCGCCGTCACATCCGTCGACGGCATGACGGCGGACTTCTACCACTACGACATGGAATTCCTCGGCCGCGCCGCCACGCGTATCATCAACGAGGTACGCGGCATCAACCGCGTGGTCTACGATGTTACGTCGAAGCCGCCGGGTACGATCGAGTGGGAGTGAAGGGGACAGAGGACTCTCAGGCGAATCCTAGGCATCGATAGCAGTCGATAGATTCCAGGCGACCCGCAGATCTGCGGCTCTGTCGCGCGTCTCCCCGCTCTTCGAACGGCGCCCATACGCCGTCCGGCCCACCCCAACCTTCGCGACTTTGTGACCTTCAAGTATTCGGTCGCGCGCTGCTCGAAGACGTTAGAGCGGTTCAGCTTTTCACAGAAGCCAGAACCGCTCTAACCTTTTGTTTTCACGCAATTCCGGACGGAAAGCCGCTTCGCACTTTTCCTGGAATGCTCTAGCACGCGCGACCAGTTCTCGGCGCCGATCGCCCGGGTCGTAGATCGATTACTGCTCCTTCTTGAACAAATCCTGGAAGATGAGCTGGCCCCAAGTGCGGCCGCGTGCGTGCACCAGCGCGCCACCCTCGTCGAGCTTTCCCACCTTGACGGGTGCAAAGCCGAGTTGTTTGGCCAAGGCGGCCACATGAGCGATCGCGTCCTCGTCGTCACTCGACAGAAAGACGACCCGGTGCCCACCCTCGACGATCGGATCAGCAGCCAGGGTGGCCGCAATCAGGTGATTGAAACCCTTCACGAGCTTGGCGCCGGTGAACGCCTTCGCAACGAAGGCGGAAGACGGCAGGCCGTCCAGCTCTTCGGGAGGAAGGGGAAACGAGTTCGTCGCGTCGATGACTGTCTTCCCTTCCCAGTTCGGCAGGGCCTTCGCAACCTCGCGATGCTCCCAGAACGGGACCGCCAGGATGATTGTGTCGGCCTCGAGTGCATCCCGCAGCCACTTGGCGACGACCGTGGGTCCAATCGCCTGAGCCTGCGGCGCCAACGCCTCGGGCGGCCGGCGGCTCGCAACGGTCACGTCGATGTTTTTACGTGCGAAGGCGTAGGCGAGCGCCTGGCCTATCTTACCGAATCCTACAATCGCATAGCTCATAATGCTTCTCCAATCCGTGTAGATATTGGTTCCCCGGCCTTCAACGGCGCTGGGTATTCGTTCCGCTGTGTGGCCACCATTGCGCGTCCTGCCGTGAACGGCTTCCGCGCGGCCGGACAGCCAGCCACTTCCGGCGATCCGGCGCGAATTCAGATGGCCGAGAAGCCGCCGTCGACAGACAACTCTACCCCATTCACGAAGCTCGAATCGTCTGAAGCAAGAAACAGCGCGACCGCCGCAATTTCCTCAGGACGACCCATCTTTCCCCGCGGGATCAGGGATTCGAACATCTGCTTCGCCTCCTCGGTGAGGACTTGGTCCTGCATCGGTGTGGCGATCGGCCCAGGGTGCAGCACGTTCACCCGGATATTCCTGCCCTTCAGCTCGTTGAGCCACCCGCGTGCGAATGCGTGCAGCGCCGCCTTGCTCGCTGCATACACGCTGTAACCAGGAAAACCTTTCACCGAAGCAACTGATCCGGTCATGAAGATCGATCCGCCATCGTTGAACAGCGGCAACGCCTTTTGCACCGTGAACAGCGTGCCGCGCGTATTCAGGCCGAAGGTCGCATCGAAATGCTGCTCGGTGATCTCGCCCAGTGGGACGGCTTCGCCCGTGCCGGCGCTCGCATACAGGACGTCAATCTTGCCCTTTTCCCGCTTGACTGTATCGAACAGGCGGTCGAGGTCGTCGAGATTGGACGCGTCGCCGCGCACGCCGGTCACGTTCCGGCCGATCAACTTGACGGCCTCGTCCAGCGCCTCCTGTCTCCGACCCGTGATGAAAACATAGGCGCCTTCTTCAACGAACCGCTTGGCGCTCGCCAGCGCCATGCCGCTCGATCCACCCGTGATGACTGCAACCTTACCCTCAAGCTTTCCCATGACTTCTCCTTCCAGGCTCCGCCTGTGATCGTTCGGGGAGGTCCCCGATACCCTCAAAATAGGTCCGCCGGAGTCAGGCATTGAGTGCGGAAGCGCGCACATCGGTGGTGCAAAATCGATCCGGCTGGACGACGGACGTCAGCCGCGACGATCGGTGTCCGTCGTTCGGAATTGGGCCGCGCTCGTCGGCATAGGCTATGATGAAAGCCCGTACTGCTGTACGAATGCGTTAGATACGGGCTTTGGAAGGCGCACCGCGCGGTGCCGGATTGCACCATGATCGGCTGGCACCATGATCGACTGGGATGACGTTCGCTACTTTCTTGCCGTCGCGCGCGGAGGCTCGGTGCGGGCTGCCGCCAAGCGCCTCGGGGTGAATCACTCGACCGTGCTGCGACGCATCGCTCAGCTCGAGGAACGCCTCGGGGCGCAGATGTTCGAAAGGCTGCCTTCGGGCTACCGCCTGACGGCTGCGGGCGAAGAGGTCCTCGAACTCGCGAACCAGATGGAAGCGTCGTCGCACCAGCTGGAGACGCGCGTCTTCGGTCGCGACCAGAGCGCGCGCGGGCTTTTGCGGGTGACGCTTCCACCGTTCCTCGCCACACACCTGCTGATGCCGGATCTCGCCGACTTCGCGCGTCTGCATCCGGACATCGAGATGGAAATCTTGTCGACCGGCGAGGTCGCGAATCTGACCAACCGAGAGGCCGACGTCGCGATCCGCATTGTCGCCGACCGCAAGACCCTGCCGCTCAATCTTCACGGCCTGAAGGGACCGGAGCTGTTCAGCGGCGTCTACATGTCTCGCGATCGACTAGCCGCGTGGCGTGCGGGCGCGTCTGATCCCATTCGGTGGATCGTCATAGACAATCATGGACTCCCGGTCTGGGCGCGCGAGGGAGAGGTTTACACCACGGGAGTTCCGTTCAGGACCCCGGACGCCGAGACGCAGATCGTTGCAGTACAGCAAGGGATCGGGATGACGAAACTGCCGTGCTTCGTCGGCGATTCCGACCCTCTATTGGTGAGGGTGCCGGGCACCGACCTGCCCATGCATGGGACGCTCTGGCTTCTCACACAGGGGGAGACACGCAAGACGAAGCGCGTGCGGCTCTTCACGGAGTTCGTATCCCGCAGGCTCGCGGCGTACGCTCCGCTTCTCGCGGGGCTATCTATATCGCGCGACTGACGGCCCGGCAGGTGGCCGGCGACGCTTGCCGTAATCCGGTCAGAAGCCGAGGGCTCTCTTGACTACCCCGCTTGCCTCTCAGACGATCATCAGCACGCGGACGAAAACAGCCGAGACCGCCGCATCAGACTGCTCCGTGGATCGGATTGACGATCTGGAGTCCGGCAAAGTCCTTTTCGTTATCCGTTACAACAACGCACTCGTTCGCCGCGGCGACAGCGGCGATGATCATGTCGAGCCCGCTGCGCGGCTTGCCGGCCGCTTTCCCTTCCGCCATCAGCCGTGCCCAGATCAGGCCCGCTTTGTCGTCGAACGACAGGATGCGGCCCGCAAACAGCGCCTGCGGTCCTTCACGCCCGGAAAACCATTTGTCGAGCGCGTCGCGTTTCTTGCCGCGTGGCTTCTCCAAAATTCCGCGATGGATCTCCGCAACGGTCAGTGAGGAGATGAACAAATCCTCGTCGCGCTGCGTCGACATCCATGCAAGAAGCGATTCCGATGGCTGCGGTTTGACGACATTGCTGATGATGTTGGTATCGAGGAGGTAGCGCGTCACAAGTCGACTTTGCGTCCCTCTTCCCGGGGGCGGGAAAGGTCGAGGTCGGCGTCCACCAGCGGCGAACGACGCAATGCGGCGAGAATCCCACCAGGCTTCGGCGTCTCGCCGACGATCGACTTGCTTACGGTCGCGCGCAGCTCCGAAGCCTCGGGCGTGTCCTCCGACAGGCGTCGGGCGAGCGACCGGATGAGGTCGCGATCAGCGTCCTTGCCGAGCACTTCGAAGCGCACCAAGCCGCGCTCGCCAAGGCGGGATCGATAATTTTGGATGGCGCGCTTCTGTGAACTTCCCATGATGACCTCCGGCTTATTTCCAGTAATATAGCCAGAACCAGGGTTTTCAGCAAGTTTGCGCGGCCAGCGTTCAATTTACGATCGGCGCTCTACCGTCGCCGGCATCTTGCGATCCTCGCATCGGACTGCTATTCGCATTTAAGTCTTAGAGGAGAATGCCTTTGTCTGCCGTCGCAACGAACCAGAATTCACCGGCTGCGGCGGTAGGGATGAAGGCGCTCGGCATCGTGACCGAGAGCTGATCCTCATTCTACCGCTCGGCCTTAGCGCGCCCCATGCCGGCGCATGTCTAATGTCGAGAAGATTATGATCATCGAACTAACCAGTCGTGACTTCGAAGCGCTGCTGAAGGGCATCGCGCCCCTCCATCTGCGCCTTGTCGAAGACAGCGCCCTTGCGCCTCCCGAGATATTGCAGATGTTGAGCCGGCTCGCGGCTGACATCGGCGCCGAATTTTCGCCGGCGGCCTGGATGATCGTCGAGGATGGCGAGATCGTCGGCCTCTGCTCCATCGTTCGGGTCCCACATGATGGAAACATCCATATCGGCTATGGAGTTGCGCCGTCCCGCCAGGGTCTTGGATGCACGACCCGGGCGATAGGGCAATTGCTGCAGTGGGCGCGGAACGATCCTCGCGTGGCGCTGATCTCTGCAGAGACCGGGTTGGAGAACATCGCGTCACAGCGCGTCCTCGAGCGCAATGGATTCACCCGCGCCGGCGAGCGTATCGATGCCGAAGACGGTCCGTTGATTTGCTGGGAAGTAGCGACGGCCGGATAAGCCCGCACAGGAACGGCCGGACCGAGGTTCAGTCACCTCGGCCGGCCGTTGTCATGCAAGGATGATGCGATCCTGAGCGCGGCTTCAGCGGCCGTAGGTGACCTCGACGGAGGCCTTGTCGAGCGTATTTGCCCTGACATAGAAGCCCACCATGGCGGCCGGCGCCGTATCGGGAAGCGGGAGCTTGTCGACCGAGAGCGCGTAGACGGTGAACTGGTAGTGGTGCGGCTTGTCGCCGGCCGGCGGGCATGCGCCGCCGTAGCCTGACGTACCGAAGTCCGTGTGACCTTCGACGGTGCCGGCGGGAAGCTTTTTGTCACCGCTGGCGCCGGTGGCGATCTTCGCGGTATCGGCGGGAATGTTGAACACGGACCAATGCCACCAGCCCGAGCCGGTCGGCGCATCCGGATCGTAAGCCATGATGGCGAAGCTCTTGGTTCCCTCGGGAGCGCCCGACCAGGTCAGTTCCGGCGAGATGTTCTTGCCCGAGCAGCCAAAGCTGTTGAAGACCTGCGCATCGGCCATCGTCTTGCCGGCGACCAGATCCTTCGAGGTAAGCTTCATTTCGGCCTGGGCGGCCGTCGCGCCGAAGACGGACGCGGCGAGAAGTGCTGCTGTGATGAAACGCATTCTGTTTTCCTGCGGTTGATGATGCAGGAGAACTATCGTCAGCGCTGGAGCATATCTGCCCCGGTCTGCTCAACTTCTGTCCCGATCCGCTCAAAATGCTCGGAGCCGCCCCGCACATGGCGTGGATTGACGCCAAACCGCTCCTTGAACCGCGCCGCAAATTGAGACGGTGAATCATAACCGACCTCAAGGGCAACCTGCGCCATCGGCAGTGTCGTCGTCTGGATGAGCCCCAGGGCACGGTTCATCCGCGTGTCGCTGAGGATCTCACTGAAGCCGGTATTCTCGGCGGCGAGTTTGCGCCTCAGCGTCGCTTCGCTCATGTTGAACGCGCGCGCCGCCTGCCCCAGCGTCCAATCGAAAGCGGTATCGCTTTCGATCATCTGCCGCAGCCGGTCCTCAAGCCGAGGGCTTTGGCATTGGCCGAGCACCGCGCCGCAGAGCGCAAACCAGGTGATCAGTTCGATCAAACGAGCCTTGGCAATGGCGCCGGGAAGCCTCGTCAGATTGCCGGGCTGACAGCAATAGTCAAACAATGCCGCAGCTTCCTCCGGCAGCTCCGAAGTGCTTGCCGGGACCGGTCTCGACGGAACGGCAATCGATCCCATCCTGCTATAGGCATCCTCGAAAAGCCGTCGCGGAACAGGTAGCGCCAAGGTCTGATACTTCTGCGGCGCCTTGGGAATGTTCTCCATCGTCAGGGGGCGATAGTCGGGCAGCAAGCCAAAGGCGCCCGCTTCGAGGCGCAAAGCCTTATCATCCGCCATGACGATCTTCGTTCCCGATTGCACCTGGATCAACAGGGGACTCGTATTGACGAGACGATAAAAACAGGCGCGCCCACCTTGGCGGACCAAGGCCCTGGTCGGAACGGGAAAGGCGTCGTCGAGCATATGTTCTCCGGCAATGGGATAGAGCGGCGACCGGCAGAGCTGGCATGAAGACGACCGCTGATCCGCGAGGCTCGGGAATACCAAAACCATGTGGCAGCGGCAACATTGAGCCGGGGATCCCGAGACCATGTCTACCTTCTACGGGACCTGCCGACATAATCGACCAATACGCGCAGCTTCAGCGGCTGCCTCTGGCGCCTGGGATAGTAGAGATAGAAGCCCGGGAAGGGCGGGCAAAAGTCCTCCAGCAGCGGCATGAGTTCGCCGCGTTCGATATAGGGCTGGAAGGTTTCCACCATGCCGAAGGTGATGCCTGCTCCGGCACAGGCCATGCGGATCATCATGCCCATGTCGTTGGTCGTGACGGCGAGATCGACGGAGACGTCGAAGTCGCGATCGTTCTCAGTGAACTCCCAGCGATAGGGCGCCGTATCCGGGCGTGGCCGCCATCCGATGCAGGAGTGGTCCTGCAGTTCGCGCGGATGGTGGGGATGGCCGCGGCGCTCGAGATAGGCGGGGGATGCGGCCGCGCATTGTCGCTGCTCTTCGGAGACTGAAATCGCAATCATGTCCTGTTCGATCACTTCGCCCAGCCGGACACCCGCGTCGAACCCGGCCTCGACGATATCGAATTCGTCATCGGTGATGGTGATATCGAGTTTGATGTCAGGGCAGGCTTCCATGAAGCCGGCCAGCAAGGTGCCGGAGAGGAAGTTCTCGGCGATCGAGGAAACCGTGATCCTGAGCCAGCCGCTTGGGCGCGCCTGCATTTCCCGCACCGTCTGCATCGCATCCTTGACCTGGCGGACCGATGGACGAACCGCCTCGAAGAACACTTCGCCGGCTTCGGTCAGGCTGACGCTGCGCGTCGTGCGCCGGACCAGGGCGACGCCGACCCGATCTTCCAGGCGTTGCAGGGCCTGGCTGACGGCGGAGCGGGTGACGCCAAGCCGCTCGCCGGCGAGCCGGAAGTTGCGCGCCTCCGCCACAGCAAGAAAAACTGAAATGCCTTCGAGATCGTCGACCATTGGTTAGCATTTCTAACCACGTCATCCTGGATTGGCAACTTAATCGCTCGGCTTCTCCGTCTTATCTTTCAGTCGAGGTCATGAAGGCTTCGAAAGGCAAGGCAATGCGAAGGATTTTCAAAAGCCCCCTCCTGCAGTTTTTCACGGCGGTCACCCTGGCTGGCGCGGCGACCGATTCGTCCGCCGCCGATACCGTGAACGACCGAGAAACTCAGCAGCAACAAACAAGCGAGAACACAATGCAGCAACATCCCTATGTCGGCATGTGGGTTACGGATGATGGCCGCGTCCGCCACGAACTTCTGCCCACTGGCCGCTACGACGAAGCCCGCGGCAACCGGGAAAGCGCCTACCGGGGACGCTACGAAGTCACCGGAAGCCACATCGAATATTGGGATGATACGGGCTTTACGGCCGACGGCGATTTCGTCGACGGTAACACCCTCCATCATGGCGGCATGGTGCTTCGGCGCAAATGACGCGCCGCCTGAAAGGCAATACCCCACAGGAGAAGGCCGCGTTTGCCGGCCGGAAAGGATGACGATCATGTCTTCCCCAACACCCATCTGGTTCATCACCGGCGCATCGTCCGGCCTCGGCCGGGCGCTCGCCGAAGCCGTCCTGGCGCGTGGCTGGCGCGCCGCCATGACGGCGCGCAGACCCGAGAGCCTGGCAGATCTCACGGCAGAGCATGGCGACCGCGCGCTCGCCCTTGCACTCGATGTGACGGACAGCAACTCCGTCGCCCGCGCCGTTCATGATGCCGAAACCCATTTCGGCGCGATCGATGTCCTCGTCAACAATGCCGGCTACGGCTACCTCTCGGCGATCGAAGAGGGCGACGATGCGGAGATACGCGCTCAGTTCGAGACCAATGTCTTCGGATTGATCGCCGTCACCAAGCGGGTCCTGCCGGGCATGCGCCGACGCCAGCAAGGGCATATCTTCAACGTCTCCTCGCTCGGCGGGCTCGTCGCTTTTGCCGCAACCGGCTACTACCACGCCACCAAGTTCGCGGTCGAAGCCTTGTCGGAATCGCTTTCGCATGAGATCAAACCGCTCGGCATCGATGTGACAATCCTCGAACCCGGCGCCTTCCGCACGGACTGGGCCGGCCGGTCGATGGTCGAATCCAGCACGATCATCGAAGACTATGCCGAAACATCCGGCAAGCGACGCCAGACCACCCGCTCGATCTCCGGCAACCAGCCGGGCGATCCCACGCGCGCGGCCACCGCGATCATATCGGCTTTCGAAGCGGACGCGCCGCCGCTGCGCCTGCTGCTCGGCGCACCCGCCCTGAAGATCGCCCGCGAACGGCTCGATGCGCTGCGCGCAAACTTCGATGCCTGGGCGGAGACGACGCTCAGCGCCGATTTTCCCACCTGACCACCAAAAAACCCTCAACCGCATCGCCAGGCGAGCGGCGTACAAATGGAGCTTGAAATGTCTGATATCAAAGGAAAAGTCATTGCCATCACCGGAGCCAGCAGCGGCATCGGAGAGGCTGCGGCAAAGGTACTGGCTGCCGCAGGCGCCCATATCGTGATCGGCGCCCGCCGCACCGAGCGCCTGGAGGAACTCGCCGGCGACATCGCCGCAAAGGGCGGGACGGTGCGCCTGCGACAGCTTGACGTCACCGACCGTTCCCAGGTGGAAGCCTTCGCGGGCTTTGCCAAATCCGAATTCGGACGGCTGGATGTCATCGTCAACAATGCCGGGGTCATGCCGCTCTCGCCGCTCGAGGCCCTCAAGGTCGACGAGTGGGACCGGATGGTCGACGTCAATATCAAGGGCGTTCTCTACGGCATCGCAGCGGCGCTTCCGATCATGAAGGCGCAGGGATCGGGGCAGATCATCAACCTGTCTTCGATCGGCGGCCACAGCGTCTCGCCGACGGCGGCTGTCTATTGCGCGACGAAATTCGCGGTGCGGGCGATCTCGGACGGATTGCGGCAGGAGACCGATCGTATCCGCGTGACCGTCATCTCTCCCGGCACGACGACATCGGAACTGGCCGACACCATCACCGATCCGACGGCGCGGGACGCCATGAAGGCTTTCAGGGCGATCACGATCAGCCCCGAGGCCATCGCCAATTCGATCCTCTACGCCGTCAGCCAGCCTGATGACGTCGATGTCAGCGAGATCATCATCCGGCCGACAGCCAGCCCGCATTGAGCGGTTGAGGCTCTATCAAAAAGCACCTGCGCCGCTTAAAAACCCAGCGACTGCTGGGCAGGCGGCGGCGGTGCGAGGTTGACGCCTTCGAGTTCCAGCATGCGGGCCTTCGAAGTCGAGCCGCCGGGAGCGGAAAAGCCGCCGATCTTGCCGCCTGCGGCAAGCACCCGGTGGCAGGGGATGATCAATGCGACCGGGTTCTTCGCCATCGCCTGGCCGACGTCGCGAGCGGCTTCCAGCCCGACGCCAAGCTCCTTGGCCAGCGCGCCGTAAGTGGTGGTGCGGCCCCAGCCGATACGCCTTGCCGCCGCATAAATATCCCGGAAGAAGGCATCCTGGCCGGCAAGATCGACTTCGACGCCGGAAAAATCCGTCTCCTCGCCCTGGAAGTAGCGCTTCACCGCAGCGACCGTCTCCAGCACAGCAGGCGTCGGAGTGCCGGCTTCGGCATCCGGCAGGCGGCGCACCAAGAGCCGTTCGGCCGCTTCCGCTGCTTTGGTCGGTAGCTGGAAGCGGGTGATGCCGGCGTCGCTCCAGGCGATGCCGCAGAAACCGCCTGCGGTTTCGAAGATGAGATAGTGGTGCGTTGTCTCACTCACGACACAGCCTCCGCGTTTTCGATACCACAAAATCGTACGGGGCGGCCGCTGTTTCAACCCGTTTCTTGCACGATTGTTCTTTTTTTGTTCTTGATATTCCGTTCTCTCGGGATATCCTTCGGCATTCTTTTGGAACGATGAGGCGGGTGATGACGAGCTGAGGCCATGAACCAGATTCCCTTCGACTTCGGCCATGGCCCAAACCAGCCTGGGCGGCGGAGCGGCGGACACCGGCTGTTCTTCGCACTCCGTCCTCCCGCGACCATTGAGCAGCAGCTGGCCGCGATCGCCGATGACCATGGCAAGACCTTCTCCCTTTCCGCAAAACCGCGGCTTTCGACGCTGCATGTGAGCGTTATCGGCGTCGGCGACTATGACGAGCTGCCGGAGGACGCGGTGTTTGCGGCGCGCCAGGCAGGCGCCACGGTGGAGGGCGCGCCGATCGCGATCAGTTTCGACAGGATCATGAGCTTTCGGCGGGAGGACAAGGCACGGCCGCTGGTACTTTGCGGTGAAGGCGGGCTGAAACCGCTTACGCGGCTGCATGTCCAATTGGGCGTCGGCATGCACAATACAGGATTACCACACAATATCAGCCGCAATTTCACGCCGCATATGACGCTGCTCTACGACCGCAAGGCCGTGCCGCCGACGACCCTCGCCGGGCCGGTTTCATGGACGGCGCATGAATTCCTGCTGATCCACAGCCTCCTCGGAAAAACCGAACACCGGATCGTCGATCGCTGGCCGCTGCTCGGCTGAGCTTGCACTTGCGCAATTTCCACGCATAAGACTCGGAAAACCTGTTCGAGATACAAACGAGAGCCAGGACAGCATGGACGTTTCAGAGATCATCATCCCGGGAGATACGCCGGGAACGGAGTGGCGGCTGCCGGTGCTGCGCTTTAAGGGCCGCGATCCGAAGGCGCCGAGAACCTATATCCAGGCGGCCCTGCATGCCGGTGAGCTGCCGGGAACGGTGCTCTTGCATTTCCTCTGCGAGCGGCTGCGGCAGGCAGAAAGTGAAGGCGGGATCGCCGGCGATATCACCATCGTGCCGCAGGCCAATCCGATCGGTGCGGCGCAATCGCATTTCGGCGAATTGCAGGGTCGTTTCGACCTGGGCTCACGCACCAATTTCAACCGCGATTTCCCGCTGATCTCCCTTGTCGATCGGGCGACACTGATCGAAGACCTCGACGATTATCCGGCTACCGACAGATTGAAGCGACAGCTGCTGCATATGGCGCTGGCCGCCGATCTCGTGCTCGACCTGCATTGCGACGATGAATCCCTGCAATATGCCTATATCGACGAGGCCTTCTGGCCGGAGGCCGCCGATCTTGCAGCCGCACTCGATATGGAGGCCGTGCTGCTTTCGGATGGCGAAAGCTCGGCCTTCGAGGAGGCTGTCGGTTTCGCATGGAAGTATCAGGTTCCGGGCGAACGCCAGTCCCGACTGCCCGGCAAACTTTCCGTCACCGTCGAGCTGCGCGGCAAGCGCGATGTCGATCCGGTCCTGGCGAAAAAGGATGCGGACGGGCTCTGGCGTTTCCTCGTGACTCGGGGGATCGTCAGCGGCGAGACGGCGGCGGTAACATTTTCCGGCCCGGCCGTGCCGCTCGACAATGTCGAGATTGTTCGCGCCCCCGCAGGCGGCACCGTGCTCTTCCATCGCAATATCGGCGAGAGGATTGCGGAAGGCGATCTTCTCATGACGATCATCACCCGGCCGGGGCAACCGGGCGGCATCGACTTGCATGCCCCACAGGACGGGTTGATCCTGACCCGAACATCGGACCGGCTGGTGCGGCGGCGCGGCGACCTGATGAAGATCGCCTGCGACAGCCCCAGCAGCGTCTCGCGCAAGGCCGGCGCACTGGAGAATTGAGCCGGACCGGTGATCGCCGAGCCGGGGGATAACACGCCGCACGGCGTTTGCGCCGGCTTGCGTGCATGCTATCTCGCTGTCATCACAGGGAGATCGATCGGGCATGGCCGTCACCATCTATGGCATCAAGAATTGCGACACGATGAAGAAGGCCCGCAGCTGGCTGGAAGAACACAGCGTCGCCTATGAGTTTCACGATTACAAGGCGCTCGGTATCGACCGCGCCCATCTCGAGACCTGGATCGACCAGGCCGGCCTCGATACGGTGCTCAACCGCGCCGGCACCACCTTCCGCAAACTGCCCGATGCCGAGCGCGAGAACCTGACCCGGGAAAAGGCGATCGCCCTGATGCTCGACCAGCCGTCGATGATCAAGCGGCCGGTGCTGGAGGCGAAGGGCAAGCTGCTGGTCGGCTTCAAGCCGGAGATGTATGCCGGTACGTTCGGCGGCTGACAGGCGGGCTCGCTGAGTTCACGGGGGAAGAGATGTCCAAGACCACGCGCGCGACTCAGCTTCTTTCGCAGGCAGGCGTCGCCTTCACGGTCCATGCCTATGATTACGACCCCAATGCCGAGCGCGTCGGACTGCAGGCCGCCGAAGCGCTCGGCGAGGCGCCGCATCGGGTGCTGAAGACGCTGATGGCGGAGGTGGACGGCAAGCCGGTCTGCGTCGTCGTGCCGTCGGATCGCGAAGTCAGCATGAAGAAGCTTGCCAGCGCCTTTCACGGCAAATCGGCCAACATGATGAAGCCCGCCGATGCCGAGCGGCTGACAGGGTATCATGTCGGCGGCATCAGCCCGTTCGGCCAGAAGAAGGCGGTGCCGACGGCGATCGAGCAAGCCGCCCTTGCCGAGCCGCTGGTCTATATCAATGGCGGGCAGCGCGGGCTGCAGGTGCGGGTCGATCCGAAGGATGCGTTGACGGTGCTGAAAGCTGTTGCTGCGCCGCTGATTGCCTGATCGGAGCCGGATGCCGAAAACTGCAAGCGGTTTCGGCATTATGCTCCTGCTATAAGAAGCGGTCGAGCAGGCCAGCGATCGTCTTCGCCTCGCTGTCGGCAAGCTTGCAGCCGATATGGGTTTCGATCGATCCGGCATAGACGATCCACATGCGCTCGCGAAGCTTTCGGCCGGCATCGGTGACCACCACCCAGCGGCCGCGTCCATCTTCTGCGAAGACCTCGCGCCGGACCAGGCCCTCTCTTTCCAGCCGGTCGATCAGCCGGGACAGATTATACTGCGTCAGCAAGGTCCGCTCCTCGATCTCGTAGGGGCGCAGCCTGCCGTCTTGCGAGCGCGCCAATTCCCACAGCACGTCGTACCAGGCAAGCGGCGGGAGGCCCGCCGCTTTCAGCTCAGCTTCGATCGCGCCGAGCAAGCGCTCGCGGGCGCGCATGATGCTCGTCCAGGCAGAGGTGACAGCTTCGCTTGGTTTCAGTGTTTTTTCGGACATAGATGCAAGTACATTTATCTTGAATGGCGCCGCAAGCGATATTATATGCATTTGCATCTACCATCGCCAAGGAGACTGCTATGAGCAAGCTTACCCTCGTCAGCCATCACCTCTGCCCCTATGTGCAGCGCGCCGCGATCGCGCTGCACGAAAAGGGCGTGGCCTTCGAGCGCGTCAACATCGATCTTGCCGACAAGCCGGACTGGTTCCTGAAGATCTCGCCGCTTGGCAAGGTGCCGCTGCTCGGGATCGAGGAGGAGGATGGCAGCGAGGCCGTGCTGTTCGAAAGCAGCGTCATCTGCGAATATCTAGAGGAAACGCAGATTGGTGTGGCACTGCATCCTGCAGACGCGCTGACGCGTGCCCGCCATCGCGGCTGGATGGAATTCGGCTCGTCCGTACTTTCCGATCTCTGGGGCTACGAGACGGCGCAAGATGCTGCGCAGCTGGAGACCAAACGCAAGGCGCTCATTGCCAAATTCGCCACGATCGAGAAGGTGCTGACGGACGGGCTCTATTTCGGCGGCAACGGTTTCAGCCTGGTCGACGCCGTCTTCGCGCCGGTTTTTCGTTATTTCGATCTCTTCGACACACTCGGCGACAGCGGCATCTTCGAGGGGCTGGAGCGGGTGAAGCGCTGGCGCAAGGCGCTGTCCGAACGGGCAAGCGTCAAGGCTGCGGTTGGCGAAGACTACCCGCGGCGGCTGATCGAATTCCTCGAAAAACATAACTCGATCCTGCTCAGGCTGCCGGCGGCCGCCTGAAGCGCGCGCCAGCGGCTGGACATCCATCCGGCCGCTGGCAATTCGGCGGTGATGCGCTTCATTTTCGCCGCAAACGGGTCTAAGTCTTCCAGCCCTAACCGTTGATGACAGAAGGCAGGTTGAACCATGACTTTCATGCCCCAGAGCCAGAACACCGTTGATCCCGTCAAGCTGGAAAAGCTTGCGGAAGTCGCCGTCAAGGTCGGGCTGCAGCTGCAGAAGGGTCAGGATCTTGTGATTACGTCGCCTGTCGTGGCGCTGCCGCTGGTGCGCCTGATCACCAAACATGCCTACCAGGCCGGCGCCGGGCTGGTGACGACCTTCTATTCCGACGAGGAAACGACGCTGGCGCGTTATCAGTATGGCAGCGACGAAAGTTTCGACCGCGCCTCCGGCTGGCTCTACGAGGGCATGGCCAAGGCCTATGCCAACGGGGCGGCCCGTCTTGCGGTCGCCGGCGACAATCCGCTGCTGCTTGCCGAGCAGGATGCCGGCAAGGTCGGCCGCGCCAACCGCGCCAACTCCACCGCCTACAAGCCGGCGCTGGAAAAAATCTCGAATTTCGACATCAACTGGAACATCGTCTCCTATCCCAACCCATCTTGGGCCAAGGTGGTCTTCCCCGACGATCCGGAACCGATCGCCATTGCCAAGCTCGCCAAGGCGATCTTTGCCGCCTCGCGCGTCGATCTGGACGATCCCGTCGCCGCCTGGGCCGAACACAATGCCAATCTTGCCAAGCGCTCCGCCTGGCTGAACGGCGAGCGTTTCGCCTCGCTGCATTTCAAGGGACCCGGCACCGATCTAACGGTCGGCCTTGCCGACGGGCATGAATGGCACGGCGGCGCTTCCACCGCCAAGAACGGCATTACCTGCAATCCGAACATCCCGACCGAGGAAGTCTTCACCACGCCGCATGCGCTGCGCGTCGAAGGCCATGTGTCGAGCACCAAGCCGCTTTCGCACCAGGGCACGCTGATCGACAATATCCAGGTGCGCTTCGAGGGTGGGCGCATCGTCGAGGCGAAGGCGTCGCGCGGCGAAGAGGTGTTGAACAAGGTGCTCGATACCGATGAGGGCGCGCGCCGGCTGGGCGAAGTGGCGCTAGTGCCGCATTCCTCGCCGATTTCGGCGAGCGGCATCCTGTTCTACAACACGCTGTTCGACGAAAACGCCTCGTGCCACATCGCGCTCGGCCAGTGCTATTCCAAGTGCTTCCTTGACGGCGCGACGCTGAGCCAGGAGCAGATCAAGGCGCAGGGCGGCAATTCCAGCCTGATCCATATCGACTGGATGATCGGCTCCAACAAGGTCGATATCGACGGTATCAAGCCGGATGGTTCGCGGGTTCCGGTGATGCGGCAGGGCGAATGGGCCTGAGCGGCATCATCACACGCTGACTGAGCCAGACGCTGGCAAGAACCATGGCAAAGCCGGCAATCTGTGCCGGCGTCAGGCTCTGGCCGAGCGCCAGCCAGCCGAGCAGGGTCGCAACGACGGGGCTGAGGAAGCCGAGCGAGGCCGCGGCCGAGGGCTCGATGCGGGATAAGCCGCGAAACCACAGCAGATAGGTGAAGGCCGCGCCGATGAGGCCGAGCCAGGCGATGCCGAGGATATTGGCTGCCGTCGGCACGGGAAGTGCCGGCTCCAGCAGCAAGGCGACGGGGACAAGCAGGATGCCGCCCGCAGTCAATTGCCATGAGGTAAAGGTCAGGCTGGAGACCGGTGGTTGCCAATGGCGGGTCAGCACCGTGCCGAAGGCCATCGAGACGGCGCCGGCAAGACCGGCGGCGACGCCGACAGGATCGAGCGCCGCATTCGGCGACAATACCAGCAGCGCCACGCCTGACATGCCGATCAGGCCGGCAATGACGGCGAGGAAGCGGATCGGTTTGCCGAGGAAGAGGCGCGCGAGCGCAATGACGATCAGCGGCTGCACAGCGCCGACAGTGGCCGCCACACCGCCCGGCAGGCGATAGGCCGAAACGAAGAGCATCGCCCAGAAGAACGAGAAGTTCAGCGCACCGAGAATGAAGGCGCGGCCCCACCAGACGCCCGTCGGCAGCTTCCGAACAAGCAGCAAGAGGAGCAGGCCGGCCGGCAGAGCACGCAACAAGGCGACCGTGAGCGGGTAGCCCTGCGGCAGGAAGGATGTCGTGACGAAATAGGTGCTGCCCCAGATGGCGGGCGCGACGGCGGTTGTCAGCACATCAGCGAAATAGCGCGAATTTATCTTCATATCAAGAATCTCTATGTCAAGATAAATTCAGCATAGCGCATTTTATCTTGACGTCAAGATATCTACTGCTATCGATGTGGCATGGGTGAAGAGAAGCAAGATCACGTCGACAGGATCCTGGCGCAATGGCGGCGCGAACGGCCGGACCTCGACGTCGAACCGATGGGCATCCTCGGGCGCCTGAAGCGCCTCGGCACCCATCTCGGCCGCGGAGTCGAAGCCGTGCTGCTGAAGCACGGGCTGTCCACCTCCGCCTTCGACGTGCTGGCCACCCTTCGCCGCGCCGGCACGCCTTACCGGCTTTCGCCGGGCGAGCTCCTGGAGATGACCATGGTCAGCTCCGGCACCATGACGAACCGGATCGATCAGCTGGAGAAGGCGGGTTTCGTCGAGCGCGTCGTCAATCCGCAAGACAGGCGCAGCGTGCTGATCGCGCTGACGGATAAGGGATTTGCGACCGTCGAAGAGGCGGTCGGCGCCCATGTCGCCAACCAGCAGCGGCTGACGCGCAATCTGACAGTCGAAGACAAGGCCGAGTTCGACCGGCTGCTCAAGAAATTCTTGTCGGATTTCGAATAGTCAGGCGACGGTGGCAAGCGCCTTGCGGACGCGCTCAAGATGCGCCTTGCGCCTGGCTTCCGTCGCGCGGTCCATGTCGTGCAGGCTCAGCATGCGGAAGACGAGCTTCTTCGAGCAGAAAGCGGCAATGCCGCGCTTCAGCAGGCGACGGACGGGATTGCCCATATAGAGCTGCACCAGCCACCAGGGCGAGCCCGTCGTCGTCAGCGCGTAGAGCAGCCGGATATTGGTGAGCTGAGGCACGATGCGGCCGCCGGCGGCATCATGGGTAAAGGCCACGCCCGGTGCAAAGATGCGATCGAAGAAGCCCTTCAGCACGGCCGGGAAATTGAACCACCATTGCGGAAAGACGAGAACGAGACCTTCGGCCGCCTTCAGCCGGGCAACGATATCGGCAACGGCCGAGGTGTCGTAGGGCGTGTCGAAGTAACCACGGCGCTCGGCCTCGGAGAGGCGCGGATCGAAATCCTCAGCGTAGAGATCGATGAGATCGACGACATGACCGGAGGCTTCCAGCGCTTCGCGAGCGGTGCGCGCCACCGAGGCGGCAAAGCTTTCCGGCAGCGGATGGGCCAGCACCAGCAGGATTCGCATCGTCAGAACAGGCTTCCCTGCTTCGGCGGCTCTGCGGTTTGCGTACTGCGCTTTCTGGCGCTGGCAGGCACCGAACCGCCTTCGGTCGTCAGGGCGCCAACGCGGCCGTCGGCAAACTCGATGACGATCCCCATGCCGGCGGAGAGTGCTGAAGCCTGCGAGACCGGTCTATTGTCCTCGTCGCGGATGACGGCGTAGCCGCGCTTCAGCACATTTTTATAGGAGAGCGACTGGAGAACACGGTCTTGCGCGGAAAGCTCGGCACGAGCACGAGTCACCTGATGGCGGATCGCCGTATCGGCATGGCGCGAAAGATTGCCGAGCCGCTCGCGGCCGCGATCGGTCTGGATCTTCAGCCGGCCGGGCAGCGAGGTGAGGACTGCCTCGGCGCGGTCGATGCGAGACTTCGAACGGTCAAGCAGGCGCTCGATGGTGCGTTCGGCCCGCGCCATCCGCTCGTTCAGAAGCTGGCGCCGCTCGGCGATGCGATTGGAGAGCACATCAGGGCGAAGATGCGAGGCGACACGCTCGAAACCACGTCGCTTGTTGATCGTATTGAGTTCCAGCCCACGCCCAAGGCCGGCCGCCGCCTCGTCGAAGCGGCGGCGCGGCAAGGCGAGAAGCTGATCGAGCGACGGCAAGGCCCGCATCAAAGCACGGACCGACTGGCGGCGCTGATCCATCTGGCGGTTCATGCAGCCCTGCAGGCGCGCGGCAAGAGCGGCGGCCTGCGCCTCGAGCTCCGCCTTGACCGGTACCGCCATTTCCGCAGCCCCCGTCGGCGTCGGGGCGCGGACATCGGCGGCATAATCAATCAGCGTCCAATCGGTTTCGTGTCCGACAGCCGAGATCAGCGGTATCCGGCTTTCAGCGGCGGCGCGCACGACGATCTCGTCGTTGAAACTCCAGAGATCTTCCAGGCTGCCGCCGCCGCGCGCGACAATCAGCACATCCGGGCGCGGGATGGCACCGCCCGGCTCCAGCGCATTGAAGCCGCGAATGGCGTTCGCCACTTCCTCGCCGGACCCCTCGCCCTGCACCTTCACCGGCCAGACGAGCACATGCACGGGAAAACGATCGGAGATGCGGTGAAGGATATCGCGGATCACGGCGCCGGTCGGCGAGGTGACGACGCCGATCACGCGGGGCATGAAGGGCAGCCGCTTCTTGCGGGCGGCATCGAACAGGCCCTCGGCGGAAAGCTTGCGCTTGCGCTCCTCGATCAGCGCCATCAGCGCGCCGGCGCCGGCCGGCTCCAGCGTCTCGATGACGATCTGATATTTGGAAGAGCCGGGAAAGGTGGTGACCTTGCCGATAGCAATGACTTCCATGCCTTCCTCGGGGCGGAACTTCAGCCGCGAGAAAGTGCCCTTCCAGATGACGGCGTCGATGCGGGCGCGATCATCCTTCAGCGCGAAATAGGCATGGCCCGAGGAGTGCGGCCCACGATAACCTGATATTTCGCCGCGCACGCGAACCTGGTCGAAGGCAGTTTCGACGGTGCGCTTGATCGAGCCGGAAAGCTCCGAAACCGAATATTCGGTAAGGTTGGTCGGCGAATCGCTGTCGAAGACGTTGCTCATTCCTTCTTTCTAGCGCATCGGCAGCAAACGGGAAGGTCGGCATCGATGCAGAGGCCGTTTTCCCGGCTATTGAAATCAGCAACGGGCCGACGCCGTCGTCGCGCCATTTAGCTCGGTCGGCTTGGCGGCCGACAGCGAATTCACTGAAATTCGTTTGGTTGCGGAACAGATAGTTACAATTCGCGTTTTACCTGAAAGGGATTGCTAACCACCGCAATACAAAGGCTTTTCTGCCGAGATGGCCGGTAAATCTTTGTTAGCTGGCGCTTCCTATGCTTCCCCTCGTTCTTCGGGAAGGGTGCTGAAAATGATTATTCTCACAGCAGCAGCATTGGGCATCAGCGCCGGACAAACGCGCTCGGCCGCCGCGATCGCGTTGATCGCCGCGCTGATCGGAATGACATTCGCGGTGGCGGCGATCACCTCGCCCGGACCGGTGTCGATCCTGGCATTCGCCTATGCCGTCCTCGGCTATAATGCCGGCCTCATGCTCTTCGTTCTCGGGCTCTATGCCAATACGCGTCTTCGTCGCGCGACGCGCGTTTCTCACTAAAGCGCTTCTCACCAAAGATTGCCCAACAGCCGACGGCGTCAATTCGCCGCCGGCCGATAGCGAAAGAACTGAACGCCCGTGCCCGCGGTCTTCGGAAGCGGTTGCAGATAGGGCGGGATATTGCCCTTACCAAGCTCGGCATAGAGGCCATCCGGCTTCAGCTTGGCGATCTCACGCGTCTGCAGGTCACCGGCGCAGAACCCAAGCATCGTCACCCCAGCCCCCTTCAGGAAGGCTTCCGCCTCCCGTGGCTCGGCCAGCCCGATATGCAGCTCCGTCAGCATGCCGCCCTGGTTGCGGTGATAGGGCGCCGAGAGAACCCGATTTTCCGTGAAGCGGAGGATCGGCACGCCCATTTCCGACGGCGCGGAGACCAGCCCCGCCGGAAGCCCGGCGAGCGGCGCCAGTGCCTCCTTCGATGTGCAGGACATCTCTTTTGCCGGCTCGGCCGTTTTCGTCTGCGCGGCATTCTCCATCTGCAGCGAGACAAAACCGCCAGCGGCGGCCCAGGCGGCCGGAACACTTGCGAGCACGGTCACGATATAGACGAAGGCTGCCGCGACATTTTCGCTGTCGCCGTTGGAGATGCGCCTGACGTCGATGATCAGCAAGGCAAGCGGCAGGATGGAGAGCAGGTTCGAGAAAGCCGCGCCACGCACCTGGATCAACGCGATTGCCCAGCTGGTCGCCAGCAGGAAGAGCAGAACCAGATGGATCTGCATGCGGTCGCGCTTGATGATGCGGAAGATGCAGACGGCGATGCCGAAGAGGCCGGCGGCATGGAAGGCGCCGATCGAGAAGGGGTCGGTGCGGCCGAGAGCGAAGATTGACTTCGCTTCGGGGACGTTTCTCAACCAGAGTTCGACCAGCATCGGATCGAGATCGGCCAGCGGATTGCTCAGGCATTGCGGCGCGATCACCATCGCCGAACCGAGAACGCCGGCGCCGACGACGGCGAGCGCCGCAAAGCGAAACGGTCGGTGCAGGCCGCTCGCAAAGACCGCCGAAAACAGCAGCAACCCGCCGCCGATTGCCGCCAGGCTGTAATAACCGAGCGAGAGATTGTCCGAGGTGACGGTCGAATAGAGCCGGGGCGGCACCGTTGCGAAAAAGAGAATGCTGATCGCAATCGCCAGCCCCAGCCCGAAGGCCTTTGCGGCAGCGGCGTAATTTTCGCCCTCCCATGCCCAGAGCAGGGCGACGGTCAGGCAGACGGAAGCGACAAATGGCGTCGTCTCGGCGCCGATGGCAATGGCGACAGCCGCCGCGATGCCGGCGACCGCATAGTTCCAGCCGCGCCGCTTGGGATCGAGCAGCATCGCTACCATCGTCGCGACCAGCGCCAGCTGCGCATTGTGATGATCGATGGCGCCGGGAGCGAAACGGCTGCCGGTGTAGATGGCTAGGCCGGTCATGCCGAGGCTGATGTGCATGCCGGCAACGCCGCCGATGCGCCGGCCGGCAACGGCCATGGCGAGCATGGTTGGCAGGATGAGCGATATCGGCCAGAGGCCAAGCGCCAGCGCCTCGGCCGTCTCGCGGGGCGCAAACAGGCCGAAGAACCAGATCAGCGACGCGATCGGCAAATCGATCAGCCGGGACCAGTGCATCAGCGTGCCGCCGTCGAGGCCGAGGCGGTATTGCATCAGATCGAACCAGCCCTGCCCGGCGAGAAAATCGCGAACCTCGACGAGGCGCATTCCGTCGTCATTGTCGGGACCGACGTAATCAACAGCCTCGGTGAGATTGATCACCAGGATGACGGCAGCAACAACGACGCTGTAGGCGATGACGGTTGGCCGGAGAGATGTCAGCAGGCCGCGTATTCCGCCGCCGGGTGCGGCGGTCACGGATGATGAATGAGCGATCGGCTGCAAGGCGTTCATCGTGGTTAGCGGTTCGTTTCCGGACGGCCGAAGCTTAGCCGCCGCCGATCAAGAAAGTGTAAAGCTATCTGCGCGGCCGCCGATTTCGCCGGCGCCATAGGGGTCTTGTTAAGTCGGGTCATTTAGGCTGGGCGCGGCTTTAAGAGTAACGAGTGGAGTCATGGCCCGATCGCGTACCCATCATCCGGACATTGCCGTTCTGCTTCCCTGCTATAACGAGGCGGCGACGATCGGCGCTGTCGTGCGGGGCTTCCGGGCGGTGCTGCCGGACGCTGCAATCCACGTCTATGACAATAATTCCACCGACGGAACCACGCTGCAGGCGATGCTGGCCGGCGCGCATGTGGTGCGCGAGCGGCGCCAAGGCAAAGGCCATGTGGTGCGCCGCATGTTCGCCGATATCGAGGCCGACATCTACATCGTCGCCGATGGCGACGGAACCTACGCGCCTGACGATGCCGAGGAACTGGTGCGCACGCTTCTGCTGGAACGCGCCGACATGGTTGTGGGCACAAGGCGCGGCGTTCATGACGATGCCGGACGTCAGGGCCATGCGCTCGGCAACCGGCTATTCAACCTGCTCTATCGGATGATCTTCGGCCCTGAGTTCACCGATATTTTTTCCGGTTACCGTGCTTTTTCGCGCCGCTTCGTCAAAAGCTTTCCGGCGGTATCGGGCGGCTTCGAGATCGAAACCGAAATGTCCGTGCACGCCTCCCGGCTGAAGCTGCCGGTCGGCGAGCTGGAGCTCGACTATGGCCGCCGGCCGGAGGGCTCGCATTCCAAACTGTCGACGTTCCGTGACGGCGCCAGGATCCTCTGGATGTTCGCGATGCTGATGAAGGAGACGCGGCCCTTCGCCTTCTTCAGCGCGATCAGCGCCGCCTTCATGCTGGCGAGCCTCGGCTTCATGGCGCCGGTGCTGGCGGAATATTTCGAGACGGGCCTGGTCAGCCGCATGCCGACCTGGGTGCTGTCGATGGCGCTGATGATGATCTCCTTCATGCTGTTCACCGCCGGCGTCATCCTGGATTCCGTCGCACGCGCCCGCGCCGAACAGCTTCGTATCCATTATATGAGCCTGGAGACGCCGAGCGCGATGAAGGCGCCGCTGAGCGACACAGGGCCGATGTCGCGCGCCGGCCGCGGCAAGGTGGATGCGGCATGAGAAAGCTCATCCGCTTCGCGATCGCCGGCGGCATCGGCTTCCTCGTCGATGCCGGCATCCTGTCGGCGCTGCTCGACCTGACACCGCTCGGGCCATTTCTGGCGCGGCTCATCGCTATCGCCTTCGCGATGGCGGCGACCTGGGCTTTCAACCGGAGCTTCACCTTCGATCGCTCCGGCCGTTCGCTGGCCGCCGAAGGCTTCCGCTACGGCTCGGTCGGGGTGACGGCGGCGCTGGTCAATTACGGGCTCTATTCCGCGCTGCTGCTATCGCTGCCGTCCCTTCAGCCGCTTGCGGCCATGGTGATCGCCAGCGTCGCCTCGATGGTCTTCAGCTTCTTCGGCTATTCGCGCTTCGTCTTCCGCGCGCGCAACGGTGCTCCATTCACCGAGCTTCCCGAGGCCTTCAAAAACTTGACGGCAACCACCGACCCGAAACAGACCTAAGAGACGGGTCAATTCTCGGCGCAAATGCCGGGTCACTTCTCAGTGCAAATCCACAGCATGTACTGCGCGAAGATCCGCGAGAGCTCGGCGTTGACGGCCATTTCCATGTAAAGCGCGCCATGCGGCTTCACATGCGGAAGCCGGGCGCCGTGGCGGCGGGCGAATTCTCGCGGCGCGCCCACCTGGTAGACATGTCGTTGACCAGTTCCTTGGCCGTTCCAGCGATCTTGCGGCGGCCGAAACCCTGAAGGTCGTTATAGCCCGGATGCGCGCCGATGCCGACGCCATGCTCCGTGGCCAGCCGAACCGTCTGGTCCATGGGTTGGGATCGCCGGCGTGAAAACCAGCGGCGATATTGGCCGAACTGATCACCGCGAAACGCGATCTCGACGCAGCCAAGCGGTTCTTTCGTAAGATGGTGAAAGACGAGCCCACGGCTCTCGCCCAGCAGGATTGGCACGGATGCCGCCAATACCCTCCCATCGATGATCAAGACGTCGGTTGACGATCGGCCTCTGCCGCCAGACCCAGTGCATTATGGCACCAAGCATCTCCAGCAAGGCATCGAGAGCAACCATTTCCGGGTGAAGAAGAACATGCCAAATCGGCGGCTACTAATCCTGCAAAACGGCACGGCGGACGATCGCGAGCTTCGAAGCCATGCTCTGGTTGAAGAAGGGCTTCGGTTTTTTGGTGATTGGACCGTCAACAATCAGAACGATCTTCTCGCACGCCTCTTCGGACTGCCAAAGGTTAACAGAGTCTAAGAATCAACTCCGAAACGGGGGCACTATGACATCGTATAGCGGGGGGCCAGTCAGATATCCACATCGCGTGCCAAGTATCCGCAAACCGAGCCATTCGTTTCGTCACTCACCTCGATCAAACCAAATTAATCCAAAATAAATAAGTCACGACAATTTTCTGTCTTCAGGAGTAGTCATCACCCCTCGCGAGGGAAATGTATTGCTCTGCATGGCCCCATGAGCGGAATGTATTCCGTTCCCTTTAAGCCTTCGGCAGAATGATTTTGCTCTTCGGCAAATCCCCCGCGCCCGAAGGGCGCTCTACTGCTCGGAGTAACTGTTATGTCCCGTCCTAAAATAAAAACGGCCCTGATCGGGCTCCTCAGTGTAATAGCGGTCGCCATCGCCGCTTTCTCATATTTTTCTCTGCAGTCGCTGATCACAACAAACGGGAATGTAACCGAACTCTCCGGCAATTTGATGCCAAGTGCTATGGCTGCGAAGGAAGTTGATACGGCGCTTTCCGATCTGCGTGTAGCCTACCTCGCTCATCTCGCGGCATCAGACCAAAAGACGCAAGATGAGGCGCAGACGGCAATCGACCGTGAGACGGCTCGCATCGAGAACGAAATTAAGAATTACGAGGCCCTCGGTCTTGACGATAAGGATCGAGACCTCGTCAGTGGCTTGCGCGCGAAACTTTTGCTTTTGGGGAAGGCTGGCGAGAAATACGTAAAATTTTCTGCAGCTTCTCAGGATGACGATGCCAAGGTTGTCATGAATGACGAAATGGCTCCCATTGCCGATGCCATGGCTGATCTAATTGACAAGCTTGTTGCCGTCAACAAGGATGCCGCATCCGAGGCAAGTGTCGAAAGCGTGGCCAATTTCTCCTCTACCGTAAAGGTTACGTACGTAGCCATCGCGCTTATATTCGGAATTGTCTTGGGCGCGGTTTACTTTGCCGTCATGGGCATTTCAAGACCAATCGGCAGAATAACAGCATCCATGATCGATCTTGCGGGTGGCGACTCGGAAAAGGCCATTCCATTTGCAGGCCGCGCAGACGAAATCGGCGAAATGGCGGGTGCCGTCGAAGTCTTTCGTCAGGCAGCCATCAGCAACAAGCGGCTGGAGCAGGAAGCTGAAGCAGCTCGGGTTCACGCGGAAGCCGACCGCATCCGTCTGACCGCAGAGGCCGAAGCGGCTGCGCAGAAGCGCCTTCAGGAGGCGACATCTGGTCTGGCGGCTGGACTGCGCCGACTTGCAACTGGTGATCTAAGTTTCCAACTCAACGAGGCCTTCGCACCGGACTTCGAAGCCCTGCGTCACGATCTGAATGGTGCGGTCGGGCAGCTTGCCGAAACCCTCCGGGCTGTTGCACAGGCTACGACGCAGATCGACAACGGCACCCGCGAGATTAGTCAGTCCGCCGCAGACCTGTCCAAGCGCACCGAGCAGCAGGCTGCCTCCCTGGAGGAGACAGCAGCGGCACTGGACCAGATCACAGCCAACGTCTCGAACTCGTCAAAGCGTGCTGACGAAGCACGGACCGTCGCCGCGCAGGCAAACACCAGCGCAACTCATTCCGGCAAGGTGGTCGCCAATGCGGTCGATGCCATGCAAAAGATCGAGCAGTCCTCCAACCAGATCTCCAACATTATCGGAGTCATTGACGAGATCGCCTTCCAGACCAACCTTCTGGCCCTCAATGCCGGTGTCGAAGCCGCCCGCGCCGGCGATGCGGGCAAGGGGTTTGCCGTCGTTGCCCAGGAGGTGCGTGAACTCGCGCAACGTTCCGCCCAGGCTGCAAAGGAAATCAAGGAACTGATCCGAAATTCATCCACCGAGGTGCAAAGCGGCGTCAAGCTGGTGAGCGAAACCGGCGAAGCGCTCAAGACGATCGAGGGCTATATCGTAACAGTCAATCAGCATATGGAAGCGATCGCCACATCGGCACGCGAACAATCGATTGGTCTTGCGGAGGTGAACACCGCCGTCAATCAGATGGATCAAGTGACGCAGCAGAACGCGGCAATGGTGGAAGAGAGCACGGCGGCGAGCGCAACCCTCGCCGGCGAGGCAGGACGCCTGCGCGAACTCATCGGCCAGTTCCAGCTCGGCGGCGCGCTCCGCCAGACAGCATCGGTAATGGCTGCGGGTAGCAATCACCGTCCTGTCGCATCACCCGCAAAGCAGATAGTGGGACAGGTGGCCCGAGCATTTGCTGGAAATACAGCTGTCAAGGAAAGCTGGGAGAATTTCTGATGAATGTCACCGTCAACTCACCCATGAACGACAGCGAAACGCTTGAGATCATCGCGTTTCGGCTGCACGATCAGGAATTCTGCGTGCGCACCACGACCATCCGCGAGATTCGCGGATGGGGTCTGGCGACGCCGATCCCTCATGCGCCCTCCGATGTTATCGGCGTCATGAATCTGCGCGGGACGGTAATCCCGATTATCGATCTTGCCTACAAGCTCGGCATGAAAAGCACGGAGGCCAACGAACGCAGCGCCATCGTCGTGGCCGAGATTCATGGCATGGCAACTGGTCTGGTCGTGGACCGGGTCTCGGACATTCTGACAATCACCGCCGACCTCCTTCAACCGGTTCCGGATATCAGCGTTTCCAACGGCATGCGTTACGCCGATGGCATTATCGCACAGCCGGACGGCATGATTTGCTTTTTGAACCTGGAGAGAATGTTCGACCAAGTTGAGTCTACCAAAATGGTTGCATAGTCGCCTCTCTGCTATGCGTCATAACTTGGTAACCATTTTCCGAACACGACTTAAACGCCCGCAATTCACAACACGCGGCGTCCTCGGATCTGGCCGGCTAGCCGCACGCATCGCCGCCATGCCGGTCAGCTCTTGTCGGACGCGTTGAACTCCTCCGTACCGCAGATCTTCGGAGCAGCGGCGCCTCGGGCTGATCAAAAGTGTTAGAGCGCCGCGCGTCCAAAAGGACGCGCGGCGCTCTAACACTTTAAATTGGCGCACAATCCTTTCCGAAGATCGATCCCGATTTTCGGGGTTATGCGCTAGACTGCCTCCCAGCCGTCCTTCTCGCTGGCCCGGTAGATCGCGTCGATCACCTTCTGGTTCAGCTTCGAATTTTCGAGCGTGACGATCTCTTCCTTGCCGTCCTTCACCGCCCGGGCGAAGGCCTCGACCTCACGCCTGTACTGGCGGCTGTCCTGGAAGCGGAAGATGCGCGATTCATTGTGGCTGCGATCGGCAAGCTCGATCTCCTCCGGCCCCCAGCGATTGGCGTTGAACGGCGACTTGACCTCGATATAGCCGTCGCTGCCGTGGAACACCATGACCTGGCGATTGGCCATCTGCGTCGAGATATAGAAGCTCAGCTCGAAATCGCCGAAATCGGCCTTGACGCTCGAATAGATATCCGTGCCGAAATCCGGATCGCGCTCGGTGGTCGCCTGGATCCAGAGCGGCTCCTTGCCGGTGGAAAAACGGGTGCTCATGACGGGGTAAACCCCGATATCGGGAAGGCCGCCGCCGCCGAGCTCGGGAATGTTGCGCATGTTGGTGGCGTCGCGGTTGAAATAGGTGAAGGCGCCCTGCACATGCCGGAGCGAACCGATCGCCCCCTCGTCGATCAGTGCGCGCACCTTCTGCCAAACCGGGGAATAGGTGATCATATAGGCTTCGGTGACCACCACGCGGTTACGGTCGCGGGCGGCGATCACCTCGTCGATATCGCCTGATTTCAAGGCGAGCGGTTTTTCGCAGAGCACGTGCTTGCCGGCATCGGCTGCCTTGATCGACCATTCGATATGCTGGGCGGTCGGCAGCGGGATATAGACGGCGTCGATGACGTCGGAGGCCAGCATCTCCTCGTAGGAACCGAAGGCATGCGGCACCGAGAAACGGTCGGCCATCTCCCTTGCGCGGGTGAGATCACGGCTGGCAATCGCCGTGACAACGCAATTTTCCGCATCCTGGATCGCGGGAACGACATTGTCGCGGCCGATCTTCGCCGTTGAAATGATACCGAAACGCAGCATGATCCAAGCCTCCCCAAACTGATGTCCGCGAACCATATTCAGGCCGCCGCTGCGGCGCAATGGCGCGACCCGAAATCACGGAAGTTTGGTTTCCCTCACGCGTCGATCGCGCTAAGTTTGCGTGAGGGCGGCGTTCTGCCGTATCCGCGATTTCAATCAATTTACGATTTTGGAGAGCGTCATGGAAATGCGCCGGCTTGGAAAAACAGGTCTTTCGGTCGCGCCGATCGTCATCGGCGGCAATGTCTTCGGCTGGACGGCCGACGAGAAAACATCCTTCGCCATTCTCGACGCCTTCTTCGATGCCGGCCTGAACACGATCGATACGGCGGATGTCTATTCGGCATGGGTTCCCGGCAACAAGGGCGGCGATTCCGAGGAGATCATCGGGCGCTGGCTGAAACAGGCCAAGATTTCCCGCGACAAGGCCGTCATCGTCACCAAGGTCGGCTCGGACATGGGACAGGGAAAGACGCTGAAGGCGAGCTATATCCTGAAGGCGGTCGAGGATTCGCTGCGTCGGCTGCAGACGGATTATATCGACCTCTATCTCTCGCACTGGCCGGATGCCGATACGCCGCACGAGGAAACGCTTGGTGCCTATGCCAAGCTGAAGCAGCAGGGCAAGATCCGCGCCATCGGCTGCTCGAACTATGATGCTGACCTCCTCCAGGCCTCATTCGACGCCGCCGAAAGAGCCGGGCTGCCGCGTTACGATGTGCTGCAGCCGGAATATAATCTCTATGAGCGCGCAAGCTTCGAAGGGCCTCTCGCCGAGCTCTGCCTTACCCAGGATATCGGCGTCATCACCTATTTCAGCCTCGCCGCCGGCTTCCTCACCGGCAAATACCGCAGCAAGGCCGATACTGAAGGCCGCGCCCGCGAAGGCCGCGTCTCGCAATATCTCGACGACAAGGGCCTGCGTATCCTTGCCGTGCTCGACAAGGTCTCGGCCGAAACCGGCGCCAGCCCTGCGGAAATCTCGCTCGCCTGGCTCTTGCGCAAGAAGGGCGTGACGGCGCCGATCGCCAGCGCCACCAGCCTTTCGCAGCTTGAAAGCCTGGTGAAATCGGCGACACTGGCGCTTTCCGATGAGGCGATGGCGCTGCTCGACGAAGCCGGCGCCTGAAAGGAACACCCATGACAGTGACGATCCGCGATGCCCGCCCCGAGGACGAAGCGCGCTGGCGCCAACTCTGGGCGGCCTATCTCGCTTTTTACGAGGTCACGGTCGATGCCGATATCACCGATTCCACATGGCGCCGGGTCTTCGATCCGGCCTCGGCAATTTCAATGCGCATCGCCGAAGTCGATGGCAGGATGATGGGTTTTGCGCTCTATCTCACCCATGAGGGCACGTGGATCCGCAGCAGGGACTGCTATCTCGAAGACCTGTTCGTCGATGCCGATGCGCGCGGCATGGGCGTCGGGCGGGCGCTGATCGATGATCTCATCGCCATCTGCAAAGCCAAAGGCTGGTCGCGGCTCTATTGGCATACGAGCGAAGAGAACAAGACCGCCCGGGCGCTCTACGACAGCTATGTCGAAAGCGACGGCCACATCCGCTACCGCATCAGTTTCTGAGCGGGGCATCAGTTTCTGAGCGGGGGAAAGCCTTCATAGAACGCGGCGTGATTGCCCTCCCAGTTCGCCATGCCCGGTTTGGTCAGGATGCCGCGTGGCCTGACATAACTCTGGATCACCCGCTTCGGCCGTTCGTGCCACTGGATATTGAAGGCCCAGAGCTTCGGGAAGAAGCAGAGCGAGGCGTAAGGCAGGTGGTCGTGAATCCACCAGGCGAGCCGCTGCCAGTCGCTTTCATCGCTGAAATGGTCGAGCATCCATGGCACGGCAATGCAGACCGCGGCGCCCATGCAGCCGTCAAAATCCCTCATATCCCAGATGTGATGCGCTGATGTGGCGGCATTGGTCGAGCAGTTCAGATTGTTCTCGTTGCCGAACCTGTTCACCCCAGGCGAACGATAGCCGGAACGGATATGCAGGCGCCCGAACGTCGCCTGCAGCGGCTCCAGCAACTCCTTGCAGAGTCTCCTGCCCGCCTCGACCGCCAGATCGGGATCTTCGGGGATATTGGGGATGCGGTAGAAATCGGCGATCTCGGAATGCAGGAAATCACGGAGGAAGAAATTCTGCGACAACCTTACGCGGCCAAGATCCTCCAGCCCCTTCATCGAATTCGGCTTTCGCATGAGTTTATCTTCCTCCTGTATCGACGGCCGGAATCATCACCCGGCGCAGATTTCCCGTCCACCCGAAATCGATCGGGAACAATTAGCGCGATCCTCGCTTCTTAGTGTGTCGCCGCATTCGCGGCCTTTCCCAGAACAAGGATCGAGAAAATGGCCAAGGAAAAGACGTTGGAAGATCTATTCCACGACACACTCAAGGACATCTACTTTGCCGAACGGCAGATTTTGCGCGCCCTGCCGAAGATGGCGCGCGCCGCCCAGTCCTCCGAACTGAAGGCGGGCTTCGAAAAGCACCGCGAGGAAACCGAAGCTCAGGTCGAGCGCCTGCAGCAGGTTTTCGAACTGATCGGCAAACGCGCTCAGGGCAAGACCTGCGAGGCGATCCAGGGCATTCTGGCCGAGGGCGAGGAAATCATGGAAGAATTCAAGGGCACGTCAGCCCTCGATGCCGGTCTGATCTCGGCTGCCCAGGCGGTCGAGCACTACGAAATCGCCCGTTACGGCACGCTGAAGACCTGGGCCGCGACACTCGGCCTCAAGGATGCCGTCCGCCTGCTCGACCAGACGCTGCAGGAAGAAACGGCGACCGACAAGACGCTTTCGCAGCTCGCCACCACAGCAGCAAACCAAAAGGCTAAGGCCGCCTGACGGATTGAGAACGGGCGGCGGTTTCAGTCCTAGCGGCCGCCCGTATCCGTCTCGACATATCGGAAGAAATCAATGAAGGCGCGCAGCGCCGGCCGCATCTGCCGCCGGGTGGGATAATAGAGAAACGGCCCGGAATAGGGCGCGCACCAATCTTCCAGCACCCGCACCAGCCTGCCGGCCGCCAGTTCGGCATAGACCCGCATATCGAAGAGATAGGCAAGCCCGGCGCCGTTCAGCGCCGCCAACAGAGCCAGCCTGTCTTCGCTGACGATCAGCGGCCCGTCGACCGCTACAACGAGTTCCTGCCCGTCCTTTTCGAATTCCCAGCGATAGATCGAGCCATTGGTGAAGCGCCGCTTGATGCAACGGTGATGGACGAGATCGCGGGGGTGTTCCGGTTTCGGATAGCACTCGAAATATTCGGGCGACGCGGCGATCACCGTCGTCAGATTAGGCGAGAACCTGACCGCGATCATATCGGCCTCCAGACTCTCCTCCAGCCTTATGCCGGCGTCAAAACCTTCCCTGACGATATCGGTGAAGCCGTCCTCATTGGCGATCTCCAAAGTGATATCGGGATAAAGGTTGAGAAAGTCGCCGAGGCGCGGGGCAAGCAGCAGGTCGGAGGCAAAGCGCGGCGCAGTGACGCGCAGATTGCCGGCGGGCTTACTGCGGGTATCGCGGACCGCCTCCAGGGCAATATCGATCTCCTCCAGCGCCGGACGCAGTCTTTCGAGAAGCAGTCGGCCCTCTTCCGTCGGCGCGACACTGCGGGTGGTCCGCGCCAGAAGCCTGACACCCAGGCTTTCCTCCAGGCTCGATATCGCATGGCTGATGGCCGAGGGCGCGACGAGGAGTTCCTTGGCGGCGGCGCGGAAGCTGCGATGCTCCGAGACGGCGGCGAGAACGGCAAGTTGCGAAAGCTGAGTTCTGTTCATTGATCGAATTTATAGAACAGCCTGTTAGAAACCGCATGTATTTTCTGACTGATGCAGCGGCGATATGGTCTATCCACACCGCAACGATCCCTCAAGCGGTGGCTCAGAAAAGGAGCACATCATGAAAACCCGGAAACTCGGAAACGATCTGACCGTCTCTGCCGTCGGCCTCGGCTGCATGGGGATGAGCTTTGCCTATGGCGCCAGTGACGATGCGGAATCGATCCGGACGCTGCATCGCGCCATCGATCTCGGCGTCACCTTTTTCGACACTGCCGAAGTCTATGGCCCCTTTACCAACGAGGTTCTTCTCGGCAAAGCGCTGAAGCCGTTCCGCGACCGCGTCGTGATCGCCACCAAATTCGGCTTTAAGATCGATGCCAGCAAGCCGGGTATTGCCGCCATCGCCGGCGTCGACAGCCGTCCCGAACATGTGCGTGCGGTCGCCGAGGCCTCGCTGAAACGCCTCGGCATCGAGACCATCGACCTCTTCTACCAGCACCGGGTCGATCCCAATGTGCCGATCGAAGAAACGGTCGGCGTCATGGCGGAACTGGTCAGGGAAGGCAAAGTCCGCACGCTCGGGCTGTCGGAAGCCGGCAGCGCCACCATTCGCCGCGCACACGCGGTCCATCCGATCGCGGCCCTGCAGAGCGAATATTCACTCTGGACCCGCGACCCCGAAGAGGAGGTGCTTGCCACCTGCCGCGAACTCGGCATCGGCTTCGTCCCCTACAGCCCGCTCGGCCGCGGCTTCCTGACCGGCGCGATCCGCAAAGCGGAGGATCTCGGCGCCGACGACTTCCGCCGGCAGGTGCCGCGGTTTCAGGCGGAAAATTTCGATGCCAATGCCGCCCTCGTCGCGACACTCGAGCGGCTTGCCGCCGAGAAAGGCGTGACGGCCGCGCAGCTGGCGCTGGCCTGGGTATTGAGCCAAGGGGACGACATCGTGCCGATCCCCGGCGCCCGCAAGCTTCACCATCTCGAACAGAACGCCGCTGCTGCCGATATCGCGCTGAGCCCGGCGGAACTCGGAAGGCTTGAAGAAATCATTCCGGCCGGGCAGGTTGCTGGCAAACGTTACTCGGATGCCTCGCTTGCCATGACGAACCTCTGAGACAGGAAAAGCCCGGCCCGATGCAACCGGCCGGGCTTGCCTTCGCATCCGGCGAAACTATCTAACGCCATCTCGGAGAACGGGATGAAAACATGTCAGACAGGCAGGCAGTCGAACAGACGGTTCATCTCTATGTCGAAGGCATGGCCTTCGGCAATGAGGCGGCCTTGAAAAAGGCCTTTCATCCAAAAAGCTCGATCATCGGCCATTACGAAAATGCCGTCGAATGGCTGACGCGCGACGAATTCATCACGGCGATCCTGGCGGAAGAGCCGGCGCCGCCCGGCACGCAGCCCTACATGGACATCCAGAACGTCGATGTCGAAGGCGATGCGGCAAGCGTCAAGGTCACCGACGATTTCGCCGGCATGCGCTTTACCGACTATCTCTCGCTGCTGAAGATCGACGGCCGCTGGACGATCGTCAGCAAACTCTACCATCTGCATCTGTGAAAAGACCGGCCGCTTTCGCGACCGGTCCATTGTTTTCGCGGGAAGGCAGGGAGAGTTCAGCTTCTGAGAACGCCGCCGGTGAATTTCGCAACGCTGGCGACGATCTTCTGCGTCAGCGCCTCAAAATCCTCGTCCGTCAGCGTGCGCTCGACCGGCTGGATCTGAACCTCGATCGCCACCGACTTCTTGCCCTCGCCGACCGATGTACCCTCGAAAATGTCGAAGACGTTGACGCCGGTCACCAGCTTGCGGTCGGCGCCGGTGGCCGCCTTGACGATGGCGCCGGCTTCGACCGTCTTGTCGACGACGAAGGCGAAGTCGCGCCGCACCATCTGGAAGGGCGACAGCTCGAGCGCCGGTTTGGTGCGCGTTGCCTTGCGCTTGGCGTCCGGCATGGCGTCGACATAGACCTCGAAGCCGCAGAGCGCGCCGGAGACGTCGAGCGCCTCCAGCGTCAGCGGATGGAATTCGCCGAAATAGCCGAGCACAACCTTCGGCCCCATCTTGATCGTGCCGGAGCGGCCGGGATGATACCATTCCGGTCCGCCCTGCTCGATCTGGATATTGCCCATCGGCAGGCCGCAGGCTTCGATGACGGTGAGCGCATCGGCCTTGGCGTCGAAGACGTCGACCGGCTTGCCGCCGCCCTTGGCGGCGTTCGACCAGGCGCGACCGGCGCCGGCAAGCGAGGCCGTGCCGCGGCGAATGCCGCCGGCCACGCGGCGCTGACCCTCAGGCCTGTCGTTCTCATAAGTGCCTGAGACCTCGAAGAGGGCGACGTCGGCATAGCCCTTGTCGGCATTGCGCTGGGCTGCGGTCAGCAGGCCCGGCAGAAGCGAGGGGCGCATATCCGACATTTCGGCGGCGATCGGGTTGGCAAGCTTGAGGGCCGGCGAGCCGCCGCCGAACAGCTTTGCCTGGTCTTCCGGAATGAAGGACCAGGTGACGGCTTCGAGCATGCCGCGGGCGGCCAGCGCCCGCTTGGCAAGGCGGGTGCGGATTTGCAGCGTCGTCAGGATCTTGCCGTTGACATCAGCATGCCTTTCGAGCGGTGCCGGCTTGATATTGTCGACGCCGTGGATGCGCATGACCTCTTCGACGAGATCGGCCTTGCCATCGACATCGGGACGCCAGGAGGGAACAGCGACGGAAACACGCTCGCCGGAACCGGAAACCGTGAAGCCGAGACGCGTCAGAATCGTGTTGCTTTCCTCATTCGAGATGTCGAGGCCGGTCAGGCGCTTGACCTCGGAATAGGGGAAATCGACGATCTTCGGTTCGTAACCTTGGTAACCGACGATCTCGGCCTTGGCGGCCTTGCCGCCGCAGAGTTCCAGCACCAGTTCCGTCGTGCGTTCGAGACCGGGCAGCATATATTCCGGATCGACGCCGCGTTCGAAGCGGTAGCGGGCATCGGTGATAATGCCGAGGCTGCGGCCTGACTTGGCGATGTTCATCGGATCCCAGAGGGCCGATTCGATCAGCACGTCGACGGTGTTCTCGTCGCAGCCGGAATGTTCGCCGCCCATGATGCCGCCGATCGATTCGATGCCGTCTTCATCGGCGATGACGACGTTGTTCGGCGAGAGCTTGTATTCGCGCTGGTCGAGCGCCAGCACGGTCTCGCCTTCGGCGGCGCGGCGCACCGTCAGGTTGCCCTTGATCTTGGCGGCATCGAAGACGTGGATCGGCCGGCCCTGATCGAAGGTCATGTAATTGGTGACATCGACAAGCGCGTTGATCGGGCGCAGGCCGATGGCGATCAGCCGCTGCTGCATCCAGCGCGGGCTGGGGTCGTTCCTGACGCCGCGTACGAGGCGCAGCGCAAAGCCCGGGCAGAGTTTTTGATCGTCGAGATCGAGCGTCAGCTTCACCGGAGTCTCGCCTTCGACCGCGAAAGACGGCGCGGGCCGCGTCTTCAACGTGCCGAGGCCGGAGGCGGCGAGATCGCGAGCGATGCCGTGGATCGAGGTGCAGTCCGGACGGTTCGGGGTCAGGTTGATCTCGATGACCGGATCATCGAGATGAGCATACGCGGCATAACTCTTTCCGACAGGCGCATCCTCGGGCAGGTCGATGATGCCATCGTGACTGTCGGAAATCTCAAGCTCCTTTTCGGAGCACATCATGCCATGGCTTTCGACGCCGCGGATATTGCCGACGGCAAGCGTCACACCGATGCCGGGAACATAGGTTCCGGGCGCGGCGAAGGCGCCGAGGAGACCGGCACGCGCATTCGGGGCGCCGCAGACGACCTGGACCGGCGCGCCCGAGCCGGTATCGACCATCAGCACCTTCAGGCGATCGGCCTGCGGATGTTTTTCCGCCGAGACAATTCTGGCGATGACGAAGGGCTGGAACGCCGCCTTGTCGTCGACATCCTCGACCTCCAGCCCGATTTCGGTGAGGCGCGTGCAAATTTCATCGAGGCCGGCATCCGTTTCCAGATGCTCTTTCAGCCAGGAGAGCGTGAATTTCATCGTCTCAATTCTCCGTTCAAGCGCTCAAACCGCCGAACAGCGTCGGCATGTCGAGCGGGCGGAAGCCGTAATGCGTCATCCAACGGACGTCGGCGTTGAAGAAGTCGCGCAGGTCGGGCATGCCGTATTTCAGCATGGCGATGCGGTCGAGGCCCATGCCCCAGGCAAAACCCTGATATTCGTCCGGATCCAGGCCGCCATAACGCAGCACGTTCGGGTGAACCATGCCGCAGCCGAGGATCTCCATCCAATCGGTTCCTTCGCCGAACTTGACGATCGGGCCGGAGCGGTCGCACTGGATATCGACCTCGAAGGATGGCTCGGTGAAGGGGAAGAAGGACGGGCGGAAACGCATCGTCACGCTATCGACCTCGAAGAAGGTCTTGCAGAATTCCTCCAGCACCCAGCGGATGTTGGCGACATTGGCCTTCTTGTCGATGACCAGGCCCTCGACCTGATGAAACATCGGCGAATGCGTGGCATCGCTGTCCTGGCGGTAGGTCTTGCCGGGAATGATGATGCGAATCGGCGGTTTCTGCGCCTCCATGGTGCGCACCTGCACCGGCGAGGTATGGGTGCGCAACACCTTGCGCTCGCCATTCTCATCCGGGTTGAAGAAGAAGGTGTCGTGCATCTCGCGGGCCGGATGGCCTTCCGGGAAGTTCAGCGCGGTGAAATTGTAATAATCGGTCTCGATGTCGGGACCTTCGGCGATCGAGAAGCCCATGTCGGCGAAGATCGCGGTGATTTCGTCGACGATCTGGCTGATCGGATGGATACGACCGCGTTCGGCCGGCGAAGAGCGCACCGGCAGGCTGACATCAACCGTCTCGGCTTTCAGCCGGGCATTGATCGCCGCTTGCTTGAGCGTCGTCTTGCGGGTGGCGAGAGCCTCGGTCACCGCGTTCTTCAGAACGTTGATCGCCGCGCCCTTGGTCTGGCGTTCTTCCGGCGTCATGGCGCCGAGCGTCTTCAGGAGTTCGGAGATCGAGCCCTTCTTGCCGAGGGCGGAAACGCGCACGGCTTCGAGCGCCGTCTCGTCATTGGCGGCGGCGATTTCGGCGAGCAGCGATGCGTTGAGCTGGTCGATATCTGACATTGTCACTTCTTTCCGTCCAGTATCAGGCGGGCGATCGGGAGGCAGGCGGCGCCGGCCGGCGCCAGGAATATAAAGAAAGAAAAACCCGCGCTAGCCCAAACCAGCGCGGGTTTCCCAAAATCATAAATTCAAAGCTTGGGAAGCGCTGGTTACTTGACCGCGCCTTCAAACTCGTTGGCCGTGCCGGCTTCCTTGAGGTATTCAAGAGCCTTCTTGGCAGCGTTGACCAGCGCGCCGAATGCTTCCGGCTCGTGGATCGCCATGTCGGAGAGGACCTTGCGGTCGACTTCGATGCCGGCCTTGTTCAGGCCGTCGATGAAGCGGCCGTAGGTCAAGCCGAATTCGCGGACAGCGGCGTTGATGCGCTGGATCCAAAGCGCACGGAAGTTGCGCTTGTTGACCTTGCGGTCGCGGTAGGCGTACTGCTTCGAACGATCGACGGCAGCCTTGGCGGTACGGATGGTGTTCTTGCGGCGGCCGTAAAAGCCCTTGGCGGCCTTTAGAACCTTCTTGTGCTTGGCATGGGCAGCGACGCCCCTTTTTACACGTGCCATATCATGATCTCCTTAAATCTAGCGTTCGCGGACGAGTCTCAGAGACCGTTCGGCAGGTAATTCTTGATAACCTTGCGGCCATCCGGTTCTGCGAGAACCATGGTGCCACGTGCATCGCGAATGAACTTGTTGGTACGCTTGATCATGCCATGGCGCTTGCCGGCAGCGGCAGCCTTGACCTTGCCGGTCGCGGTGATCTTGAACCGCTTCTTGGCAGAGGACTTCGTCTTCATCTTGGGCATTTTGCTACTCCTTCTGTCCTCCCTGCGCGCTTTATCAAAAAAGCCCTCTCGCGAAGTCCGGTTCTCCGGCCGTCGCAACAAGGTGCGGGAGCGTTTGTTGTTGATCTGCGGCATCGGCGACGAACCGTTCCGCAAGCATTCGAAACTGCCACGGCATGCCCTGCCGGTCAGTTCGGACGCGCGCTTATAACCGCAGCGTCCTGAAAGTGCAACGGGGCCGCGGAGGAATCTTCGCCCTCGAAGCACTAGGGTCGGAAACACATGCGCCCAAAGCACAAAAGCCGCCCTTGCGGACGGCCTTGGGGCGAAAAACTGCCTGGCGCTTATTTCGGCGCCAGCACCATCATCATCTGGCGGCCTTCGAGCTTGGGTTCGGCTTCGACCTTGGCGAACTCGGTCGTATCGGCCTTGACCTGCTGCAGAAGCTTCATGCCGAGTTCCTGGTGAGCCATTTCACGGCCGCGGAACTTCAGCGTCACCTTGACCTTGTCGCCTTCGTCGAAGAAGCGACCCATCGCCTTCATCTTCACCTCATAATCATGGGTGTCGATGTTCGGGCGCATCTTGATTTCTTTGACTTCGACGATCTTCTGCTTCTTGCGCGCTTCGGCGGCCTTCTTCTGGTTGGCATATTTCAGCTTGCCCAGATCGAGGATCTTGCACACAGGCGGTTCGACATTGGGGGAAATTTCGACGAGATCGAGGCCGGCTTCTTCCGCCATTCTCAAGGCCTGGTCGGTAGGCACGACGCCCATATTCTCGCCGTCAGCCCCGATCAGCTGAACTTTGGGAATGCGGATTTCACGGTTCGAGCGCGGTCCGTCCTTCACGGGCGCGTCGGTTTTAAAAGGTCTGCGAATGGTCGTATTCTCCTCGCGTTGTTTTCGGAACGTTGCAGCCTCGCGCTCCCAATCAGGGTGCACAAACGTGTCGCGTCATCGCTGCAACGGAGTCAATATCATCCTTTAGCGGAAAAATCACCCGCTGTCAGCCTGCCAAGAATCTGTTTTATAGGCCAAAACAACAGGAGTTTCGCCGATGCCCGATCAGATGCCCAATGCCCAGCCGCAGTTCCTGACGGTCGGCGAAGGCGAGGCGGCGCGCGAGATCGCCATCATCGTCCGCCCCGCGCAGGCCGGCAACGATGCACCGGCGCTCGTCTGGTTATCCGGCTATCGCTCCGACATGAGCGGCACCAAGGCAGTGGAACTCGATGGGCTGGCGGCGGAACTTGGGCTCGCCTGCATCCGCCTCGACTATTCCGGCCACGGGCTTTCCGGCGGCAGCTTCGGCGACGGCACGATCTCGCGCTGGCTGGAGGAGTCGCTGGCCGCCATCCGCCATGTCGCGCCCGACCGGGTGATCCTCGTCGGCTCGTCGATGGGCGGCTGGATTGCGCTCAGGCTGGCGCAGGAACTTGCGCGGCAGGGCGGCCCGAAGCTCGCAGGGATGGTACTCATCGCGCCGGCACCGGATTTTACCTCCGAGCTGATCGAGCCGAACCTCAAGGCCAAGGAGCGCAAATCGCTTGCCGAGCGCGGCTATTTCGAAGAGCGTTCGCAATATAGCCCTGAACCGAACATCTATACCAGGGCGCTGATCGAGGATGGCCGGCGAAACCGGGTGCTCGACGGCATCATCGAAACGGGCTGCCCGGTGCATATCCTCCAGGGCATGAAAGATGCCGACGTTCCGCATGCGCATGCGATGAAACTCGTCGAACATCTTCCCGCCGACGACGTGGTGCTGACCTTCATCCGCGACGGCGACCACCGTCTTTCCCGCCCCGGCGATATCGCGCTTCTTATCAGCGCCGTCAAAGGCATCGTCCGTTCATCGACAGCCATAACCATGCCCGCTTGAAGAGTACCGACCCAGAATACGTCCACAGGCTTGTTGCATTTTAACCATGTCGGCGAGTTGCAAGGTCCTACCAAGAAGTAACGATTGACTCTTCTCGACACTCTCCATTAACACTTTGTTAATAAATAAGGGGCGATGCGAGGAAAGAGCGGGCGTGCGGATCAAGGGTATTTTTGTGGCCATGATGGCCATGTTTGCGATGGCGACGGCCGCCATACCGGCCCCCAGCAGAAATGCTTCCATGGTGACAGGCAATGCCACCTCACAGCCGATCGGCCACTATGATTTCTGCCAGATCCACCGCAGTGAGTGCGGTGCAAACCGCAATTCCGGCCCGGTCGTCATGACCGCCGCAAAGTGGTCGATGGTGCGTGCGGTCAATGCCACGGTCAACCGCACGATCACGCCGATGACCGACAAGGAAATCTACGGCAAGGACGAGGTCTGGGCCTATCCGACCACCGCCGGCGACTGCGAGGATTTCGCGCTGTTGAAACGCCGCATGCTGATCCAGCGCGGCTTTTCGGCCGCCGATCTGCTGATGACCGTCGTGCGCAAGCCGGATGGCGAAGGCCATGCCGTGCTGACGCTGCGCACCGCCGAGGGCGATTTCGTGCTCGACAACCTCGCCTCCGAGGTCAAGCCGTGGTTTGGAACGCCCTACTCCTTCGTCAAGCGCCAGTCGAGCTACAATTCCGGCCGCTGGGTCACCATCGAGAACGGCCGCGACGTTCTGGTCGGCGCGCTACGGTAAGGATTACGACGGGGAATGTGGGAAAAGGCCGGCGATTTGCCGGCCTTTTGCTTTTTGGGAGTTAGCTCCAGCTTTCCTCCCTTGAAGCGACGAGGGGAGCGAATGCACTGAGCGCAGGCGAAGGGCAAGAATGCCGGCACACCCATCTCATCCTGAGGTGCCCCGAAGGGGCGTCGAAGGACGGGGCTAACCACCGGCCTCGGCAAGTGCAGAAACCTCTGCGGCATTCGGCCAGCCGCCCTCGTCCTTCGAGGACCTTTGCCGGGTGCCTCAGGATGAGGGCTGATCGTAGTGTGTGGGTCTGAGATGAGGCTTCGGTGTGCCACGCCGTCTCCCGGCCCTTCGCTTTGGGCTCAGGGCGTTCGTCGCTGCAATCGATTCGCTGGATCGATTGCTCGGCTTCGCCGACCGCTCCTCACCCATTCCCAATCAATATCCCGGCGCCGAGCACCAAACCGCCGCCCAACACCACCTGGAAGGCGGCGCGCAGGAACGGGGTTTCCATGTAGCGGTTCTGGATGAAGGCGATGGCCCAGAGTTCGAAGAAGACGATGACGGCGGCGGTGATCGTTGCCGTCCAGAAATGCGGGATCAGATAGGGCAGCGCGTGGCCGAGCCCCCCGAGCGCCGTCATGATGCCGCAGGCAAGGCCGCGCTTGACTGGCGAACCCCGGCCGGAAATCTTGCCGTCGTCATGGGCGGCTTCGGTGAAACCCATCGAGATGCCGGCGCCGACGGAGGCCGACAGGCCGACGAGGAAGGTCTGCCAGGTATCCTGCGTGGCGAAGGCGGCGGCAAAAATCGGCGCCAGCGTAGAGACGGAGCCGTCCATCAGCCCGGCCAGACCCGGCTGCACATAGGTCAGCACGAATTGCCGATGCACCGCCTCGTTCTCGTCGCGCTTGACATCCTCAGGCGTATGTTTGTCGCCCAGCATGCGGGCGATATCCTCATGCCCCTGTTCGGCAAGCGCGAGATCGCCGAGAAGTTCGCGCGTCGAGGCATCCGAAGTGCGTTTTGCCGCCTCGACATAGAAACGGTATGCCTGCTCCTCCATCGCCTCGGTCTCCTGCCGCATCGCATCCAGCGACAGGTTTGCCCTGAGCCAGTCGGGCTTGCGCTCATAAAAGCCTTGCACATGCTCGCGCCGGATCAGCGGAATGCGCTCACCGAAACGCTGGCGATGAATTTCGAACAGCGACTTGCGATGCGTGTCCTCGACCTCGGCCATATCCTCAAAGACTTTGGCAGAGGCCGGAAATTCGCGGCGCAGCCTGTCGGCATAGGCGAGATAGATGCGGGCATCGTCCTCCTCGGAGGCGATCGCCAAAGCGAGGATCTCCTGCTCGGACAGCGACTCAAACGATCGTTTCGAGGATCTGAAAAACCGCGCCAGCATGATCTTCTCCAAATTTTAGAATTATTCTAAATCTAAAGACGCAGGCGTTGGCGGTCAAGGGCATCGGGGCGATTCAAAGTGCTACAGCGTCCTTTGCGCGTCTCGAAAAGACGCGCGGCGCTGTAGGCTGCTGACAGATTGCCGCAAGCGGCACGGACGACTTTGGCTGGTGGCGATAAACACCTATATGAGGGCTGCCGCATCACGCGGCGCCGGGGTTTTGGAATGGACAATGACATTCAGGGCCGCCCTGCCCATGTCGCGGCGATCCGCGAAAGGGCGGAGGCCGAAATGCGGGAAATGGGTGTCGACGCGGCCTTCATCGACAGGCTGGTCGAGACCTTTTACGCCCGTGTGCTGGCGCATCCCGATCTCGGCCCGGTGTTCGACGCCAGGCTTTCCGGCCGCTGGCCGGAGCATATGGCGAAGATGAAAAGCTTCTGGTCGGCGGTCGCCTTCCGCAGCGGCGCCTATGGCGGCAAGCCGGTGCAGGCGCATACCGGTGTCCAGAAGCTGACGCCCGATCTCTTTCCCAAATGGCTGTCGCTGTTTGCCGCAACGCTCGACGATGTCGCTCCCTCGCCGGAGGCCAAGGCCTGGTTCATGGCGACGGCGGAACGGATCGCCAGGAGCCTGACGCTGTCGCTGTTCTACAATCCGGCGCTCGACGATCCGACGAAAAAGACGAGCTGATCTTTTATTGCCTTGCAGAAAATGTGGCGCCGGCGCTTGCGGCGACGACCAAGGCCGTTCCGGCCATCTGCAGAAGCGTCATCGGCTGGGCCAGGATGACGAAACCCGCGAGTGCGGCGATCGCCGGCTCGAGGCTCATGAGAATACCGAAGGAGGTTGTCGGCATCCGCCGCAAGGCGATCAGCTCCAGGGTGTAGGGCAGCAGCGGCACCAGAATGGCAAGGCCCGCCATTTCAATCAGGCCGTAGGCATCGAGCGCCGGCACGGCACCGGCAAAGCCGAAGGGTGTCGCGACCAGTGCGGCAACCATCAGCGACATGGAAAGCCCTTCCAGCCCCTTGAAGCTCGCACCGATCTTTTTCGTCAGGACGATATAGATCGCCCAACCGGTTCCCGCGCCGAGCGCAAAGACGATACCCTCGATATTGCCGACCCAGCCTTCGCCGTCATGCGCAAGAGCCAGAACGCCAAGCCCGGCAAGCAAGGGCCAGATCAGACGCCGGCCGAGGCCGTAGCCGATGGTCGCCACGGACAGCGGACCGAGAAAATCGATCGCCACGGCGAGACCGAGCGGAATGCGCTCGATCGCCGCGAAGAAACTCATGGTCATCAGCGCCGTCGTCGTGCCGAGGACCAGAGCGCTCGTCCATTGCGCCCTGGTGTAGCTGACGATGCGCGGCCGCACGAAGATGGCGAGAATGGTGGCCGCAAAGGCAAGCCGCAGCCAGGAGGCGCCGGCCGGTCCATATGTGGCGATGGCCGAGGAGGACAATGCCGCGCCGAACTGGATCGACGACATGGACATGAGGCACATCAGCGCGCCGGTCGCCACGCCGCCCGAAGACGACGCCATACCTGGCTGCGCGATCACGGCTGCACCATCCGTCCCGGTCTCGATAGTCTTGCTGTCCATGTGCCCCCCGATCCTGGCGCGGTTCTAAGCCGAAGAGGGCGGAGAACCAAATTCAAACTTTTCATGCCGGGATCAAGAGCGCTGATGCTGGGAAATGCCAGGGATCGGCCGCCGGTAGGGGATCGAGTTCACGCCTCAGAGCCGGCCGGCAAGGATGACCTCTTCCGCATCTTCGAAGCTCATCTCGAAGACCTTCCTGCCGATGTCGAAGCTGAAGCCGTTGCGGGCAAAAGCCGAAAGTTCCTTGGCCTTCCGCCTGTCGTCGAGCTCGACGCGGCGGAAGGGACCGAAGGCGCGCTTGCGGGCGAATATCGCTGCGGAATAGAGATCGTCAGCCTCTCCGAGCGCAGCCTCGACCTTGTCGCTGGAGACGCCCTTGGCAGTCAGCTTCCGGGCAATCGCGCGCTTCGATTTGCCGCCGCGCACAGCAGAGCGCGTGCTGATCTCGGCATAGGCGCTATCGTCGAGCACCTTGTTGTCATAGGCAAATTTGACGGCGAAATCGGCAACGGCCTTGAGCTGTGCCGCGCTGATGTCGGCGAATTTCTCCTTCGCCTTGCGGGTAATCGCGTCAAAGAGCTGCTTTTCCGTCATCATCCGCCGCTCGAGCCGATAGATGGCGGAGTTGCGCGCCCAGCTCAGCATGCGGGATGTCGGGATATCGGATGGAACGATCTCGTCGGTCATCGGCAGTAATCAGGCTTCCAGACCCTCGAGGACATTGGCGACATTGAGCCCGATCTCCGGAACACCGTAGCCACCTTCCATGCAGGCAAGCACCGGCAGGCCGGCGGAAGCGATCATCACGCCCATGCGGGTGAAATCGTCGGAGGTGAGGCGGAAGAAGGAGATCGGATCGCGCTCGAAGGTATCGACGCCAAGCGCCACGACGATCGCCTCGGCGCCGAAGTCTTGGATCCGGGCGAGCGCATCCGCAAGCGCCGAAGACCAGACCTCCCAGGGGGTATGGGGCGGCATCGGATAGTTGCGGTTGCTACCTTCGCCCTCTCCCTCGCCTTCCTCGTCGGCATGGCCGAGGAAATAGGGAAAGGCATGCATCGGATCGCCATGCAGCGAGGCGGTGAAGACATCGCCTCTGTGATAGAAGAGATCCTGCGTGCCGTTGCCGTGGTGGAAATCGACATCAAGCACCGCGACTTTCCTCGCACCATGGTCGAGCAGCCGCTGCGCGGCGACGCCCGAATTGTTGATGAAGCAATAGCCGCCGAAGAGATCGATGCCGGCATGGTGGCCGGGCGGGCGGCAGAGCGCGAAGGCGAAGCGATTGCCGGCATTCAGCCAGTCGGCGCCTGTGATCGCGCAGCGCATGGAAGCGATCGCCGCCTCGTAGGAGCCCTTGGTGATCGAGGTGTCGGCGGCATTGGCGTAATGGCCGATCGCGCCGACGATATTGTCGGGTACACGCTGGCTGGTGCGGCGAACGGCGAAGGAATTGGCGATCGCCTCGCCGGTGAAACCGGCCGCCACCCAGCGTTCCCAGACGGTGGCAAGGAAATCCAGATAGGCGGGATCATGCACCTTAAGGGCGGTCTCCAGCCCGTGCGCATCGGGCGCCACCACGTCGGTAAGGCCCGCCTCCTTGACCGCCGCCAGGATCCATTCGGCGCGAAACGGCGCCTCGAAGGGCGTCACCAGCTGGCCGGCGTGCAGCTCGGTCCTCGCATCGCGCAGCTTGTGATCCTCGGAATAGATGACGCGCATTTCAGATCCTGCCCTTGATTGACAATGGAGATTTACACGGCTCGGCCGCGACAAAAAAGTGGCGCCACGTCTTGAACGCCCAGGCGGATGACGCCACCTTCGCCGGTGTTTTGAGAACGAGGAACTTTTCCGCATGAAAGTGCTGATGGTCGATGTCGACGGCGTGCTCATTCATGGTCGTCCGGTGGACGGCCTGCCTCACTTCACCTATCTGGAGCGCGATCTCGGGCTGCGTGTCGACCTGCTGCAGCGGGAATTCTTTCAGACCCACTGGCGCGATATCATCATCGGCCGCGAGGCGTTGGAGCCGAGGCTCGCCGGCGTTCTCGTAAAGATCGCGCCCCACCTCAGCGCCGAAACACTGATCAACTACTGGTTCGAAAACGATTCCCGGCTCGACCGCAATCTGCTGGAAGAGCTCGCCGCTCTCAGGCAAAGCGGCATCACTCTCTTGTTGGCGACCAACCAGGAACATAGGCGGGCACGCTACCTGATGGACCAGATCGGCCTTAGCGCGCATTTCGACGACATCATCTATTCCGCAGCACTCGGGCACAGCAAGCCTTCGCCTGATTTCTTCCGGCTGGCGACCGAGCGGGCCGGCGTGCTGCCCGGCGAGATCGCCTTCATCGACGATATGGCAGTGAACGTCGAAGCGGCGCGGCAATTCGGCTGGAATGCGGCGCAATGGACGGCGGACACGACGCTTGGCGGCGCGCTTCCGGTCTTCGCCAGGCCGGCATGAGCGGGGCCGGCGCAATCAGGTAAGCCGCTTGTAGAACAGGGTGGTGGCGCAGAACCCGCCTTCCGGCCACAGCGCATAATCCGGAATGACGCCCACGCGCTGCCAGCCCAAGCGCGGATAGATCGCCTCGGCATCGCTGCCGGTTGCGGTGTCGAGCACGAGCAGGGTCTTTCCGCGGCTTGCCGCCTCACGCTCAGCAGCATCCATCAGCAGCCGGGCGAGCCCCTTGCCGCGGGCGGAGCGGTGCACCAGCAGCTTCTTCAGATCGCCGCGATGCGGCTGGTTCGGCATCTGCGCGGCACCCACCTGGACGGTGCCGACGATCCTGCCGTCGAGTTCAGCGACCAGCAGCAGATTGCCGCCGGTGGCAACGGCATCGGCGACATCACGCCAATAGGGCTCGGCATCCTCAGGCCCATAGGGCTGCATGAAGCCGACGGAGGCGCCGCCCGCGACGCAATCGACAAGCACTTGCGAAAGGGCCGGAATGGCAGCGCGGGCCTCCTCGGCGGAAAGGTTACGAATAGCAGGCATGCTGTTCTCCTGAATTGAATGCTTCTATCGGCCGCCGCGATCGAGCACGACGCAATAGCGCGCCGGCGCGTTGCCGGGATTGTGGAAGACGTGACCCTCGCCGACCGGCATGAAGAGGCAATCGCCGGGGCGCAGCCGATAGACGATCTCAGCCGCCGTCATTTCCAGCTCGCCGTCGAACAGCCAGATATGCTGCGTCATGCCATGGGCGCTCGCATGCGGGGGGAAGCTGACGCGGGCGCTGGCGGGGAATTCGACCTCGACGATATCGACATCGGAAGCCGTGCCCGGGGGTGACACAGACCGTCTGAGATAACCGGTCTCCGGATCGCGCCAGACCTGCTGTTCCTGCCTCCGGACGAGCGGCGAGGCCTGCCCCTCTTCCGCAAAGAAGGCCGACAGCGACAGGCCGAGTGCGGCGCAGATCCTTGCCAGCAGCGCAGCGGTCGGGCTCGCCTCCGCCCGCTCGATGCGCGAGATCATCGCCCGGCTGACGCCGGAGGCCACGGCAAGATCATCCAGCGTCAGGCTCTTTTCCAGCCGTAGCGTGCGAATGCGAATGCCGATCGCCTGTTCGAGCTGCTGTTCCATCCGTCATCCTTGATTCCACTATAAGAGAAATACATTATCCGATGATGGAATCAACCACCTTTCGAGTTGACCGACCAGCCTTGCTTTCGCCGCCGTGGCGTCGATATATGACAGCGCAAATCGAAGATGGGAGACAATGATGGATGCCAGCACGCCCAGCACGGAACAGACGGGAAGCTTCACGGCTGCCGCCTGGGACAGGATCGCTCCCATCATGGCTGAAATCGAGGCTTTGCCGCTGCTGCAGCGCCTTTCGGACGGCACGCTGCCGCCCGAGGTTTTCCGGCACTATATCCTGCAGGACGCGCTCTACCTGAAGCATTATGCGCGATGCCTCGCCATCGTCGCGGCCAAGGCGCCCGACAATGCGCAAGTACTGCGCTTCCTCGGTTCGGCGCAGAAGGCAATCACCGTCGAGCAGGGCCTGCATGCCGGCTTCCTTACCCAGTTCGGCATCACCTCGGCGGATGTCAACGCGGCCGAGCCCTCGCCTGCCGGCTTTGCCTATACCAACTTCCTGCTCGCCACCGCCTATCATAGCTCCTACGCGGTGGCGCTATCCGCCATCCTCCCCTGCTTCTGGATCTACTGGCACGTCGGCGAAGCGATCAAGAACCGGCCTGTTATCGACGGCAATGCGTTCCAGGCCTGGATCAACACTTATGGCGATCCGCAATTTGCCGCCGGTGCCCGCGAAGTAATCGCTCTGACCGACATCGCCGCCCGCTTCGCATCACCAGTGGAGCGTGCTCAAATGACCGATGTCTTCGTCCGCGCCTCGCAATATGAATGGATGTTCTGGGATTCAGCCTGGCGGCTGGAGACGTGGCCGGTCTGACACGCGTCCGATAAGCTGCAAATAGCGTAAACGGCGGGATAATTACCGCTTTGCGGCAGGGGGCGGCGCTGCTATATGGCGCGCATGAGCACCAATTCGACCACTCCGCTTTCCCATATCCGCAATTTTTCGATCGTGGCCCATATCGACCACGGCAAATCGACGCTGGCCGACCGCCTGATCCAGACGACGGGCGGCCTTGCCGAGCGCGAAATGTCCGAGCAGGTGCTGGACAATATGGATATCGAGCGCGAGCGCGGCATCACTATCAAGGCCCAGACCGTGCGCCTGCACTACCAGGCGAACAATGGCGAGAAGTACATTCTCAACCTGATCGACACGCCCGGCCACGTCGACTTCGCCTATGAAGTCTCACGGTCGCTGTCGGCCTGCGAGGGCTCGCTGCTCGTCGTCGACGCCAGCCAGGGCGTCGAAGCGCAGACGCTCGCCAACGTCTACCAGGCGATCGACAACAACCACGAGATCGTCACCGTCCTCAACAAGATCGACCTGCCGGCCGCCGAACCCGACCGCATCAAGGAACAGATCGAGGAAGTGATCGGCATCGACGCCTCGGAGGCGGTGCTGATTTCGGCCAAGACCGGCCTCGGCATTCCCGACGTGCTGGAGGCGATCGTCCACAAGCTGCCGGCGCCGAAGAGCCCCGGCGGCGAAAAGGCGCCGCTGAAGGCGCTGCTCGTCGACAGCTGGTACGACACCTATCTCGGCGTCATGGTTCTGGTGCGCATCATCGACGGCGTGCTGACCAAGGGCCAGACCGTGCGGATGATGGGCACCGATGCAAAATACCAGGTGGAACGCGTCGGCGTGCTGACGCCGAAGATGGTCACTGTCGACAGCCTCGGCCCTGGCGAGATCGGCTTCATCACCGCCTCGATCAAGGAAGTGGCCGACACCCGCGTCGGCGACACGATCACCGAAGACAAGCGGCCGACGGCTCAGGCGCTGCCGGGCTTCAAGCCGGCGCAGCCGGTGGTGTTCTGCGGGCTCTTCCCGGTCGATGCCGCCGATTTCGAGGATCTGCGCGCCGCCATGGGCAAGCTTCGCCTCAACGACGCCTCCTTCTCCTTCGAGATGGAATCCTCGGCCGCGCTCGGCTTCGGTTTCCGCTGCGGCTTCCTTGGCCTGCTGCATCTCGAAATCATCCAGGAACGGCTGGAGCGCGAGTTCGACCTCGACCTCATCGCCACAGCCCCTTCCGTCGTCTACAAGATGTTCATGACCGACGGCACGGAGCGGGAGCTTCACAATCCGGCCGACATGCCCGATGTCGTCAAGATCTCCGAAATCCACGAACCGTGGATCCGCGCGACGATCCTGACGCCCGACGATTATCTCGGCGGCATCCTGAAACTCTGCCAGGACCGCCGCGGCATCCAGATCGAGCTCACCTATGTCGGCACGCGCGCGATGCTGACCTACGACCTGCCGCTCAACGAAGTCGTGTTCGATTTCTACGACCGGCTGAAGTCGATCTCGAAAGGCTATGCCTCCTTCGATTATGCCCTCACCGACCACCGCGAAGGCAACCTCGTGAAGATGTCGATCCTCGTCAACGGCGAGCCGGTCGACGCACTATCGATGATGGTGCACCGCACCGCCGCCGAAAAGCGCGGCCGCGACATGTGCGAGAAGCTCAAGGAACTGATCCCGAAGCACATGTTCAAGATCCCGATCCAGGCGGCGATCGGCGGCAACGTCATTGCCCGCGAGACGATCTCGGCGCTGCGCAAGGACGTGACCGCGAAATGCTACGGCGGCGACGCCACCCGAAAGCGCAAGCTGCTCGACAAGCAGAAGGCCGGCAAGAAGCGCATGCGCCAGTTCGGCAAGGTGGAAATCCCGCAGGAAGCCTTCATCGCGGCGTTGAAGATGGGCGACGAATAACGCTTCTCAATGGCATCTTATGCGCATATGATCTGCGCATAAGGCCAAGGAGATCGTTATGGCTCAGCGGCCAAGAAAAGCAGCGAACCTGTCTCTTGATGAAGGTCTCGTGTCCCAGGCACGCGCGCTCGGCATCAATATATCCCGGGCGGCGGAAGATGGGATCGCAAAGGCCATAAAGGCGGAGCGCGAGCGGCTGTGGCGTATCGAGAACGCTGAGGCTATTGCCGCTTCCAATGCTTATGTCAAAAAGCACGGCCTGCCGTTTCAGAAATATCGACAGTTCTGATGGCTGATTTCATGTCTATAATCTCACGCATTCCGATGCGCTTGCTCTTGATCTGCAGTCCGATTTGCTTGGCGAGTTGACGACGCGGACCATGGTGCCAATGCTTCCATTGGAAGCTCTTCCCAAAATCATGCGCCAGCTCAATCCGCAATTCGTGATCAATGACATGCCATACGTGATGGCCACCCAATTCACCGGTGCGATTTCCATCAAGGAAATCGCAGGCGTGGTCGCGGATCTTACCGCCGACAGCGACCGCATCGTGGCTGCCGTCGATTTTCTTTTCCAGGGCTTCTGAGATTAACCCTTGCCCATATATTCCTTCACCAGCCCCTCATACGCGTCCATCGCGGGCAGCTCCGCGTAGCTGTGCACCGCGCCGGTCTCAGCGAAGGACAGTTTCTCGCTCGTCCATGTCTCGATGAAAGGGGTGAACCAGCTGGGGTCGTCGAGCATGGTCGCGCGCAGATTGACGAACCAGTCCATGCCTTCCGGCCGGGTGAACATCCAGCTCATGCAATGCGGGCAGAAATAATGCTTGGTGACGCCGTGCAGACCGCCGATGACCGGCTCGCCTTTGGTGACCTCGAAGCCTTCGTTCGGGATGGCGGTGCTCAGCGAATAGGCGCTCGCGGTCATCCTCTGACACCCCGTGCAATGGCAGGCCATGGTCAGCAGCGGCGCAGCACTGATTTTCAGCCGCACCCGGCCGCAGCGGCAGCCGCCTTCCATGGGTAAATTCGGCTCGCTCATGATTTCCCTCCCTGTTTCGCCTTCTCATCTAGCGGAGCTTTCGCCGCTGTCGAGATGGCAAGGCCACGAGTGAGGCCTTGCCAAGCGCCGTCAGGCGACGGCCTCGCGGCGAGAGCCGTCGCGGCCACGCAAGCCGGTCGCCATCACCAGCGCGCCAAGCGCGGCGGCGGCGAGCGGTACCAGAAGGGCCACGCGCAGGGATTCCAGCCGGGCTTCGGGAGAGACTTCTTCACCCAGCATATAGGCGCCTATGGCGCTGACGCCGGAAAGGCCGAGTGCGGCTCCGAACTGGATTGCCGTATTGACCAAACCGGCGGCAAGCCCGTGCTCGTCCTCGGCGATACCCTCGGTCGCGACAATGGTCAGCGGGCCGTAGCCGAGCGCGAAGGCAAGGCCGAGCAGCAGCATCGACGGGAACATGGCGGCATAGGTCCAGTCGAAGCCCATGCGCAAGAACAGCCCATAGCAGGCGAGCGCCAACAGGAAACCGGCGAGGATGACGCGGACATTGCCGAAGCGGTCGACGAGCCGCGGCGTCAGGATCGGCGCGACCACCGCATCGATGCCGATCGCCATCAGCGCCAAGCTCGTCTGCATCGGCGTCCAGCCGAGCAGCTCCTGCAGATAAAGCGAGGCGATGAACTGGAAGCCGAAAAACGAGCCGGCAAACAGCAGCGCGCCGAGATTGGCGCGAATCAGCGCGGCCGAGCGCAGGATGCCGAGCCGCACCAACGGAGTGGACGAGCCGCGCTCGATCAGGATGAAGGCAAGCCAGAGCAGCGCGCTCACTGCAAAGGCGGCGATCGTCCATCCCGTGCCCTCGCCCGGATGCTCGAGCCGGATGACGCCATAGGCCGCCAGCAGCATGGCGCCGGTCAGCGCGATCGCGCCTGATATATCGAATTTTCCGCGGTCGGCACCCGCATCTCTATCCGTGATGAGCCGCGGGCCGACGGCAAGCAGGATCGCCGCCAACACCACCGGCGCGAAAAACACCCAGCGCCAGTCGATCGCAGCAAGCAGGCCGCCGGCGACGAGGCCGAGCGAGAAGCCGGCCGAGGCCGTCGAGGCGTAGATCATCACCGCCCGGTTACGCTGCGGTCCTTCGGGGAAATTGGCGGTGATGAGCGCCAGGCCGGCCGGCGTCATGAAGGCGGAGGCGGCGCCGGTGACGAAGCGGGCGAGAAGCAGCATCCAGCCCTCGCTCGCGAAACCGCCGAGGCCGGAGAAGGCGAGGAAGATTGCCAGCGCCGTCAGGAAGACTCGCTTCTTGCCGAACATATCGGCGGCCCGGCCGCCCAGCAGCATGAAGCCGGCATAACCCAGCACATAAGCGCTGACGACGGCGCTGAGAGTCGTTGTCGACAAGCCGAGATCGGCGCGGATCGCCGGCAGCGCGATATTGAGCATGGCGACATCGATGCCTTCGAGGAAGATCGCGCCGCAGAGCACGATCAGGGCCCCGGCTGCGCGGGCGCTCATGCGGCCCTCACTTGTCTTGGTCTGGGAAGATGGGTTGGACATGAAATCCGTTCCTTCGGTTGACGCGCTGAAACAACGGGCGAGGCATGAAGTTACTTTTCATGCCTCAGTTCCCTCTTGTAACCGAAGCTTAGGTAAGACATGATCCGGCACCATGGAAGAAGGCACTTCAAACTCACCGAGTGACATTTGCCGCACCGGCAAGGACGATGACGTCCTGCCAGGCAAGGACTATGACGTCCTGCAATGGGATGCGCGTGAGGAATGCGAGGTTCGGCAGATCCTCGACCGCATCGCCGACAAGTGGTCGCTGCTCGTCATTGCGCTGCTCGAAAAACGCACGCTTCGCTTCACCGAATTGAAGAGGAATATCGACGGCATCAGCCAGCGCATGCTGACGACGACACTCAGGCACCTGGAGCGCGACGGCATCATCGAGCGCACCGTCTATCCCGTCGTGCCGCCGAAGGTCGATTATGCCCTGACGCCGCTTGGATGCACCCTGCACGAGACGATCCGTTCGCTGGTGCTGTGGACCGAGCAGAACCAGGCGGATATCATCGCCGCGCGGCAGCGCTACGATGCGCGGGCCGGCGATGGTTTGTAGCCGGCAAACGATGTCCGTTCCGGCCCAATACTGGGTGTTATCTGATGCGGGCCGGATTGCCGACCACGGTTGCGCCGGCCGGCACGTCCTTCGTCACCACCGCGCCGGCGCCGACGATTGCGCCCTGCCCGATCGTGACACCGCCGAGGATGACTGCGCTGCCGCCGACCCAGACGTCGTTGCCGATAACGACCGGCCGGGCGATCTCGATGCCCTGGCTGCGAAGGGCTGCCTCCTTGTGATGCTCGGCGCAATAGATCTGCACGCCGGGGCCGAACATGCTGCGGTCGCCGATGATCACCCGGCCGGAATCGAGGATGGTGCAACCGGCATTGAAATAGACGCGGTCGCCGAGAACGATATTGATGCCGTAGGAGCAATGAAACGGCGCCTCGATAAAGACATTCGGCGCCGCCTGGGCAAAGAGCGCCCTCAGGGCCGGCGCCACCGCGCCGCGCTCGTCCGGCGGCAGCGTGTTGTGCGCATGGACGGCCCGACGCGCCTGCCGGCGCAAGAGGTCGAGCTCGTCATCGAGGCAGCAATACCATTCGCCCGCGGCCATCTTCTCGCGTTCGCTTGCCGGCATCGCGTCGCCTATCACGCAGAGGCCTGCGACAGCATCACGATCTCTTGCCGTTCGATCAGGCTGACCCATGCACGCGCGATGGCAAGACCGGCGGCATCGGCAGCATCGCCATGCCTTGCCGCCAGTTCGGCATGGTTTTCCAGCCAGCCCGGGGCGATGCGCGCGATCGTCTCGGGGAAATCGGCCTTCCACTCCTCGACAACACTTGTGTCGGCCTCGAAATGGAACTGGGTGCCGTAGACGGCGCGGCCGATACGGAAGGCCTGGTTCTCGGCGACAGGGCTCGTGGCGAGACGGACGGCGCTCTCCGGCAGGGTAAAGGTATCGGCATGCCATTCGAAGATGGTGAATTCGCCGCCGAGCGCCGACAGCAGCGGGTCCATCCTGCCTTCGGCGGTAACGCCGATCCTGTGCCAGCCGAACTCGCGGGCGGCGCCCAGCAGATTGTCGGCGCCATAGGCACGGGCGAGGATCTGGCTGCCGAGGCAGATGCCGAGCACGGCCTTGCCGGCATCGCCGAAGCGGCGCGCAAGCCGCGCGAGCTCCGGCAGGTACGGATGCGCCTCGTCATCCAGCGCGCTCTGCTCGCCGCCGAGGACGACGAGCGCGTCATGGTCCGACATATTCTGCGGCAGGATGCCGTCCTGCCACACGCGAAACCACTCGATCTCAGCTCCCGCCTCGTCGAGCGCTCTGGCAAGCGCGCCGAGACCGGTATTGCGCATATTTTCAACGACGGCGACTCGCATAGGCTTTTCCCGACTGATGACGACAAGAGGAGACCATGCCGGACCGCGGCGCGCAAGACGCTTGTGCGGGACCGATTGCGCGGGCCTGCACCAGGGCTTACATCAACCCGAACGAAAGGAAATCGCCATGACAGAAAAAGCCCGCGTCTCGATCCTCTACTGCACCCAGTGCAACTGGCTGCTACGCGCCGCCTGGATGGCGCAGGAGCTGCTGCACACCTTTTCCGACAGTCTCGGCGAAGTGGCGCTGATCCCCGGCACCGGCGGCAATTTCGAAATCCGCGTCAACGGCGATCTCATCTGGGAACGCAAGCGCGACGGCGGCTTTCCCGGGCCGAAGGAGCTGAAGCAAAGGGTTCGCGATATCGTCGAGCCCGGCCGCGATCTCGGCCATGTCGACCGCGCCTCGCTGGAAAGCTGACCGCAGCAGTCTCAGCGATAGGGCGAGCGGCAGACCCTGTAGACGCCTTCATAGGTGAGGAAGTGATCCGTCCTCGGATTGTAGGAGCGGTATTCGTTGGTGCACCAGGCGATATGTTTGTTCGGATCCTGCGGCTGCACGCGGCGCACTGGCGGCGGATCATAGGTCAGCTGCGGCCGCCCGGCGGCGCCCGGCAGGTAATAGGTCGGCCCCGCGCCCCGCGGCCGATAATTCGGCTGGACATAGGCGGGGCGATGCCATTGCTGCGGCCCGAAACCGAAGCAACCGCGAAAATCGCAAAGCGTCGATCCGGTGTTGAGCGGCCCGACCCCCGGCTTGCCCAGCTTCAGCGAATCGGCAGCCGCCATGGCGGGCGCGAGACCGGCTAAAAGACCGGCGAGCAGAAGGGCGCGGGAAAAGGGCATGATGCATTCCTTTCGATATTTCCTTTATATAGGGCGTGCCGATCGGAGCGCTATGCCCGGCCTCCGGCCGCTCCCCGCAGGCGGCCGGCTGCTTTTTCGTCAACTGTCAGAAAAACTTCAAAAACCCAGTTGACAGTCAGAAGCCGCCCCCTTACATCGCTCTCCGTCGCCCAGATGGCGGAATTGGTAGACGCGCCAGCTTCAGGTGCTGGTACCCGAAAGGGTGTGGAGGTTCGAGTCCTCTTCTGGGCACCATTCCCGTTTCAGTCCGTCGTAGACGGTCCGGAAACAACCCAAAGAAGCCCGGTTTACCGGGTTTTTTTATTGTCTGATGTTTTACTGACGTCCCATTCCATCCAGACACTTTGTTGACAGCATCGAAGCGACCCGTCGATGCCGGCATTAAGATGCCAATAGCGCCTCAAGCGAACGGGCTCGCCGCCGTTTCACGCGGCCATATGGGGGGTCGCCGCCCTGCTGTCGGGAATCACGGTTAGAACCCCCAGACCGGCTTCTCTGGCGGCGCTGAGGAGCAATTCCCGCAGTTCGTCCATTCCGATCTGGCCGATGATGGCATCGGCGCAAGCCTTGACCGCGACGACATATTCTTCTCCGTCTTCAAACGGCCAGTCCACCATCAGCACTTCGGCGGCGTCGCGGAGCGTCCTGACGATCCTGCGCTTGTGCCGGCCGCCGAGAAAGAGAACAAGAGGCGCAAAATCCGCCGATGTGTTCCATTGCATGGCACTTTCTCCCCAAAGGTTGGAATATTAGTAACAATGCAAGAAGCATGCCGTCAACCGGCGGGGCGCTTTCTGGAAGTTTCGATCCATCCTCCCGAGCACCCACGGAGAGTCTCGCGAAGCCGCCTTTCACAACGCCCATGCGAGCTTCCCGCGCTGGTAGCGCTTGACGGTGTTCCAATGCCGATCACGGCGTTGCCGTCGGCACCGCATCCATGAAATCCGCAGGCCGGTCCCAGCGCTGCAAGCCTCGCACAAGAACGAAATCGGATACCGGGACAAGGATGAAATACTGTCGTTCCGTCTGCAAGGAGCCCGGGCGGCTCAAAGAGGGACGGAAAGCTTGACTAGACACTCTGGAGTTCGCTTGGGATGAAAGTCGTAATTCTCGCCGGTGGCCTTGGCTCTCGTCTTGCCGAGGAAACCAGTATTCGCCCCAAGCCTCTGGTCGAAATCGGCGGCATGCCGATCCTCTGGCACATCATGAACATCTATGCCCATCACGGGCTCGATGATTTCATCATCTGCGCCGGCTACAAGGGCTATATGATCAAGGAATATTTCGTAAACCTTGTTCTGCACCACAGCGACATCACCGTCGATCTCGGCGCCAACAGTATCAATTATCACGGCGGCAAACGACCGAACTGGCGCGTGACCGTGGTCGATACCGGCATGCATTCGATGACTGGCGGCCGTCTGGGGCGCATTCGCGACCATCTGACACCAGGCGAACCCTTCTGCATGACTTATGGCGACGGCGTCGGCGACATCGACATCGCCGCCGAAGTCGCCTTCCATCGCGATCACGGCCTGAAGGCGACGATGTGCGCGGTAACCCCGCCCGGACGTTACGGCGCCACGAATATCGAAGGCCAATTCATCACCTCCTTCGTGGAGAAGCCGAGAGGCGACGGCCAACGCATCAACGGCGGCTTCTTCGTGCTCGACCCTTCCGTGGTCGACCTCATCCCAAGCGACGACACGATTTGGGAAGCCGGCCCGCTGGAGTGGCTTGCCGCCAACAACCAGCTTGCCGCCTTCAAGCATGACGGCTTCTGGCAGCCGATGGATACATTGCGCGAGCGCACCCATCTGGAAGAACTCTGGAATTCCGGAAAGGCGCCGTGGAAGCTATGGGCCTGACGGACTTCTGGAAAGGGCGGCGGGTTTTCCTCACCGGACACACGGGCTTCAAGGGTTCCTGGCTTTCCCTGTGGCTGGAGCGGCTCGGCGCAGAGGTCACCGCCGTGTCGCGGGCGCCGGAGACCGAACCGTCGCTCTACCGCAAACTCGCTCCCTGGGACGATCGCGGTCATCATATCGTCGATATCCGCGACGCTGAGGCGCTTCTTGCTCTCTCCAGGCGTGTCGAGCCGGAAATCGTCATCCATATGGCCGCGCAGGCGCTGGTACGGCGCTCCTACGAGAACCCAGCCGAGACCTTCTCGACCAACGTCATGGGAACGGCAAATGTTCTCGACGCCATCAGGCAGACGCCCACTGTCAAGACCGTGCTCGTCATCACCTCGGACAAGGTCTATGCCAATAACGGCAGCGGCATCCCGTTCGTCGAGACCGATACACTCGGCGGCAAGGACCCCTACAGCAATTCCAAGGCCTGCACCGAGCTCGTCTGCCAGAGCTACCGCGACAGTTTCTTCAAAGAGCGCGATCTCAGGCTCGCCACGGTGCGCGCCGGCAACGTCATCGGCGGCGGCGACTGGTCCAGAGACCGGCTGATCCCCGATTTCATCCGCGCCTTCGAAGGCGGCCAGCCGATCCTGCTGCGTTATCCCGAAGCGATCCGTCCCTGGCAGCATGTGCTGGAACCGCTCGGCGGTTATCTCAGCTTCGCGCAAGCGCTGACCGAGGTGCGTGGCCACGATCTGCCGGATGCGCTGAATTTCGGTCCGCATCCCGAAAGCTTCGCCACCGTTTCCGAACTTGCAGAGGCGCTCGGACGCGCACACCGCGTCGAAGGCGCGTGGCGGCTGGCGCCCGGCGAACATCTGCCGGAAGCGCCGGCGCTGACGCTGAGTTCGGCGCTGGCGCTCGACACCATCGGCTGGCGCCCGCGCCTCAGCCTGCAACAGACTATCGACTGGACCGTCGCCTGGTACAAAGCCAACCGCGAGGGCGAAGACATGCGCGCCTTCTCGCTCGGCCAGATCGCGGCATATGAGGAAGCAGTATCATGACAGCGCACAATTGCCGGTTTTGCGACGCCCCGTTGAAGCATCGCTTTGTCGACCTCGGCTCGACGCCGCTCGCCAATGCCTATCTGACGGAAGAGCAGCTCAAGCAGCCGGAGCCATCCTATCCGCTGCGCGCCTTCGTCTGTTCGCAGTGCTGGCTGGTGCAGGCCGACGCTTTCGTTCCGCCTGAGGACATCTTCAGCCACTATGCCTATTTCTCCTCCTACAGCGACAGCTGGGTGGAGCATGCCCGCCAGTTCACCATCATGGCCCGCGAGCGTTTCGGCCTCGGTCCGACATCGCAGGTCATCGAGGTGGCCAGCAATGACGGCTATCTGCTCAAACACTTCGTCGAGGCCGGGGTGCCGGTGCTCGGCATCGAACCGGCCGAAAACGTCGCCGAGGTCGCGCGCGGCATCGGCGTGCCGACAGAGGCGCGTTTCTTCGGCAAGGCGACGGCTGAGGATCTCGTTTCGCGCGGCCACGCAGCAGACATCGTCATCGGCAACAACGTGCTTGCCCACGTGCCCAATATCAACGACTTCGTCGGCGGGCTTTCGGCCGTGCTGAAGCCTGACGGCATCGTCAGCGTCGAATTCCCGCACCTGCTGCGGCTGATGGAAAACATCCAGTTCGATACTGTCTACCACGAGCATTTCTACTATCTATCGCTGCTGGCCGTCGAGAAGGCCTTCGCCGCGCACGGCCTCACGGTATTCGATGTGGAGGAATTGCCGACGCATGGCGGCAGCCTGCGCGTTCTCGCCCGCCGCACGACATCGGCCACTCATCCGAGCGGCCCCAGTGTCGCCAAAGTGCGCGCTGACGAAGCGTCCGCCGGCTTTGACAAGATCGAAACCTATGAGGCCTTCCAAAGCCGCGTAGCTCCAATAAAAGATGGGTTACTGGCGTTCCTCAAGGAAGCCAAGCGCAACGGCAAGACGGTTGCGGCCTATGGTGCCGCCGCCAAGGGCAATACGCTCCTGAATTTCTGCGGCGTCGGCACCGACCTCATCGATTATGTGGTCGACCGTAACCCGCACAAGCAGGGACATTACCTGCCGGGCAGCAAGCTGCCGATCTACGCGCCGGAAAAAATGGACGAGACGAAGCCGGACTACGTTCTCATCCTGCCGTGGAATATCAAGAACGAAGTCGTAGCGGCCAACAGCAAGGTCGGCGCCTGGGGCGGGCGCTTCGTCGTCGCGGTGCCGGAACTGACGGTACTCGGATGAGATTCTTTCCGACCGCGGTTTCGGGTGCTTTTGTTGTGGAAGTCGACGCGCGCTACGACGAACGCGGGCTTTTCGCACGGACTTTCGATGCCAAGAGCTTTGAGGACCACGGTCTCGTACCTGTCTACCCGCAGTGCAATGTCTCGCAGAACCATAGGCGCGGGACGTTGCGCGGCATGCATTACCAGGCCGATCCCCGACCGGAGGTCAAGCTGGTGCGCGCTACACGCGGCAGGGTTTTCGACGTGGCGCTCGATCTGAGACGAGATTCCCCAACCTATCTCCAATGGGCGTCGGTCGAGCTCGATGCTGCTCGTCACAACGCCTTTTACATCCCTGGCGGCTGCGCACACGGCTTCATGACACTCGAGGACGACTGCGAGCTCTTTTACCAGATGTCGGAAGTCTATGTGCCGGAGCTTGCCCACGGCGTCCGCTGGGACGATCCCGCCTTTTCCATCGCCTGGCCATTCAGGCCCAGCGTCATCAACGAGCGCGACGTTGCGCTTGAAAGCTACAGCCAGGAGACAAGCCTTTGAGCGGCATCAAACTCAGCATCTGCATCCCGACCTATAATCGCGAAGCCTATCTCAGAAATGCGCTGACATATTGCCGAAACGACTATAAGTTCAGCTTCTCCTTCGAGATCGTCATCTGCGACAACGCCTCCACGGATGGCACCCAGCAGGTTGTCGAGGAGTTCATCGGTCACGGATTGCCGATCCGCTATTGTAAGCGCGAGGTCAATGCCGGTGCCAACGCCAATGTCACGAGCGCTCTCCGCCTCGGCAGAGGGGAATATCTCATCTATCTCGCCGACGACGACATCCTCATCGCGGATGCGGTGGCCGACACCGTCAGATATCTCGACGATAATCAGGAGGTGACTTGCGCCCATGCGCCCTGGTTCCTCTACGACGAAGTCGCCAAAAACGACATCACGAAATTCTACAATGTCGAGGAAGACCGAAAATTTGCGCTTGGCAGCTTCACCGAGGTCTTCCAGTATATTTTCGAACGCCACATCTTTCCGGAAATCGCGATCTACCGCGCATCGGCCCTGCGGTCGGCCTGGATTCCGCGAGACATCTGCTTCTATCCGTTCCCGTTCCTCGCGCATTTCCTCGATCAAGGCGCGATCGCGTTCCTACAGCGTCCGTTCTATCGCTCCATCGCCAATTCGGCGATCGTTCGCGACCGGCCACAGGAAGGCACCAACGACGTCATGACGAGCTGGGATCGGTATCGCGGCGGGCTTGAATATTTCCTTTATACCGGGGTCAAGCGCGGGGCAGTGAACCTGACGCCCGAGACACGTCTCAGGTATGAGGAGATGTGCAAGATCTTCACACTCAACCGCATGGCGGTCGCCTTCCGCTTCTGGGCTGCGCGCAAGAACTTCATCAAGGCCTACGAGCTCTATACCCGCGTCATGTGGGGCGGGATGCTCGATCACCCGGAAATCCGTCCCTTCCGAGAAGGGCTGCCCCTGATGGTCGCCATTCAGACGCTGGTCAGCGAGGTGAATTCGGCGATCGGGATCAACACGCTGCTTCTCGCCGGTTTCACGGAGATCGCAGCGCTCGAAAATCTGATGCGAGAGCTCGGGCTGAGCGAAAAGGTGAAGGTGACAAAGGAACTCAGCGACAGCCCGCTGGAAAGCACCGCCGTCTTCGTCAGCGTCGAACGCGATCGGGAATATTTCGTAGCACTCGGCTACCTGCCCAATCTCGTGTTCCACGAGCACGATCTCGCCCGGCACATCATCATGTGAGCCTCGCGCCAGTTTCAAAAACTAGCGTCGTGGCGGGCGCCTGCGTCTTGATTTCAATTCAACAGAAATTAGCGGCATGACAAACAGGATCTTCTACACCAAGCCTTCCATCACCCAGCTTGAAACCGATTATGCCACGGACGCGGCAGCAACCGGCTGGGGCGCACGCTGTTATGACTACATCAACCGCTTCGAACGCGACTTCAAGACTTACCTCGGCAGCGACTTCGCCATCGCGACATCGAGCTGCACCGGCGCCATGCACATGGGCCTAGCCGCGCTCGGCGTCGGCCAAGGCGACGAAGTGATCCTCGCTGACACCAACTGGATCGCCACCGTCTCGCCGATCGTCCACCTCGGCGCTAAGCCTGTTTTCGTCGATGTGCTGCCGGATTCCTGGTGCATCGATCCGGGCGAGGTCGAGCGGCACATTTCCCCGAAGACCAAGGCGATCATCGCGACCCACATCTACGGCAATCTTTGCGACATGGATGCGCTGCTCAAGATCGGCAAGCGCACCGGCATCCCGGTGATCGAGGACGCGGCCGAAGCGATCGGCTCCGTCTCGCATGGCCGCCGCGCCGGTTCGATGGGCGCCTTCGGCACCTTCTCCTTCCACGGCACCAAGACGCTGACGACGGGCGAAGGCGGCATGTTCGTCACCAGCGACGCCGCGCTTTACGAACGGGTGCTGACGCTCAGCAACCACGGCCGCGCACGCGGCCAGACCAAGCAGTTTTGGCCCGACGAAATCGGCTTCAAGTACAAGATGTCCAACATCCAGGCGGCCATTGGCTGCGCGCAGATCGAGCGCATCGAAGAGCTCGTCGCCCGCAAGCGGGAAATCCTCGCCGCCTACATGGTACGGCTTTCCGCCCTGCCCGGCATCTCGATGAACCCGGAATACAGCGGCACGATCAACGGCGCCTGGATGCCCACCGCGGTCTTGCATCCGTCGACGGGTATTACCCGCGAGATGATGCAGCAGGCCTTCGAGGCCGCCGATATCGACGCGCGCGTCTTTTTCTATCCCCTGTCCAGCCTCTCCATGTTCGAGGACCGGCCCGAGAACGTGAACGCCTGGAGCATTCCGGGGCGGGCGATCAACCTGCCAAGCTATCACGACATGAGCGAAGCCGATATCGACCGGGTGGCGGCGACGCTGCTCGATGTGGCGGCCGGGCGGATTTACCACAACAGCGCGGCATTGCAGCAGTCGGCCTAGGACCGCCATAGAGCGAAGGACAAAGAACAGTCATGACTACCAAGGACGACCGTCTCGAATTCGAGGCCCACAAGCGGGAAATGTCGCTTGCGCTCGGTAAAGACGAAGCAAGCTTCCAGCAATCGCTGAATACGCTGATCGGGCTCGACAAGTTCGACTATTTCTATCTCTGGTCGTGGATGGGCGTGCCGATCATCCAGCTTCCGGTCGATATCCTGGCGACCCAGGAAGTCATCTGGGCAACCAAGCCCGATGTCATCATCGAAACCGGCATTGCGCGCGGCGGCTCGCTGATCTTCATGGCGTCGATCCTCGCCGCTATGGGCAACGACAAGGCCAAGGTTGTCGGCGTCGACATCGACATCCGCGCCCATAATCGCGAGTCGATCGAAACCCATCCGATGTCGAACCGGATCAAGATGATCCAGGGCGGTTCCGTCGACGACGACGTGCTTGCCGCCGTGAAGGCGGAGATCCCGCCGGGCGCCCGCGTGATGGTGGTACTCGACAGCGACCATTCCTACGAGCATGTTCTGGCGGAATGCCGCGCCTACGGTCCGCTGGTGACGGAAGGCTGCTACCTGGTCGTCGCCGACACGCTCATCGGCCACCTGACGGAGGAACAGGCCTTCACAAAACGTTCCAAGGTCTGGCTGCGCGGCAACGAGCCGTTGAAGGCCGTCACCGATTATCTGGCAGAAACCGACCGCTTCGAAGTCGATCCGGTTCTGAACGGCAAGCTCGTGCTGTCTTCCTCGCCGGGCGGCTATTGCATCTGCCGCAAGGCGTGAGCGGACAATCAGGGATCGTCGTTCATGACGCAGGTCGATATCGTCAGCCTCAAGGACAATGCGGATCCGGCCAGACGGCTCCGACTTCCGATCAGGGACGACACCGGTAGGCACGTGGGCGACCTCCAATGCATCGACAGGTCGATGCTCGACGAGCCCGGCCTGATCGACGACCTGACGACGTGGCGCAGCCAGTCGATGCCGTTTTTCCTCACCCAGTTTAGCGCCGTCGAGGAGCGTACGCGGCGGTGGCTCGAAACCATCTCCCTGCCCGCCGCCGACCGCATCCTATTCGTCATTTGCGATCCCGATGGAAACCGGTTCGGCAATTTCGGCATCTGCAACATCCAGCCCGGCTCGGCCGATTTCGACAACGTCATCCGCGGCCGCGCGAGCGGTATCCGAAACCTGATGTTCCATTGCGGCAGGGCACTGCTGGAGTGGATGTTTTCCGGGCTCGGGGTCGAAACGGCTGAGCTGCATGTCTTCTCCCACAATGAAAAAGCGATCGGCCTTTACAAGCGGCTGGGCTTTGCGCCGGCCGAAAGCCTGCCACTGCGGCGCACGGAGGAAGAGGGCATGGTCAAATATTCGATCGTCGATCGGTCGGAAGCAAATGCCGGCTTCGACTATCTGAGAATGGAGCTTCCAATCGAACGTTTCCGGCAGGCGTATCCGGCGGCTTTGCTGACCGCCTGAAACACCTCACCGCACCGGCTGATAGTGGCCGCGCAGCGGAACCTTGTCGTCCATCGAGATGAAGCCGTCGCGTTCGCAGACATACATCAGCGTCGGCATGCCGCCGGAGCGGAAGATCTCGTCATAACGGCGGCGGATCTGGACGGTTTCGGTGCGGCAATTGTAGGATTCCTCTTCCTTCTTGTCCGGCTGCGCCTTGACGCCGGGCAGACCCTTATAGGGATAGAGGGGTTGAACGCCCGAATCGACGGATTTCGTCCAGTCGACGGCAAAGGCGGACGAGGGCGCTAGGCCGGACACGGCAACGAGCAATATCGAAAGCATCATCACAAGCCGCATGGCAACTCTCCTGCCGGCGTCGGTGGCCGCTCTGACGATGTAGGAAAGCTGAATATCGTCATCAAGCGGCGGCAGGAGGCGACGTCCTGAAATAACTTCTGATGACGGGGTGGCCGAAAAGGCCGGCGAGGATCGCAAAACCCGCGCCGACGACGAAACCGGCGAGGAGACCGCCGATGATGCCGGCCGCCAGCAGGATTTTCTTGCCCGGACCATCGGCCTTGACGGGCGGCTCGGCCGGCGAGATGACGCGAATGTTACTCTGGTTGAGGTTCTGCTCCTCGCTCGTCTGGCTGGAGCGCTTCAGAACCGTCTCGTAAATATCGCGCGCCGCCGTCGCCTTGCGCTGCAATTCGTTCAGTTCCACCTGTTTGTCCGAGGTGCTCGCCTGCAGCGCCTTCTGTACGGCCAGCTCCTTGGCGATGCTGTCCTCGGCTGACTTGGCCTGCTCGTATTCGCCCCTTGCCGAGGTGGCGAGACGCTGCAATTCGCCCCTGATTTCGCCCGATATGCTCTGCAGCGAGGAGCGGGCCGCCTGCAGGCGCGGGTGACGCGTGCCCATCTGGCTTTCGAGGCTGCCGACGGCGGCGGCCTGGGTGGCATATTGCTGACGTAGGCTGACGAGCGGCGAGGTGACGCCGCCTTCGGTCTGGTTGCCGGCGACGATGTCTTCGACGCGGAGATTGGCGACGGCATCGGCGCGGGCCTTGGCCTGGATGGTCTTTTCCTGCGCCGACACCAGCAGCGTGTTCAGCGAGACGAGCCGCTGATCGGAAATCAAATTGCCCTCGGTCGCGGCCATGTCGTTGTCGGCGCGGAAGGTTTCGACGGCCTGTTCGGCCTCCAGCACCTTCCGGCGCAGATCGTCGAGGCGTCCGTCGAGTGTCGAGGAGGTGTTTTCGTAGATGCCGTTCGAAGCGCTGTTCTCCTCCTCGGTGAAGGAGGTGACGACCTGGTTGGCAAGTCTTGCGGATTTTTCAGGATCATTCGTCGTCGCGGCAAGCGAGACGACATAGGTGCTAGCCTCGCGGGTGATGACAAGCGCCTTCTGCAAGGTACCGATCACGGCGGCGCCATCGGTGCGGCCGCCGGTGAATTCCGGATCCTGGTCAAGCTTCATGGCCTGGATGACGCGGCGCAGCACATTGCCCGAGGTCAGGATCTGCACCTGGCTGTCGATCAGCGTCGAGATCATTTCCGGCGAGGGTCCCGAAGATTGGCCACCCGCATCGGCAAGACCGATCTGGCGCGGATCGAAATAGAGGCTGCTGACGGCGGTGAATTTCTGTCCGATGAATGGCGCCACTGCCCCGCCGGCAACGGCGCCGAGAAGCGCCAGACCGAGGACGACCAGCCGTCGGCTCCAGATCGCAGCGACGCTGGAGCGGAGGTCGAGAAGCGGTGCGGCGGGCGCGGGCGCTGCGTTCGACGGCGCGTCCGCGACAGGCTGTTTCAGAGGTGGAGGCGCCGGACGCTCGGATTGCCGGGTTTGCGCAACCCTTGCCGGCGGCGGCACAGAAGCAGGAGGGGGGACAGGAGGGGCGGGTTCAGGCATCGGAGGGACGAAATCGTCCGGACGGACGACAGGACTGCGCATGCGCACGCCTTCCGGCGCAGTCTGAGACGGCTCAAAACTGCGCCAGCCGGGAAGCCGGCTTACCCTGTTCCTGTCATACTGGTTCATACGCGCACTCGTGTCCCGCCCAGCGTGAAAGACTGAAGCCGAGGTGCTGAGACTTTAGAAATTCTTAGCTAACGGACCGTTAAAATAATCCGCAGCGACGCCAATGTTGCGATTTGAGGCGATTGCGAGGGGTAGCGATGAGGGCGAGACGACATCTGACAGCGCTGCTGCTTGCCGCCGCTCTCTTCCCCTCGCCGGCTCTTGCGACTGAGGCGCCCTGTTACCGCGGCGTCAATCTTTCCGGCGGCGAATATGGCGAGCGCGACGGCACCTACGGCACCAACTATACCTATCCCAGCGAAGAGACGATCCGCTATTTCGCCGAAAAGGGCCTGACGATCATCCGCCTGCCGTTCCGCTGGGAGCGGCTGCAGCCGGCGCTCGGCGGGCGGCTCGACGAGGACGAACTCAAGCGGGTCAAGGATACCGTCGGCCTGATCCGCAAACACGGCATGGCCGTGCTGCTCGACCCGCATAATTTCGGCTATTACGACAAGGTGCAGGTCGGCACGGCGCCGGCGACGAATGCCGCCTTCGGTGATTTCTGGGCAAGGCTCGCGGTCGAATTCGCCAATCAGGACGGCGTTCTCTTCGGCCTGATGAACGAGCCCTACGACATCAAGGCGACGGACTGGCTCACCGCCGCCAATGCGGCGATCCGCAGCATCCGCGCCGTCGGCGCTCGCAATCTCATTCTGGTGCCGGGTACGTCGTGGAGCGGCGCTCACAGCTGGGAGAAGGACGTGATCGGCGGCGCCAACGGCACGGTCATGCTCGGCGTGCGCGATCCGCTCGATTTCTACGCCTATGAGGTCCACCAGTATCTCGACGTCGATTCCTCCGGAACCCACCCGACCTGCGAAGGCTCGACTGCTGCGGTCGAGGCGATCGCCGAGGTCACCGCCTGGCTGAAGCGCAACCACAAGCGCGGCTTTCTCGGCGAATTCGGTGCCTCCGCCGACAAGGACTGCATGAGCGGGTTGACCCAAATCTACGCCACCATGTCCGGGAATAGCGACGCCTGGCTCGGCTGGTCTTATTGGGCGGCGGGCGAATGGTGGCCGGCGGACGAGCCGTTCAACGTCCAGCCGCGAAAGGGCCCTGAGCGGCCGCAGATGCGGCTTCTGGTCGAGGCGGCAAAGGCCGATGCCGGCACGTGTTCCGCCGTCAAGCCGGTGGGGAAATGAGAATGGCGGTCGGCGACCACAAAGCTGCGACCTTTGCCGTCGCCGGCAATCGGCTCGATGCTGCCGGCGAGGCGTCGCGCGTCGATTACCCGGTGCTCTGGCTCGGTCTGCTTTCGGTGCTCTATAACGGCATTCTCGCCTTCATCAACCACAACATCATGCCGCTGTCGATGGCGCATGTCGCCGCCAGCGAAGGCCTAATCATGGCGAGCGCCATCCTCTATATCCTGCACAAGGGGATCTACGAGACCGACCTGCCGGCCTTCCTGTTCCTGCTGTTCACGCTCGTCGTGACCATCTATGTCAGCGTGCTGAACCGCATGCTGTTCATCGATCATTTCCGCAACATTCTGATCATCTTCTGCTTCACCGGCCTCGGCGGCTGGAGCAACGAGAAAACCATGAAGCTTGCCTTTCGCTGGGCAAGCCTTGTCGTCATGATCTTCCTGATCTTCGAGATCGTCAGCGTGCCGTTCTATGTCAGCATCGTCCATCCGTCCGATTATTTCGCCAATACGCGCGGGCTGCTGCCGCTGAGCTACAACACGACGGGCCTGTTCCAGAATGCGCTCGGCTTTCCCGAGCGCTTCTCCTTCGGCATCATCGACCATCGTTCCTCCTCGATCTTCCTCGAACAGGTGTCGCTTGCCAATTTCTGCGGCGTGATCGCGGTCTATCTGATCTCGATGTGGGAAAAGCTCGGCCGCTGGGACCGACTGCTAATGATCGGCACTGCCGTGCTGATCCTGGTGACCAACGACACGCGCACGATGCTGATCTTCTGTTTTGCCTGCATCGTCGGCTATTTCGTTTTTCCCAAAATCCCGAGGAATTTCAATCTGGCGCTGATGCCGCTGATCGTCGCTGCCGGTTTTCTCGTCTACACCTTGAAACCCAATGCGACCGGCGACAACTTCACCGGTCGCATCAACCTGACGATGAAGAAGATCATGGAACTCGATCCGCTCGCCATCCTCGGGCTTTCGGTCGACCGGGTCGCCGAATTCGCCGATAGCGGCTATGTCTACCTGATCTACGCGGCGACGATCTTCGGCGTCATCGCCCTATGGCTGTTCGTCTGCCTCTTTCCCGCGGGGCGCACGGCGGCGCAGCGGCGCTGCGCCCATTCACTTTCTCTTTTCATTTTTCTGAATATGATGATCGGGGGAACCGCCGTTTTCTCGATGAAGATCGCCGGTCTCCTTTGGTTCGTCGTCGGATATATGCGCTTCCACGACAGCCCGCGCATCCGGCAGGGTGCTCCGGCAGATGTAGAGAGTTGACCGCAGCGGCATGGTTGAGACCGACGCACGCGAGCCCTAGAACAGGATGATTTTAGGCCGGATCGGCCTAAAATCTGAATTCTGTTCTAAATCAAAGAAATAGAGCATGATGTCGTCCGAAAACCGCCCACACTTTTCGGCATCATGCTCTAGGGAGCAAGACGCCGAATGCTGGTCCAGCTTCAATATCTGCGCGCCGTCGCGGCGCTGATGGTCGTCTATTTCCACGCGATATTGCAGCTTGCCAAGGTCAATCCGGCGGTCGACGCCACCGCCTTCGTCTATGGTGAAACCGGCGTCGACATCTTCTTCGTCTTGAGCGGTTTCGTGATGTGGCTGACGACGAGCGGACGGGCGATGAGCCCGGTCGATTTCGCCCGCCGGCGTCTCAAAAGGATCGTGCCGCTCTATTGGCTGGCGACGCTGTTTTCGGCCGTCGTGGCGCTGCTGGCCCCGTCACTGCTGAAATCGACGGTGTTCGACCTGCCGCATCTTACCGCCTCACTGTTCTTCCTGCCGTGGGCCAATCCCGCCGATCCCGGCACGATCACGCCGGTGGTCGTGCCAGGCTGGACGCTAAATTACGAGATGTTCTTCTACTTCGTGTTCGCGCTGCTGCTGCCGCTTTCGGAAGTTCGCCGCATCCCGGCGATGTTTGCCGTCTTCGCCATCATCCTGATTGCCTGCCAGCTGCTGCCGGAGACGACGGCCAGCCGGTTCTACGGCGAGCCGATCATCCTGGAATTTCTCGCCGGCGTCGGGCTTGGCTGGCTCTACGGGCAAAAGCTGCTGCTGCCGAACCGCTGGGCCTGGGCGGCACTTGCCCTGGGTTTTGCGTTTCTCTTCATCAACGAGGCGCTGATGCGGCCGGAAAGCCGGTTCTACGCCTGGGGAATCCCGGCGATCTTCATCGTCTACGGCGCTGTTTCCATCGATTTTTCCAGGCTGCCGGTGGTGGGATGGCTGAACTATCTCGGCGACTCCTCCTACAGCATCTATATCACCCACGCCTTCACGCTGGCTTTCCTGAGGGTCGTCGCCGACCGACTGCCGATCGGCATCCTGCAGCAGCCGGTGCTTTTCGTGATCCTGTCGCTGGTGCTCTCGTCTATCGGCGGCGCCGTTATCCATGAGATCACCACGCCCCGCCGGAAAACGGCCGTGGCGAGCCGTCCGCCGGCCTAAGTTCAGCGGCGAAGGCGAGAATACGCATCCAAGCGGCGCTGACGGTACAGTTTTTTGCGCAACTTCTCCTAAGCTTCAGACTTGGCAATGAGAGAACTTGCAGAAACGTGATGGTTTCTCTTGCAATTTGTCGCATGAATGAAAGCGCGCCGGCCTATCCGCGGCCCGGGCTTTGATCTAAGCACGGCGGCGGCCTTGCAGAGGGAAGAGGGAGAGACATGAAAAGCTATGTATTGACGGTATCCTGCACATCGACGCGCGGCATCGTGGCGGCGATTTCGAGCTATCTGGCCGAGAAGGGCTGCAACATCATCGATTCCAGCCAGTTCGACGATCTCGATACCGGCAAGTTCTTCATGCGCGTCAGCTTCATTTCCGAAGAGGGACTTTCCGGCACCGAGATCGGCGCCGATTTTGCCGCCGTCGCCGCGCCCTTCGAAATGGAATACGAATTCCACGACAGCGAGAAGCGCATGAAGGTGCTGCTGATGGTGTCGCGCTTCGGCCATTGTCTCAACGACCTGCTCTACCGCTGGAAGATCGGCGCCCTGCCGATCGACATCGTCGGCGTCGTATCCAACCATTTCGACTACCAGAAGGTCGTCGTCAATCACGACATCCCCTTCCACCATATTCCGGTCACCAAGGCCAACAAGGTGCAGGCCGAGGCCCGGATCATGGAAGTGGCCGAGCAGACCGGCACCGAGCTAATCGTGCTCGCCCGCTACATGCAGATCCTGTCGGACGAGATGTGCAGCAAGATGTCGGGCAAGATCATCAACATCCACCACTCCTTCCTGCCGAGCTTCAAGGGCGCCAATCCCTACAAGCAGGCCTATGGCCGCGGCGTCAAGCTGATCGGGGCAACCGCGCATTACGTCACCGCCGATCTCGACGAGGGCCCGATCATCGAGCAGGACACGGCGCGCATCACCCATGCGCAGTCGCCCGACGACTATGTCTCGATCGGCCGCGATGTCGAAAGCCAGGTGCTGGCGCGGGCCATCCACGCCCATATCCATCACCGCACCTTCATCAATGGCAACCGCACCGTCGTCTTCCCGGCCAGCCCCGGCAGCTACGCCTCCGAACGCATGGGTTGAGCGCCGGCAGGCCTCACATCTCTTTTGCTGGCAAACGACAATCTCCCGTTGCCTGCCAGCGGCAAGTATTTGATTATCGCGTGAGGTAATCGAATCATGCGGGAGGGGTGCCATGACCGACGAGGTGCTTGTTGATCGCATGGCGCTGCCGCGTCCCGACGTCACCGTCACCGATGCGGAAGAGATCCTGCTTGCTCACTACAGCCTCTCCGGCACGCTTGCCGAGCTCGGCAGCCAGCAGGATCGAAACTATCGCGTCGATAGCAATAGGGGCCGCTATGTCCTGAAGATCTGCCATGCGGCCTACGAGACCCGTGAACTCGAAGCGCAGAATGCGGCGATCCATCACCTCAAAAGCAAGCCGGATGCACCACGCGTTCCCAATGTGATTGCCACGAATGACGGGCGCGAGATCGTCGTCCTGACCGTGCGCGGGCAAGGCTACCAGGTCCGGCTGCTGGAATATCTGGAAGGCCAGGGGCTGACGGAGCTGAGATATGTGGCGCCGGCTTCGGTCGCCGCACTCGGCGCGCTCTGCGCAAGGCTGGCGCAGGCGCTTGCCGATTTCAATCATCCGGGTCTCGACCGCAGCCTGCAATGGGATCTCAGGCGCGCCGGGCCGGTCGCGGTGCAGCTGCTTTCCGCCATCACCGACAGCGCCGCGCGCGACCGGATCGCCAAGACCATGGTGATGGCCGTTCGCCGCATTCAGCCCTTGGCGCCGTCGCTTCGGCTGCAGGCGGTGCATCACGACGTCACCGGCGACAATGTCGTCGGCCGCCGCAATGCCCATGGCCACACCATCCCCGACGGGGTGATCGATTTCGGCGACATCATCCGCGGCTGGCTGGTCGGCGACCTTGCCGTCACCTGCGCTTCGCTGCTGCATCAGGCAGAGGGTGATCCTTTCCATATCCTGCCGGCCGTTACCGCCTATCAGGCGATCTACCCGCTGACCGACGAGGAGCTGAAGGCGCTCTGGCCATTGATCGTCGCCCGTGCGGTCATTCTTGTTGCCAGCGGTGAGCAGCAGATTTCGGTCGATCCGGATAATGACTATGTCCGCGGCAATCTCGACCGCGAGTGGGCGATCTTCGATACGGCGATGTCCGTGCCCTTCGAGCTCATGGAAGCCGCGATCCTCAAGGCAGCCGGCGCCGATGTCGCCGCCCCGGACGCATCGGGATGGCTGCCATTGCTGCCTGACATCGAGCCCGCCGAGATCGCCTATGTCGATCTTGGGGTGCGGAGCCCGCATTTTTCCGCCGGCAACTGGCTGAATGCCGACATGGACTGGCGACTGCTTGCCCGCGCCGCAACCGAAAACGGCACGGCAGCGACGCGCTACGGCGAATACCGGCTTTCCCGCGCGAGCCTGGGAAACGCCAAGGCACTGGCGACCTGCGCCCTGCATATCGATATCTGCCTTGCCGCAGGCAGCGCGATCGCCGCACCCTTTGCCGGCCGGATCAGCTGGAAGGACCAGCATCTGACGCTCGCCGGCGACAGCGTGACCCTTCACCTCGACGGGCTCGACCTCTCGGTCGAGGATGAAGCCGAGATTGCTGCGGGCGACCCGCTCGGCGCGGTGGTCGGAGAGGCTTCGTCGCTCGGCGGTCTGCGCGTTCAACTTTGCAGCGTCGCCGGGCTCGAGCCGCCGCTCTTTGCCACACCGCGCGAGGCAGCGGCCTGGTCGGTGCTCTGCCCTTCTCCCTCGCTGCTTCTCGGGCCGGGAGCGGATGCGCCGCTTGCCGATAGCGCCGAGCTGCTCACCAGGCGACAGGCGCATCTGGCGGGAGCGCAGAAGAACTATTACGCGGCGCCGCCGCAGATCGAGCGCGGCTGGCGGGAGCATTTGTTCGACGTCGAGGGCCGCGCCTATCTCGATATGGTCAACAACGTCTCCATTCTCGGCCACGGCCATCCAAAGCTCGCGGCGGCGATCAGCGCCCAGTGGCTGCGGCTCAACACCAATTCACGCTTCCACTATGCCGCGATCGCGGAATTTTCCGAACGCCTCGCCGCACTGGCTCCGGATGGCCTCGACACGGTCTTCCTGGTCAACAGCGGCTCCGAAGCGAACGATCTGGCGCTTCGGCTGGCGCAAGCCCACAGCGGCGCGCGCAACATGCTCTGCCTGCTCGAAGCCTATCATGGCTGGTCGACGGCAAGCGACGCCGTCTCCACCTCGATCGCCGACAATCCGCAGGCGCTGACAACCCGGCCCGACTGGGTGCATACCGTCGTGTCGCCGAACACCTACCGCGGCGACTTCCGTGGTCCCGATACGGCAGCGGATTATCTCGGCATGGCGACGCCGGTGCTGGAGGCGATCGACGCCGGCGGCGAAGGTCTGGCAGGCTTCATCTGCGAATCGGTCTACGGCAATGCCGGCGGCATTCCGCTGCCGGACGGTTATCTCCAGCAAATCTATGCCGAGGTGCGCGCCCGCGGCGGCCTCTGCATCGCCGATGAGGTGCAGGTCGGTTATTCCAGGCTCGGACATTATTTCTGGGGTTTCGAGCAGCAAGGGGTCGTGCCCGATATCATCACTGTCGCCAAGGGCATGGGCAACGGCCATCCGCTTGGCGCCGTCATCACGACGCGGGAGATCGCCCAGTCGCTGGAGAAGGAGGGCTCGTTCTTTTCCTCCACCGGCGGCAGCCCGGTCAGTTGCATCGCCGGCATGACGGTGCTCGACATCATCGCGGAGGAGAAGTTGCAGGAAAATGCCCGGACGGTCGGCGATCACCTGAAGGCACGGCTCGCTGCGCTGATCGACCGCCATCCGATCGCCGGCGCCGTGCACGGCATGGGGCTCTATCTCGGCCTCGAATTCATCCGCGACAGAACAACCCTGGAACCGGCAACGGCGGAGACGGCTGCCATCTGCGACAGGCTTCTCGAACTCGGCGTCATCATGCAGCCGACCGGCGATCACCAAAACGTGCTGAAGATCAAACCGCCTCTCTGCCTCAGTATCGAAAGCGCCGATTTCTTCGCCGACATGCTGGAGAAGGTGCTTGATGAAGGCTGGTGACACGAGGCTTTCCTGAATAAACCAAATCGGTCATTTCGAGGCGTTTCGATTTTTGATGAAATGGGCCATTGCCTGAGACAGCAAGGCTTCCTATCTCTGCCGCGGTGATCGATGAAACTTTGATTCTGTCATGCGAATTTTACGAAGAGCTGATATGTTTCTTTCTGTAAGTTCGGGCTACGACGGAATGAATTTTTTCGGATCGTCGATATTTTGACACGTTTCGGAATATGTTTCTGACGGGCTATCGGGTAATCTCTACCAAGTTAGTAGATTACCAAAGGCAGCCATCACCGGCCCCGGGCTCTTCCGGGACCTCTCAAGTGCAACGCCAACGCAAGGAACGAGACATGATAGACATCGATATTCTCGCCGATCTGCTTGGGCGATCTGTGCTTGGCAATGACCGTCCGGGCGCCCTCTCCCGCCCGAACTGTCGAATGTGACGTTCGTCCTCCTTTCAACGGTACCAGACAAGTCAATTCGCCATGGCTGCGCATGTCGCGCGGCAGGAGTTCTATTTATGAAGAAGCAAGTTATCGAATATGCAGGCGTTCCCGTCGGGATCGTCATTCCCGACGAAGATCGGTTGAAGTTCATCGCCGTGAAATTCCATGTCCACGACCTCGACGAGCAGCGTTTCGGCTCGCCGGATGAGGTGCGGCTGGCCATCCACGATCTGATGACCCGCCGTCATCCGAAGCCGCTTCATGCCTGAGGGCATGCTGTCGGCATTGCGTTCGCGGCTTTTCAAGATGTCCGACTGGTCCCGCCACTTGGGGCCGGTCTTGTTTTTTGAGGGCAATTGCAGTCCTATCGGCGGCCTTTCCGTGTAAGGACGCGCCGTTGCCCGATCTTCTCAACCTTATCACCGACATCGAAGGTGTTTCCGTCGGCCATGCGACCGATCTCGTGCTCGGTTCCGGCGTCACCGTCATCGTCTTCGACGAACCGGCCGTCGCATCCGGCACGGTGCTCGGCGGCGCGCCCGGCGGGCGCGACACCGGCCTGCTCGACCCGTCGATGACCGTCAGCACCGTGGATGCCTTCGTGCTGTCCGGCGGCTCTGCCTTCGGCCTCGATGCCGCCGGCGGCGTGCAGGCGCGCCTGCGCGAACTCGGCCGCGGCTTTGCGGTCGGGCCGGTCCGCATACCGATCGTGCCGCAGGCGATCCTGATGGATTTGCTGAACGGCGGCGACAAGGATTGGGGGCTGCACTCGCCCTATCGCGACATGGGCTATGCGGCAGTGAAGGCGGCCGCCAAGGGCACATTCGCGCTCGGCACCGCAGGCGCCGGCACCGGGGCGACGACAGCCACCTTCAAGGGTGGACTCGGCTCGGCCAGCGCCGTCAGCAGCGCCGGGCATCGTGTCGCAGCTGTTGTCGCGGTCAATGCGCTGGGCTCGGCAACGATCGGCGACGGACCGCATTTCTGGGCGGCCCCTTTCGAAAAAGACGGCGAATTCGGCGGGCTCGGCATGCCTGGTGTGGCCGACCACCGGATGCGGCTCAAGGGCATGAACACGCCTTCAACGACGATCGGCGTCGTCGTTACCGACGCGCAGCTGACGAAGGCCGAAGCGCACCGGCTTTCGCTTGCCGGCCATGACGGCTTTGCCCGGGCGCTGCTGCCGGCGCATCTGCCGCTCGACGGTGATACCGTCTTTGCCGCATCGACGGCCAAGCATCGAAGAGACGACATGGCGAGTCTGATGGAGCTTTGCCACCTCGCCACCATCGTCATGGCGCGGGCGATCGCCCGTGGCGTCTACACGGCAACCGCTTTGCCGGTCGAGGGCGCGCAAAAGGCCTGGCGCGACCGCTACCCGAACGCCGATTGATTGGATAGGGTCAAAACCCGGACAGATCGAATATGCCGAATGGCGGAGAGACGTGAATGCAGATCCGGGCGCTGATGTATTTCGACGAGCTGGTCAGGACCAATTCCATGCGCCAGGCCGCCGAGAACCTCAACGTCGCGCCGACGGCGATCAGCCGGCAGATCGAGAACCTCGAATATCATTTCGGCGCGCCGCTGGTCGAACGCAGTGCCCGCGGCGTCAAGCTGACTGCGGCCGGCGAGCTGCTCGCCGCCCGTGCCGGCCGGACGCTGCGCGAACTCGATCACGTGCAGCAGCTGATCGAAGACCTGAAGGGCCTGCAGCGCGGCCGTGTCAGCATCTATGCCAACGGCGCCACCGTCGCCAATCTCTTGGCGCCGGCGCTTGCCGAATTTAGCCTGAAATATCCGCAGCTGCGTTTCACCGTGACGATCACCAGCGCTCGGCAGGCGGTGGATGCCATCAACAGCGCCGAGGCCGATATTGCGGTAACGCTGTTTGCGCCGGTCATATCAGGCACCAAGGTGCGGCTGCGCTCCGAGATCGCCTATGATCTCATCGTCACGCCGCAGCATCCGGCGGCCGCCCTTGCCGAAATCCCTATCCGCAAACTCGCCGACTACCCATTGGCCCTGCCGGATCAATCCTTCGGTTTCCGTCAGGCCTTCGACGCGTTGTTCGAGAAAGAGGGGCTGAGCCTCGATCCGGTCTTCGTCACCAGTTCGCTCGAAATGCTGAAGGAACTCGTGCTCAGCGGCGCTGCGGCGACGCTGCTGCCGGCGTTGACCGTCCGCCGCGAGATCGAGGCGGGTCAGCTCCTGGCCATTCCGCTTGCCGGCAAGACCGGTATCCGCACCCATGTCGATCTCTGCGTCGCGCCGGACCGACAGCTGTCCTTCGCGGCGACGAAACTGCTCGACTTCATCGAGAGGTTCATGCGCGAGCGAGCGCACCGCCGAGGCGAGACGAAAGACTGATGCCGCCGGCTTGCATTGCCCGCGAATTTCGGGTGTAGCTTTTTCGGCTACACTGGGCACACAAAATCGTCATTGTGTGTGCACCGGTATGGTGTCACCTTATCCGCAAAAGGCCTTCGTCATCGACGCGGCCAGACAGGGAACATGATGAACAAGCTTTCGTTTGCACCTTTCGTCCGGCGGCTTTCGCTCGGCGCCGCGCTTTCCGCCGGCCTGGTGATGACGGCGCTGACGCCGGCCCAGGCGGCGAAGACCATCCTCAATCTCGGCATGAGCGTCGAGCCGACCGGCCTCGATCCGACGATCGCAGCACCGGTCGCGATCGGCCAGGTGACCTGGCAGAATGTGTTCGAGGGGCTGGTGACGATCGACCAAGCCGGCAAGATCCAGCCGCAGCTGGCAAAAAGCTGGGAGATTTCGCCCGATGGCCTGACCTATACGTTCAAGCTGCAGACCGGTGTCAAATTCCATGACGGCGAGGCCTTCGATGCCGCGAGCGCCAAGTTTTCGCTCGACCGCGCCCGCGGCGCGGATTCGGTCAATCCGCAGAAGCGCTTCTTCGCTTCGATCGCCTCGATCGATACGCCCGATGCCGAAACGCTGGTGCTGCATCTCTCGGCGCCGACCGGCAGCCTGATCTACTGGCTCGGCTGGCCGGCCTCGGTGATGGTCGCCCCGAAGACGGCGGCCGACGACAAGACGACGCCGATCGGCACCGGTCCCTTCAAATTCACCGGCTGGGCGAAGGGCGACAAGGTCGAACTCGCCAGGAATGCCGATTACTGGAACAAGGATGCCGCCGCCAAGCTCGACAAGGTGACCTTCCGCTTCATCGCCGATCCGCAGGCGCAGGCGGCGGCGCTGAAATCCGGCGATCTCGACGCCTTTCCGGAATTTGCAGCACCCGAACTGATGAGTTCTTTCGACGGCGATGCCAGGCTCGTCACCCGGATCGGCAATACCGAGCTCAAGGTCGTTGCCGGCATGAACACTGCCAAGAAGCCGTTCGACGACAAACGTGTGCGCCAGGCACTGATGATGGCGATCGACCGCAAGACGGTAATCGACGGCGCATGGTCCGGCCTCGGCACGCCGATCGGCAGCCACTACACGCCGAACGATCCGGGTTATCAGGACATGACAGGCGTGCTGCCCTACAACGTCGAAAAGGCGAAGGCGCTGCTTGCTGAGGCCGGCTATCCCAACGGCTTCACCTTCACGATCAAATCGCCGCAGATGGCCTATGCGCCGCGCAGCGCGGAGGTGATGCAGGCGATGCTTGCCGAGATCGGTGTGACGATGAATATCGAACCGACCGAATTTCCGGCGAAATGGGTCCAAGACATCATGAAGGACCGCAACTTCGATATGACGATCGTCGCCCATGCCGAACCGCTCGACATCGACATCTATGCCCGTGATCCCTATTATTTCAATTATAAGAACCCCGCTTTCAACGCGTTGATGAAGAAGGTCCAGGAGACCACCGATCCCGCCGCGCAGAATGCGATCTATGGCGAGGCGCAGAAGATCCTCGCCGAGGACGTGCCGGCGCTTTACCTCTTCGTCATGCCGAAACTTGGCGTCTGGGACAAAAAGCTGAAGGGGCTGTGGGAGAACGAGCCGATCCCCTCGAATGTGCTCTCTGGGGTTTCTTGGGACGAGTAGGCGGCGGGTTCGGGCGGATTGAGAGGCATGGGATGAGCGAAGGGAAGCCGCATAGCGAAACGCTCAATGCCGGTCGCAGCCCTCTCCGTCCATCATTCCTGTGCTCGTCACAGGAATCCAGCGCGCCCAAGTCCTTGGGCGCGCGAGACTTGTGTGCCTGGACGAGAGTTATTCACGGCGCAGACGCGCCGTGGCTGGATTCCTGTGACGAGCACAGGAATGAGGGAGGGCGGGGGAGCCGCCGGGCCACATCGAAAGCGTGGCGCGCATGATCCCACTCCTCGCCCGCCGCTTTGCCGGTCTCCTCGTCACGCTTCTCATCGTATCGCTGCTGATCTTCGCCGTCATGGATCTTCTGCCCGGCGACCCGGCCTCGATCATGCTCGGCACCTCGGCGACGCCGGAAACGCTGGCGGCGCTGCGCCACGATCTCGGGCTCGACCAACCGCTGCTGCTGCGTTACGGGTACTGGCTGACCGGCGTGTTCTCCGGCGATCTCGGCACTTCTCTGACCTACGGCGTCCCGGTCGCGGGTTTGATCGTCGAGCGGCTGGCGGTGACGCTGCCGCTGGCGCTGATGGCGATCATGTTTTCGCTGGCGATTGCCTTGCCGCTCGGTGTGCTGGCCGCCTCGCGCCGCGGCGGTGTCTTCGACATCGTCGCAACGCTGTTTTCGCAGATCAGCATCGCCGTGCCCGCCTTCTGGGTGGCGCTGCTGTTGATCATCCTTTTTTCGACGATGCTCGGACTGATGCCGGCCGGCGGTTTTCCGGGCTGGAGCGCCGGTATTCTGCCGGCATTGCAGGCGCTTGTTATGCCCGCCGTCGCACTGGCGATGCCGCAGGCGGGCGTGTTGACGCGGGTAGCGCGCTCAGCAGTGCTCGACACGATGCATGAGGATTTTGCCCGCACCGCCGTGGCTAAAGGGCTCTCTCGTGCTGCGGTGCTGTGGCGGCATATCGTGCCGAACGCGCTGATCCCGATCCTCACGATGATTGGCCTGCAATTCACTTTTCTTGTCGCCGGCGCGGTGCTGGTGGAAAACGTCTTTAACCTTCCCGGCCTCGGGCGGCTAGCCGTTCAGGCGCTCTCGCAGCGCGACATCATCGTCATGCAGGACGTCGTCCTGTTCTTCGCAGGCCTGGTCATCGTGGTGAATTTCATCGTCGACCTCTCCTATCTCGTCATCGATCCCAGGATGAGAAAGGCGGCCTGAGGCATGGTACCGATCGTTTCTACCGCCATCCCCAGTCGCCGCCGGAGCTTTAGACTTAGCCGGCGAATGAACTTGATCTCCGGGGCTGTCATCATCGGCCTACTGGTTGGCGTGGCACTGCTGTCGCTCGTCTGGACGCCGCTGCCGCCGGCGAAAATGCAGATCATCCACAAACTGCAGCCACCGTTTGCCTTCGGCCTGCTCGGCACCGACCAGTTTGGCCGCGACGTGCTGTCGATGCTGATGGCGGGGTGCTGGAATTCGCTGTCAATCGCCATCACCGCAGTTGCGATCGGCGGAACGCTGGGTTCGATATCAGGCATTTCGGCAGCAGCCATCCGCGGTCCCTTCGAAGCGCTGCTGATGCGCATCTGCGACGTTATCTTCGCGCTTCCGCCGATCCTGTCGGCCATGGTGCTCGGCGCCTTTCTCGGGCCGGGACGGTTCACCGCGATCACCGCGATCGCCGTCTTCATGATCCCGGTCTTTGCCCGGGTGACGCTTGCGACCTCACTGCAGGCCTGGAGCCGCGATTATGTGACGGCGGCGCGGGCGATCGGCAATACGCGCCTGACGATTTCACTGCGCCATGTGCTGCCGAATATCGTCAGCCAGATCATCGTCCATGGGGCGATCCAACTGGGGCTGGCGATCCTCACCGAAGCGGGTCTCAGCTTCCTCGGGCTCGGCATGGCGCCGCCGGCGCCGAGCTGGGGCCGGATGCTTGCCGATGCGCAGACCTATCTGGCGCTCGCCCCCTGGCTGGCGGTCCTGCCGGGCCTTGCCATCGCGCTCACCGTCTTCGGCCTCAACATGCTCGGCGACGGTTTGCGCGATCTGCTCGACCCGCGCGAGGCGAGCCGCTGATGTCCTCCCAAGACGAAAGCCCGAAAGACCATGACCGAAACCAACCTCACCATCCGCGAACTCAGGGAGCGCTTCGCCGATAAAAGCCTCTCCCCACTCGAATACTGGCTTTCCCTGGAAGACCATATCGCCGCCTGGGAGCCTTCGATTGCGGCACTCTACCTCTACGACCCGGAAGCGGCGCGCGCGCAGGCGAAGGCATCGGCTGAGCGCTGGGCGAAGGGAGAAACGCTCGGCGCCCTCGACGGCATCCCGGTGACGCTGAAAGAGCTGATCGCCACGAAGGGCCAGCCGGTGCCGCTCGGCACGAAGGCGATGGAGCTGATACCGGCTGACGCCGATGCGCCAGCCGCCGCCAGGCTGCGGGAGGATGGCGCGGTGATCTTCGCCAAGACCACCTGCCCGGATTACGGCATGCTGTCCTCCGGGCTTTCGAGCTTTCATCCTCTCAGCCGCAATCCCTGGGACGCCACGCAGAATCCCGGCGGATCGAGTGCCGGGGCTGCGGCTGCGGCTGCGGCCGGTTACGGGCCGCTGCATATCGGCACCGATATCGGCGGCTCGGTGCGCCTTCCCGCCGGCTGGACCGGCATCTTCGGCTTCAAACCGAGCCATGGGCGCATTCCTGCCGATCCCTATTATGTCGGGCGCTGCGTCGGGCCGATGGCCCGCACCGTCGAGGATGCGGCCTTTTCGATGGCGACGCTGTCCCGGCCGGACTGGCGCGACGGCACCAGCCTGCCGCCAAACGATTTCAACTGGATGGATCTCGACATCGACATGTCGGGCATGAGGATCGGGCTGATGCTCGATGCCGGCTGCGGGCTTGCGGTGGAGGACGAGATCAGGGTCGCGGTCGAATCGGCGGCGAAACATTTCGAGAAGGCCGGCGCAACCATCGTATCCGTCCAGCCGGTACTGACACGCGCGATGCTGGATGGGCTCGACACTTTCTGGCGGTGCCGGCTCTGGGGCGATATCGCCGAGCTCGACGACAACAGACGCGACAGCATCTTGCCCTATATCGGGGATTGGGCAAAAGGCGGCGCCGACATCTCAGGCGTCGATGCGGTCAAGGGCTTCAACCAGACGATCGAGATGCGCAAAAGCTGCGGACGGCTGTTCACGCAAGTCGACGCCGTGCTGTCGCCGACCAATCCGATTGTCTCCTATCCGGCCGAATGGGCATCGCCGACCAACGATCCGGCCCTGCCGTTCGAGCATATCGGTTTCACGGTGCCGTGGAACATGTCGGAGCAGCCGGCCGCCTCGATCAATTGCGGCTTCTCCCGATCGGGCATGCCCATCGGCCTGCAAATCGTCGGGCCGCGCTTCGACGACATGCGGGTTCTGAGACTATCGAAAGCCTTCGAGGACTGGACGGGCGGGGTGCGATCCTGGCCGCGGCCGGTTACGGCGCCGCGCGTCTTTTCAGACGCGCAAAGCACGTTGTAAGACTTTAAATTGCTGCATAATTTTATCCTTAAATCGATTCCGAAGGAATTATGCAGTCAGCTGATCGGGCGGCGATAGCCTGTGGGCTGATCGTAGAGCCAGCCGATGCGCTTGACGGCGGCCTCGAAATTCTCGCGCGCCACCGTCATGCTGTGGCCGTTGGCGTGGAGGATGGTTTCCGGATCCTCGAAGACGGCGACATGGCCCTTCCAGAACACCAGGTCGCCGCGGCGGATGTCGGAGCGGTCGATCGGCTCACCGAGGCCGGCTGCCTGCATGTCGGTATCGCGGGGCGCAGCTCTGCCGGTCATCAGCATCGCCAGCTGGACGAGACCGGAGCAATCGATGCCGAGGCCGGAACGTCCGCCCCAGAGATAGGGCGTCTCCAGAAAACGAGCTGCGATGTCGACGTAATCGGCGCCATCCAGCGCGCCGATCGGCTGGACGTGCCTGGCGAAGATCGCCGTTCCGTCCTCGAGCACGACATAGCGATTGCCGCGCGCTTCCGCCTCGCCGGCGACATGGACGCGGCTTCCCATCGACAGGATCGCCTGGTGGGGTTTGCGCAGTTCCGGTTCCGGATAGAGAAAGCTGCGCTGAACGGTGACGATATGGGTCGGCGCCGGCCTGCCTTCCGACAGCGCCGCTTGCCGGAGATACCCGACATAACCGTCCGAGGCGGCTTTCACCCAGCACCAGCCGTCGGCGCGATCGAAAACCGTCACATCTTCGCCGAGAAGCAGTTCGGTATCGATGCCGCGCGCAAGATCCGGTTCAGGGCGCAAGCCCACGACCGGAACGGCGACGCGGGCCGCCGCACCTTCGACGAAGCGCAAAGCCTCGACCTTGCCTTCGAGCCCCGCTTCCGCGAGATCGGGCCTGTAGGCATGCAGGCGGCGGTCGAGCATCGTCATCGGCATTCCTTTCAGATCGCCCTTCAGATCAGTAGCCGGCGGCCCTGATCGCGGACGAGATCGCCGAGCTTTTCCAGGTAAAGCGCCCCGTCGACGGTGCGCTTGATAAGCACATTGCGCCGGTCGGCCTGGTCGCGCACCCGGTCGACCAAGCCCATCTCGCCCATCGTGTCCAAGGCCCGGGTGATGACCGGCTTGGTGACGTCAAGCGTCGCGGCAAGCCCGCGCACCGTATGCGGCGGCGGCACCAGATAAATATGCAGCAGGATCGCCATCTGGCGCAACGTCAAATCGCGGTCGTCATGGCGGACCTGATCGAGCGCCACGCCATGCCAGAGCCCCAGAGCCTGCGAGGCGGTCAGTTCGATCGGCACGGCCCCTCCGGAAGATCGTTACGCTAGCGTTCCATTTTCCGGCAGTTGCCGCGGACATGCAAGGGCCGTGGGGAATTGCCGCCCGGCAAGGTGAATAAAATTTTAACGATCGGCAGCGAGGCGCAGCGCGTGACCACGCAACGCCTCACCGCGTTTCGCGCATGGCTTTAGCGCAGGCTCTCGCGGATATGATGGAAGAGTGCGCGGATCGCCTGTGCCTCACCACCGCCCGGCGAATGCGGCCGTTCGGACTGGGCCCAGCCGTAAATGTCGAAATGCGCCCAACTCTTCGTCTTGCTGACGAAACGCTTGAGGAAGAGGGCCGCGGTGATCGCCCCGGCCATGCCGCCGGCCGGCGCGTTGGTGAGGTCGGCAAACTTGGTGCGGATATCCTTTTCATAGCCGGAATATAGCGGCAGGCGCCAGATCGGATCGTCGGTTTCCAGGCTCGCTTCGGTCAGGTCATGCGCCAGATTGCCGTCATCGGTGAAGAAAGGCGGCAGATCCGGACCGAGGGCCACGCGGGCTGCCCCCGTCAGCGTCGCCATGTCGATCAAGAGTTCAGGCTCTTCCTCGTCGGCATAGGCCAGCGCATCGGCCAGGATCAGGCGGCCTTCGGCGTCGGTATTGTCGATCTGCACGGTCAGGCCCTTGCGGCTGCGGTAGATGTCGCCGGGGCGGAAGGCATTGGACGAGATGGCGTTTTCGACGACGGGGACGATGACGCGCAGATCGACCTTCAGCTTGGCGTCCATGATCATCAGGGCAAGCCCCATGACATTCGCCGCGCCGCCCATGTCCTTTTTCATCAGCAGCATCGAGGCGGCGGGCTTGATGTCGAGACCGCCGGTATCGAAGCAGACGCCCTTGCCGACGAGCGTCACCTTGCGATGGCCCTTCTTGCCCCACCGCAGTTCGAGGAGGCGCGGCGCATCGGCGCTGGCGCGGCCGACGGTATGGACCAGCGGGAAGTTCTGCGTAAGCAGGTCGTCGCCCGATATAACCGACACCTCCGCCTTGTAATGTGCGGCCAGGCCGCGGAAGATGGCCTCGAGCTGGTTCGGCCCCATGTCGTTCGTCGGCGTATTGATGAGGTCGCGGGCGAGGAAAACGCCGGCGAGCTGGCGCTTGATATCGGCACCGTCGGCATCGCGGGGGATCATCAGCGTCGCCGCCGGCGATTTTTCCGATTTGTAACGGTCGAACCGGTAGCTGCCGAGCCCGAAGCCGAGGGCCAGGCGATTGGCCGTCAGCGGCGCCGTCTCGATGTGCCAGTCACCGGCCGGCAGCGCACGGGCGAGCCTGCCGGTGATATAAGGCTGCTCGGATGGATTGGTGCCGAGGCCGAAAAGCGCGCCGCCGAGATGGCCTTCGGCCGTCGGGATCAATAGCAGCGACCCGCTTTCGGCCTTGTAGCCCGCCCTTTTCGCCCAATCGAGCGCGATCGGATCGATCGTGCCGGTCTCGATATGGGCAGGCGTGACGGCAAAGATCGGCAGCGTCGAACCGCCCTTGGTGTTGAAAGGGGTCGGTCTCTCGATGAACTGATAGGGGGCCATGATTGTCCTTCGGCGGTCGTAAGGAATCGTTCCTTAACGGTCTGTTAGGGTTAACAGACTATTGCTGGAGCGAAGATTGCGTCAAACCTTTCCCTGTTCCGCGTTCGAGGTCAGGCGCCGATTTTCCGAATCCAGGAACGCGCCATGCCTGCCTCGCTCACCATCACATTCACCCATCGTATCCTGCAGAGTGCCGCGGCATCGCTGATCGTGCTCGCACTTGCCGGTTGCTCGACCACCAAGGACCGGATGACGACAGGCTCGGTACCGAAGCTCACCAAACCTGTTGAAGAGATGGACGCGACCGAGCTGCGCGCGGCGACGGACCGGCTCGGCCAAGCCTATGAAAAGAACCCGCGCGATCCCGTCACCGGCGTCAGCTATGCCAATCTGCTGCGCATGAACGGCCGCGACACGCAGGCGCTCGCCGTCATGCAGCAGGTGGCGATCGCCAACCCCAGCGACCGTAATGTGCTGGCCGCCTACGGCAAGGCGCAGGCGGCGGCCGGCCAGTTCCAGCAGGCGCTCGACACGATCGGCCGCGCCCAGACGCCGGACCGTCCGGATTGGAAGCTGATCTCGGCCGAAGGTGCGATCCTCGACCAGATGGGCAAGGCAAGCGACGCCAGACAGCGCTATCGTGATGCACTCGACATCCAGCCGAACGAACCCTCCATCCTTTCCAACCTTGGCATGTCCTACGTGCTGACCGGCGATCTTCGCACCGCCGAAACCTACCTGCGCTCGGCCGCCAGCCAACCCACAGCCGACAGCCGCGTCAGGCAGAATCTTGCCCTCGTCGTCGGCCTGCAGGGACGCTTTCCGGAAGCCGAGCAGATCGCGCGGCGTGAGCTTTCGCCACAGCAGGCCGATGCCAATGTCGCCTATCTCAGAAGCATGCTCTCCCAGCAGAATTCCTGGCAAAAACTCGCCGCCAAGGACAAGACGCCGGGAGCGACGGACGGCAGCAATACCAACTGACCGAATGATCCGGATTGTGTCGTCAACAGTCCGGCCTTCTTAACGGCCACTCACTTAACGAGCGCTCACTTAACGGGCACTCAGGCCCGAAAGAATGAGACGCAGGCCAAGGCCGCCCATGACGGCACCGGCGGCCCGGTCTATCCAGCTCTTCGCTGCGAGATAGAGCCGCCGCGGGTGGCGGGCCGAGAAAACGAATGCCACGATCGAATACCACCCCGCTTCCACCGCAAAGACGCCGAGCGGCAGCGCAATCATCAGATCAAGCGGTATCGTCCTTGGCAGAAGCGCGGCAAAGAGGCTGGCATAGACAATGATGGTCTTCGGGTTGCTGAGCTGGGTCAGCAACGCGGTCGTGAAGCTGCGCATCGGTGCTCGGTGGCTATGGACGGCGTCGGAAACCTCGAGCGGCTGCGCCGCGCCTCTCCAGATGTTGACGGCGATATAGAGGAGATAGGCACCGCCTGCGACCTTCAGCAAGATATAGAGCCATTCGAACTGCGACAGCAGTGCCGTCAGACCGGCGAGCGCCAGCACGGCAAAAACCACACCGCCGGCGCCCATGCCGAGTGCCGCCGCAAGACCGTCCAGCCGTGACCGCGAAATAGCAATCCTGGAGACGACCACGAAGCTCGGGCCGGGACTCATGGCACCGACCGCCAGGGCTGCCACGATGCTGATGAAAACGCCTGCAGAAGACATTCGGGAACCCTCGTTTGCGATCGAAGGCTAATGCATAATTGCTGAAATCGGAATCGATTTAACGGCGGCAAGCCTCAGAACTTGTCTGCCACCTGGATGCCGGCCGGACCGAGAATGACGGCGATCAGCACCGGCAGGAAGAACAGGATCATCGGCACCGTCAGTTTCGGCGGCAGGGCGGCCGCCTTCTTTTCCGCTTCGTTCATGCGCTCGTCACGTCCTTCCTGGGCGAGAACGCGCAGCGCCTGGGCGACCGGCGTGCCGTAGCGATCGGCCTGGATCAGCGCCTGGGTGACCGAGCGCACCAGCTCGATCTGGGTGCGCGTGGCAAGATTTTCGAGCGCGACGCGGCGGTCCGGCAGGAAAGAGAGCTCGGCCGTGGTCAGCACCATCTCTTCGGCCAGCGCCGGCGACTGCTCGCCGAGCTCTTCCGACACGCGACGCATCGCGGCCTCGATCGAAATGCCGGATTCGACGCAGATCAGCATCAAATCAAGCGCATCCGGCCAGGCGCGCTTGATCGAGTGCTGGCGCTTGCCCATGCGGTTCGAAATATAGATGTTCGGCGCGTAGAAGCCGAGATAACCGATGCCGATGACGGCGAAAAGGCGGATGGGCATGCCCCTTTCGGCGAGATTGCCGAGGCCGAAGACCCAGAAGGCGGCGAGCGCCAGGAAGAGAAAGGGCAGCAGGAAACGCGCGACAAGGAAGGTATTCAGCGCATTCTCCGAGCGGAAACCGGCGGCACGCAGCTTGTTGACAGTATTGTCGTCGACGAGCGCCTTGCGCAGGTTGAAGCGCTCGACGATCTGGCGGACCGAGCGGTTGTTCTGGCTCCTGAGCGAGGCCTTGCCGGCGCCGGGTTCGGTGTTCATGCGGGCGCGTTCGCGAGCGCGGATCTGCTCGCGCTCGGTCGAAACAGCCTTCATACGCTTGTTGAGATCGCCACGCTCGAAGAAGGGAATGGCGATCGTGTAAAAGGTGGCGAAGACGGCGATCGCGACGAAGAGGGCGATCAGCATGCTCGGATTGGTCAGGGTTGCGGCAAGATCCTGCGACATGGTGCTTCCTTCCCGCTAGATGTCAAAATTGACCATGTTGCGCATGACGAAGATGCCGATCGACATCCAGATCGCCGAGAAGCCCATGATGAAATGGCCGCGCGGATCGGTGAAAAGGATCATCATGTAGTTCGGCGACGTCATGTAGACGAGGGTCGCGACGATGAAGGGCAGAGCACCGATGATGACGGCCGACGCCTTGGCTTCCATCGACAGCGCCTGGACCTTGGACTTCATCTTCCTGCGCTCGCGCAGCACCTTGGAGAGGTTGCCGATCGCTTCCGACAGATTGCCGCCGGCCTGCGACTGGATGGCGATGACGATGGCGAAGAAGTTGACTTCCTGAAGCGGCATATGGATCGTCATGCGGGCGCAGGCATCGGGAATGCTGAGGCCTACCTGCTGCGCCTCGATCACGCGCCGGAATTCGCTTTTAACAGGCTCAGTGCCTTCGGTTGCGATCAACCGGATCGCATCGTTGAGCGGCAGACCCGATTTGATCGAGCGGGTGATGACGTCGAGCGCATTGGGGAGTTCGTTGAGGAACTTGTTCTGGCGGCGCTTGATCAGGAAGCCGACGACCCAGCGCGGCAGGCCGAGACCGGCGACGACGGCGACGCCGATCATCACCATCAGCGATGCACCGACGATGAAGGCCATGAGCAGCACCACGCAGGCAAAGATGGCGCTGAAGAGATAGAATTTCCCCAACGTGATCGTCAGGCCGGCCTGCACCAGCCGGGATTTCAGCGACAGGGCCTTCTTGGCCTTTTCGTGCTGGCGCTTTTCCAGATCCTTGAGATTGTCCTGCACCGATTTGCGGCGCTTCGACAGTTCCTGCACCCGGTCGCGGGCAGCCTTGACTTTGACCCGGTCACTTTCGGCCGATTTGACGCGGTTGATGCGGCTTGCCGATTTCTTGTCGGCCTCGATCCGGGAAAACATCAGGGCATAGGCCACCGCCGCCGCCGAGACGGCGGCGAGGACGACGATTGCCAGCACTATCGGATCGAACCCGAACATCTCGCCTATTCCTTCGATTTCGCTTCCATCGCGTCGAGGGCAGCGGCAAGACGCTTTTCCTCGTTGAAGTAACGGGCGCGATCCCAGAAGTGCGGCTTGCCGACGCCGGTCGACATGTGCCGGCCGATCAGGCGGCCGCCCGCATCCTCGCCTTCGATCTCGTAACGCATCAGGTCCTGGGTGATGATGACGTCGCCTTCCATGCCGATCACCTCGGTGATCTGGGTGATGCGGCGCGAACCGTCGCGAAGGCGCGCCGCCTGGATGATCACGTCCACCGAGCTGGAGATGATCTCACGCACCGTCTTTGCCGGCAGGGTAAAACCACCCATGGCGATCATCGATTCGATACGGCTCAGGCATTCGCGCGGCGTGTTGGCGTGGATGGTGCCCATGGAGCCGTCGTGACCGGTGTTCATCGCCTGCAGCAAGTCGAAAACCTCAGGTCCGCGCACTTCGCCGACGATGATGCGCTCGGGACGCATACGCAGGCAGTTCTTGACGAGATCGCGCATGGTGATCTCGCCCTCGCCTTCGATATTCGGCGGGCGTGTTTCCAAACGCACGACATGCGGCTGCTGCAGCTGCAGTTCGGCCGTATCTTCGCAGGTGATGACGCGTTCATCCCTGTCGATATAGTTGGTAAGGCAGTTCAGCAGCGTCGTCTTGCCCGAGCCGGTACCGCCCGAGATGACGACGTTGCAGCGCACGCGCCCGATGACCTGCAACACGGTCGCGCCCTCCGGTGTGATCGCGCCGAAACGGACGAGCTGATCGAGCGTCAGCTTGTCCTTCTTGAATTTGCGGATGGTGAGTGCCGGCCCATCGATCGACAGCGGCGGCGCGATGACGTTGACGCGCGAACCGTCCGGCAGGCGGGCGTCGCAGATCGGGCTCGATTCGTCGACACGGCGGCCGACCTGGCTGACGATACGCTGGCAGATCGACAGAAGCTGCGCATTGTCGCGGAAGCGGATCTCCGATTCGATCGTCTTGCCGCCGACTTCGATGAAAGTCTGGCCGGCGCCGTTGACCATGATGTCGGCGATATCGTCGCGCGCCAGCAACGGCTCCAGCGGGCCGTAGCCGAGAACGTCGTTGCAGATATCCTCGAGCAGCTCTTCCTGCTCGGAGATCGACATCGCAAAGTTCTTGATGGTGATGATGTCGTTGACGATGTCGCGGATTTCCTCGCGGGCGCTTTCGCCGTCGAGCTTGGAAAGCTGCGAGAGATCGATCGTATCGATCAGGGCGGAAAAGACCTGCGCCTTGGTGTCGTAATATTCATCGGTGCGGGCCGGGCGCTTGCGCTGCGGCGTCTGCATCGGCGGCGGCGTCACCTGCTGGCGTGCGGACTCGCGCGAAGGTTCGACCAGAATGGAGGGGGACGAGGCCGCAGGGGCAGCGGCCGGGGCCGGCGGCGGAGGAGCAATCGCCCCTCCGACCTTTCCGGAACCTTCATTTCCGCGTTTTCCAAACATGCCGCTTAATCCAATCTGCTCTATCTTTTTGTTTTCACGCAATTCCCAGCAAAAGTGTTTCACGCTTTGCCTAGCAAAACCGCTGCACAGTTTTGCCGGAATTGCTCATCGTCTACTTGCGCTTCAGGAGGCCCAGCAGGCCGCCCTTCTTCGCCTTCTTGATCGCGACACGGCCGGTGACGATGTGCGATATCTGCGAAAAGGTTTCCGCCGTCGGCGACTTCGGGTCGACCTCCGAGATCATCCGGCCGCTATTGGTGGCATTGCCGAAAAGATTGATGTCGAAGGGAATGATCGCGATCGGATCGATCTCCAGCGGCTCGCAGAAATCCGACGGTGAAATCTCCGGACGTTTCGGCATGCCGACCTGATTGAGGATGAGATGCGGCGGCTTGTCGTTCGGCCGCATCTTGCGCAACGCGTCCAGCATGTTCTTGGCGTTGCGCAGGTTGGCGAGATCGGGAACCGCGGTGATGACCACTTCGTCGACGCTCGACAGCACCGAGCGCGTCCATTCCGACCATGCATGCGGAACATCGAGCACGGTAACGGGCGCGCTGCGCTGCAGGACATCGAGCACCGGCTGGAAAGCCTGGCCGTCGAAATCATAGGCACGGTCTAGCAGCGAGGGGGCCGCAAGCAGGGAAAGATGCTCGGAGCATTTCGTCAGCAGGCGGTCGAGGAAGACCTCGTCGAGACGATCGGGCGCGAAGACCGCCTCGGCGATGCCCATGGCCGGATCCTGGTCGAAGTCGATATTCGCCGTGCCATAGGGCAGGTCGAGATCGGCCAGGATCGTCTCGGTGGAGAAGAGATTGGAAATACCGAAGGCGCAATTATGGGCGATGGTCGAAGCGCCGGCGCCGCCCTTCGAACCGATGAAGGCGATGCTGCGGCCGAGCGGCTCGGCTTCCGGATCGACGAAGATCGATGCCATCGACGCCAGGATATCGGGCATGGCGACGGGCTGGACCATATATTCGGAAATGCCGTTGCGAATGAGCTCGCGATACAGCCCGATATCGTTGTAGTGACCGATGATCACGACCTTGGTCGTCGGATCGCAGACCGCGGCGAGCGGCGCGAGTTCGCCGAGGAGGTTTGCGGCATTCGACTTGGTCTCGAGGATGATGAGGTTCGGCGTCGGGGCGCCGGAAAACATATTGGCGGCAGCGGCGATACCGCCGCTGGTGATGCGCATGCTGACCTTCGCCAGGCGCCGATCGTTGGCGCAGCGTTCCATGACCTGCTGCAGGGCCTCGCTCTCGCAGAATGCGTGGACGGAGATGCGCGGCAGCGGCCGCATGTTTTCCAGATCCGCCATGCGCACCGCCTCTTCGGCGTGGCGAAGCTCGCTGGGATTCTTGATTTCGTATTCGATCGCGCTCATCGTCCCGTTCCGCCTCAGAAGCTGCTGTCGCTGCCGGCGACCTCTTCGATCGTCGACGTCGTCGTCCGGTATTCCTGGATCGCATTGTTGCGCCGCTGTGCGTCGATCGGGGTCATGCCGCGGGGCGCCACCAGATCCTCCGGATTGGCGATCTGAGCGGCAAGGTTGTTCTGCGAGGCGCAGCCGAAATTATAGTAATTCTGGTTGGTGAAATCGTTGGAGATGTCCTTCGGCCACTGACCGCATTGCGTGGTGATCGCGGTGGTGCCGGTAAAGCTCAGCCGGATCGGCGCCGCATCGCCGGGACCGACCGCGGCATAGGAGGTGTTGACGATTTTCGAGCTGGCGATCCCTCTCGACGCCAGTTCGGCGCGGACCTGATTGCGCAGCTGATAGGCTGCCGCCGAATTGGGCGAGCCTTGCGGCGACAGCACGTAGACCGGACCCGAGGCGCGCGCGATGTAATTTGCGGCAAAACCGCGGATGAGGTCACGCTGAGCGATGGTCAAGCGGCGATCGGTGGAGGCGACGGGTATATCCACCGTCTGCTCCGCTTCCGTCACGATGATCGGGTGGCGGGCGCGGTAGTCATCCGGAATACCGCCTGTTGTCAGCTGGTCGTGCGGGCCGGCACATCCGGAAAGGATCATCACCGAAACGCCGGCTGCGACCATGAGCGCCTTCGAGATTCCGAGGCGGGGTGTCGTCGATTTCATCTGGGCCATCGCCTGATCTCTGTTCTCGTCCATTGCTGCCGATCCTGCCCCGCTCATTTGTAGATGAACCCGATCGAGCCGTGGAACTGCGCATCGGCGACGGGCGCCTCGCGCCGGCCATAGACCTTGTTGACACGATTGAGGAAGAAGGTTGCGCCGTCATTCTCGGGGCTGAAATTATCGTCCGGCCGATTGAGCTGATTGCGCGCCACCGGACGCACCAGATAGGGGGTCGCGATGATGACGAGCTCAGTTTCCTGACGATCGAAACTTTTCTGGCGGAAGAGGGTCCCGAGCAGCGGGATCTTCGAAACGCCCGGTGTGCCGCCCATGGTCTGGGAAACGGTGTCGCGGATCAGGCCGGCCAGTGCGATCGAGCCACCCGAGGGCAGTTCCACCGAGGTCTCTGCCGACCGGCGCTGAAAAGTGGCGCCGTTGCTGCCGGCCACCGGTTCGGAGACATTGGTCTTGATCTCCAGGCTGATGCGTCCCGATGACAGCACCACCGGCTTGAAGGCGAGATTGATACCGAAGTTGAACGGCACGACGGTGACGTTGCCGTTGCTGTCGGTCGTGGAAAAAAGCTGCTGGCCGCCCGAATTGAAGGTCGCGGCCTGGCCCGATATCGCCGTCAGCGTCGGCTCGGCCAGCGTCTTGACGACCTTGGCCTGTTCCAGCGCGTTGAGGTAGGTCGAAATGTCGTATTTGCCGATCGAACTCTTGAAGAGCGCCGCCAGGCCGCCGCCGATCGTCGATGCAGCGCTATCAGTGCTGGGAGTGCCGAGCTGGGCGACCGTCATGCCGGAGGAACTAGAAACCAGATTGTCGAAGCCGAGCTGCTTCAGCACCTCGCGGCGAACCTCGGCGATCGTCACCTTGAGGGTGACCTGGTCCTCGCCCTCAATCTGCAGAAGGTTGACGACCTGCGAGGCTTGGCGGCCTTCGGCAAAGAGCGCCACCGAGCTATCGCCGCCGGTTCCGGATGCGGTCTCGGTTCTGGTCGTCGCCTCGCCGCCCTTCAGGAAGACCTGCGCCAGATCGGCCGCCTGCGTGGCATCCTGCGGGGTGCGTACAGTGCCGGTCAGAACGATGTTGTCGGAGACGATTTCGACGTTGATGTTGGAGTCGGGAATGAAGCGGCGGAGATTGACTTCAAGGCCGGAAACGTCACGCTCGATCTCGATGTCGAGATTGACGATCTCCTGTCCACCGGCGCCAAAGACAAAGATATTCGTCTGTCCGACCTTCTTGCCGAACAGGTAGATGCGCCGCGAGGTGCGGGTCACGGCATCAGCCATGGTCGGATCGGATACGAGGATATCATGCGCATCCTCGGGCAGGTCGACGACGACAGCCTTGTTCAGCCCGAGCTTCAGCCGACGGTGGGCATCGCGGCCGGTCTGCGAGATGCGAACCAGGTTTTCGGAATCGGCACGCGCCTCGCCTGCCCCGAGAAGCGGCGCGAAAGAGGCCGGCGCCATACCGGAAACGCCGACTGCCAGCGAAAGGCAAGCTGTCAGGAGAAGCCCGGCGCGCCGCGTTGAATTGCCCATTTGCACGTCCTCTTACTCCGCCTTCGGCGCTGCGCCGGCATCCGTAACGATGGCGCCCGATTTGATGACCTGGATGATCGCACTGCCGTTGTCACCGCTCAGCAGATAGTCGGCGGCACTGGTATCCTGCTCCTGCGCATCGGCGACCGAGCGCAGCGCCAGGGACAGCCGGTCCGCCATCTGCTGGGCGACGGCGAGAACCTTCGTTTGATCGGGCGTGAGCTCGAGCGTCGCGGTCGTGCCGACCACCGATTTCGAGCCGTCGTCCTTTTCCTGGATCTGCTGGTCGATGGCGAGGACGCGGACATTGCTCAGCACGGTTTCGGTGATAAGCTTGTTTGCCTCAGTGCCCTTGCGAACCATGATGACGTCGACGCGGTCGTTCGGCAGGATGAAACCGCCGGCACCTGTTGCCACCGATATCTCGGTCGCGACGGCGCGCTTGCCGGCCGGCAACAGCGAGGACAGGATGCGGCTGTTGGAATCGGCGATCTTCTCCGGCCGGATCGGTTCGCCTTCGAAGATCGGCAGACGCACGACGGCGCCCTGCAGATCCTTGATCGCATCCGGCTTGTCGGTTTCGGTGATGAGGCCCGCGACGACGCCGCCCTGCGGCCAGGCCATCCAATGAACCGACTGGTCGCCCAGTCTTTCGCCGACCGCCAGATTGCCGGTGGAGACGAGGACGTTGACGGTCGGTTCCTTCTCGATCACCGACTGAACCTGGGTGACGACACCGCCACTGCCTGCCATTTGCATCGCCAGCAGGCCGGCGAGGCCGGCTGCCGTCACGGCGACAGCTAGGATTATAAGGCGGGCCGGTTTCATCAATCATTCCTCAGGGCACGATATGTTCGCCCCGCAGAATGCTCAGCAATTGGTATAATTATGGTTAATGGAACGCTTAGATTTTAAGTTAACGAGCATTTAAAATGCCGTTATTTCAGGCTTTCCAGCGCGGCGAGAAACAGCGGCGAGGAAGGAAAGGCCATGAAGCCGCCGATCGCGATTGCGATGCCGTAGGGAATCTTCTTGGCCAGCAGGACCGAGTTCGGCACCGGCAGGCCGATGGCGAGGATGGTGTCCGATTGCGCTCTGACCAGCAGGATCAGCAAGGTGATCAGGCCGCCGATCATGGCAACGTCGGTCATCAGGAAAGCAAGGGACTGGTCCAGGCCGAACCAGAGCGCAGTCGCCGTCAAGAGCTTGGCGTCGCCACCGCCCATTACGTTGAAGGCAAAAAGAGCAAAGCAGGCGCAGAAGACGATGGCAGCGCCAGCAAGATGCATGCCGATCGTCTCCAGACCCAGGCCGGAAAGCGGCGCGAGGACGAGGAAGGAACCGATCAGGATCAGCGAAACACGGTTCGGGATCGTCATGGTGAACAGATCCGAGAAGGCCGCCATGGCGAGGCAGAGTGGCAGTATCACGAAGACTGCAGCTGCGATCATGGGTATGCCCCTTCGGAACGAGATTCGAAAAGGCTCACGGCCTTTCAGCCTGTGAGCCCACACGAGAGATCGGCCGGATCCAATCCGACCGGCACTATGCGGATGCCGCTGGGCGGCACCTAAATTAGTTGGACGGAGCGGCGGCAGTCGCGGTTACAGCGTTATCCATCTTGGTACCCAAGTTGGTGAACGTGGTGCTGATCTTGCCGCCGAGGGTCGTTGCGCCGGTGATGAGCGCTACGGAAATGAGAGCGGCGATCAGGCCGTATTCGATTGCGGTCGCGCCGGATTCGTCCTTCAGAAAACGGCTAAAAAGCTTGGTCATGGTAACTCCTAACTCCAGTTGATGTTCAGCACGTCCGCCAACTGTTGCCGTTGATCGGATGACTGCAACCTAGCGAATGGCCGTTTCCATCGGCTTAAGGAAAAGAGTTAACAAGATCTGAACCGGACAATAGGCCCTTGTAGAGTAAGTATTTTCTTACGCGGACCCTTCAATATTTAATGATATTCCTGATATAACATCGCATTCATCCGGGAATAGCACAAGCATCGCCTCCAACCGATGCGTGCGCTGCCCGAGGCCGTGCCAAATCGGATCATTTACGCTTCATTCCGGAACAAGGTAGCGGGTTTAAGGCTTCATTCACCATTTTTTTCCATTCTATGCGGATATTGCGCTGTGATCGTGAAAGAGGACCCAATGTCATCGAGCGGCAAAACCATTTTCTTTGCCGGCATGATCGCCGTTTTCGGTATTTCGGGAGTTTCCGCGGCCGCAGACGATGACATGCTGCGCGTCTATATGGATCACGCGCGCGTATTGAAGCTCGACCGCCCGGTCAGCAAGGTCATCGTCGGCAATGCCAAGGTTGCCGATGCGACCGTCGCCGACGCCAAAACCATCGTGCTGACCGGACGCAGCTTCGGCACCACCAATCTGGTGCTGCTCGATGCCGACGGCAATGCGATCCTCGACGAGCGCATCCTGGTGTCGATCGACGAGGGCAACACGGTGCGCGTCTATCGGCAGACCGAACGCTCGGTGCTGTCCTGTACGCCGAACTGCGAGCAGCATGCACAGCAGGCGACCACCGGCACCACGTCGCCCTGATCGGCTAAACTCACGTCTTCGGCCATTCGTTAAAATCGTCGTGTCAGACTGAAACGGAAAATCAACGAACAGACCCTAGTGTGACGGACGGAGAATGTCGCTCGGGTCCAGGCTATGACGGTAATTGATCAGAAGACGGATAAGGCGCACTCCCTCGCGCCGTTCCGTTTCTTACGGTTTCGCGCTCTCGCCCGGTCGCGCGAGGGTGCTGCGGCGATCGAATTCGCCTTGCTCGCCATTCCCTATTTCCTGGTGATTTTCGCAATTCTCGAAACCTTCGTCGCCTTTGCTGCCGAGGAACTCGTCTCCAACGCCGTCGATACGATGAGCCGCAAGATGCGAACCGGGCAAATTACCTATAATCTCGGCCGCACGACCGATATGAATCAGGCGCAGTTCCGCCAGGCTTTCTGTGACGAGATCTCGATCCTGATCCGCTGCTCTGCGAGCGAAGTCGCCACGCCGAGCAAGCTCTACCTGGATGTGCAGACGTTCGGCAGCTTTTCAGCCATTCCGACGACAATCCCCAAGCTTTCCACCAACAGATATGCCGACATCAACACGGCAGCGTTCAAATATGCGCCGGGCGGCGCCGGCACCATCAACATGGTCCGCGCCTATTATCGCTGGGAAATCATCACCGATCTGGTCCGCCCTTATATCACGACGATACGTCCCTCTGACGGTTCGATGCCCAGTCAATATCTGATTGTCGCGACCGCGGCCTTCCAGAACGAGCAGTATCCATGATGGCGTTGCACAACCCGTTCTCCAGACTGGCGTTGTCGGCGCGGCGGCTGATCCGAGACCGCAAGGGCGCCGGCGCGATCGAATTCGCGATCCTCTTTCCCGTGCTCGTCATGCTCTATATCGGCGCTTTCGAGATCACGATCGGCCTCAGCGTCAGCAAGCGCGTAACACGCGCGGCAGGTTCGATCGCCGACCTCGTCACCCAGCAGCAATCCGTCACCAAGAGCGCGCTTGCGCAGATGCCCTCGGTCGCAACCGCGATCTTCGTGCCTTACAACTCGACGTCGCTGACGTTGAAGATCACCGGCATTACCATCGACGCCGGCGCCAATGCGAAGGTGCTGTGGTCCTGGGCGCAGGACGGCACGGCGCCCTATGCCAAGAACACCGCAGTGTCCAACGTGCCGTCCGATATGAAGACGGCGAACAGCTTCCTGGTTCGCACCGAGCTTAGCATCCCCTATACGATGTTCCTGTTTGCGCCGAACTTCATGCCGGATGGCATGCGCACGATCACCATCAGCCGCAGTTACTTCTACCGCCAGCGGCAAGGCGACTCGATCCCCTGCGGCGATTGCTGACGACTCTCTCTCTCGAATTTGCCAAGCCGGCCGCAGCATTATATGCCTGAGCGCGAGCTGCTTCCGATGTCCCGGAGGCCGGCGATCTGCTCTTTCGGGTGTTAAATGGCGCGTGCTTTTCTTTTCGTTCTGGATTCTTTCGGCGTCGGCGGTGCGCCGGATGCGGCGGCCTATGGCGACGAGGGCGCCGATACGCTCGGCCATATCGCCGAGTTCTGCGCAGCCGGAGCCGCAGACCGCGCCGGATTGCGCAGCGGGCCGCTTTCCCTGCCCAACCTGTCGGAACTCGGGCTGATGCAGATCGCGCGATCGGCCTCGGGCCGGTTTCCGGCCGGCATGCCGGTTCCCGAGAAGGTCTACGGTATTTATGGCGCCGCCACCGAAATCTCCCGCGGCAAGGATACGCCGTCAGGCCATTGGGAGATCGCGGGAACACCTGTCAGTTTCGATTGGGGTTATTTCCCGACAGAGGGCGACGCCTTTCCGCCGGAGCTGCTGGAAGCGCTGTGTAAAGAGGCGGGCGTGCCCGGCATTCTCGGCAATTGCCATGCCTCGGGAACGGACATCATCGCTCGGCTCGGCGAGGAGCATATCCGCACCGGCAAGCCGATCTGCTACACCTCATCGGACTCGGTCTTCCAGGTCGCGGCGCACGAAGTGCATTTCGGCCTCGATCGCCTGCTCACTTTCTGCCGTTTGGCCCGAGGGATGCTCGATCGCTACAATATCGGCCGCGTCATCGCCCGGCCCTTCGTCGGTCAATCCGCCTCTACCTTCCAGCGCACCGGAAACCGGCGCGACTTCTCCGTGCTGCCGCCGGAGCCGACGCTGCTCGACCGGCTTATCGAAAACGGCCGGCAGGTGCACGCTGTCGGAAAGATCGGCGACATCTTCGCGCATCAGGGCATATCAAGGGTCATCAAGGCGAACGGCAACGAGGCGCTGATGGATGCGACGCTTTCCACCATCGACGAGGCTGCGGACGGCGATCTCGTCTTCACCAATTTCGTCGATTTCGACATGATTTACGGCCATCGCCGCGACGTGCCGGGATATGCCGCCGCACTCGAAGCCTTCGACGCACGCCTGGGCGAAGTCCACAAGAAACTGAAGCCGGGCGACCTCGTCGTGCTCACCGCCGACCACGGCTGCGACCCGACCTGGCGCGGCACGGACCATACGCGCGAGCGCGTGCCGGTCATCGCCTATGGCCCCGGCATCCGGTCGCGTTCCATCGGTCTGCGCCGCAGCTATGCCGATATCGGCGAAAGCGTCGCGCGCCATCTCGGCATTCCGGCCGGGTCGCATGGAAGGAGTTTTCTGTGACATCGCATCTGAAGAAGGTCGAACTGCACTGCCATCTGGAGGGTGCGGCACCTCCCGCTCTGACCGAGGCGCAGGCGCGCAAATACGGCGTCGACATCAGCGGTGAGCTTCGCGGCGGCGCCTATGTCTGGCATGATTTCGCAAGCTTCCTCGAATGTTACGACAAGGTATCCGAGGTCTACCGGACCGAGGAGGACTATGCGCTTCTGACCGAAACCTATCTCGACGAACTCGCCGGCATCAATACGATCTACAGCGAACTGATCGTTTCGCCCGACCACGGCAAACGCATCGGGCTCGGCGCCGACGCCTATATATCAGGCGTCTGCGAGGGCATCCGGCGGGCCAGGGAAAAAAGCGGCATCGAGGCCCGCCTGATCGTCACCGGCGAGCGGCATTTCGGTCCGGAGAGTGTGATCGGCGCCGCCGAATACGCGGCCAGGGCCGGCAATCCCCTGATTACCGGCTTCAACCTTGCCGGCGAGGAGCGCATGGGACGCGTCGCCGACTATGCCCGCGCCTTCGATATCGCCCGCGATGCCGGCCTGGGTCTGACGATCCATGCCGGCGAGGTCTGCGGCGCCTTCAGTGTTATCGATGCGCTCGATGCCGTGCGTCCCTCGCGCATCGGCCATGGCGTGCGCGCCGTCGAGGATCTAGATCTGGTAAAGCGGCTTGCCGACCTCGGCACTGTGCTCGAGGTCTGCCCGGGCTCGAATATCGCGCTCGGGGTCTTTCCCGATTTCGCCTCCCATCCGCTGCGCCGGTTGAAGGAAGCCGGCGTGCGGGTGACGATCAGCTCGGACGATCCGCCTTTCTTTCATACCTCGCTGGAGCGGGAATACGAACCTGCCGCCGGGGCTTTCGGCTTCAGCGACGCCGAGATCGATGGCATGACGCGCACGGCGATCGAGGCGGCCTTCGTCGACGAAGAGACACGCAAGACCCTGCTTGCCCGGATTTAAGGGCGAGAGGCTGGGGAAGATTGGCCTCCACTCTTGCAGTCGGGCCGATTTCCGTGAAAGAAACATTCGATAGAAAGAATGAAAGGCTTCCCCATGGACGGCGTCACGGTCATCGATCACCCGCTGGTGCAGCACAAACTCACCATCATGCGGCGCAAGGAGACATCGACGGGAAGTTTCCGGCGGCTGCTGCGCGAAATCTCCACCTTGCTCTGTTACGAGGTGACCCGCGATCTCGAACTGACGATGGAAACGATCGAGACGCCGCTACAGACGATGGAATCGCCGATCCTCGAGGGCAAGAAGCTGGTCTTCGCCTCGATCCTGCGCGCCGGCAACGGGCTGCTCGAAGGCATGCTCGATCTCGTACCATCAGCCCGCGTCTCCCATATCGGCGTTTATCGCGACCACGAGACGCTGCAGCCGGTCGAATATTACTTCAAGGCGCCGGAGGATGTGGCCGAGCGCCTGATCATCGTCGTTGACCCGATGCTGGCGACCGGCAATTCGTCGATCGCGGCGATCGACAAGCTCAAGGAACGCGGCGCTCACAATATCCGCTTCCTCTGCCTGCTCGCCGCCCCGGAAGGCATCCGCAACTTCCGCGCCGCCCATCCGGATGTTCCGGTTTTCACCGCATCGATCGACAGCCATCTCAATGAGAAGGGCTATATCGTGCCCGGCCTCGGTGATGCCGGCGACCGCATGTACGGCACCAAATAGTTTCAGCCTTCCTTTACCAAATCGAAAGAGTTTAAAGGCCCGGATGGTTCGTTCCGGGCCTTTTGGTATGGATATTAGCAACTTATCAGGATTTGGAGTTTAGCAAGCTTGAAGCATGGGGCCCTGCATGAAGCCGGGTTTATACAGGAAGGATTTCTGTTTCATGCTCGTGCGTACCGTCATATTCGCCAGCATCGCCGCGGTGCTGGCCACACAGGCGCCTTCCTTCTTCGGAAGCACCGGCCAGCAGCCCACCGACGCTCTTTCCGCCAATTACGTATCGCCTGAAAGCGACAAGCCCGCCGCACCCGCGCCGGTTTCCGGCAGCAACGCGATCCGTCTGCAGGCGGATGCGCAGGGCCACTATACCGGCAGCTTCAAGATCAACGGCAAGCCGGTGCAAGGCCTGATCGATACCGGCGCCACCTATGTGGCGCTCAACGAGACGCTGGCCCGCCGGCTCGGCTACACGGCCAACCAGCTCGATTTCCGCTATGGCGTCAACACCGCAAACGGTCAGACGAAGGCGGCGCATGTAATGCTCGACCGGGTCGAGATCGGCGGTATCCGCGTGCGCGAGGTCGAGGCCTTCGTCCTCAAGGACGATGCATTGACGACGACGCTTGTCGGTATGAGCTTCCTGCGGAAACTCGCCTCCTATTCCGTCGCCGACGGCTCGCTTAGCCTCAAGCAGTAGGTGTCAGATAAGGCCTGTGATCACCGGCGTCGGCTCCAGCCGGTCCTCGGTGATGCGGTAATGCGCGGCAAGGGCAGCCGCCGCTTTCTCCGCCGCCGCTTCATCGGCGGCATGAACCAGCGCGATCGGGTCGCCGGCACTGACACGGGTGCCAAGCGGCAGGAGTTCGGAGAAGCCGACGCGATGGTCAATCCGGTCTTTGGGATGGCGTCTGCCGCCGCCGAGATCGATGACGCTGACGCCGATGCCGCGGGCATCGCAGGCGGCAAGCCAGCCGGACCGAGCGGCCGGGACAGATTTTTCCACCGGCGCCCTGGCCAGATATCGGTCGGGATTTTCGATGAGGTCGGCCGGCCCGCCGAGCATGGAGACCATGCGCGCGAAGACTTCAGCCGCCCTCCCCGATGACAAGGCCTGACGTGCCATCCCGTCAGCGTCATCAGACGAGGCGGCAATGCCTGATTTCACCAGCATTTCGGCGGCGAAGGCAAGGACGACGGTCGCAAGCCGTGTGTCCGCCTTCCCACCCGCCAGGAAATCCAGACAATTGCGCATTTCGACAGCATTGCCGGCACTATCGGCGAGCGGTTGGTTCATGTCGGTGATCAGCGCCGAGGTCTTTACGCCTGCGCCATTGGCCACTTCGACCAGCGACCGCGCCAGGATCTCTGCCTGGGCGCGGTCGGCCATAAAGGCGCCGTTGCCGACCTTGACGTCGAGCACCAGCGTCTCAAGTCCGGCCGCCAGTTTCTTCGAGAGGATGGAGGCGGTGATGAGGGGGATGGAATCGACGGTGGCGGTCACATCGCGCACGGCATAGAGCCTGCCGTCGGCAGGCGCCAAGGTGCCGGTCTGGCCGATGATGGCGCATCCCGCCTCTTTTACGACCTTGTGGAACAGATCCGCATCCGGGGTGATCATATAGCCTGGAATGGATTCGAGCTTATCCAGCGTGCCACCGGTATGGCCGAGGCCGCGCCCGGAGATCATCGGAACGGCGAGGCCGCAGGCCGCAGCGATCGGCGCCAGCATCAGCGAAACATTGTCGCCGACGCCGCCGGTCGAATGTTTGTCGGCGATCGGGCGGTCGATGTCAGCCCATAGCAGCCGATCGCCGGAGTCGGCCATCGCCAGCGTCAAGGCGACGGTTTCCTGGCGCGACATGCCCTTGAACCAGACGGCCATGGCGAATGCGCCGATCTGGCCCTCCGACAACTGGCCGGCAGCGAGTGCCGCGATGAAAGAGTTGATATCGGCGGGGCCTAGTTCCTCGCCGTCGCGTTTACGCCGGATGATCTCCTGCGGAATCATCTCAATAGCTCGACGCCGCAGCAGATGACGGCTGCGCTCCGCCGAGAACCGCCAGGATATCGTCGAGCAGGCCGGAGGCGCCGAAGCGGAAGGTCGAGGGCATCGCCCAGTCCGGCGCCATGATGGTTTCGGCAAGGCTCAGATAAAGCGCTGCATCAGCCACCGAGCCGATGCCGCCGGCCGGCTTGAAGCCCACCTTGCGTCCGCTTTCGCGAATGGCGCGGATCATGATGTCGGCGGCTTCGAGCGTGGCGTTGACGGCGACCTTGCCGGTGGAGGTCTTGATGAAATCGGCGCCGGCGTCGATGGCGAGTTCGGAGGCGCGGCGGATCAATGCCGCATCCTTCAATTCGCCGGTCTCGATGATGACCTTCAGCAGGACCGGCCCGGTGCATTCGGCGCGCACCATCCTGACCATGTCGGTCACCGCCTTCTCATTGCCGGCGAGCAGCTTGCGGTAAGGGATGACCAGATCGATGTCGTCGGCGCCGTCGGCAATCGCCTCGCGCGTTTCGGCGGCAACATCGGCCACTTCCATATCGCCTGAGGGGAAGTTGACGACCGTAGCGATGCGCACGGCATGGCCGGTACCGAGGATATTGCGGGCCTGAGCGACGAAGCGCGGCCAGATGCAGATCGCAGCGCTATTGCCGTAAGGCGTCTGCGCGCGGGCGCAGAGCGCCTCGATCTGCGCCTCGGTGCAATCGTCCTTCAAATTGGTGAGGTCGAGAAGGGAAAGGGCGACAGCCGCCGTCTCCCGGATGGAATGGCTATTCATTTTCACTTCCTCTAGAGCATGATGCCGAAACGTGTGAGCGGTTTTCTCATGACATCATGCTCTAACTATATAATTGAGAACAGGATTCAGATTTTAGGCCGACCCGGCCTAAAATCATCCTGTTCTAGCCGCAATCATCTCTTTCAATATGGCGGCGAGACGGGCGCCGCCGATAGGCGCCATGTCCTTGGTTTCATCATGGCTGAGCTCATTGCCTGTCATGCCTGCGCCATAGTTGGTGATAACGGAGGCGGCGGCAACCCTCAGGCCTAGCATTCTTGCGATGATGACCTCAGGCACCGTCGACATGCCGACGGCATCGGCGCCCAGGATGCGCGCCATGCGGATTTCGGCCGGCGTTTCAAAGCTCGGACCGGAGAACCACATATAGACGCCCTGCGCCAGCTCGATCTCGAGTTTCGCCGCCGCCTTCTGCATCGCCGCGGCCAGGCCGGCATCATAGGCATTGGTCATGCCGACGAAACGGTGGTCGCTTTCCTCGCCGATCAGCGGGTTCATGCCGGAATAGTTGATGTGATCGGCAATCCGCATCACCGAACCGGGCGGCATGTCGTCGCGCAGCGATCCGGCCGAGTTGGTCAGGATCAGCACTTCGACGCCGAGCGCCTTCAGCACCTCGATCGGCAGGCGCATGGCGTTGGCATCGCCCTTTTCGTAATAATGAACCCGGCCGGAGAGCATGACCACGGGTACGCCGCCCAGGCGGCCGGCGACGACTTCGCCCGCATGGCCGGACACGGCGCTGACGGGAAAGCCCGGCAGATCCTTGTAGGGAACACGGACGGCGCCTACCAGCTCTCCGACGAGCGAGCCGAGGCCAGAGCCGAGCACAATGCCGTGGCGCGGCTTGATGCCGCCGAGCAATGCGGCGAGCAGGTTGACCGTCGCCTTCATCCGAGTTCCGTCTCGAAGCTGAAGGGAAGAAGCTCTTCCATCGTCATGGTCTTCTGCACGCCCGCCTCATCACAGAGGTAGATCTTCGTGTCCTTGGAAGCGAATTCGGAGATCTTCTGGCGGCAGCCGCCGCAGGGCGGGCAGAGCGGCAGTTTCTCGGCAATGACGGCCATTTCGACGATCTTCCTGGCGCCGCCCATGATCATGGCGCTGATCGCCGTCGGCTCGGCGCACCATCCTTGCGGAAAGGAAAGGTTTTCGATGTTGGCGCCGGTATAGACCTTGCCGTCCTCGGCGCGGATCGCCGCGCCGACCGGGAATTTCGAATAGGGCGCATGGGCAAAGGCCATGGCGCCGCGGGCGGCCTCGAACAGATCGTGAGACATATATCAACGCTCCTTCGTATAGGGCACGCCGCCGGCCTTCGGCGGGATCGCGACGCCGATGAAGCCGGCAAGCAGGATGCAGGTGAGGATATAGGGCAGCGCCTGGAAGACCTGAACTGGCACCTCGCCGATCAGCGGCACCTGCTTGCCCTGCATGAAATTCGCCAGCGCATCGAGGAAGCCGAACAGCAGGCAGGCAAACATCACGGGCACCGGTTTCCATTTGGCGAAGACCAGGGCGGCGAGCGCGATATACCCCTTGCCGGCGGACATGTCCTTGATGAAGGCGGCGGACTGGGCGATCGCCAGATAGGTACCGGCAAAGCCGCAAAGGATGCCGGCGCACATGACGGCGCGGTAACGCAGCCAGGCGACCGAAATGCCGGCCGTATCGACCGCGCCCGGATTTTCGCCGACGGCACGCAGCCTGAGGCCGAAGCGCGTGCGATACAGCACCCACCAGGAGAAGGGCACGGCGAGGAAGGCGAGATAGGTGAGGATATTGTTGCCCGATATGACGTTGGCGTAAACCGGGCCGACGATCGGTATGTCGCGGGCGACATCGGCGCCCGGCAGGATGATCGGCGCGAAGCGCGCATCCGCCGGCAACTGCGGCGAGCGCCCGCCCTGACCGAACCAGGCCTGACCGAGCACGATGGTGATGCCGGCGATGAAGAAGTTGATCGCCACACCCGAGATGATCTGGTTGCCGCGATTGGTGATCGAGGCAAAGCCATGCACGAGGCTGAGCGCCACCGAACAGACTACGCCGGCGCCAAGGCCTGCCCAGGCCGAGCCCGTGAGATAGGCCACACAGGCGGCGGCGAAGGCCGAGCCAAGCATCTTGCCTTCGAGACCGATATCGAAGATGCCGGCGCGTTCGGAAAACAGGCCGGCAAGTGCGGTGAAGATCAGCGGAATGGAGAGCCGGATCGTCGAGCTCAGAACGCTGATGAAAATGTCATAATATTCCATCATCCGCTCCTCAGGCTCGCTTGAACTGCTGGTAGATGTGCACCATTGCCGGGCGGAACATATATTCAAGCGCGCCGGCAAACAGAATCACCAGACCCTGAATGACGAGGATCATCTCGCGGGTGATGTTGGGCATTTCGAAGGAGATCCAGTCACCGCCCTGATAGAGGACGCCGAAAAGAATCGCAGCGAAGATAATGCCGAGCGGATGGTTTCGTCCCATCAGCGACACGGCGATGCCGACGAAGCCCGCGCCACCGACGAACTCCACCTGCAGACGGGCCGACGAGCCCATGACCGGATTGAGCGCCATCATGCCGGCGAGCGCGCCAGAGAGCAGCATGGCGATGATGATGGTGCGCGCATGGGGCGTGCCGGCATAGTCGGCGGCTGTCGGGCTCATGCCCAGCGTACGCATATCAAAGCCGAGCTTGCTGCGCCAGACCAGCACCCAGACGAACCAGGCGGCGAACAGCGCGATGATGAAGGAGACGTTGAACGGGGCGGCGCCCAGTTTGGCTCCGAACATCGTCATGACCCAGCCGAGCTTCGGAAGCTGTCCGCCTTCGAGGAAGGTGCGGGTTTCCGGCGCCATCTTGCCCGGCACGATCAGCACATGCACCAGCAGATAGACCATGAGGGCAGCTGCGATGTAATTGAACATGATCGTCGTGATGACGATGTGGCTGCCGCGCTTTGCCTGCAGGAAAGCTGGAATGAAGGCCCAGGCTGCGCCAAAGATACCTGCGCCGATAACGGCGATCGGCATCGTCACATACCAGGGCACATAATTGTCAAGCGCCAGCGCCACCAGCGCACACCCAAGCCCGCCAATATAGGCCTGACCTTCCGAGCCGATGTTGAAGAGGCCGGCATGGATGGCAACGGCGACGGACAGGCCGGTGAAGATGAAACTCGTCGCATAGTAGAGCGTGAAGCCTATACCTTCGCCGCTGCCGAAGGCGCCCTCGATCAGCAACGAGAGGGCGGCAAGCGGGCTTTCGCCGATTAGCCAGACGACGAAACCTGAGATCAGGAAGGCGACGACAAGGTTCAAAAGCGGGATCAGACCGTAGTTGATCCAGTTTGGTAGCGGAACGGAAGCAGTGCTCATAAAGGCCTCACGCGGCAATGCCGGCCATCATCAGGCCGAGGGTCTGTTCACCGGCATCGGGCGTCTTCTCGCCGACCATATGGCCGGCGAACATGACAAGGATACGGTCTGAAAGGGAGCGGATTTCATCGAGTTCGACGGAGACGAGCAGGATCGCCTTGCCGGCGTCGCGCATTTCAATGATCCGGCGGTGGATGAATTCGATGGCGCCGATATCGACGCCGCGGGTCGGCTGGCCGATGATCAGCATCTTCGGGTCGCGTTCGATCTCGCGGGCGACGACGATCTTCTGCTGGTTGCCGCCGGAGAAATTCGCCGTCTTCAGCCGCGGGTTCGGCGGGCGGATGTCGTATTTTTCGATCTTCTCCATCGCATCCTTGCGGATCGCTTCGAGATCGAGCAACGGGCCTTTGCCGTAGCCCGGGCGGCGATGGTAGCCGAGCACGGAATTTTCATATTCCTCGAACTTCAGAACCAGGCCCATATGATGACGGTCCTCGGGAATATGGGCGAGGCCGAGTTCGCGCAGGCGGGCGGGATCTGCCTTGTCGATCGTCTGGCCGTCGAGAAGGATTTCGCCGGAGGCCGGCTTGCGGATGCCGGCAATCGCTTCCAGCAATTCGGACTGGCCGTTGCCGGCGACACCGGCAATGCCGACGATCTCGCCGGCGCGCACGTCGAAGGAGACATTGTCGACCATGGTGACGCCGCGATTGTCCTTGACCGAGAGGTTGCGGACGGAGAGCACGGCGGCGCCCGGGTTGGCTTCACCCTTCTGCACGCGCAGCAGCACACGGCGGCCGACCATCAGCTCGGCAAGCTCCTCCACCGTCGTTTCCGCCGTCTTGCGGGTGGCGACCATCTCGCCGCGGCGCATGACGGAAACCGTATCGGTGATCGCCATGATCTCGCGCAGCTTGTGGGTGATGAGGATGATCGTCTTGCCCTGGTCGCGCAGCACCTTGAGGATGCGGAAAAGGTGATCGGCTTCAGCCGGCGTCAACACGCCCGTGGGCTCATCGAGGATCAGGATCTCGGCGCCGCGATACATGGCCTTCAGAATTTCGACGCGCTGCTGCAGGCCGACCGGAAGCTCTTCGATCAGCGCGTCCGGATCGACCTCGAGGCCGTATTCCGTTTCCAGCCGCTTGAGTTCGGCACGGGCCGAGGCCACGCCTCTCGCCAGCAGCATGCCGCCTTCAGCGCCGAGCATGATGTTCTCAAGCACGGTGAAATTATCGACCAGCATGAAATGCTGATGCACCATGCCGATGCCGGTGGCGATCGCCGCCTGGCTGTCACGGATGGTGACCGGATTGCCGTTGACGCGAATCTCGCCGCTGTCGGCATGGTAGAAACCATAGATGATCGACATCAGCGTCGATTTGCCGGCGCCGTTTTCGCCGATGATGCCGTGGATCGTCCCCTTGGCAACGGTAAGGTTGATGTCCTTGTTGGCATGGACGGCACCGAATTTCTTATCGATGCCGACAAGCTCGATAGCGGGCTTATCTGTCACAGCAGGCTCCAAATAAGAAAAGGGCGTATGGCGAAAATCCCCTCCGCCATACGCCCGATCTCAATCGTCGATTACATCAGGGCGCGGTTCACTTCGGGCAAGCATTGTCCGAGGTATAGTCGTGAACCTTGACGGTCCCCGCGATGATATCGGCCTTGGCCTTGTCGACGGCAGCCTGCATTTCCGGCGTGATCAGCGACTTGTTGTTGTCGTCGATCGCAGCACCGACACCGTCTTCCTTGACGCCGAGCGCCTGGACACCAGCGGTGAACTTGTCGTTCTTGGTGTCGTTATAGGCGTTGTAGACGGCGAGGTCGACGCGCTTGACCATCGAGGTCAGGACCGAACCCGGATGAAGATGGTTCTGGTTGGAATCGACGCCGATCGACAGCTTCTTGTTGTCGGCGGCAGTCTGCAGAACGCCAAGGCCGGTGGCGCCGGCTGCCGCGTAAATGACATCGGCGCCCTGGTCGATCTGGTTCTTGGTGAGTTCGCCGCCGCGAACCGGGTCATTCCAGGCCGCGCCCGTGGTGCCGGTCATGTTCTGGAAAACTTCGACATCGGCCTTGGCAGCGCGCGCACCCTGCTCGTAACCGCATTCGAACTTGCGGATCAGCGGAATATCCATGCCGCCGACAAAGCCGACCTTGCCTGATTTCGATGCCATGCCGGCGAGAATGCCGACGAGGTAGGAGCCTTCTTCTTCCTTGTAGACCACCGAGCGGACGTTCGGCTTGTCGACGACGGAGTCGACGATGATAAACTTGGTATCCGGGAACTCAGCCGCGACCTTCTCGATCGCCGAAGTCCAGGCGAAGGATACGGCAACCACCGGATTGAAACCGCGGCTTGCGAAGTTGCGGATGGCCTGTTCGCCCTGGGTGTCGCCCGTCGGCTCGAAATCGCGATAGGCGATGCCGGTCTCGGCCTTGAATTTTTCGGCGCCGTTATAGGCCGCTTCGTTGAAAGACTTATCGAACTTCCCGCCGGTGCCGTAAACCAGCGCCGGCTTGACATCGGCGGCAAGCGCCGTCGTCGACATGGCAGCCACGGCAAGGAGAGTGAGAAGGGATTTTTTCATTGTGCAGCCCTGTTGTTGCTATTCGTTAGGGGTCCTCCCGCAAGCCCTTTTCGGACATGTCTGCGGAACCACCGACCTCCCCCCGGAGGCCTGGCTGCGCGCATCCTTGCATGGCTCACGGAAAAATTCACCAGAAATTTTTCAGGCGGTAAAGATTTGCAGGGATTGCCGAAAATCCATTCGTCGGGGCTGATTTTTAGACGTTTCTGCCGCCTGGATGCCAAAATTCCAGCCAATCCGACAGCCATGTGGGGGCTTATGGAAACATTGGACGCCGATCGGATCCCGGCCGGGCCGCGGCGGCAAAATCCGCTTCCCTATGCGATAAAGCGACCCCTATGCCGTGAAACGACCGGTCACCGGCGGCTTCTTGTAGCCGATCATCCAGAGAAGCAGCGCGATCACCAGGAAAACCGCAAAGGCCGGCTGGAGCATCAGCCATTGGAAGATGAAGGTGTAGAAACGCGGGTGGATATAATAGGAAAGCGAGGATTGCAGCGAGGTCAGGGTTGCCGGGCTGACATCCTGCCAGGCATCGGAGATCGGCGTCATCACCACGGCGGAGGCCGCAACCGATTGGATCGAATCGATGGTCCCGGCAATAACGGCCGCCGCAAGCGCGACAAGACTCGCCAGACGCAACAGGAAACGCATCAATTCCTCCGACGCTTCGATTTGCCGGACAATCCCGGCCGGCCGCGCCATTCTCCACCTTGAGAATTACATAGTCGTCGCTGAGGTGAAGCACAATGGACGGGCGGAGGCGAGTTTTATCGGAAGAAGTCAAAAAACTGTTAGATTTCGGTTGATCGACAAAAATTCATCGGTATATATCGCGCCGTTCCGACGATTTGCTCCTCTCCGGGCGCGAACGCCAAAAAAGGACAGGTGGCCGAGTGGTTTAAGGCGCACGCCTGGAACGCGTGTGTACGTGAAAGCGTACCGTGGGTTCGAATCCCACCCTGTCCGCCATTTTCGTTAAAACCATTGCTGCTTTCTCTCTTTAGCGAGGCCCTCAAATCTCTCGCAAGAATCCAATTGCATGCGGCAGCCGAAACTCTGCACCCCGGCCGAGATCCACGGCGATCAACGACCCGTAGCTGTGCGTCAGAAGGAACCTGTTCCCTTCCAACCACGGGCAGTAGTGATCGACACCAGGCTGAAAGTGGGAAGGCGACTTGAGCGGCCGAAAGCTAATTAACCGGACGGTCGCCGATGCGACCGGAGGGATCAGCGTGAGGACAGCCAGACTCTATTCGAATACCTCCGAGACATTTGCCGCTGAGACGGCACCCCCTAGAGGCCCTCTTTCGGAAATCTGGAATTTGCGAGCCAGAACAATTGAAACATAGCATATTCCAAATGTCGACGCGGATTGAGAGATCACCAGCAACGCCAAAGCGATCAGGTTTAGTTTTCCGCCCTGAAAGACGCTATCGGCTTCGTATGACATCGATGCCGCTGCCGTTATCAATATGAAGGCAGCAACGAAGGGAAGAACAAGACCGGCAAACAGGCGCAGAAAGGTCGGAACTAAACCATATCGTCCCCTGCTCAAAGCATCGGCAAGCCCGCTCTTCGAACCCGCAATTCCGGCAGTGGGCCAAGTTCCGACAAGGGCAAGGAGCAGCGGATAGACGATTGCAATCACCGCAAGGCATAGGAGCAGGAATACGTCCCTCGAAAAGGACGCGGCACCCAATGCGATGGGGAGGCCGACCCCGACTCCCATCACGGCGAGCATGATGAGCAGGTTTTTCCAGATGTAGCCACCGATGCCGCCCATGCCTCCGCTGTTGAGGCCTAATACTTTCCCGTCTCCATTTAATATTGCACTCTGAACGCAATATCCAAAATAGAGAACAATAAAATACCGCGTCGAACTACTGCCGCCTCGACCGCTGTAATCCTCAAAAGCGACGACCGCGCAACCGATTGCAACAAAAACACACGCAAAAGACAGATTACGTCTTATAAAGGAAATCGTTTCACCTAGCATTGCACCCCTGCCATCCCTCGCCTCTGGATCGAAGATATCGTCATTAAAAGATCACGCTGTCAAACGCCCGAGTCTGTTCCACCAAGTTTGTGCAGGGAAGGGGGATCAAGCGAACCCTGAGGTGACGACTCTCGCAAGATTCCTGATTTTTTACCATGCGGCTTCACCGTGTCTTTGCACGTTTGGGTTTAGGTTCTGCCAAACCAAAAAACAGAGGTAAAACAGGTGGAAGAACTTTCGATAAAGTCGAAGATCATCAAATCCGTCTATTTCAGCCAGGACGACGGGCGGCTCAGGATTTGTTTCAAGAATGGCGAGGAGCGTCTGTTTGCGGGCGTTCCCTCCTCGGAAGTCCATGCGATGACGGCAGCGCCGTCTCCCGGCCACTATTACCTCGACCGGATCAGAACCCGGTTTCGCAGACTGGCGGCCTGAAAAGCCGAGGGACGCTGCCGGCCGACGATGCAGGATGCACTGGATCGGAACAGGTCCGGTGGATATTAACCGGCCGTTAGCCATCGATGACATCTTGGTTGGATCGCACCGGCCGGAACGCGGCAACGTGTCGGCGCTGCCGGCTTGTTCAAGGTCGGCCAGCCGGGAGGCTTGGCGGCGGACCCCAGCCAGGAAGCCGAGCCTCCCCGTCACAAGGTGTTTGTGGAGCATGATGCCGAAACGCCCGAGCGGCTTTCAGGCGCCAGCAAGCTCCCTTGTCTGACCGACATGGGATGGTACCGGGGCCGGTCACCCCTGAATTAGCGCATTGGGGCTAATCCTGTGAAAAACCCGAATTATCGAATCCGGACTCGACAATGCTTTATTAGCATGCTTGCATAAAGCTATCGGATAGGACCCGGGGGGTGATAATGTTCGAGAATCTGCTGGAGATGCAGGAGCGTGGCGTGCGGGACCGCGCGCGCGGCCGCAGCCTGGACGACAATCCGATGTCGAAACCGGATGTCCTGCCGATTGCCGATTTCCAGGAATGGTACTCGATGTTCGACGCCTGGCGATTCGGCTGGTCGATCGAGGATGCGATGGCGGGACATGGCAATGCGCCACGGGAGGGCGGCGCCTCGTCGCGGACCTACACCAGAACGGTCTGATCGATCCTGTCTTCGGCGCCGAAGAATTTCAGATAGCGCTCGACCTCTGCCGGTTCGCCGGTCGCCTTCTGCGGATTGTCGGAGAGCTTCACCGCCGGGCGGCCGTTGGCGTCGCTGACCTTGCAGACGATGGAGATCGGGTTGAGGCCGGAAATTTCGGTCGGCGCGCAGCCGGAAAAATCGTTGGTCAGGTTGGTGCCCCAGCCGAAGCTCATGCGCACGCGGCCTTCGAAATGCCGGTAGGTATCGATGATAGCGTCGACATCGAGGCCGTCGGAGAAAATCAGCAGCTTCTGGCGCGGATCGCGACCCATCTTCTTCCACCAATCGATAATCTTTTCACCGCCTTCGATCGGCGGGGCACTGTCCGGACGGAAGCCGGTCCAGTCGGCGACCCATTCCGGCGCGTCGCGCAGGAAAGCAGCAGTACCGAAAGCATCCGGCAGTACGATCAGCAGGTTGCCGCCATAGAGCTTGTTCCAGTCGCGCAGGATCTTGTAGGGCGCATTGCGCAGCTGCTCGTCGGTTTGCGCAAGGGCGGCAGCCACCATCGGCAGCTCGTGGGCATTGGTGCCGACGGCTTCGAGATCGGAATCCATCGCCAGCAATACGTTGCTGGTGCCGGTAAAGGCCGGGCCGATGCCCTCCTTCAGCGCCTCGACGCACCAGCGCTGCCAGAGGAAACTGTGACGGCGGCGGGTGCCGAAATCGGAGATGCGCAAGCCCGGCAGTTCCTTCAGCCGTTCGACCTTCGACCACATCTTCGCCTTGGCGCGGGCATAGAGCACATCGAGGGTGAAGGGACCGAGCGCCTTCATCGCCGAGCGCGACCTGAGCTCGTTGACGATGGCAAGCGCCGGGATCTCCCACATGGTGGTTTCCTTCCAGGCCCCATGGAAATCCAGTACATATTGCCCGTCCTTCTTCGACAGCTCGTATTCGGGAAGCTGGAAGTTGGAAAGCCAGGCGAGGAATTCCGGCTCGAAGATCTGGGCGCGACCGTAGAAGCTGTTACCCGCCAGCCAGATCATCTCCTTCTTGGAGAGTTTCAGCGTGCGGGCGTGATCGAGCTGTTCGCGCAATTCGCCTTCGTCGATCTCATCGGCGAGGCGCACGCGCTTGGTGCGGTTGATGAGGGTAAAGGACGCGTTCACGTCGGGATAGAGCTTCCAGATCATCTGCAGCATCAGCAGCTTGTAGAAGTCGGTATCGATCAGGCTGCGGACGATCGGATCGAGCTTCCAAGCGTGATTGTAGACGCGTCTTGCGATATCGGTCCTGGCCATGAGATTCCTGCCCCTGTCCACTCCGGTCAGGTGCTGCCAAGTTCCCGAGTGCTGCCAAGTGCGGGGCCGGCACACGAAACCGGCTCGTGCGCCTTCTTATCGAAAAATCGGCAGAGAAAGTCCAGACAAATCAATAAACATCCCGCCGCGGTACGGCGGCGGGATGCGGGAAATCATCTGCCGACGCTCATTGCGCCGGCGCGGCAGGTTGAGCCGGGGTTGCAGGCGTGACGCCGGAGGCGGCCGGGGCGGTATTCTCAGTCTCTGTGGGAACCGCAATGCCGTTCTGGAGCGTTGGCGCAGGCGCCGCATCAGGCCGCTGCGACTGTAGCTGCTGGCCGGGCTGCTGTGGCGCCACCTCATTTGCTTCGCGCTTGCCCCAGATCTCAACCGGTATCCAGACCACGAAAGCGAGCACCAGTGCGGCAAGCAGCACCAGCAGGACGCGATAACCCGTCCGCCCCTGCCTTGCCTTCACCGGCGGGATCTGCTCTTCGCGATGAAGCTTGCCGTCGGACTTTTCCCAGCGTGTTTCCGTCTGATGCGCCATCATCGTCTCCTTCCGCTGCCTTGACGGGCCGATCCGGCCCCAAAGAATTCCGCAGAAGAAACGGGTGGGTGTCGGGAAGGTTCCCCCGGGGTTTTGGAGCCTTTCCGGATTAGATTGCAGCATTCTGTTGGCTCAAACGGAGTCGGATGGTCGACCGGCCGGCGCGCGTCGTAGCCCAGCTCTACGGCCAAGCCGGCCGGTCGATCAGCCGGCCCGTTTCAGCCAACCCTCCCGCAGATTTGCCTGGCAAATCTGCAAGACTTAAAATCGCCGGACGCGCTAGTCGCTTCGCATGGCGAAGCGGTGCGGCCGGTGGGCCGGGCATCTTTGCGTCAGGGCAAAGATGCCCGGCAGAATGCTTCAATCTAACCCGGAAAGGCTCTAGTAGCCGACGGCGCGGTCGACCACGAATTGCAGCGGCTCGCCGCGCTCGAAACGGGCGATCTGCGCCTCGACATGACGGAATAGCGCGTTTTCTTCAGAGACTGCCGCGTCGTGCGGCGTGATGAAGACGTTCTCCAATTCCCACAACGGGTTGTCGGGGCCAAGCGGCTCCACCTCGAAGACATCGAGGGAAGCACCGCCCAGCGTACCGCTGCGGATGGCGGAAACGATATCGGCCTCGACCTGGCTCTTGCCGCGGCCGGCATTGATGAAGACCGGCATTCCGAGCGCGCCGTTGCTGCGGAGCTTTTTGAATAGCCCGCTATCATAGAATCCCGTCGTCTCCGGCGTCAGCGGCAGCAGGCCGACGAGGATGTCGGTCTTGCCGAGGAAGCTGTCCAACCCGCCGGCATCGAAGGTTTCGACGCCGTCGATGTCTTTGCGGGTGCGCGACCAGCCGATGACGTTGAAACCCATCACCTTCAGCTTGGCGACCGCATCCAGCCCGAGAACACCGAGACCCATGACGCCGACCGTGACCTCCGCCGCTTCCGGCGCGGTCAGCTTGGCCCACTCACGCCGCCGCTGATGGCTGTCATGGGCATATTGCCCGCGCAGATGCAGCAGGCATTGCATGACCACCCATTCGCTCATGCGGGTCGTCAGGCTGCGGTCGACGAAACGCACGATCGGGATCTCGGGCAGGCCGTCCATGCCGATAATATGGTCGACGCCGGCGCCGCCCGAGAAAATCGCCTTGAGGTTCGGCGCCCGCGCGAAAAGGTCGGCGTCCGGCTTCCAGACAAGCGCGTATTCGAGACGGCTGAGATCACGCTTCCCGTTGGCGGGATCGGCGAGATTGACGCTGCCGCGATCGGCAAAGGCCGTCTTCAAAACGCGGGCGACGCCTTCCGGATTGAACTTGATATCGACGAGAACGGGAGGAGGTGTGGGCATGATCAACTTTACTGCTGCACGGCGGGCGTCGGCACCGCCTCGATGTTGAAGGCGGCGGCCATCAGCGCCCTGGTGTAATCGTCCTTCGGCGCACGGAAGATTTCCGCGGACGGTCCTTGTTCCACCACCTTGCCGAAACGCATGACGATGACGTCGTTGGCGAGCGCCTTCACCACCTTCAGGTCGTGGCTGATAAAGAGATAAGCGAGATCGTGCTTCTGCTGCAGATCGCGCAGCAGATCGACCACCTGGGCCTGCACGCTCATATCAAGCGCGGAGGTCGGCTCGTCGAGCATGACGAAGCGCGGCTTCAGCACCATGGCCCGGGCAATGGCGATGCGCTGGCGCTGGCCGCCGGAGAACTCGTGCGGATAACGCCAGCGGGTCATGGGATCGAGACCCACCTCCTCCAGCGCCCAGCAGACGCGCTGGTCCCGCTCTTCCGATGTCAGTGCGCGCTCATGCACCTTCAACCCTTCGGCGACGATATCGCCGACCGACATGCGCGGACTGAGCGATCCATAAGGATCCTGGAAGACCACCTGCAGCTGGTTGCGCAGCGGCCGCATCTCGCTGAACGAATAGCCGGCTATATCCTTACCGACAAAGGCGATCCGCCCTTGCGAGGAGATCAGCCGGGTGAGCGCCAGGCCGAGCGTGGTCTTGCCTGAACCGGATTCGCCGACGACGCCGAGCGTCTGGCCGGCGCGCAGCGAAAGGTCGATGCCGTCGACCGCCCTGACGTGATCTACGACACGGCGCATCAACCCAGCCTTGATCGGGAACCAGACGCGAATGTCAGACCCTTCCATCACCACCGGCTTCGACGGATCGGCCAGCGGCGGCTCGCCGCGCGGTTCGGAGGCGAGAAGGTGGCGGGTGTATTCGTGCTTCGGGTTGGTGAAGACGTCCTCGACGGTTCCGGTTTCGACGATCCTGCCCTTGGTCATGACGCAGACGCGATCGGCGAATTTGCGGACGATGCCGAGATCATGGGTGATGAACAGCATCGACATGCCGTGCATGGCCTTCAACTGCCGCAGCAGCTCAAGGATCTGCGCCTGCACGGTAACGTCGAGTGCCGTGGTCGGCTCGTCGGCGATCAGCAATTCCGGCCGGTTGGCAAGTGCCATGGCAATCATGACGCGCTGGCGCTGGCCGCCTGACAGTTCATGCGGATAGGCCTTCAAGCGCTTTTCCGGCTCGCGGATTCCGACCTGGTTCAGCAATTCCAGCACGCGCTCACGCGCCGGCTGGCCGGTGAGGCCCTGGTGCAGCGCCAGGATTTCGGCGATCTGCTTTTCGATCGAATGAAGCGGATTGAGCGAAGTCATCGGCTCCTGGAAGATCATGGTGATGTCGTTGCCGCGCACCTCGCGCAACGCCCGCTCCGACGCCTTCAACAGGTCCTTGCCCTTGAACAGGATTTCACCGGAGGGATGGCTTGCCGAGGGATAAGGCAGAAGCCGCAGGATCGAATTGGCCGAAACCGACTTGCCGGAACCGGATTCGCCGACGAGCGCCACGACCTCGCCCTTGGCGATGTCGAAGGAGATGTGATCGACGGCCAGCGAAGTCTCACCGCCCTGGTGAAAGGCAACCGAGAGATCGCGGACGGAGAGCAGCGTTTCTGTCATGTCACTCATTGGAACGTCTTTCTCGGATCGAAGGCATCGCGCACGGCTTCGCCGATGAAGATCAGCAGGGACAGCATGATCGACATGGCGAAAAAGGCCGTCAGCCCGAGCCAGGGCGCCTGCAGGTTGCTCTTGCCCTGGGCGATCATCTCGCCGAGCGAAGGAGAGCCCGGCGGCATGCCGAAGCCCAAGAAATCGAGCGAAGTCAGCGTGGTGATCGAGCCGGAGAGGATGAAGGGCAGGAAGGTGAGCGTCGCGACCATGGCATTGGGCAACAGGTGGCGCCACATGATGGTGCGATTATTGACGCCGAGCGCGCGGGCGGCGCGGACATATTCAAAATTGCGGGCGCGCAGAAATTCGGCGCGCACGACGCCGACGAAGCCGACCCAGGAGAAGAGCAGCATGATGCCGAGCAGCACGAAGAAGCCGGGCGGCAGCAGTGCGGCGATGATCAGCAGGATGTAAAGCACCGGCATCGACGACCAGATCTCGATGAAGCGCTGCAACAGCAGATCGGTCCAGCCGCCGAAATAGCCCTGCACCGCGCCTGCCGTCACACCGATGATTGCCGAGCAGATGGTCAGCACCAGGCCGAAGAGCACGGATATGCGGAAACCGTAGATGACGCGGGCCAGCACGTCGCGCGCCTGATCGTCAGTGCCGAGCCAGTTGAGATTGCCGAGCGTGCAATCCGGATCGTTCACGCCTTGCGGATAACCGGCGCAGCGCTCCTCCTTGGTCATCAGCCAGAAGGGGGCGGTGGGGGCCGAATGCGGAATGTTGGAATTGACCGAGCGGTAGGAATAGCGGATCGGCGGCCAGATCATCCAGCCATTGGCATTGATCTCATCGGCGATGATCGAGGAGCGGTAGTCGGTCTCGGCCAGGAAGCCACCGAACTTCTCCTCGGGATAGTCGACCAAAACGGGAAACAGGATTTCGCCCTTGTAGGAGGCAATGATCGGCCGGTCATTGGCGAGGAATTCGGCAAACAGGCTGAGGACGAACAGCAGCAGGAACAGCCACAGCGACCAGTAACCGCGGCCGTTCGCCCGGAAATTCTGCCAGCGGCGGATGTTGGTCGGCGACAGCAGACCCTTGCGCGGCGGCTTGACCGGCGTCGTGACGGCGGGATTTGCGGCGGCGTCCATCAGACATCCCTCCGCTCGAAATCGATGCGCGGATCGATCCAGGTGTAGATCAGGTCGGAAATCAGGCTGACGACCAGGCCGAGCAGCGAGAAGATGTAGAGCGTGGCAAAGACGATCGGGTAGTCGCGATTGACGACCGAGAGATAACCGAGGCGGCCGAGGCCATCCAGCGAGAAGATGTTTTCGATCAGCAGCGAGCCGGTGAAGAAGGCGGAGATGAAGGCGCCGGGAAAACCGGCGATGATGATCAGCATAGCATTGCGGAAGACATGGCCGTAGAGCACCTGCCGCTGGTTCAGGCCCTTGGCGCGGGCGGTGACGACATATTGCTTCTTGATCTCCTCGATGAAGGAGTTCTTGGTGAGCAGCGTCGTCGTCGCGAAGGCGGAGAGCGAAAGCGAGATCAGCGGCAAGGTGAGGTGCCAGAAATAGTCGAGCGGCTTCTGCCACCAGGCCAGCTGGTCGAAATTGTCCGAAACCAGGCCGCGCAGCGGAAACCAGTCGTAGAAGGAGCCGCCGGCGAAAAGCACGATCAGCAGAATGCCGAAGAGGAAGCTCGGCACGGCATAGCCGACGACGATGACGCCCGACGTCCAGACATCGAAGGTCGATCCATCCTTGACCGCCTTGCGGATGCCGAGCGGGATGGAGATGGCATAGGAGAAGATCAGGATCCAGATGCCGAGCGAGATCGACACCGGCAGCTTCTCCTTGACGAGTTCGAGCACCGAGGTATTGCGGAAGAAGCTCTCGCCGAAATCGAAGCGGATGTAATTCCACATCATCTCGCCGAAACGGGTCAGTGGCGGCTTGTCGAAGCCGAATTGCTTTTCGAGCTTGGCAATCAGTTCCGGATCGAGCCCCTGGGCACCGCGATATCTGGAGCCTTCGTCACTGCCGCCGCCGCCGAGAAGATCACCACCGCCGGACAGGCGCTGGTCAGCACTGTCGGCCTGGCCGGTCAATTGGGCGATCACCTGCTCGACGGGACCGCCGGGGGCGAACTGAATGACGATGAAAGAGATGGCCATGATGCCGACGATGGTCGGGATCATCAGAAGCAGGCGGCGAAGGATATAGGCGCCCATCAGCCTTCAGCCTCCGGGAATGTTTTTCTTGTGTGCCTGCCGTCCAGTCTCATGCCGCTCAATCCGCCAGCCTTCCCTTGCCGGTCCTGCCGGCTTGTCGTGATTCGCTTGTGCCATTTGGAGCCGAGGGCCCCTGCATTGCAAGCCCGCTCATTTTGCCGAGGTGGACCACCAGGCATCCGGGAAGCCAAGGCCGTAAGCCGGAAACTCGGCCGGATGCGTGACCGTGTTCCAATAGGCGATGTTATAGGTATTACGGTAAAACAGCGGGATGACGTAGTGATTTGCTAGCAATACGCGATCCATGGCCTTGATCGCCGCGACCTGCTCCTCTCGGTTCGGCGCAAAGATGACCATGCGAATGAGCTCATCAACGGCGGGGTTGGCAATGCCGGCATAATTGCGGGAACCCTGCTGATTGACCGAACCGGATCCCCAATAGTCGGCTTGTTCGTTGCCCGGATTCATGGTCTCCGCCCAGACATTCCAGATCATATCGTAGTCGAAGCTGCGTTCACGGTTGACAGATTGCGAGGCGTCGACTGTCCGGATCCGCGCATCTATGCCGATTTTCCTGAGATTGTTGGCATAGGGCACCGCCCAGCGCTCCAACATGGGGCTCGACAACAGGATCTCGAAACTCATCGGCTGGCCGGTCTTGGGGTTGACCATGCGATTGCCCTTGATCTCCCAGCCGGCTTCTTTGAAAAGCGCAATCGCCTTGCGGAGGTTATCGCGGCTCTTCTGCGGATCGCCGCCGACGGGATTGGTATAGGGCGTGGTGAAGATTTCTGCGGGCACCTTATCCTTCATGCCCTGCAGAATTTCCAGTTCTCTACCCTGCGGCAGGCCGGAGGAGGCGAGTTCGGTATTCCAGAAATAGCTGTCGATGCGTTTGTAACTGTTAAAGGCAACGGTGCGGTTCAACTCTTCGAAATCCAGACCATAGTTCAGCGCCTCGCGGACCCTGATGTCCTTGAAGAGGTCACGTCGCATGTTGGGCACGAGAGCCTGCATGATGCCGGTGGCGCGCAGCGGGTTTGCAACCTCCTCTTTTTTCACACGTCCTTCCTTCACCGCGGGAAAATCATATCCCGTCGCCCAACGGGCAGCCGTGGTTTCCTGCCAGTAGTCGCTGTTGCCGGCGCGAAAGGCCTCGAACTCGACATCCCGATCGCCGAAATACGTGTAGATAACGTTGCGGAAATTGTTTTGGCCGACATTCACATTGAGGTCCTTGCCCCAATAGTCGTCACGTAGCTCATAGCGGATTGTCGCGCCCGGCGAGAAGGCAGCAATCTTGTAGGGTCCAGAACCCATCACGGGCTCGAGGGTCGTCTTTGAGATATCGCGTGGCTTGCCGTCCGGTCCCTGCCCCTCCCACCAATGTTTCGGCACGATCACCAACTGGCCGAGAATATTCGGGAGCTCCCGGTTGTTCTTCTCGTCGAAGGTGAAGGTTACGTCGCGATCGCCGGTCTTTTCGGCCTTCGCAACGTGGCGGTAATAGTTTGCCGTGAGGGGATTTAGTTCCTTCGTCTTATCCAGACTGAAGATGACATCCTCGGGCGTTACCGGCTGACCATCCGCCCATTTCGCTTCCTTGCGCAGGCGGAAGGTCGCGCTCGAGACGTCGGTGGGAAAAGACAATCCCTCGGCAAGCAGACCGTAGGAGACGAGGAGCTCGTCGTCGGCGGGCTTCATCAACGTGTCGTAAACGAGCGTCAAGCCCACTGCCGCCTGGCCTTTGGCAAGCAGCGGGTTGAAGGTATCGAAGGCGCCGCTTGCGGAGAGGCGCAGGTCTCCGCCTTTCGGAGCATCGGGATTGACGTAGTCGAAATGCGCAAAGCCCGGCTTGTACTTCATCCCGCTGACGACCGAGCTTCCGATGCGGAACTCCTGATCCTCAGCCATCGACGAGAGCGGAACGAGCACGCCCGCAAGCGATAGAAACAAACCGATCTTCGACCACAGAGCCGCCATTCACGCTTTCCCCTGATTATTGATGGGTTCGACAATACGAAAAATACGGGCGAAAAACAGGAGAGAGTTTGGTTTTTGCCGGGTGCGCGAAATTTTGAGCCATTGGGTCCTCGTCAAGGCGTCGCCTCTTCGAGCCCCCTGAGCCGCCACGTTGATCTGTCACCACCGCATCCTGCGCCTACCCGCCAAATCATCGATTCACCAAAATCGCTTTTCACGATAGATTCGATCGCAAATCACTTCGGCAGCGGTTCAAGGGAATAGTATGGCTTTCGGCTTCGCTCAGGCTTTCAGGACATTCGGCAAACTGACGCTTGCCGGCGCAATCGGCGCAAGCCTTGCCGCCGGCGACGTCGGCGCGGAGCAGAAGACCCCGAGCCCGGGCAGCGCCAAGGGGCAGTTCGGCGCCGTCGGCCTGCCGACGCAGGGGCCGGCGCAGCCAATCGGGTTTTACGCGAAAGGCTGTATGACGGGTGCGGTGGCGCTGCCGACCGACGGACCGACCTGGGAGGCAATGCGGCTTTCGCGCAACCGCCGCTGGGGCAATCCGGCAATGATCGCGTTGCTCGAGCGTCTTTCTGAGGATGGCGCCAAATATGCCGGCTGGCCGGGCCTGCTCGTCGGCGACATCGCGCAGCCGCGTGGCGGGCCGATGTTGAACGGTCACGCCTCGCATCAGATCGGCCTCGATGCCGATGTCTGGTTTACGCCGATGCCGGCGCGCCGCATGACGGCGCAGGAGCGCGAGGATCTGCCCTTCACCTCGATGCTGCAGAAGGACAAGTTCCTGACCGTCGACCCCAAGGTGTGGACGCCATCGCGGGCGCGGCTGTTGATGCTGGCGGCAAGCTATCCCGAGGTGGAGCGTATCTTCGTCAATCCGGCGATCAAGAAGAAGATGTGCGATACTTGGACGGGCGACCGCACCAATCTCGGCAAGCTCCGGCCGGAATACGGCCATGACTCGCATTTCCACATCCGCATCAAATGCCCGGCCGGCGCGGCCGGATGCACACCGCAGCCCCCTGTTGCCGCCGGCGACGGCTGCGACAAGTCGCTCGCCTGGTGGTTCACGCCGGCGCCCTGGGCGCCGCCGAAACCGCCGAAGCCCGGCGCCAAGCCGCCGAAGCCGCCGCGCGAGATGATGGTCTCCGACCTGCCGAAGGCCTGCGCCGCCGTGCTCGATGCCGCTTCCGTCGCCTCGATGCAGGCCGCCACCTATGGCGGGCCTTCGGCCGCAAGCGCCCTCACCGCCGCTCCGGCAGCGGAGCCCGCTGCCGATGCCGACGGAGAACTGCCCGATGTCGGCCCGGTTCCGAACGACAAGCCGGCGATCCAATAAGGAGCACCGGCGCCTTGTCTTTCAAATCGCAAATTCTTGGTATAGAAGCGGTCAAATCGATTGAATTGCTTGGGCGGAGGGGTTGATGGCCGGCGGTAAATGCCTTGCATTGATTGCGCATGACCAGAAGAAGGACGACATGGCGGACTTCGCCCGCGCCAACCGGGACATTCTCTCCCGCTGGAAGATCGTCGCCACCGGCACGACTGGCGGGCGGGTGCTCGACGCCGCCCCCGATCTCGACGTCACGAGGCTAAAAAGCGGACCGCTCGGCGGCGACCAGCAGATCGGCGCGCTGATTTCGACCGGCGAGGTCGGCGCCCTGATCTTCTTCGTCGACCCCTTGACGCCGATGCCACACGATGTCGACGTTAAGGCGCTGATGCGGCTCGCCATCGTTTACGATATTCCGATGGCGCTCAACCACGCGACCGCTATAAAACTTCTTCCCACACTCGAAGCCTGATCAGCACGGAACCGGCCATGCCAAAACCGAACAACAGCACCGCTCCGCTGCCTTTCCCGATCCTGATCGGCGATATCGGCGGCACCAATGCCCGCTTCTCCATCCTGACCGATGCCTATGCCGAGCCGAAGCAGTTTCCGAACGTGCGCACGGCTGATTTCACCACCATCGACGAAGCGATCCAGAAAGGCGTGCTCGACAAAACAGCCGTGCAGCCGCGCTCGGCGATCCTTGCCGTCGCCGGCCCGATCAACGACGACGAGATCCCGCTGACCAATTGCGACTGGGTGGTGCGGCCAAAGACGATGATCGAAGGCCTCGGCATCGAGGACGTGCTCGTCGTCAACGATTTCGAGGCGCAAGCGCTGGCCGTCGCCGCCCTTTCGGACGAGAACCGCGAACGCATCGGCGACGCCACCGGCGACATGATCGCGTCGCGCGTCGTGCTCGGACCGGGCACCGGCCTCGGCGTCGGCGGGCTGGTGCATGCCCAGCACAGCTGGATCCCGGTTCCCGGCGAAGGTGGTCATATCGATCTCGGGCCGCGCAGCAAGCGCGACTATCAGCTCTTCCCGCATATCGAGACGATCGAGGGGCGTGTTTCGGCCGAGCAGATTCTCTGCGGGCGCGGTCTCGTCAACCTCTATAACGCCATCTGCGTGGTCGACGGCCTCAAGCCGACGATGAAGGATCCCGCCGACATCACCTCGCACGCGCTTGCCGGCAGCGACAAGGCGGCCGTCGAGACCGTCTCGCTGTTTGCCACCTATCTCGGCCGCGTGGCGGGCGACATGGCGATGGTGTTCATGGCGCGCGGCGGCGTCTATCTCTCGGGCGGCATCTCGCAGAAGATCCTCCCGGCGCTGAAGAAACCGGAATTCCGTTTGGCCTTCGAGGATAAGGCGCCGCATACCGCCCTGCTTCGCACCATCCCGACCTATGTGGTGACGCATCCCTTGGCAGCGCTTGCCGGGCTTTCCTCCTATGCCCGGATGCCGGCCAATTTCGGCGTCTCGACGGAGGGCCGCCGCTGGCGGCGTTAGGCTCGGGCGCGCACGGCAAAGAGAGCGTCCCCGGTGCGTCCTATCCGGACGCCTGGGCGCTCTAGCCAAACCGGTCCCAACTCTTTATAGACCCCGGCAAAAGTGCGCCTCGCCTTCGCGGAGCGCTTGGTCCGAGACAGGAAACCTCATTTTTGGAAGCGGCGGAAAGCAGAACGCAGAGCGTCAGCAGCGATACCGTAACCGGCATCCTGAAGCGCATCATCGCTGAAAACGGCCGCGACCATCTCTGGGGCTATGTCTTTGCGATTGTCTGTCTCATCGTGGTGGCGCTCTCGACGGCGTTTACCGCCTGGATCATGCGGGCGATCATCGACGAGGCCTTCGCCAACCGCCGCGCCGACGTCGTCTGGATCATCTGTCTTTCGATCTTCATCGCCTTCGTGCTGCGTGGTTTTGCGAGCTACGGCCAGGCGGTGGCGCTTTCCAAGGTCGGCAACAATATCGTCGCGCGTTACCAGCGCCGGCTGTATTCGCATCTGATGACGCTTTCGGTCGGCTTCTTCAGCGAGGCGCGCTCTGCCCATATCGCCGCGCAGGTGAGCCAGAACGTCAGCGGCATCCGCGACGTGCTCAACCTGACGATCACTTCGACCGTGCGCGACCTCTTGACCTTCATCTCGCTGCTCGGCGTGATGATCCTCCAGGATCCGCTGCTCAGCCTTGCCGTGTTCATCATGGCGCCGCCGCTGCTTTATGCGCTGCGCTATGTTTCCAAGCGGCTACGCTCGGCGACCCGCGAGGCGGTGCATTTGAACAGCCATGTGCTCGGCGCCATGCAGGAGACCATCCAGGGCATCGCCATCGTCAAAGCCTTTACGATGGAAGAGGAGCTGGAGCGCAAGGTCAACAAACTCATCACGGGCGCCGAAAACCGGGCGAACCGGATAGCCCGGCTGTCCGAACGCACCTCTCCGCTGACGGAGAGTTTCGCAGGCTTTGCCGTTGCCAGCGTGCTTGCCTATGCCGCCTACCGCTCGATCTACTACAATGTGCCGCCGGGCGCCTTCTTCTCCTTCGTGACCGCGCTGCTGCTGGCCTATGACCCGGCCCGCCGGCTTGCCCGCCTGCAGGTGCAGATGGAGCGTGCCGTCGTCAATGCGCGGATGATCTACGAACTGCTCGACATGGAACCGCGCCAGCGCGACCTGCCGGATGCAAAGCCGCTGGCGGTGACGCAGGCGAGGATCGAATTCCGCAATGTGTCCTTCGCCTACGGCAATGAGAGCGTGCTCAGCGGCGTGAGCTTCATCGCCGAGGGCGGCGCCACCACGGCGCTGGTCGGTCCCTCGGGCGCCGGCAAATCCACCGTCATCAGCCTCATTCCGCGCTTCTACGATCCGCGCGAAGGCGAAATCCTGATCGACGGGCAGGATATCGCCCACATCACCAAGAAGTCGCTGCGCCAGCAGCTCGCCTATGTCTCGCAGCAGCCCTATCTGTTCGAGGGCACGATCCGCGACAATATCCGCTACGGCCGGCCGGAGGCGACGGATGCCGAGGTGGAAGAAGCGGCCCGGCTTGCCTATGCGCATGACTTCATCTCGGCACAGCCGCAGGGTTACGAGACGGCCGTCGGCGAAAACGGCGTGACGCTTTCGGGCGGCCAGCGCCAGCGGCTGTCGATTGCGCGTGCGCTGGTGCGCAATGCGCCGATCCTGCTTCTCGACGAGGCGACGTCGGCCCTCGACACCGAATCCGAGGCGGCGGTTCAGAAGGCGCTCGACGAGGCGATGACCGGACGCACCGTCGTTGTCATCGCCCACCGGCTTTCGACCGTGGTGCGCGCCGACAAGATCGTCGTCATGCAGCAGGGCCGTGTCGTCGAGCAAGGCAATCACGAGACGCTTGCGAAGGTCAGCGACGGTCTTTACGCTCGCCTCAACAATCTGCAGAGGCCTTCGGCCTCCGATTCACACTGAGCTGGTGAGACTGAGATGAGCGATGCTGCGATGAAACTGGTGGTGGTCGGCGCGGCAGGGCGCATGGGGCAGACGCTGATCCGGCTCATCCATTCGATCGACGGCGTGAGGCTGCATGCCGCGGTCGAACGCACCGGCTCGCCCTTTATCGGCAAGGATGCCGGCGAGATCGCCGGTCTCGGCCCGACCGGCGTCATTATCGGCGACGATCCGCTCAACGCCTTTCTCGATGCCGAAGGCGTGCTCGACTTCACCTCGCCTGCCGCAACCGTGGAATTCTCGGGCCTCGCCGCGCAGGCGCGCATCGTACATGTGATCGGCACGACCGGCTGTTCGGCAGAGGACAACGCGAAGATCGCCGCCGCCGCCCGCCACGCCCGCGTCGTCAAGTCGGGCAATATGAGCCTCGGGGTCAATCTGCTCAGCGTGCTCGCCGAGCAGGCGGCACGGGCGCTCGAGCCGGCCGACTGGGATATCGAGATCCTGGAAATGCACCACAAGCACAAGGTGGATGCGCCTTCCGGCACCGCCCTTCTGTTCGGCGAGGCCGCGGCCAAGGGGCGCGGCATCGAACTCGCCTCGAAATCGGTCAGGGTGCGCGACGGCCATACCGGCGCCCGCGAGGCGGGCACGATCGGCTTTGCGACGCTGCGCGGCGGTTCCGTCATTGGCGAGCATTCGGTGCTTTTTGCGGGAGAAGGCGAAATCGTCACGCTGTCGCACAGTGCGGCCGACCGCTCGATCTTTGCGCGCGGCGCCATCAAGGCGGCCCTTTGGGCGCGCGACAAGAAGCCGGGTCTCTATTCCATGCTCGACGTGCTCGGGCTTTCTTCCCAATAACGATACTACGGAGGCATATTCATGAGCGGTACCCTCGTCCTCGTTCGCCACGGCCAGAGTGACTGGAACCTGAAGAATCTCTTCACCGGCTGGAAGGATCCCGATCTGACCGAACTCGGAATTCAGGAAGCCAAGGCCGGGGGTGAGGCGCTGGCCGAATACGGGATCAAATTCGACGTCGCTTACACCTCGGCGCTGGTGCGCGCGCAGCACACCTTGAAGCTCGTCCTCGACAAGGTCGGCCAGCCCGATCTCCAGACGATCCGCGACCAGGCGCTGAACGAGCGCGACTATGGCGATCTCTCCGGCCTCAACAAGGACGATGCGCGCGCCAAATGGGGCGAGGAACAGGTGCATGTCTGGCGCCGCTCCTATGACGTGCCGCCTCCGGGCGGCGAAAGCCTGCGCGACACCGGCGCCCGCGTCTGGCCCTATTACCTCACCGAAATCCTGCCGCGCGTGCTCAGGGGCGAAAAGGTGCTAGTTGCCGCACACGGCAATTCGCTGCGCTCGCTTGTCATGGTGCTCGACAAGCTGAGCAAAGAAGGCGTGCTCGCCCTCAACCTCGCGACCGGTGTGCCGATGGTCTACAAGCTGAAGGCGGATTCCACCGTCGCCTCCAAGGAAGTGCTCGGCGACATGTCCGGCGCGCACTGAATTCGGTACGGCGTGCCACTGGAATCGGCTGGCACGCCTTCCAATTCTGGGCCTCAGTTCTCGATCGTGAACTGCACCCGGTCGGCCGCAAAGCGGCTGATCGAATATTGTACCGGCACGCCGTCAAGATCGGTATTCATCGCCTTGGTAATCAGCAGGATCGCGCCGGGGGTGAGTTCGAGGTCGGCCATGTCGGCGGCACTCGCATGAGCGGCCGTCACCTCGGTGGTCGCTCTGATATAGTCCGACAGGCCGAGTTCGGCGAAAGCCTTGGTGATCGATTCATGCTTCCGGTAGGCTTGACCGATCCCGGCGAAGCGGATGGCGGGAAACCAGCTCGTCGCCTTTGAAACCGGCCGCCTGTCGGCATGGCGCAGGGTTTCCAGCCGGATCACCTCTTCTCCCGACTTCAGGCCCAGCCAGCGGGCAATCTCGGAACTTGCTTCCTCCTTCGCCTCATCGAGCAGAAGGCCGCGCATCTCACGCGCCTGATCGCCGATGCCGGCGCTGAAGCGCGTACGCTTTGTGATCGGGAAATTCAGCCGCTCCTTGCGCTCGATCAGCGTGCCGCGACCTTGTACCGCACGCACGATTCCCTCCTGCGCCAGCGCCGCCAAAGCGCTGCGCACCGTATGCCGGTTGACGCCGAATTGCTGCGCCAGGATCGTTTCCGGCGGCACCATGGCTGTTTCGTCATAGGCTCCGCTGCTGATCGCCTCGCGAATCCGGTCGGCGATCTGGCGCCAGAGCGCCACGCCAGTCTGCCTTTGCACCTGTTTCAATCCCGCCATTCGCCCCGTCCTGCCATTTCAAACCGACGACGTCACACGCTTGTCACGACATCGATTTAAGCGTAGGCATATCTTGTATGGTTGTCTATATCAATAGACATTTGAGAGGAAGCAGCGATGATCTCAGCGGACAGGAAAGACGCTGCGTCACAGACGGCATCCGGGCGCAAGCGCGCCGCCGATCTGCTGGCGCGCGCGGAACGCAGCGAACTCCAGGCGGTCTGGGACGCGTTGCCGCAAAAGCCTGCGGCGCATCCGGTGCGCGGGCCGGAGACCGGGCTGGTGATGGTGCGGGGGCGCATCGGCGGCGGCGGCGCGCCCTTCAATCTTGGCGAAGTGACGGTGACACGGGCGACGGTTCGGCTGGATTCCGGCTCGGTCGGCCATGCGCAGGCACTCGGCACCGACCGTGAGAAGGCCCGGCTTGCGGCGGTCTTCGACGCGCTCTGGCAGGAGGAGGCGACAAAAGATTTCGTCGAACAGGCACTGCTTTTGCCGATCGCTGGACGGATCGCCGATGCCGAACGCCGCAAGGCCGACGAGACGGCGGCGACCCGCGTCGATTTCTTCACCATGGTGCGGGGAGACAACTGATGGGCCTGAAGACAGAAGCGCTGACCGGCGGCTTTGCCGAGCCGGTTTTCCACGCCCAGAGCGTCTTCAAGATGCTGATGGACGGCATGGCGCGCCCCGGCACGATCCAGACCGTTCAGCCCGATGCCGCGCCGCCGGCGCCGCTCGGCATCGCCGCCGGCGCGATCGCGCTGACGCTTTGCGACCACGACACATCAGTCTGGCTTTCCCAGGGACTGGCGAAATCGGCCGTGCCGGAGTGGCTCGGCTTCCACACCGGTGCGCCGCTGACCACCGAAAAGGCCGAGGCGCGCTTTGCCTTCACCGAGGCCGGCACCGCCCTTTCCTCTTTCGGTCTGTTTGCGTCCGGCACGCAGGAATATCCCGACCGCTCGACGACCGTCGTCATCGAACTCGCCGATCTTGAGGGCGGCCGCAGGCTGGCGCTGATGGGTCCGGGCATCCAGAGCGTGACGGAGATCGCCCCCGTCGGTCTGCCGGAAACTTTCCTCAGGCTCTGGACCGAGAACCGCGCGCTCTTTCCGCGCGGCATCGACATCGTGCTGACGGCGGGCAAACATTTCCTCTGCCTGCCGCGCACCACCAAGATCACAGCAACGGAGATCTGAGCTCATGTATGTTGCCGTCAAAGGTGGCGAGGCCGCCATCGCCAATGCCCATCGGCTGCTCGCCGACCGCCGTCGCGGCGACCGTTCGCTGCCGGCGATCGGCATCGACCAGATCGTGGCGCAGTTGGCGCTCGCCGTCGACCGCGTGATGGCCGAGGCTTCGCTTTTCGACCGCACGCTCGCGGCGCTTGCCGTGCGCCAATCGCGCGGCGATATGATCGAAGCCATCTTCCTGCTGCGCGCCTACCGCACGACGCTGCCGCGCTTCGGCTATTCCAAGCCGCTCGACACGGCTGATATGACGATCGAACGCCGCATCTCGGCGACCTACAAAGATCTGCCGGGCGGACAGCTGCTCGGGCCTACCTTCGACTATACCCACCGCCTGCTCGATCCCTCGCTGCTTCAGGACGAGGCGGTCGAGACGCCGGCCCAGCGTCCGGCCGAGACCGGCCGCGTCATGCGCGTCTCCGAGATCCTCGGCGAGGAAGGCCTGATCGAAGCCGACGGCGACATGCCGGAGGATCACCAGATCGGCGATCTGACCCGCGAGCCGATGGAATTTCCGATGACCCGGGATCTGCGCCTGCAGGCGCTTGCCCGCGGCGACGAAGGTTTCCTGCTGGCGCTCGGTTATTCCACCCAGCGCGGCTATGGCCGCAACCACCCCTTCACCGGCGAAATCCGCATCGGTGACGTCGAGGTGGAATTCGACGTGCCGGAACTCGGTTTCACCGTCTCGCTCGGCACAATCCAGATCACCGAGTGCCAGATGGTCAACCAGTTCAAGGGTTCGGCCAAGGCACCGCCGCAATTTACCCGCGGCTACGGCCTGGTGTTCGGCCAGAGCGAGCGCAAGGCGATGGCGATGTCGCTCGTCGATCGGGCGCTACGCGCCGAAGAGCTCGGCGAGGATATCACCGCGCCGGCCCAGGACGAGGAATTCGTCATCTCGCATTCCGACAACGTCCAGGCGACAGGCTTCGTCGAGCACCTGAAGCTGCCGCATTATGTGGACTTCCAGGCCGAACTCGATCTCGTCCGCCGCATGCGCCGTGAATTCGAAGCCGCCCGCAACGGCGGCGAAGACATGAAGGAAGCCGCCGAATGAGCGATCTGGCCAGCTACAACTTCGCCTATCTCGACGAACAGACCAAGCGGATGATCCGCCGCGCCATCCTGAAGGCGATCGCCATTCCGGGCTACCAGGTGCCCTTCGCCTCGCGCGAAATGCCGATGCCCTATGGCTGGGGCACCGGCGGCGTGCAGGTGACGGCCTCGATCATCGGGCCTGACGACGTGCTGAAGGTCATCGATCAGGGTGCCGACGATACGACCAACGCCGTTTCGATCCGCGCTTTCTTCCAGAAGGTCGCCAATGTCGCGGTGACCACCCATACCAGCGAGGCGACGATCATCCAGACGCGCCACCGCATCCCCGAGGAAAAGCTCGGAGCCGGCCAGGTGCTCGTCTATCAGGTGCCAATCCCGGAACCGCTGCGCTTCCTCGAACCGCGCGAGACCGAGACCCGCAAGATGCATGCGCTCGAGGAATACGGCCTGATGCATGTGAAGCTCTACGAGGACATCGCCCATAACGGCCGCATCGCCACGACCTATGCCTATCCCGTCAAGGTGCATGGCCGCTACGTCATGGATCCCTCGCCGACACCGAAGTTCGACAATCCGAAGATGCACAGGTCGGAAGCGCTGCAGCTTTTCGGCGCCGGCCGCGAAAAGCGCATCTACGCGGTGCCGCCCTATACCGATGTCGTCAGCCTGGACTTTGAAGACCATCCCTTCGAAATCCAGCGCTTCGGCAAACCCTGCGCCCTTTGCGGCGCAGAGGAGGTCTACCTCGACGAGGTCATTCTCGACGACAAGGGCGGGCGCATGTTCGTCTGCTCCGATACCGACCATTGCGAAGACCGCCGCGCACAGGGGCATGCCGGCGAAATGCTGGCCCGGGAGGCTGCAGAATGACCGACACACCGCTTCTCAAAGTCCATGACGTTTCGAAATTCTACGGCAACCGCATTGGCTGCCGGAACATCTCCTTCGAGCTCTGGCCCGGTGAAGTGCTGGCCATCGTCGGCGAATCCGGTTCGGGCAAGACGACGCTGCTGAACTGCATCTCCACCCGGCTGATGCCGACGACCGGCAGCGTCGAATACCACATGCGCGACGGCAGCTACCGTGATCTCTACCGCATGAACGAGGCCGAACGGCGCTTCCTGATGCGCACCGACTGGGGTTTCGTGCACCAGAACCCGGCCGACGGCCTGCGCATGGCGGTCTCGGCCGGCGCCAATGTCGGTGAACGGCTGATGGCGATCGGCGACCGGCACTACGGCAAGATCCGCGCCTCGGCGATCGACTGGCTGGAACGCGTCGAGATCGACGCCGACCGCATCGACGACCAGCCGCGCGCCTTTTCCGGCGGCATGCGCCAGCGCCTGCAGATCGCCCGCAACCTCGTCACCGGCCCGCGCCTCGTCTTCATGGACGAACCCACAGGCGGCCTCGACGTCTCGGTGCAGGCGCGCCTGCTCGATCTCGTGCGCGGCCTCGTCAACGATCTCGGCCTCTCGGCCATCATCGTCACCCACGATCTCGCCGTCGCCCGCCTGCTCTCGCACCGGATGATGGTGATGAAGGACGGCTACATCATCGAGCACGGCCTCACCGACCGGGTGCTCGACGATCCCAGAGAACCTTACACGCAGTTGCTCGTCTCCTCGATCCTGCAGGTTTGAGGCCCGAAACAAGGAAGAAGACATTCATGCCAACGCCCCTCGTCGTTTCCGAAGTCTCGAAGAGCTTCACCATGCATCTGCGCGACGGCATCAAACTGCCCGTCGTCTCCGATGTCGCCTTTTCGGTCGCAGCAGGCGAATGCGTCGTGCTCGGCGGCCCCTCGGGCATCGGCAAGAGCTCGCTGCTGAAGATGATCTACGGCAATTATGCCGTCGACACCGGCCAGATCCTGATCCGCCACGACGGGCGTATCGTCGATCTGGCCTCTGCCGATCCGCGCACCGTGCTCAACGTGCGGCGCCATACGCTCGGCTATGTCAGCCAGTTCCTGCGCACCGTGCCGCGCGTGGCGGCGATCGACGTGGTCGCCGAACCGCTCGTGGCGCGCGGCGAAGAAGCCGCCACGGCACGAGAAAAAGCGGGCGCCCTGCTGGCCCGGCTCAATCTGCCGGAAGCGCTCTGGCAGCTTCCGCCCGCGACCTTCTCCGGCGGCGAGCAGCAACGTGTCAACATCGCCCGCGGCTTCATCACCGAACACACGATCCTGCTTCTCGACGAACCCACAGCCTCGCTCGATGCCAGGAACCGTGCCGTCGTCGTCGGCATGATCGCGGAAAAGAAAACGGCAGGGGTGGCCCTTCTCGGCATCTTCCACGACGAAGAGGTGCGCGAAGCCGTCGCCGACCGCATCCTCGACGTCCAGCAATTCTCACCCAGAAAGATCGCTGCATGAGCCGCAAGCTTGGTATCGAGCCCTATTTTCATGAGACGGCCTCCGTCAGCGACTCCACCTTCGGACGCTATACGGAGGTCTCGGAACGCTGCCGCATCAGCGAGGCCGCCTTCGGCGATTATTCCTACATCATGCAGGACGGCTCCGTCTGGTGTGCGACGATCGGCAAATTCGTCAATATCGCCGCCGCCGTGCGCATCAATGCCACAAACCATCCGACCTGGCGCGCGACGCTGCATCATTTCACCTATCGCGCCGCCGACTACTGGCCGGACGGCGACATGGAGACGGACTTCTTCGCCTGGCGGCGCGCAAACCGCGTGACGATCGGCAACGACGTCTGGATCGGCCATGGGGCGACCATCTTGCCCGGCGTCAGCGTCGGCAACGGCGCGGTGATCGGGGCCGGCGCCGTCGTGTCCAAGGACGTTGCATCCTACACGATCGTCGGCGGCGTGCCGGGCAAACTCATCCGCGAGCGCTTTCCGAAAGAGATCGGCGAGCGGATGGACAGGCTTGCCTGGTGGGACTGGGAGCACGAGCGGTTGCGTCAGGCGCTGCAGGATTTCCGCAACCTGAGCGCGGAAGATTTCCTGTCCCGCTATAGTGGCTAAACCCTCGATATAGGGGCGGAGAATTGTGACAAGACTTACACAAATATGACATGCGAGGTTCATCAAGCGGGACTAATGCGATGCTGATCAAGGCCTGGATCGCAAGGGAAGAGCATGATGTTCGAGCTGAAGAATGTCACACGTCGGTTCGGAAAAAAGCTCGCCGTCGATGCCGTCACGCTCGACATTCCCCAGGGCCAGATGGTCGGCATCATCGGCCGCTCCGGCGCCGGCAAGTCGACGCTGCTGCGCATGATCAACCGCTTGCAGGAGCCGAGCTCCGGCTCCATTCACTTCGCCGGCGTCGAGGTCTCTGGGCTTCGCGGCCGGGCGCTGCGCAACTGGCAGCGCGACTGCGCGATGATCTTCCAGCAGTTCAACCTGGTGCCGCGCCTAGATGTTCTCACAAATGTCATGCTCGGCCGCCTCAATCACCGCTCGACGCTGATGAGCCTGCTCAACATCTTCACCCGCGAGGAGCGCGTGCATGCCATCGCGGCGCTGGAACGCCTCGGCATCGAGCAGACGGCGCTGCAGCCGGCCGGCACGCTGTCCGGTGGCCAGCAGCAGCGCGTAGCAATCGCCCGCGCGCTGATGCAGAACCCGAAGATGGTGCTCGCCGACGAACCGATCGCCTCACTCGACCCGTTGAACGCCAAGATCGTCATGGATGCGCTGCGCGATATCAACGAGCGCGAGGGCATCACCGTCATCACCAACCTCCACACGCTCGATACCGCCCGCAATTATTGTGAGCGCATCGTCGGCATGGCCGGCGGCCGCGTCGTCTTCGACGGCAAGCCCACGGAATTGACGGCCGAAGCGGTGAAGGAAATCTACGGGACGGATAAGGACGGCGCCGGCATCGACGAAACGGTGACCTCGACATCGATCAATATCGCCCCCGAGCGGGCAGACAATCAATCCGCCGGCACCCAACCGCTGGCGCTGGCCGGTCTTTAGAGACGGCCGCGATCGAGCGCCCGCGTCAAGGGCACACTTCTTCGTAACGGGAAGGCCGGGGACACCGGTCAATAGGAGAGAACATGTTGAAGAAAGCACTCTTTGCGGCAACGGCGCTCTTCGCGCTCGCCGGCGCCGGCCATGCTGCAGATCTCAAGGAATTCCGCATCGGCATCCTCGGCGGCGAAAATGAAACCGACCGCCTGCGCAATTACGCCTGCCTTGCCGACCACCTGAAGCAGGAGTTCGGCTTCGAGAAGGTTTCGCTCTTCCCGGCCGCCGATTATGACGGCGTCATCCAGGGCCTGCTCGGCGGCACGCTCGACTTCGCCGAACTCGGCGCTTCCGGCTACGCAGCCGTCTACATCAAGGATCCGAAGGCTGTCACGCCGATCCTGACGACGCAGCAGAAGGACGGCTCGACGGGCTACTACTCGATCGGCCTCGCGCTGAAATCATCCGGCATCAAGTCCATCAAGGACGCCAAGGGCAAGAAGCTCGGCTACGCCGATCCAGACTCCACCTCCGGCTATCTCGTTCCGCTGACGCAGATCCCGAAGGACACGGGCATGCCGAACGACAAGTTCTTCGCTTCGACGCAGTTCAACGGCGGTCACGAGAACAACCTGCTTGCCGCTTATGACGGCAAGGTCGACGTCGCCGTCGACGACAGCTCGGGCCTCGGCGATTTCAAGGATGGCTACACCTCCGGCACCTTCCGCAAGGAAGTGGACAAGGGCGCCGTCGACCCGAACAAGCTCGTTGAAGTTTGGCGCTCGCCGCTGATCCCGAACGGCCCGCTCGTCGTTCGCAACGCTCTCGGCCAGGACTGGCAGAAGAAGCTTGCAGCCTTCTTCACGGCTCTGCCGGAGAAGGATCACAAGTGCTTCGCGGCTGTCGAAGGCGGCGACTACAAGGGCTATTCGCCCGTCAAGCACGACTTCTACAACGCCGTCGTTGAAGTTCGCAAAGCTGCTATCGGCGGCTGATCGGCTTTCCGGAATGCGGGGCGGTCGGAAACGGCCGCCCTTTTCTTAGTGACTACAGCGCCGCGCGTCTCGTAAGACGCGCAAAGGACGCTGTAGCACTTTGAATTGCTGCATAATTCTATCCTCAAATCGATCTCGATTTGAGGATAGAATTATGAAGTAGGCGAGGCGTTGATGACTATTGCCGATACACAGCCGCACATGCAGAGCACGCAGGAGATCGCTACGGCCTGGGACCGGATGGTCGCCAAGCGCCGCTTCTACACGGTTCTCGGCCTGGTTATCCTCATTGCGGCTTTCGTCAGTTCCGTCCGCTTCGCCGACGAGAGCAATGCCGGCCATTTCTTCGAGCGCCTGCCGCATCTCTTCGATTTCCTGAGCTGGCTCATCCCCAAGGATTGGAACGACGTCTGGCGCGCGCTGTTCGACATAGCGAGCGTGAACGACAGAGGCGGCGAGGAATTCAATTTCGACAGGGGCCGCGTCTATGTCTGGGGCGCCTTCTACATTCCCGAATATTTCGAGCTGATGATCGTCACGATCAACGTGGCGCTGATCTCGACGATCGTCGCCTTCGTCTTAGCCGTTCCCTTGAGCTTCTTTGCCGCCCGCAACCTGACGAATTCATGGCCGCTGCGCATCTTCACCAAGCGGCTGATGGAATTCCTGCGCGCCTTCCCCGAGATCGTCATTGCCGGCCTGTTTTCGGCGATCCTTTCGATCGGGCCGGTCGCCGCCATCATTGCCATCACCCTGCACACGATCGGGGCGCTCGGTAAACTCTTCTATGAAGTGGCCGAGAATATCGACATGAAGCCCGATGAGGGCATGAAAGCCGTCGGCGCCAACTGGTGGGAACGCGTGCGCTTCGGCGCCCTGCCGCAGGTGCTGCCGAATTTCACCTCCTACGCGCTGCTGCGCCTCGAGATCAACGTGCGCGCCTCGACCATCATCGGCGCTGTGGGCGGCGGCGGTATCGGCGAGGAACTGAAACTTTCGATCTCGCGCGGCTTCGGCGCCAAGACGATGGCGCTCGTTCTGCTGCTGTTCGTGACGATCGTCGCCGTCGACCAATTCTCTGCATGGCTGCGCCGCCGGCTCGTCGGCGATCATGCCTTCCTCCTGCAACATTGAGGCCGCCATGTCGGTGATCGACGCCAACCGCATGCATGAGATCGAAATGCGCTATCCGGAATATTTCCACCGGTCGTTCCGCCAGCGTTTCGGCGGGCTGATGGTCGTCATCGCCACACTGCTCTACGGCTTCTACGCCGTCTGGTTCTTCGATCTGCCCAAGCTCTTTGCCGAAGCCCATTGGGAGCGTGTCGGCATCTATCTCAGCCAATGGGTGAGTTACGACGTTCAGCCGGAACTCCGCATTGGGGATGACGGTTCGATCGACATCCGCTATCCGCGTTTCTCGCCGCTCGGCGACAATCCGCACCCGGCCTGGCTGGTCCACAATCCCGACGGCAGCATCACCGTTTCGATCAGCGGCACCAGCCGCACCGTCACCGTCTCGAAGAGCGAGACGATCGTCACCGCGCACGGCGTCAGCGTCCCCGTCGACGTTTCGAGCGGCACGCCGAAAGTCGTCGGGCCGGTGCCCGGCTGGATGACGGTTTATGACGACAACGTGCTCGCCGATCTCGGCTTTGCCGGCAATGTCAGCATTTCCGTCGACAGGGTGAAAATCCGCAAGCGTTTTATCGGCTGGGCGAATTTCATCTTCGATACGCAATCGTCCTTCTTCGACAAGCCGGTCGGCGAGGTTATCAGCCTCATCGTCTCCGGCCCGCGCATCAAGCCCGACCAATCCAACCTGTCGCTCGCCTTCGACGACATCTGGAACAACAGCGAATGGCAGCACGGCGACGTCTGGACCAAGCTTTTCCAGACGATCGTCATGGCGTTCCTCGGAACTTTGCTCGGCTCGCTCGCCGCCTTCCCGCTCGCCTTCATGGCAGCGCGCAACATCACGCCGAACCGCTTCCTGAACCAGGTGCTGAAGCGCTTCTTCGATTTCCTGCGCTCGGTCGACATGCTGATCTGGGCGCTGTTCCTGACGCGCGCCTTCGGTCCCGGCCCGCTTGCCGGCAGCGGCGCGATCTTCCTCACCGAAACGGGCACACTCGGCAAGCTCTATGCCGAAGGGCTCGAAAACATCGACAACAAGCCGCGGGAGGGCGTCAAATCGACCGGCGCTGAGACCGTGCTCGTCCATCGTTACGGCATTATGCCGCAGATTGTTCCCGTCATCGTCAGCCAGACGCTCTACCAATGGGAATCCAACGTGCGCGGCGCGACCATCATCGGCGCCGTCGGCGCGGGCGGCATCGGCCTCAAACTCTGGGAGGCCATGCGCACCAATGCCAACTGGGAAAACGTCGCTTACATGGTCATTCTGATCCTCATCGTCGTCTTCCTTTTCGACGCCGCCTCGAACGCGCTGCGTCATCGGCTGATGGGCACGAAAGCGCACTGATCCGCCGGACAAAAGGCGATGGCGGCGTCGTCATCATCATTCTGTCACGGAAATCTTTTAGCCGGAACCTGCTTGCGGTTCGCCGCCAAATCACTGCACATTGCGCTCCCCGTTTCGACGATCCCCAGGATAAAAGCCTTGCGCTACGCTCTCTATTTCTCGCCGCCGAAGGATGATCCCCTCGTCGGCGCGGCCTCGCTCTGGCTCGGCCGCGATGCCTTCAGCGGTGAGACCTACGCCGCACCGGACCATGAGCGGCTCGGCCAGGCGGAGCAGTTCGAGCTGACCGCCGATCCGCGCCGCTACGGCTTTCATGCGACGATCAAGGCGCCATTTTCGCTCGCGGCCTCCGTCACCGAGAAGGATCTCCTGACGGTTGCCGAGGAGTTTGCCGCGCGCACCCCCGCCTTCGAGATTCCCGAGCTGGTGCTCGGCCAGCTCGGCCGTTTTTTTGCCCTCGTTCCCTCTTCTCTTCATCAACCTCTTCAGGATTTCGCCGCGAAGGTGGTAAAGTCCTTCGAGCCGTTCCGCGCAGCGCTTTCTCCGGCCGATGTCGCGCGGCGCAACCCGGAGAAGCTCAGCGACAGCCAGCGCGCCAATCTGCAGCGCTGGGGTTATCCTTACGTCATGGAGGATTTCGGCTTCCACATGACGCTGAGCGGGCAAGTGCCCGAGACACGCGCCGAGGTGATGAAAGCGATTCTGACCGAGCGTTTTGCCGATTTCACCGGCCGGCCGCTTTCGATTTCCGGCCTTGCCGTCTTCGTCGAGGAGACGCGCGGCGCCCCGTTCAAAGTTCATTCCTGGCTGCCGCTTGCCGGCGCCAAAAGCTGAAAGACCTGACGACATGAGCAAAGAGACCGTGTTTTCCAACGCCCGCATCGTTCTCGAGGATAACATCCTCGCAGGCTCGATTCTCATCCGCGACGGCAAGATCGCCGATATTTCCGAGGGGAGTTCGGTAGCCGGCGAAGATTTCGAAGGCGACTACGTCATTCCCGGCCTCGTCGAGCTGCATACCGACCATCTCGAAGGCCATTACCAGCCGCGTCCCGGCATTCGCTGGAATAAGACCGCCGCAGTCCAGGCGCACGACGCCCAGATCGTCACATCGGGCATTACCACGGTGTTCGACTGCCTGCGCATGGGTGCGGACGAGGACGGCGGCTTCGAACACGGCGAAATGCGCGAGATGGCCGATGCCATCCAGTCGGCGGAGAAGGAAGGCCGGCTGCGCGCCGAGCACCTGCTGCACCTGCGCTGCGAGGTCTCGGCCGACAATGTGCTTGAACATTTCGGCGATTTCGAAAACGACCGGCATGTGCGGCTGGTCTCACTGATGGATCACGCGCCCGGCCAGCGGCAGTTCCAGACCATGGATCAATATATCTTCTACTACCAGAAGAAGCGCGGCCTGAGCGACGAGGTCTTTGCCCGTTTCGTCGCCAAGCGCCAGGCGGAATCGGCGCGCAATTCGACGCCGCACCGCAACGCCATCGCCAAGGTCTGCGCCGAGCGCGGCATCACCGTGGCAAGCCATGACGACGCGACGCTTTCCCATGTCGACGAGGCGATCGACAACGGCGTGCGGCTTGCCGAATTCCCGACCAGCTTCGATGCCGCCCGGGCGTCGCACGAGCACGGCATGAGCGTGCTGATGGGCGCGCCGAACATCGTGCGCGGCAAATCCCATTCCGGCAACATCGCCGCCCGGGACCTTGCCGAAATGGGCGTGCTCGACGTGCTTTCCTCCGATTACGTGCCGCTGAGCCTGCTGCACGCCCCGTTCATCCTCGCCGATGAAGTCGAGAGCATTACGCTGCCGAAGGCGATCGCCATGGTGACGTCGACGCCTGCCCGCACCGTCAGCCTCGATGATCGCGGCCGGATCGCCACCGGGCTGCGTGCCGATCTCGTCCGCGTTCACCGCTCGCATGGCGTGCCGGTGACACGCTCCGTCTGGCGCCAGGGACGCCGTGTCGCATGACGCCGCACGAACCCCATGCCGGAGCCGGAGCCGAACGCGGCATCATGGTCGTCGTCGTCGGGCCGAGCGGCGCCGGCAAGGATACGCTGATGAACCTCGCGGCAAAGCGTTTTGCCGGGCGCGACACCGTGCACTTCGTCCGCCGCGTGATCACCCGTCACCGTGACGCCGGCGGCGAAGACCATCTTTCCGTCTCCCTCGAAGGGTTTGCCGCCATGGAGCAGTCAGGCTCCTTCGCCGTCTGGTGGGAAGCGCACGGTTTGAAATACGGCATTCCGGCCGAGGTCTCGGTGGCGCTGTCGCGCGGCCATGTCGTCGTCGCCAACGGCTCGCGTTCGGCGCTGCACCGCTTCCAGGCCGCTTTCCCCCGCCTGAAAGTCATCAACGTCACCGCCCGTCCCGAAGTGCTCGCCGGCCGGCTGGAGGCACGCGGCCGCGAAACGCATGAGGATATCATGGCCCGGCTCGCCCGCGGGCCGCTGACGGTGCGCGGCGAATACGACGTGACGGATCTCGACAATAGCGGTTCGCTCGAAGAGGCCGAGCAGAAGATGGTCAAGATCCTCGACGGGTTGCTGGTCGAGACGCACTGACCGAGATCATGGGGAAGGGCATGCGCGCCGTCAAAGTGGTTGACTACGACCCGTCCTGGCCGGTGCTCTTTGCCGAAATCCGCGCCGAGATCTCCACCCTGCTCGGCGACCTCCTGCTGTCCATCGATCATATCGGCAGCACATCGGTGCCCGGCCTGGCGGCCAAGCCAAAGGTCGACCTCGACGTCGTCACGATCTCCGACGAGGTTCTGCCGACGGCGATCGATGCGGTGCGCGCTACGGATTTCGTCTTCCACGGCGATATTGGCGAGAAAGCTGGGCCTTCACCCGGGATCACGACGGTTGTGGATTCAGGCTCTATCTTTGCGGCCCTGGTAACCGCGCGCACCGTGAGCGCATCCTGTTTCGCGACTATCTCCGGGATCACCCGGAAAGAGCCCAGGCCTATGCCGACCTGAAACGCCGTCTGGCTGTGGAGGCGGGTGGCGATTGGGACTTTTACACCGGCGGAAAGACCGAGTTCGTCAGCGAGACGCTGCGATTGGCGGTTTTAAGAACATGAATCGGAGTGCGCAGCCGCACTCCGCGCGCGATTAATCGCCATCGCCCCGTCCCGAGACAATCTCGCGCTTGCCGACGTGGTTGGCTGGGCCGACGAGGCCTTCCTTCTCCATGCGTTCGACCAACGAGGCGGCCCGATTATAACCGATGCCGAGGCGGCGCTGGATGTAGGAGGTGGAGCATTTCTTGTCGCGCATGACGACCTTGACCGCCTGCTCGTAGAGCTCGTTACCATCCTCGGAAGCCATGGCACTCTTGTCGAAGACGGCGCCGGCTTCTTCCTCTTCCGTCTCTTCCTCTTCATCGGCGGTGACGGTGTCGAGATATTCGGGGCGGCCCTGGGTTTTCAGATGGGCAACGACCTTTTCAACCTCGAGATCCGAAACGAAGGGACCGTGGACGCGGGAAATCCGCCCGCCGCCCTGCATGTGCAGCATGTCGCCTTGGCCGAGCAGCTGCTCGGCGCCCTGTTCACCGAGGATCGTGCGGCTATCGATCTTCGAGGTCACCTGGAAGGAGATGCGGGTCGGGAAGTTCGCTTTGATCGTGCCGGTGATGACATCGACCGACGGGCGCTGTGTCGCCATGATCAGATGAATGCCGGCGGCGCGGGCCATCTGCGCCAGACGCTGGATCGCGCCTTCGATCTCCTTGCCGGCGACCATCATCAGGTCGGCCATCTCGTCGACGATGACGACGATATAGGGCATCGGCGTCAGGTCCAGCGCCTGGTTTTCCTCGATCGGGACGCCGGTGCTCCTATCGAAGCCGACCTGGACCATGACATGGATGGTCTCGCCCTTGTCGCGGGCCTGCGCCACGCGGTCATTGTAACCGTCGATATTGCGCACGCCGAGGCGCGACATCTTGCGGTAACGCTCCTCCATCTCGCGCACGGCCCATTTCAGCGCCATCACCGCCTTCTTCGGATCGGTGACGACCGGCGTCAAGAGATGCGGGATGCCGTCATAGACGGAGAGTTCGAGCATCTTCGGGTCGACCATGATCAGCCGGCACTGTTCCGGCGTCATGCGGTAGAGCAGCGACAGGATCATCGTGTTGATGGCGACCGACTTGCCCGAGCCGGTGGTGCCGGCGACGAGTAGATGCGGCATCTTGGCGAGCTCGGCAATCACAGGCTCGCCGCCGATGGTCTTGCCGAGGCCGAGCGCCAGCTTGTAGCCGCTCTTCTCGAAATCCTGGCTTTCGATCATCTCGCGGAAATAAACGGTTTCACGGGTGACATTCGGCAATTCGATGCCGATGACGTTGCGGCCGGGGACGACGGCGACACGGGCCGAGAGCGCCGACATGGAGCGGGCGATATCATCGGCAAGGCCGATGACACGCGACGACTTCACGCCTGGCGCCGGCTCGAATTCATAGAGGGTGACGACAGGGCCGGGGCGGACATGGATGATCTCGCCCTTAATGCCGAAATCTTCAAGCACGCTTTCCAGAAGCCCGGCATTCTGCTCCAGCGTCTCCTGCGACATGATCTCGCCGAGGCGTTCCGGCGGCTCCTGCAACAGGGCGCGCGGCGGGAATTCATAGCCTGAGGCGTCAACCCTTTCGGGCCGCGCAGCCAGGCGCGGCGATGGCAGAACCGCAGCGACAGGCGGCGTGCGCTGCGGCGGCGGCGAGACCTGGGGAGCCCACGCAATCTGGGGGGCTGGCGCGATCGGAGGCGCCTGTATCGCCTGAGATGCCGGCACGACCGGTGCCTCGACAGCAATGCGCCTCGGTTTTTCCAGGGAAGGGGCGACCGGAGGACGTATGGCGACCTTGGCGGAGACCGCTGGCGGCGGAGCCGGGCGGGAGACGACGGGAGCGGGAGCCGGCCGGCCGGGGCGCCATTCCATGATGCGGAACAGCGACGTGATCGATTCGGGTGATGTCTCAGCCTTCGGGAACGAGATCAGGGGCGGCGCTCGAACCGGCTCGGCCTCTTCGAAGGCCATGACTTCCCAGAAGGCGAAATCCGAAATGGAGGAAAGCTCGGCGGTGGCACGGAAGGCCGGCGCGACCGCCTCGTCAGCCAAGGGCGGCGGCTGCAGTTCGACCACGGGTGCTGGGGAAATTTCATCCGGCTCCGGCAGATAGATATCGAACGGCACGTCGACGGCGACCGGCTCTATCCGTATCGCCTGCTGTCCAATCTGCGAATCATCGCGAACCGGCTCATTCGGCCCGCGGCGCTTGCTGATCAGCGTTTCCGGCGTGCGAGTGAAACGGACATTCGGCGCGAGAGAAAAATTGCTCTGCCAGATCGGCGCCGCCGGCTTTTCTCCTGGATTTACCTCCGGAAGCTCCGCTTCAATCCCGCTGGAAAAGTCACCGGCGTCCGTCAAATTGGTTCTGGGAAAACGCATGCGTCCGCTACTCACTCATGCCTAACAAATTACGACCCTACCGGGATAGAAAAGGAAGGTTAATAAGTTCCTTCCCGCCGTATCGTTCCGATACGGGTCTCGGAGGTAATTTGCTGCGATTTCAACGATTTGCGTGAGGCAGAAAAATCTTTGCCCTTTTAAGGAACGCCGTTAGTGCGCCTCGTCCCAATTGCTGGCAGCGCGCGCATCGACCCTGAGCGGCACGCGCATTTCGAGCGCCGGCATGGTGGCATTTTCCATGACCGAGACGATGATCGGCATCGCCTTTTCGACATCCTCGTCCTCGACTTCGAAGATGAGCTCGTCATGCACCTGCAGCAGCATGCGGACACGCTCTGCAAGGCCGGCTTCAACAAGGGCCGGCTCCATCCTGATCATCGCCCGGCGAATGACGTCGGCAGCCGAGCCCTGGATCGGCGCGTTGATCGCCGCACGCTCGTTGAAGGCGCGCACGGACGGATTGGACGAGCGGATTTCGGGATAGTTGATTCGCCGGCCGAAGATCGTCTCGACATAGCCCTTGTCGCGCGCCATGGCCTTGCGGCTTTCCATATAGTCGCGGATCCCGGGGAAGCGCTCGAAATATTTCTTGATATAATCGCCGGCTTCCGAACGCTCGATCGACAGCTGATTGGCGAGGCCGAAGGCCGAGATGCCGTAGATGATGCCGAAATTGATCGCCTTGGCGCGGCGGCGCACTTCGCCCGGCATGCCTTCGACCGGCACGCCGAACATTTCCGACGCCGTCATGGCGTGGATGTCTACGCCATCTTCGAAAGCCTTGGTCAGTTGCGGGATCTCCGCCACATGGGCAAGCACGCGCAGTTCGATCTGGCTGTAGTCGGCAGAGATCAGCTTGTGGCCAGGCGTCGAGATGAAGGCGGTGCGGATCTTGCGGCCTTCTGCGGTGCGCACCGGAATGTTCTGGAGGTTCGGCTCGGAGGAGGACAGGCGCCCCGTCGTCGTCGATGCCAGCGAGTAGGACGTATGGACCCGCTTCGTCTCGGGGTGAACGTAACCCGGAAGCGCGTCGGTATAGGTGGATTTCAGCTTGGTGACCTGGCGCCAGTCGACGATCTTGCGCGGCAGTTCGAAACCGGCGGCGGCCAGATCCTCGAGCACCTGCGCCGAGGTGGACCATTGGCCTGTCTTCGTCTTGCTGCCGCCGGCAAGGCCCATCTTGCCGAACAGGATATCGCCCAACTGCTTCGGCGAGCCGATGTTGAACCGCTCGCCGGCGAGCTGGTAGATCTCGTCTTCCAGCCTCGCGGCACCCTGGGCCAATTCGCCGGACAGGCGCGACAGTATCTGCCGGTCGACGGTGATCCCGCGCGCTTCCATACGCGCCAGCACCGGCAACAGCGGCCGCTCCAGCCGCTCATAGACGCTGGTCAATCCTGCCGCCGCCAGCCGAGGCTTCAGCACCAGCCAAAGTCGCAGCGTCACGTCGGCGTCTTCGGCGGCATAATGGGTGGCGCGGTCGATATCGACGAGATCGAAGGTGACGTTCGCCTTGCCGCTGCCCGCCACGTCCTTGTAGGGGATCGGGGTATGGCCGAGGAATTTTTCCGAGAGCGGGTCCATGCCATGCGCGCCGGTACCGGCGTCAAGCACGTAGGAAATCAGCATCGTGTCGTCGAAACTCTTCGTTTCGATGCCGTAGCGCTTCATCAGCAGGTAGTCGTATTTCAGGTTCTGGGCGACCTTCAGAACCGATTCGTCCTCCAGCAATGCCTTCAGCCGCGGCAGAGCATCGCGCATCGGGATCTGGTTTTCGACAAGGCCGCCGCCGAGCAGATCGCCGACGCCGTTCTTATGGGTAAGCGGAATATAGGCGGCGCGGATCCTTGTGCCTGTGGGATCGGCCACATTGTCGGCGATCGCCATCGAGAAGCCGACAAGCTCGGCCTGCATCGCATCCAGCGACGTGGTCTCGGTATCGAAAGCGACGAGGCCGGTATCGCGCGCATCGGCGATCCAGCGGTCGAGTGTGGCCAGATCGCGGATCGTGACATAGGCCGAATGATCGAAAGGCAGCGCCGCAAAGGCTTCGGCACGCGCCTTGGCAAGATCGGCGGGCGAAAAGGCGCCTTCGACGGCGGCTTTCGCCTTCGCACGCGGCGGTACCGGCACCGATTCGCCCGAGACGTCGGGGATGCCGCCGGCAACGGGCGCAGGCTCCGCCGCATTGAGATCGGGGCCATGGGCCGCCTTACCCCATTCGATGCGGACGATCGCCGGTTCGATGGCATTGGCATCGCAATCGCAGACCTCGGCGACGCGACGCGTCAGCGTGGTGAATTCCATCGTCTTGAGGAAGCCGATCAGCTTCGGGCCGTTCTGCGGCTCCAGCACCAGCGCGTCGAGGTCGAGATCGAGCGGCACATCGGTGCGCAGCCGCACTAGGTCGCGCGAGAGCCTGGCCATATCGATATTGGCGAGAATCGTCTCGCGGCGCTTGACCTGCTTGATCTCGGTGGCACGTTCGAGCAGCGTGTCGAGATCGCCATATTCCTCAAGCAGCTGGGCGGCGGTTTTCGGACCGATGCCGGGAATGCCGGGAACATTGTCGACGGAATCGCCGGTCATCGCCTGCAGGTCGATCATCTTTTCCGGCGGCACACCCCATTTCTCGACGACATCGGGGATGCCGATCTGCTTGTCCTTCATGCTGTCATACATATGGACATTGGGGCTGACGAGCTGCATCAGATCCTTGTCGGAGGAGACAATGGTGACATCGGCGCCTGCTGCCTCGGCCTGGCGGGCATAGGTGGCGATGATGTCATCGGCCTCGAAGCCTTCGGTCTCGATGCAGGGCAGATTGAAGGCGCGGGTGGCCTCTCTTATAAGGCCGAATTGCGGGATGAGTTCTTCCGGCGGGGCGGAGCGGTTCGCCTTATAGGCGTCGTAGAGATCCTTGCGAAACGTCTTGGCGGAATAATCGAAGATGACGGCGAGATGTGTCGGCGTGACACCGACATCGGTATTGCGCGCATCTCTCAACAACTTCCACAGCATGTTGCAGAAACCTGACACGGCGCCGATCGGCAGGCCGTCCGTCTTGCGGGTCAGCGGTGGCAGTGCATGAAACGCCCGGAAGATGAATCCGGAACCATCGACTAGGAAGAGGTGATCGCCTTTTTTCATGCGTGCATGGATAGCGCGGGCATGGGACGAGGTCCATATAAAGTTCTCGCGCCCAGAGATTATGGCAATCGCCCGTTCGGGATCGCTGCTCACCAAACTGTTACCGATTTGTAACGTGGCGTGACCCTTGAAAAACCACATTTGCGGACCCAAATCGATGTCACCGGCGCTTGATCGCGCCGCGGGTCTGATTACCGGCTTGTCCCCCGCCGCGTCAGGCTTGGACAAAGGCCTTATCCCCCTCTCCGGGCCTTTGTCCCCACTTTAAAGTCGCCATGGCCAACCTCCAGGCCATGGCGACTTTTGTTTTTTCCAGCCACTCGAATTTATCGTCGCGGCTTACATATTTTGGAGCATCGCATGCGATTTGCTGCATTGTCTCCGGCATGGTTTTGAGCCTAACTTACAATCATGGGATTTAACCGCATGGATTCGGGAGCCTACCTTGCCAGCCAACTGGCGAAGGGCTTTGCCCGCTCGCTGCACCAGCGCGCGGCCGGTCTCGGTTTTTCTCCGGGCCAGTTCCCCATTCTGCTGGAACTCTGGGCCGAGGACGGACTGACCCAGAAACAGCTTCTCGAGCGGGTCGATATCGAACAGGCGACCATGGCCAATACGCTTTCGCGCATGGTCCGCGACGGGCTGATCGAACGCCGGCCGCATCCCTCCGACAAGCGAGCGCAACTGCTCTTCCTGACGCCGAAGGCCCGCGCCATGGAGGCCGAGGCGATCGAGACGGCGCGCGAGGCCGACCTTGCGCTGTTCAAAGGCTTCAGGGTCTTCGAGCGCGAGTTGACGCTCGAATATATCCGCCGGCTTCTGGAAAACGCCAAGGCGCTCTGACTACTGCATATTCCTTAAATCGGAATCGACGTCTGAAAAGACGCGCGGCGCTGTAAGATCACTCGCCGGCACGGAGTGCGTGTCGTAGTGAGGACATCCCGGTTTCGATCTGCGCGGTCAGGACGTTTTCGTGGGCGGCAAGCTTGACGCTCGGCTCGACATCCGGCTTGCCGAGCAAAAGGCCCTGCACTTGCGCGCAGCCTTCCTCGACGACGATCCGGCGCTGCATCTCGGTTTCCACGCCTTCCGTCACGACAGGCATGCCGAGGCTGTGACCAAGGCCGATGATGGCGCGCACGATCGAGCGCGCCGCCGCATCGTGTTCCAGCACGCCGGTGAAACTGCGATCGACCTTGATCTTGTCGAAAGGGAATGACCGTAGGTTGGAAAGCGAGGAGAAACCGGTGCCGAAATCATCCATGACGATGTGCACGCCGAGCTTGTGCAGCCGCAGCAGCGTCATCATCACCCGGTCGCGATCGCGAATGAGGGCCGTCTCGGTGATCTCAAGCTCCAGCCGGCCGGGCGCAAGCCCGGTCTCAGTGAGGGTCGCCTCGATCCGCTCACAGAGGTTCGGCAGCATGAATTGCACCGGCGAAAGATTGACGGCGATCCTCAACGGCAGCGGCCAGCGCACGGCCTCCCTGCAGGCCTGCTGCAACACCCATTCGCCGAGCTGGACAATCGAACCGCTTTCCTCGGCGATCGGGATGAAGATATCGGGCTCGGTCAAGCCGTGACCTGGCCGGTTCCAGCGCATCAAGGCCTCGTAACCGCCGATCTCGCCGCTCAGCGCATCGAGGATTGGCTGATAGTCGACATGGATCTGGTTGCGGGTGATCGCATGGCGCAGTTCGCTTTCGATCTGGCGGCGGTTGCGTGCCGCCTTGTCCATTTCCGCATCGAAGAAACAGACCTTGCCGCGCCCGTCATGCTTGACCCGGTAGAGCGCGGTATCGGCATTGTTGCAGAGTTCTTCGGCCGTAGCCCCATCGGCGGGATAGAGTGCAATGCCGACGCTCACCCCGACGGCAGTCGGATCGCGCGCGGTGTCCATCTCGGCGGCGAACTCGTCGAGGATATCAGCCGCAAGTTTTTGCGCCGCCGCCGGCTGTTGCCCGGCGGGCTGGATGATGGCGAATTCATCGCCGCCGAGGCGGGCGATCGTATCGCTTTCATCGGCCACGCGGCGCAGGATCGAGGCGACCTTGCCGAGAATGCGGTCGCCTTCGGCATGACCAAAAATATCGTTGACGGCCTTGAAGCGATCGAGGTCGAGATAAAAGAGGGCAACCTCGCTGTTCTTTCGTTCGGCCATCTGCAGTGCCTGCCGGATGCGGGTATCGAACAGCGACCTGTTCGGCAGATCGGTGAGCACATCATGGTGGGCGAGATGTTCGATCATCTCCTCGGCCTGCCTGCGCTCGGTGAGATCACGCACCGCCAGCACCTCGCAATTGTGCCCGCGATAAACGATCCTGCTCGCCGTCACTTCGACGGCGATCTCCCTGCCGTTTCTGGTATTGAGCAGCATCTCACCAGGCTTGCCCTGCCCTGTGCCCTGAATAGCGGTCAAAACAGCCGATGGCGCCTTGCCGGCAAGATCGGCAAGCTTCCAGCCGGAAAGCCCCTGGAAGCGTTCATTGGCATCGATAATCCGGCCTTCGCGCAGAATCAGCAGCCCTTCCTGCGAGGCATTCGCGAGCCCTCTCAGATCCGTCAGGTGGCTTTCGATAAAGACCACCGCGAGCGCAATCAGAATGAGCGCCGTCGCCGCCACCACGACGATCGCAGCAAGCAGGCTGGCGTCGAGCACCGTTGCCGGAACTTGCTTGCCGGGATCCGGCACGAGCGTGATGCTGGCCATCGAGATGAAATGGAGAGCGCAGATCGCGAGAACGAAGGTGATTGACGAGGCGAGGAGCCGCCGCAGTCCCTTCAATTGGAAAAAGGCGTGAAAGGCGGCGCTCGACAACAGCGCTCCCGCAAGAACCGCGCTCAGCGTCATGACGGGATCATAAAGGATTGCCGCCTGGGTTTCGATCGCCTGCATGCCGGTCAGGTGCATGGAGGCGATGCCGAGCGCCATCAGCACGCCGCCGCGGAGGTGTGAAAACCTGCCGCGGTTTTGCGAAGCGACGACAATCGCTGCCCACGAAACGACAACCGACAGGAGGAAGGAGAGCGCCGTCAGGCCCAGCTGGTAGCCGATCGGCATGCCGCCGTCATAGGCCAGCATCGCGATGAAGTGCGTTGCCCATACGCCGGTGCCGAAAGCGAAAGCCGAGGCGCCGATCCAGAGCTTGCGCCGCCCGGCATCGCATTCCTGAGCGCGGGACAGCGGCAGCATCGCCGCCATCGCGCCGACCAGGCAAACCGCGGCCGCCACAAGCACCAATCGCCAGTCGTGATCGTCCCTAATACATGCAATGACCGAAAACATCTGCCCCTCCCACAGCTGAATTCGATCAAGCTATTTAGGTTATGCTAAATAACTGTAAATTGAATTAGAATTCTCTTCTATATTATCCAGCAAATCTTCCCGATATTGATCTTTGCCTCGCCGGCCTCTGGCGCCGCCGATTTTTTGTTTTTCCGCCTCGCCTGCCTTTCTGGTTTGGTCTATCGTCCGGCCGAATTTCAAAAGGAGTCGAAAATGACCGATATCAATCAGGTGCTTGCGCGCGCGGACCAAAATCTTCCCTCGAGCCTCGACAAGCTGTTCGAACTTCTGCGCATCCAGTCGATTTCCACCGATCCCGCCTTTAAAGCCGAATGCCGAAAGGCCGCAGAATGGCTCGTCGCCTATCTTGAAGGGCTCGGCTTTACAGCCTCGGTCCGAGACACGCCCGGCCATCCGATGGTGGTCGCCCACCATGCCGGCGCTTCCGCCGATGCGCCGCATGTTCTCTTCTACGGCCATTACGACGTTCAGCCGGTCGATCCGATCGAGCTCTGGGAAAACGACCCGTTCGAACCATCGATCAAGGATGTCGGCGAGGGCCGCAAGATCCTGACCGGCCGCGGCACCTCCGACGACAAGGGCCAGTTGATGACCTTCGTCGAGGCTTGCCGCGCCTATAAGGAGATCAACGGCGCGCTTCCCTGCCGCATCACCATTCTCTTCGAGGGCGAGGAGGAATCCGGCTCGCCATCCCTGAAGCCCTTCCTCGAAGCCAATGCCGCCGAACTCAAGGCCGATTATGCGCTGGTCTGCGATACCGGCATGTGGGACCGCGACACGCCGGCGATCGCCGCAGCGCTGCGCGGCCTTGTCGGCGAGGAGGTGGTCGTTACCGCCGCCGACCGCGACCTGCATTCCGGTCTTTTCGGGGGTGCGGCAGCAAATCCGATTCATATTCTCGTCGAGGCTCTTGCCGGCCTGCATGACGAGACGGGCCGCATTACGCTCGACGGATTCTACGACGGCGTCGAGGAAACGCCCGATAACATCAAGACGTCCTGGGAAACGCTGGGGAAGACCGCGGAAAGATTCCTCGGCGAGGTCGGCCTTTCCATTCCGTCCGGCGAAAAGGGCCGTTCGGTGCTGGAGCTGACCTGGGCGCGGCCGACTGCAGAAATCAACGGCATCTGGGGCGGATATACCGGCGAAGGCTTCAAGACTGTCATCGCCGCCAAGGCTTCTGCCAAGGTTTCGTTCCGGCTTGTCGGCACGCAGGATCCGGCCGCCATCCGCCAGGCTTTCCGCGCCTATGTCAGTTCGAAGATTCCCGCCGATTGCTCGGTCGAGTTCCATCCGCATGGCGGCTCGCCGGCGATCCATCTCTCCTATGATTCACCCGTTCTGACCAAGGCAAAGACCGCGCTTTCCGATGAATGGCCGAAACCCGCCATCGTCATCGGCATGGGCGGATCAATCCCGATCGTCGGCGATTTCCAGAAGATGCTCGGCATGGAATCGCTGCTCGTCGGCTTCGGCCTCAGCGACGACCGCATCCATTCGCCGAACGAGAAATACGAGCTCGTCTCCTACCACAAGGGCATTCGTTCCTGGGTGCGGATTCTTCAGGCGCTCGCCGCCTGAGGGAAACGGCCGCGTCTTCAGTCAATACGCGCAGCGCGACAACAAAAAGGCCGGTTCAAACCGGCCTTTCGTCGTCCGCTCGCCTCAGTGCCAGTTCATCCGTGGTCAAGGAGAAAGCGGTATTGCAATAAGACTGGCCGTGAAAGGTTAACCGGCCGTTAACGCCGCAGCGTTCAGGTCCCACATTTGCGATTTCATGCGGCATATCGAAAACGCCACTTCACATCACAAAATTCCCCTCGTTCAAGCTGCGTTCATCGCGACAGAAGTATAAGTCATTGAAAGACAAGGAAAATGGTGACGCCCTAACAAATGTGGGCGATCGCTCTATCTTTTCTTCCAGATGGCATATGCCAAGAAAGGCAGCCGAGCGCTGCCTGAAAACACGCCAACGAGGAGTGAGAAGCGTGAAAAATCTCATTGTTAAAATCGCCGCCGCTGGCCTGTTTGCGCTGGCTCCGGCCATGGCGCAAGCTGCCGAAGGCTACTCGACAGCGAACGTCAACATGCGTGCAGGTCCAAGTACACGATACCCCGCTGTCGCTGTCGTGCCTGCCGGCTCCCCCGTCGAAATCCGTGGATGCCTTTCCAACGTCAACTGGTGCGATGTCGAATTCTATGGCGGCCGCGGCTGGGTTTCCGGCCAATATGTGCAGGCCGTCTACCAGCAACGGCGTGTCTATGTCGGTCCGCAATATTACCGCCCGCTCGGCATTCCGATGATCGGCTTCAGTGTCGGCAACTATTGGGACCGCAACTACCGCGACCGCGATTTCTATCGCGACCGCGACCGCTGGAGCCGCGGGCCCGACTATTACTACCGCAACCGGGATCGGGATCGGGACTATGGGGATCGCAGCCGGGATCGCGACCGGGACTGGCGCGACGACAATCGAAGAGACGACCGCAGAGACGATAATCGCAGGTCGGACCGTCGTCGGGATAATGACAACAGAGGCAACACCAGGAGCTCGGATTTCCGTGATCTGCCGCAGTTCAGGGGCGGGAAAGCCGACACCTACAACCGCCCAGACCCCCGGGCTTCGCCCTTCGTCTGCCGCCCAGGCGATCCCTCCTGCGACTGAGATATCGGAGGCGGCAGCAATGCCGCCTCTCTTCTCAAGGCCGGCTGCAAGAAAAAGCCCGGCGCTCCCATGAGGGATGCACCGGGCCTGATGTCGATCGGCGCGTGTTGAGGGGAGACGGCCGATCATGCGCGGGACGTGAGGGGTTGTCCCGCTTGTTCTTAAACAATCGCGGAGCCTATTGGTTCCGTCGATCTCACAGAAGATCTTCGGCGGAGTACCGAAAGCAGCGCGCGCATGTCTGCGGAGTAACCGTAAAGCATCTCCCGTCGGCTTTCCTCCGTCCGGTCGGGCCGGCAGCTGCTTCGTCCAATTTTGTCGAATCGACCATTGATTACCTGCCCGGATGCCTGGCCTGTCACGGCACCGGCGAGCGCAAGCCGACGCGACGCATGCATATTTGTGACAGCCGCAAGGAATGGCATCGATGCCGGCAGGAGGTCCCAGACAATTTGATGTGAGACAATTTGATGTGAGGGCGTCGTGATGCTCTTGTCTTGCGGGATTCTTTGTTGCAGTTTTGTGGCGTTGCGGATTGATCTCGATCCGCTCGGGGCTGGATCCTGATGACGCAAGACTACCTGGCTTTCCCAAGGCTTTTCGGCGCTCGGGCAGCCGCCATAGATGTGACCGTTTGGCACAAATACAACCCCATCCTGCCTGTCCGCCTTACCGATGGGGCGAGCCTCAACCCTTCCGGCCAGATCTGGCGTCGCTTTCATCTGGGCGAGTGGGAATATAAGCAGGACCCGGAAACGCTCGACGATTACGAGGCCCGCCAGTTCTGAAGGTCAATGATGTGGCCGCTTTGGCGGCGCGATCTGCTTTGCTTTCCATTATTAATACCCCGTTAAATCGCCGCAATTACAGTTCAGTCGGATGATCACGTCGCCACTGCATAATTCCGGAAATCGGAATCGATTTCAGGACAAAATTATGCAGCACTTCAAAGTGCTACAGCGTCCTTTGCGCGTCTAAAAAGACGCGGCGCTGTAGAAGCGCGCAGTTGTGCGAAGCCGGGCTTCGCGATCGAACATGGGGTGCGACCGGTCGGCGATGGCAGGCAGAGGCAGATCAGGCGACAGAATCGAACCGTCCTTCAGCGGCCGCCCGGCACGCGACGATGACGAATTTTCGCTCGATGCCGATGACCGCATCGCCGGAAGCCGATCCCAGCGCCGCGGCAGTTCAAAACCGCCGCCGCAGCGTGCCGCCCCGCAGAAGCGGCGCGAGCCGCGAGAGCGCGAAGGCGGTGGCCTTTTCGGCTTCCTGCGCCGCGTGATCTACTGGTGCGTCGTGCTGTTCATCTGGGCCGGCATCGGCCTTGCCGGGCTGGTGGTCTATTATGGCTCGCGCATGCCGAGCGCCAGCACATGGGCGATCCCGGAACGGCCGCCGAACGTCAAGATCACCGCGGTCGACGGCAGCGTCATCGCCAATCGCGGCGCCACCGGCGGCGAGGCGCTGTCGCTCGAAAACATGTCGCCCTATATTCCCGAAGCCGTCATCGCCATCGAGGATCGGCGTTTCTATTCGCATTTCGGTGTCGATCCGCTCGGTCTCGGCCGGGCTGTAGTGACCAACTTCACGGCTGGCCACATGGTGCAGGGCGGCTCGACGCTGACGCAGCAGCTTGCCAAGAACCTCTTCCTCTCCCCTGAGAGGACGCTGGAACGCAAGGTGCAGGAGGTGCTGCTGTCGCTCTGGCTGGAGCAAAAATACACCAAGGACCAGATCCTTGCCATGTATCTCAACCGGGTGTTCTTCGGATCGAACGCCTATGGCGTCGAGGCGGCCTCACGCCGCTACTTCAACAAATCGGCGCGAGACGTGAACCTCGGCGAAGCCGCGGTGCTGGCCGGCCTGCTCAAGGCGCCGTCGCGGCTTTCACCGGCGCGCGACCCGGAAGCGGCCAATGCGCGCGCCCAGCTCGTGCTTGCGGCCATGCGTGAACAGGGCTTCATCACCGATTCCGAGGTGAAGACGGCGATGTCGCAGACCCCGGCCTCGGCCAAGAGCTACTGGTCGGGGGCTGGGCACTATGTCGCCGACATGGTGATGGACGAGCTGCCGGGGCTGATCGGCGAGGTCAAGGAAGACGTCATCGTCGATACCACAATAGACAAATCGCTGGAAAAGAAGGCCGAGCAATCGCTGGTCGACGTGCTCGACAAGGAGGGCGGCAAGCTCGACGCCTCGCAGGCGGCCCTCGTCTCGATCGACGGCACCGGTGCGATCCGGGCGCTGGTCGGCGGCAGGGACTATGCGACGAGCCAGTTCAACCGCGCCGTCAAAGCCAAACGCCAGCCGGGTTCCTCCTTCAAGCCCTTCGTCTATGCCGCCGCCCTCGAAAAGGGGCTGACGCCCTTTTCGGTGTTCAACGATGCGCCGATCCGCATCGGCGACTGGACGCCCGAGAATTACGAGAAGAAATACAATGGCGAAGTGACGCTGGCGACGGCGCTCGCCAAATCGCTGAACACGGTGGCCGCCCAGCTGGTGATGTATGACGGGCCGGATCAGGTGATCAAGCTTGCCCACCGGCTCGGCATCGAAAGCGAGCTGCAGCCGAATGCCTCGATCGCGCTCGGCACCTCGGAAGTGTCGCTGATGGAACTTACGGCCTCCTATGCCGCCTTCATGAACGGCGGCTACAAGGCGACGCCGCACGTCATCCGCCGGGTGACGACCGCCGAGGGCAAGGTTCTTTACGAAAATACCTATGACAGCCCGCCGCGTGTGCTCTCCGAGCAAATCGCCGCCCAGATGGATACGATGATGATGGGCGTCATCGACAACGGCACCGGCAAGAGCGCCAAGATCCCCGGCTGGCAGGCGGCCGGAAAGACAGGCACCACGCAGAACTCCCGCGACGCACTGTTCGTCGGCTTCACCAGCAACCTCACCACCGGGGTCTGGTTCGGCAATGACGACGGCAAGCCGATGAAGAAGGTGACCGGCGGCGGCCTGCCGGCCAAGGCCTGGAAGGAATTCATGATCGCCGCCCATAAGGGTCTTTCACCGGCGCCGCTCTTCGGCAACGGCCAGCTGATCGGCGACCCGAACAATGGCCAGCCGATGGCGCAGGCGGCCCCTGCTGATGGACAAGCGGGTAATGGACAGGCGGGCAGCGGGCAACCGATGACGGCCGAAGCGCCGCCGTCGACGATCGGCGGTATCATTTCCGGCGTCTTCGGCGGCAACGACAATGCAAACCGCTATCCGCAAGCGCCTGCCCGGCAGCAGCCGGCAAGCTCCGGCAACGGTCCGGTTCCGCCTGCAGACATTGCCGAAGGCGGCGGTTCGGGCGACGAGAGCATGGTTCCACCAGGCGATGTCGGGTCGCCGCAGACGACCTCGTCCGTCCAGCCGCGGCGCACGACGCTGCTGGATCTGATCATGGGCCAATGAGATCTGTGCTGCACGGCCGGCGCCAGTTCGATGCCGCGAAACGCGGTGGTCCGGATTTGATTGAGCGACGTCCTTTCGCCCTGGGTTTTGATGGATGTCGTTATCCTGGCACCGCTGCACGTTTCCGGGCGGCATGCATGAGAAATCGGCTGCTTTCCGGTGATGAGGCGACCTCTTTCCCGGTGACTGTCAAAATTGAATGCAACACATTCGTTTTGCTGGATTCCGGGCCATTTCTCGCCTTGCAGTCCAGAAAACCGCTCCTTATATACGCCGCATCACCGCAATCACGATTGCGTAATCTTAAGTAGACCCATCCCGTAAGGGGCTGTCAGGGAAATGCCTTCTCGGGGTTCCGACAGCTTGCTTCAAGGAGAGAATGACATGGCAAAAGTAATTGGTATCGACCTTGGAACGACGAATTCCTGCGTCGCAGTCATGGACGGCAAGGACGCGAAGGTTATCGAGAATGCGGAAGGTGCACGCACGACCCCTTCCATGGTGGCCTTTTCCGATGATGGCGAACGCCTCGTCGGCCAGCCGGCCAAGCGCCAGGCAGTCACCAACCCGACGAACACGCTGTTTGCGGTCAAGCGCCTGATCGGACGCCGCTACGAAGACCCGACCGTCGAGAAGGACAAGCACCTCGTTCCCTTCACTATCGTCAAAGGCGACAATGGCGACGCCTGGGTCGAAGCCAATGGCAAGGGCTACTCGCCTGCGCAGATTTCCGCGATGATCCTTCAGAAGATGAAGGAAACTGCCGAATCCTATCTCGGCGAAAAGGTCGAGAAGGCCGTCATCACCGTTCCCGCCTACTTCAACGACGCGCAGCGCCAGGCAACCAAGGATGCCGGCCGCATTGCCGGCCTTGAAGTTCTGCGCATCATCAACGAGCCGACCGCTGCCGCACTCGCCTACGGCCTCGACAAGAAAGAAGGCAAGACGATTGCCGTCTACGACCTTGGCGGCGGTACCTTCGATATCTCGATCCTCGAGATCGGCGACGGTGTTTTCGAAGTGAAGTCCACCAACGGCGATACTTTCCTCGGCGGTGAAGACTTCGACATGCGTCTCGTCGAATATCTCGTCGGCGAGTTCAAGCGAGACAACGGCATCGACCTGAAGAACGACAAGCTTGCCCTGCAGCGCCTCAAGGAAGCTGCGGAGAAGGCAAAGATCGAACTTTCCTCCTCGCAGCAGACCGAAATCAACCTGCCGTTCATCACCGCCGATGCCTCCGGTCCGAAGCACCTGACGCTGAAGCTGACCCGCGCCAAGCTCGAGAGCCTGGTCGACGATCTCGTCCAGCGCACGATCGCACCGTGCAAGGCAGCGCTCAAGGATGCCGGCGTCACCGCGGCCGAAATCGACGAAGTGGTTCTCGTCGGCGGCATGAGCCGCATGCCGAAGGTACAGGAAGTCGTCAAGCAGCTGTTCGGCAAGGAGCCGCACAAGGGCGTCAACCCGGATGAAGTCGTCGCGCTCGGCGCCGCCATCCAGGCCGGCGTTCTGCAGGGCGACGTCAAGGACGTGCTGCTGCTCGACGTGACGCCGCTATCGCTCGGCATCGAGACGCTCGGTGGTGTCTTCACCCGCCTGATCGAACGCAACACGACGATCCCGACGAAGAAGAGCCAGACCTTCTCGACGGCCGAAGACAACCAGCAGGCCGTCACCATCCGCGTTTCGCAGGGCGAGCGTGAAATGGCTGCCGACAACAAGCTGCTCGGCCAGTTCGACCTCGTCGGCCTGCCGCCGTCGCCGCGCGGCATGCCGCAGATCGAAGTCACCTTCGACATCGACGCCAACGGCATCGTGCAGGTTTCGGCCAAGGACAAGGGCACCGGCAAGGAACAGCAGATCCGCATCCAGGCTTCCGGCGGTCTTTCCGACGCCGACATCGAAAAGATGGTCAAGGATGCCGAAGCCCATGCCACCGAGGACAAGAAGCGCCGCGAAGCCGTTGAAGCCCGGAACCAGGCCGAGAGCCTGATCCATTCGACGGAAAAGTCGCTGAAGGATTACGGCGACAAGGTTTCCGAGGCCGACCGCACCGCGATCTCGGATGCGATCGCCGCGCTGAAGACCGCTTCGGAAGCGACCGAGCCGGATGCCGACGACATCAAGGCGAAGACCCAGACGCTGATGGAAGTGTCGATGAAGCTCGGCCAGGCGATCTATGAAGCGCAGCAGGCCGAAGGCGGCGCTGCCGGCGATGCCTCCGCGGAAGGCGGCGACAATGTCGTCGATGCCGACTACGAGGAAATCAAGGACGACGACCGCAAGAAGTCCGCGTAATCCGCGACGGCGTGGTTATGCTTCAACACCTGATCCGGCTGCTCACCATGGCAGCCGGAAATCCATTTCCGGGGTTTAATCCTTAATGGCAAAAGCGGACTTTTACGAAACTCTGGGTGTAGCCAAGTCGGCGGACGAGAAAGAGCTGAAAAGCGCCTTCCGCAAACTGGCAATGAAATACCATCCGGACAAGAACCCGGATGACAAGGACGCCGAACGCAAGTTCAAGGAAATCAACGAAGCCTACGAGATGCTCAAGGACCCGCAGAAGCGGGCGGCCTATGATCGCTACGGCCATGCGGCCTTCGAGCATGGCGGCATGGGCGGCGGCGGTGGCGGCGGATTTGCCGGCGGCGGTTTCTCCGACATCTTCGAGGATATTTTCGGCGAGATGATGGGTGGAGGGCGCGCGCGCCAGCGCTCGTCGGGCGGCCGGGAGCGCGGCGCCGATCTTCGCTACAATATGGAAATTACGCTGGAAGAATCTTTCTCCGGCAAGACGGCGCAGATCCGCGTTCCCACATCGATCACCTGCGACGTCTGTTCGGGTTCGGGCGCCAAGCCCGGCACGCAGCCGAAGAACTGCGGCACCTGCCAGGGAACGGGGCGCGTGCGCGCGGCACAGGGCTTCTTCTCGATCGAGCGGACCTGCCCGACCTGCCATGGCCGCGGCCAGATCATTCCCGATCCCTGCCCGAAGTGCCACGGCCAGGGCCGGGTGACGGAGGAGCGTTCGCTCTCGGTCAATATTCCCGCCGGCATCGAGGATGGTACGCGCATCCGCCTGCAGGGCGAGGGCGAAGCCGGTGCCCGTGGCGGACCGGCGGGCGATCTCTATATCTTCCTGTCGGTCAAACCGCATGAATTCTACCAGCGCGACGGAGCCGATCTCTATTGCGCCGTGCCGATCTCGATGACGACGGCCGCTCTCGGCGGAACCTTCGACGTGGCGACGCTCGACGGCACCAAGTCGCGCGTCAGCGTGCCCGAGGGCACGCAGGCCGGCAAACAGTTTCGCCTGAAGAGCAAGGGCATGCCGGTGCTGCGTTCGGCGCAGACGGGCGACCTCTACATCCAGATCCAGATCGAGACACCGCAAAAGCTCACGAAGCGCCAGCGCGAGCTGTTGCAGGAATTCGAGCAGCTTTCCTCCAAGGAGAACAATCCCGAATCGACGGGCTTCTTTGCCCGCATGAAGGAATTCTTCGAAGGCTGAGTGCGATCGATCGATCCATCTCGAAAGCCGGGGACGGAAACGTCTCCGGCTTTTTTGCTTTGCCGTGTTCTCCTGGCGCTTTTGCAATTGCCCCAATTTGCGACATTCGCCGTTCGCGCCGGGCAAATTGTCCCGGATCGGCACGGCGACGGGGCGGAACATGTCTTGCGTTAACGCAGCCATATGATGCCGCTTGCAAGTTTTCCAAATGAATTCAGTCTCTGCCGTCAGTCGGGAACAACAAAACCAAGGGTATCTGCCATGGCGCCAGCCTTTTCCTCTCAGTCCGAAGATGTCGACGTTCTCGCCGGCGCCCTCTACACATGGTGCGCCGAGCGCAACATCAAGCTTCGCAGCCAGCAGGGCCTTTCCATCGCCAGCATCGCCATCGACCTCTATCATGCCGGCCACCAGACGCAGGACGATCTGCTGATGGCGCTGCACGAATGCGAGATTCACTAAAACGCACGGCATAGAATCGCATCAACGGACATGCGTCCGGTCTTGTCTTGATGTCTCCAAATTGCCGCACGGCTGCATGTGTCCAGATATCCCCCGGACCCAGGTCATGCTCTGTGTGAGGCTCGGTGAGATCAGGCGGCGGTTTCGGCCGTTTCGCCAACCATGAGGGTGAGGATGGTCTTGACTGCTTCCTTGCCCGCCGATGAGCTCAGTTTGTCGTAGCTCAGGGCAAGCGCATAGGCATCAGGGCTGAGTTCGACCCGGCTGCCGAATTGCGATACCCCCTCGAAAAGAGCAGAGATCTCGACATCGAGAAAAACCGCGATCTGATGCAGCTTGCTGGCGGAAACGCGGTTCGCGCCTTTTTCGTATTTCTGGATCTGCTGGAAAGTCAGTCCGAGTGCTTCGCCAAGCTCGAGCTGCGAAACACGGCGAAGGGCGCGAAACTGTCTTACGTTGCGACCGACGATAATATCAACCGGATCTGGCACTTCATCGCTCTCTCATACCTAAACAGTTCGTTTACCATATCGGTTTCACGGGATAACTCAACCCTGCAGTTGCAAAATTCAACCGACTTTTTTTGGGCTTTACGTTACGTCAGCGACCTCCAGGGAATGCAGTAAAAGCCCTAATATCCGGCGCTTGCCGACGTTGATCGTGACCGTCGACGATCTCGGCCCAGCGGTGCCGGATCATCCGCTCTCAGGTTGTATTTTTAGCCGATTGGAGAGTGGCTAGGTGCCCGTTACATCGAGTGGGTGTCGGACGCCAGGACCTCGGTCACAGGATCCGCCAAAAAATACCGCCGCGGTCCGACACCACCAGAGGGACACGATCCCCGGCAGTCAAGCTGTCAGCCTTGCTATCAACGCCGCTTAGGCTTAGAGCCTTTCCTGGCCAGATTGAAGCATTCTGCCGGAGCAGGTTTTCGTCAGGGCAAAGGCGATTGGCGACGGGCATACCCCTTGGTACGTCCGAGCCGATCGCCTTTGCCCTGGCGGAAAGATGCCCGGCCCTTCGGGTTGGCCGAAACGGGCCGGCTGATCGACCGGCCGGCTTGGCCGTAGAACTGGGCTACGACGCGCGCCGGCCGGTCGACCATCCGACTCCGTTTGAGCCAACAGAATGCTTCAATCTGGCCAGGAAAGGCTCTAACTGTCACGCTTCACGATTCCGGACATTCGATGCCGCACAAGGTTTCTCTTTCCCGTCTGAAACTGACAGACTTCCGTAACTATGCGTCGGCGGCCCTAGCCCTTGATGGCCGGCACGCCGTGCTGACGGGAGACAACGGTGCCGGCAAGACCAATCTCATGGAGGCCGTCTCGCTGCTTTCGCCCGGCCGCGGCCTGCGCCGCGCCGCCTATGGCGACATCACCCGGGTCGGCGCATCCGGCGGTTTTTCGATCTTCGCCGCCCTCGACGGCATGGAAGGCGACGTCGAGATCGGCACCGGGATCGAAAGGGGCGAGGAAACCACCGCCCGCAGGCTGCGGATCAACGGTACCCCCGCCAAAACCGCAGAGGAACTGACCGACCATCTGCGTCTTCTCTGGCTGACACCGGCGATGGACGGCCTCTTTACCGGCGCCTCCTCCGACCGGCGCCGCTTTCTCGACCGGCTGGTGCTGTCGCTCGATCCCGCCCATGGCCGTCGCGCCAGCGATTTCGAGCGCGCCATGCGCAGCCGCAACAAATTGCTGGATGAAGGCCGCTTCGACCCCTCCTGGCTTGCCGGCATCGAGGAACAGATGGCAAGCCTCGGCATTGCCATGGCGCTCGCCCGGCAGGAAATGCTCGGCCTGCTGACCCGGCTGATCAAGGAGAGCCGCGAGAACTCGCCCTTCCCTTCCGCATCGCTACAGCTTTCCGGCTTCATGGACGGGCAGTATTCGCGCGCCTCGGTCGACCTCGAGGACGATTACGCGGCAATGCTGGCAGAGAGCCGCTACCGCGACGCCGGCGCAGGGCGTACGCTCGAGGGGCCGCACCGGGCCGATCTCATCGTGCACCACCGCGAGAAGGCAATGGAGGCGGAGCGCTGCTCGACCGGCGAGCAGAAAGCATTGCTTGTCGGGCTGGTGCTTGCGCATGCGCGCCTCGTCGGCAACCTCACCGGCCACGCACCGATCCTCCTCCTCGACGAGATCGCGGCGCACCTCGACGAGGGACGCCGGGCCGCGCTGTTCGACCTCATCGATGGGCTCGGCGGCCAGGCCTTCATGACCGGAACGGATCGCGTCATGTTTTCGGCGCTCGGCGACAGGGCACAGTTCTTTACGGTTGCCGACGGAAGAGTGTTCGAATGACGGAAGCGGCTTTTCCCGGCCTCGGGCGCCATGATAACGTCGGCGTCATGGAACCGCTCAGCCCCGACGAAATCGCCCGTTATCACCGCCATATCCTGCTTCCCGAGATCGGCGGCGCCGGCCAGCAGAGGCTGAAAGCCGCCCGGGTGCTGGTAATCGGCGCCGGCGGCCTCGGTGCGCCGGTTCTGCAATATCTCGCCGCAGCCGGGATCGGCACGCTCGGTATCGTCGATGACGACCGAGTGTCGCTGTCGAACCTGCAGCGCCAGGTGATCCATGATTCCGGTACGATCGGCGAATTGAAGACGGAAAGTGCCGCCTTCGCCATCGCCAGGCTCAATCCGCATGTCCGGCTGATGCGCTTCGAGGAACGCTTTTCCCCGGAGACCGCCCGCCGGCAATTATCCGGCTTCGATCTCCTGATCGACGGCTCCGACAATTTCGACACGCGTTACGCCGCCGCCGATGCGGCGGAGGAAGCACGCATTCCGCTCGTCAGCGGCGCTGTCGGGCGTTTCGATGGCTCGCTGACGGTTCTCAAACCCTATGAAACTGCCGAGGACGGAACACCCAACCCCAGATATCGCGACTTGTTTCCGGAAGCGCCGCCGGCGGGGCTCATCCCCGCCTGCGCCGAGGCCGGCATCATCGGCGCGCTCACTGGCGTCATCGGCACGATGATGGCGATGGAGGCGATCAAGCTCGTCACCGGCTCCGGCGAGCCGCTGGTTGGACGGCTGCTGCTCTACGACGCGCTTGCGGCCCGCTTCGACACGGTCCGCTACAGAAGACGCCGCACGCGGGAGAGACAAACCGGATGACGATCGTCCGCCTCGACCAGAACTTCACGCGCTGGGACGAACTGCTCGCACTGATCCTCGCCGCCTTCGCCTCGATGAACGGCAGGATTGACCCGCCATCCTCGGCGCTCAAGCTGACGGCGGTATCGCTCGCCGAAAAGGCCAGGGCCGAGATCTGCCATGTCGCCATCGACGGCGAAAAGTTGATCGGCTGCCTATTCCTGCGGCCGGAGGCCGATTGCCTCTATGTCGGCAAGCTCGCCGTTCTGCCTGAGGTACAAGGCAAGGGCCTCGGCAAGCGGCTGCTGGCGATTGCCGAGGAGACGGCTGCGGCGCTCGGTCTTCCCGCGTTGCGGCTGGAAACGCGGATTGAACTCACCGACAATCACGCCGTCTTCGCCGCCTGGGGATTTTCCAGAACCGCCGAAAAGGCGCATCCCGGTTTTGCCAGGACGACATTTGTCGAGATGCGCAAGGTCCTTGCACCGCCGGTCCGCACCGCCTGAATTCAGCTCGCCGCCTTCAACGGCCCGGCAGGACCCGATTCGGCGGCCTGTGGCCGTCGATGAAGGTGCGGATATTGATGATCACCTTGTCGCCCATGTCGATGCGGCCTTCGATCGTCGCCGAACTCATATGTGGCAGCAGCACGACCTTGCCCTCGTTGGCGAGCTTGACGAGCTTCGGGTTGACGGCGGGCTCGTTTTCGAAAACGTCGAGGCCGGCACCGGCGATCCGGCCCTCCCGCAGCGACTTGATCAGCGCGGCTTCATCGACCACATCGCCGCGCGCGGTGTTGACGAGATAGGCCGTCGGCTGCAGCAGCGCCAGACGGCGCGCCGAGATCAGGTGGAAGGTCGCCGGTGTCGACGGGCAATTGACCGAAACGATGTCGACGCGGGCAAGCATCTGGTCGAGGCTTTCCCAATAGGTCGCCTCCAGCTCGTCCTCGATGGCCGGATTGACGCGCTTGCGGTTGTGGTAGTGGATCGACAGGCCGAAAGCCTTGGCGCGACGGGCAACCGCCGTACCGATGCGGCCCATGCCGACGATGCCGATGCGCTTGCCGTGAATGCGCCGGCCGAGCATCCAGGTGGGAGACCAGCCGGCCCATTCGCCCGGCTTGTCGGTCAGCACTCGCGCACCTTCGCCAAGCCTTCTCGGAACCGCGAGAATGAGGGCCATCGTCATGTCGGCGGTGTCCTCGGTCAGCACGTTCGGCGTGTTGGTGACGGTGATACCCTTGCGCGCCGCCGCCTCGACGTCGATATGATCCGTGCCGTTGGAGAAGCTCGCAATCAGCTTCATCTGCGGCCCCGCCTGGTCGATCAGCGCCGCGTCGATACGATCGGTGACGGTCGGCACCAGCACCTCGGCGGTCCTGACGGCGGCGACAAGCTCGGAAACGGAACGCGGCGCGTCGTCGATGTTCAGCTCGGCGTCGAAGAGCTCCCGCATGCGGGTTTCGACGGCATCGGGCAATTTGCGGGTGATGTAGACCTTGGGTTTTTTCTTCGCTGTCATGGCTGGCTGTGGTGCCTTGTTCAGAGGTCTTTAACCAAGAAAGGGGATAACTTTTCCATTCAGGGCATTTTCTACCAGACCCGCACGCGAAGACAAACAAAACTCGTGGTGCAGCCGGGGAATGTCAGTGCCCGGACAGCGAGCAGGCTGGGCCTGGCCCGCGAATTCGAGCAAACGGAAGCTTTCCATGCGCAGCAAAGTCCTGAAGTCCTGCCTCGCCGTCGCGATCGCTCTGACTACATCCCTCGCCACCCTGGAACTTGCCCATGCGCAGGCGGCCAAGGGACCGAGTGGGCTGCCTTTGCCGCGTTTCGTCACGCTGAAATCCAAACGCGTCAACCTGCGCATCGGCCCGGGAACGGATTACGCGGTTTCATGGATGTACCTGAAATCCGGCCTGCCGGTGGAGATCATCCAGGAATACGACAATTGGCGCCGCATCCGCGATGCCGACGGCACCGAAGGCTGGGTCAACCAGTCGCTGCTGTCAGGCCAGCGCGCGGCGATCGCCGCGCCGTGGATGAAGACCAAGGGCAAGGGCGTCTTCGTCAATCTGCGCCGCGAGGCGCAGCCGTCCGCCTCGATCGTCGCCAAGCTGGAACCCGGCGTGATGGTGACGATCGGCGAATGCAACGGCGACTGGTGCCGCGCTGAAACCGACGGCGCCTCGGGCTGGGTGGCGCAGTCGGAAATCTGGGGCGCCTATCCCGGCGAAGCCTTCAAATAAGCCCGGCCTGTTTGGCGGCCTCGGAGAGCGAGGTCATTGGGCGCGGGCCGATCTGCTGGATGACGATGCCGGCGGCGAGGCAGCCGAGCTTGCCGCAATCCTCCAGAGACCGTCCCTGCGTGTAGCCATAGAGGAAGCCGGAGGCGAAGAGATCGCCGGCGCCCGTCGTATCCACGACTTCCCTGATCTTGATCGCATCGACGTAATAACGCTCGCGGCCCTTCAGAATGACGGCGCCGTTCTCGCTCATCGTCACGGCGGCGATCTTGCAATCGGCGGCGATCCTGTTCAGCGCCTCCTCGAAATCATCGGTTTCGTAGAGCGACAGTGCTTCCTGGCGATTGGCGAAGACGATATCGACCTTGCCGGAGCGCATCAGATCGAGGAATTCGCCGCGATAACGGCCGACACAGAAGCTGTCGGACAGCGTCATCGACATTTCGCGGCCGTTTTCATGGGCGATGCGGGCACAATCGAGGATCGCTTCCTTGGCGCGCGGCGGATCCCAGAGATAACCTTCGAAATAGGTGACCTTGGCGTCGGCCACGACGTCGATCTCGACGTCCTCGGGACCGAGCTCGACGCAAGCGCCGAGATAGGTATTCATCGAACGCTCGCCGTCCTCGGTGACGAAGATCATCGAGCGCGCCGTCGGCGGGAAGGTGCCCTTGGGCCGGGTCTGGTAGTGAACGCCCTGGGCACGGATGTCGTGCGTGAAGATGTCGCCGAGCTGATCTGCAGCGACATTGCCGAAATAGGCAGCTTTGCCGCCGAGGTTGGCCACGCCCGCCGCCGTGTTGCCGGCGCTGCCGCCGGAGGCTTCGAGAGCCGGCCCCATGCGCGAATACAAGAGTTCGGCGCGCTCGGCATCGATGAGGTTCATCGCCGCCTTGGTGATCTGGTTGTCAATGAGGAACTGGTCGTCGCAACGGGCAATGATATCCACGATTGCGTTGCCGACTGTCAGAACATCGAATCTTGTCATGAAATGGGTGGTCCCGGATTTGTGATAGCCGGGGTTCGGTCTTAGCGAAATTTCCGCGGTTTGGAAGGATAAATGGGACGTCGCTTCTATTTCTTCGCAAAAGTGCCGCCTATTCGTCATGTCCCTGTCATTTTCAAAATCTAGAAATACTCGCAAGAAGACCGGCATGAGCAGCTTTCAGTTGCAGCCGGGCGCATGAAGGATGATTCCTTCGATCTTACTGGCGTGATGCTGACCACGGATGAACTGGCAGCTTCGCGATCCGGATATCCGGCACGGCCGGAGCGGAAAAGCGGGCTGTGCCCGCTTTTTTTGTTTTCGGATGGCGCGGCCGGCGATTGCCTTTCTGCGGAATTATGGAGCAAATGCCACCAACCGATAACGATGCGGCGTTGGCACTTTGCGCCAGGAGCGGTCATTGTGGCTGCTGCAAAACTCGTTATTCTGCGACATCGCAGAAGTTGGAAAAACAACTGTAGCCTTAATGGGGATTTTTGCGGCAAGGCTTATAGGCTGCTCGTGTCTTCCCGAACCTTCAGAATACGGTCGATAAGACCCCATTCAAGCGCCTCCTCCGCCGTCATGAAGCGGTCGCGATCCATCCCGCGCTCAAAGTCTTCGTAGGAACGTCCGCAATGCTCTGCGTAGAGCCGCGTCATGCGTTGCTTGGTCTTTAAAATTTCCTCGGCATGAATCAGCATGTCGGAAGCCTGCCCTTGAAAGCCGCCGGAGGGCTGGTGAATGAGGATACTGACATTGGGCAATGCGGCTCTTCCGCCGGGTTCGCCTGCCATCAGCAGGAACGATCCCATTGAACGGGCCGTCCCCATGCAAAGTGTATGAACCGGCGCACGGATGAAGCGCATGGTATCGTACATGGCTAGGCCGCTGGTCACGACGCCGCCCGGCGAATTGATATAGAGGCTGATGGGCTTTTTTGGGTTTTCCGCTTCTAAAAACAAAAGCTGCGCACAGACGAGGGCCGAAACGGTATCGTTCACCTCGCCATTGAGGAAGATAATCCGCTCGCGCAGAAGCCGGGAATAAATATCAAAGGATCGCTCCCCCCGGCTGGACTGTTCTATGACCATAGGGACGAGTTGCATCGCTTCGCGCATCGGCGACCTCCAGACTTTCAGAATTTTAAGGGGAGGCTCGCCGTGTCAGGCGGCGAGCATGAGGAGCGGGCGGTTGCTGTTTGCCGGCGCTCTTGCCATTCCATCGAATCTTGCGTCCGTCAGTTCGTGGACGATCCGAAGGCAAGTGCCGCCAGTGGCATTCGGGGTGATCGTGAACGTCACGGTGCTTTCAAGGAAAGGTGGGTTATCGTCACGCAGCTTGTAGCGAACTTCCTGGCCGGGGGTGACGGTGATCGCATCGGGATCAGCCAATGCTGCCTTCGGCAACCACCTTTCCCGAAGTTCGGGAATGGTAACAGCACGCCAGACCTTTTGCGGCGGATCGCCCAAGTCAAACTCCAACTCGACGCCGCTATCCTGCTCCTTGGTCTTCCCTTCGTTCATTGATCCATGTCCTTCAGCAAGACTTTGAGTGCAGCGATACGCTCCGGCCAATAGGCGCGGTATTTTGCGAGCCACTGGGCGATGAGAGCCAACCCATCGGGATCGACTTCGTAATTCACGAAACGCCCCTGTCGTTCTTCCCTCACGAGCTTTGCACTGCGCAGAACTGCAAGGTGTTGCGACATCGCAGGCTGGCTAATCTCCATGCCCTCGCGCAAGGCACTAGCATTCATGCTCCCTGCCGCCAGCTTCTCAAAGATCGCACGGCGGGTCGGGTCTGCCAAAGCTCGGAAGAAGTCATTCTCGATCATACGAACACATAAGCACGTACTTATGCGATTCGCAAGCTATTTCGGGGCAACCTTCTATTGCTGCGGAAATCCTACGATCAACGACCGACCTCTCAGCATCAAAAAATGAGAGGAATTCCTTTCGCAAAACCCTTATGTAAGCGACCGAGTTTTGCAAACGTCTGATGTTCGCATGGGTCGAAAGTGGTCGTTGGTGGCATTTGCTACATAATTCCGCTTCTTTACCCAAGCGGTTTGCTGCCGCAGCGCCGCGCGTCTTCTCAGAAGCGCAGGGAGCGCTGCAGCACTTTGAAGTGCTGCGTAATTTTCTCTCTAAATCGATTCCGATTTAGAGAATTATGCAGTAGAGGTTGGATACTCCCCCGCGCAGAGCAACCTCCCTCATGTCAGCCATCATTCTCGACGTCCTTCCCATCTTCCTCCTGATTCTCATCGGCTGGGTGATCGTCCGCAGCGGCTTGATGGCATCGAATGTCGGCGATGCGCTCGGCGAATTCGTCTTCAAGATCGCCGTGCCGCTGCTGCTCTTCCGCACCATCGCCGAGGCGGATTTTCATGGCGCCTCGCCCTTCCGGCTGTGGATCGTCTATTTCTCAGGCGTCGCCATCACCTGGACGGCCGGCCATCTCGCCGCCACCCGCCTCTTTAACCGCGACGAACGGATCGGCGTGCTGGCCGGCGTTTCCTCGGCCTTCGCCAACAATGTCTTCATCGGACTGCCGCTGGTCGAGCGCACCATCGGCGACGAGGGGCTGGTGGCGCTGTCGATCCTGCTCGCCGTGCATCTGCCTGTGATGATGGTCGCGGGCACGGTTCTGATGGAGCATGCCGAACGCAAGATCGCCGGCAAAAGCGACCGCAGCATGGTGTTCGTGCTGCGCCAGATCGCCATCAATCTCGTACGCAATCCGCTGGTGATCGGGCTTGCGGCCGGCATGGCCGTGCATCTTTCCGGTCTCACCATGCCGACGGCGGTGGCATCGGTCGTCGGGCAGATTGCCGGCATTGCCGGGCCGGCGGCGCTGATCTCGCTCGGCATGGCGCTGGAGAAATACGGCGTCTCCGGCAATGTCGGCATCGCCAGCGTCACCTCGACATGCAAGCTGCTGCTGCTGCCCGGCTGCGTGTGGGCGGCGAGCCATCTCCTCGGTCTCAGCCCCGAATGGACGGCGGCGATCGTGCTGACCTCCTCGGTACCGACGGGCGTCAACGCCTGGCTGATCGCCAACCGCTTCGGCGTCGGTCACAGCCTCGCCGCCTCGACGATCACCGTGACGACAGCGCTCGGCGCCATCACAGTTTCGCTCTGGGCCTATTTCCTCGGTGCCTGAAAACCTCTCCGCACAACAAAAAGCCCGGCTTGCGGCCGGGCTTTTGTAATGCGTTTGTGCTGGCGCATCACTGCGTCGCGGTTTTCGGGTCCGGCAACGGCACCGGCGAATCGGCCAGCGTGTGCAGGTAGAGGATGACGTTGGCGCGGTCCTGATCCTTCGCCAAACCAGCGAAGCCCATGGCCGTGCCGGGAACGTCCTTCTTCGGCGCCAACAAGAACTTGTTGAGGAATTCGAAGGTCCACTTCTCGCTGCTGCCCTTGGAGAAATCCTTCATGGCAGCGGAATAGGCGAAGCCCTCATGCGAAGCGATCGGGCGATCTACGACACCAAAGAGGTTGGGACCGACCTTGTTCGGTCCCCCTTTGGTGCCGTCATGACAGGCCTGACACTTCTTGAAGACCGTTTCACCGGCCTTGGCATCGGCAGAAGCGAGCAATTGCGCGATCGGAACGGCAGCGGCGGCAGGCGCAGCCTCACCACCGGCGGCGGGCGCCTCTTCGGCAACGATCGCGAAACCTTCCTTTTCCGGCGCTTCGGAATGGAAGATCCCCTCGGACGCGATGGAGACTGACATCAGAACGAAAATCGTTCCGAGCAGCGCCCCCACGGCCGTATTGACGTATGAATTCATCTGCAATGCTCCCCTTGCAGCCGGCAGACCATAAACCGGACCATCTTGAAATCGCGCGGAACCTATGTCTTTTGGTTGATCGTTGCAACTGTCTAAATGGTCTTGTGCGTGAGACTTTTTGACACTTTTCAGCCCGGAATAGAAGGCCCGAACAATGAGTGATTCAAATTTAGACGGTGCGCTCGTGCTGATCCCGGCGCGTATGGCCTCAACCCGCCTTCCGGGCAAGCCGCTGGCCGATATTTGCGGTCTGCCGATGATCGTTCAGGTGGCGATGCGCGCCAGGGAAGCAGCCATCGGCCGCGTCGTCGTCGCCGTCGACGACATCAGAGTGTTCGATGCCGTTTCTGCTGCCGGCTTCGAAGTCGTCATGACCAGCAGTGATCATCAGTCGGGTTCCGATCGGATCTTCGAAGCGCTGACGAAAGTCGACCCGGACGGGAAAGCGAAATTCATCGTCAACGTCCAGGGCGATCTGCCGACGATCGAACCGGAAACCGTGCGCGCAGCGTTGCGCCCTCTGGAAAACGAGGCGGTCGATATCGGCACGCTGACGACCGTCATCGACAATGAAGCGGATAAAACCGCGCCGCACATCGTCAAGATTGTCGGTTCGCCCGTCTCCGATACCCGACTGCACGCACTTTACTTCACGCGCGCGACGGTACCCTACGGCGCGGGGCCGCTCTATCACCATATCGGCCTTTATGCCTATCGCCGCACAGCACTGGAACGCTTCGTCTCGCTCGGGCCTTCGACGCTCGAACGGCGCGAATCGCTGGAGCAGCTCAGGGCGCTGGAGGCCGGCATGCGCATCGACGCCGAGATCGTTGACACGGTTCCGCTCGGTGTCGATACTCCGGCCGACCTCGAAAAAGCGCGGCGCATCCTCTCCGCAAAGTCGAACTGACGGAACCATCATGAACATCAAGACCAACAGGATCGCCTTCCAGGGCGAATTCGGCGCCAATTCCGACATGGCCAGCCGCGACATGTTTCCGACCATGGAGCCGCTGCCCTGCCAGACCTTCGAGGATGCGTTCACGGCGGTCGACAACGGTGATGCCGATATCGCGATGATCCCGATCGAGAACACGATCGCCGGGCGCGTCGCCGACATCCATCATCTGCTGCCGGACTCGCGGCTGCACATCATTGGCGAATATTTCATGCCGATCCGTTTCCAGCTGATGGTGCTGCCGGGGGTGACCAAGGACGAGATCCGCACGGTTCACAGCCATATCCACGCGCTCGGCCAGTGCCGCAAGATCGTTCGCGCCAATGGCTGGAAGCCTGTCATCGCAGGCGATACGGCAGGCGCGGCAAAGCTGGTGAAGGAAACCGGCGACCGCTCGATGGCCGCCTTGGCGCCGCGTCTTGCCGCCGATCTTTACGGGCTCGAGATCGTCGCGGAAAATGTCGAGGATACCGAAAACAACGTCACCCGTTTCGTCGTGCTTTCCCGCGACGAGGAATGGGCGCAGCGGAATTCGGCGGAAGAAAAGGTCGTCACCACCTTCGTCTTCAACGTCCGCAACATTCCGGCCGCGCTCTACAAGGCGCTCGGCGGCTTCGCCACCAACAACATCAACATGACGAAGCTCGAGAGCTATCAGCTCGGCGGAAAATTCGTGGCGACGCAGTTCTACGCCGATATCGAAGGCCATCCGAACGATCCGAACGTGCGCCGGGCTTTGGAGGAACTGCGGTTCTTCTCCGAGAAAGTCCGCATCCTCGGTGTCTACAAGGGGCATGCGATGCGAGGCCTGCTTTAAGCAGGCCTTGTCATTCAGCCATTATTTATCCGGCTCACAGACGCGAAGGCGATGACCATCGGGATCGAGCACGACGAAGGTCGGGCCGAAGTCCAGTTCGGTCAGTTCCTGGGCGATCGGCAGGCCGCGCTGTCGCCAGTCCTTATAGTGGTTGGCAACAGCATTTTCTCCCGCGACCATGAAGGCCACTTCGCCGCGATTGCCGATGGCCGACGGCTGCGGCTCGACCTTGCTGCGCCGCCAGAGGCCGAGTGTGAAGCCGCCATCGAGCGGGAAGGCGACGAAATTCGGCGCTTCCACGGCCGGCTCGCGGTTCAAGAGGTTGCGGTAGAAGCTGGCGCTTTCGCCCGGATCCTTGACGTACAGAATGATGAGATTGGGGCTGGTCATTTCGGTTCTCCGGTTGCTGTAAAATGGAACGGGCGCGAGATCGTCTGCTGACAATTATTGGCAGCAGGGCACGGAAGGGCGTTGCGATCGCAACGCCCGGTTCTCGCCGGGTAAATGTTGATGGGGATGGGCGACCTAAAGCGAGGGATGGTCCTCGTGGCGCGGCTTACGTCCATCGATGAAGCCGAGATCGCGCTTGCGGCAATCCGGCAGCGCCTCAAGGTCGAGGCTGGTGCGGTTTCCACTGGAAAACCGGAAAATATTCATGACCAGACACAGCAGGCCGGAGCGCGCCGACTGGCGGACATCGGCAAACGTTTCGGCCGAAATGACATCGGCAAAGGACTCGGCCGTAAAACGGTCGTTGGTCAGATGAATGGTTGGAGGCGTTACCATGATCAGTACTCCTTCCCTAGCGCATCGGCACGATGCGCGGAACCCAGCTGCTACAGCGTCCTTTGCGCGTCCGAAGACGCGCGGCGCTGTAGTGGATTGGTACTGACAATAACCCCAACTGCTGACAGTTTCTGGCAGCAGTGTTAGTTCTCGACCGGCACGTCCTGCGTCTCGCGCCATTCCTTGAGGAGCACGGTGCGGCGGCGGGGATAACGCACCTCATGCAGGGCCATGTCGATGATGCGGTCGGTACGGAAATGGCGAAAATCCTGGCGCAGTTCGCACCAGGCCATGAGGACGCGCACATGCTCGAAATAACCGAGCGCGAAGGGCCAGACGCGGCGCCGGGAGATGCGGCCCTGCTCGTCGCCATAATGCAGTTCGAGGATACGTTCGAGGCGGATCGCCTTGCGGATCGCCGAAACGTCAGCCTTGTCCTCGTCCCGGCGTTTGGGGCCGACGAAAAGGGCTGCCGAATCGATCATCTCGCGCATATCGGCCGGCAGCACGGCGGCAATCTTGGCCAGCGCATCGGCGCCGGCGCCGGCAAGGCGCGGCTCGGCGGCGCGGGCGACCCAGCGCGAGCCGAGCACCAGCGCCTCCAGCTCTTCTTCGGAAAACATCATCGGCGGCAGCATGAAGCCTGGCTTCAGCACATAGCCGATGCCGGCTTCGCCTTCGATCATCGCGCCTTGGGCCTGCAAGCTGGCGATATCGCGATAGAGCGTGCGCAGGCTGACGCCGGTCTCCTCAGCAAGCACGTTGCCGGTCACCGGCCGCCGATAACGCCGAAGCGCCTGAAGCAGCGTCAGCAGCCGTTCCGAGCGCGCGACCGGCATGGCGCTACCGCTTCCACTCCACCCAGTCGCGCATCAGGCGGTGGGCGATCGCCCCTTTCGGCGGCGAGGCCTTGCCTGTCGCGCTCGGACGTTCCAGCATTTCGATGGTTTCCTCGCGGGTGAACCAGCGGCAATCCTCCAGTTCCGTCTCGTCGCGGCTGATTTCGGTGGACTTGGCCTCGGCGTAACAGCCGATCATCAGCGAATGCGGCATCGGCCAGGGCTGCGAGGCGTGATAGCGGATGCGGCCGGTGCGGATGCCGGATTCCTCCAGCGTTTCCCGGCGTACGGCATTCTCGATGGTCTCACCGGGCTCGACGAAGCCGGCAAGGCAGGAATACATGCCGGGCGCGAAATGCGGGCTGCGGCCAAGCAGGCAGAGGTCGCGGCTCTCATCGATCGTCAACATGATGACGACCGGGTCGGTGCGGGGGAAGATCATGTGTTCGCAGGCGGCGCAGACACGCTTGTAGCCGCCGATATGGATCTCCATTGCCGAGCCGCAGCGGCCGCAGAAGCGGTTGTCGCCATTCCAGCGGATGAGGCTCGCGGCCTGGGCGAATTCGCCGAGCAGCACCTCGTCGATCAGCATTTCGCGAAACAGGGTGCGACCGTCGGAAGGCTTGTATTGGCTGGTGAGATCATCGACGCCGATGCCGACGGGAACGGCAAGCCGCGGCTCGCCGGATTTGCGGTAACCGAGAAGCACGGTCTCGTCCCAATCCGGCTGCAATTCCTTGAGCTCGTAACGGGCGAAAAGTGGGTCGAGCACCTGGCCGTCATGCTTCAGCACCAGCTTATCCCCGGCGAAGGCGAAGATATGGGTGCCGTCCTTGGCCAGCGCCTTTTCGACGGAGCGTTCGTCGCGATGCTCGGAATCGCGATTGAGGTCATTGGCGGCAAAGGCCGTGAGATTGCTGGGTTCGGGATGCGGCACATCCGAATCGAAAAGCGAATGACTCATGATGAAAGGGCTTCCCGCAGCTTCGCTATGAATTCGTCTCTCTTTCCGTCTTCGTAGGGCTCTGCGCACCCGAAGCCCCAGACGGGACCCGGCCAGTTGGCATCGCCTTCGAAGCGGGCAATGACATGAACATGAAGCTGACGGACGATATTGCCAAGAGCCCCGACATTGATTTTTGTCGCGCCGGTGATGTCCTTCAGGGCTTTGGAGACCAGCTCCGTCTCGAAGGCGAGCAGCACCTGGTCGAGCGGTGTCAGCTCGAAGATTTCGGTGATATCGGCCCGGCGCGGCACGAGAATGAGCCAGGGCCAGCGGGCATCCCTCGACAATCTCAGATCACAGAGGCCGGTGACCATGATGCTGGTGCTGTCGTTTTCCAGCCGGGGGTCGAGCGCGAAACCTTTCAAAGGGCATTCTCCTCATGTTTTCCTACGACTAGCAGTTTTTTTGCATGTTGGCTTGCTTTTGATGACGATATTGCCGATATGTGCATCCGGGAGGTTGGTGGTGGACGAGCCACTCGCCAACCGGGTCAGGTCCGGAAGGAAGCAGCCCTAACGAGCCCGGCACGGGTCATCGTGCCAGCCTCCCACCTTCTCTCCACGAAGTGCCCGACGATCCCGGGCGACAAGCAGGGCGATGAGCGACACCGAGCGACAATCAAAAGATGCCGCCTCGACGGGCACCGGATACCGAGTGCTGGCTCGCAAATACCGCCCCAAGGATTTCACGGACCTGATGGTCGGCCAGGAGCCGATGGTCCGCACCCTGACCAACGCCTTCGAGACCGGCCGCATCGCGCAGGCCTATATGCTGACCGGCGTGCGCGGTGTCGGCAAGACGACGACGGCACGCATCCTGGCGCGGGCGCTGAACTACAAGACGGCTGACATCGACAAGCCGACGATCGACCTGCGCATACCCGGCGAGCACTGCCAGGCGATCATGGAAGGCCGGCATGTCGACGTGATCGAGATGGATGCCGCCTCCCATACCGGCATCGACGATATAAGAGAGATCATCGAGCAGGTGCGCTACCGGCCGGTTTCGGCGCGCTACAAGGTCTATATCATCGACGAAGTGCACATGCTGTCGACACAGGCCTTCAACGGCCTCTTGAAGACGCTGGAAGAGCCGCCGGAGCATGTGAAGTTCATCTTCGCCACCACCGAGATCCGCAAGGTGCCGATCACCGTGCTGTCGCGCTGCCAGCGCTTCGACCTGCGCCGGATCAGCGCGTCGGATCTCGTCGGGCTGTTTTCGACGATCGCCGCCAAGGAAGGCATCGAGGCGGAGCCGGACGCACTGGCGATGATCGCGCGCGCCGCCGAAGGCTCGGCCCGCGACGGCCTGTCGCTGCTCGACCAGGCAATCGCCCATGGCGCGGGCGCCGTGCAGGCCGAAGCCGTGCGAGGGATGCTCGGCCTTGCCGACCGCGCCCGGATCGTCGATCTCTTCCAGCATGTCGTCAAAGGCGATGTCGCCGCCGCCCTCGGCGAATTCCAGAACCAGTACGAGGCCGGCGCCAATCCGGTGGTGGTGCTGACCGATCTTGCCGATTTCACCCATCTGGTGACCCGGCTGAAATATGTGCCGGATGCGGCAAACGATCCCTCGCTCAGCGAAGTCGAGCGCACCAAGGCGGCGGAATTCGCCAAGGGCGTTGCGGTGACGACGCTGTCGCGCATCTGGCAGATGCTGCTGAAAGGCATTCCGGAAACGGAGGGCTCCTCGCGCACAGCGGGTGCTGCCGAAATGGTGCTGATCCGGCTTGCGCATGCGGCGCATCTGCCGGCGCCCGAGGATGCGGCGCGTCGGCTTGCCGAATTTTCCGGCGACAATGGAAGCCAGCGGCCCTCCCCGCCTTCCGGCAATGGCGGCGGCGGCACGCGAGTCCCCTATCAAAGCAGTGTCGCGGCACGGGCACCCGAGATCGCGCCGAGCAAGCCGCAGCCTTCGGCGCCGGTGGCGATGCTGCGCGCCGTGCCGAGCAGCCAGCCGGAGACGATGCCTGTCGGGCGGATAGAGGCGAAACCGGCGGAAGCACCGAAGCCGCTCGTTCGGGTCAATTCGGTCAGCGATATCGTCAACCTCGCCACCGAAAAGCGCGATGCGAAGCTGAAGGCGATGGTGCGCAATTTCGTGCGCCCCGTGCGGATCGAGCCCGGCCGGCTTGACGTCAGCCTCACCGAGGGCGCGCCGACGACGCTGCTCAATGAGCTTGCCGTCAAGCTGAAGGAATGGACCGGCATCCACTGGATCGTCAGCCTCAGCCGCGACGAGGGTCAGCCGACGCTTGTCGAAGCGGAAGCCAGGACCCGGGAACAGCATGTCATCGACGCGCGTCAGGACCCCGACGTCGCAGCGATCCTGGCGCATTTTCCCGGCGCGAAAATCATCGACGTGCGTGTGCGGGCGCCCGAACCGGAAGAGGAAGGCGAGGTCAAACCACCTGATGCCGCCGAATCCGAAGAAGGTGACATCCTGCCCGGCGACGACATAGAATTTTAAAAAGTTTCAACAAGGAGCGAGACGATGCGCGACATCATGGGCATGATGGGCAAAGTCAAGGAAATGCAGGCCAAGATGGAGCAGATGCAGGCGGAGATCGCCGAGCTCACCGCCGAAGGCAAGGCGGGCGGCGGCCTCGTCACCGTCGTCATCTCGGGCAAGGGCGAGCTGAAAAGCCTGAAGATCGACCCGTCGCTGTTCAAGGAAGACGATGTCGAGATCCTCGAGGACCTGATCGTCGCTGCCCACAAGGACGCCAAGGACAAGGCCGAGGCGCTCGCCGCCGAAAAGACCAAGGCGCTGACCGCCGGCCTGCCGATCCCGCCCGGCTTCAAGCTGCCGTTCTGATCGACCCGCTAAACAGCGTACCAGATGATACGCCGCGCATATCCCGGCGTCAGGGGCTGACTTCCAGAATCGCCCGTAGCTTGTGGTGAATTGGAGCAGCGAGATATCGCGCCCGATCCATCTCGGAAAGCCGCCGGCCGAAGGTTTCCATCAGCTCGGGCATCATCACTTTCTCTCCGGAAAAGGGCTGATGCTCCACCGGCATTCCGGCCTCGGCGACGCCGCCCCGGGTAACGCGGCAATAGAGGCCTGGGCGGGCGGCGTCGGTGTAGCGCTTGACGAATTTCGGATCAGCCATCCTGGCAGCGAAGGTGGCGCAGGGCATGCGGGATGACGTGACTTCGAGGATGAGATCGCCGGTGACGAAGCGGTCGCCGACAGAGACGTCGCGATTGTCGAGATCCGATATCACCATGTTCTCGCCGAAAGTGCCGGGTTCATATGGCTGACCGAGCTCCTTGCTCCACCAGTCGAGCGTCAGCGATCCCTCGACATAGACCGCCTGGTCGACGCCACCATGGTGTTTTCGGTTGCAGATCGCATCGCCGACCAGTCCTTCGGCATCGATCATCACCGCGCCGTTGACCGCATGTTTGAAGATGCCGGTCTTGTAGCTCTTGCCGGGTAGCCTTTCCGGATTGCCGGTGCAGAGCGCCAGGATTTTCATGGGATGGCCGATCCTTCCGCGATTCCGTTTTCGTTCCATATCAGTTAAGAACGGCGCATGGCAAAACGAGTCACCGGCCCCGAAATCGAAAAACTCATCCAGCTTCTGGCGAAGGTGCCGGGCCTCGGGCCGCGCTCGGCGCGCCGGGCGGCGCTGCATCTGATCAAGAAGAAGGACCAACTGCTGGGGCCCCTATCGAATGCGATGGGCGAAGCCTATGACAAGGTGAAGATCTGCTCGCGCTGCGGCAATGTCGATACGGTCGATCCCTGTATTGTCTGCACCGACATGCAACGCGATCAATCCGTCATCATCGTCGTCGAGGACGTCTCGGATCTCTGGGCGCTGGAGCGCGCAGGCGCGATGAACGCCGCCTATCACGTGCTCGGCGGCACGCTGTCGCCGCTCGACGGGATCGGGCCTGACGATCTCAATATCCGCGGACTGATCGACCGGATCGGCGAAGGCGGCATCCGGGAATTGATCATCGCGGTCAACGCGACGGTCGAGGGGCAGACGACGGCGCATTATATCACCGACCAGCTGCAGGGGCTTGAGGTGAAGATCACCCGGCTGGCGCATGGCGTACCTGTCGGCGGCGAGCTCGACTATCTCGACGAGGGCACGCTTGCGGCGGCCCTTCGGGCGCGGACGGTGATATGAGGGGTTTGCATATGCCGAAAAATGCTCCACGGCGGCTGCGGCTGTTCGCACTGGCTATAACGGCCGCTTTCCTCCCCCTCCCCTCACATGCAGCCCCTTCGAAAGCCGATGTCGAAGCACAGTTCGAGACATGGGTGAAGAGCGACCTCTGGCCGGAAGCGAAGGCCAACGGCATTTCGGAGAAGACCTTCCAGGCTGCCTTTTCCGGCATCACGCTGAACTGGAACCTGCCCGATCTTGCCCCGCCCGGTTTCCCGCCGCCGAAGGAGCAGAAGCAGACGCAGGCCGAATTTTCCTCGCCCGGTCCCTATTTCAACGAGGACCGGCTGAAGAAGCTTGCCGCAACAGGGCGCGGCTTTGCCGCGCAATACGGCTCAACGCTGAAGCGGATCGAAAAGACCTATGGTGTGCCGGGCTCGATCGTGCTTGCCATCTGGGGCCGGGAAACGGGCTTCGGCGCGGCGAAGATCCCGAATTCGGCAGTCGAAGTGCTGGCGACCAAGGCTTTCATGTCGACGCGCAAGGAGATGTTCCGCACCGAGCTGGTGGCTGCACTGCATATCCTCGATGGCGGCGACGTCACACCTGCCGATTTCAAAGGGTCGTCGGCCGGCGCGCTCGGCCAGCCGCAATTCATGCCGACCAGTTATCTGAAATATGCCGTCGATTTCGACGGCGACGGCCATCGCAACATCTGGACCTCGGTGCCCGACACGCTCGCCTCGATCGCCAATTTCCTGGTCAAGAAAGGCTGGCAGCGCGACCGCGACTGGGGTTTCGAAGTGTCGATACCGGAGGCGGTCTCCTGCGCACAGGAGGGACCCGATCTGGCAAAACCGTTGTCGCACTGGGGCTCGCTCGGCATCGGCCGCATCTCCGGCAAGGGCTTTCCCTCCGGCGAGATGAAGGCCGAGGGCATGATGCTGGTGCCGGCCGGCCGCGACGGCCCGGAATTCGTCGTCACGCCGAATTTCTACATCATCAAGGAATATAATAATTCCGATCTCTACGCCCTCTATATCGGCAATCTTGCCGACCGGATCGCCGATAATGGCGGCGCCTTTAAGGGCCGATGGGGCGATGTCGGCAAGATGCTGCGCTCGGACGTTGCCGCCATGCAGAAGGCGCTGGAACGGCAGGGTTACGATGTCGGCGGTTCCGACGGTCTGCCGGGCTACAAGACCCGCCGGTCGATCGGCCAGTGGCAGGCAAAGAACGGCATGAAGCCGACATGTTTTCCCGAGGCGACGATGAAGGGCAAGCTGAAATAGCCGCTTCAGAGCGTGCGCTTCAGCCCTTCATGGCTGGCCGCAAAACCGAGCTTCTCGTAGAAGCGGATCGAGTCCGTCCGCGTCTTGTCCGATGTCAGCTGCACGAGGCCGCAGCCGCGTTCGACGCATCGGGCGATCGCCCATTCGACGAACGCGGAGCCGAGGCCGGCGCCGCGAACATCCCCAGCGACACGTACGCTTTCGATCTGGCCACGCCACATGCCCGTTCTCGACAGGCCGGGAAGAAAGCTCAGCTGCAGACAGCCGACGACCCGATCGGAAGCGTCCGTTGCGACGGCCAGCAGCTGATTGGCGTCCGCCTCGATCGCGGCAAAGGCCGAGAGATACCGCGCATCGACGGGGTCCGAAACGATCTCCCTGGCGCCGCCGAGCTCGTCATCGGCGAGAAGCCGGACGATGGCGGCAAGATCGGATCGGCGGGCGAGCCTGAAACTATACATGGCTATTCTCAATGATGCAGATCGATCGGCGCCTTGTGGAAGACGTCGTTGTCAGGCGGGATCGCCTGCCGCTCGATCATGCGGTGGACATGCGGCAGACCTTCGCCGCGATGAAGTGCGCGAATCCTGTCGATGTTTTCGGCATCGGCCTGCGTGCGCCGCTGGTTGTGTCTTAAATATTCGACCCAGGTCGACGTATGATAGGTTTCCGTCCAGAGCCCGGGATTTTCGAGATCGCGCATCAGCGCCCAGTTGCGGGCGCCGTCGCGGATGCGGATGCGGCGGCGTTCGCCCATCAGCTCCATGAACTCGGCAAGGTCGTCATCTCCGATCTCATAGTCGACTTGAATGACGATCGGGCCGCTGCGCGGCGTGATGTCGAGGCTCAAGGCCGGCTCGGTGAAGCGGTTCAGCGGATCGAGGTTGAGCGAGGCGAAGGCCGGCATGGAAAAACGCAGGCCGATGGCAATGCCGAGCAGCATGACGACGGATGACATCAAGAGCGCATCGGCGACGCCGTAGCGATCGGCGGCAACGCCCCAGAGCCAGCTGCCGCCGGCGATGCCGCCGAAGGTGACGGTCTGGTAGAGCGACAGCGCCCGGCCGACCACCCAGCGCGGCGTCGACAGCTGGACGATGGTGTTGAACAGCGAAAGCGCGGAGACCCAGCAGGCGCCGGAGACGAGCAGCCCTGCGGAGGTGAGGACGGCGCTTGGGCTGAAGGCGGCGATCACGGCGCTCAGCGCAAAGCCGGCAAAGGCCAGGCGGATGATCATCTCGCTGGACAGCAGCTGACGGAGCCTGGCATTCAGCACCGCGCCGCCGATCGCGCCGATGCCGAAGGCGCCGAGCATGAAACCATAGGTCAGCGGTCCGCCGCCGACGAGATCCAGGGCGACGACCGGCAGCAGCGCCAGGATCGAGCTGGCGCCGATGCCGAAGAGCAGTCCCCGGACGAGGACCTTTTCGAGATTGGGCGACATCGAGACATAACGCAGGCCGGCGAAGATGGCGCTGCCGAGCGCCTCCCGCGGCAGGGTCGAGACCGGCGTGCTCGGGCGCCAGCGCATGAGGGCATAGATCAGGGCGAAGTAACTCACCGTGTTGACCGCGAAGGCCGCAGCGGCACCTGCTGCCGCGACGATGACGCCGCCGATCGCCGGGCCGACGCTGCGGGTGATGTTGAAACCCATGCTGTTCAGGGTGACGGCGCCCGGCAGATCGGCGCGCGGCACCATGTCGCCGACCGAGGCCTGCCAGGAGGGATTGTTGAGCGCGGTGCCGCAGCCGATCAGGAAGGTGAAGAAGAGCAGCAGCCAGGGGGTAATCCAGCCGAGAAGGGCTGTGGCGGTCAGCAGGCCTGAGACCGTCAGCATCATGCACTGCGCCGTCAGCATCACCCGGCGACGGTCGTAATTGTCGGCCAAGGCGCCCGATATCAGCGAAAACAGCATGATCGGCAGCGCCGTCGAGGTCTGCACCAGCGCCACCATGTCCTCCGAGGCGGTGATCGTCGTCATCATCCAGGCAGCACCGACGGCCTGGATCAGACCGCCGAAATTCGAGGACAGGCTGGCGAACCAGATGGTGCGGTAGGTCTCGTGCCGCAACGGCGCCAATGTCGAGGAAGTGTAGGCCACGATTTCTCCCGCTTTTGTTATTGCGCCGCACCGGCAATATATGCGCAAGACCGGCGCTGGCCATAGGCCTGTTCACCTCGCCGAAAGCGAATCGGCGGAATCGGTCGCGGACCTTGCAATTTCGGAAAAACCCGACTATATGGCTCTCAAATTCTTGATCGCTTGATGAAGAGTGGGCCGCAAGGACCCGCTCTTTTTTATTAGCGCGATCCCTAAGCAGCATGAAATTGCGAGGAGCGCACCGCTTGTCGGACATGACAAACGCAGACCACGAACTTGAGCCGCGGCTGATTACCGAAACCGGGCTCGACCAGCGTCTTGCCGATATCATCGAACCCGTCCTCGTCGGCCTGGGCTTTCGGCTTATCCGCGTCCGTATGCTGAACCAGAACGGCGCAACGATGCAGGTCATGGCCGAACGCAACGACGGCACGATGACGGTTCAGGACTGCGAAGAAGTCTCGATGGCGATTTCTCCCGTCCTCGATGTGGAAGATCCCGTCGATAAAGAGTATCATCTCGAAGTGTCTTCGCCCGGCATCGACCGTCCGATGGTGCGGAAATCCGATTTCGTCCGCTGGCAGGGCCACCTTGTGAAATGCGAGACGTCGATCTTGATCGACAATCGCAAGCGCTTCCGCGGCAAGATCGTCGAAGCAGGCGCAGATGGTTTCACGCTCGAGCGTGACCAGGTCGCTTACGGGGAAGAGCAGAAGGTCACCATTCCCTTCACGGCGCTTAGCGATGCGAAGCTCATTCTGACCGACGACCTGATCCGCGACGCGTTGCGCGCCGACAAGCTGGCGAAAGCCCAGGCCGCCAACCAGAACGAAGCGGACGACCAGGAATAACCGATCAACAGACCGCTCCAGGGACGGGAACCCTGGAGTAAAGACGGAGAAACAAGACAATGGCAGTCAGTGCGAACCGGCTCGAACTTCTGCAGATCGCAGATGCAGTGGCGCGCGAAAAGGTCATCGACCGCGAGATCGTGCTGGCCGCAATGGCCGACGCTATCCAGAAGGCGGCACGCTCCCGTTATGGCACCGAGTCCAATATCCGGGCCGATATCAATCCGAAGACCGGCGAAATCCGTCTGCAGCGCCTGCTCGAAGTCGTCGAGAAGGCCGAGGATTATTCGACGCAGATCCCGCTGGAACTCGCCCGCGACCGCAACCCGGATGCCGCACTCGGCGATTTCATCGCCGATCCGCTGCCGCCGATGGATTTCGGCCGCATCGCCGCACAGTCCGCCAAGCAGGTGATCGTGCAGAAGGTGCGTGAAGCCGAGCGTGACCGCCAGTTCGACGAATTCAAGGATCGCACCGGCGAAATCGTCAACGGTACCGTCAAGCGCGTCGAATACGGCAACGTCATCGTCGATCTCGGCCGTGGCGAAGGCATCATCCGCCGCGACGAAATGATCCCGCGCGAAAACGTCCGCTATGGCGATCGTGTCCGTGCCTATGTCTATGACGTCCGTCGCGAGCAGCGCGGCCCACAGATCTTCCTGTCGCGCACGCATCCGCAGTTCATGGTGAAGCTGTTCACCATGGAAGTGCCTGAAATCTACGACGGCATCATCCAGGTGAAGTCGGTCGCCCGCGACCCGGGCTCGCGCGCCAAGATCGCCGTGATCTCGAACGACAGTTCGATCGATCCGGTCGGCGCCTGCGTCGGTATGCGCGGCTCGCGCGTCCAGGCCGTCGTCGGCGAACTCCAGGGCGAGAAGATCGATATCATTCCGTGGAGCCAGGATCCGGCGACCTTCGTCGTCAACGCCCTGCAGCCGGCCGAAGTCGCCAAGGTTGTTCTCGACGAGGATGCCGAGCGCATCGAAGTGGTCGTTCCCGACGAGCAGCTGTCGCTTGCGATCGGCCGCCGCGGCCAGAACGTCCGCTTGGCATCGCAGCTGACCGGCTGGGATATCGACATCATGACGGAGGCCGAGGAATCGGAGCGCCGTCAGAAGGAATTCAACGAGCGTACCAATCTATTCATGGATTCGCTCGACGTCGACGAAATGGTCGGCCAGGTTCTGGCGTCCGAAGGTTTCGCCGCGGTCGAGGAACTGGCCTATGTTGATCTCGACGAAATCTCCTCGATCGACGGTTTCGACGAAGAGACGGCGCAGGAAATCCAGCAGCGTGCCCGCGAATTCCTCGAGCGTCTCGAAGCCGAGATGGACGAAAAGCGCAAGGCGCTCGGCGTTCAGGACGAGCTGCGCGAAATCGACGGCATCACCGCCCAGATGATGGTGGCGCTCGGCGAAGACGGCATCAAGACGATCGAGGATTTTGCCGGTTGCGCCGCCGACGATCTCGTCGGCTGGACGGAACGCAAGAACGGCGAAACGAAGAAGTTCGAAGGCCTGTTCTCGAAGTTCGACGTTTCGCGCGTCGAGGCCGAGCAGATGATCGTCCAGGCCCGCCTTTCGGCCGGCTGGATCACGCAAGAGGACCTGGCGAAGGGGACCGAGGAAGAGGTCACCGAAGCTGAAGCCGAACAAGAAGCATGATGACCGCGCATGAGCCGGACGCTCTTCCTGATGAGGACGACGATCTTGCAGGTTATGACGTGAACGGACGCATGTGCATCGTGACGCGCGAAAGCGGATCGCCGGAAGAGCTGATCCGCTTCGTTGCCGCTCCCGATGGAACGGTTGTCGCCGACCTGAAGCGAGAGCTTCCGGGACGCGGATGCTGGGTGAAGATCGACCGGTCGCTGGTCGACAGGGCAGTGGCGAAGAAACTCTTCGCCCGCGCGCTGAAAATGGATGTGAAGGCGGCGGACGATCTCGGTGCGAGCGTCGACCGGCTGCTTGCAGCGCAGTTGATGCAGATGATGAACATGGCGCGCAAAGCCGGCCAGTTCGTCAGCGGGTCCGCGAAAGTGGATGCCGCGGTCAGAAGCGGAGCAGCCCTTGCGGTGTTCCACGCGACCGATGCAGCGGACGACGGCGTCCGGAAAATCGACCAGGCCCGCAAGGCCTGGCACCTCGGAATGGAGACCGAGGAGGAGATACCTTCCTTCCGTCTCTTCTCGGAGAGCGAAATGGAAGGCCTGATGGGCCAGAATGCTTTTATCCATGCTGCAGTGCTTGCAGGGCAGGCGGGTGAGGGTGTAGTGAAGCGCGCAAAGATGCTCGAACAGTACCGTATTGGCGGTCAGTCCCGGGCAGCGGGCGGCGCTGGCCGGCAAAAACAATGAGGCGGTCACCGGCATCGGCCGGTCCTATTCTCATTGATCGACAGTATTTGAACGACAGGGTCTGATCTAGTCATCGCTCCCTGTCCGAAGGAACGGGAACGAATGACCGATAGTAACGACGACAAGACAATCAGCGTGACGGGCAAAAAGACGCTTACCCTGAAACCATCGGGGATGAGCCAGGGCACCGTTCGCCAGGATATGGGTCGAGGTCGCACCAAGGCGGTCGTCGTCGAGACCCGCAAGCGGCGCCCGATGCGCCCGGAAGACGAAAAGCCGATCACACCCGCCGCTCCGGTGGCCCCGGTCCGCGCCGCCGAACCGACGCCCGCACCTGTGCAGGCACGCCCACCGCAGCCGACGCCGGCACCGCGGGTTCAACAGGGCAACAACGGCCAGACCAACCAGCGTCCGCAGCAGTCCCACCAGGCGCCGCGCCAAAATGATCGTCCACGCCCGGTGGTGCTGAACCATCTGTCGCCGGAAGAGATGGACGCCCGCCGCCGCGCGCTTGCCGACGCCCAGGCGCGTGACGCCCAGGATGCGATCCGCCGCGCCGAGGAAGAAAAGCGCCGCGCCGCCGAAGAGGTTGTCCGCAAGGCAGCCGAAGCCGAAGAAGCAGCCCGCAGGGCCGCTGAAGAGGCTATCCGGCAGGCTGAGGCACCCGTCGCTGTTGCTGAACCGGCAGCCGAAGCACCGGCTCCGGCCGAAGCACGCTCCGACGCCCCGCGGCCGCAGCAACCCGCTTCGTCGGCACCTGCTGCACGCCGGCCCGATGCGGCTGGAGCACCTGCTGCCGCCCGTCCGGCAGCGGGCGCTGCGGTGCCCGGCGCCGTTCGCGGCCGTCGCGACGAAAAGGAAGACGACGATCGTGGCGGCGCAGCGCGCGGCGGTCCTGTCCGTGGCCGCGTCGTTCGCCCGGAACCGGCAAAGCCGGTCACGACACGTCCGAAGACGGATGAAGAACGCCGTCGCGGCAAGCTGACGATCTCCACTGCCAACGTAGACGGCGAGGACAATGCTCGCGGACGTTCGCTCTCGGCGATGCGTCGCCGGCAGGAGAAGTTCCGCCGCGGCCAGATGCAGGAAACCCGCGAGAAGATCTCCCGCGAGGTCGTTCTGCCTGAGACCATCACCATTCAGGAACTGTCGCAGCGCATGTCCGAACGCGCCGTCGACGTCATCAAGTACCTGATGAAGGAAGGGCAGATGATGAAGCCGGGCGACGTCATCGACGCCGACCTTGCCGAACTCATCGCCGGCGAATTCGGCCATACGGTCAGGCGCGTGTCGGAATCCGACGTCGAACTCGGCATCTTCAACGTGTCCGACGAGGATGGCGAACTGGTTTCGCGCCCGCCGGTTGTCACCATCATGGGCCATGTCGACCACGGCAAGACCTCGCTGCTCGACGCCATCCGCCATGCCAACGTGGTCTCCGGCGAAGCCGGTGGTATCACGCAGCATATCGGCGCCTATCAGGTGGAGCAGAACGGTCAGAAGATCACCTTCATCGATACACCCGGCCACGCCGCCTTCACGGCAATGCGTGCCCGCGGTGCGCAGGCGACCGACATCGCGATCCTGGTCGTCGCGGCTGACGACAGCGTGATGCCGCAGACGATCGAATCGATCAACCATGCCAAGGCGGCAGGTGTTCCGATCATCGTTGCGATCAACAAGGTCGACAAGCACGAGGCCGATCCGCAGAAGGTCCGCAACCAGCTGCTGCAGCACGAAGTCTTCGTGGAATCCATGGGCGGTGAAGTGCTCGACGTCGAAGTTTCGGCCAAAACAGGCAAGAACCTCGACAAGCTGCTCGAGGCGATCCTGCTGCAGGCCGAAATTCTCGATCTCAAGGCCAATCCGAACCGGACGGCGGAAGGTACTGTCATCGAAGCCCAGCTCGATCGTGGCCGTGGTTCGGTCGCGACCGTGCTTGTCCAGAAGGGCACGCTGCGTCCGGGCCAGATCATCGTTGCCGGCGACGTCTGGGGCCGCGTGCGCGCCCTCGTCACCGACAAGGGCGACCATGTGAAGGAAGCAGGTCCGGCAACCCCGGTCGAGGTTCTCGGTTTGTCCGGCACGCCGCAGGCAGGCGACAAGTTCGCCGTCGTCGAAAGCGAAAGCCGCGCCCGCGAAATCTCGGAATATCGTCAGCGTCTTGCCCGCGACAAGGCGGCTGCCCGCCAGTCGGGCCAGCGTGGATCGCTGGAACAGATGATGATGCAGCGCCAGAGCGCCGGCATCAAGGAGTTCCCGCTGGTCATTAAGGGTGACGTGCAGGGCTCGATCGAAGCGATTGCCGGCGCACTGGAAAAGCTCGGCACCGACGAGGTCCGCGCCCGCATCGTCCATTCGGGCGCCGGCGGCATCACCGAGTCGGATATCTCGCTCGCCGAAGCTTCGAACGCCGCCATCATCGGCTTCAACGTTCGTGCGAATACGCAGGCACGCCAGTTCGCCGAGCGCGAAGGTCTCGAAATCCGCTACTACAACATCATCTACGACCTCGTGGATGACGTGAAGGCAGCGATGTCGGGCCTCCTGTCTCCGGAACGGCGCGAAACCTTCATCGGCAATGCCGAGATCCTCGAGGTGTTCAACATCACCAAGGTCGGCAAGGTCGCAGGTTGCCGTGTCGTCGAAGGCAAGGTCGAACGCGGTGCGGGCGTCCGCCTCATCCGCAACGATGTCGTCGTTCACGAAGGCAAGCTCAAGACCCTCAAGCGTTTCAAGGACGAAGTGTCCGAAGTGCCGATGGGCCAGGAATGCGGCATGGCCTTCGAGAACTACGAAGACATGCGCGCCGGCGACGTCATCGAGTGCTTCCGCGTCGAGCATATCACGCGCACGCTCTAAACCGCTGCGCACGACATCAGCGCGAAAGCCATTCGCCAGCCGGCGGATGGCTTTCGGGTACCTGCCGACTTGACCTTTTCGACCAAAAGAGTCATGGACGCTCTCCTTTGACGGGTTCGATTCCCAGCCGCATCGGCAAATAGAGATAACAATGACCAGAGCAACTTCTTCCGCGCCTTCGCAGCGCATGCTGCGCGTTGGCGAACAGGTTCGCGCCGCTATCACCCAGGTGCTGCAGCGCGGCGAAGTGCGCGACGACGTCATCGAAGCGACCGTGATCTCGATCTCGGAAGTGCGCATGTCGCCCGACCTCAAGATCGCCACCGCCTATGTGACGCCGCTCGGCGTTTCCGACCACAGCGTGGTCATCGAGGCGTTGAACCGTCATGCGCGGTTTATCCGCGGCCGGCTCGGGCAGCAGCTTCGACAGATGAAATACATGCCGGAGGTGCGCTTCCGCGACGATACCAGCTTCGACAACTACAAGAAGATCGACGAACTGCTGCGTTCGCCTGAGGTAAGCCGCGACCTCGACGGCGATAATGACGAACAATAAACAGAAGAGACTGATGTCCAAACCACGCAAACCCAAGGGCCGACCGATTTCCGGCTGGCTGATCCTCGACAAGCCGGTGGATTTCGGCTCGACGGAAGCCGTTTCCAAGATCAAGTGGCTCTACAAGGCGCAGAAGGCCGGTCATGCCGGCACGCTCGATCCGCTTGCCTCCGGCATGCTGCCGATCGCGCTCGGCGATGCGACGAAGACCGTTCCCTATGTGATGGACGGCCGCAAGATCTATGAATTTACGGTGAGCTGGGGCGAAGAGCGCGCCACCGACGATCTCGAGGGCGAAGTGACCGAGAGCTCGGACAAGCGTCCCAGCGAACAGCAGATCCGCGATATCCTGCCTGGATATATCGGCACCATCAGCCAGGTGCCGCCGCAGTTTTCGGCCATCAAGATATCGGGTGAACGCGCCTATGATCTGGCGCGCGAAGGCGAAGTCGTCGAAATCCCCTCGCGCGAGGTCGAGATCTTCCGGCTGACATTGCTCGCCTGCCCGGATGCCGATACCGCGCATTTCGAAGTGGAATGCGGCAAGGGCACCTATGTCAGGGCGCTGGCGCGCGATTTCGGCCGAGAGCTCGGCTGCTACGGCCATGTATCCGGGCTGCGGCGCACCTTCGTCGCGCCCTTTTCGGAAGAGGCCATGGTGCCGCTCGCAAACCTCGTGGCGCTGGGGGCGATCGAAGATATGGACGAGCGGCTGGCGGCCCTCGACACGCTGCTGATCGACACTTGCGAGGCGCTGTCGGCCCTGCCCCATCTCGTCATCAACGACGATCAGGCGCACCGGCTGAAGATGGGCAACCCAATCCTGGTGCGTGGCCGCGATGCGCCGGTTGCCGAAAGCGAAGCCTATGCGACCGCCCGCGGCAGGCTGATCGCGATCGGCGAGATCGGTCAGGGCGAGTTTCGCCCAAAGCGGGTTTTCGGCTGAGTCCGCAACGATAGCGATTGTCAGCCGGCAGCGATGCGATATCTTCCCTATCGGGCCGCAATAGCGGCCCGAGGAGCCATGGCGGCCCGACAGGGGAGAGAATATGCGCGTAACCGCGATCGCAACACTGACGTTCTTTTCGATGTTCCTGACTTTTACAGGCGCTCAATCGGCCGAGCGCTGGGCCGAGCTTCCGGCCTTTCCTTCGATGCCGGCGGCCAAGACCAGCGGCATGGCCGATGTCAACGACATCAAGATGTATTACGCCGAATATGGTGAAGGCGAGCCGATCCTCTTCATTCACGGCGGACTCGGAAATGCCGAGGTCTGGGGTCATCAGGTCGCCGATTTTGCCAAGGACCACCTGGTCATCGTTGCCGATAGCCGCGGCCACGGGCGTTCGACGCGCAGCCAGCAGCCCTTCGGCTACGACCTGATGACATCGGATTATGTGGCACTTCTCGACTTTCTGAAGATCGACAAGGTGACGCTTGTCGGATGGTCGGACGGCGGCATTATCGGCATCGACATGGCGATGAAACACCCGGAAAAATTGACCCGCGTCATTGCCCAGGCAGCCAATGTCACAACGGACGGCGTCAAGGCCGACGTCATGGACAACAAGACCTTCAACGACTACATCAACGTCGCCGGCGAGCAATACCGGAAGCTTTCGCCGACGCCGAACGAATACGACGCCTTCGTCAAGCAGATCTCCGACATGTGGGCGACCCAGCCGGCCTGGACGGCCGCCGATCTAGCCAAGATCTCGGTGCCGGTCACGCTTGCCATCGGCGATCATGATGAAGCCGTAAAGCTCGACCATACGGAAATGATGGCAAAGCAGATTCCGGGCGCCAAACTCGTCATCCTGAAGGATGTGAGCCATTTCGCCATGCTGCAGGATCCGGCAGCTTATGATGGGATGATCCGGGGCGCCATGGCGGGCCGTTGAAGCCGCCGAGAAGACCCCCTCTTTCCATCGATCCATATTTGGTTTATAGGCAGCGCCAGCATCGGGTACGCCCGTTTGCATTCACGGCCAAAGCTGGACGGCATCCCGGCTTTTGGCGACCTTTATCTCCTCTCTTAGAAAGGATCACCCGATGTCGATCACTGCTGAGCGCAAGGCTGCGCTGATCAAGGAATATGCGACCGTTGAAGGCGATACCGGTTCTCCGGAAGTCCAGGTTGCGATCCTGACCGAACGCATCAACAACCTGACCGAACACTTCAAGGACCACAAGAAGGATAACCATTCCCGCCGTGGCCTGCTGACGATGGTTTCGAGCCGCCGCTCGCTTCTTGACTATCTCAAGAAGAAGGATGAAGGCCGCTATTCCAAGCTGATCACCAGCCTGGGTATCCGCCGCTAAGATTGTCCGGCGGGCGCTTTCCAAGCGCCCGCCGGATCCTGTTTCGGGACACGGTTCCCGATGAAATGTTCCAGCCGCGCTCTATTTTCCAAGCGGTGGAAAGATCGGTGGACCCGGATGGGCCGGTTCTGCCAAACCAACCGTTGACCTGTCATGGGGCAGGATTGCCGGATGCTTTCGGCCAAGGCTTCTCAAGGCTTGGCCCAGTTTCTCGGGAACGAGGTTCCCCAGGGAAAACTGCGATAAAAGCCTCCCGTTGTCTTGCCCGTGATACGTCACATTGATTGCGGTCGACTGTGCGCTGCGCCTTGATATCGGCGATGGCGCGTGCTCCCGCATTGAAGGACAAATCATGTTTGATACACACACAGTCGAAATCGAGTGGGCCGGCCGCCCGCTGAAGCTCGAAACCGGCAAGATCGCCCGTCAGGCCGACGGCGCCGTTCTCGCCACCTACGGCGAAACCGTCGTTCTCGCCACCGTCGTCTCGGCCAAGGCGCCGAAGCCCGGCCAGGACTTCTTCCCGCTCACCGTCAACTACCAGGAAAAGACCTACGCAGCCGGCAAGATCCCCGGTGGCTATTTCAAGCGCGAGGGACGTCCGAGCGAGAACGAGACCCTCGTTTCCCGCCTGATCGACCGCCCGATCCGCCCGCTCTTCCCGGAAGGCTACAAGAACGACACGCAGGTCGTCGTTACCGTCATCCAGCACGACCTTGAAAACAACCCGGATATCCTGTCGATGGTTGCCACTTCGGCGGCACTGACGCTCTCCGGCGTTCCCTTCATGGGCCCGGTCGGCGGTGCGCGCGTCGGCTACATCAACGGCGAATACGTTCTCAACCCGCATCTCGACGAGATGGACGAATCGAGCCTCGACCTCGTCGTCGCCGGCACCTACGATGCCGTGTTGATGGTTGAATCCGAAGCCAAGGAACTCAACGAAGAGGTCATGCTCGGCGCCGTCATGTTCGGCCACAAGGGCTTCCAGCCGGTTCTCGACGCGATCATCAAGCTCGCCGAAGTGGCAGCCAAGGAGCCGCGCGACTTCCAGCCGGAAGACTACTCGGCTCTCGAAAACGAGATGCTCGGCCTTGCCGAAGGTGAGCTTCGGCAAGCCTACAAGATCACCCAGAAGGCCGACCGCTACGCCGCCGTCGACGCTGTCAAGGCGAAGGTGAAGGCGCATTTCCTGCCCGAGGAAGGCGAGGCCAAGTACACGGCCGAAGAAGTCGGCGCGATCTTCAAGCACCTGCAGGCGAAGATCGTCCGCTGGAACATCCTCGACACCAAGAGCCGCATCGACGGCCGCGACCTCGAAACCGTTCGTCCGATCGTTTCGGAAGTCGGCCTTCTGCCGCGCACGCACGGTTCGGCGCTGTTTACCCGCGGTGAAACGCAGGCGATCGTGGTTGCCACGCTTGGCACCGGCGAAGACGAGCAGTATGTCGACAGCCTGACGGGCATGTACAAGGAGCGCTTCCTGCTCCATTACAACTTCCCTCCCTACTCGGTTGGCGAAACCGGCCGCATGGGCTCCCCGGGCCGCCGCGAAATCGGCCACGGCAAGCTCGCATGGCGGGCGATCCGTCCGATGCTGCCGACGCCTGAGCAGTTCCCCTACACGCTGCGCGTCGTCTCGGAGATCACCGAGTCGAACGGCTCGTCCTCGATGGCCACCGTCTGCGGCACGTCGCTCGCTCTGATGGACGCCGGCGTTCCGCTGGCAAAGCCGGTTGCCGGCATCGCCATGGGTCTGATCCTGGAAGGCGATCGCTTCGCCGTCCTCTCCGACATTCTCGGCGACGAGGACCACCTCGGCGACATGGACTTCAAGGTCGCCGGTACCGCCGACGGCATCACCTCGCTGCAGATGGACATCAAGATCGCCGGCATCACCGAAGAGATCATGAAGGTCGCTCTCGGCCAGGCCCAGGGCGGTCGCGCCCACATTCTCGGCGAAATGGCGAAGGCCATCACCGAAAGCCGCGGCCAGCTCGGCGAATTCGCTCCGCGCATCGAAGTCATGAACATCCCGGTCGACAAGATCCGTGAAGTCATCGGCTCCGGCGGCAAGGTCATTCGTGAAATCGTCGAAAAGACCGGTGCGAAGATCAACATCGAGGACGACGGCACCGTTAAGATCGCCTCCTCCTCCGGCAAAGAGATCGAAGCGGCCCGCAAGTGGATCCACTCGATCGTTGCCGAGCCCGAGATCGGCCAGATCTACGAAGGCACGGTTGTCAAGACCGCCGACTTCGGCGCCTTCGTCAACTTCTTCGGCGCCCGCGACGGTCTCGTTCACATCTCGCAGCTTGCTTCCGAGCGTGTTGCCAAGACCCAGGACGTCGTCAAGGAAGGCGACAAGGTCTGGGTCAAGCTGCTCGGCTTCGACGAACGCGGCAAGGTTCGCCTGTCGATGAAGGTCGTCGACCAGGCCACCGGCCAGGAAATTGCGAACGAGAAGAAGAAGGAAGAAGCGGCCGAATAAGCCGCGTCTCCCAAATTTCATTCCGGGCGCGGGAATCTTCCGCGCCCTTTTTGTATCCGAAGTCGAGACGAGATCCATGAGCCGCGAAACGCTGAAGACCCTGTTCCATCCCTTTGCCAGCGGCACAGTCCAGGCGCCCGGCGAGGGCGAGCGCGTGCTTTTCCTCGGCGCCGAGGCAGGCTTTGCGCTGCCGGAGGGTTTTGCCGCCTCGCTCAGCGCCGTCCAGGGCTTCCGGCCGCTCTACCGGCAGCTGCTGGCGCAGCGGATCGAAGCAAAGCCCGAGATCGACGGCGAGGACTACGATGCCGCCCTGGTGCTCTGCACCAAGCACAAGGGCGAGAACGAGGCCAATCTCGCCGCGGCGATCGCCCGCACGCGGCTCGGCGGTCTGATCGTCGTTGCCGGCGCGAAGGAAGACGGCATCCAGCCGCTGCGCAAGCGGATGGAAGGTTTCAATCTCGCAGTCGACTACATGCCGAAATATCACGGCGTCGCTTTCTGGTTCGGCCGGCCGGCGGATGCCGACGAGATCATTTCCAAGCTGGCAAAAGCGCTGGTGCGCGTCGACGGCCGTTTCAATGCCACCGCCGGCATGTTCTCGCATGACCGGATCGATGCCGGATCGGAACTGCTCGCCTCGCGCCTGCCGCAGGATTTCGCCGGCGACGTTGCGGATTTTGGCGCCGGATGGGGCTATCTCTCCGTCGAACTGGCGCAGAGATCGCGTGGACTGACCCGCCTCGACCTCTACGAGGCCGATCACGCGGCTCTGGAGGCCGCCAGAGACAATCTAGCGGAGAATTGCCCGAACGCGCCTGCGCGCTTCTTCTGGCACGATCTGGCGGGCGAGCCGGTCAAGGACAAATACGATCTCGTCATCATGAACCCGCCCTTCCATGAGGGGCACGCAGCCGAGCCGGCGCTCGGCCAGGCCATGATCAAGACCGCCGCATCCGCCCTTCGCGGCGGCGGCCGGCTGATGCTGGTCGCCAATCGCGGCCTGCCCTACGAGCCGGTTCTGGCGGCGAATTTCCGAGAAAGCGGCGAAACCTGCCGCAACGCCCGTTTCAAGGTTCTCTGGGCGAAGAAGTAAGCTCTACGCGGCTTCGACCGATCCGGTCATTCTATCGATAGAACAAAAAGGCCGTGCGCAACATCCGCGCACGGCCTTTGAGTTTCAAATCGGAGCAGCGTTTACTCGACGTCTGCCCTGCGCAGCGTTTCCAGTGTCGGCATCGAGGTGACGTTGAAGCCGGCGTCGACAAAATGGATCTCGCCGGTAACGCCGGCGGAAAGATCGGAGAGCAGGTAAAGAGCCGAATTGCCGACCTGATCGATGGTCACGGTCTTGCGCAGCGGCGCATTACGCTGGTTCCAGGAGAGGATCGCGCGCGCATCGGAGATGCCGGCGCCGGCGAGCGTGCGGATCGGACCGGCTGATATGGCATTGACGCGGATGCCGCGCGGGCCGTAGTCGGCGGCGAGATAGCGCACCGAAGCCTCGAGTGCTGCCTTGGCGACGCCCATGACGTTGTAATTCGGAATGACGCGGGTCGAGCCGTTATAGGTCAGGGTCAACATCGCACCGCCGTCTTCCATCAGCGGAGCGCAGCGCTTGGCGATCTCGGTGAAGGAGAAACAGGAAATGACCATGGTGCGGCTGAAATTCTCCCGCGTCGTATCGGCGTAGAGACCCTTCAGCTCGTTCTTGTCGGAAAAACCGATGGCGTGGACGATGAAATCGAGCTTGCCCCAGCGCTCACTGAGCGCGTCGACCAGGGCATCGACCGAGGCGACATCTTCGACATCGCAGGGCAGCACGAAATCCGAGTTGACCTCGGCAGCCAGCGGCTTGACGCGCTTGCCGAGCGCATCGCCCTGATAGGTGAAGGCGAGTTCCGCACCCTGCGCGGCGAGCGCTTTTGAAATCCCCCAGGCGATCGAATGGTTGTTTGCGACGCCCATGATGAGGCCGCGCTTACCCTGCATGATTCCCGTCATTTTGTTATCCGTTATAACGCTGGAAGACCAGCGTGGCGTTGGTGCCGCCGAAGCCGAAGGAGTTGGAGAGGGCAATGTCGATCTTCGCATCGTCGATCCGCTTGCGCACGATCGGCACGCCTTCGAATTCGGGATCGAGTTCGGTGATATGGGCGCTTTCGCCGATGAAACCGTGCTGCATCATCAGCAGGGAATAGATCGATTCCTGCACGCCGGCAGCACCCAGCGAATGACCGGTCAGCGACTTGGTCGACTGGATATGGGGGATTTTGGAGCCGAATACCTCGCGGATGGCGCCGATTTCCTTGCTGTCGCCGACCGGCGTCGACGTGCCGTGGGTATTGACGTAGTCGACGTCGCCTTTGACCGAGGCAAGCGCCTGGCGCATGCAGCGGATGGCGCCCTCGCCGGAGGGGGCGACCATGTCGTAACCATCCGAGGTTGCGCCGTAGCCGACGATTTCGGCGTAGATCTTGGCGCCGCGGGCCTTGGCGTGCTCCAGTTCCTCGAGCACCAGCACCCCGGCGCCGCCGGCGATGACGAAACCGTCGCGGTTGACGTCATAGGCGCGCGAGGCGGTGTCGGGCGTATCGTTGTACTTGGAGGACATGGCGCCCATGGCGTCGAAGAGGTTGGACATCGTCCAGTCGAGATCCTCGTGGCCGCCGGCAAACATCACGTCCTGCTTGCCCCACTGGATCATCTCGGCGGCGTTGCCGATGCAATGCGCCGAGGTCGAGCAGGCCGACGAGATCGAATAGTTGACGCCGTGGATCTTGAACCAGGTGGCGAGTGTGGCCGATGCGGTCGAGGACATCGCCTTCGGCACGGCGAAGGGGCCGATGCGCTTCGGGCTGTTGTTCTTGACGGTGATCTCGGCCGCCTCGATCAGGGTGCGGGTCGACGGACCGCCGGAGCCCATGATGATGCCGGCGCGTTCATTCTGAGCGTAGTCCTTCTCTTCCAGGCCTGAATCGGCGAGTGCCTGCTTCATGGCCACATGGTTCCAGGCGCCGCCCTGCGACAGGAAGCGCATGGCGCGACGATCGACCAGTTCGGCCAGTTCCGCCGCGCCGAGCTTGGGGCTGCCCCAAACCTGGCACTTGAAGCCGTGCTCGGCGAAATCGCTCGAGAAGGAAATACCCGACTTTGCCTGCCGCAAGGATTCGGTGACTTCGGCGGCGTCGTTCCCGATCGAGGACACGACACCCAGACCCGTGACAACTACCCGTCTCATCTGATCAAACCTTTTTTGTTTCGTGAACCGCTTGAGATGCGGTTTCAGGCCGTCTTGTCTTTAGAGAGACCGACGCGAAGGTCGGCCGCCTGATATATGGTCTCGCCGTCCGCCTTCAGCCAGCCGTCGGCCGTGCCGAGGACCAGACGGCCGCGCATGACACGCTTGAAGTCGATGCCATATTCGATCAGCTTCGTATGAGGCTTGACCATGCCCTTGAATTTCACTTCGCCGGTTGAAAGCGCCATGCCGCGGCCTTCCTCGCCGAGCCAGCCGAGGAAGAAACCGGTCAGCTGCCACATGCCGTCGAGGCCGAGGCAGCCCGGCATGATCGGATTGCCTTCGAAATGGCAGGGGAAATACCAGTCGTCGGGACGCACGTCGTATTCGGCCCTGAGATAGCCTTTGTCGAAGGTCCCGCCGGTTTCGGAAATGTCGGTGATGCGGTGAACCATCAGCATGGGCGGCAGGGGAAGCTGCGCATTGCCGGGCCCGAACAGCTCGCCATGTGCGCAGGCGATGAGTTCGTCGTACGAGAAGCTGGACTGTCTGGTCGTCATAAAGTTTCTTTTTCCCCCCGCCTGAAGCCGATGGATGTGAACGTGTAGTCCAAGTTCTTCAGAAAATGAAGCATCAGCAAGGCAGCTTCATTCATCGCCCCGGACCAGGCTTACGTCATTATTTGGTGGTCGAATACAGGAAGGCCAGGGCCGCGACCAGACCTATTTGCACCAAAAGCCCGTTTTTGCCGCGTTTATCAGGCTCTTGTCCCCATTGAACTATTGAAAGGCTCCGGTGCAAAAGTTATACCGCTTGAAGAAACATGATTGCTTTATGCAGGAATAACCGGAGTTGGTCTTGATGACGGGTGCACTCCCGATCGCAATAGAGGTAAGGCTGCGCGGTGCGGGCCTGCGCCCCACCCGCCAGCGTGTCGCGCTCGGCGACCTCCTGTTTGCCAAGGGCGACCGGCATTTGACTGTCGAGGAACTGCATGAGGAGGCGGTTGCCGCCGGCGTGCCGGTCTCACTGGCAACCGTCTACAACACGCTGCACCAGTTCACCGAAGCCGGCCTCATCCGCGTTCTCGCCGTCGAGAGCGCCAGGACCTATTTCGACACCAATGTTTCCGACCATCACCATTTCTTCATCGAAGGTGAGAACGAAGTGCTCGACATTCCCGTCAGCAACCTGACGATCGGCAATCTTCCGGAACCGCCTGAGGGGATGGAGATCGCCCATGTCGACGTGGTGATCCGCCTGCGGGCAAAGCAGGGCTGACGCCACCCAAGGCCACCCAAGTCTTCACATGACATCGTCGGGATGCCGGCCGGGCTTGTGCCTGTAAGTCGGGAAGGTCCAGCCGAACCACAGGGCGCCGCCGCGCACGGCAAAGGCTGCGACGACACCACAGGCAGACGCCAGATAGAGCGGCATCCCCAGCGCATTGGCGAGCGTGAATACGCCGGCGCCGATGAGGGCTGCGGTCACGTAGATTTCCGGCCGCAACAACACCGAAGGCTCGTTTGCCATCAGATCGCGCAGAATGCCGCCGAAGGTCGCCGTCAGCGTGCCGGTGACGATCGCGATCGTCGGCGAGCCGGTGGCGGCGAGGCCCTTGGCAGCGCCGATCACGCAATAGGCGGCAAGGCCGATCGCATCCAGCCAGATCAGCAGGCGATAGCGCGATTCCAGCAGGTGGGCGGTGAAGAAGACGATGACGCCCATGATACAGCAGACGAGGATATAGGCGGGGTTCAACACCCAGAAGACCGGCACGCGGCCGAGCACGATATCGCGCACGGTGCCGCCGCCCGTTCCCGTCACCATGGCGAAAAACAGAAAACCGATCAGATCCAGCTGCTTGCGCGAGGCGGCAAGCGCGCCTGTCGCGGCAAACAGCGCAATGCCGGCATAATCGAGATAGACGAGCAAGGACATGCGGCCCCCGGAACCGGCGAACAATTTTCGGACAAGAAACACGGCGGCAAGGGCGGCGCAAGGCGGCGCGGCCATAAAGCTGAAGTCTTTGTTCAATGCATGTCGTTGTCCCAAAACCGCTGCACACTTTGGGCGACATGCATTGGGCGCCTTTATCCAAAGAGGAAAGCCGTGAAAACGCTGCTGCTCGCCGTTCTGAATATCGTCCTGCTGCTTGTCATGCCGGCTGTCGCCTTCGGCCAGCAATCGCTGATTTCCGATCCGGAGATCTACGAGAAGAAACATTTCCAGGAGCAGTGCAAGACGGCCGAATTCGCCGACGGCTTCATCACCCGCCAGGACATCAACAATGACGGCCTGATCGATGCGGTGGTCAACGAGGGCCAGCTGACCTGCGACGGGCAGAAGGGGCCGCAATGCAATGACGACGGCTGCACCTATAATTTCTATCTGCAGGTTGCTGAAGGCGGTTATTTCATGATCGCGACGGCGCAGATCTATGGCTACGATTTCGTCCAGCGCTTCGGCAATATGGTGCTGGCAATGAAGATGCATCCGCGCTTCTGCGACCGCACCGAAGGTGATCCCTGCATCGTCACGGCCCGCGTGCGCGGCACGAAATTCGTCACCATCTCGAAGAAGTAAATCTCAGCTCGGATAGAGTTCCGACGTGCGGCCGGCGAGATAATAGCCGACCAGGCCGTACCATTCGCGGATCGCAGTCGCCATGTTCTGCGCATTGAGATTCGGCTGAGTGAAATCGAACCCCGGCCTCACCTCGCCGTCGGTGCGATAATCGGTCGGCCAGGGCACGATATCGATGCCGAGTTTGCGGAAGATGCCGACGGATCGAGGCATATGAAAACCCGAGGTGATCAGCAGGCAATGGGAAAGCCCCTGGCTTGCCAGGAATTCCTTGGTGTTGATGGCGTTTTCGAAGGTGGTGCGCGATTGCCTCTCCTCGATCAGGCGATCCTTGCCGACGCCGAAGAGCGGGAAGAAGCGCGCGGATGCCGCCGCATCGCCTTCATAGATGCCCGAGATGGAACCGTCGCCACCCGATACCAGAATGCGTGACTGCGGAAATTTCTGCGCGAGCCGCAGGGCTTCGACGAAGCGGTCGGCCGCGGGGTTGAACTCTATGCCGTGACGCGCCGTGTTCACCTCGTTTTCGAAGGCGCCGCCGAGCACGATCATGCATTGCAGGTTCTCCGGATCGGCGGCGGGCTTTGCGAAGCGCTGCTCGAGACCTTGCATCAGCAGGTTGCCGGCGGTGGTGTAGAGCGTGATGAAGAGGATGAGGGCCGACCCCGCGGCGCCGAGGATACTTAAGGTCCGCCAGCGCAGAAGGCCGGCAAGCAGGGCAAGGAAGACGAGGAAGAATGCCAGCGACAGCGGCTGAGCGAAAATCCAGACAAGCTTCGAAATGACGAACAAGACGTACTCCTCAAGGATGGGCGGCGATCCTTCCTATCCGATTCGACGATGACAGGAATGCGACGGTTCTATCTCACGCGCTGGGCGGCCGATCGGTGCGGCGCGAGCTTCTGGTTGAAGCGCCGCTGCAGCGGCCTGGGAATGAACATGGCGGCAAGCGCCAGCGCCATGGCGAAGAGGGAGACCAGCCATAGCGCAGATGCTCCGGTCAATCGCGTCAGCAGGGCGCCGACAATGGCGCCGAGCACCATGCCGCCCCAGGGCACGATCTGGATCGTCCATTCGATATGGCGGTCGCCGATGATCCAGCGACCGATGCCGCGGCCGAAGCGCGACAGGGCACCTGTGACATAAGTCAGCCCGATCGGCAGGCCTTCGATGTGCTCGACTGCCGCGTTCACCATCCCCATGGAAAAAACGATCATGTAGAACCGCTCGAACAGCATGTTCTGCACCGTCATCATCGAGGCCAGCGCCAGGACGAGACCGACGCAGCCGAGCACCACGAAGATTCGGCGCTCTGATACATGAGCGATGACGACGCCAGCCGCATTGCCGAGCACGAAAACGACGATGGCGGAGATCAACACCGCCGCGTGATAAAGATTGCCCTCGCTCAAGGCCAGCGCGGCCCGCGTCGTGTTCCCCGTCATGAAGGAGACGAAATCGCCGGTCAGCAGAAGACCGGTCGCATCGGTCATGCCGGCCAGAAACGAGATCGAGCCGACGAGGGCGAGTCCGGTTAAGGTTCGTCGGGTGCGGATGAGACGGCGGCGTCTTGCTCTGGTCATTGCTCAAGGGTCCTGAAGCCGAATCGCTGAGATTGCGGCAACAAGGATAATTCCTTTCGTTGAGGAATTGGCAAAGACGATCGGAAGGGATGGGGCGGACTTGAACGGCAAGGCATTTTCGGCCATGGAGATGGCGTTGCTTCAGATCGACGCTCCGTAAGCGTTTACGTCAATCAACGCGCAACCCGCCGGTCGGCGCTGCGCAATTGTCTGATCGGCATCTTACGGAGATCAAAATGCCCAAAGGCAAACTCCCCAAACGCTACAATACGATCGTCATGCCGCTCATCCTCTCGCTGCTGATGACAGCTCGGCGATCAGCATCCTAAGAGCACAAGGCCTGACCGCGCCTGCCCTTGCGATGTGGCCGTCGGCATGGGCGCTCTCCTGGGCGATCGCCTTTCCCGTCCTGTTGTTGGTGCTGCCGGTGGTGAAGCGGGTCACGGCTGTTATCGTCGAGATGTGAGGAGCGCGAGGCGCCAAGCGGGCTGTGGGGGCGGCCTGCCGGAGTTGAGGTGTCGGCTACAGTCGTTTCTTTGCGAATGCCCTGCCCGAAGCAGACTTCAGATATTTCTCAAAAGCAAAGGCCTGTGTTTCATCGGAGAAAGCGAGATACGTCTTGAGAGACCAAGGGGCATATTTCGAGGTATGAGAGACCGCTCCGGCGTTGTGTTTTGCCAGGCGCGACTTCAGGTCACTCGTCACGCCAACGTAATAGCGATCCGGAAATTCGACACTATGGAGAATGTAGACATACTTCATGGAGGGATCATAGCCCGCCTACGTTGCTTCGCAACTTCGGCGCGGCAGCCTCCGCTTCCTTCTCGCCCTCGTCCCGTCAAGCCTTCCGGCTTGCCGAGCCGAAGCTCGAAGAGCGTAGGCTGGTGGAGCTAAGCGGGATCGAACCGCTGACCTCTTGCATGCCATGCAAGCGCTCTCCCAGCTGAGCTATAGCCCCATCAAGGTGGTCCGGCTCAGGGCCGGTCCTGGGATGCTCCTCAAGGCGCGTGCCCTGCGGAGTGGCGGCTTATTACTTCCGGTTTTCGGAGATAGCAAGCCTAAAAAATCCGGCCCGGAGAATTTTTTCCTCACCGGGCCGAAATGCAGTCGTCAGACTTCGTCTTCGTCGCCGGTCACGCCGATGATGTCGCTCATGTCGTCGTCGTCATCGTCTTCGTCGGGTGTGAGGAAGGTATCGTCGTCGTCATCGCCTTCGATTTCGACATCGTCGTCGCCGATATCGGGGATGTCGTCGCCGGCGGCGGCGTCATCGGCATCCTCGAGCGAAACCAGTTCGACTTCGGTGTTTTCGGTATCGACTTCCGCAACCTCGTCTTCCTCGGCAACGTCGGCGATCGCCGAGGTTTCTTCGAAGAAGGACAGAGGGTAGGACTTGCCGGTATAAGGAGAGACGATCGGATCCCGGTTCAGGTCATAAAACTTCTTGCCGGTTTCCGGATCGGTACGCTTGGTTCCAAGTTCCGCTTTCGCCACTATAAGCCTCGTGAGAATGACCGAATGCGAGATTCGGCAAATGCCGTTCAAGCCGGCGTTCCATCGGAATTTATAAGCCGGTCCCCTTAATCGCTGTGGCTTCCCATGTCAAAGCCAAACTTTATCATCAGAGCGCCGGGTTTTTCCCGCAGCGGCGGATGACCGGTCGGCGCGGATATGGTAACGAGCCGCAGCGGCCGCAGAAGCGGGCGAAGATTGTCGCCGAAAAGGACGGCATTGCAGAGGAAATGCTACGCCTTTACAAAGGCTTACGCTACGCACGGCTCCGCCTGAGGCCTGCCGCCGTCCGTAAGTCCCCTGCCGCAGGATGGATCACATGACAACCAAGACGTTCACCATCGCCATCGATGGCCCGGCGGCGGCCGGCAAGGGCACGCTTTCGCGCCGGATCGCCGAGCGATACGGCTTCCATCACCTCGATACCGGCCTGACCTATCGTGCGACCGCCAAGGCGCTGCTCGACGCCGGCCTGCCGCTCGACGACGAGGCGGTGGCCGAAAAGATCGCGCGGGAGGTTGAACTTGCCGGACTGGATCGCGATATACTTTCGCAACACGAGATCGGCGAAGCCGCCTCGAAGATTGCCGTCATGCCGGCGGTGCGCCGGGCGCTGGTCGAGGCGCAGCGGCGGTTTTCGGAAAAGGCGCCGGGAACGGTGCTCGACGGGCGCGATATCGGCACGGTCGTCTGCCCGCATGCGCCGGTCAAACTCTATGTGACGGCGTCGCCGGAAGTGCGGGCAAGACGCCGTTTCGACGAGATCCTCGGCAAGGGGGTGACGGCCGATTTCGATGCGATTTTCGAGGACGTCAAGCGGCGCGACGAACGCGACATGGGACGGTCCGACAGCCCTTTGAAACCAGCTGATGATGCGCACTTGCTTGATACGTCGGAAATGAGTATAGAGGCCGCGTTTCAAGCTGCACAATCGATCATCGATGCGGTCTTGAGCCGAAATGCCTAAATTCAAGCGATTTTGCATGCTCTGAGCATGGATCGCTTCTCATACAGCAGCCTGAAATTCCGTCCAAGCGCCGGATTGCCTTCGTGAGAGAGGGCGGACTGGGTTCAGGCCCGTTCAACGCAAACCAACCGGCGCATACGTGTCCGCTTCCGTATCCAGGACACGCAGGAGATTTTATGTCAGTAGCTACCCCCTCCCGCGAGGATTTCGCGGCTCTTCTCGAAGAGTCCTTTGCCAAGAACGACCTGGCCGAAGGCTATGTCACCAAGGGCATCGTCACGGGTATCGAGAAGGACGTCGCCGTTGTCGACGTCGGCCTCAAGGTTGAAGGCCGCATCGCGCTCAAGGAATTCGGCGCACGCGCCAAGGACGGTTCGCTGAAGGTCGGCGACGAAGTCGAAGTCTATGTCGAGCGCATCGAAAACGCGCTTGGCGAAGCCGTTCTGTCGCGCGAAAAGGCTCGCCGCGAAGAAAGCTGGATCAAGCTCGAAGCCAAGTTCGAAGCCGGCGAGCGCGTCGAAGGCGTGATCTTCAACCAGGTCAAGGGCGGCTTCACGGTCGACCTCGACGGTGCGATCGCCTTCCTGCCGCGTAGCCAAGTCGATATCCGCCCGATCCGCGACGTCACCCCGCTGATGCACAATCCGCAGCCCTTCGAAATCCTCAAGATGGACAAGCGCCGCGGCAACATCGTGGTTTCGCGTCGTACGGTTCTGGAAGAGTCCCGTGCCGAGCAGCGTTCTGAAATCGTTCAGAACCTCGAAGAAGGCCAGGTTGTCGACGGCGTCGTCAAGAACATCACCGATTACGGTGCGTTCGTTGACCTCGGCGGCATCGACGGCCTGCTGCATGTCACCGACATGGCATGGCGCCGTGTGAACCATCCGTCGGAAATCCTGAACATCGGCCAGCAGGTCAAGGTTCAGATCATCCGCATCAACCAGGAAACCCACCGCATCTCGCTCGGCATGAAGCAGCTCGAGAGCGATCCGTGGGATGGCATCCAGGCCAAGTATCCGGAAGGCAAGAAGATTTCCGGTACCGTCACCAACATCACCGACTACGGTGCGTTCGTCGAGCTGGAGCCGGGCATCGAAGGCCTGATCCACATCTCGGAAATGTCCTGGACCAAGAAGAACGTTCACCCCGGCAAGATCCTGTCCACGAGCCAGGAAGTCGAAGTCGTCGTTCTCGAAGTCGATCCGTCCAAGCGCCGCATCTCGCTCGGCCTCAAGCAGACGCTGGAAAATCCGTGGGCAGCATTCGCCCGCAGCCATCCGGCCGGCACTGAAGTCGAAGGCGAAGTCAAGAACAAGACCGAATTCGGCCTGTTCATCGGCCTCGACGGCGATGTTGACGGCATGGTGCACCTCTCCGACCTCGACTGGAACCGTCCGGGCGAACAGGTCATCGAGGAGTTCAACAAGGGTGACGTCGTCAAGGCCGTCGTTCTCGACGTCGATGTCGAGAAGGAACGCATCTCGCTCGGCATCAAGCAGCTCGGCAAGGATGCAGTCGGCGACGCCGCTGCATCGGGCGATCTGCGCAAGAATGCAGTCGTTTCCTGCGAAGTGATCGCGGTCAACGACGGCGGTGTCGAAGTGAAGCTCGTCAACCACGAGGACATCACCTCCTTCATCCGCCGTGCCGACCTCGCCCGCGACCGCGACGAGCAGCGCCCCGAGCGCTTCTCGGTCGGCCAGGTGTTCGACGCCCGCGTCACCAACTTCTCCAAGAAGGACCGCAAGATCATGCTGTCCATCAAGGCTCTGGAGATTGCGGAAGAGAAGGAAGCCGTTGCCCAGTTCGGTTCGTCCGACTCGGGTGCTTCGCTCGGCGACATCCTGGGCGCAGCCCTGAAGAACCGCGGCGGCGAATAAGCCTCGCATCCGCCTATGAATTGAAGAACCCGCCGGAGCGATCCGGCGGGTTCTTCATTTTCAGGCGGTGAAAAGCTTTAAAGCGTGTCTTGCTCTATTCCCACCCGACCATCCGCTGATACAGCGCATAGACAGGATCGGCAGCCGTTCCCGGCTGATGCGGCGTCGGCTCGGCATCGATCATCCTCGGCGTCCGGCGTTCGGGTGCCGCACTGGCCGCTTCGGCATCGGGCGTGGCATCCTCGCTGCCGGACTGGGCCTGCTGATCATCTTCCTGATGCTGGTCCTGGGGCGCGCCGCCATGATGATGCTGGTGGCTCGTTTCGCCTGCCGTCTCGTTCGACGGCGTATCCTTGGCGAACTGATAGGGCAGCTGGGTATAGGCAAGGCCGTCCGGCATCCGTGCCGCGAGCGGCACATAGGCAGCCTCGACCGTCTCTTGCATCGGCATCGTTTGCGGCTGCGCGGCAATGTCCTTCGGTTGCCGGACAGCCGGAGCCGCGATCTCGCCATCCATCTGCGACGGGCGGGGTGCTGCCGACTGGCGAGCATCCGGCACTGCGAACTCGGCCGGCTGCCGGATCAAGGTTTCGGTCGCGTCGCTGATGACGGCTTCATCGAGGATCGTATCGATCTCCACTGCCGCTTCGACGGCAACATCCTCCAGCACGGTTTCGACGTCCTGCTCGCGAATGATGGTGGCGATCATCTCGGAGGCCTCTTCGGTCATCGAGGCGACAATGCCTGTCCAGTTCCTCGGAATGACAGGATCGCCCTTTTCCGACATCGCGCGGGGCTGGACGGCAGGCGGCTCGGTCGTCTGCCCGACGTCGTCGGTTGCGGCTGTCTCCGTCGATAGAGCTTGCCTGGCCTCGATCTCCTGCGGCGCGGATTTTTCCGACACGACTTCCCTTGCCGTTACCGAAGCGGTCTGAGGCCGATTTTCAAGCTGCGGCGTGGGATCACCAACTTCCGCGGCTTCGGCGATGACCGCTTGCTCGGCGGTCGCAAGCTCTGCAGCCTCGACCGGGGGATCGGCCGGCACCGGTGCCTTTTCCGCCGCTTGGCGCATGACGGCAGGCAGGCTGTCCTCATGCAGCTGAATCTCGGGGCGGGCTTCGGCGCGCATCGGCGAAGCGTCGTTCTGGCCATAGGAACGCACGACGGCGCGGGCGGCGAGATCACGGTCCTTGTAGCGGACGATTTCCAGATAGGCGACGATCCGGGCTGCTTGCGGGCCTGTCGGGTTCTTCAGGGCTTCGGCGATCATCCTGAGCGGCAGGCTATGGCCTTCGCCGGTGAGCTGGCGCTCGACCTCATCGATCCTGGCGGCCGGCAGCCCCCGGATGGCGTCGGCGAGCCGGGACGCAAAAGCAAGATTGGTCTCGTCCTCGCCGCGATCCAGCGAGATCGAGCGGCCTGCCGCGTCGATGACATCGAAAAGGGCCTCGACCATGCGTTCGCGTGCAGCCAGGAGCAGAATATTGAGCTTTCCGGCAATGGCGGAATTCAGATCGGTGGCTTCGACGGCGTTGACGGGCGCGGGCGCAACCACCGAATGGCCGAGACCGCCGGCGACGATCGCCGCGGTCTGGCCTTGGGACGAAAAGCTTGCATTGGACGCTGCACGAACAGGATTCAACATGGCATGCTCCTTTCGCAAAAAGACTGTGAAAGCAGGCTCCACAAAAGGACCGTGCTCATCCGGCCCCTTGCATTCCAGCAGATCCTCCTGTCCGCATGACGCAATTCCGGCGTCATCGCCAGCGTCATCGAATGCATAAAAATTAACGGGAATTTTAGAAAAGATGCGTTAATGAATCGCTAACGCCCACGGGCAACCCCTGCCCCGCTGTTCTCAGTAGGCAATTTAATCAGCTATGGGCGAAAATATCGGCCTCTTCCCAGCCGAGCAGGTCGAGCTTGGCGCGGGTCGGCAGGAATGCGAAACAGGCCGTCGCATGGTCGAACCGACCGTCGCGGATCAGGCGCGCCGTCAGCTTGTCGCGCAAGGCATGGAGGTAAAGCACATCGGAGGCGGCATATTCGAGCTGGGCCGGAGACAGCGTCTCGGCGGCCCAGTCGGAGGACTGCTGCGCCTTGGAGATATCGACGTCGAGCATCTCCTTGAGATTGTCCTTGAGACCGTGGCGATCGGTATAGGTCCGACAGAGGCGCGAGGCGATCTTGGTGCAGAAGACCGGGGTCGTGGTGACGCCGAAAGTATGGAAGAGCACGGCAATATCGAAGCGGCCGTAGTGAAAGATCTTCTGATGGGTCGGATCTTCGAGCAGGGCGACCAGATTGGGGGCCTCTTTCTGGCCGGCAGCGATGCGGACGACATCGGCGGTGCCGTCACCCGGTGAGAGCTGGACGACGCAGAGACGGTCCCGCCGCGGCACCAGCCCGAGCGTTTCGGTATCGATGGCAATCGCGCCGGTGTAGCGGGCGGCATCAGCTACGGAAATATCGCCTTCGTGATAACGTATGGTGGCGGCCATGAGACAATCTTTCGTTCGAAACTCCCCCTGGCGCTATAGCGCAAAGGCGCAGAGTGCGAAACCGCTTTCCTCTTGCTAGAGCGCCGTGCGTCCTCTCGGACGCACTACCTCTTTTAATCTCCGCATCGTGTTTTCCGAAAATCGATTCCGATTTTTGGGCCGATGCGGTGGCTCAGAAGGTCGGCGGCGTGTTGATCCAGAGAAGCACGGTTTCGCCGTCGTGGCGGTTGCGCCAGGAATGGTAGCGGCGGCTTTCGAAATACAGTGAATCGCCCGGGCCGAGATCGAAGAACTGATCGCTGTCGAGCACCAGTTCGAGCCGGCCGGACAGAACATGCATGAATTCCTCGCCCTCGTGGCGATAGGCGCCTTCGCTGGCAGCACCCGGCGCCAGCACGAAACGATGACAATCCATCATCCTGCGGCCTTCGGCGAGAAGCTGCACCGTGACACCCGGCGTCGTTTCCGGCCAGGTGCGCCATTCCCCGGTGCGGATCATTGCCGGCACCTCGCCGCTTTCCTCGCCGGAGAGGCGGGAGACGGTGGTGCCGTAATATTCGGCAAGGTCGTGCAGCGTCTTGAAGCTGACGCCCTGCGAGGTGCGCTCCAGCGTCGAGAGCGTCGAAGCGGTGATGCCGATATCGCCGGCCACCTGATCAAGCGTCTTGCCGCTCGCATGGCGCAGGCTGCGCAGCTTGCGGCCGAGGCCGGTGCCCTGGCCTGCCTCGGCGCCATCGGCCGAAGGCTCCTCGCCCTCCAGCGCCTCGCGGATGGCTGCGGGATTGAGACCACGCTCGACGCGATACCAGGAGATGCGCTTCAACCGCGCCACATCATCGGCGCTGTATTGCCGATGACCGGTTTGCGAACGGCCGGGAACCAACAGACCCTGGCTTTCCCAGAGCCGCAGCGTCGAGGCCGAAACGCCCGCCAGCCGTGCAGCCTCCGCCACCTTGTAGCGTACCGGCCCGTTCTCGTTCATCCCATATCCCCGATTCCAATCGCCCGCGAGCATTCATCAAAACGCGTGATGTTTGAAGCAAAAAATCCCACTTGTTTTCTTGCAGGAAAAATGTAGGAGTTTTCTATATGTCTTGCAGAATTTATGCAAGATAGTTCTCAAGCTTTTCAAAACAGGAGCGCATCGATGACCGCGACCAGCCTTACGGACCGGAAGAACGCCGCTATTTCCCGCGGCGTCGGCATGACGACCCAGATCTATGCGGATCGCGCAGAAAATGCCGAGATCTGGGACAAGGAGGGCCGCCGCTATATCGATTTCGCCGCCGGCATCGCCGTTCTCAACACCGGCCACCGCCATCCCCGGGTGATTGCGGCCGTCAAGGAGCAGCTCGATCACTTCACCCACACCTGCCATCAGGTGGTGCCCTATGAAAACTACGTGCATCTTGCCGAACGGCTGAATGCGCTGGTCCCCGGCGACTTCGAGAAGAAGACGATCTTCGTCACCACAGGCGCCGAAGCGGTCGAGAACGCCGTCAAGATTGCGCGCGCCGCGACCGGCCGCTCGGCGGTCATCGCCTTTGGCGGCGGTTTTCATGGCCGCACCTTCATGGGCATGGCGCTGACCGGCAAGGTGGTGCCCTACAAGGTCGGCTTCGGCGCGATGCCGGGCGACGTCTTCCACATTCCCTTCCCGGTCGAGCTGCACGGCGTCACCGCCGACCAGTCGCTTCAGACACTGAAAAAACTGTTCGCCGCCGATGTCGATCCGCGGCGCGTCGCGGCCATCATCATCGAGCCGGTGCAGGGCGAAGGCGGTTTTTATCCGGCGCCCGCCGCCTTCATGAAGGCGCTGCGCGAACTCTGCGACCAGCACGGCATCCTGCTGATCGCCGATGAGGTGCAGACCGGTTTTGCCCGCACCGGCCGCATGTTCGCGATGGATCACCACGAGGTGGCGGCCGACCTGACGACGATGGCAAAGAGCCTTGCCGGCGGCTTTCCGCTTGCCGCCGTCACCGGCCGCGCCGAAATCATGGATGCGCCGGGGCCGGGCGGGCTCGGCGGCACCTATGGCGGCAATCCGATCGGGATCGCTGCCGCTCATGCCGTCCTCGACGTCATTGCGGACGAGGATCTCTGCAACCGCGCCAACCAGCTCGGCGGGCGGCTGAAGCAGCGGCTGGAATCGCTGCGCGAGACGGTACCGGAGATCGTCGATATCCGCGGGCCGGGCTTCATGAACGCCGTCGAATTCAACGACCGGACGAGCGGATTGCCGAGTGCCGAATTCGCCAACCGGGTGCGGCTGATCGCGCTCGACAAGGGCCTGATCCTGCTCACCTGCGGCGTCCACGGCAACGTCATCCGCTTCCTCGCGCCGATCACCATCCAGGACGAGGTCCTCGGCGAGGCGCTCGACATTCTGGAAGCCTCGATGCTGGAGGCGAGCGCCGGCAAGTGACCGCACCGGAACCGCATTCAATAGCTGCCGGCAACCGGCAGTCTCATTCCCAATGAGGATATGACATGACTTTCACCACCGCACTGACCAGACACGTTACTTTCTCTTCTCCTCTCCTGCGCGACGCCGGCTATATCAACGGCGTCTGGACCTCAGGCGATGCCGAAAAGACCTTCGACGTGCTCAACCCGGCAACCGGCGAGTTGCTTGGCTCCCTGCCCGACATGGGTGCGAGCGAGACGCGGACGGCGATCGATGCGGCCCATGCCGCCCAGCCGGCCTGGGCTGCCCGCCCGGCCAAGGAGCGCAGCGCCACCTTACGCAAATGGTTCGACCTGATGGTCGCCAATGCCGACGAGCTCGCGGCGATCCTGACCGCCGAAATGGGCAAGCCGTTCCCGGAAGCGCGCGGCGAAATCCTTTATGCCGCCGCCTATATCGAATGGTATGCGGAAGAGGCCAAGCGCATTTACGGCGAGACGATCCCGGCGCCATCCCAGGACAGGCGCATGATCGTCATCAAGCAGCCGGTCGGCGTCGTCGGCACGATCACGCCGTGGAATTTCCCGGCGGCGATGATTGCCCGCAAGGTCGCGCCGGCGCTTGCCGTCGGCTGCACCGTCGTGTCCAAACCCGCCGAACAGACGCCGCTGACGGCAATCGCCCTTGCCGTGCTCGCCGAACAGGCAGGTATTCCCCCGGGCGTCTTCAACGTCATCGTCGGCACCGACGGCCCGGCGATCGGCCGCGAGCTCTGCGGCAATGAAAAGGTGCGCAAGATCAGCTTCACCGGCTCGACGGAGGTCGGCCGCATCCTGATGCGGCAGTGCGCCGACCAGATCAAGAAGGTGAGCCTGGAGCTCGGCGGCAACGCGCCCTTCATCGTCTTCGACGATGCCGATCTCGACGCCGCCGTCGAAGGCGCGATCGCCTCCAAATACCGCAATGCCGGCCAGACCTGCGTCTGCGCCAACCGCCTCTACGTCCAGTCGAACGTCTATGACGCCTTCGCCGCCAAGCTTGCCGCCAAGGTCGCCGCGATGTCGGTCGGCGACGGCTTCATGGCGGGTGTCGAGATCGGGCCGCTGATCGACGAGCAGGGCCTTGCCAAGGTGGAAGACCATGTCAGCGACGCGCTGGCCAAGGGCGCCAAGGTGCTGACCGGCGGCAAGCGCATCGACGGCGCCGGCACCTTCTTCACCCCGACGGTGCTGACCGGCGTGGCGCGCGGCATGAAGGTGGCGCGCGAGGAAACCTTCGGGCCGGTGGCGCCGCTCTTCCGCTTCGAGACGGTCGAGGACGTCATCGCCCAGGCCAACGACACGGAATTCGGTCTCGCTGCCTATTTCTATGCCAGCGACCTGAAGAAGGTCTGGCGGGTGGCGGAAGCGCTTGAGTATGGCATGATCGGCATCAATACCGGCCTGATGTCGTCCGAGACGGCGCCTTTCGGCGGCATCAAGCAATCCGGCCTCGGCCGCGAAGGCTCGCGCCACGGCGCCGACGATTATCTGGAAATGAAATATCTCTGCATCGGCGGCGTCTGATCGTCACTCACGGTGCACCGGGGGCACGCGGCCTTCAGCCGCGTGCCGTCAATAATGCGGCGGGCGGGTGATACCAGGCGCGTCCAGCGACTGCTCCTCCAGCGACAGGAACCGTTCCGTCAGCCGGTCGAGCTTGGTGCGCATCTGCTCGACTGTCTTCCATTGCTCGGCGAGCTGATCGGAAAGCTCTTCGATCGTCTTTGCCTGGTAGGCCAGCATTTCTTCCAGCCGGGTGATGCGGTTCGTCTCGTCGGACATGGATCCTCCTTTGCCGAAACCGGCAGAACAGATGGTCCTCCCAAAGCGGAAATAGGTCGACTCGTCAATGCTTTCCATGCCCGGCGCGGCCATGCGCAAAACTGTACCGTTTGGTTACTAAAAGACCTTGCCGCGCCTGGTGTTGTGGGGTAGGCCGTTATCCATCAGGGAGGAATACTGATGGATGCAGGAAACGGCTTTCTTCATCCGGACCGGCTTTTTCCGGCTGATCCGGCAACACGGACCATCGCGCGCGACCTCTACGAGACGGTGCGCGATCTTCCGATCGTCAGTCCGCACGGGCATACCGAACCCTCCTGGTTCGCCGACGACAAGCCCTTTGAAGACGCGGCCTCGCTGCTGGTCATTCCCGATCACTATCTCTTCCGGATGCTGCACAGCGTCGGCGTCACATTGGACGAGCTCGGCGTGCCGCGGCTCGACCGCAAGCCGGTGGCTGAGGGGCGGGCGATCTGGCGGACATTTGCCGCGCATTATCACCTCTTCCGCGGAACGCCTTCGAGCCTCTGGGTCGATCACGCCATGTCGGCCGTGCTCGGCTGCACCGAGCCGTTGACATCGGACAATGCCGATGCGCTCTACGACCATATCAATGCCCAGCTCGCCCGTCCCGAATTCCGGCCGCGGGCGCTGCATCAGCGATTCGGCATCGAAACGATCGCGACAACCGAGGGGGCGCTCGATCCGCTGGCGCATCACCAGAAGATGGCGGCCGACGGCTGGATCGGCAAGGTCCGCACCACCTACAGGCCGGATAGCGTCACCGATCCGGACGCCGTCGGCTTCCGCGACAATCTCGTCAAGTTCGGGGAGATCACCAGCGCCGACGTCACGCGCTGGGACGGCCTGATCGAGGCGCATCGGCGCCGGCGCGCCTATTTCCGCCAGTTCGGCGCCACCGCGACCGACCACGGCGTGCCGACAGCCTTCACCGCTGATTTGCCGCTTGCGGAAAAACAGGCGCTGCTCGACAAGGCGCTGAAGGGTCCGCTTTCGGCTGCCGACGCGGAGCTTTTCCGCGGCCAGATGATGACCGAGATGGCGGGGCTTTCGGCCGAAGACGGCATGGTGATGCAGATCCATGCCGGCTCACGACGCAATACCGACAGCGGGCTGTTTGCGACGCGCGGCCCCAATATGGGCGCCGATATCCCGACTCGTACGGACTGGGTCGGCGGCCTGAATGCGCTGCTTTCCAGATACGGCCATGCGCCGGGGCTCAGGGTGCTGCTGTTCACGCTCGACGAGACGACCTATGCGCGCGAGATGGCGCCGATGGTCGGCCATTGGCCCTGCCTGATGATCGGCCCGCCCTGGTGGTTCCACGACAGTCCGCTCGGCATTCGCCGCTATCTCGACCAGGTGGTGGAAACGGCCGGCTTCGCCAATATGGCAGGCTTCAACGACGATACGCGGGCGCTGCTTTCGATCCCGGCGCGGCATGACGTCTGGCGCCGCGAAGTCTGCCGCTTCCTCGCCCAGCTCGCCGCCGAGCACCGGATTTCCAAGAAGGACGCCGCGATCGTCGCGCGCGAACTCTCCTATGACAATGCGAAGAAGGCCTACAAGCTGTGAGCGATAGACTACAAAACCTGACCGGCCTTGCGCCGACGGCGAAACTTCCCGCCTATGACAGGAATGCGCTGAAGGCCGGCATCCTGCATATCGGCCCGGGCGCTTTCTTCCGCGCCCATTTCGCCCCCTTCACGGACGGCGCGCTTGCAGCCGCAGGCGGCGACTGGGGCATCGAGGTGGCAAGCCTGCGCACGCCCGATGTCGCCGACAATCTGAGCGCCCAGAACGGGCTCTATACGGTGCTGATCCGCGATACTTCAGGCACGACGGCTGAGGTCATCGGCTCGATCCTGAAGGCACATGTGGCGCCGCGCGATCCGGCCGGCCTGCTGGCGCGGCTCGAAGACCCCGATATCCGCATCGTCAGCATGACGGTGACGGAAAAGGCCTATGGTTTCGATCCCGCAACCGGCGGCCTCGACCTCAAGCACCCCGATATCGTCGCCGACCTTGCCAACCGGCATGCGCCGCGCGGCGTCATCGGTTATCTCGTCGAAGGCCTCGCCCGCCGGCGGCAGAAGGGCGTCGCGCCCTTTACGCCGCTCAGCTGCGACAACCTGCCGAGCAACGGCGCGGTGCTGAAGCGCCTGGTGCTGGAATTCACCTCCCGCATCGATCCCGACCTGCATGGCTGGATCGAGGCGAATGTGCCCTTCCCGTCGACGATGGTCGACCGCATCACGCCGGCCAGTACCGAGGCGACCTATGCCGATGCCGAGCGGCTGACCGGCCGTACGGATATGGCGGCGATCGAGACGGAACCCTTCACGCAATGGGTCATCGAAGACCATTTCGCCAATGGCCGGCCAGCTTGGGAAAAGGTGCGCGGCGCGCTGATGGTCGAGGAGGTCTCGGCCTACGAGAAGATGAAGCTGCGGATGCTGAACGGCGCGCATTCGCTGCTTGCCTATCTCGGTTATATCGGCGGCTATGAATTCATCCGCGACGTGATGGACGATACGGGCCTGGCAGCACTCGCCTACCGTCACATGCACGCGGCCGCGCGAACGCTCGACGCTGTGCCCGGCATCGATCTCGATGCCTACGCCCATGAATTGATAGCACGCTTTGCAAATAAGGCGATCGCCCATCGCACCTATCAGATCGCCATGGACGGCACGCAGAAACTGCCGCAGCGGCTGCTGGAGCCGGCATGCGAGGCGCTGGCCCATGGCGACCGGGCAGAGACCTATGCGATCGCCGTTGCGGCGTGGATGCGCTATGCGATCGGCGAGCACGGCAACGGCGAGCGCTACGAGCTGCGCGATCCCCGTGCTGGCGAAATCGCCACTCTCATCGCCGATGTCCCGCGCACCGGCCTTGCCATTTCGGCGGCTCTTTTCACCCTTCCAGGACTCTTCCCGGCAGCTTTGACAGGACACCGCGCGTGGACGCAGGACGTCTCCGACAAGCTGGAGATCCTGATTCAGGACGATCGGCTGCCGCTTTTCTAGATCCGGCTACGCTTTGATGCGCGCCATATCCGGATCGTAGAGCGGCGACAGCGACACCTTGCAGGGGATGCGTTCCCGCGCGACATCGAGTTCATAGGTGCCGGAGAGGACGAAATCCTCGGTCACCCCTTCGGGATTGCGGACATAGCCGTAGCCGATCGGCTTGCCCAGCGTATAACCGAAGCCGCCGCTCGACAGCCAGCCGACGCGCTTGCCGTCGCGATAGATCGTTTCGCGGCCGAGCAGCACCGCATCGGCATCCTCCGGAATGAAGCAGGTGAGGCGCTTCTTCACGCCGCCCGAAAGCTGCCGTTCGATCGCCTCGCGGCCGCGGAAGGGAATGTTCTTGCGCATCTTCACCGCCCAGCCGAGGCCGGCTTCGACGGGCGTGTGGTCGGGACCGATATCCGATCCCCAGGCGCGATAGCCCTTTTCCAGGCGGCAGCTCTCGATAGCGCGGTAGCCGGCATTGACGAGGCCGAGCTCGCCGCCTGATGCCATCAGCACGTCATAGACCGTGGTGGCATATTCGATCGGAATATGCAGCTCGTAACCAAGCTCGCCGACATAAGTGATGCGCAGCGCCCGCACCGGGCAGCCTGATATGCCGATGGTTCTGACCTGGCCGAAGGGGAAGGACGCATTCGAGACATCGCTGCCCGTCACCTTTTCCAGCACGGCGCGGGAATTCGGTCCCATCAGCGACAGCACGGAATAGGCTGAGGTGACGTCGACCAGCTCGGCATGTGTCTCCGCCGGTATATTGCGGGCGATCCAGTCGAAGTCATGGGTGGCGAAGCCGGTGCCGGTAACGATGTAATATTCGTTCTCGGCGATCCGGGCGACCGTCACGTCGCATTCGATGCCGCCCTTGTCGTTCAGCATCTGCGTGTAGACGAGCGATCCCACAGGCCTTGCGACATCGTTGGAAGCGATCCAAGAAAGGGCTGCCTCGGCATCCCTGCCCTTGAGTACGAATTTGGCAAAGGAGGTCTGGTCGAAGATGACGGCCGCTTCGCGTACCGCCTTATGCTCGCGGCCGACGGCATCGAACCAGTTCTGCCTGGTGTAGCTGTAGACATCCTTCGGCTCCTCATTGGCAAAGAGATCGGCAAACCAGTTCGGCCGTTCCCAGCCGAGCTTTTCGCCGAAACAGGCGCCCTGCGCCTTCAGCCGGTCATAGAGCGGCGATTTGCGGCAGGGGCGGCCGCTCGAATGTTCCTCGAAAGGCCAGGCCATGGTGTAATGTTTGCCATAAGCGTCGAGCGTGCGGGTGCGCACCCAGTCGGTATCGAAATGCGGACGACCGAAACGGCGGATATCCACCGGCCAGAGATCATAGGGCGGTTCGCCCTTCGTCACCCATTCGGCAAGCGCCATGCCGGCGCCGCCGGCAGAGGCGATGCCGAAGGCATTGAAACCAGCGCCGACGAAGAAATTCCTCAGCTCCGGCGCCTCGCCGAGAATGAAGTTGCCGTCGGGCGTGAAGCTTTCCGGGCCGTTCAGCAGCTGCTTGACGCCGACATTTTCCAGCGCCGGAACGCGGCCGAGCGCCTGCTCCATGATCTGCTCGAAATGGTCGAAATTGCTGTCCAGCAGCGTGTAGTGGAAACCATCGGGGATGCCGCTTTTCGCCCAGGGAATGGGGTTCGGCTCGTAGCCGCCCATGACGATGCCGCCGACTTCCTCCTTGTAATAGGTCAGGCGATCGGGATCGCGCAGCGTCGGCAGATTGGAGGGCACGCCGAAGGATTCGGTGATGATATATTGATGCTCGACGGAGACCAGCGGCACGTTGACACCGAAGCGGGCGGCAAAGGCACGCGTCCATTGGCCGGCGCACACGACGACGCGCTCGCATTCGATGCGGCCCTCGGCGGTGACGACGGCGCGTATCCGCCCCTTGTCGATTTCAAGGTCGAGAACTTCGGTATCCTCGAAGATCGAGACACCCGACATGCGGGCGCCCTTGGCCAGCGCCTGGGTGATGTCGGAGGGATTGGCCTGGCCGTCTGTCGGAAGGAAGGCGGCGCCGACGAGATCGTCAACCGTCATCAGCGGCCAGAGATCGAAGGCCTCCTGCGGCGTCAGCAACTGCATTTCGAGGCCAAAGGATTGGGCGGTGGTCGCCTGGCGGCGGACTTCTGTCCAGCGCTCCTCGTTGCAGGCCAGGCGCAGGCCGCCATTCATCTTCCAGCCGGTGCCGAGGCCGGTTTCATCCTCCAGCCGCTTATAGAGATCGACGGAATAGCCGAGCAGCTGGGTGATGTTGGCGCTGGTGCGCAGCTGGCCGACCAGGCCGGCGGCATGGAAGGTGGTGCCCGACGTCAGCTTCTTGCGCTCCAGCAGGACGGTATCGGTCCAGCCGAGCTTGCCGAGATGATAGGCTGTCGAGCAGCCGATGATGCCGCCGCCGATGACCACGGCTTTCGCCGTCTTCGGTAATTCTCTCGTCATTTATCGATCCTGTTCAAAGGCCTGATAGGCGCGTTCGAAGCGCCCGAGATTTTCGGCCGTATAGGCGGAATAGTCGAAATCGATGGTGGAATGGATTTCCGAAATCATGCTCCAGAGCGCCTCGCGCAGCAGCGAGGCGCATTTCATCGCGGTATAGCGGCGGCGGAGATCATCGGTGAGCGGCCGGTCGAAATAGCTCTCCAGCATCATTTGCTCGGCCGCTTGCGAGAGTTCGTTGTTGGAGGCCAATCCGCCGAGATCGAAAAGCGGCGTGTTGAAGCCGGCATAATCCCAGTCGATCAGCCAGAGCCGCTTGCCGTCATCGAGAAAATTGGCGGCGAGCAGATCATTGTGGCCGAAGGCGATCTCGAAAGGCCCTGCCGCGTCTTCCAGCGCCTCGGCCCGGCCGATGAGACCTGGCAGCAAAGCAAGATAGGGGCTCTCGGATGCCTTCAGACTGGCGGCATAATCGCGGATGACGTGGAAGACCCAGAAGATCATCGCCTGGCCGCGAAAATGCCGGGCAATGTCGCGGTGGCAGGCCCGCACCAGCGGCACGACCCGGGCCAGCGTATCCGGCGTCCTGATATCCTCCGGCGAAAGCGCCCTCGCCTCGATATAGTCGAGCACCAGCACGCCCGGCGAATGGTGGATGACGGCGGGCGATATGCCCGCTGCATGGGCGGCATAACTTGCGGCAAGCTCGTTCTGCCTGTTGATGTGATGGATCGGGATATCGGTGCCGAGTCTCACCACGCAGCGCGCGACGGCATCGCTGACCAGATAGTTCCTGTTGGTGATGCCGCCTGCTATCGGCGAAATGTCGATCGGGCCTTGCCAGATGCCGAGCGCATGAATCCTATCCTCAGGCGTCATGCTTATTCCCCTTCAGCCCCTTCCGAAAGGATGAGGCAGAGGAGGATCTGATGTCAAGCAGCGCTTAGATGGTCTTGCCCGAGGCATCGAAGACGTGGCAGCGGACCGGATCGAAGAAGGTCGTGACGTTGGTGCCGCGCTCGACCTTCTGCTGGCCGTCGAGCGCGATGGTCAGGAGCTGGCCATCCGGCGTCGTGGTGTAAAGCATAGTGGCGCCGCCGAGATTTTCGACGAGGTCGACATTGACGGTCGAAAGCGTGATGGCGCCGCCGGTCAGGGAAAGATGCTCGGGGCGGATGCCGAAGGTGACCTCATGGCCGGCTTCGCCGTTCAGCCGGCGTGGCAGGTGAACGGAATTGCCGCAGACATGGATGCTGGTTTCGGCCACGCCGACCTGCTCGATGCGCGCCCTCAGGAAATTCATCTTCGGGCTGCCGATGAAGCCGGCGACGAAGCGGTTGGCCGGATTGTTGTAGAGATCGAGAGGCGCGCCGACCTGCTCGATGCGGCCGGAATTCAGCACCACGATCTTGTCTGCCATCGTCATGGCTTCGACCTGGTCGTGGGTGACATAGATCATCGTGTTGCCGAGGCTGCGATGCAGGCGGGAAATTTCGACGCGCATCTGCACCCGAAGTTCGGCATCGAGGTTCGACAGCGGTTCGTCGAACAGGAAGATGCGCGGCTCGCGCACGATGGCGCGGCCGATGGCGACACGCTGGCGCTGGCCGCCGGAGAGCGCCTTCGGCTTGCGCTCCAGCAGCTTCTCGATCTGCAGGATCTCGGCGGCGCGTTTTACCTTGGGCTGGATCTCGGCCTTCTTGTAACCCGCCGTCTCCAGGCCGAAGGCGAGGTTCTTGTAAACCGACATATGCGGATAAAGCGCGTAGGACTGGAACACCATGGCGATGCCGCGCTTGGCCGGCGCCACCTCGTTCATGCGCTCGCTGTCGAGCAAAAGTGCGCCGCCCGAGATCTCTTCGAGACCGGCGATCATGCGCAGAAGGGTTGATTTTCCGCAGCCGGAGGGGCCGACGAAAACGACGAATTCGCCGGGATCGATCGTCAGGTCGATGCCATGGATCACATCCATCGCGCCGTAGCGCTTCTCGACCTTCTGAAGAACGACACTGGTTGCCATCTTCTCAAAACCCTCTCGTTTTATTTATCGGTTACTTCGTTCTTGCGCGCCAATCGGCGTATTTCGGACTGTCGGGACCGACCGGCAGTGGCACTTCGGCGCCGCTGTCGGAAGACTGATAGATCGCGGTCACCAGTTCCAGCGCGCGGCGGGCATCCACCGTCGTCACCGGCAGCGGCCCATGGCCGCTGAGGAAGGCGTGGAACTGGCCCATCTGGGTGGTGAAACGCGGCGCAACCGGCTGCCAGTCAGCAATCACCCGGTCGATCTTCTGCCGCACGTCATCATTGGCGGCGATGATCTTCCACGGATCCTTGCCTGGGGTGTAGGGCTCGTGGCTGCTTTCGAAAGTGACATTCTCGAAGTGCAGCCTCAGCCGGCTCAATTGTTCCTGCGAACCAAGCGTGCAGGACAGCGAGACAAAGGCACCGTTTTCCATCAACAGGCTGGCGGAGGCGCAATCCTCCACCTCGATATCGTTGACGCGGGTGGCGACACGGCCGAAGACCCTTGCCGCCGGGCCCATCAGATGCATCATCATGTCATGCAGATGCAGCGCATGGGTGACGAGCACACCGCCCAGTTCCGTCGCCCATTTGCCGCGCCAGGGCACAGCATAATATTCCGGCTTGCGCAGCCAGAAGGTTTCGACCGAAGCCGTATAGGCTTTGCCGGCAATGCCGGCGTCGATGATCCGTTTGGCCTTCTGGATACCGTCGCCGTAACGATATTGGAAAATCGGCATCAACACGCCCGGGGCCGCTTTTTCCGCTTCCATGATCGTATCGACGCCGGCAAGCGAGCCGGTCAGCGGCTTTTCGCAAACCACATGTTTACCGGCGGCAAGCGCTGCGACCACCTGTTCCAGATGGATGCCGGGCGGGGTGCAGATATCGATGATGTCGATCGTCTCGTCAGTCAGCAACTCCAAAAAGGAGGTGGTGCGGCGTTCGATGCCGAACTCGTCGCCGACCGAAGCTAGGCGCTGCTCGTTCAGGTCGCAGATCGCCACGACCTTGAACTTGTCGGAATGCGGCAGATAACCCTCGACGATATGCGAGCGGCCGATGCCGCAGCCGACGATCGCCACCGTCTTCACGCCCATGTCACTCTTTCCCATTGCCGCCGTCAACGCTTCATGCCCGTCGTGGCGATGCCCTCGATCAGCAGGCGCTGGAAGAACAGGAAGAAGAAGAACACCGGCACGAGCGTCAGGGTCGACATGGCGAACAGGCCGCCCCAATCCGATGCGCTGGTGGAGTCGACGAAGGTGCGCAGACCGAGCTGGATCGTATAGGTGTTCATGTCGTTCAGGTAGATCAGCGGACCGAAGAAATCGTCCCAGGTCCAGATGAAGGAGAAGATCGCGGCCGTCGCCAGCACCGGCAGCGACAGCGGCAGCATGATCTTCCAGTAGATGCGCCAGGCGCTGCAGCCATCCATCATCGCCGCCTCGTCGAGTTCGCGCGGGATACCGCGGAAGAATTGCACCATGAGGAAGATGAAGAAGGCGTCGCTTGCCAGGAATTTCGGCACGACAAGCGGCAGGATGGTGTTCACCCAGCCGAGATCGAGGAAGAGCACATATTGCGGGATCAGCGTCACGTGATAGGGGATCATCAGCGTCCCGAGCATGATCGCGAACCAGAAGTTCCGGCCGGCAAAGCGCAGCCGCGCAAAGGCGTAGGCCGTCAGCGAACAGGCAATCACATTGCCGGTCACCACCAGCAGAGAGATGACGAGCGAATTCCAGAAGAACCGGCCGAAGCTGATATCGAGGCCATTCCAACCGCGCGCATAGGAGGAGACATCGATCGACGACGGGATCAGCGAGGTCGACGAAAAGATCTCGTTTTCCGGCCTGACCGATGCCGAAACCATCCACAACAGCGGATAGAGCATGAGAAGCGAAGCGGCGATCAGCAGGGCGTGGATGATGAGCGACGCCGGCAGGCTGCGTTTGGTGATATCGGATGGCGGCCTGGCCGCAGTGACGGAAGCGGTCATCTCAGTCATCGTAGTGCACCCAATAACGCGAGGTCAGGAAGGAGAAGGCAGTGAAGATCGCGATGATCACCACCAGGATCCAGGCGAGCGCCGAAGCATAGCCCATGCGGAAATTGCCGAAGGCTTCCTGATAGAGATAGAGCGTGTAAAAGAGCGTCGAGTTGATCGGACCGCCCGTGCCGCCTGATATGATGAAGGCGGGCGTGAAGGCCTTGAAGGCTTCGATCGTCTGGACGACGGCGTTGAAGAAGATCACCGGCGTCAGAAGCGGCAGCGTGATCTTGTAGAATTGCCGGAATTTCGAGGCGCCGTCGAGGCTGGCCGCCTCATACATATCCTGCGGAATCTGGCGCAGGCCGGCCAGGAAAATAATCATCGGCGAGCCGAACTGCCAAACGGACAGCGCCACCAGCGTGTAAATCGAATAGCTCGGATGCGAGATCCAGCTCGGACCTTCGATGCCGAAATGCGAGAGCGCGGCATTGACGAGGCCATCACTGGCGAAAAGCTGCCGCCAGAGCACGGCGATCGCCACGCTGCCGCCGAGCAGCGACGGCAGATAAAAGATGGCGCGGTAGATCGGCAGCCCGCGCAGGCCGCGGTTCAGCGCCATGGCGACCAGCAAGGCGAAGGTCAGTTTGAACGGCACCGAGAAGACCACGTAGGTCAGGGTGACGTGCATGGCGGCCGAGAATTTCGGATCCGCCGTGGCGATGCGCACGTAATTCGCGGTCCCCACCCACCTCGGCGACTGCAGCATGTCGAAGTCGGTGAAGGAGAGATAGAGCGAAATCAGGGCCGGCCCGAGCGTCAGCCCGAAAAAGCCGACGAGCCATGGCAGAAGGAAGAGATAGCCGGGAGCATTGGCATTCCAGAGACGCCGGAAGCGTCCTTCGGCCACGGCCCCCTGATATCTTTCCACGGATATGGCCCCTGCGGGCGTGCGCATCGCATTGCTCATACGGGATCAGCCTCGTGCGAGAATCTGCGTAATTTCGGTGACAAGCTGCTTGCCGCCATCCGAAGGAGATAGCTGTCCGAAGGCCACCTGTTCGGCGATGTTGCGCAGAATAAGGGTGCCTTCGCCTGCGCCGGTCGGCGGCGGAGGCGGCAGCGGGCCGGCAAGATCACCGAGGCCGGCAACATAATCGAGCGGAACCTTGCCGATTTCGTCGAGTTTGGTGGCGACGACATCGCGCATTGCCTTCGATTCCGGAATGCCGCGCTCGACGTCGAGGATCACCGCGGCATCCGGATTCTTGACGAAGAAGTTGACGTAGTCGACCGCCTGATCCATCACCTTCGACTGCGCCGAGACGGAGAAGAACATCGATGGCTTGCGGTAATGGCCGCCCTTCGAGTCCGGCGTGATGCGCATGTAGTTGGTCAGCGCCAGCTTGTCCTTGACCATGGCCTGGTAGCCGACGAACTGGTTGCTATGTGCGTAGTCGCAAGCAGCCTTGCCGACGGTGAGCGGGCTGGTGTCGATCGTATCCTTGTAGAGAGCCTGGATATCAGGGGTGACGCAAGCTCCGGCTTCGCGGAACTTGGCCCACATATCGAACCATTCAGACGCTTCTTCAGGACCGAAAGCGATCTTCGAGTCGGCCGTATAGAGCGCCTTGCCGCGTTGGCGGAGGTAGTTTTCAAGGGCCGGTTCGACACCGCTGCCGTCGGCAAAACCGAAATAACCCTTGCGCTTACCGGCCTTGGTCATCTCGGCGCCGATCTTGCCGAATTCTTCCCAGGTCGTCTTCTGCGTCGGCATATCGATGCCGGCCTCTTTGAAGGCCGCGGCGTTCAACACGGTTGCGGCCGAGTTGGCGCCGAGACTGACACCATAGAGATGGCCATCGACCTTGCCGCCTTCTATCTGCGCAGGATCGAAATCCTCGAGCTGCAGCTTCGACGGCATGTAGGATTCCAGCGGAGCGAGGGCGCCGCGCCGGGCATATTCGACGATATAACGGTAGTCCATCTGGATGATGTCAGGGGCGTTGCGGCCGGCGACCTGGGTCGCAAGTCGTGGCCAGTAATCGGCCCATCCGAGAAACTCGCCGTTGATGGCGGTGCCAGCATTCTTCGACTTGTAGAGTTCCGACACCTTGTTGGTGCGGTCTGCACGCGGCTGCGAACCCCACCACAGCAGACGCAGGCGCGTTTCCTGTGCCATGGCGCTGGTTCCGAGTGCCGCGAGCGACAGAAGCGTGGCTCCTCCCGCAACGAAATTACGTCTGCTTACACGTAGGCTCATTTTTTCCTCCTCCAAAGGGAAGCGCCTCCACACGCTTCCGACCAGTTACCCTTGCATAAATAACTAATTGGTTACAAGCTACGAGCAAAGCGGCAAGCGTGTCAAGCGGTGTCGGCCAGAGCATGATGCCGAAAAGGTGTGAGCGGCTTTCGAACGGCATCATGCTCTCACTATTCACACTGGAACAGGGCCGCGCTTCTGAATTCGGTTTTTACAATTTCGCACTGAAGGCTTATGAGCGCAACAAGCGAGACGGAGGTGGAGAGATGAACGACAGCGGCGAGCATGGGGAGAAAAAAAAATCGCGGCGCCCATCTCAGGAACGGACGGCCCAGCGCGATCCGGAGCGGACACGCGCCGCAATCCTTGAAGCAGCCACCCGGGAATTCGCCGAAAACGGCATGGGCGGGGCCCGCGTCGACGCCATCGCCGAGCGCGCCGGCACCAACAAGCGCATGCTCTACCATTATTTCGGCGACAAGGAGCAGCTCTATCTCCGCGTGCTCGAAGAAGCCTATGTCGGCATCCGCACCGCCGAGCGCGCGCTCCATATCGGCGACCGCAGTCCGGAGGAGGGCATCGGGGAACTGGCGCTCTTCACCTGGCGCTATTTTCTCCAGCACCCGGAATTCCTCAGCCTGCTCGGCACGGAAAACCTGCATCGGGCCCGGTGGCTGCGCCAATCCGTGCGGCTCAAGGAGCTCCATTCGCACCTGATCGGCGAGCTGACCGATGTGCTCGAGCAGGGAAAGAAGCAGGGCGTCTTCATCGAGACCGCCGACCCCCTGCATGTCTACCTGACGATCGCCTCGCTCGGTTATTTCTACCTTTCCAACCAGTACACGCTTTCGACGATCTTCGGCCGCGACCTGATCGAGCCGACCCATCTCAATGCCTGGGAAAAACATATCGTCCACGTCACGCTGACCTCGATCAAGCGCTAGATGTGAGCCTTCTGCAGCCTGACCCGGAAAGGCGCTGGTCTCGAAAGTCGGATTCGACTCTTGACAGCGGCGCCGCTCTTCTGCCATCAAGTAACTGTTTAGTTACCGGCTTGGGAGGGCCGGGCCGGATGCCCGCTCCCGCCGCAAAAGATTCCAGGGAGGAAAAAATGGCACGCTTGGGGATCATCTTGCACGGCGTTACCGGCCGCATGGGCTACAATCAGCACCTGGTGCGTTCGATCCTCGCCTTCCGCGACCAGGGCGGCATCACGCTGCAATCGGGCGAAAAACTCGAGATCGACCCGATCATCGTCGGCCGCAACGGCGCCAAGATGGAAGAGCTGGCGAAGAAGCACGGCATCCAGCGCTGGTCGAGCGATCTGAATGCCGCGCTCGCCAATCCCGACGACACGATCTTCTTCGACGCTGGCACGACGCTGATGCGTGCCGAGCTGCTGTCCAAGGCGCTCGATGCCGGCAAACATGTCTATTGCGAAAAGCCGATCTCCGACGACCTGCAGGTGGCGATCGATCTCGCCCGCAAGGCGCGGCGCTCCGGGCTCAAGCACGGCGTCGTGCAGGACAAGCTCTTCCTGCCCGGCCTGCGCAAGCTGGCGCTGCTGAAAGATTCCGGCTTCTTCGGCAAGATCCTCTCGGTGCGCGGCGAATTCGGCTACTGGGTTTTCGAAGGCGATTGGGGCGTGCCGGCCCAGCGTCCCTCCTGGAATTACCGCAAGGGCGACGGCGGCGGCATCATTCTCGACATGCTCTGCCACTGGCGCTACGTGCTCGACAATCTGTTCGGTGAAGTCAAAGCCGTCTCCTGCCTCGGCGCCACGCATATTCCGCGCCGCATCGACGAGCAGGGCAAGCCTTATGATTGCGACACAGATGACGCGGCCTATGCGACCTTCGAGCTCGACGGCGGCGCGATCGCGCAGATCAACTCCTCCTGGGCTGTGCGCGTGCGCCGCGACGACCTCGTCACCTTCCAGGTCGACGGCACGCATGGTTCGGCCGTCGCCGGCCTGACGAAATGCTGGAGCCAGCACCGCGTCAACACGCCGAAGCCGGTCTGGAACCCAGACCAGCCGCAGACGATCGACTTCTACAAGACCTGGGACGAAGTCCCGGACACCCAGGCCTTCGACAACGGCTTCAAGGCGCAGTGGGAAATGTTCATCCGCCATGTCGTCGAAGATGCGCCCTGGCCCTATGGCCTGGAGGCCGGCGCCAAGGGCGTACAGCTGGCCGAACTCGGGCTGAAATCCTGGGCCGAACGCCGCTGGCTCGATGTTCCGGCACTGGAGTTCTGAGCCGTGACGACGATCAATCTCCCCCTCGACGGCAAGGTCGTCCCCTATGCGCTGACCGGCACGCCGATCGAGCTGAAGCAGCGCGACGCCAACAGCTTCCCGCGCATCGCCTTTGCCGCCGCCCATGTGGTCGCCGATCCGCTCGGCGACAATGATCCCTGGCTGACGCCGGCGATCGACTGGGAGCGGACGCTGGCCTTCCGCCACCGGCTCTGGGATCTCGGCCTCGGCGTCGCCGAGGCGATGGATACGGCCCAGCGCGGCATGGGCCTCGGCTGGCCGGAAGCGCGCGAGCTGATCCGCCGGGCGCTGAGCGAAGCGGCCGGCCGCAAGGATGCGCTGATCGCCTGCGGCGCCGGCACCGATCATCTGACACCCGGACCCGACGTCACGATCGATACGATCCTCCGGGCCTATGAGGAGCAGATCGAAACGGTGGAGGCAGCCGGCGGCCGCATCATCCTGATGGCGAGCCGGGCGCTGGCTGTCGCCGCCAAGGGACCGGACGATTATGTGAGGGTCTATGACCGCATCCTTCGCCAGGTCAGGGAACCTGTCATCATCCACTGGCTGGGCGAAATGTTCGATCCGGCGCTTGAGGGATATTGGGGCAATGGCGATCACCTGAAAGCCATGGAAACCTGCCTTGAGGTGATCGAAGCCAATGCCTCCAAGGTCGACGGCATCAAGGTCTCGCTGCTTTCCAAGGAGAAGGAAGTGACCATGCGCCGGCAACTGCCCAGAGCCGTGCGCATGTATACCGGCGACGACTTCAATTATGCCGAACTGATCGCCGGCGACGAACAGGGTCATTCGGACGCGCTGCTCGGCATTTTCGATGCGATCGCCCCGGCAGCGTCCGCAGCACTCGACGCGCTCGGCCGCAAGAGCAATCACGAGTTCTTCGATCTGCTTGAGCCGACCGTGCCGCTGTCGCGCCACATCTTCAAGGCGCCGACCCGCTTCTACAAGACCGGTGTCGTCTTCCTCGCCTATCTTAACGGCCTGCAGGATCATTTCACCATGGTGGGCGGCCAGCAGAGCACCCGCTCGCTGACGCATCTGGCCGAACTCTTCCGCCTGGCCGACAAGGCGCGGGTGCTGGCCGATCCGGACCTCGCGACAAGGCGGATGAAACAGGTGCTCGCCGTCCACGGCGTCAACTAAGCGCGAGACGGCGCGGGAGGAGAATGACATGCAGGTCGAAGGGCTTTCGATCAATCTGGCGACGATCCGCGAGCAATGCGGCTTTGCCGAGGCCGTCGATATCTGCCTGAAGCACGGCATCACCTCGATCGCGCCCTGGCGCGACCAGGTCGCCAAAGCCGGGCTCGACGAGGCGGTGCGGATCGTCAAATCGAACGGCATTAAGCTGACCGGGCTTTGCCGCGGCGGCTTCTTTCCGGCGGCAAACGATGCCGACTGGCAGAAAAACCTCGACGACAACAGACGTGCGATCGACGAGGCGGCAGCCTTCGCAGCCGATTGCCTGGTGCTCGTCGTCGGCGGCCTGCCGGGCAGCTCGAAGGATATTGTCGCGGCACGGCAGATGGTGTTCGACGGCATTGCCGCCGTGCTGCCGCATGCGCAGGCAGCCGGCGTGAAGCTCGCCATCGAGCCGCTGCATCCGATGTATGCCGCCGACCGGGCCTGCGTGAACACACTCGGCCAGGCGCTCGACATGTGCGAGCCGCTCGGTGAGGATGTCGGCGTGGCGATCGACGTCTATCATGTCTGGTGGGATCCCGATCTTGCCAACCAGATCGCCCGCGCCGGACGGATGAAACGCATCTTTGCCCATCACATCTGCGACTGGCTGGTGCCGACCAAGAACATGCTGCTCGACCGCGGCATGATGGGCGATGGCGTCATCGACCTCAAAGGCATAAGACGGATGATCGAAGCTGCCGGCTTCTTCGGCGCACAGGAGGTGGAGATCTTTTCGGCCGAGACCTGGTGGAAACGCCCGGCCGACGAGGTGATCGCCACTTGCGTCGAGCGCTTCCGGAGCTGCTGCCAGATCTGATTTTCAATATTTGTTTCATCACGCATGCAGGAGGATCATTCGATGGAGAAACGCCGTTTTGCCCTCATCGGCACCGGAAACCGCGGCACCACCATGTGGGGCAAGGATCTGCTTGCCGGCTGGCGCGAACATGTCGACCTCACAGCCATCGTCGAGAAGAATTCGCTTCGCGGCGAGCGCGCCCGCAACATGATCGGCAGCAATGCGCCGCTCTATGACAATATCGATTCCATGCTGACCGAGCAGAAGCCGGATCTGGCCATCGTCTGCACGCCCGACCATACGCATGACGATATCATCGTGCGGGCGCTGGAGTCCGGCATCGACGTCATCACCGAAAAGCCGATGACCACCTCGATCGAGAAAATTCGCAGGATTCTGGATGCCGAAAAGCGCACCGGCCGCCGGGTCGACGTCTCCTTCAACTACCGCTATGCGCCGACGGCGGCCAAGATCAAGGAATTGCTGAATGCCGGCGAGATCGGCCGGGTGACCTCGGTCGATTTTCACTGGTATCTCAACACCAAGCACGGCGCCGATTACTTCCGCCGCTGGCATGCCTATACGGAAAATTCCGGCAGCCTGTTCGTCCACAAGGCCACCCACCATTTCGACCTGCTGAACTGGTATCTCGACAGCGATCCCGAGTCCGTCACCTCCTTTGCCGACCTGCAGAATTACGGCCGCAAGGGCCCGTTCCGCGGCCCCCGCTGCAAGCTCTGTCCGCACACGCAGGAATGCGACTACTATCTCGATCTCGAAGCCGATCCCTTCCTCGATCAGCTTTACGAGGATCCCTCTGAGATCGACGGCTACTTCCGCGACGGGTGCGTCTTTCGCGAGGATATCGACATTCCCGATACGATGGTGGTCAGCCTCCGCTACCGCAACAATGTCCACGTCTCCTATTCGCTGAACACCTTCCAGCCGATCGAAGGCCATCACCTCGCCTTCAACGGCACCAAGGGGCGCATCGAGCTTCGCCAGTATGAGGCTCAGCCCTGGGAAGAGCCGAAGCAGGACACGATCCAGCTGATCCGCAATTTCCCCAACGGCAGAGAGGCGGTAGAGCGCATCGTCGTTCCGCATTTCACCGGCGGCCATTACGGCGGCGACGACCGGATGCGCAACATGATCTTCAAACCCGACATGGAAGACAGGCTCGCTCAGCGGGCCGGCACGCGGGCGGGCGCCATGTCCGTGCTCTGCGGCATTGCCGCGCTGACGAGCTCGCGCACCGGTAAAGTCGTCGATATCGCCGAGCTGATGCCCGAGCTTGCCAATGACGGTTCGCCCAATTCGCTGAGGACACCACGCTGACGCAGAACCCCGCTGGACGGGGAATAAGCGTCAGGCGATGTTTTCCAGATTCTCTCGGCGGATCTGGTAGAGCAGCGGCCGGCCGGTCATAAAACGCTCGACCTCGTCCACCGCCATCTCGCCGAGGCGCCCCCGTTCCAGCCCGATGGCGCCGGCGATATGCGGCGTCAGGAAGACGTTGGGCAGATCGTAGAATGCGGAACCCGCGTCCGGAATCTCGGGATCGGTCACGTCGATGACCGCGTCGATGCGGCCGGTCTTCAGCTCCGAAAGCAGGGCGGCCTCATCAATGAGGATGCCGCGCGCGGTGTTGATGAGCGTTGCCCCGTCCTTCATCAGCGACAGTCTCCGCGCATCGATCATATGCTGCGTCGACGGCAGCGACGGCGCGTGCAGGGAGATGATATCGGCTCGCCGCATCAATGCGTCGAGATCGACCTTTTCCGCTCCCAATCCGGCTGCCTCGACGGCATCGAGCATGGGATCGAACAGCAGCAGCCTGTAATCGAAGGGTTTCAAGAACTCGATGACGCGCCTGCCGATGCGCGAGGCGCCGACGATGCCGAGAGTGCGGCCATAATTCCCGATCGCCTGGCGCTGCATCGGATAGGTCCGATCGCGGTTGCGGTCGGCGACGTAGAGATCGCGGAAACGGAAGGCGCGTTTGCCGGCGAAGAGGATCGCGGCGAGCGTGAATTCGGCAACCGGCACGGCATTGGCCTCGGCCGAATGGCTGACCGCTATGATGCCGGTTTCGAAGATGGCTTCGTCGATGATGCCCTTCACCGTGCCCGCCGCATGGACGATGAGGCGAAGCTGCGGTGCGGCCGCGGGAATCTCAGGCCCGACATAGGGCGCGCCCCAGCCGGTGATCAGAATTTCGGCTTCGGAGAGCAGGCGTCTTGCCCGCGCGTCGTCCAAGCGCTGCAACGGCTCGGGGTCCAGCAGGCGACCGATGGTATCGAGCCGGCGCAGGACCGCATCGGGCAGGACATGCTCTGTGCGCGATGGCTCCATGGCAAGGACGATTGCCGGACGACTCATGGCATCTGTCCGGGCGCTTCGATGGCGCTGACGGCGACGCCCTTTTCCCGCACCAGGGCCTCCAGCGCCGCAATATCAGGCGCTTTCGGCGGCCGCGTCCACACAGACGAGACGGCAGCGGGATCGCCCAGCGCCAGCACCGCCGTCACCAAGATGGTTTCACCAGCCGGAATCTGGCCGCGCAGTTGCGGCACGATAGTCTTGGCGACGATCACATTGGTATTGGGCTGCGCCTTCTGCGCCAGCCCGGCGCGTTTGACCGAGGAGCCGAGGTCGAGAATGCCGGTAAAATCGGCTTCGCCGATCGCATAGGCGACGCCCTCCGAAGCCGACAGCGTGTCCTGCTCAAAATCCCGGCGGCCGATGGCAAAGCCGCCTTCGGCGATCCGAAGCGGCCGGCCTGCCCTGATCCGATGGAGGCGGATATGCCAGGGAGCTGCGGGCACCAGCCAGGTTTCGACACCGACATCGGGGAAAGGCGACCATTTCGCATAAAGCACGTCGCCTGCGAGCCTGGCCTGCTCATTGGTTTCGCGCACGCGGTAGTGCAGGCCGTCATCGCTGAAGGCCAGCATCGAATCGAAGGCGGCGAGGCCAAAGGCGCGTTCGTCGGATTCGACGCTGAAGCCGTAGCGGGTGGAATAAGCGAACTTCGCATATTTTTCGGTGCCGAAACGCATCTGCAGGTTTTCCTGGCCTGATGACAGCGCCACGACATCGCCGCCCGCCGGCATGATCACCATGCCCGGATGACGCTGGGGAACGACATCGGGGCTTTGCTCCGGCGCCTTTTCGCTCGCCATCCAGAACGGATGATCCGCGGCGATCGCGAGCGGCAGGAAAGCCTTGAGCGCCCAGTAGGGCGAGCCGGCGGAATTGTAGCTTTCCGACATCAGCAGGTTCGGATAGCCGAAACCGATCGACAGCACGCCGTCGCGATCGGCAATCGGCTTGTCCTTCCACCAGCGCAGATGCTGCAGGCAGAGATGCTTGATCTCGCCCCAGGGCAGAGCCTCAAGATCGGCAAAGGCGAGTGCCGACCAGAAGCCGGCGCAGGCAAAGCGATAGGTCAGACTGCGGCCGAAGGGGATGGTGGCACCGTCAGCGGCAAACCAGTGGCGGAAATCCCGGGCAAAGAGGATCGCGCGTTCGCGGTAGCGTTTCGCGTAGTCGTCGTCGACGAGCTTCGAATAAATCAGGCCATAAAAATGCATGGCGAAGGGAATGTAGTGGTCGATGCGGCGCACGTTGCCGTCGCGATACCAGCCGTCGCCGATATAGAAGCCTTCGAGCTCCTGCAGATATTGTTGCGTCAGGCTGCGGTCGAAATCGACGCCGAGGCGATCAAGCGCGATGTCGACGAAAATCCTAAAGAATTTCCAATTGTTGTCGGCATAGTCGAACTGCCTGACATGTTTGAGGTAGGCGACGACGTTGCCGCGGGCGCGCGCGTCGAGCGGCTCCCAGATCTTTTCCGGCACCAGCGCCAAAGCAAAACCGAGAGCGGCAAGCTCGACCATCCGCTGATCGCGGCCATTGACCGTTCCCCAATATTCAGGATGGGCGGGATCGGTGCCGTTTGCGAGACCTTCGGCAAAACGATGCCAGTGAGCGAAGTCGCCGCCCCCGGCGCCAAGCGGCGCCAATCCCCAGAGCGGGCGGGCGAAGCCTTCGAGATCGGCCGCCGCCCGGTCGAAATGGGCGGCGGCGCCGCTCAGCCTGACGCGGGCATTGCCTTTCGAGAAACAGGCAAGCAGCGGATCGAAGAGCGCCAGAAGAGCGCGGCTCATATCGGCGCGGGTTTTAAGCGGATTGCCTGCAAGCGGATTGGCGCTGGCGGGATCATAGGTCATCGGCATCACTCACGGTTTTCAGCATTCGGAACGGTCCCTCCCGGAACGGGAATGACGGCCTGGCAGATGTGGCGCGCCGGCACCGCCCTGTTGCGGAAACGGGACAGCATCAGCGAAACGGCCTCGCGCCCGATGGCGGCGCGGTCGACGCGCATGGTGGAAAGCTGCGGATTGGTCATCAGCGCACAGGGCAGATCATCGAAGCCGACGATCGCAAAGTCCTCCGGTACACGCAGACCGGCTTCGGTGACGGCCTCGAGCACGCCGACGGCGATGAAATCATTCATGCAGAAGGCGGCGGAAAAGCCGGCATTCTCGGCAAGGATCGCGGCCGTGCGTTCATGGGCCTCGTGACTGGCGCCGCCCTGCAGCGCCAGGGGCACGAAACGACCCTCGGCGCCGGGGACGGCGGCGATTGCCGCCTCGAAACCGCGGATGCGCTCCCGGATCGTATGGCGGTGGGAGCCGCTCAAATGCAAAATTCGGCGATGACCTGCCTGCGTCAATCGCGTGGTCGCCTCATAGGCGCCGAAGAAATTAGCCGGCGAAACGCCGTCGAATTGCATCCTCGGATCGGTGCCGTTGACGAGCACGGTCGGCGTCATATTGCCCTGCAGCCAGTTGCGCAGCATCTCGTTCGGATCGATGCCGACGAGAAAGAGACCGTCAGCCGCTGCGGCCTGCATATAGTCGCGAATGGCGTCCGGGGTGGTGCGATCCTCGCGGACCATCCGGATTTCGAAGGGCATGCCTGCTTCGGCGGCCCCGGCACGCAGGCCGTCGACGATCGCCTCATAGAAGACGCTGAGACCGCCGGTGACACCGTCGCTGGCAATCAGCGCCAGTGCTCCGGCAACGGTCTCCGAAGCCGGTTTGACCGGATAGCCGTGCTCGGCGGCCACCTTCAAGATCTGACGGCGCACGGTTTCGCTGATACCAGGTTCGTTGGCGAGCACGCGCGACACCGTGGAGACGGAGACGCCAGCCAATGTGGCGATATCGGCCTGACGTGGCCGCCTGATTTTCTGATCGTTCATGGGCAAATCTTATGCAAATTATGCAAATTTGCAACATGAACGTTATTTGTTGCAATAATTATTTTTTTGCGTACCCTTCTCATCGAAATGCCCGCCGAAGCCATTGGAGGATGGCAGCAGGCATATTGGGACAAGGAGGATATCATGCAGGTCAATCGCCGTTCATTCCTGATGGGCTCAGCGGGTGCCGCCGCCGGTCTCGCCTTCGGTGCGGGAAGCGCCTTTCCGGCCTTTGCCGAGGACGCTTCGTTGCGCGCCATGTGGTGGGGGTCCAACGACCGCGCCAAGCGCACGCTTGACGTCGCCAAGCTCTATCAATCGAAAACGCCTGGCGTCACGATCGTCGGTGAATCGCTTTCGGGCGACGGCTACTGGACGAAACTCGCGACGCAGATGGCCGGCCGCTCGGTCGCCGACGTCTTCCAGCTCGAGCCGGGAACGATCTCCGACTATTCCAAGCGCGGCGCCTGCCTGCCGCTCGATGAATTCGTCCCTTCGACGCTGAAGGTCAGCAGCTTCGGCGCCGATATGCTGAAGCTGACCACCGTCGACGGCAAGCTCTATGGTGTCGGCCTCGGCCTCAACTCATTCTCGATGTTCTTCGACACGGTCGAATTCGAAAAGGCAGGCATCCCGCTGCCGACGGCCGACCTCACCTGGGATGAGTATGCCAAGCTCGCCGTCGAACTCGCCAAGTCCTCGGGCAAGGGCGGCGGCCCCTATGCGGCGCGGTACGCCTATGTGTTCGATGCCTGGCTGCGCCAACGCGGCAAAAGCCTCTTTTCCAAGGAAAGCGTCGGGTTCGGCTTCGCCGCGGACGATGCCAGGGAATGGTTCGACTACTGGGAGAAGCTGCGCAAGGCGGGCGGCACCGTTGCTGCCGACGTGCAGACGCTCGATCAGAACACGATCGACACCAATTGCCTCGGTCTCGGCAAATCGGTGATCGGCATGGCCTATTCCAACCAAATGATCGGCTATCAGCTGATCATCAAGAACAAACTCGGCATCACCATGCTGCCGCGCGAAAAGAAGGGCGGCCCCTCCGGTCACTATTATCGTCCGGCGCTGATCTGGAGCGTCGGCGCCACGACGAAGAACGGCGAAGCGGCCGCGAAATTCATCGACTTCTTCGTCAACGATGTCGAGGCCGGCAAGATTCTCGGCGTCGAGCGCGGCGTGCCGATGTCGCCGACCGTGCGTGAAGCCATCCTGCCGCAGCTCAACCCGACGGAGCAGGAAACGGTCAAATACGTCAATCTTCTCAAGGATCAGGTCGGCGAATATCCGCCGCCGGTGCCGATGGGCGCAACCCAATTCGACCAGCGTGTGCTGCGGCCGATCTGCGACGAACTCGCCTTCGAACGGGTTTCGCCGGCCGATGCGGCGACCCGGCTCATCGAAGAGGGTAAGGCGACGATCAAGGGATGATCGATCGCCTGACATGAGAGGAGAGGCCCGCAAAACCCCGGCGGGCCTCTCTCGTTTTCAGGCGATCAATTGCCCACGCTCTTGACCACGCGCCAGTCCGGCCGGCCGAGATCGAAGGGCCAGGCGTGCACGTCCCGGTCGTTGAAATAGACCACCTCCTGAAGGTTCGGAAAAGCGCTCTGCTTCAAGGTGGCAGTTTCGATCCACGGCCTGATATAGGCGTCGCCGCCTTCATAACCGAGCTCCGCCACCCAGATGGGCTTTCCGTAGCCGGCGACGAGATCATAGCCCTGCTTCAACGCTTCCGAGAACGTCCGGTGCTCATTGCGGGCAAGCTCGTCGTAGCGCTGCAGGCCGAAGACCGAGAGCCCGACGAGATCGACATAATCGTCACCGGGATAATAATCCTGCAAGCCCGGCTCGCCCTTCGGCGACCACATGAGTTCGGTGCCGGGCGCCTCCTGGCGGACGATATCCATCATCCGCTTATAGGCGGCGATATAGTCCTGCGGATTCCAGCCGGACCAGGAAAACCGCCCCGACTTGTCCTCCATCTCCTGCCCCCAGCGGACGATCACCGGGCTTTTCAGCTGGGATATCATCTGCGCGATCGCACGCATGTTGACATCGTAATCGCCGCGCAGGACCTTTGCGCGAAGCGCGGCCGAGGTCAGCCGCCAATCGACGTCCCAAGACCAGGGCTCCACCGTTATCAGCAGGTTGCGACCCCTTGCCAGCGCGTAGGCATCGGCCACGCGCAGCGTCTCGAGGTCGACGTCCTCCCACGGCAGGAACAGGGCTTCGGTCGCGACATTCGCCTGCGCGCCGAAATCCCCGTGCGGATCGTAGGCTCCGAACTTGATGCCGTCGGCATGAAGGACGGGGCGCTTGTCGATGATCGCCCGCACGCTTGCCGCCGGGTTCGGGGCAATGCCGGCATATTGCACCTCGCTTCGGCCCGGCAGATCCGCGGCACACAACATCAGCAGCGCGATCGCGGCGGTCGAGAGTTTGTTTTTCATCAGCTTCTTCATGGCTCAACCTCCTTTTCGGGCTACTTCCTGACTGAGCAGGAACTGCTTCAGGTCATGCGCCTTGGCGCTGACCGTATCCATGGGAACAAGCTTGCGAAACTCGTCATCCCCTCGTACCGATGCATGGCGGAAGACGTACCAGTTGCCGTCCGGCTGGCGCCGCTGATAGATCGTATTGCCGATCTTGCGATGGCCGAAACAGGTGCTGGCGCGGGCTGCACCCTCGGCATTGGTCCAGGTGGCGCGCATGCAGAGCTGGCCGAGATCGTCGACCACCCATCGGCCTTCGGCGAAGGACTGCTTGCCCTTGTTGTCGGTCCAGGCGACGAAGCGCCGGCCCTCATCGAAGAAGCGGCCGCCGCCGGTGTCCCATGTCCAGGTCTTGTCACCGTAGATCCGATAGAGCTCATAGGCGCTGAGCGGCGTTGGCGCCTTCTCCCCCACCACCTCGGCACCCTGCGCTGCCACCGGCAGACACAGGCTGAGAGCAAGGGCTGCCCCATATAATCTCGATCCGATACTCATTACATCCTCCTACTCAACGCTTTGCCGGTTCCGCCGGCTCAGACACCTTGTTGATCCTGTGCCGTGTTTCCGAACCCATTCCATCTGATGCGGAACTTCACCGTCCTGGTCTTGCCGCCGAGGCCGGCACCGGCGACGGCAAACTGCGATTGGCTGAAACTGATGATGGTCTGGCCGTGAGAAAGGGCTTCGAGGCTGCGCAGACCGTGGCTGCCGGCCTGCATGCCGCCGGTGACGCAGATCGCCAATCCCGTGGCCGTCGCAAACCAGAGCCCGCGTGATTGCGGCAGCAGCGGCAGACCGTTTTCGATCGCATGGCGCATGACGATCAACACTGTCAGCGACAGATAGATCGCGAGGTTCATCGCGGCGAAAATATAAAAGCCCTGGGCCGATGCGGCCTCGTTGGGAATCGCCATGGCGGCAGCGCAAAGCCCGGCGAGTCCGATATAGGGCGCGACGACGCGCAGCGGCAAAGACTGCTGCTGCTGCCTTCCCTTCGGGGTGATGCGAAAGTCGACGAAGGAACCGGAGATGTGATCGCGAACGGCCGCCAGGCTGCCGGCGAGCGACCAGGGCCAGCGCAGGAAGATGAAGGCAAGCCCCTCCCAACCGAACAGTTTCGCATTATGCGGCCTGAATGTTCTCGTCGCCCGCCAGAAGAAGGCAAACAGCGTCAGCACGATCGATATCGGCGCGAAATGCAGCAGGAAATCCGGATAGGTGACGGCGACGAAGACATGGCCCGTCAGCAAGGCGGCAACCGGCAGCAGGAACATCACGGCCATGAAGGCGGAAAACAGCGGATACCACAGCTGCGAAAACACGAATTGCAATCTCAGCCGCAACGGCAGACGCATGACATAGCGGCGGGAATGTTGCAGCAGAATGGTGACGAGGCTGCGCGACCACTGGAATTCCTGGACGACGAGATCGGCGAAATTCGCCGGGCCGTCGCCATGGGCGATGGCATCGGCGGCGTGCACGCCACGCCAGCCGCCGGCATTCATCATCAGCGTCGTCGAATGGTCTTCGGCAAGTTCGGGGCCGAGGCCGCCGATCTCACGCAGCGCTGATGTGCGAACCGCATAATGCGAGCCGATGCAAAGCGGTGCCCAGCCATTGTTGTATCCGGTCTGCAGCGAACCGTGCAGGCTCGCCTCGGCATAGAGCCTGCCGCGTGCCGCCCAGCTTGCCGCTGCATTCGCATCGCAGATGCTGGGCGCTGAGACATAGCCGATCCCGGGATCGGCAAAGGGACGCAGGACCTCGCGGAGATAGGTGGGCGTCGGGACATGATCGGCATCGAACTGGGCGACGAAATCGTACCGCGCATAGCCGAAATGATCGTAGAAATAGGCGAGATTACCCTCTTTGCACCGCGTCCGGCGCGGCCAGGTGGTGCGATGATATTCCGCCACGCCTTTTCGGGTGGAGATCAGAACGCCGCGCTCTGCGCACCAGCGTCTGGTTTCCTCCGAAGGATCCTCGTCGGCGAGCCAGACATCGAAATCGACGGCGATCTGGTCGAGCATCGCCTGAAGCGTGGCGCGGACGACGGCGAAGGGTTCGGACGGCGCCTTGGTGACCACCATCGCCACCCGCCCCTCCGGCAAGCGTGCGCCAGGGCTGACTGTCTTCGCATCCAGGAAGATCAGGATGAAATAGGCCGGAACGAGCGTGATCCAGCCAAGCACGAGGCTGATGAGCACGAAGGCGGCCCAGGAAATAATATGGGCGGACTGGCACCACCAGATCCAGAAATAGCCGAGTGCGGCCAGCCAGCAGAAGATGCCGAAGCCGTAGACGGCACGGTTCCGGCCAGCGAAGACAGGATCGAATGCGTCCGCGCCGGCGGCTTTCGCCGCCCTTAGGCCGTAGCCGGCTTGCGAAACGTTGCTCACGCCCTCACCTCCAGTCCGAAGGTGGGGCCGGCGGTGCGGATGATCGTATCGATATCCGAGAGAGAGGGCGAAAAGCCGAGTTCGGCTCTTGCTCTTGCGGTGTTGGCAAAGAGGATCGGCGGATCACCGGCGCGGCGGGCGCGATAGCGCACGGGGACTTCACGGCCGGTCGCGCGATGGATGGCGTCGAGAATCTCACGCACCGAGGTACCCCGGCCGGAGCCGAGATTGACGCTCAACGAGCCGCCGTCCGCCATCAGATGATTGACGGCGGCAAGATGCGCCTGTGCGAGATCGCTGACATGAATATAGTCGCGCACACAGGTTCCGTCCTCGGTCGCATAATCGGTGCCGAAGACATCGAGCCATTCCAGCCTGCCGGCGGCAGCGAGAAGGGCGCGAGGGATGAGATGGGTCTCGGGTTGGTGGCGCTCGGCAAGCTCACCCTCCGGATCGGCGCCGGCCGCGTTGAAATAACGCAGCGCGGCGAAGCGGATGCCATAGGCGGCGGCAAAATCCTCGAGCGCCATCTCGAATATCAACTTGGTGCGCCCATAGGGGTTGACCGGCAGCTGCGGGCTTTCCTCGCGTATCGGCAGGGAGGCGGGAACGCCATAGGTGGCGCAGCTGCTCGAAAAGACGATCCGCTCGATATCCTGGTCGAGGCAGGCCTCGAGCAGCGTGAGGCTGCCGACGACGTTGTTCCGGTAGTATTTCCTCGGCATCTCGACGGATTCGCCGACATAGGCGTTGGCCCCACAATGGATGACACAATCGGGCGAAAACTCTGCGAGCGTCCGACGTAGCGTGGCCGCGTCGGCAAGCTCCGCCCGGATCAGCGGTCCCCAGCGGACACTGTCGGCATGTCCCGTCGAGAGATTGTCGTAGGCAACCGGGACCATGCCGGCGCGCGCCAGCGCTTTGCAGATATGACTGCCGATGAAACCGGCGCCGCCGGTGACCAGAATGTAGCGGGGCATCTCATACGACCTCCGCCTTCTCTGTGCCGGCAAGCACGCCGTCGAAATAGTCGACGGTGCGGGCCAGGCCGGTTTCGAGCCCGATGCGCGGCTGCCAGCCGAGCTCGGCCGCGGCCCGGGAAATATCCGGCCGCCGCTGGCGGGGGTCGTCGACGACCCGCGGCAGGTGGACGATCCGGGAACGCGAATTCGTCAGGTCCCGAACGATTTCCGCCAGGCGGCGAACGGTGAACTCGGCCGGGTTGCCGAGGTTGATCGGGCCGTTGCAGGCGCTGCCGGCGGCCGAGAACCGCAGGAAACCTTCGACGAGATCGTCGACATAGCAGAAGGAGCGGGTCTGCTCGCCATCGCCATAGATCGTCAGATCGGCATTGCGCAGGGCCTGCACGATGAAATTGGAGACCACCCGCCCATCGTCCGGGCGCATGCGCGGACCGTAGGTGTTGAAGATGCGGCCGACCTTGATGTCGATGCCGTAAGTTCTGTGATAGTCGAAAAACAGGGTTTCGGCGCCGCGCTTGCCTTCATCGTAACAGCCGCGCGGGCCGATCGGGTTGACATTGCCGCAATAGGATTCGTGTTGCGGGCTCTGGTTCGGGTCGCCATAGACCTCCGATGTCGACGACTGGACGACGACTGCACCGGTCTTTCGCGCGCAATCCAGGGTATTGACGGCGCCGAGTACGTTGGTCAGCAGCGTGCCGACCGGGTCCCGCTGATAATCGGGCGGAGAGGCGGGCGAGGCGAAGTTGAAGATGAGTGACGCCTCGATATCGAAAGGCCGGCGGACATCGTGCTCGACGATGTGGAAGCGGGTGTTCGAGGCGAGGTGATCGACATTCACGCGGCGGCCGGTCGAAAAATTATCGAGACATATGACTTTATGGCCGCGCTGCAGGAGTCTTTCGCAGAGATGCGAGCCGAGGAAGCCGGCCCCGCCGTTTACCAGGACGGTGCGCGGCTCCTGGGGCACCGGCATGCCTGATATTTGAGAATAGCCTTCGCTGGGAACGAAACTACGCATTACAAACCCCTTCCCATATTTTTAGTCTTTTGATTTGTTTATGCACTGCATGTCTACTTTATATTGCCGATATCCGCTTTATGGCCGCTACGACATGAATAACTTTTGAGTTATTCTTCTGTTAATAGAATTACTATTTAAATGATAAGACGATAACAGCCGTGGTCAACTTCAAAAACTCCAATTATCCGAAATAACTACGCAACTATTCTTCAAAATAACAGATGATTAATCACTTTCCGTCGATTTTGCACTTGCAACTTGCATCCGACAGAACTCAAGCTTCACTCAATGAAGCTGGTGTAGAAGTCATGGGGAAGGTTGGCCGCGCTGAATTGCGCGACCGGGCTTGCATCCGGAAACGCCATATGCGAGGGGTTTTGGCCATGTTGAAAAAACAAGATGCGACACAGCCGAAAGGCTGGCGTCTATTTCATATTGCGATCTTCGCCGGGGGAACGACGCTTCTTGCGATCGGACCGACGGCATGCACGGTCGCTAACGACGACATAGCCGCCGTCACCAAAAAGAACGTCGTCGTGGTCGAGGCGCCGCGTGTTTCGAAAGCCTATGCCTATCCGGCAAATCGGCCCGAACGCCCGGCTGCGGCAACGGTTCGCGTCGCCTATCACGGTTCAGCGCCCTACATCTGTTCTCCAAGCGGCTTCGGACAGAAGTCGCGCTGCTTTGCACGCCCCTCAATCTGAAGCAACAGGACCACTGCATAATTCCTTCAATCGGAATCTGTCCGCAAATCATGCAGCAATTCAAAGGGCTACAACGTGCTTCGCGCGCCTGAAAAGAGGCGCGGCGCTGCAGATCAATTGCGCCACCGGCCGGACATGTCGTCATCGCCGGCCGGATGCTCGTTGAAGAAACGGGATGCCGCCTCCGTGCGGTTTCGTACGTTCATCTTCTTGTAGATGTTGCGGACATGAACCTTCACCGTGTTTTCGGAAAGATGCAGCTTGTCGGCGATGATCTTGTTTTGCGTGCCCTTGCAGATGAGGTCCAGGATCTGGACCTCCCGGGTGGTCAAAGCGGAGATGCTGTCGCGTCTCAACTTCAGCGCATTGGTGCGCGCCGCATCGACCGACTTCGTCTGATAGAGCGAGGGCTCCAGCTGGGCGTTCTTGTTGGTCAGGCGATTGAGCAGCGCTGACGGAAAATGTTCGCCGCCCTTCATCAGCAGATCCACCGCGGCCATGAAGACATCGAGCCGCAGGTTGAGCGGCAGGACGCCGTCGATGATCCTTGCCTCGACCAGCCGGCTGACATAGGGCTCGAGCATGTCGATCGCTTCGACGACCAGTCCGACAGAGGTTTCCGGGTGGTTTTCTCGGGCAGCCTGCAGCGCCTCATGAAGCTCCGGCGCAGGTATATGATAGAATAAGACGAGCTTCATATCGCCGCTGTCCTTTTCCAACATCGGCTTTGTGCTCGTTATGCTTGACACTTCACAATTCGGAAATTTCTTCGCCAGCGCTTCTACCATGCATTCTGAAAACAGATCCGCCTTGGCGACCACCAGTATAGTATTTCCTGACGAACCCAACTTCCCTCCCTGGTCCGCATTCTCCATTCCTGAGCCTGTCATGAACATATTCGCCTCCCCTAGCGTTACACTTTACTCAAACGTGGAGCGATGGCGGGTATTAAATAGTATGAAATGCCGGCCCCTGATGTCACCGCTTTATTTTTTAGACATTTCTTAATTATGTTAATACGGATTGAGAAGGAAGGAAATGGCCCAAAGTGATTAGTTTTAGCGGGCAAAAAACGATAATATACAAAGCGTTGGTTGCATTTTTACTGTGATTGATACTTCAAGGTTATATTTGCTCTCACTATAGATGAGCGCTTGATGTAATATTTCAGTACAGATTGTTATATTTTCGGCATGCGTCAAGTGTCGGATATGAGACAGGCGATCGTCGAAAGACACCGCTCAACCCAGCGGCGAATGCAGGAGGCTCTGGGTTCTCGTGGCTCGGCCACGCCCCACCGAAGAGGTCTCGACCTAGCACCGACAGGAGGCTAGCCGGATGCGGCCGATATGCCTTAGCCCGAATTGATATCTATCGCATCCGCAATTTTTCCAGCAATCTGTGATCGTCTCCCAAGTGGCGACGTGGAAAAGCTATGTATCTGTGTGCGTTTTTGATACATGACCTCCATTTAGGGCAACTCAACGAAAAGAACGCCTGAATACTCCTTATCCGCTCCAGGATGAGGAGGTGGATTTGTGCGGCCTTGTACTGAGTACGTACGTTCCCAATACCATCGATTTGATCCAACAAATCGCGATCAAGCTGCAGATGACTGGTATCGAATACATCTGCCGATGTTAACCGCATCGGAGCGAGCGCGAGCAAAATCCCATTTGAGATGAGAGGGATTTCGAAAAGCTGCTCCGGTTTTTTTCTGGAGAGACTGCATGTCCGACGACCATAAGCCCGACCCGAAATCCCCGGGCGACGAAATCGAAATCACGAAGGTCGGGGCGCTGGCCGACGGTTTTGCCAACAGCGCTGTCAACTCCACTGAAGTCGACGACGGCTCGACCGGTTATGTCGGCGTCGCCAACGGCGATAATCGCGACAATACCGACAACAGCGTCGATGTGGACGTCAAGGCCGACATCGATGTGTCTGCCAATAACGGCGACAACCGCGACAACGACTACGACTGGAGCTACAAGTCCGACGACGATACGAGCACCAAGACCACGACGATCACCGATACCAAAAACGATTACGACTGGAGCTATGACAGCAAGTCGTACAGCGACAACGACATCGACATCAAGACGATCACCGACACCGATACCAAGACCATCACGGATACCGATACCAAGACAATTTCCGACAGCAATAATACGTCAGAGAGCTTCAACAAGACGGACACCGATTTCGCCGTCATCGAGGACGTTAAGGACTTCGACAACCTCGGCGTTGCCGGCCATGACCTTACCTTCAACCTCGGCGACGACTTCTCTTTCACACTCGACGTCGACAACATCCTCAACAATTCGCTGAGCGGCGCAGGCAACGACAGCGGTTTCAGCGCCGTCCAGGCGAACCATCTGGCTGACCAGGATAGTGCCTGGAACATCAAGATGGAGAACGAAGGCGCCCAGAACCACCTGAATGCCAATGCCGGCACCGCCGACAGCGCAGAAGGCATGGAGATGGACGGCAGGGGCTGGGATCTCAAGGCCGGCGACGACGCCACAGGATCGAGCGCGGCCGATGCTTCGGCAATCCTTGCCAATTCCGGCTTCCACCTCGAACTCGTTCAGGGCGCGAACCTGCTCAGCAACACGGTCGACTCCAGCGTCATCGGCGGCAATTCTCATGTCTCCGACGTCGGCGAGGATACCAGCACCTGACACTGACCTCCAACGACCAAGAGGAACTGCACCGGCTCCAGTCGGTGCAGTTTGACTGCTTGAAAACGGTTTGACGACCACACCACGGCTCCCGACGGGAGCCCCTCCAAGGCCGATCGTCATTTCGAATGGGAGGGCCGAACCATGCATATCGAGAAGATTTCGGAAATCATTGCCCACTTCATCGGTCTCTTCGAGATGACCACGGAAGAGATGAGGGCGCGCACCAAATATGCCGAAGGCGCAGGACCGGGCGAAGACGGGCCGGCTCTGCCGGATCAGGACGCTTTTACCGCGGGCTTCTCGTCCCATCTCCTGCTCAAGGACTACGATCCCGGCATCATCTACAAAAGCGGCAGTTACGATATCGAATATGGTCCGGCGCACCATTTGGGCCGCGTCTTCGAAGAGAGTCTCGAGAAGCTTGCGGCGATTGCGGCAAGGGACATACGGTTACCGCATTTCGGTGAGGCGACTGATATCGTGCTGTCGGATGAGCCGGAGCTGAACGTCTTTGCCGGGCCGGGTTCGGGGATCAGCCATGTCCTCCAGGTCAACGTCCTTTACGACGACGACTATCTCGATATGACAGACGGCATCCACGCTCCCCGGGACACGGCTTTCGTCATCGAGCGGCTGGCGGAGTTCAGTACCAAGGCCGAAGTCTTCACGCCGTTTTCGGACCTCCAGCGAATCGATACCTATGATGACGCGCTGAAGATCGCCCAGGATCTCGAAAACTATATCCAGAATGCCCAGAATACCGAGGACAGCGGGGACACCGAGGATACCGAGGACAGTGGAGCAACCTCGCCCAGCGCCGACGCCACGCATAGTTTCATCCGCGTCGATCCCGAGATCAACAGCATCTGCGTCAACGGCAAGGTCGAGGCCGAGATACCCGTCCTCGATGACTTCCTGCCCGACCGCGGTCTCGCCAAGATCCCCGAGGAACCCGACGACAGCAATTCATCCGTCGGGCAGACCGAGCCGAGCGGCAACAGCCTCGATGTAACGGCCGGTGCGAACGTCGTCGTCAACGTCGCCGCGGTGATCAACACCGGCGTCATCGCCTCGGTCACCGCCGTCATGGGCGACTACCACCAGATCGACGCGGTTTCCCAATCCTTTGTCTACAGCGATAACGACGAGATCGACGCGGCGCTGCGCTCATCGGGCCATTCGGCCGAGGAGGCGGGCACGATCGCCAAGAATATCGCCGTCTTCCAACAAAGCACCTTCGATACGTCGAGCCGTGCCGAAATCGATGCTGCCGATCCGACCTTCCCGACCAGCTGGCGCGTCAGTGTCATCGATGGCGATGTCTCCTTCGTACAGTGGGTCGAGCAGTATCATTTCGTCAGCGACAACGACACGATGACGGTCACCACCTCGGGATCCGAAACCACGGTTCTGACGGGCGGCAATACCTCCATCAACTTCTCCTCCTTTTTCGGGATGGGCATGCAGTATGATCTGGTGATCATCGGCGGCAATGTGCTCGACATCAACAGCATCACACAGATCTCGCTGCTCTACGACAATGACTGGGTGCGGGCGGAAGACGGTGCCGACATACAGACCGGCAACAACCTGATCTGGAATTTCGCCTCGATCCACAATGTCGGGACAGGCAGCCCGTTCGAGGCGATGCCGGACTATATGGTCGAAACGCAGAAGGCGATCGAGGATCGCGATCCCAATATGCCGGAAGGGCTGTCGTTCGATGTGAACTTCCAAGGATATGCCGGTCTCAACGTGCTCTACATCACCGGCAATCTCTACGACATGACGATCATAAAACAGGTCAGCATCCTCGGCGATTCCGACGATGTGACCCAGGCTGCATCGACGCTCCTCAAGAACAATCCCGACGCAATGGTGACGATCGACACCGGCAGCAATGCCGTCGTCAACATCGCCGAGATCATCGACTATGACAGTTTTGGCCAGACCATCTATCTGGCAGGCCAGCTCTATTCGGACGCCATCCTCATTCAGGGCGGCCTGGTGGAGCACGATACGACACAGCCGCAACCGGCCGACGACAGGCTCGCCAACGAAGTCATCGCCTTTCTCGATGACGACGATCCGTCGGGCGGCGATTCCGCCGATGGTTTGATCAATGCAGGACATGACCTTTCATGGTCGTCGCATCCCGTCGACGTCATGCAAGCCATCACCGCTTGACCCTAGATATTCCAAGGGAATCACGATGAACCAGATGTCGAAACAAGTCTTTGCCGCCGGCAGCGCCCTCGATTTGAGGTCGGGCAGTATACCTTCCACTGCTCCCTCGGAAGCGGCGACAGCCGCGCTGTGCATCTCGACAATCGACGAAGCGGTCGAGAACCTTCGCCGGCTCAGCGGCGTCTCCCCTTCAGCTCCATCTCCCGATCGCAAGCAGACGGCCCAAGTCGCAGCAAGCGCCGCTGCCGATACGGCGCGGGCAGCTGTGGTGCAGGCGCCCTTTCCGCAAATGACGGTCGTGCCGGCAGCCTCGCCGAAAGCCTCGCCGGAAGCCTCGAATACAGAAGCGGCGCCTCCCGCCGCGATGGCGCAGAGCCCGGCTGCAGCAAGAGCGGCGGAAGCACCCGTGCAGCCGCCGATCGAAGCGCGGGCGGTGCCCGAATTGCCGCCTGAACTGCCGAAGGAGAAGACCGAGCTCAAATCGAACCCGACGATGCCCTTCGGCAAGACCATCGAAGGCGAGCGTGGCCCGATCAGCGAAACCGACCGTCGGCTGCGTACCGGCGGCGGCGGAAACGGCAAAGATTCCGATCCCGGGGGCGGCGGGGGCGGGGGCGGGGGAAGCGGCGGCGGATTTCACAAGCGCAGCGAGCCTGTGAATTTCGCCGCCAGCCTCGCGCGCGGCATGGCGGCAGTCCGCCGCAACATGGTGGTGGTCATGATGTTCACGATCGCCATCAACGTGCTGCTGCTGGCAATCCCGCTCTATCTCTTCCAGATATCCGACCGCGTGCTGACCAGCCGCTCCATCGACACGCTCGTCATGCTCTCGATCGCCGTGCTCGGCGCCGTGCTGCTGCAGGCCTTCATGGACACCATCAGGCGCTTCATCCTGATGCGTACCGCGGTGGAGCTCGAAGTGCAGCTCGGCGCGCCGATCCTCAGCGCTGCGGCGCGGGCGTCGCTGCATGGCAGCGGCAAAGATTATCAAACGCTGCAGGATCTGCAGCTGCTGCGCGGCTTCCTGACCTCGGGCACGCTGATTGCGTTTCTCGACGCGCCGCTGATGCCATTCTTTGTGGTCGTCGTCTATTTTGTGCATCCGCATCTCGGCATCATCATCATGACCTGCTGCGCGGTGCTGTTCGTCATCGCTTATCTGAACCAGAAATTCACCGCCCGGCAATTTGCCGAATCCAACAGCTATCTCAGCCGGGCGAATTTCCACCTCGATTCCATGTCGCGCAATTCGCAGATCATCAATGCGATGGCGATGATCCCCGAGGCCGTAAAGATGTGGGGCCGGGAAACGGCGGGCTCGCTGAAATCGCAAGTCGAAGCACAGGACCGCAACATCATTTTCTCCGGCATATCGAAGGCCTGCCGGATGATTACCCAGATCACCCTGCTCGGCTGGGGCGCGCATCTGTCGCTCTCCGGTGAGCTGACCGGCGGTATGGTGATTGCGTCCTCGATCATCTCGGGACGCGCGCTGGCGCCGATCGAAGGCGCCATCGAAGGCTGGCACCAGTTCAACCGGTCGGCAGCCGCCTATGGCAGGATCAAGAGCCTGCTCTTGAACTCACCGTTGAACTTCCCGCGCCTGCGCCTTCCCAATCCCGAAGGCCGGCTGGATGTCGAACGCATCCTGTTCGTACCGCCGCCGCAGAAGAAGGTCATCCTCAACGGCATCTCCTTCTCGCTCAAGAAGGGGGAATCGCTGGCGGTCATCGGCAATTCCGGCTCCGGCAAGACGACGCTCGGCAAGATGCTCGTCGGCTCGATCGTCCCGACATCGGGAAATGTGCGCCTCGACCTGATGGATCTGCGCAACTGGGACCAGCGCCAGTTCGGCGAAAGCATCGGCTATCTGCCGCAGGACGTGCAGCTCTTCCCCGGTACGATCAAGGCGAATATCTGCCGCATGCGCGACGACATCGAAGATCACCAGATCTACGAGGCCGCGGTGCTGGCCGACGTGCATGAGCTCATCGCCAGCTTCCCGCAGGGTTACGAAACGGTCGTGGCGGCCGACGGCGCTCCGCTTTCGGGCGGCCAGAAGCAGCGCATCGCGCTTGCCCGCGCCTTCTTCGGCAATCCCAAATTCGTCGTCCTCGACGAGCCGAATTCGAACCTCGACACACAGGGCGAGGCAGCACTTGCCAGGGCGCTGATCCACGCCAAGAAACAAGGCATCACCACCGTCACCATCACCCAGCGCCCGGCCCTTCTCCAATGCGTCGACAAGATCCTCGTCCTCAAGGAAGGCACTGTCGCCATGTTCGGCGAGCGGATCGAGGTGCTGCAGGCGCTTTCCAAGAACGGCAATAGTGGTCAACAAGCACCGCGTATTCAGGGGTGAACGAGATGGGACGGAAAAAGCAGGAGACATCCGGTCCGGCGCAGCTCGAATGGTATAGCGACGTGCCGCGCTCGATCCGCATGCACAGCATCGTCGGCCTGACGGTTCTCTTCACCTCGTTCGGAGGGTTCGGCTTCTGGGCCGCAACGGCGCCGCTTGCCTCGGCCGTCATCGCGCAGGGAAGTTTCGTTGCGACCGGCAACAACAAGATCGTCCAGCATCTGGAGGGCGGCATCATCAAGGAGATGCGCGTCAGCGAGGGCGATACCGTGAGGGAAGGCGATATCCTGCTCACCCTCGATCCCACCGCCTCCCGCTCGAATGAGCGGATGCTGCAGCTTCGGCGCCTGCGCCTGGAGGCCGTTGTCGCAAGGCTCCGCGCCGAAGCGCAGGGTCTGCGGGAGTTCCAGCTTCCCGCCATCGTGATGAAAGAGGCAAGCGACCCGGACATCGGCGCGATCATCCAGAGCCAGAATGTCGTCTTCCACAGCAAGCAGATCAAGCTCGAAGAGCAGCTCAATCTGATCGAGAAGAACATCCAATCGCTGGAATTCCGCTTCGCCGGTTATACCGGCCAAAAGGAATCCTTCGAAAGGCAGCTGTCGCTGCTGACCGAGGAACGCGATTCCAAGGCCCGGCTGGTCAAGGTCGGCTATATGCGCAAGACGGATCTCCTGGCGATCGAACGGGCGATCGCCGATGCAATGGGCGACATTGCGCGACTGAACGGTGAGATCAACGAGAGCGAGGCAGAAATCGCCAAATTCCGCCAGGAAGCCGTCATCGCCGTCAACTCCAACAAGCAGGCGGCACTCGATGCGCTTGAGACCGCCGAATCCGATCTGGACAGCGTGCGCGAGCAGATGCGCGAGGCCGCAGGCGTGCTTGAACGCACCACTATCCGTTCGCCGGTGTCGGGAACGGTCGTACGCTCCTATTTTCATACCGCCGGCGGCGTGATCACCACAGGCAAGCCGATCATGGAAATCCTGCCGGCGCATGTGCCGCTGATCCTGGAAGCGCAGGTGCTGCGCACCTCGATCGACCAGCTGCATGAGGGGGAAACGGCATCGATCCGCCTGACGGCGCTCAACCGGCGCACGACGCCGGTTCTGCAGGGCAGGGTCTTCTACGTCTCGGCCGATTCGATCGAGGAGAATGCGGGGCTCTCGGTCAAGGATGTCTATATCGTGCGCGTCGAAATACCCGATTCCGAGATTGCGCGGGTACACAATTTCCATCCCGTTCCCGGCATGCCGGCCGAAGTGCTGATCCAGACGTCGGAACGCACCTTCTTCGAATATATAAGCAAACCAATCACCGACAGCATGTCCCGGGCTTTCAAGGAACGCTGACCGCGGGCGAGGCGGTTCGGCAAACGACGGCGGTCCGCTCAATATCAAGGATTTGCCCGTTGTTCTGATGTGATATCGGCATGTATCATCCCTTCGGGATGGATCGTCCCCTCGGGGGAAGAAAGGGGCTGGCATGGCGGCGATGTCCGATGTCCTGCTGCGGGTCGGCCGCTTGAATTATGTCTGGACGAACACCGAAAGCCTGCTGATCTACATCATCGCCCATCTTCTCCGGGTCGAAAAAGAGGCGGCGATCGTCGTCTTCCTGACGCTCAACACGACGCGCGCCCGCATCGATCTCATCGAACGGCTTGCCAAGCTCGCTTCGACCTCGCCTTCCGACCGGAAGGCGATCCTTTCGGCCATGTCGCGGCTGAAGAAAGAATCCAAGACACGCAACAAATACAATCACTGCATCTATTCCTTCGACGAGAAGGGAGATATCTCGAGCACGCAGCTGATGCGGTTGGTCGAGGACGACAAGGAGATCCGCTACGGCAAGATCGAGCAGATGGATGCACGTGAGATCGATCTTCTGGAGAAGTCGATCGCCGAAATCGTCGCCATCAGCCGGACGCTCTGGGCCTTCATCCATGCGAGCCCGCAGATCTCCGGTGGGCTTTGACCTAATCCGTATGGAGGTGGCGCTGCCAAACCCGCCGCATACTTCCGGGCGATGTGAATGGAAGCGCGGCGACGATGCGACGCCTTGAACGCTATGTCTTTGAAAAGATGCTTGATCTTAACTAAAAACCGATTCCGATTTTGGATTATGTGCCGGCTCAAGACTAATCATATTTAAGCCCTGCAAATCATCCGGGCGGTTTATTTGAAGATCGGCGTTTCCCATTAGAATGAAAGCTCCCAAGTGACGTATGGGGTATTGGGGGCGGCCATGCGCATAGATATCATCGATACCATTGCCGGGTTCGAGACGGTACGCGACAACTGGGATCAGGTCTTCATGGACGATCCCGATGCGCAGCATTTCCTCTCCTGGATCTGGCTGAAGAACTATCTCTCCCGCCGGCGCCGCTGGTTCATCCTCGCCCTTCGCGAACGCGATCCCGACGCACCCTATGTCGCTTTTTTCCCCTTGCGCCTCATCACGCATCTGAACGAGAAGACCGGGCTCTTCTACGACGAGATCATGATGGCCGGGAATTTTGCGGCCGATTATACCGGCTTCATCGTCAGGCCGGATTACGAACATCATGCCATCGCCGGTTTTGCTTCGTTTATCAAACATCAGAACTGGACCGACCTGAAGCTCGAATATTTCAGCGGCCCTGCCGGGCGGCGCGAGAAGATGATCGAGGCGCTGCGGGGGCCGGAGGTGATGTTTCGCGACAGCTCGCCTCAGAACAGCGAGAACATTGACAATACGATCTGCCCCATCGTCCCCCTACCGGCAAACTTCGACGACTATCTCGAACAGCGGATGAGCAGCCAGACGCGTCAGAAGCTCCGCCGCTTCCTGCGCAAGGTCGAAGGCGACGATATTTACCGGATCACCATGGCGACGCCTGAGACCATCCATCGGGACCTGGACATCCTTTTCAATCTCTGGCGAACCAAATGGAGTGCCCGCAAGGGCGCGGAGCGGACCGAGCGGCTGATCATCACCACGCGCGAAATGCTGATGGACTGCTTCAACAGCGGCAATCTCGACGTCCCGGTCTTGTGGCATGGCGACCAGCCGCTCGGCGCGCTGGCCAATATCGTCGATCGGCAGAAGAAGGCGATTCTCTTTTACATCACTGGCCGCGACGAGACCTGGAAGACGCCGTCTCCCGGCCTCATCCTGCATGGTTACTGCATCCGGCGGGCGATCGAGGACGGCTTCAAGACCTATGACTTCCTGCGGGGGAACGAACCCTATAAATATATGTTCGGGGCGGAGGAAAGGCGGATCAGCTGTACCCTGTTCCGTACCCGCAGCGGCCAGAACCTGCACGGCGTGCTCAATCCGCGCAGCATTCGTTTCGTCTACGAACAGGCGCTCGACATGTACCGCAACGGCGCCCGTGGTAGAGCGGAGATTGCCTTCAACCAGGTGCTGCAATCTGCTCCCGGCCATACCGGCGCGGAATTCGGGCTCGCCAATCTGCTGTTCGACCGAGGCAAGCTGACGGAGGCACTGACTGCCTACAAGGCTCTCACCGAACGAGCGCCCGATCCGACGCCGATAGAGATGCGGCTTGGCGACACGCAGCTTGCCCTGCATCAATACGACCAGGCCGCCGAGACTTTCCGCCGGGTCGGCGAGATCGGGCCGCATCTCATCCAGGCGCATTACAAGCGTGGCATCGCCCTTGCGGCGGGCAAACGGCTGGCCGAAGCAGAGACGGTCTTTGCTGCGATCCAGGGAGTGCATTCGGACGATCCGGCCGCACTCGACTATGCCGCCAAGGCGAGTGCAGCGCTCGAACGAATCCGCATGCGTGCGGCGCCTGCTCCTCATAAGGTGGACGTCGTGCCGGAGAGTATCGCCCGCTGGAACCGGGGGTGGCAGTTCAGCGAGCGACGCCGGCCGCGCCTGCATTGACGCGGTTTTGTCATGGTGCGGAAATGCGGTCCGGCGGTTCCAGGACGCGCAGATCGCCATGATCTTTGATTTTGAGCTGAGATCGTTGTTAAACAAGCGCGAGCCTATTTTTGCAACTCCTCAGTGAGAACTCATGCAGACCAATGCAGATGGCGCCGAAAGGGAACGGCTTCTCGCCATTCTCGATTTCTGGCACAAAATCGAGTTCTTCATTCCTTACGATCTCTCCAGCCGTGTTGTCGCAGCTGCAGGCCGAACTATTTTCTGGCTGCATGCGGAGACACTCGAGGATGACGGCGCCGCGCTCAGCCGCCCAGCGATCCCCGAGGAGAAGCAGATCACTGGCTTTACCCTGTTCCTCGGCGTTTTCAGCAAATCGGAAATTGCCGACATCCGCCGGCATTTCGACAGCGTTGCGGCCGATTTATCAGAATATGAGGATGCCGAACGCGGCGACCTCGACGGCGACACCTGCTTTGCCAGCCTGCAGCTCTCCCCCTTGGGACAGCCGATGTTCGAAACGTTTTCGGTTTCCACGCTGCCATGGGCTCTGGGACGGGTGCGAAAATCCGGCCTCTCCTCGCTCAGCCACGAGGCATTTGCCGACAGCAAACGGCAGCTCTCGGAACTGCTCCAAAACTTTCGGGCACAGCGACAGCTGAGATCTCCATCCTCCGAGGACACGGACGATCAGCCGATCGACGCCGGCGAAATCCTGACGCTGCATGAATTGCTCTGCAATTGGGCCGGCTTTGCCTCACGCCAGGAAAAGCCCATCGCCGCCGTCGAAATACGCTACCGAGACAGGGCGGAAAAGCCCGAACTCCTCTCCCTGCCGCCACCGCAGGAGAGCAACGCGCCCGATGCCGCCGACGCGGAGGACGAGAGTGCAAACATCGAAGAAGAGATCGGGATCCTAAACAGCTTCTTCATCGAGGATATCGAGCAGGCGATGATGGGGGTCAAACACGGCGATATCCCCAAGCCGCTCAGGCAATATCTCACGCCGCTCGCGCAGGAGAAGCGGATCGACCTCTACACCGAGGATGGACGCCAGGCGATCGTTCGGGCCTTGCATCCAGGCAATCTCAACCGCGGACGTTGGCTGAGCGACCGTCACCACGCGATGAGCCTCATGCAGCAGTTTGCGATCAATTCGGCGATTGGCGACCTTTCGCAAGCAGGATTGTCCTCGGTCAACGGCCCGCCGGGGACGGGAAAGACGACCCTGCTTCGCGACATGTTCGCGGATAATATCGTTCGGCGCGCCCGGGTGCTCTCCTCCTTGAAGACGGCGCGCGATGCCTTTGGCGGTTCGGCGTGCCGCGTCACTTTCGGGGACCGGAGCACGAGCTCCATATCGGCGCTGATCCCGGCCCTTGCCGGTTTCGAAATGGTCGTGGCCTCCTCCAACAATGCCGCCGTGGAGAATATCTCGCGCGACCTTCCCAAGCGGAGCGCGATCGCGAACACGTCTTCATTCCAATATCTGCAAACGGTCGCGCACAAGATCGCTTGCCAGAAGGACAATGGTGCCACCATCAAGCTCTCCGACGGCGACCGCCCCTGGGGGCTGATCGCCTGTGCGCTCGGCAATTCCCGGAACCGCCGCGCCTTCAAGGAACGTTTCGCCTTCATGGAAATCACAGACAGGCCGAAGCCCGGCTGGTCCGGCACCGATAAGCCGCAGACCATTTGGGAATGGCTGAAAAGCTATGACGGACCGACCTTTGCCGAAGCGTCGGCGGCTTTTCATACCGCCGACGACGCGGTTCGCGACAAGATCGGCCAATGTGCACGCTATGCCGATCTCCATGACGAAATCGCCCAGGTGTCGCAGGATGCCTTCTGCCGCGAGGCGCTTGAAGGGGTCAGGGCAGCCGAAAGCGAATTTCGGCAAGCGCAGGACAGATGCAACATGGTCCAAGCCGAAATACTTCGTATCAGGGAAGGCTTGTCGCATCTGAAGGAGGAGGAGCAGCTGCTCGACCGCAGCGCTCCTGCGTGGTGGGAAAGAGTGTTGCCGACCACTCCTGTCCGGCAGCATCGGCAAGATGTCGGCGCCAATGCACGCGGGCAGTTGGAACTGCGCAAGGCACTGGCGGAATGCGAGCGCCATCTTGCAAAGGCTCATGGACCTGCACTGAAACGGGCGTTGCGCGGACATCAGCGGGCCGAACGGGCGCTCAGATCGCAACGAGAAATCTGGTCCCGCAAGCGAGAAGAATTCGATCGTCTTGGGACGATTCTCGATCATCCCACCCTGCCCGGGCGTCTCGGCGATCTCGAGACCGATCAGTTCCAGATTGACGGCCTGTGGCATCAGGACGAACTGGCGGGTCTGCGTTCGGCTTTGCTGGAAGCGGCGTTGACGCTGCATGAAGCGTGGCTGGCGGATGTCGGCAAGAAAGGCGGAGGTTTTGGCGGAAACATCGTCGCTATCAACAAACTGCTTTCCAACAACGGTCCCGCGGACGGCCAGCACATTGCCTTGATCTGGCAGAGCCTTTTCATGATCGTTCCGATCGTGTCGACGACGTTTGCCTCCTTTGCCCGACAGTTCCGCGGTCTCGAAGCCGGCTCGATCGGCTGGGTCTTCATCGATGAAGCCGGTCAGGCGGTGCCGCAAGCGGCCGTCGGCGCCCTGCTGCGGGCGCGCCGCGTCATGGTGATCGGCGATCCCCAACAGATCGAACCGGTCTTCACGCTGCCCAGCGCCTTGATTGCGGCCACCTCGGCGCTCTCGCCCCACACGGCGGCAGGACTATATTCCCCGAACAGAGTGTCGGTGCAGATGCTCGCCGATGCCGCCAACCGCTATGGAACAACCGTTCAGGGCGAGGAGGCTGATGGGCTCTGGATCGGCAGCCCTCTCAGGGTGCATCGTCGCTGCATCGACCCGATGTTCAGCCTCGCCAATCAGATCGCCTATCAGAACAAAATGGTCTTCGGGCTGGAAGAGCGCCGGCCGGCCGGTGACGCTCCGCCGTTTTATGGCAACAGCACCTGGGTCGACATCGGAGGAAGAGTGTCAGGCAAACAGGCCGTTCCAGAACAGACGGGCTTCATCGTCGATCTCCTCACCGCCACTTATCGGCGGGACGGCGGATTGCCGGATCTCTATATCATTTCGCCGTTCAAGGAGATCAAGAATAGTTTGAAGCAGGCTCTGGCCAATGCAGCGTGGGGCGATTGGAACGGAAATACGCGCTCGGCTCCGCCGAAACTGTCGAAATGGCTGCAGGAACGGATCGGTACGGTGCATACCTTCCAGGGCAAGGAGGAAGACATCGTTTTCATGGTGCTCGGTGCTGATGCCGACCATCGCGGCGCGGCGAGCTGGGCCGCCTCGAAGCCAAACCTCCTGAACGTCGCCCTCACTCGCGCCAAGCGCCGATTCTATATCGTCGGCGATCGCAACCTCTGGGAAGGCCTGCCTTACTTCAGGGAGACGGCCGGCGCCTTGGACACAATGCAGGCGGCAGACTTCCTGGCCCGGAACGGATTGGGCTGAAGGATTGGATCTGCGCGTTGAAGCCTTGGCTTAATTCCATCAGGAAACGCAAAAAGCCCGCGAGGCGGGCTTTTGTGTATTTGATATCGAGGAAGTTTGGTTGCGGGGGCCTGAACACATCGAGACTTGTAATTCCCGACACATAGTACCCTACACGGCGGCAATGATTCCCGATCTGGGCTAACGTCGCGCCTAAAGACAAAAGGGGACCGTTCCTGCAACGATATTTTCCAATCCAGACCAATAAATCTTGGCAGTCGAGGGGGGGCCAAATGAGCGTTCACCCAGAACAACGTCGACCACTGTCTCTAAGATAGCTTGATCGGTTGGCAGCAGCGGCAACCGGCGATGAGATCATCCCCATTGACGGCCCGCTGCCGGAATTCTTTGACCTGATCCGCCAGGGGCAGCTAAGTTGCTATTTTGAGCGCCATCCTGCCCCGTACACTTTCACGAACTGGAGACTTGACATCCGCAGCGGCTTCACCAGATACCGGCGACAGACGATTCATAAGCAATCTTTCTGAATGGATCTACACAAGTTCGTCTGAGTTTCAACCCAACGGATTCGAGCTCCGGCTTCATCTGCCTGGCCAGAGCCGGCGGAATTCAAAGCTGGCCTGATATTCTCTATCTTGGATAACAGCTCCTGTTTTGTAAGCGTGTTACTCTGATTGACGTAAACTTTCTGAAAAAAGCCATAGGTTGCAGCTACGAACTTCCCTGCAGCCGCCCAGCAGGTGCCGCCCGCCGTTTCCACGGTTAGAAGGCACGACACCAGAAGATACTTCGCGACCAAATATCCCCCAGCTGAAAAGAGCGTTCCCGGCACATCATCGCCCGGAAGCTGTTGAACTTGGTTCTGGAGATCATTCAGCGCAGTAACCGCTCTCTGCTGAGCAGTTGCCGGGTTGCCGACAAGATCGCTGCCTTTTACAATCTTATCCCCCTCGACAAAGAGTCTCTCGCGCAACAATTCTGCGGCACCACAGGATAGAGATGCGGTACTTCCCGTTGCGAATAGCCAACTGATGTCAGTCGACACTTTTTCACTTTGTACATTGAAAGAAACCATGCAATCGGGCGGTACGTCTTGAGCGCTCGATGTGGATGGCAGCAATGCAAGAACAATTAGCCCAGTAAGAAGAATTAGAAGTCTGCTCATCGGTCATGCCTCCACATTTTCTCAAGATAGTGAAATATCAACTAGAAATCCTCAGGCAGAGATGTTTCGCTCTTATGTGCCGCCATGTCAGCGAGTAGCGCGACCACCGAGAACAGCAGTTCCAAGAAAAATCTCATCACTGTCTGTGCCCCATCTCCCGCTCACCCAATGCCCGTGCACGGTTTTGTTGGTCAGTCTTTCAGATGCCGCTTCAGGCTCCCGATGCCCTGACCGATGTCACCAAGCAGACCGGAGATGCGGCCGCGGCCGAACAGAAGCATGACAATCCCCAGAACAATCAACCAATGCCAGATGCTCAAGCTACCCATCAGTTTCTCCTTTCCTGTCTGCTACGTTTTCTCAAGGAATGGCACGCGCGCGCTGAAGCGCGGGCCTGACTCAACAAATGAGTTCAGCGCGAACATGCTCCTAAGCGGGACCGGTTCCTTGCGGTAGGCTGCCGGCATACGCCGGTCCACCTCTTCGACATAGGCGACGATACGGCCCCGGCCGAGATCATCAAGCGCGTCGGCTGCGAAGTTGAAGTCGACCTCCCAAACCAGGTTGGCGTTTTCGATCGTCGGCTCGACCTCGCAGTGAAAGTTCTCATCCATCGCCGGGCCTACTGTCGTGCTTTTTACCGGGATGGTCTCGATGGGGGTGCGGACAACGCCGTTCTCACCATCCTCAACCTCGTGAAACAGCGAAAGCTTCATCTTTGGCCGGCGAAGTGTGTCGAAATTGGCCGACCACGCCTCGTCGGCGCCGGGAAGCAAGTCTGGGAAGATATCCTTGATATCATGTGATCCGAGCCCGCTGACCCTGATGGAAACAAAGCGATCCTGTGTTTCCTTGCCCTTTGTCGTGATTTCGATCTGGCGCTCGGCCAGGAGCTGCATGGCCACGCTCACCGGCTCTGACACCATGATGCTTGGAGAGATGGACTGGGCCTGGTAACGCACGATCCCGAAGCGAACGAAAGGTTCCGACGCTCGGATCGGTTTGAGATCGACATCCACGTACCACTCTTCGCGATCGAGGTCGAAGCATGGCTCATAGGTCAGCAGGGAAACGGGAAGATATTCCGTGGCCGTCCCCGAGGCAGCGCGAGGGATGGGCATGAGTGCGCGTGGCACGATCTCTGGGCGATGCGGGGCCTTTCCAAGCCGCTTCAGATCCTCGAAAGCATCCGGAGGTATAAAGTTCGCCTCTTGGTCCGTGGGGTCCTTGCGAATTGGATCTCCGCCCCATCGCGTTATGAAACTGCCCCCCTCGCCTAGGTCGGAATCTTCAAAATCGCGCAGTCTCAGGTTCCGGTCGTTGAACCTGATCTTGTCCGCGTCAACGTCGCTGCTCTTGAGAGTGGCGTAATCCGGCGGCCAGAGCACAATTCCGACCCGCTCGCCCTCACCCGAACTGAACCACCCGCGCCCGAAATAAAGCCGTGTCTTTGCCGTGCGTACCAATATGTGCTTCTTGCCATCGCCAGCCGGTTCGGACTTGCGGGAGATGGTGAAGGAGGGCTCGGGCCGCCGCAAATCGGGAACGGCCGGCCGCACCGTCGATCTCATCCAGATTTCGGCATAGTCCGTATTCATGACGGCCTGGTCCGTACGCTTGAGCGGCTGGCGACGATAGAGAAGCTGTTCCCTGCCCTGCAGGTATCGCGGTGTCGTTTCGAAGGCCGCGGCATGTCTGGAAGTCGACACGAGTTTCAGGGTGAGCTTTCGGGCAATTGTGTCCTTGAACACATGAGGACGCTGTATCTTCAGTACGCGTGTCCGTCGCGAAACATCCTTGGCCCCTTCTTCCATGGCCATCTGAAAGGTGATCGGAACCGACATACCAGCCGCGGCAAAAAGCGGTGCGAGCTCGATCTGGGTCAATCGGTCTGTCGTGGGACCAAACACGGGCTCGCCGGGGTTCTTTCCCGTTGGCGTGGCGCCGAACTCAAGGTCTTCTGGCACCTCGCAGGTGATGCCGGTGTCCACAAGCGAGATTACTTGCCCAAGTGCGCCGTGAGCGGGCAAGTTGCCGACATTCAGTAGCGTCACCGTCTGTTGGGGCAAGGTCACGGAGCCGTCCTCGGCGACCCTGAAGCCAACAACATCGGTCGCAGACACGTAAGCACGTTCGCCATCCTTGGTCATCATTACTGGCCACCGTCCGGTACGCTTGGAGATCGAACTGCGCCCGCGGTCGCGGGAGTCGAGAAGCGCGCCATCGGTTGCAACGGTCTCGGCCACGATCTGTAGGCTGTCGACCAAGGCGAGATCGACTTCGATCTGCCCCTGAAGAAAGAGGCCGGTTGCCTTCAGCTCATCGCTGAGCTTTGGATTGAGAATTACGTCACAAGCCAATTCGTAGTCCTGGCGGACAGCCTTCAGCGACGCCTTGTTCCGCCAATTGGCCAAAAGCGCCGGTTTGTTGACGGCATGACACACCCGCAGCGTCGTGACGGCAGCGACTTCCTCAACCGGCCACTTCGTCTTCATTGCCGCCAGGAGATTGGCCGCAACCTTATCGACAATTCCCTGCGAAGGGATTGCCTCGCCACAAAGTCCGATCACTTGCTGGCATTCAACTGCTGGACCACATGCATCCGCGATCTCTCCGCCGCAGATCTGTGATAGGAGCTCCAGCTTTTTTTTGTCGGTACCTGCTGCCTTAAACAGCAGTGCTATTGTTTCAGACACTGAAAAGCGCCTTGCCAGCATTGAACCTGCCGGAAGGCAAGCGACCTCCAGATCGTAATCCTCACCTGCATAGAGCCTCACCTGGACGTGACTGACCCGCGTGCCCCGTCTGGGCTTTGTCAACCCAAGCTTGCCGGCATCGTCAAGCCAGGTTGGTCCGGCCACGACTGCAATCTCGCTGATCTTCGTTGCATGTGCTGGGCGAACGGTCTTCGAGTTGCCAGCGGCTTTCGCGACGCTCACGACGAGCGGTAGCACATCCGGATATCCCTGTTCGGAGAACGCCGGCGCCTCGATCGAGCCTTCGAGATAACGATCCCCTCCCCGGATACGGGCTCTTATCGAATAGTGGTTGATGGCCGGATCCACGAGATATCCAATCCCGCCGTTTGGCGTCGCGTTGGTTCCACCAGGCTCGAAAACAGGAATGCCTCGCTCTTGCAGGTCTTCCTGTGGATTCGCCAGCTTGCGGCGATAGATTGCGCCTTCCGGATCAAACGTGTCCCGCTTGCTGGTGATTACAATCGGAAAACCACTGGGGCGTGGTGTGTTCGTCGCTTGAGACGGATCGGGCAATGGTCTCGGCGCGAACGATACGTCCAGCAAGCCACCTCGGCGAACGCGCGGCACGTTGCCATTGTCGAACTGCCCGTGACGCACGACGAGATCAAGCGCGGCTTCAGGAGCAATAAGAATACGCATCGTACTTTCCGGCGTCGTTCGTACGGGCCCTCCGACATATTCCCCTCTTATGTCGTCGAGGTCACTGATTGTTTCGAGCGCCGAAGAGACGTCGTTCCAGGAACGTACGATGGCCTGGTCGGCCTGTTCATAGCCCATATGAAGCGATCGCGCCTCCGCAAGGTGCTTTGGTAGCATCAGGACCGGGGCCGCGATGCTCTCGTGGCGAAGGAAGCGACGCGGCTGGGCAACATCGCCGACGGCAACCGGTAGAACGCTTAAACTGTCGGTGGTGGCCTTGGTGCTCTCATCGGAGGCGTCGGGGGAACCTCCCCCGAGGAACATTGAACGGCAGCGGCACATGTACGGAAAACCGAATCGCAACGGTGCTACACGGAGCCCTTCCTCGTCAGGCAGCGCAAACGTGCGATCGAACGGGAAAAAGCTCGGCAGATCGACGTTCCCCACACCGGCATCCGTGAGGACGCCGGCAGGCGTGCCATCCCAGAGGAAAATCGCTTCTTCCGCGACAGCTTCAACGTCCTGTCCGGTGATCGGCATGTAGCGAGCTGCCACCTGAAATGACACCTCCTCGAGGATGCCCTTTTGCCCCTTTCCCGGAAACAGTTGTTTCAGGACTGCTTCAGCGACCGGATCTCGCGATTTGAAATCGAAATCAACGTAGCGATGCATAAGACTTCGCCAGGTGACACTGCTAAGTTTCGCGCCAGGAGCCACCGCCGCAATGTCGATCCTGCGACCGACTGTCAATTCCTCTGCATGAAGGACGATCACGGCCCCCTTGCCCGGTAGTGTTTGCGCTTGCATCGCCGACAGGGCCAGATCTCGCGCGATCTGGTCGGCGCGGCCCCGATCGAGGATTGTAAAGCCGGCAGTATGATGTTCCTCCCCACGGTCTCGGCCCGTGGTCTTACCATCAATGGAACGGCGAAGATCGAGCGACACGATATCGTAGCGCGGAACTGCTGCCTCGCCGCCCCCGGCATTGACCTTGCAGCATGTGCCCAACCTCCAGATACCATCGCGCTGCTCGACGAGATCGTCACGATGAAGGATCTCGAAGCTTCCATTCGTTTTCGACTTCACCACGTGGGCTTCGAAGGCGGACACCGGCCAGAACCCATTTTCATGACGCCGCGCGGCCGTGGCAATCAATGCGCGCCGCGGGCTTGGCGTCCAAACGGCCAGGTGGACCTTCTCGGTCGCAACCTTTTCCGTCAGACGCGCCTCCTCGACCTCGAAGTCGATTGCCATGCAGAACAGCCGTGCGAGCGTCGGATCGCCCTGCAGGGCGAAAAACACACCTCTGTGGCGCTCGCGGAGTGCCGCAGCCGGCACCTGATCGGGTTTGTCGTCTACCACGGGGCGGGAGGTTCTGCTGTCGCTTCGGTATTTCGCTCGACGCTGCAGCCAAGTTCCATACTGGTGTGTTGCCCGTCGCTTGCCGCGATCGGAGGTCGGAGGGCCGGCGCCAACTAGAGGGGCTTCCTTTGGAACCTGCTCAGCGACAACATCACCGGGTTGGGGGATAATCGAGGCTGTTGTTGGTTTCGGGGCGTCATTGGCGATGGCAGGCCCGCCTGAGACTAGAGCCGCCACCTGCAACGAAGTCGCCTGAGTGCGCTTGCGCTCCTCGTTGGTCCCATCGGTGACCGACCTGAATTTTTCCTCATAGCCGGCTTCCTCCGGCTCTTCGCGCTCATCGAGAACAGCGAAAGGTCCACCCTGTTGCTTTGCAAGGATGCGGACGGCACGCTCCGATTCCTCCTCGATGGCAAGGTCACTTTGGCGGATTGGAATCACCCCCTTGACGGTAACAGTCTGTTCCGCGTCATGGGGCGCGGCGATGATGGCGCCATGCGCATCAATAACGGGCGTTCCCGAATATTCCTTCTGCAAATCAGAGGAGCGTTTCGCGCCCGTCAGTGACCGCTCGATGTCGAGTGCCAAGTCTCTCCAGTTACCAGCTATGGGTCCGGCAAGGGATCCTTGCCATATCGCATTTATCTCCGTCCACCGGTTGGGGTTGTCGAAGGCTTTTGAGGCCGCGGCCTCCAAGAGTACCTCCTGCCAGTCCGAGCCGGGGGCGATATCAGGGATAGCCGCTGCAATGATGGCACGTGCATGGAGCCGCAGTCGCGCATCGCCTGCAGGCGTCACTTTGCCCGCAAACGGTCCTTCAGCGCGACCGTTGCGCATCCTCTCCGCCATTTCCTTCGGCCAATTGGCGAACTCGAAGGCGCCGTCTTCCGCCGTGAAAGGCTGCTTGCTGTCGTACTCAGGTGTCGCGATCAGGGTGAACTTGAGAACATCCCCATTTTTTCCCTTACGCCGGCCATTGGCAACCACGCGAAGCAACGGGCGGACAGGCACGAAAAGTTGGTCGATCATGGTGACAATCCCTCGAGCAGGCCGACGTCGAAGTAGGCCGCGTAGCCGTTCCAGTCCGTGAGTTGGTTTGCAGTCTTGATTTTGGTGAAGCCCGGCGCGTCCTCGACGGGGCTGCCGGTAGTGATGGGATCAATCCCAAAGGGAGCGTCAGCGGTGGCAAACCGGGTTTTTCCGCCACCGTCAGGCAGCAATGCCGCTCGCTTGGAGCCGAGGGAGTTTTCTTTTTTAAATGCTGTAATTGAATAATCGTAGTCAGCTATCCCAAGGCTAAATGAAAACGAATAAATCGCCTCGCCGTACATGGCTCCGCCTTCGGCGGTCCCCAACCTCACGTAAAGTGATGTAGAAAACTGGAATACCCAGATACTCGCCGACCCACCTGCGAAGAAAGTCCCGTAAATCTCTGTAGTTTTTTTGTTATTTACCTTGAGAATGCGGACAAAGACACCGGCGGAAATTCGGCATTGGGCGCTCAAGGGACCGAATCCGATCGCACCGCCGCCGCCGTATTCGAATGACGCTTCAAATCCGCGGACTCCATCGGCCGCGGCGTAAATTGAAAAATATCCTGACCCGACGAACGGCAGAACGCCCATGCCGAAGGGAGACAGGCGCCTGCCAAGAGATACCTTGAAAAGGGATTCGTCGTCCCCGAAGGGCAGCTCTGCGGAAACGTTCAGTGACACATTGAAAAACGATGTGACGCCCACGCCGATTGTACCGAGGTTGATTCCGTATCCGACCTCGATGCCCGCGCCGCGCGTCATCGGTTGAATGAAGACGCCGTTCCCCTCCTTCGGCGTAAGGTAGCTTTGCAGTTGCTGGGCGAATTCTAGGTCCTTGCCGATTTCGAAGTCCTCGTACTTGACATCGAACCGCGCGCTGGACCCGCTGCTGACGCTAAAGGCGGCTCCGCCGAACGAAAGGCGCAACGCGTCGGCTACGTCCCCGATGAGATAGATGTCGAACGGGCCCAGATTGGCGCTTGCGGAATAATCGCTCTTTTGCGTCAGGAGATCGTATGAGGCCCTGACGACAATATTGAATTCAGAGCCCTGTTTCGGTTGGAAGATATCTTTGGCGCTTGGCGGCTCCGCTACGGTCGAGCCAAAATCGTAGGAGAACTTGACCTTGGTTGGAATGAGTGCCGCAATGGAATCCTCGAGCTGATCGCGGAATGCTCCAAGATCGACCGCCGACAGGACATTGCCGCGAAGAAGGTCTTTGCCCATTTCCTTGGCCTGCTCGACGATGAGCAGCGGCGATGCCTGACCATTGCTCCATCCACGCAGCGCCAACACAATTCGCTGGCGCAGTTTCGAGCGCTCGTCATCCTTGAGACCCGCGAGCTTGCGGGCGTCCACAAAAACCATCACCTCCTGGGCCAGGCGATCACATTCGGCGAGCACGGCGTTTTGCTCTTTCGGATCCTTCACGTTGCAGGCGCCGTTGCCCGCAGGGCCTAGTCCGCTCAGCGTCTCGACGATGAGCGCCCTTCGGGCGAATGGGGCAAAGAAGGTGTTTTCGGCGGCTTGTGACAGGAGCTGGTTGCGCAGGACCTTGATTTGATCGTAACCGGTCGCCAGCTTGTCGAAGAGGCCAAGGGTGACGACCGCGTTTTCGGCGGCCTCCTTCATTTCCGCTGGCGCGCCCTCAAGGCGCTTTTGCAGCGCGCGCCATTCGCGCAAGAGTGCGGATTCGAGGTCTCGCAGGTCCTTTGCGGCTTTGTGCAATTCCGAGACGCCACCATCAAGGACGGAGAGCTCCTTCAGAGTGGGGTGACCGCCTTCTTTCAGAGGGGCGGCGAAGAGCGCTACAAGCGTTGCCTGATCAGTCGGGATAGATGACACCTTCAGATTGCCGTAGGTGGTCAGTTGCACTCTAATGCTCGCAAGCCTTTTCTGCAGGTTCACCACTTCCGGATCGAGCGACAATCCTGCCTTCGACGCAAGGCCGTTCAACAGGGGAAGCTGGTCTTCCAGTGTTTTGATCCCTTGCGCCGTCCCTGCTGTGGTCGTGCCGATCGAGGCAAGGCCGAGATCGATCACCGGAACGAGAGCTGAAACAAGGCTTTTTTCAAGGAGATCCGCCCGGCTGCGGGCATTCTCGAGGGCTGTCCGCACCGTTTGGTCGATGGTATTGAGGTCGATGCCGTTGCTGCTGGCGAAGACGACGACGTTTCCGGCGATCATGCCTGCGGCTATGAATTCGGGGTTCTGTTGTGCAAACTGTCCCGTCGACCTGACGATTGCGGTGAGGTGATCGGCAATCGCTTTTGCCAGGAAGCGGATCTGCTTTGCAAGCGAGCCGATTCGCTCGATTTTGGCAAGGTCAATGTCGTCGCCCGAAAACGAGAGGTCGAGATCAGTAACGGCCACGGTGAGATCGACGATGTCGCTGTAGAGCCCGGCAATCTCGTTGGACACACCACCCGGTCGCGAGTCCTCGACGCCAAGGAACGTCTCCAGGTTGGAAACGAACGTAGTCAGCTTCGATGAGACCGCTTCAAATCCGGACGAAGAGGCCGCTTCCGTAACCGCGGGCAGTGAGGCACGAACTTCCTCGATTGTCTTGAGGGCGGTTGCAAGGCCCACTAGCAGCGATGTGCTCGCTTCCACCTTCTGATTGACATCAAGCAACGGCAGAGTCGACTTTTGCGGCGTTGCCAATTTTAGAGGCGCGCAGGCCTCGATTTCACGCAGAAGGATGTCGGCCTTTACGGACACCACCTGGTCCGGAAGCAGGGTTTTTCGTGCCTCGCGAACCGATGCGGCAATCGGCGCCGTTACGGTCTGCCGGAAGCTTTCCGCCATACCGTCGACATCGATGCCGAGCACCTCCGCGGCGAACGTTCCGCCGGCGTTGAGGATCTCCTGAAGTTTGGCGTTTTTAACTGCATCCGCCACGCGTTTGACGCTGTCAAACGCGTGGCTCGCACGCTCGACGCCGGCGACCAGCACCTGAATTTCGTCGGGATACTGCTTGAGGCCCCAGTCGATCGTGTCTGTAAGCAGTTGCTCGGCGTATCGGTTGAGCGCCGCCTCAAGGCCGAGCGCGGCGCGACGTTCAGCGTCCGCCGCAGAGGTTTTGAACGCCGCAACCGCAGTTTTTGCGATGTCTATGGCCGTCTTGACCTTCGAGCTTACCTGGGATTGATACTCGCCGACGCCTGACATGAGAGCGGCCTCGACGGATTGGCCCTGTAGGAGCGACAGAAGCACGTTCTTCAGGGTCGGCCGGATCGCCTGACGAGCGGCGTCCCTGACAGCTTCGGCGAGGATCGGGCCAACGCCCTTGTCTGGCGGTGACGAACCAAGAATCGCCTTGCCCAATGACGCGGCGTCCTTGTTGATGTCGGCGACCAGGGCCTTCAGAACGACTGAGAGATCGAGCGGCACGACTGCGAGCGGGAAGAGATTAAGAAATTTCATCGAAGCCTCGAGATCGACCTCGGACTTAGGGACCGCGCCGGCCATTTTCCCGTATATCCAGTCGGCGGCCTGTTCGGCCACGTCGGTGGCAGCCGCGTCGAGCAAATCTGTCGCCAGTTGCTCTAGGCTTGCGACAAGCGGCTGCAACTGCGCAATCGCGTCTGTTACTTCCAAGATGCGCGCCTGCAGGCTGCCGATGACAGCGTCCTCAAGCCGTTCCACCGGGTTCGACGCGATAATGGAAAGTCCGCGAATGAGTTCCCGGGCAGCGGAATGCACCGCCGCCAGTCTTGGGACGAGCGCCGTGGCGTCCTCGGCCGCCAGTGCTTCGTCCAACGCCTTCTCGACGGATGACAAGCCTTGATTCACCTCGGGATAGATGTCTGCAAGGCTGAGTGCGGTGGATTTCGAACCGGCCCCAGGAATAGGGACTTCTACTTTTTTGTTCCGGAGCGACTGGTCAAGTGCGTTCCATTCGGCGCGCAACTGCCGGATCACATCGCGGAGCGGTGCGAGAACGCGCTCGCGCACGTCGTTGCTAAGGCCATCGAGTTGGGAGTTGGCGTTACGCAGGGCGGCGGTGCCGTATTCCAGTCCCTCCTTCAAGACGGGGATGCTGTCCAACTTGAGGTCGAGCAGCGTCATCAGGTCCTTGAGCTTGACCGTGCCAAGCAGTTTGGCGTCCAAGCTGAAGAAGGACTGGACCTGATTCAATATCTCTAGGTTGGCGGCATCCGGCGTCTTGGGCGCGAAGGCAGGCTGCCGGTCTTCTTTCAGTGGTGTCAGCGCCGGCCGCGGCACTTCTTTATTGAAGTAGTGTGCCAGCGAAACAAGCGTTGTCGACCCCATCGCCGTGTCGAGCTTGGCGTCGATGGGCTTTCCGTTAACCTGCTCGACCTTGTTGACATCTGGGGCCTTGTTTTGGCGACCAGTGCTCCACCAGGTCGTTTCGTCGCCTCCAAGCGGGCCCTTGCTTCGGCTGATCGCCACAATATTGGATTCGGGGCGGGCAATCCCGCCTGCGCGGTCGCCATTGCCGCCCATGCCGAAATTTAGCACGCTGCGCAGGTTGAGAAACACTTCCTGGGGATTGGCATTGGCGCCCTTCGCCGGTTCGAGGCCGCGCGCCACGCTGTCCTTGTCAAATCCATAAAGGACATAGTGTCCGTCGTATTGCACCTCCACAGCGCTTGGCGTGCCTCCGCTCAGGCGCTCAACCGGACCTAGTCTGATTTTTGCCTTCTGCATGGCTGGATAGAAGGGCGGCTGTCCGGCACCTTCAAGCACGCCCGACGTGACGAAGTTGTCGATGCCCTCCAGTTCACCCGTCCAACTGTCTGCCTCGACGACGCGAGTCCTGCCATGGGCGCGGACCAGAATCTCCTCGGTTTCGAACTGAGCCTCACCGGCTTTGCTGTTGGGTGCAAAGTCGATCTTGCCCCCGCCGACGGCCAGGGTGCGATTTCTCAAAAGAATGTCCTGTAGGCCGGGCGTAGCATCGGGAGCAAGTTTGCCGTTATAGTGATCGACTGCTCGCTTGAGGGACTCGCCGGTCGTTGCAGCGATATTGTCGACGAAAATCATGGGCAGCGAGGTCGGGGTGCCGTCAAATGTCACCTCAAAGCGGTGCAGGCCGTTGGCGGTTATATCGGTGCGCGGCCAAAAGGCCAGTCCTGGCCCGTCACCCAGAAAAATCCGTCCATTGAGGCTTTCCGGATTCTGTTCACTCAACGGGCCGAGGGGGATGCTTGGGTCTAGGATATCCGGCGTCTTGTCAGCAAGCAGCCTGACCCTCTTGGCGCACCACATGCGCCCGGCATGCGGCTGCGCGAGCGCACCGTAGAGCTTTTCGGGCTCGCTTATGCGCAAGAACATCCGCTGCCGCAGCATTGCTTTGATGCCGCTGTTTGGCGTGCGAAGAAAGATCCGTTCCGTCAGTTTTATAAAGGAAGCTTGATGTCCTAATGGTAGGCAATAACCCTTGTATACAACTTCCGTTCGAATATCTCGACCGAGCACGATGTCCTGCTGCAGGGTGTCGATCGAGAAACCTTCGAATATTTTGCGGCCGCGGAAATCGTTGGCGCCTGCCGAAGGCTTGAAGGACGTTTCATGTAGGAACGAGCCGCCAAGCGCAGTCAGCGACAATGCCTTAACCTTGAACGAGACGGGCTTATGAAGTGCCTGATCGTCAGTCGCATCGAGCAGCGAGAATGCCTCGCCGGGCTCGATCTGGCCAGAATCCGTAACAAGTCCACCAGCGCGATCCGCGTCTTCATCACTGCCTGCGGAAGCTTTCCGTTTGCCGATGACCGGGAGACCGTAAGTCGATGTCAAAAGGACCAGTTGGTGACGGTCGAACGCATCGAGCGATGTGCGGAAAAGGGTATAGTCTTCGACGGGAAGGCTCTGCCGGAAACCTGCGCGTTCGCATAGCCAGCGGATGAGCCTGTATTTGCTAGGCGCCTTGGGGGCCAGGCAAAGATCGGGATCCTTGAGTTCATCTGCAAGGGTCTGCGCGGCCACCGTACCGCTTTCAAGCTGCTCAGGCCCGATAAACCAGGGGGCATAGGGACCGCGTGGCGGAGCACCCTCCCCCGGAAACCGCGCAGTCCCCGGCTCACGAGGACCGATGAGAGCCGACGGACGAAGATCGGGTGAAGAGACGGCCCTTAGATCCGGTTTGAGAAAGTCAGTTTCGAGCCGCACAGACCATAGGTCGCGCGGCTGGACACTCACGGTTTCGATTTGCCCGGCAAGACCGGCGCCCTCTTCAAGCCCGATCGGCTCGCCATCAACCGGCGCGACGGGACTGTCGTTTACGGAAGAAGTTACTTCCGGTGGCATGCGCCGATTGGTGCGCCACACCGCGTCCTGGGCTGTCGACAAAATCAGGCGCGCAGGAATCTCGATGGCCGTTTCGAGGTCGAGCGGCTCGCCAGGAAAGGGCGCCTCGCCTCTTCCGGAAAGATCGGCGACACGTTCGCTCTTCAGCGAGGCGCGCACCTCAGCCATCCGCGATGCACCGGTGATAGGCCCTTCCGAAAAACCCTGAAACCGCATCATTGCGTGGTCGCTTGGGTTGGCTGAACGGCTCCCGGGCCGAGGAAGGAGACCGGAAGGAAGGCTCTCAAAGAGCTTTCTGGCGCGCTTTGTGACCGCAGGCTCGAACCGCGACCAATCGGTCAAGCCTTCGAATGTAAACGGGATAGGTTTGAACCGGGAAATGCCAGGTCCGGTTCGGCTGGGCCCATCGTCGGAACTCGACATCGTTCCGGCCTCATAGGCAGTGGCAGTTTGTGGCGGATCGCAGTCGATGCGGAAGGCAAGCCTGCTCTTGCCCGAAAGGCGCGCTCCGACGAGGTCCGGGATAGCATCGAGTCCGAGCGCGAACTTGGCGAACCGGTTGACCATCAGTGCGACCAACATTGCGAGCTTGCCCTCGTCATATCCGACGAAACGATTGTTTTCGATCAGGAACTCGCCAAACTCTGGATAGCGTGCCGGGTCAGCCTCAGCCGGCATGATAAAGCCGATCCTGTCAAAGATCTCTTTTGACGGGACGTTGTGCTGGACAAGTGCGAGGTAAGTGACGATTGTGTCACGCCAGAAAGTGCGAAACACGCCGTAGAGGGGCTCCAGCGACTCGAACACCGCCTCATTGCGAAGGGCGCTTCCGCGGTAATCCGGCGTTGCATTACCGGCAACCGCAGGCGACGTCGGGTCAGGCTTTACCGGAGCCAGCTTTCCCAGCTTGGAAAGAGGCCCGGCCGGGTGCGCGTGGACGTTAACGCGCGCAAGCAGGTCGTCAACCTCGGCTTCTACTGCCGCAGGGCCGATCTGCGTTATCAACACGCGCGCAACGCCCATGCCATCCGCATCGATTGCAAACGGCCCGATGTAGATCTGCTGGTCGGAAGGAAGCGTCTTCGCCTTTTGCGCAAAAGCCTCGGCCATTGCCTTGAACGGCTGCGGCTTTCCAGACTTTGTTTTCCCCTCCTGCTGAATCTTCAGGCCTTGAATGGTCAGCCGAAGGTTTTTTCGTTTCTCCCGGTCCGCCTCGTTCGCAAGGGCAGCAAGAATGTTCTCCCGGGTCCACCATTGGTCGCCGGCATTGGCTGGTTTATCCAGGTCGACGTCGGGAAGCGGCGGAGCCTCAGGGCGAAAGATGGCTGCCTCCATTAGATGTTGGGGGCTGAGTTCCGCGACAATGATTGGCCGAGTATCATGCACGGCGCCATCGTCGCCGATATGGACGCGCGCATCGTCGCGGGCGGGCACGATCCTGGGCTCAGGCTTATATTCAAGCAGGAGATCGCGAAAACGAAGGCATAGCTTCATGAGGTCGTAGTCGCGCCCACACGTGAGCGTCGCGTCCGAAAGATCGAAGGACGCGCGTCTTTCACCAGGAGACATCGGCCCGAGCCAGACGAAGCTCCCGGCGATCGGACGCGGGTCTTCGCCGCCTTTCAGTTCCGCAATCGGCGCGCCGTCCTCGTAGACCAGCCTGAGATCGGAACTCCTGAAGGTTAGCCGGCTGAAGCTGGTGTCGGGAAGAGCAGCATTGGTGGAGAATAGCGAGACGTCGAAGTGGATGCGCCGTATTGCCGAAGCGTCGGTGTTTCCGTACGGACGATCATGAAGGACATAAAGGGTGGCATCGGGTACGCCGCCACGATCGCCGTTCACAGCCTGGAAGAAGCGTGCGAGATGGTCGCCTGTCGCGTCGACAGACGCGATCGGCTTGCATGCCTGCGGGCCGGTGATTGTCACTTCGAGCGGAGCAGCCTCAGGCTTATCCTTCGCGGGAGTAGTTTCAGGAGGAAGTGCCTCATTCGAGGAATCCGCCCCCTCGCCCTCAGTCTGCCGGCGGCGCGTCGTTGATTGCGGCGCACCAATTCCGAGAAGGCCGACGGGAGAGGGAACATCTCCCTTCTCCTGCCACTTCAGATGTTTCGCATCCGGCTTTCCGACCAAGGGGCCAGTACCGCTGGCTTGTCCCCATAGGACCGTACGCCGTACCCGCGGCAGGTTGGTCTGGGGAGTGTCGGTCTGAGCGAACACAAGATTTCGGCCTGCGAGGCCATCAGTCAGGGTCCTTGTGCCGTTGCGAACCTGAAGAACGCCTTCACCGATGCTGAGGGCCGAAACGACCTGCATTTGTCGCGGCAGCGACGAGGCGGGTCCAGTAATGACATCAAGATTGACTGTACAGAGATCGCCGGGGCGCAGCCTGACTTGGTGACCATCGGACCGGCCAATCTCCAGAACGCCAGCGCTACCCGTCAGTTTCACATCATTAGGGCCCGCTTGCCCCGAAAAATAGATCGCTTCCGTCGAGCCGCTCCGTGCCGCATCCGTTGGGGCCGCCTCGGGATTTGCCCGCCGCCATGCAAAATTGAACTCGGAAATATCCAGCCGGCCATCCAGAGCCGAGACGGCGTTGTCACCGACTCGCTTGACGGTCCAAACCAGATTTCGATCCAGCGTCACTCGGAGATATCCGGACGAACCCGGCCTTACGCCGACCTGACCTGCGAACATGATGTCAAGGGTCGACCCGACGCGACTGTGAACGACATCCTCGAACGGCAGCGGTCGGGTGCCTGGATCCGGATCGGGATCCATGAAGGCATGAAATTCCGCGGGCCTGCTTGCGCGGATACTATCCACGCCGCCCTTCGTCAGAACCCACAGGTCGGTTATGTATTCGATGGTCCAACGCGTGCCCGGCCTCTGAAACCTGAACCCGATGAAACCGGGTTTGCTGCTGCCAGCTTTGACTGTCGACTTATCGCCTTTGGCGAAGCGCAATCCGTAATCGACGTTGCGAGCATAGACAGTGCGCGCCGGAGCGGGCCCGACCTTGCCGATGTCTCCCGCTGCCGGCTCTTCCATGTCGAAGTAAGCTGCCGGCCCAAAGGCAAGTGCAGGTATGTTCCACCAGCACGCGACCACACGAGTGTCCGGCGACGCGGCATTCGCGTCAGCATTCGGCTTGCCCGCGGGCGTAACCTTGATCTCGAGAACGGTTAGCGATCTCTGGTCCTCGGCCAGTTCAAACTGCAGATCGTACCAGGACTCCCCTTCCGCGTGGCTCTTGCTCGCGTACAACAATAGCGGCGCGGCGCCGAGACCGCCAAGCAGACCACGGCGGGTTATCTGCGGATTGATAATGTCCTGCCAGCCGACCGGACGCGCGTCGGTTCCAAGCCCCACTGCTGCCCCCATACTTGTTCGACAAGTTCGCCCGTCACCAGGCGTAGATCATTGCGACTGCCCAATTGATTTACACGGGCGAACAGATTGGAAACTCGACGGAAAACGGGCAGAGACGCCCTATCTCCGCATAGGAAATCAGGCCGCAGACAGGTCGAATGGGGCTGACCCACAACGACCTGCACGGAAAAGCGCAAGCGCAAAACAGAGAGCGAGGCCATCGTGAACAACCTCGTTGCGCATCCATTTAGTGAAGCCCGAAATTCAGCCTAGTCGTTTGCGAACCGCGTTGACCATGTCGGCCAAGAAGTAAGCTCACAGTACTTCTTCGCTCCTACCGAGACAAAAGCCACAGCAGGATTCAGCTTTTCAACAATAGTTCAGCAATGCAATCACTCACACGATTGCACTCTCCACAACAATTCGGGTATTCCCCCTCTAATCCTCGTAGAATACATGACGTACCAGCGCGCTTCCACGGGAACAGCAATTTTATATTATACTTTCCAATCACGCTCAAGTGAAAATTGCATATGCCAGATACACACGCAGGCGAACGGTTCAGCAAAGATTCAAGTGGCTGCGTTGGCCGAACCGTTTAGGAGCAGACGACAGGACCGGACGTGGGTCAGCCTTATTACCGACGCAGCTCAGAGGTCCCAGGCGCTATTCTTGGGCCTGAAACCACGGAGACTTATAAATTCTCCGCCTCGAGCCCAGCCTTGACGGCAACAATTCTGCTTCGCGCCGCCAGGAGCCACCTTTGCTCAGTCATTTTTGAAATTTCACGTTCGGGGCCGGAAGCGGTAAGAAGGCTTTTGGCGAATGGGCCGTCTATAGCGGTCGTTCCGAAGCTGGACGGATTTTCGGTCGAACATCACGAACGTGAATCCTCTTCCCATGCTCGAATGGGAGATTCCGACTTGGAAACAGCCAACTGCGGGGCCACACGTGAACAGGCGAAGGCGAGCGATGCCCCACCCGGGCATGACTATGTCTGGTCTGTTGCCGCGCTCTATTGCTTCTGTGCGGCGCACCCCGCAGTCAGATCCGTCGGCATCGAGCGGTCACGACTTCAACGTGTCTTCCGCCTAACGGGGTAGCGTCACCTCGTTATCGGCCGTGGCACTTCTTGTATTTCAGCCCGCTCTTGCAGGGGCACGGGTCGTTTCGGCCCACTTTAGGGAGCCCGACTGCAGGCTGAATCTTTTGCGGCGCTGCTTTCTGACCACGCACGAAGTTCTTAGCACGCTGTTTTATGCGTTCCGCTTCATCAAAAATATGCGCGTTGGCCTCCGTGCGGTTTGTGTGTCGAGTGACCGGGAAGGTGGAGGCCGCCTTGTAAGTGCCACCGGCTGTCGTTTCGATCATCAAGCCGGTCACCGTCCCGGTAGGTGTCATCAGGGCCGCCGAACTCGCCTTGTCATTCACCTTCTTCCAGTCGATGATGCCACCGGATCTGTGGAGCCATATGAAGAACGGTGTTTCCGCTTCCTGACCGTAAATGAAGTAGCGGCCGTCGTGTTGGTTCAATGATCTGCGAAGCTCAACAAGCATCGCCGCAAACTCTTTGCGACCTTCGCTACCCAGATTCCTGAGGTAACTGTCCGCTCGAAGCCAACCGGCCTTGCGCGTCGCGTCGAGAGCCCCCAAGAGCTTGAGCATTTCGTCGGGATATTCTTGTGTCGGACGTGGATCAGTCTCCCAGTTTTCACCTTCGAAGCTTCGGTCAACGTCAAAGCTCATGCCATCCCACACAACGAAGTCGGCGTCTTTCTTGAGCTGCTCGGTTAGTTCGATATCGACGCGGTTTTTCTTCAAATAGGCGCCCAGATGGTCCAGCTCGTCGAACAGGTGGGCGCGCCGCAGGCCAGCCACGGCCTGTCGCACTTCCATATAGTGCGTGAATTCGCCCGGTGTCGGCAGGAAACGCCTGAGGACGAACAAGTCATCGATCGAAAGGGAAATGAAAGCGTGTTTCCCAAGCAAAGGCACGATATCGGGCAGTTCCTTACAGAATGCCGAAAGCGGAGAGAACGATTCAACCGTGAGCCCGATGGGTAGCATTACACGGTAGTCAGCGCGGCGCACGCGCGCGCACTCCACGTGCTTGCCGTCAATCAAATGGAAGAGTGGCACTTCATCGGCGGTGTTCAGGTAATTGAAGAAGCGCTCGCATTGCTTGTAAGCCTTGATGACCAAGTCCTGCACCGACTGAGCATGACGCCCGAAGTCCGAGGCCGGTGACGCGATCGTTGCTGCGGCGCCTGCTTTGGCCTCGACCAGATAGAGAACGTCATCAATGAGGATGAGCGTGTCGTTCTCCGACCATTGCTTGCTGACAGGGTCCTTGTAGTAAACCTCCTGCAAAACCTTGGCGCCGGGCAACTGGGTGCTGAGAATGTCGGCGAAGGCGGCTTCGCTCATTGCCTTTTGGCGCTCATTGAACTGCACCTTGTAGACAGGTTTACGCTGCAAGAGGTTGAATAAGAGCGCGCGATACCCGGCGTCGCGAGTAAAGCATGGATCGACGGCGAAATAGTCCGATCCCAGTTTGATCAGCGGTTTTTTGCGCACGGGGAGCGTACGATAGGGCGTGCCGGAGTGGTCGCCAGCCGCGAAAAACTCTTTGTCCTCGCCGCGTTCATAGGCCAAGTCGGCTAGAAGTTCCTGTGGCAGGTCGGTATGACGGCTGACATTGGCTACGCCACCACGGAACAAGTCCTCCATGGCTTGACCGGCCGCTTTCGACTGGTCCTTGTTTTCCGCGACCCACTCTTCCATGACCTCTTCGAGCGGTTTTGCTTTTGCTGCAGCAAAAGCATGTGCCGCCTGAAACTGGTTCATAATTTCTTCGATGGCAAAAGCTTGTCCGGTGCGTGCGGCGTCGGCCATGGCCTGAAAGCCCGCAGCAATCTCCATCGCCCCTACGCCGTAAATCTCTTTCAGGGCCTCGTCATGCGGTTCAAGGACGTAACGGTAGAACTCACCTTCAAGGACCTGGTAGCGGTTGCCACGAAGCAGAACCCAGCTAGACTTGGCGTGAAATTCTATGTCAGCAGTATTTGGCCCAAACGCGCCGTCCTTCTGGTCGGCGGAGCTCGCCATGGCGTAAAACATCGCCTGTTCCCTAAGCTTGCTGCTTAGCTCAAGCAGCTCCGCACATTTCTCTTCACTGAATTCCACCTTGTCCGGTGCTGGGTCTGTGGCCAGCACGGCGTGGATATACTCGAAAAGGAACTGGTTTTGGTTGATGAGGTCATCCGGCCCCTGGGCCTCACGCTCCTCCTTCGTGGCGTTCTTCTCCGACATCGCCTTCATCATGCGCTGCGCATAGATGTAGCCAAGAAGGTCGTGCGGCGGCATGCAGACAATAAGCTCACGCATGCGCGCGGCGGTAGCTTCCATATCCTTCATCAAAGATGCTGCGACTTCCTTACGCTTCTCTTCGTCGGCTCGGTTTTGTATCATGATGTCCCCTAAAACGTTTATTATAATCAAACGGGGTAGACTTCGTATCTCTTCGAGCCAATCACGTCGAAATAGACGATTTCTACAAGTGCTGTCTAAAAGTGTTTGCCTTCGCAGTCTTGCTCTTGCTCATGATTCAGCCCATCACCTTACTCGACGACCTATTTTAGGTCCCCTTGGAAGGCGTGACCACGGGCCATACCCCGGCCTTTGACCTTCGTTCTCAACCTCCGCTTTCGGAAAGCCGCGAGTGACCGGAATGAGGGGGCGTTTGCCGTCTGGCCGGATCCGCCCCCATCTCTGTCGTTCCTAGGCACTGACCGCTTGCCGAAAGCCGCCGCTCCTGGCGCATCCAACTGTGGCTGTAGTCGGGGCCGGAAGCGGTCATCCGATCGTACGCGTTGCGCTCATCGAATTGAGTGACCGCCATCATCAGAAAGAGCTTAGGATTTACCCGGAGATTTAGCGCGCCTAGGGATCGGCGTGGGGCTGCGCTTCGCGGGCGAGCGGGGTTTTGCCGGCGCGGACTTGGGCTTCGCCGCCGGCGCGGCAGGAGCGTCGTCTTCATCTTCATCGTCGGCAACCAAGTTACCATGGTCATCGATGTCGTCGAGGTCGAAAGCGCTCACCTCGTTCGCCCGGATCGCCAGCGCCTGCCACTTGTTCTCGTGTACCTGCTTGGCCAAGTAGGCACGCTTGATGACGTGGTAGGGGTTGTAGATTACGGCGAACGAGAGCTCGCCCAGCGGCCCGGGCATCACGCCGATGAAACCTAGGTTGGCCAAGCGGTGAATACGGTCCTTCCAGGTCCGCAGTGCACGCTGCCCTTCAAAACCTGCATGGAATGCCATCTCCTCGGGGCGATTGAGCGCGATGAAGCTCTCCTCGATCCGGATCCTCGACCAAAGCTCCAAATAGGTCCGGCTGACCGGGACGCCCTTGCCCGCAAGGTCGTCCATAATGCTCATCATCAAGGGCATCAAACGCGGCAGCGCCACCCAGCCCTCATTGTCCATGCTCCATAGCATGTCGCTCGACAAGTCGGGCCACAGCTTCTTGCGTGCGTCGAGCTGCCGTCTAAGGATGGATCGTGCTTTGCCGCGGGCCATGGATCACCTAGTTGCTAAAGTAGAGGCGGGCTCGGGTTTGGACGCCGAGCCCTTCGCTATCGATCTGCCCCAGGAACCGTGACGACCGAGGGCTTTTCGGGATTCGGCTGGGTCTGGACGCCAGCTATTCCCGTGACCTTCACGATGCCTGCATTATGCGTTCGGCCGCCAGAAAAGTCGAATGCGTAGTTTCGGCAACAGCGCTTGAATCAACATGAAATCTGGCAAACTCCGATACCGAGTTCGCGTATACAAGCCATCATTGAATATTCAGTAGGTTCATAGTCGCGACAGCTACAGCGCAAGCATCTGAAGATACAAGGAGATTTTACCGATGGGCAGGTATCACGGTTTCGGATTATCGGCGTGTCGAGGTTTACCGGTATCGTAGTATTTGGGGATCCCAAGGGGGCCTGTGTCCCTAGGACCATCCATTGAAATGGCGGCCGGCGGAGCGCCCGCAATCACTTGCCTAGGCCATTGGCGTCTACTGTAACGTCCAGCAAGATCTGGGTAACACACCGCGATCGGCATGGTAATTAGAAGCATGGTCAGGTGAAAAGCGATTCGGTTGATGGATGTGAAAGTGCAGACGGCTGCGAATACTTCGGATGGCGCTGGCGGCGCGACGATCCTTCGGTTGAAGATCGATCGATTTCGAGCTTTTCAGACGTTTGACTGGTTTCCGAAAAAGGGTTTGAACGTTGTCCTCGGAGGCGGCGACGCTGGCAAGACCACCATTCTCGAAGCGATCGCACTCTTGCTCAATCCGAGCAATTCCGCATTGGTCTCCGACCACGACTATTGGCAGCGGCAGCGCAGGGATGGCTTCTTCATCGGCGCGGTCATCAGTCTGCCGCCTGACAGCAGCATCGCCACGCAATCACGCCCGGCATTTCCATGGGAATGGGACGGCAGGAAGGCCTGCGCGCCGCAGGAGTCTGAGGAAGGCGAGCCCATGCGCCCGGTCGGCCCGCCTGTCTACAAGGTTTCGGTCAGCGGATCTGACGAGCTGGACCTGACCTATGCGATCCACAATCCGAACGACACCACCGACATCTTCTCTCCGACCCTGCGCCGGGAGATCGGGCTGGTCCGGCTGGGAGGCGACGATAGGAATGACCGCGACCTCCGCCTGGTCCAGGGCTCTGCCCTGGACCGGCTTCTCAGTGACAAGGCCCTTCGTTCGCGTTTGACCTCGACGTTCTCCGACGTCGACGTCAAAGCCGAGTTGCAGAGTGAAGGCCAGGAGGCGATCAAGCAGTTGAACGCGACCTTCGGCGAGCGCGCCCTGCCGCATGACCTCGGCCTCGGGCTCAGCGCCGGACAGGGGCAGTCCATCAGCGCGTTGATCGGCCTCACCGCGGCCATTGAGGATAGCCGCCTACCACTATCGAGCTGGGGATCGGGGACTCGGCGGCTGGCGTCCTTGGCCGTGGCCCAGGCCTGCCGGTCGGGCTGCCCGATCACGCTCGTGGATGAGGCCGAACGTGGGCTCGAACCCTACCGTCAGCGCAAACTGGTCACGGAACTCGCCGAGGGACCCTCCCAGGTCGTGATGACGACGCATGGCGCGCCTGCCTTGGCCGCCGCCAAGCCGGCGACGATCTGGTATCTCAGCCAAGGCCACGTCATCGCCGAACTCTCCAGCCCGCGGGTGCTCCAACTCCAGCAGCGGGATCCGGAAGCCTTCCTGTCGCGCCTAACTCTGGTGGGAGAAGGCCCGACCGAAGTAGGTTTCATCCAGGAAGTGCTCGGGCGGGAAATTCCAACCGACCTGCTCGACCTTGGCATTCGGCTTTGCGATGGCCAGGGCAACACCTTCACGCTCGATTTGCTGGAGGAGTTCAATAAGGCCAAACTAGCCTTGGCCGCCTTTGTCGATTGTGAGGGCGACAATACCAAGCGCTGGGCCGATCTAAAGACCGCGATGGGCGACCTTCTATTCCAATGGCCGACAGGCTGCACGGAAGCCAATGTCATTGCTCATATCGGCGACGACAAGTTGGAAGCTCTGCTCGTTGATCCAGAGGAGACTCACACCCAACCTCGCCTAGCCAGCTTAGTGGAACGACTGAAGATCCTCGAACCCACTGCTCAGTTCACCAAGCACGACTTCGCCACAATCAAGGCCGTGGCTGGCGACCGCTTGCGGACGCTTATCATCGCCGCGGCGAGCGGCGACCCAGGCGGCGCCCCAGAGAATGAGGCGAAGACCTGGAAGAAGCACGGCAAGCGCTGGTTCAAGAGCCTCGAAGGGGGTCGCGAGTTGGCCGACAAGGCCTACGCTCTAGGCGCGATGCCCGAGGTGAAGCCCCAACTACAACCCTTGATCAGCGCGCTCACCGCCCTGGCGGCAACGACATCGAAGGCGACCGACGGTGGCTGACGTGGCGGTGGCCGCAGCCCTTCGTTCAGGGGCAAGGCTGGTGGTGATTGAAGCGCCCGGCGGCTGCGGGAAGACCTTTCAGGGGGCGGCTTTCGCCGCCGACATCTGCCCGACGCTCGGTCCAGGGCGGCTCTTGATCCTGACCCACACGCACGCCGCCTGCGACGTCTTCGACGATCGAACCCGCGGCCTAACCGGATTGGAAATCCGAACTATCGACAGCCTGATTGGCCAGATCGCCGAAGCCTACCCCGAGCCGGGGAGCATACTGGGCGCTCCGCCAGACTATGACCGCAATAGCCGGTGGGCGGCGGGCCTTCTGAAACGGCGTCCCTTCATCGCCGACATGCTGGCCCGCCGCTATCCAATGGTGATCTGCGACGAACACCAGGATGCCAGCCCTGAACAGCATGCGTTGATCGAGGCACTGCACGGCGCAGGGGCGAGGGTTCGCGCATTCTTCGATCCCATGCAGCGCATCTATGGTGCAGGGGCAAACGCAGTGCAGAGCCAAGCTGACGATGATCGGCTAGCCGCCTTTCAGTCCGCAGCCGACATATCGGAATCGCTCGATGTGCCGCATCGGTGGCGCGGCGGCGGGGAAGACCTAGGAGACTGGATTCTCGAGAATCGAAGCCGTCTGGCTGGCGGCGGCAAGCTCCGTCTGACCGGGGCGCTCCCGCGCGGCCTGAACGTCGTCTTCGCCGAGAATTCCGCGCAACGGAACCTTGGCTTTGGACTCGACACTCGCGACCGTCGCCTTCTTGATCCCGATCTCGACGGCATCCAATCCTTGCTGATACTATCTCACTATAACGAGACGGTGCGGGCTATCCGTGCCTATCTCGGTCGCTCAATGCCGATCTGGGAGGGCCATACGCGTTCGGCCTTGCCGCCGCTGGCGGAACGATTGGCGGGATGCGCCGATGATGCCGCAGCGGCGGCCGACGCTGCGGTCGCTTTCGTGCAGGAGGTCTGCACCGGCTTTTCCGACAGTCAGTTCGCGACACGCTTTCGCGCCGAGGTGGCTGGCGGTTGCGCCACGCCCGCACGAGGCAAGCCAGCGCAGATTCAGGCCTTGGCGCGCCTGATCGTCGACCAGCCCAATCATACAGGCGTCGGCGCCTTCCTCCGCGGCCTATATGGCGCGATCAAAGATCAAGCCGGGTTCGCCGGAATTCACATCGATTGTCCTCGGGAGTTCTGGGAGGCGGTTCGCCTCGGCGCTGCGCCGGATCCCCAAACCGGCCTTGTGGAACAGGCGCATCGCAACGCGCATACGCGCCGACTGCCGCCAGCACGCGCGATCAGCACAATCCACAAGGCAAAGGGCTTGGAAGCGCCAAACGTCTTGATCATGCCGTGCGACGGCACAACGTTCCGCGAAAGGGACCGTCGCCTGCTTTACGTCGCGGTCAGCCGCGCGAGCCGCAGCCTCACGCTGGTGGTGTCGCGCTCGAATCCGAGTCCGATCATAGAGATTTAAAAGGGTGGAGGGTTTTTGCCCCATCGGATGGAAGAGCACCTTCGAACGTCGCCGTGAGTCTTTGCGGACGTTCCACCTGCCCGACTAAGGCGAATTGGACTGCGGTTTCAGTCGGAGAGAGAGGCTTGGCGCCTAGGTGCACACCTACATTGATACGATCACGACGCCTGCGATTAATGTTTATCCGAAGGCAAGACCCTTTCGGGCAATCGCCGTCAAAGCCGCCGAGCAGGGTTAGCCACTGCGCTTTCCCGATGCCTTGTCCTCGCGCTATCACCTCAATGATCTCTCATCGCTCCCGCGCGGCGTCCAGCCTAATCGAATGCGACACATCGCAGGTCATCGATTGAGCCTCCTGCTGCTGCTCGTGAACGTTTAAAGCTCCCAAACGCGCTGTGAACAATCGGTTCTGACGCGAGGGTATCGGGTAGCGTTTAGGCTGTAGCGGGGGAATGCAACATTTCCCCTTTGCCTTCTTCAATAGAGTCTCAGCGCCGGTCTCGCGTACAACAAAGGATTCGGAGCCGGTACCGACGGAAGACCGAATGCCAATCGTTGCATTGTTGGCAAACACAGATCGACCAGGGTCATCAGGACCGTGGCGACGTTCAACTCTCGATTCGAGAGATGGAACTCCGTTTCTTTATTGTGAACGATTGAGCATCGAATTTGGTACAGCAACTTTGGAAGGAGGTCGCAAGCTTCGTTGAGATTGCCAAGGTTGAGTCGCTGGCCGTTTGGCTTCACAGTCAGCTTTTCCATGAAATCGTGAAAGTCGTCGGCAACAAAGGCTGGGTCATGGAACAACGCGTCGAAGCGATCGCGGACATAATCGCGAAACGTTTGGATGCCAATCTGCTTCTGCCAGGATTCGGAGATTAGTTGGCTCAGATGGGCCATCTCCTTCTTCTCAACAGCAATCTCCATCTGCTTAAAATTTCGAATGCCAAACAGCGTGGATCCATTGTTGCGCCCAACAACCTTAGCGATTTGTGCGCGGATCATGTAATTTTCGAGTACATGGTAGCAACTGAGTAGCGTGTCGAGAACCGTCGTCCGGCTGTTGATCTCTCCCAATATCTCAAACGGCTCGCTAAACTGGTTGTATTCCTCGGCGGTTCGGAGTGTCTCCGCGATCCCTTGAAGAGCTAGTGTAGAGGGCGCAAACACTGGGTTCGTCAGAAGGTGCCCCGCGAGAAGGACGTGGTACTTGCAGAAATACAGGCGGCGCTGCTCGTCTTGCACAGACGATACAATCCACCTCTTGCCTGTAAGATCAACCGTTTCGAGTCCCGCTCGGATGGCGACACACGCTGCCATTGTGTGTGGAAAATTCGCCGAGTTAGGTGCGATTTCAAGGCCACTACTGAAATCCAAGAGAGCGACCGACTCGTTGAAGTTTGTTGGGTGCTCGTAGACAAACAGCTTCAATCTATCGCCACTCTTGCTGAACGCCTCAAGAGCTGCCTCGCGAATAAACAAAGTACCCAGTTCGGCGGGCACTTCCTCAGCCAGCTCGTCGGGATCAAGCTGGTTAGCGAGATTAAGGAACGCGACGACGTTCGTGGCCTTTGGGAAAACGTCCTTCAGTGGCGTCGCTATAGGTAGACGCGCGAAGAGCGAAACAATCTCGGATATGAAAGTGCGGGCCGTGTCCCCGAAAATCTCGGCGGCCATAGCGGAGAGTTCATCAGCCCTAAGTATGATGTCTGTGATATTATCGAGTTCGTCCTGAGGAAGAATCGTTTCGTCCGCCGTCAGGGCCTGCGTGATGATTTCAAGAATCTTCTCACGAAGCGTCATGGAGCTCATCCTTGACGTTCACGTTGCGCCAGTTGATCGGATCAGAAATCTTGCCTCTCAGGAATGCCGAAGTGGCATTGAAGACAGCTCGCTTGTTCACGTTGCCGATGTTCACCTTCGAGAGGTCAAGCGTATTCCGCCACTCTTCGAAACCTTCGAGGTTCAAGATCTCGGCGTACTGCTCGATGCGGGCGTTGAAATTTGATAGAGCTTCGATTTTTGTTCCAGGGTGGTTCTTTGCCATCGCGCCGATCGCGCCAAAGATTCCAACCAGCACCACTTCGCGACCAAGCCATCGAATTCCCGACTCGCTGCGGAGCGCGCCATCAAGGAGCCTCAGTGTCTTAGCGAACGCCGAAAGCAAACGGTCGTCGATATCGAGCAGTGACTCGTCGGAGCCGTTGTCACCGCTAAACGATTGAGACGCTGAGAATTCCGCGTTCGTCGTTACCGTTTCGCCTTCGGTGAGCGAAACGAAAGCGGAAATGAGATGCGCGAAGTGAAATTCTCCGGGCCTTCTGCCCTTGCTGTAGGTGGTGGAAGCCTTGTCCTTCTCACGAACCATCGTGCTCGGCGCCAGTTCGTTGGCAAGAACCTCGAAATTACTCCAGAAGATCAGCTCGATTTGGTGCTTGATGTTCACCGACTTATGCCCGGCGTTTAGTACAAGCATCTTCTGTATCTGCTGCGCTTCCGACAAGCCGAACCAAATCTCAAGCCAGATGGTGTTGCTCTCGAAGAGTTCCACTGCCTCGATGCCTTCACGCTTCGCCTCCAACACCTTCTGAAATATTTGGGGGCTGAGATCGATTTCGCGCAATTTTAGCGCGAATTGGCGCGTCAATCGCGCGACGGAAACGCTAGGCTGGTCATCGAACTCTTCGTTGATATATGCCAGCGTGTCCCAGATTTCCTTGAGGCGATGACTCCGTTGAAGTCCGTCAAGAACCTTGAAGTCCGAGCCGAGATTGAAGACGGAGCCTACGTCGTGCGCAGGGGGGGTCGGCCCGGCGACGAGCACGATCGGGGGGATGTGTCTTTTCTTCGAAAGCGTGTCCCAAAGGTTGTCGAGGAAGCGGTTCGTTACTATGCCTCTTTGAATATAAAATTCGCGAAAATTAGCTGGCAAATTTTCGACGTATTGAGCGAGCGATGTCTTACAGAGGAAACATACGGCCTCACCCTCGGAAATCCTGTCGAGTAATTGCAGTTCCACGGGGCTAGATCCTTGCCATCAACGCCACTTTGGCGACTAAAACTGAGTTACCCTGAAAAGGTTGATTGTTAGTTTCAGTATCACCTCTTGGTTGATCCAGCCATTTTCATCCACCAACTTGAGCTTCGGCGAATGGGCCGGCGCAGTCGGGGATGCCACGATACGAACGCGCTGCTCGACCGCACCTATGATTCCACATCCTAAAGATCGGAAACGATAGCTTGTGCTTTAGGAACACCACAGCGCACGAGCCCAAAACCACGAAGGAGAAACATAGGAACTAGACCAAGCGCGTAGGCCTCCAAAAAATGCCTGATAGGCGGATGAGTTCTCAGTGGCATAGTGACCGGAAAAAATCCGGGAAAGTTCAGCACCAAAGATCAAGCTTGTCTCTCAAGTATTTTCAGTTAACGGTCCTCCTATGTCCCCACACGCCCCATCGCAAAAATCGCAAAAACCTAAACCGCCGGATTTTGCGGATGTGCCGGAATCCCGACGCCGGAACATGTCCGCCATCCGATCGCGGGACACCAAACCCGAACACATCGTGCGCCAATTACTATACCAGCTCGGCTATAGGTTCCGGCTTCATCGCAAAGACCTGCCCGGGCACCCGGATATCGTCTTTCCCGGCCGTCGAAAGATAATTTTTGTGCATGGGTGCTTTTGGCATCGCCATGGCTGCCGAAATTCAGTACTGCCCCGCACACGCAGGGAATGGTGGGAAGCCAAGCTGGATCGTAACGTGGAAAGAGATCTAGCAGCCCTTTCAAGACTCAAAGAATTGGGATGGTCGCCATTGGTTGTATGGGAATGCGAAGTTGGGGACAGGGAAGTTTTGGCTGAGGTGTTGCACAAGCATTTGGGGCCGCCGGGCTCCCATACGGCCCAGATGTGCTACTGAATTATGAATGGCTCGCCGAGTCGCGCGGCGCAGGAAGCAAGAGGATAACACGACAAGATGAACAAGGCCGCAGCCGGCATCGTGGCTTCTCCCCTTCTCTATAAGCTGGACAGACTTCGTCGGGGCGAGCCAGCACGCGCTCTTGATCTGTTTGCAGGCGCCGGCGGCATCAGTCTTGGCTTCCATCGAGCAGGCTTCGAGATGCGGGGCGCAGTTGAGATCGATCCCCTGGCGGCTCTCACCCATGCGAAGAACTTTCACGGGCATTTAGAAGCGGACAAGTTTAGGGCACATGCCCAACCTCGGGATATGAGGATGGACCCAGCAGCTCTGGCGGAGGAACTTGAGCTGGGCGACGTTGAACGTGCGATTGACGTCCTCGTTGGGGGCCCACCTTGCCAAGCCTATGCCAGAGTCGGCCGCGCCAAGCTGCGTGAAGTGGCAGATCACCCCGAGGCGTTCCGCGTTGACCCGCGAGGCAACCTTTACCTGCGCTATTTGGCTTACGTCCGCGCGTTCTGCCCTCTCGCCGTCCTGATCGAGAATGTGCCCGACATCCTTCACTACGGCCACCACAACGTAGCAGAGGAGATTGTTGAGGCGCTGGACGACCTCGGCTACACGGCGCGATACTCGCTAATCAATTCGGCGTTTCATGGCGTGCCGCAGATGCGAGACCGCGTCTATCTGATCGCCTACAGGCGAGAGCTGGGACTAGATATACGCTTCCCTAAGGCTACCAATCATCTCAAGCTGCCACCAGGCTATGCCGGCACCCGTGCGGTTGCGCTGCGCTACGTGGATCGCCAGGGTGTGTCAGGTTATGTCTCTCCGGACCTCGGCCATGATGGATTGGCTGCCCCGGTATCCGCCGAGGACGCGATCGGAGACTTGGCACCCATCAGTGGTCGTTCCGTGAAGCGTGGCACCCGACGTTTCGATAAACTCTCTGTGTACCGCGAAGACCGGCAGCCGTCAGCGTACGCGATCAACATGCGGAATTGGGCTGGGTTCGAGTCGGACGAAGGCGTCTGGGACCATGTGATCCGATACCTGCCGCGGGACCACCTTACCTTCGCCGAAATGCGTCCGGGCGCAGAGTATCCTGAGGCTCATGCAACGGCGGCAAAGATCGTTGACCGGGTTGCGTCTGAACGTGGCGTAAGGCAGGGAACGCAAGCATTCAACGAGCTATGGAATAGCATCGTTCCACCGTACGACGTAACCAAGTTTCCGAATCGCTGGTGGAAGCTCAGGCCAGAGTTCCCAGTCCGCACCTTAATGGCTCATATTGGCAAAGATACCTACTCACATATCCACTACGATGCTGCGCAGGCGCGGACGATCTCAGTTCGTGAAGCGGCTCGTCTCCAGTCCTTCCCAGATGGGTTCGCCTTCAGCGGAACCATGAACCCGGCTTTCCGCCAGATTGGCAATGCTGTTCCGCCCATGATGTCATTTGCGCTGGCTGAGGTGATCCACGAAGACCTCAGGACGGCGGCCAACGCACGAACAGAAACGCAGCTACTGCAACGGCGGGGTTAACCGAACGCCTGCGACGCCCTAACCATCTCGATTACCTCGTCTACCCCCAATGTCGGAAGATTGGCAAGGCTGACAGTATAGCGAACCGACAGAACCCCAGAGGGTGGTCGGAAGTCTTCATTGAGACGCGGAAACTCATCATCAACGTCATAAAGCGCGGCATCACGGAGATGAAAGTGGAGGAGCTCCCCAGACCTCCTCATTTCGTCCGACCAGTTGAGACGCGAGAGTTTGAGCAGGAAGTCGTCGACCGCGGCGGGGTCATCCCTAATTAACTCGATGACCTCATCGATCAGGGACGCAAGGGTGAGCGTCCCGCCGACAGACGCCTCAAGTTGCACTGACGCCAGCAAAAGGCGACGACCGTCCGGCATCCACAATTGATCCAGGCGAGAAATGTCGTGCTCATGCCGGCTGGCGCGGGTGGTTTTCACCTCGAGATGAAGGTTCCCCGAAACGAAGTCATGGCGCTCACTCTCCGGCCCGCTCCAGATCAACACGGCGCGCGACCCGAGCGCATCGATCATAATTCTGGCAAGGACAATCAGTTCTCCGGCTAGGCCGACCTGGGTTGTCTGACTCATATACTGGCGCGTTGGACGCCAAGCCGACTGCCACTGCCTGACAATGGAAGCGACGGCAGTCCATGGTTCACGATTCTGAACCAGCACGGCCTCTACGACCTCCCTACATACGGGAGTGAAGACGCGCTCATGAGGGGCTGTCGCTACCAGACCAAGGAACTGACCCTCAGTGGTGACACGATGCCGAACCATCAGACCGTTTAAGTCCGGGAACTCCTGGAACGATGGTCCCTTGGAGACTGGGACAAGCAGATGGAGATCGCCTTCAGCGTCCATGCCCATGAGGATGGCCGTCTCTTCATCACGGTAGTGAAGGCCACGCGTCACCAGCCCATCATCCGAAGTCGGACGTCCGGACCTCAGCTCCGCCCAGGCCTCCGGATTTGGCTCCTCAGCCATCCGCCACCCCCCGATTGACGATACTGGTGCTTGCACCGTCAGACGTTCGAGGCAAGCTTAGGGCTACAGCGATCACAGCGTCTATCTCGCCGATGCCGAGGGGACTCGGGTCAAGCGGATACACGATAAGTAGTCCCTCGGTCGGAGGGCGAGCAGCGCGCATGGACTCCGCGTCGTAATTGCCATTTCGGCGGCGATAGGCATCGGGGCCACCCGGCAAGTCGACTCCCTCGTGCCGTGGGTCAATCAAAATCCCGATGCTCTCGGAACTTGTACGAGATCTTGTAACTACCCCAGTTAACAGCCCACCAATTTTTATTTCAGCACCTTCCCGGGAACCGGCGACAAATACTGACCAATTCACCAGTTCTCCTGTCCCGGCGCGCTCGCTGATCCAGTCCGCCAACTCTTGACCGCGGAACGCAATCACATCGTCATGCGTGCGGTACAGGCGCAGGTAGTCGCAGATGATTTCAGGTGGGGCATCCTGAAGCAGCCAGCCGCCAGCAATTTGCCGCCCGCCTCCGATACTGCTTATAAGACGCTCGGTCAGCACCCAGTTATCGGCCAAGCGATCCGGGTTACCAAGCGGCAACATGACGGTCTGTGGGTGCTCGCCGGACCAGGAGTCCCGGACTTCGGTTGAGAGCCCCGATTTGTTGCGGGCGGTCAGCAAGAGACCGCTATGTGCGCGAAGGCGAATTGCCATTTCATCCGGTCGGCGGCCAGCACGCGCCAGAGAGCGAAGAGAGTCTCTCAATGACTGTTCGACGAGCGCGAGCTCCGTAAACCACTGAGCGATGCCGTCTGTAGTCCAGACGCGAACCAGATCTTCGTAGCCCGTTCGGAACCCGTACCAGCGCGCCATTTGCAACAAAGTGTCCACCATGTTGGTGGTACGGAGAAAGTAGGACACTGTCAGCCCCTCAAGTGTGAGGCCACGAGACAGTCTGTTACCCCCAACCGCAACGAGATGCCGTCCGGGATGGAGGTCGTACTCAAGATTTTCTCCGGCGACGCTGTTGAGTTCGAGGATCTCCAGTCCGCCCATCACCCGACAGGCGCGCGCTATTATGTCTGACTCATCAGCCGGAAGCTCTACGCCTGCGAGATGGCTCCTGATAATTCCGCGAAAGAGACCGTCCAGGCTCTGCCCCTGTTGAAGCGCACCCTGCCAGATGTCGCGCTGATCCTTCAAAGCGCCCGCGATACGAGCCTGATCAGCCGTCCGCGAGCTGACATGCACCAGCATTGTATGCGGTTGACCTGCAAGGCCGGGGCGGAGTTCCCGGACGGCACCGGCCACGCAAAACGTGAGAAAGGCATCCGAAAGCGAGGTCGGGATCAAGTTTTCGGCAGGGCCAACAATGAGACCCGCGCTCCGGCGCCTGCCGGTGGTGCGCAAACGTTGAACGTCGTCTTCCAGCACCGGCCTTAACATGTCGCGCCCCTGCGCCGCGACACCAAAGAGCTCTTCGGTGCCTGTGTATCCATCCGGTCTCGGTAGCTGGAGAGCGAAGTCGCGCGGGAATAGGTCTTCTCCCGCCTCACTATCAAGCGCTTGAGGATTTATGAATATGTTGGCGAACGGGGTCGCCGTGTACGCGACGTAGCTGACCCGAGGCAACAGCCTCAGAATAGTACGGATCAACCTGTTTGTCGGCGAAGGAGCAGAAGCCTTGTCGCTCGCGTCCTCCTCATCACTGATTGCTGGGTCACGGTTGCCCCGCGTATTGATTGATGCTTGATCCGCCTCGTCGTCGATCACAAGCGCCGGAAGGTCCTCGACGAGTGCACCTGCCGCCTGGAGGAACTCGATTAGCTTGGCAAGGACGTGTGTGTTCTTCTTGATGACCGCCAGAAAAGCCCCGCCCCGCTGGAGAATAGCGGCATCGGTAGGCGCAAAATCCGCGTCGCGTCCGGTCAACAACGTCCAACCCGGAGCCTCCCAACTCTCTTCGGACAGCCCCACCAGTTCGCGCTCAAGGCGCGCCTGGGTCTGATTGCGTAGGGAATCGTGGATCCCGGATAGCACGATGATAAGGCGATATCCCGCGTCTACAGCCCGCGCCGCCACAGCGGTGTAATTTGCGGTCTTCCCGCTCTGCACGTATCCCACAACAAGGCCACGCCCACTGAAGAATCCATTCGAAAGTGGATCCCGCAGATGCCGAAGGACACGGAAGGATTCTGCGTCAAGCGACGCGACCTGATCCGGCTTCCAGCGTCCGTTGCTTAGCAATAAATTCTCCAGCCGGCTCCATGTTGGCCAAGAGGCTCCTGAGAGTCGGTCCACCCAGCTCGGCGCTGATGGAGGTGTCGCGAGTAAACGGAGGTTAGGCATCAGCGCTCGCTTGAATCTAGCAGGAGTGCCTGTACCCCCTTCTCGTCGAGCACCGCCAGGAACGCCACGAGATCCCCCGTGGCATCGGGGTCCTTGGCGAGACGCTTCGCAAGGACCGCGAGCTCTGGCATACGATTACTTACCTGCAAATCGCGTCCGCCAGTCAAATTCTGCGCCACTTTCCAGGCGAAACGCTCCGTTGTCACAGGCTTGTAGTTTACGACCGGCGGCGGTGCCGGATGAGGAGATGTGGGCAGCGCGGAGATGGTTCCGCTTTGGGTTACCAGAGGCATTCCACTCGCCGGCAGCCTCTGCACCGGAGTAATAGCTGGAATAGCAGATGCTCCGAGGGGCCTTGCAGGCTGAGGCGATGCTGGCTTTTTATACTTCGCCTTGCTCGCATTACGGGCGGGGTTGGCCAGTTTCTTGATTTCTTCCTGAACAAACGCGGGAAGGCTCACTGAACGCTTAGTAATGTTAATGTCGAACGCGGTATCAAGTTTCGTGCCGAACGAAACGATCACCCGGGCAAGCTTGGTCTTTTCGTCAGATGTTGACCACATCTGGTGCCAGCCGCCCCACTTGATCAAGCGGTCATTCCTATAAATAAAAAGACCCTGCGACTCATTGCGCTTGCCAAAAAGCCCCACGCGCCCCAGTACGTCATTTACGACCTGAGGTCCCTCAGCCTTGTGGTGCTGCTTTATCTGGTCTTCCGAAGGAAGAACAAACGGCTGCACCGTAATGGTTTCGTCGCCCGAGTTCGTGGGCATTCGAATTGGCTTTAGCTCGTAAGGCTCGACCATTGGGTGCCCAACAGGGTTATTCGGTCGAACTTCCACACCGTTAATCCGGATTGTCACCTTTTTCCGGTTCTTTGCATCCCCCTCAAGGAACCGGTGAAAGACCAGTCCCAGATGCCGTTCAAGCTCCATCACCTCGGCTGAATATGGGGACACCCCTGGCACGAGCGGAGCTGCGGCGGGCGGCGTCATTTCCTTCCAAAGAATGGCCGTACCCTTTTCTCCAAGGGCGGTGGCATTGCGTTCCCATTCTTCCAGAGGCGCGTCGCTCGGCTCCCAGTCCCCAAGGTTGTCGATATCCCAGGTGAGATGGCTGAGTGAACCGCCACGTCGACGAGTAACCACTGTAAAGACGCGCGCTTGCGACCAGGACGCGCCTTTAAGGCCAAAGCCGAACTTGCCGAGGCTATTGGACTCATATTCGACATCGCTCCCCAGGGTCATTGCCTCATCGAGTTCTGGCCCTGACATACCGTCACCGTTGTCTCGGATCGTTAGCCAACGGCCGTTCCCACTGTCCGGAGGGGCGAAGGTAATGTCAATCTCGGTTGCGTCGGCACTGATTGAATTGTCGACGAGATCTGCCACTGCGCTCGGAAGACTATGCCCAGTCTTTCCAATGATCTCTGCCAAACGCTTAGGGCGGGGCGGCAACCGCTTCCGACCCACGACACTTCCACCGTCGTTCATGATATCTACCGTTTCTCTGTCTCGCCCGAACATTTCAGGTCTGGCGTCATTGAGTAGGCACTGCACGCGCACGCCTTCTTCCCCATGCAGTGCAATCATCCCGGCCTGTGTTAATTCGGCGGTAGCGCCATCCGACAGAACTCCGATCGTCACCTCAGCATCCGCGGGGAACACAGCCCAAGCGCCTGTAGCCGGTTTGACGCCCGCGTCGACCTCCATGGCGAATAGGCATCCCGGATCAACAAAATCGTAAACCTTGTCTCTTGGGCAATTGCCCTCGAACCGCCAGTTCTTTGCTTGACGTGTAAGCCATTGCTGCTTGACAGCGATACCGTCATCCGTGTCATACCGAAGTTTCAGCGGTATGCGATCGGTGTCCAGTGCTGTCGGAAAAACCCGGTCTACAACCGCGCCATCGAAGTTGATTGCACGCTGCTTCGAGCCTTCTTTGCCCTGACGCCGGTACTCATGGAACATGCCAAGTTCACTATGGGTCAGGACTCGCAAAATCAGAAACTTCATGCTGTATAATTTTGACAAGAGAGCGAGATGCGGCCCTTCATTTGCCGATCCTTGGCAACAACCCAGACTTTCAAGTCAACATGCCGTTTAGCCGTAGAAAACTCAAGCCCTGAGGCATCGGTAAATACTGAGATCTTGCCACCGCACTCATTCTCCAAATCATAATTCGGACCCGGAGCACCCGGATCGTGTTGTAGTATTGCTGATATTAACGTGCGTTGCCGCAACTCGGACGGCGCCGGATTCTCGTTTCGTACCTACGCCCCTGTCATACCTTGCACTGATCCCTGTCGAGGAGCTTCATCACAGCCGCTCCTTCGAATGCCTGGACAACTAGGAGTGCTTTAGCCAAAGCAGGAAGGTTGAGCCAAGCCTCTTGAGTATCGCCGGCTCTCGGTCGAGTGGCGCCTCCCGCTTAGCAGAGATCGTGTCCCGCCTCGTGGAACACGAACCGCCAGCGCGGCTCGTCAGACACAGTGGCACGATCGCTGCGTAACAGGTCACCCGCTTGCTACGACGCGCCTTCAACCGTGCCTCCCGGACAATGCCTAACATCGGCGCCGGGATAATAGCTATTGACGCCTTCGTGAGTGGTGGTCAGAAGACCGCACTTCGAATAGAGGCTCGGAATGCCACCGGGCATGGCATTTAAACCCTTTTCGTTGCGATGGAGAAGCGCCGAACTCCGACGACTACTGAGACTGATGTGAAAAGTTCCCTCAAGCACCTGGAAGCAAGACATGACCGTCTAGCCGCGTAGTTCCGTGCTTCATGTCTTACTGTTCAATCGCCGAGCGAACAACGCCCGGCGACCTAACTTAACTCTAAGCTGCCTCCCAAACCTGATTGAGAATTCGTGCCGCCAATGCCGCCTTGTCCTGCGGTAGGAAGCGACCATAGTGCTTGGCGACCATGTCTGCCGTATCCTGGATCGCGTAGCTGGCCTGCTCGTATGAGCCGGTCTGCTTCAGGATGTGCGTGGCGAGCACATCACGAACATTGTGAGGACCATGCGGCAGCAAACCTTTGATCGCCCCACGGCCGGTGTATGGATTGTAGATGCCGTAGCGCTGGATGGTGAGCCGCCATGCCTCATAGAAGCTGGTTATGTCGTAGGCTGCGTCGGTACTCGTCGTCTTGACCGTTTTCACGAAAAACGTCCCGGGATCGGCAGCACCTTTAAGAAGGACCGAACGATGGCGCTCGACGTAGTCATCGATGTGGCGGTAGAGGTCGAGCAGATCGGGCAGAATCAGCCTAAATGGTTTGTCTCCGAAGAACGACGAATGGGCGTTCTTGAAAGCCACCGCCGGGATCAACACCTCCCAGCCACCGTCTCGGTCACTCCAGCGGATTTCACCACGCTTGAGCTTTTCGAGCATGCGTTCCGAACGGGGCATTTGTCCGCGCGGGCATAGCATCAACTGCCGCAGGTTTTTCTGACGAAGTCCGAGGTGCAGCCCCAAACGCAGCATGAGGAACGAGCGAACCGCCTCGGCAGCCGGACGCGGATAGCGCTCCTCATCAGGCATCAGCCTGATGACCTCCTCGGTGATCTTCCGATATTCGCCGACCGGGCTGTCAGCTTCGAGCACCGGCATGATCGGCTCGAACGGATCACGATGGACCCGGGCGATGCGCTGGATCTCTTTCACACGGTGGGAGGCATGTTTGTGAAAATCCTCGCAAGCGCCGTGCCAATCCTCCCGGGCATAATCAATCTCGTTCTGCGAGACGAGACCAGCAATAGGCTGCACACGCGCCAAGAGTTCGGGATGCTGTCGAAGCCACCCGGTGCTTTCTTTGGTGATCGCCAAGGCGATCCGCAGCATGTCGACTTCCCACGCAGTGTAGAAACCCCGGCGGCTTTCGCGCCATTGCAGATACCAATCCCAGACGCCCGGAAAGATTAGGAGCCCGAAGGTCAGTTGCCGCAGCGGTACCCCATATCCCCTGATCTCTCCCGCCTTTGACGCCGAAAGAGCTCCGAACATTAGGCCAAGATGCTCGATCTTCTGGGAGGCGGTTTCCTCGCCCCAGACACCGTTTCGCTGAAAGCCAATCGATGTCAGTGCCGATGTTTTGAAGCGGACGAGGTCGGCCATTTCCATGGCAAGCGCTGGTGGCGCATCTATGACGCCGGACAGCAGATCGGGATCCTCGATCCACGTTTCCTGGTAGTTCGTCGGTACAGTGATCTTTCCATCGCGTGGCGCACGTCCCCCGTAGGATACACCGGGGAATCGGATGGCGTAGCGCTGCTTAGCGGCAGCAGCTTGAAATTTGCGGTAATCCGTCGACCCACTGATGATGACGCGACGGACCCAATCCAGAATCTCCTCGCGCTTAGCGAACGGAAGCGAATTGAAGTCATCAGGTAGATGCCAGGCGATCCTGCGTCGCTCCGCAGGCTCGATACCCGATAGATTGAACCCGGACGCCGAACGCGACTGATGCGGCAACTTCGCTTTGAAGTATCCTTCCGGGAGATGGTAGCGGCGCTCGATACGACCAAGCACGTCGAAGCTGTCAGTGCTTCGCGGCACGCGTCGGCCTTCGATCCAGCTCAGCAGCGTATTCTTGTCCATGGGCTCATCAGGCCGCACGACCGATCGATAAAGAACCCAGTAGCTCTCACCGTGGCGACGCATGTGGAGTTGGAGTGCTTCGGCGAAATCCGCTGGGTCATCCCACTCGCGAAACAGCGGCTCCGGAAACTCGACCTTCACTCCAGGCTTATTCACTGCGGGGGCAGCCTTTGGACGCGCAATTTTCGGTGGTTCCGACTTGATTGTCGGTCTCGCTTTCTCGGCGCTGGCATTCTTTGCCCTCGTTCCACTTCCGAGTCTTCGGGGCCCCTCTTGCGCCGCTCCAGCCGTTTTCCCGACGTCCCTGTTCCAACGATCGATGGCATCAAGCCCGGGGTCGATCAAGCGGTGATGCAAAGCAAGCGATCGAGCATCGATCCCGGTTATGCGGGCAACGACATCCCATTCGGTGCGGCCTGCCGTTCGGGGAGGCCCACACCGCCTTTCGATCAGCCGCCGCATATAGGCCCTGAGGGCTTCGGCTTCTTCCCCGGAAAAGGTGGTCGAAATACGTAGCTCACAATACGCGTCGATCTTACGTTGGAAGGTTTTGATTGCTGTTAGCTTGGTCATTTCACTTCATGAGGTTTGTTGCTCGGACCTTCTAGGCGAAGGGTCGGCCGAGCTAAGCGACGAGGGTTAAGGAAGGATTGGAGTTGCCTGCGTCACGACTTCATCGCGTCCGCTCCCGTGCAGTGGCTCAACGTCTTTCAGGATTTCACTGACCGCCGTCTCATCCATTGCCTGGGCATCGAACAGCGCCTTTGCGAGGGCGTGGAAAGTCGGCCTACGTCGTTTGAGGATCGCCACCGCTCGTTCGAGTGCCGCTACCAGCCTGGCATGAACGCGAGCAGCTAGCTCGGCCTCACGGTCGAGAACCGCGCTAGGATCGCGATGGGGCCGATAGAGCAGCGGATGCTCGGTTCCGAAGCCGAGGGTGCGCTCCATGTCAAAGGCGAGCCACGTGGCCCGCGCCAGATCGCTGTCGTCGGCACCGGCAGAGCCGCTTGAGACGCGCTTGAGCACCAATTGCTCGGCAGCCCGCCCCGCCATCAGCATGGCCAGCATGTTTTCATACCAGTCACGAGTGTCGGTGGCCCAGACGTGGAACCCGACGAGATTGTAGCCGCCTTGCCCGGTGTCGATATTGAGGCCGCGAACAGGTCCGAGATCAAGCGTATGATGGACAACTGCATGCCCTGCCTCGTGGAAGGCGAAGCGCCAACGGAGATTATAAGGCACGGGCGGGCGATCGCCGCGAATGCCGTCTTCGATGTCCTGATAGCGGATCACCCGCTTGCCGCGACGCGCCTTCAACCGCGCCTCCCGGACGATGCGCTCGATATCCGCGCCCGTCAGCCCCATCGCTCGCGTGGCGAGACGCCTGAGGATCGCGTCGACGGGATTGCCCTGCTGCACGGCTGCCGACATTTCCGACGCGTTGGTATTCTGTGGCCCGGTCATCGGCTGGCTCCCTTCCGTTCACTTCCTGCGTCTTCCGCGAGATAGTCGGCGACGATCTTCCTCAGCGAGAATCCGTCCTCGGCTTCTGACCCGGCGTCCGCCACCGGCTCGGAGACCAGCGCCATCACATCGTCACCCAGATGATGAGCAAGGATCTCGGCAAGCGTCGGGACATCGGGCTTCTGGATTTCGACATGGGTCTCCAGCCGCCCGGAGCGCTTGATCGCCTCGTCGATATGCTCGGGCCGGTTGGTGGCGCCGACGACGATCAGCCCCTCGTTCCTGACCGCGCCATCGAGCAGTTCCAGCGCCTTGTTGACGACGGTATTCCAGTAGTCGGCATATTCCCGCTCGGCCGGCTGCCTTTTGCCGATGCCGTCGATCTCGTCGATGAACAGGATCGCTGGCGCCATGGCCCGCGCTTCGACAAAGGTCTTGCTCATCCTGTCGATGACGTCGTTGAGATGACCGCCCTGCAGCCAGGTCGAGACCGAGCTGACCACCAGCGGGATCTGCAGGCTGTTGCAGAGCGCCCGGGCAAAGGTCGTCTTGCCGGTACCGGGTGGACCGGACAGCAAAAGCTTGGTGCTCATCTCAGACCAAGTGAGGATGCTGGAGCGGTAATCGTCGAGATCGGCCTTGAGATCGAGCGCCCAGTCCTTCGCCTTGCCATAGCCAGAAAGCGTCTCGACGGTCACGGGCGGCTTGCGGCCGGGCTCATCGCCCGTCGGCAAAGGCTCCGGCTGGATCACCTCGGCGCCCGATGGCTTGTCCTTCTTCCAACGGCCGTTGTTTTCGGTGTCGGACGGCTTCTTGTCCGATCCCTGGGGTTTCTCGGGGGAGGTACTGGGCGATGCCGATCCGGATGCGTCGTCGCCCCCCTCACCGCCATCCTCGTCCTCGCAGTCGCCGCGATTGCGATCGATCAGCGTCGCAAGGACATGCAGCACGTCCCGGACATGGCGTCCCGGACGGAAGGCAAGGACGAGATCCTCGATCGACAGCCAGCGCGCCTCGGCATCCGACGGCAGGCCGAGCGTCCCGATTGCCGTACCGGGATAGAGCACCTCGACCAGATCGGCGATGAACCGTCGATCGAGCTTTCCCGTTTCCAGCGACAGGTCGGCGGAGATCCGCAGCAGGGAGGGAATATCCGACTGCTTCTCCGCAATAGCGAGGATCGGAAAGTCCCGGGACAGCGCACTGATCATCCGCCGGCGTAGGGCATTGCCGGTGACGCGATGCACGCCTGCGCCCGAGAACGTCATCAGACGCCGGCGTGTCTCCCCTTCCACAACATCGAAGTGATTGTCGTCGTACATGAGATCCGACTCGACGATCGCTAACGGGCCGCCAGGCACCAGCCGGGATTTTTCCAGCAGCCGAAGCACTTCCCGCTCGAAGCCATCGAGCGGCGCATGGAGGGTGACCACCGGCGTCACACGGGTCAGCGTATAGACAAGCTCCCGAAGGGAGTTTCCTCCATCCTTGATCGCCCGCGCCAGAACCAGGGCTGCCACGATATGAGTGACCACTGGCGCAGCCGCTGCCCGATCGACAAGACCGACCGCATAGGCACGCCGATCGATACCGTTGCCCGGCACTATCTCTTGTGCCATTGCCCCGCCGCGCATTCGGGGAAAGGCAAGCAGCGGCGAGACCGGCGTCATATCGACGGTCTCCATCGTCACGTCGCCGTCTCCGCTGGGACTGGGGCCGGAACCTGGCTTGCCCGCTTCCTTCGGCGCGACCAACCCCGCGCCAAAATTCCGGCGGAACCAGACATCATCCCGAACGGGGTCACCGCTCAGCCTTGTCGTATCGAAGGCCGGGCTATAGCGAAAAAGCAGATGACCATCGACATCGACGATCCTGGCCGTGAGCAGACCGTTGCGCAGCGCCATCCGGCGCGCCTCGCGACGGGTAAGATGCCGAAGCCGGCGAACGAACAGACGGGAGAGCTTATCCATCGGCGCGCCCTCCGGTTTCCGCGGCAATAATTGCCGTTTTGGTGCTTTGCACCGGATCGCGCGGCCACGTCCGGCCGCGGCGGCGCCTGTCGATGGGACCGGGTTTCGCGATCTTCGCCAACACACGCTCGCGCGGCGAATGGCGGTCAGCCGACATGACAGGCAACACCCTGTGCCGGTCGAAATCGCGATTGCGGTTTTGAAGCCAGTCGAGCAGCAGGTGGCATGCCGCATTGCCGCCGTCGGTAAGCGCACGCAGCCGCAGCATCACGGGCTCCGGCACAAGACCATCCAGCAGAGGACCTTGGCGAATGAAGGCGAGCGCAAGGCCGATCAGGACTGCGGGATCGTCGCGATCGCTCGCGTCAGAGGGGTCGAAGCTGGGCGCCAGCCTGCTGCGAACGCAGGGCAACGCAACGGTATCGATCGTGATCTGCTCACAACGGAAGCCGGCCACAGACGGGCTGTGGGTATCGATGGACATGACTGTCTCCTCACCGGAGCGCATCGGCATCCGGCGTTTTCGGAATGGAAGAAGGGGAAGCCGGCCACGCACTCGGCGCGGCCGCGATCAGTGCCGTTAAGCTGGCAGCGCGTCAGTGCCGGCGCGGACGGCGGGCAAAGCCGACCCGGATACGGACCGGTTCCGGTTCATCGTCCTGATCCTCGTCGAAGCAGCCGAGGTCATAATGACCATCACCGTCGTCCCGCGCGGCCATCGCCAACTCTTCCTCGTAGCTGCGCGCCGGACCGTTCAACGCGATCGGTGGCTTGCCGTACACTGCCGAGGCGGATGCAGCATCGGGCACGACACCGAGGGCCTTTCGCGCTTCCACCTCCAGAAGCTGCTGCACACGGCGGCCGAAGCGCAGGCGCAGCTCGGCCATGCAGGCGGCAACCCCATCGATCTCAAGCAGGTCGTCGATCTCGGACAGGGCCCAGATGCCGGCGGCATGATCGCTCGGGCGGCTGGCGCCGTCAACGATCGCGACCTCGACGGTGTCGACCATCAGGCGCTTCTGGTTCTTGTACAGCCAGTCCGGCAGCACCATCGCCGACGCCATCATCTTCAGCTTCAGCTCCTCGAGCCGGCTGGTGTCGCCGTAGGATGCAAGCGAGCGCTTCAGGTCGAGAATGTAGGCGGTGTGCCGGGTGCGGTTCACAAGGATCAGGTCCGGCGTATAGCTGCCCTTCGCGGGCGCCTCGCAGTCGAGCTTGATGCCGTCGAGGCTTTCCCAGTCGTTTCCGCAAACGGCCTCGAGCGCCGCCTTGACCAGCGGCAGTTTCAGCGACTGGGTCAAGACAACGATGTTGGGATTGGCTTTCGCCAGCCGCTCGACCGCCTGCTCCAGCAGCTTGCCCTCGCGGAACGAGACGGCGCGGACGAGCGAAGCGATGTGAACGTAATGGCCGAGGATTTCGTCCTCGACCGGTTCGCCGTCGGCAATCGCCGCGATGGCGCGGTCGATCAGCAGGTCGAGATCGGCTTCGACCTCGGCGAAGCGAACGATGTGCGGATGGCGGCGCAGGACGGGCGGTTCGCCGATGCTGCGTGCCCCGAGGCTGAACGAGCGCTGCGAGAACATGGCGGCCGCTGCTGCGGTCGAACGGAGAACTTCCCCGGCGGGGACAGAGAGAGTATGCGTGGTCATAGCCCGATTCCTTTTCGCGAAGGCTGAGGGTCAGGCCCTTGTCGATGTTACCAGCATCGGCTTGGGCCGTTTCGTGTCCGGTCTTCCGAACAGCCCCAACTTGGCAGGACCGGCGGGCGGGCTCAAGGACCCGGAGCGCAAAATCAGAACAAAGCCGGTACAAGGTTAACGCCGGGCTCACACGGCCCATAGCCGACAATCGGCTCCGAGGATCAGCACCATCCGAAGCCAAAAGGAAAAGGGCCGCAACGCGGCCCTCTTGAGTTCGTCGGGAAGGCCGGAGCCTTCGAGCAAGCTGCATCTTACCGGACGAGCGCCGGCGCCGCCTCGACTTCGACGACAGCGTCATCCGCAAGCGGCGGCACCTTGGCAAACTGCTTGCGGCTCCGAGGCGCCTCACGGCTGACCGTCATCAAGCCACCGGTCGCCTCTTCAAGTGCGGCACCCAACCGCCCAATCGCCTCATCCGAGACCTCGGCATCCTTCGAGACCTCGTCCGGCATTGCCGGTTCGGCATCCTGACGATCGCCGTCGCTGTCCGCCTCTTCCAAAACCATCGGCTTGGAAGCCGGAGCACCCGGCGCCGCGAGCGGCCATTCCGGTGCCCGCTCCTTCGATACCGCCCAGCCGAGCACCGGAAGCACATGCAGCGCAAGCCAGTCCCGCATCTCCTTCGACTTCGGCCAGGCATCGACACCACCCAATGTGTAGAGCGTGTCGTTGACCTCGGCCCAGCCGGTCTTCTTCGGGAACTTCGTTGGCTTGGTGTTGCGGCCCCAATCGAGATCCGGCTCGATGAACAGCGCCAGGCTTTCGAGCTCCTGACGGGCGACGCGGGCAATGTCCTGGATGTCCTTCGCCAGCGCTTCCTTGATCACCCGGCTCTTGGCCAACGCAGCCTCGATCGCCTGGCAGATCGCGACGATATGGGTAATGAACGCCTTTAGACCGTCGCGGATCTTGATGGCAATCAGCGCCTTCAGCCCGGCAACACCGCCGACACGGAACTGGTCGCCCGTCTCCGGCTTGTCGCCGCCCTCCACGCCGCCGGCCAGGATGGCCTTCACATCCGCGACCTGCAGACGCCCATTGTCTTCGGCGAAGGCGATCGCCGCCTTGACCTGGTCCTCCGTCGCCGAACTCAGATGGAACAGTACGGTCGCTCCGACCGAGAGGTCGACCAACTCGTCACGGAACTGACCGAGATTGCGAAACACCGCCATATTGTTGCGAGCGCTGCGCGCAGAGAGACCGCAGCGCGTCTTCACCCATTTGTCGAAACGGCCGTCGGCCAGGAGGTCCGCGGCCTGGGCCAGATGATCGCCGAGTTCGAAGGTCTGCTCGGTCGTGCGGCGGCCGAGGTCGAAGATATGGGCAGCGCTGGCTTCGAGCTGCTCGCGCAGCGTCTGCCCGATACCGTTGTCTTCATAGGAGAAAGCGGCAGTCGCGGTCGTCTTGTTGGTCTTTGTATGCATGGAAGTCTCCGGGTAACGAGATACTAAAACATCCGATGAACTTCTCACCGAATGACACTATGATCGCACCAATATCATCGCCATGCAAATTCAAGTAAAACAAAGACATAATATAGACTCCTATTAATGCTTCATTTTTTACCGTACTTTCGCACAAAAACTTTGTACTTATCCAAATTTTAACCGACACAATCTTATTTCAATAATTATTCTCGGAGATTTATTACTTAAAATCGAACATCATTATTTGAATCTCAAATCAGAACGAAAAGCGGGATTACGTCACCACTCACCTGAACGGCCTTGCCTAAGACGTGTCGGGGACAAAAAACGGAGCGCCAAGTAAATATGGCTATCTCCACCTCGCCCATGCGCAGCGTCCGCTCCCCGTCATCCGCCAAGCCGGTCACGCCGCGGCACACCCGCGCGGAGGATATGGCCTGTAGCCCGTGATAGGCACAGACCTGCTGACGGCAGACGGCTGGCAAGTCCAGTCAGATCGCGCACGCGTCATCTCAACGTGTTCGCACGTTAAAACAAATTGCGCTCATTTGATTCCGGCTTCGAGATTTTTGATTCCGAACGCTGATCATTTGATTCACGGCCGCCGTTTGCCCCTCGCCAGGTCACCTCGACCTGTCTCAACGTGCCCGCAATGCATCTCAAGTTGCGCTCATTCGATTCAGAACCGCGGACAAACGATTCATAAACCGGGATTTCCGATTCCTTGCAAACGGCGTTGCCGCAGCGGCGACGGTCTGGCATGCGAGGCAGGAGACCTGACGGGGAAGAGTGTATGCCAGCGAAGTCCGAGGAGATCCGCAACCGCAAGCAGCGCGAGCGGCAGCAGAAGTTGCGCGACGCGGATCGCAAGGCCAAACGCCCCGGACGCGACGACGTTGCCCGCACGGCACTGTTCATGGCGATCTCCGCCATGGCGGCCGAGGGAGCAATGGAGGCGCTGGGAACGTTTAAAAAACGGGTGGTCAGGATGCTGGTCAAGCAGGGCTTCGACGAGCACGAATCCCGCACCGTCTTCGATGGGCTTGTCGAGAAGTACCGGGATGGCGACTGGCCGTTCCGGCGCAAGCCCCACCTGCTCTATCCCGACGGCGCCGATCAGGGCGACTGAGCGGTTCCGCTCTACCTGCCTGCCGGTTCCGGCCTTGGCCATCCCACGCTGCCGATCGAACGCCTGACGGCGTTTGCACCGTTTACGACTTCTCCCCCCATTACTCGGTTAAACGCCGTTTGATTCCTGAATCGGATTTACAGAGTGCTGGGGGGGGACAGATCGCCCAAGATCAGCTCATCAGCACCCATCCGATTCGCTAAAATGCTATCGATCTGATTAAGCCCTGGTCAGCCAGGTTTTCAAATAAAGCTGACTCCCGCCAGGCCGCTGCATTGATTTCGCAAGGGGCATGGATAATGTCGCCGGCGGCTGAGGTGAACGCCTCGGCCGGAATGCGCACCAGCGGAAGCCCTTGCATGGCGGAAACTGGTTTTCTGATTGGCTTTTTGCTAACCGGGACAATCTTGCAAGAGAGGACTCCTGGCGCGCTCGTGACACCGATGATCGAGTGGCGTACCGATTTTTTACAGAGGCTCTGGCCGGTGCGGACCGTCCTGCAGAGCATTGCCCAGCCTGTGTCACCTTTTCCGTGTGGTGGCTTTACAGGCATTAGATGATGGGGATCGAGGGCGAACGGACGCCTGAGGGATCCAGAGTGGTAAGCGCATTCCTTCAACTCCACCCTGGATACGAAGGATCCGAACGTGCCCAACATCATCTACCTCCCGTCCGCACTCGGTGCGATCAAGACCCACCTCCTCCACGACGTCGATAACGACACCAGGACCTACCCGTACGCTGCCCCGAGCGCGATCGCCTCGATTACCGGCGAGCCGCTTTCGCGCGTACGAGACGCCGTCCGGCTTGTTCGCTTCGGTGCAGGCTGGGTGCACCGTTCGCGGTCTCCGATCATCAACTATATGTCGGATACCGACATTGAGGAGACGATGCGGGCCCTGGGCTATGTCGGCGCGTGGAACGACGTTGCCGGCTGTCCGACCCTTGCGGCCTATCTGAAGCACCGCACCGGCATTCAAAAGAGCCACCCCTGTATCGTTTTCCTGACCACGCACTGCGTCGCCATCAGCGGCGACCTGTTTTGCGGCCCTGCCAATAATGGCGTTATGATCGACATCGACAGGGCTCCGGGGCGCCGCAAACGGGTGAACGGCGTCTTCGTCGTCACCCACCGCATCACCGCAGCCCATATCCCGTCGAAAGCGCCCTCACGCAAAAAGCCGGACCATCGTACGGCGGAGGAGAAGCGCATGATCAAGGAACGGGACCGGCTGTTTCGCGAAGCCGTCAAGGCGGAGACCGGTGCAACGCGGATCATGGTGACCTCTACCGAAGTCTTCATTATCCGCCCCGCCGATACCGGCTGGACGTGGTGCGGCGCGCGCGACAGCGTCGTGGACAGCCTGCTCAAGCTTCAGGAGCATGGCTGGATTGGCGGCAACACCGATGAGGCTGCAGCCTACCGCGCCACGATGGGTTACTGACCAGCGCTCATCAGAAGCGGCTCTTCATCGGCGGCAATTATTGCCGCCGGCACCCACACCTGCCGGGCCATGATGACCTGGCATGGCTGCGGGGCTCTCAAGCTCCCCGCCGCCGGTTACCATGTCCCCCAACTTAGCCAATTCGAACTGAAGAGTACCCCATGACCAAGACCGTCCTGTTTTACGCGCGCTATTCGACCGACCGCCAGAACGAGGTATCGATCGAGACCCAGGTCGAGCTCGGCAAGACGTTCGTCGCCGACAGGGGCTGGAAGCTGGTCGAGACCTATGCCGATTCCGCGATCAGCGGAACCTCCTTCACATCGCGCCCCGGCATCCAGCAGCTTTTGGCCCATGTGAAGCGCGAGCGGATTGACGTGGTCCTCTGCGTCACCGTCGACCGCCTGTCGCGAGACGTCGAGCACAGCTCGAAGATCCTCAAGGACCTCAACTACCACGACACGGCGATCTGGACCGTGCAGGCCGGCCAGCCGATCAGCCATATCGAGCTGCATATGCGCTCCACACTCAGCCATGAATTGGTCGAGCAGATCCGCTATCGCACCCGCGAAGGCATGAAGACGGCGGCACGCAAGGGCAAGGCGACCACCCGCTTGTGCTACGGCTACCGGCTCGGGCAGCAGCGCGATGCCAACGGCGACAGGATCAGGGGCCTGCGCGAGATCGAACCGGCCGAAGCCGAGATCGTGCGCTGGATCTTCGAGCAATATGCCGACGGGGTCAGTCCGGCGACGATCGCCCAGAGCCTCAATGCCCGCGGCGTGCCGGCGCCGCAGCACAAGTACTGGCGCGACGACACGATCCGCGGCGACGGCAAACGCCAAACCGGCATTCTTCACAACGAGCTCTATGTCGGCCGGATCGTCTGGAACAAGCAGAACTACCGCAAGAACCCGGAGACCGAACGGCGAACCGCCCGCCTCAACGACAAAAGCGACTGGGTCGTGACGGAGGTTCCCGCCATGCGCATCGTCAGCGACGAACTGTGGGCGCGCGTGAAGGAACGGCAACTGACGACGCTGGAGAACTTTTCCCGCACGACCACCAACCGGCTGAACCGGACGCATCGTCCAAGCTACCTGCTGAGCGGCATGCTGGAATGCGCCGAGTGCGGCGGCTCCTACGCCATCATGGCCAAGGAGCGCTACGGCTGCTCGAACCACAAGAGCAAGCTGCCGGTCGACGGCCTCGGAGGCGCCTGCTGCACCAACCAGAAGACCATTCTGCGCAAGAACCTGGAGGACCGCGTCCTGTCCTGCCTGCCCGCCGCCTTTTTCGGGATGGGCGTGTTCGACGATATCGCCGAGGAGGTTCGCCTGACTATCGCAGCCTCGATCCGCAACGAACCCGACCAGCGTCAGCGCATTTCCGGGGAGTTGAAGGCCGCAGAACAGGAACAGCGCCAGATCATCCAGCAGATCAGTGACCGCGCCGCCGAGGGCCGGCCTCGCCTCGCCGCCCTCGACGATATGCTCGACACGCTTGAGGAGCGTCGCACCGGCCTCGAGGCCAAGCTGAGCCAAGCGCCGGCGGAGGAGGATTTCGGGGGGAGGATCAGGAAGCTGAAGGCCGAGGTCCGCCCCGAGGCCGTGGAGCTGGTCCTCAATTCCGCCTTCTATTACATGCGTGAGCATGCCGATACCGAGACCAAGCAGCCGTTCATCAACCTCGTGCGCCAGTTCATCCAGAAGGTGGTGATCGGCAAGACCCCGGGCCACCAGCCGGCATCCCTTGAGGTGCACGGCCGGATCGCCAGCATCCTCGCGGCGATGGAAGCCGCGACGATCCTGGAGAAGCAGTTCGAGGCACTGAAGCAGCACGATTATCTGGAGAAGCTTCGCGCCGGCGAGCTTGAGACGGAGGCCAAACGCAAAAAGCTCCTCGACGCTTACGCGGAGGAGCTTTCTTTGAAACGACTTGAATGGTCAAATATTCAAGTCTCAGTGGTTGCGGGGGCAGGATTTGAACCTGCGGCCTTCAGGTTATGAGCCTGACGAGCTACCGGGCTGCTCCACCCCGCGAGATATATTTTAACACGAAAGGCCGCTTTGAGAGCGGCCCTTTTGTTTCGGCTATGGGCCGTTGTCTGTGAATGAGAAGATTGTTTTCAAAAAGTTGCGTTTTGCAGACCTGGCAGCGACCTACTCTCCCGCGTCTTAAGACGAAGTACCATGGGCGCAGGGGCGTTTCACGGCCGTGTTCGGAAAGGGAACGGGTGCAGCCACCCCGCCATAACCACCAGGTCGGCAAAGCGCAACTTAATGTTTGAGAAGCTGGCAGGCGTTAGCCTGTTTTTTTTGAACACGTCTTACCTTTCGCAAGGCACCGTCGGCCAGAGGCCGCAAGCGCAAAGCGCGTCGCCAATCGTTTGGCGCGCCGTCCGCAGCGCTTTCAGCGCGTGAGGACAGAAGGTCAAGCATCATCAGCCTCTGGCTGATGAGCATAGTCAATGAGAACGATCAAGCCGATCGAGCTATTAGTACCGGTAAGCTTCATGCGTTGCCGCACTTCCACACCCGGCCTATCAACGTGGTCGTCTTCCACGGCTCTGATAGGGAATACTCGTTTTCAGGTGGGTTTCCCGCTTAGATGCCTTCAGCGGTTATCCCGTCCATATATAGCTACCCTGCTATGCCCTTGGCAGGACAACAGGTCCACCAGAGATATGTCCATCCCGGTCCTCTCGTACTAGGGACAGATCCTGTCAATATTCCTACACCCACGGCAGATAGGGACCGAACTGTCTCACGACGTTCTGAACCCAGCTCACGTACCGCTTTAATTGGCGAACAGCCAAACCCTTGGGACCTGCTCCAGCCCCAGGATGCGATGAGCCGACATCGAGGTGCCAAACAACCCCGTCGATATGGACTCTTGGGGGTCATCAGCCTGTTATCCCCGGCGTACCTTTTATCCGTTGAGCGATGGCCCTTCCACGCGGGACCACCGGATCACTATGACCGACTTTCGTCTCTGCTCGACTTGTCAGTCTCGCAGTCAGGCGGGCTTATGCCATTGCACTCGACGACCGATTTCCGACCGGTCTGAGCCCACCATCGCGCGCCTCCGTTACTCTTTCGGAGGCGACCGCCCCAGTCAAACTACCCACCATACACTGTCCCGGACCCGGATGACGGGCCGCGGTTAGACATCCATGACGATAAGGGTGGTATTTCAAGGATGGCTCCACGGAAACTGGCGTCCCCGCTTCAAAGCCTACCACCTATCCTACACATGCCGACACGAATGCCAGTGTAAAGCTATAGTAAAGGTGCACGGGGTCTTTCCGTCTGACCGCAGGAACCCCGCATCTTCACGGGGAATTCAATTTCACTGAGTCTATGTTGGAGACAGCGGGGAAGTCGTTACGCCATTCGTGCAGGTCGGAACTTACCCGACAAGGAATTTCGCTACCTTAGGACCGTTATAGTTACGGCCGCCGTTTACTGGGGCTTCGATTCAAAGCTTGCACCTCTCCTCTTAACCTTCCAGCACCGGGCAGGCGTCAGACCCTATACGTCGTCTTGCGACTTCGCAGAGCCCTGTGTTTTTGATAAACAGTCGCTACCCCCTGGTCTGTGCCACCCCATCATACTTGCGTAAAATGGGGTCACGCTTCTTCCGAAGTTACGCGTGCAATTTGCCGAGTTCCTTCAACATAGTTCTCTCAAGCGCCTTGGTATACTCTACCTGACCACCTGTGTCGGTTTCGGGTACGGTCTATACGGTGGAGCTATTTCCTGGAACCGCTCCGCTGCCCTGATAATCCAATAAACCAGAACAACTTGTGCAATCCGTCACTACCACCAGGCCCACGAATATTAACGTGGTTCCCATCGACTACGCATTTCTGCCTCGCCTTAGGGGCCGGCTAACCCTGCTCAGATTAACTTTAAGCAGGAACCCTTGGTCTTTCGGCGAGAGGGTCTCTCACCCTCTTTATCGTTACTCATGTCAACATTCGCACTTCCGATACCTCCAGGACCCCTCACAGGTATCCCTTCACAGGCTTACGGAACGCTCCGCTACCACTTGCGATTGCTCGCAAATCCTCAGCTTCGGTGCATGGCTTCAGCCCCGTTACATTTTCGGCGCAAAGACCCTTATTTAGACCAGTGAGCTGTTACGCTTTCTTTAAATGATGGCTGCTTCTAAGCCAACATCCTGGTTGTTTTGGGATCCTCACATCCTTTCCCACTTAGCCATGACTTGGGGACCTTAGCTGGAGGTTAGGGTTGTTGCCCTTTTCACGACGGACGTTAGCACCCGCCGTGTGTCTGCCGAGTAGTACTCCCCGGTATTCGGAGTTTGGTTAGGATCAGTAAGACGGTGAGTCCCCATAGCCCATCCAGTGCTCTACCCCCGGGGGTATTCGCTCGACGCTCTACCTAAATAGATTTCGCGGAGAACCAGCTATTTCCGAGTTTGATTGGCCTTTCACCCCTAGCCACAAGTCATCCCAATCTATTGCAACAGATGCGGGTTCGGTCCTCCAGTTGGTGTTACCCAACCTTCAACCTGCTCATGGCTAGATCACTCGGTTTCGGGTCTAATGCAACAAACTAAATCGCCCTATTCAGACTCGCTTTCGCTTCGCCTACACCTACCGGCTTAAGCTTGCTTGTTACACTAAGTCGTTGACCCATTATACAAAAGGTACGCCGTCACCCTTGCGGGCTCCGACTGTTTGTAGGCATCCGGTTTCAGGTTCTATTTCACTCCCCTTGTCGGGGTGCTTTTCACCTTTCCCTCACGGTACTTGTTCGCTATCGGTCATGCACGAGTACTTAGGCTTGGAGAGTGGTCTCCCCATGTTCAGACAGGATTTCTCGTGTCCCGCCCTACTCTAGGACAATCATGATATCTACGCGTACGGGGCTGTCACCCACTACGGCCGCACTTTCCAGAGCGTTCCACTTTAATCACAATTGCCACTGGCCTGGTCCGCGTTCGCTCGCCACTACTTGCGGAGTCTCGGTTGATGTCCTTTCCTGCAGGTACTTAGATGTTTCAGTTCCCTGCGTTCGCTTCTTACACCCTATGTATTCAGGTGTAGATACCTTATCACAATGCTTGGAAACCTCTCCTGTTTGTCCTCACGGCCAAAGGCCTGCGGACAGCGCGCCGGATAACCGGCGACGGCCCTTGGCCTTGCGAAGCATTCGCTTCGACCAAACCAAAAGCCAACAGAACAGATTTCCCAAGCATTTAAGGTGGGTTGCCCCATTCGGAGATCCATGGATCAAAGCTCATTCGCAGCTCCCCACGGCTTTTCGCAGCGTATCACGTCCTTCATCGCCTGTGCATGCCAAGGCATCCACCAAATGCCCTTACGACACTTAATCGTTCTCATTGCCAATGCTCATCATCTCGTTGCCCGTTTCAAAGAAACGGCAACAGACCGGGTTACCTTTTACAACCCAGTCAATCCAACAATGCCATTAACGTGTTCGACCTGATCACTTTATTGGAGCTACGCCGAGCAGCTCGCTTGTATCAGGTCTTAAGACCAGCTTCTCGAGATTGGATCCGATACCGCGCGGTCAGGCAACGGTAATCAAGCCGTCCGTCAGATACAGTCCCGAAAGACTACAAACAACAACGGCCCAGAGCGACAAGCTTCCCACCTACCTCCAGTTCCTCCACCATATCCGGCCGGCTAGGCCATCCATGGTTTCACAAGAACTGGGCTCGGACATCATGGGCAGAACCCACGACACCTGGAAGCCTCCAGATCAATCTTCTCTTCACGAT